>CAVSVU010000015.1:0-127979 GCA_963731515.1 uncultured Actinomycetes bacterium | reverse complement strand
GCTCCGCGACGAGTCGCTCCTGCGCCTGTTCTTCTCCGACATGTCGCCGCGCGAGCAGGCGCTCGGCCTGCTGGCGGCGCGGCGCGAGGGGTATCGCCAGATGCTGGAGTACCTGCGCAGCCTCGACGACGGCACCGGCCCGGATCCGCCGTTCGTCGACCTCGTCTACCGCTGGGGCCTCGAGTACTGCGAGTGGGGGATCGAATGGTGCGACCGACAGGAACGCCGGTTGCGTCAGGCGGCGTGACGGCGCTCCCGGAGCCTTCCTGGAGGTTCCTGCTCGCCCGGGGCCTGCCGACGTTCGCGCTGGAGGGCTTCGTCCCGGTGGCGGTCTTCTACAGCGTCTGGCGGACGGTCGGGTTGGTGCCTGCGATCGCCGCGTCGTCGGCGACCACCGGCCTGATCGTGCTCTGGCAGCAGCGCCGTGGCCACGACGTCGCGCTCGCAGCGGTCACGGGGGTGTTCATCGCCATCCAGTCGCTCGTGGGCATCGCCGCGCACAGCGCCACCGTCTACCTGGCGCAGTCGGTCCTCGTAACCACGTGCTGGGGCGCTGCGTACCTGATCTCCGCGGCGATCCGGCGCCCGTTGATCGGCGCGTTCGCCCGCGCGTGGTATCCGTTCCCGGAGGAGTTCCGGGCGAGCGCCGCCTACCGTCACGAGTTCGGCATGCAGTCGGTCGTCTGGGGCGTCTACTGCCTGTCGGCCGCCGCGATCCGGCTCGGCGCCCTGCTCACGAGCGGCGTCGGCGCCTTCGTGGTCGTCTCGTTCGCGATCGGCACGCCCCTGCCGCTCGCACTCGTGCTCTGGAGCGTCTGGCATGCCAAGCGGGCATTCGGCGACCCCACGGCGACGGCCGTCTCGC
The DNA here is from genome assembly GCA_963731515.1 of uncultured Actinomycetes bacterium. GTDB lineage: Bacteria > Actinomycetota > Thermoleophilia > Gaiellales > JAICJC01 > JAICJC01. Next base: position 127,114 of record CAVSVU010000015.1, on the reverse strand, counting down.
ACGGTTGACCGCTCGTTCGATCGTTCAGTATATTGAACGCATGGAATCGGCGGGCGGGCTTCTCAGGAACCGACGGGTCGCGCTGGGGCTCTCACTGCGACACGTCGCACGGGAGTCGGGCATCTCACCGAGCTACCTCGTCGCGATCGAACAGGGCTGCAATCCGACCACCGGCAGGCCGCCTATGCCCTCGCCCCCTGTTATCGCGGCGCTGGGTCGCGTGCTGGGCATCGCCCGCTCCGAGCTCCTCGACCTCGTGGCGCCGCCGCGGCCTTCGCCGCATCTCCTTCTCTACCAGACGGGCACGAGGTCGCAGTCCGCGGCCCACGCCGGGCAGTACCTGTTCGGGGATGGGGTCGATGGCTGGATCGAGGTCGGGGTTCCCGGTGCATCGGACCCCAGGCGCGCGCTCGCAGCACTCGAAGCGCTCCTGGCCGACCATGGCGACGTGACGAGCGCGCCGCGCCTGGGACTGATCTTCGGGACGGCTTCGCGATCCCGCGACCGCGACCTGCGCACCCTCCTTGAACGCGAAGCGACGTGGGAATCCGACGTCGCCGGCCTCTGTCGCCGCCTCCTCGGCGTCGAGCCGGTCGCGAACATCTGCGTGTACCGAGAAGAGGACATCCGCCGCCGGGCGCGCGAGCCGGATCCGCTGACCAGCGCGCTCAGGCTCATCCGATCGCACCCCACCGTGGCCGTTCAAGGCTCTGCCGCCGGTGTCCTGACCGGCCCGGCGGCTATCGAGACGATGCTCGTCGGCCTCGCGCCGGCGGCGACCGACGCCGACACGTGGAAGCAGCTCGTAGGGGCGGCGGCGATCGGCCTCGCGGACGACGCCGGTATACGGGCCGTCGGCGGGGAACCGTGAGCACCTCGCCGACGATCCTTGCCGCACCGCAGCGGACATCTCAGCCCGATCGCGGTCGGCTCGCGGGTTCCGCGATGATCGTCGGGGCGAGCGCAAGCATCCAGATCGCCGCTGCGCTCGCACACGACCTCTTCGGGACGCTCGGGCCGACGGGCACCTCGGCGCTCCGGTTTCTCCTGGGGGCGAGCATCCTTCTGGCGGCGGTCCGACCGCGCCTCCGCGGCCGGGACGGGCAGACCTGGGGTGCGATCGCGCGCTACGGCGTCTCCCTGGCCGCGCTCAACCTCACGTTCTTCGAGGCCATCGAACGGATACCGATGGGGATCGCGGTCACGCTGGCGTTCCTTGCGCCGCTCTGCATGGCCGTGGTGGGGTCGCGGCGTCGGCGAGACATCGGGTTTGCGGTCCTCGCCGGCGTCGGAGTCGTGCTCCTCGGCGGGGTCAGCCCCCCCGGCTCGAGGCTCGGGATGGTGTTCGCCCTCGCCTCCGGCGCCGCCTGGGCAAGCGTCGCGTACGCCGGCCGCACGGTGGGTTCGCGCACGTCACGTCTGGATGGGCTCGCGCTCGCCCTTCCCATCGCAGCCGTTGTCACGCTGCCGTTCGGAATCGCTCGTTTCGGAGCCGTCGACGCGCGCGACCTTGGCCTCGGAATCGTGATCGCGGTCGGAGGCCTGATTCTGCCCTTCGCCCTTGAGCTCGAGGGGCTGCGCCGGCTCGAGCCCCGCCTCGTCGCGGTCATCTACAGCCTGGACCCCGCGATCGCGGCCGTTGTGGGGTTCGTCGCATTGGGGCAGACGCTGACCGGCGTGCAGCCTCTGGGCATGGCTGCCGTGATCCTCGCGAGCCTCGGCGCCATCTGGAGCTCCGGCCGGCGCCTTCGGAGGTGAGCATGCCGAGCCGCCTTGCGAGGGCCGCGGCGGTTCTAGACAAGCGGTGCGACCCGCTCGCGGAATGCCTCGAGTTGCGCCACCTCGTCGTCCAACGGCCACACGAACACGCGCTGCGCCCCCGCGCGTGCGAATGCCGCGAGCCGCTCCGCACACACCTCGGCAGGACCGATGGGCAGCGACAGGGATCGGAGCGCCTCGACCGGTCGGTTGAGCATCGGGCTGAGGACGTGTGTGAGCACGCGCTCCGCACGACGGTCGTCCTCGGTCACGTAGAGCCAGGTTGTCGCGATCGCATTCGCCCAGGCCGGTGCCGTCCGCCCCTCCGGGCGCCGCATGTCGGCAAGGCGATCGAGATCCATGCGAAAGCGGTCGGGGGTCGTGTTGTACGCCGACGCGAGCCACCCGTCTCCGTACCGGGCGACGCGCCGCAGACCGGCGGCCGATCCCCAGCTCGCGATCCAGATCGGCGGTCCGTGCGGCTGCACCGGCCACGGCTCGAGAGCGATGCCGCGCGTGCAGTAGAACTCGCCTGCGAACGCCTCCGAATCACGCGTCAGCAGAGCGCGAAGCGCCTGCACCGCCTCGTCGAAGCGCCGCCACCGCTCCGCGAAGGGAACGCCGATCGCGGCGTAGTCGCGAACGGACGATCCCGCACCCACGCCGACCGTGAGCCGACCTTCCGACAGCACGTCGAGCGCGGCGAGCGTCTTCGCCAGCTGCATCGGGCCCCGCACGACCGGAAGGCTGACGGTGGTCGCGAGCCCGAGGTCGCTCGACTCCTCGACCACCGCCGCGAGAGCGGTCGGGCCGTCGAGCCACGGCCTGCTGTAGAGGAGATGATCGTTCGCGCACAGGTAGCGATAGCCAAGGGCGGCGGCCGCGCGCGCATACGTCTTGAGCTGAGGCAGCGAGACGCCGGCGCCCGTATCGATCAGCGGCAGGTGGGCGCCAAATTCCACGTCGGTCCGACGGGCTCGTCGAGCATCTCGACTACTGGTTGCGTGCGTCCTGCAGCAGCGAGCGGAGCTGGCAGATGGCCCGGTGGGCGTCATCCTCTGCGCCGGGGCGGATCGCGGCACAGTCCTCGATCGCTTCCGCCAACTCGAGGAACACCTGCGCGATCCTCTCGGCGGCGGTGCCGGCCGTCTCCGCCGAGCGGCCGGCGGGGATCGTTGCCATCACCGTGGCAAGCGCGCCCCACAACGCGCTCTCGGCCGGCCACTCGTCCCAGAGCATGACGATGTCTCGCAGCAGGTCCTCGCGGGGCGTGGTTGGATAGCCGTCCGAGGCGATCCAGCGCGTGATCAGGTCACTGTTCCGAGCCCAGCGAGGATCGACCCGTCCGGGCGTGGTCGCCCGCGAGACGTTGTCGACCGGGTTCGCGGTCACCGGCGTACACGTGCGATGCCACCCCCGCCGACGGCACACCGGCGGTGGCCGGTGCGACGGCCGCGGCTCCAGAACCTGGTAGTAGTCGATGTTCCAGTCGTGCCACGCGCCGATCTGCCCCCGGTCGGCAAGTTCACTCAGGTCGGAGCGCGCCTGCCTCTGCGACGCATACGGCCCGACCACGGCCGTATATCCATCCGCCGCGTAGACCGCCCGCGCGTACCAACGCTGGTCGGAGCGGGGTGCGGTCGCCTCGGGCCGGCCGACGACCGCGATGGACGCGACATCGGGGACGTCGTGAAACAGGCGTCCCGCTGACTGGCAGGCCAGCTCCGCCGTCGCGTAGGGGCCGCCGACGTACGTGACGCCGCGACGGGCGAGTCGGACGTACGCGGCTCCGGACGGCATCGACGCGACGAGCGGCCGGAGCGATTCCAGGTCAGGGGAAGCGGCCATGATCGCGGGATTGTACCGATGCCCTCGCCGCAGGCGGAATCCACGGCGTCGTCGTCGTGATGGTCGATCGCAGTCTCGCTAGGCTGCCTGACTGTCGGCGGCTGCAACACGAGCCGAAGGAGGTCGATGGTGCACTGGTACACGGATGTGATTCGCCGCTACGCCGACTTCGACGGGCGTTCGGATCGACCTGAGTTCTGGTGGTTTGCGCTCGTCAATCTGATCGTGAGCCTGGTGCTGTGGACGATCGGCCTCGTGGCGTTTGGGTTCTACGGGGCGGAGCTTGTGGCCGTTCTGTACGGTCTGGTCACCCTGCTGCCGGCGCTGGGCGTTGAGATCCGCCGCTTGCACGATACGAACCGGTCGGGCTGGTGGATTCTGATCAGCCTGATCCCCGTCATTGGCGGGATCATTCTGATCGTCTTCTTCGCCGGTGCTGGAACCCAGGGGCCGAACCGATTCGGGCCTCAGCTGCCGCCACGGATGGCAGCGTCAGTTTGACGTCGCTTCGAAGCGTCAGCCTGGGTTAGTCGGGAAACCCCTGATGCGAGTCGATGTGCCCAGCCATACGCTGGGCGCATGGGAAGCATCGCCTCACCAGTTGTATCCGAGGGTCACCTTCGGCCCATGCGCGCCGCGACCGCCGAGGCCAGTTCCGGCGTCCTGATCGCCGTCAAGGCGCTGATCATGCTGACGACGCTGACGGCGCTCGCGGTCCCGGCGATGCACGAGTTTCGAGGTGAGGCCATGACCGGCCGGGTGCTCGTGTACGCGGTCGCGGTGCTTCTGATCCCCGCCGGGTGGCTGGTGTGCGGCCGGCGTTCCTATCCGGTGGCGGCGGACTCGTTCCTGATGGTGCCGCTGGTATTCGACCTGGTCGGGAACAGCCTTCACCTGTACGCGCGCTTCGATCACTACGACAAGGTGGCGCACCTGGTCGGGGTGGCCGCCGCGGCGATGTTCGCCGCTGCCCTCCTACGTCGATATGTCAGTGGGTCGGTTGCGCTCGCGGCGGTCGCGGTCGCCGGCGGGCTGTGCATCGGGATCGCCATCGAGTTGTTCGAGTTCGCGGTGTTCACACACCCATCGGCCACCGGGCTCGGTGCGTATCAAGACACCGTCGGCGATCTCGCGATGGACATGCTCGGCGCGGCGATCGCCGCGGCCGCGATCCTCGTGCTCCCTATGCGGTCGCGTGAACTACGAGCTCAGCTGTGCGGCGACACGTCGACGTCAACGCGGGTTGTGCGTCTCCCGCCGGCCAGCTGACTTTGGAACGGGTCCTCGGCGCCTCTCGTCCCGACCGGCCTCGTGTGTTTCCTCGGGTTGGCCGTGGTCTGGCAGCCGCCGGTGCCCGAGTCGACCGACGCCGGCGCGGTGTCAAACCGGCTATGGCCGAGCCGCAAGGAAATTCGAAGGGGTTCGGCCTGGTCTCTCTGCGCCTGACTACGCGTCGCCGCCGGCGGACGCCGTCGCGTACTGTGGCGCGGCGGCAAGCCGCTCGACGCGCTCCAGCCAGGGTGTGGCTCCGAGTTGCTCGAAGACCTCTCGCGCCTCGGCCAGGATCGGGGTCGCGTCGTCCGTCCGGCCGGCACGCGCAAGCCACTCGGCATGCTCGAGGAGGGTCATCGCCAGCCAGAACGGCGTCGCCAGGGCACGGAACTCGACAGCGCCGGCGCGGAAGCGCTCATCGGCACCATCCGTAATTCCGCGGCGTGCGTCGATCAGTGCGCGGAACCGGAGCCCGTTGGCGCGCAGGAACGGCGAGAGCTCTCCGGGCCTGAGGCTTTCGATGATGCCCAGGAAGCGCTCGGCCGCGTCGAGATCGTCCATTGCCATGGCCGCTTCGATTGCCTCGACCAAGCCGAACTTGACGACGGCCATCCACCCCAGCTCGCCGCGCGCTTCCACGATCTCGCTGGAGGCTGCCAGCGCCTCCGCGGGCCGGCCCTGTGCGCGCAGCAGCTGTGCGTGCGCTGTTTCGTAGGTAGCGCGCCATTCGATTCCGGTGTCGCGGTCCGGGCGCGCAGCCTCCAGCCTCGCCTCCGCCGCCGCGAGGTCGCCGCGGGCAATCTCCATCTCCACGAGGTCGGCGAGTCGGCGCGCGCGCTCGGAGGTTGACTCGGCGGCGCGCCTGGCCGCGTCGTCCCAGCGTCCGAGCTTGACCAAGCGCGACAGCTGGGTCTCTGTCAGGACCTCCTCGAGCCGGCGATCGCCGACTCTGCGTGCGTGCTCGAGTCCGCGTTCGGCGATCTCCAGCGCCTCGACGTATCGGTCCTGGTCGCTCAGCGCCTCGGCCAGGTTGTTGTAGGCGCGCAGGGCGGTGGACGAAAGGCCGTGGTCAAGCGCCAGCGCGAGCGCATGCTCGCTCAGGATCCGCGCTTCCTCCGGCCGGCTCGAGGCGGTGAGCACGAAGGCCTTCGTCTGCAGCGCGTCTCGACCGCGTACAACGGGATGCCTTCGGCGCGATCCAGGATCCGTTCCACCAGTTCTTCTCCAAGGCCTGGCACAAACCCGGCCATGAGCGCATGCATCGCGGAGGGTGGAAGCGGCTCCAGATACAGCGAGGTGAACGCTCGCTTGCCGGCACCCCACTCCGGCCGGCGATCGGTCAGCTCCGGCCGTCCCAGCGTGAGCATGAAGATCCGGTGAGCCCGCGACCACTCGAGCAGGTACTCGAGGAAGTCCAGGAGGCCGGCATCCGCCCACTGGATGTCCTCGAACACCATCACGACCGGCTCCCGGTCGCTCAGGCGTTCGAAAAAGAGCCGCCACGCCCCGAACATGTCCTGCGGCTCCCGCGCCTGACCCTCCTCGACGCCGAGAAGATGGGCCAGCCGCGGTTCGACCCAGCGCTGCTCGGCCGGATCTGCGATGTGCTCGGCCACGCAATCCCGCAGCTTGCCGATCGCCGTCTCGGCGTCGTCGGCCTCGCCGATCCGCGCGCGCATGCGCACCATCTCGGCGAGTGCCCAGTAGGTGACGCCTTCACCATACGGAAGGCAGCGGCCACGGTGCCAGCGCACCGCCTCTGACAGGCCATCCACGTACTTCTCGAACTCCCACGCCAGCCGCGACTTGCCGATCCCGGCGATGCCGACGACCGAGACAAGATGCGCCTTGGCCTCGTCGGCCGAGGCGTGGAAGAGCTCCTTTACCAGGCGAAACTCCCGCTCCCGGCCCACGAACGGCGGGTCGAGCCCGGCGGGTCGCAGAGCGCCGCCGCGGCCGGCGGCCACCCGCACCGCGCGCCAGAGCTGGAGCGGCTCCGACTTGCCTTTCACCGTGTGCGACCCGGCATCCTCGAAGACGATCGCGGCCTCGGCAGCCCGTCGGGTGGCCTCGCCGACCAGCACGCCGCCGGGCGGGGCGAGCGACTGGACGCGCGAGGCGGTGTTCACGAGGTCGCCGGCGACCATGCCCTGCCCGCCCACCATCAATCGCCTCAGCCGCAGCCGGAGTTGTCGCCGCAGTCGCGGCAGGTGTAGCACGCGCCGGTGCGGACCTTGCGGCCGCCGCACTTGGCGCACTCGACCGCGTCCTCCCAGGCGTTGAAGAGCGCGCGCTGGCCGGGGCCCGGCGTGGCGGCCGCCTGCGGGGCCGGCTCGTCGGACGCCGGGGCGTGCGTGTGGCCGTTGCCGTTCGCGAGCTGCTCCCGCGCCGCGGCATTCAGGATGCCGAGCTCGGCCTGCGTCTCGGCCTCGAGGAAGCGCTTGCCCATCCACCGGAAGATGTAGTCGGGGATCGACTTGGCGATGCGGATGTCGGGGTCGTTGGTGATCCCGGACGGCTCGAAGCGCATGTGGGCGAACTTGCTCACGAACACCTCGAGCGGCACGCCGTACTGCATGCCGACCGAGACGGCGATCATGAACGCGTTCATGAGGCCGGCCAGCGTCGTGCCCTCCTTGGCGATGTCGACGAAGATGTCGCCGGGGTCGCCCTCCGGGAAGAGGCCGACGTGGATGTAGCCCTCGTACTCGCCGACCTGGAACTTGCGGCCGATCTCCTGGCGCTCGATCGGCATCACCCGGCGGGTGGGCTTCGCGGCGATCAGCTCGGGCTGCGAGCTCTTCGTCTGCAGCGGCTGGGCCACCTTGCACCCGTCGCGGTAGATCGCGATCGCCTTCACGCCGAGCTTCCACGCGTCCATGTAGAGCTGCGCGACGTCGTCGACGGTGACCTCGGTCGGCAGGTTGACGGTCTTCGAGATCGCGCCGGAGACGAACGGCTGCACCGCCGCCATCATGTTCACGTGGCCCATGTGGTGGATGGCGCGGTCGCCGACCGCCACGTCGAACACGGACAGATGCTCGGCCCGGAACCCGGGCGCGCCGACCACGGTGTTGTGCTCGTTCACGTAGGCGACGATCTGGTCGACCTGGTGCGGCGCGTAGCCCAGCTTCTCGAGCGCGGTCGGCACGGTCTGGTTGACGATCGTGATGTCGCCGCCGCCGACGAGCCGCTTCGACTTCACCAGCGAGAAGTCGGGCTCGATGCCGGTCGTGTCGCAGTCCATCATGAAGCTGATCGTGCCGGTGGGCGCGATCACGACGGCCTGGGCGTTGCGGTAGCCGTGCTCCTCGCCCAGCGCGAGCGCGTCGTCCCACGCGCCGCGGGCCGCCGTCACCATGTCGGCCGGCACCAGTGAGGAGTCGATGTTCCCGACCGCGGCGCGGTGCTTGCGGATCACCCGCAGCATCGCGTCGGAGTTGCGTGTGTACTCGTCGAACGCGCCCACGCGCGCGGCCATGTCGGCCGACTTGCGGTAGGCGCGCCCGGTCATGATCGCCGAGATGGCGGCTGCGTAGGCGCGGCCCTCCTCGGAGTCGTAGGCGAGCCCGCGCGCCATCAGCAGGGCGCCCAGGTTGGCGAAGCCGAGGCCGAGCTGGCGCATCGCCCGCGCGTTCTGCGTGATCTCCTCGGTCGGGTAGCTGGAGTTCCCGACCAGGATCTCCTGGGCCATGAAGATGATGTCGACGGCCCGCTCGAACCGCTCGACCTGGAACTCGCCCGTCTCGCGGTCGCGGAACTTCATCAGGTTCAGGCTGGCGAGGTTGCACGCCGAGTTGTCGACGTGCAGGTACTCCGAGCACGGGTTCGAGGCGTTGATGCGCCCCGACGCCGGGCAGGTGTGCCAGTCGTTCATCGTCGTGTCGTAGTGCATGCCGGGATCGGCGCACTTCCACGCGGCCTCGGCGATCTGGTGCATCAGGTCGCGGGCGCGCACGGTCTTCACGACCGAGCCGTCGGTGCGGGCGGTCAGCTCCCAGTCGTCGTCGTCGGTGACGGCGCGCATGAACTCGTCGGTGACGCGCACCGAGTTGTTCGCGTTCTGGTACTGGATCGAGGCCCAGTCGGGGGAGTCGAGGCTCATGTCGTAGCCGGCCGCCTGCAGCACGCGGGCCTTCTCCTCCTCGTGCTGCTTGCACCAGATGAACTCCTCGATGTCCGGGTGGTCGACGTTCAGGACGACCATCTTGGCCGCCCGGCGCGTCTTGCCGCCCGACTTGATCGTGCCGGCAGAGGCGTCGGCGCCGCGCATGAACGAGACCGGGCCGGAGGCGTAGCCGCCCTTGGCCAGCTGCTCCTGGGAGGAGCGCAGCTTGCTCAGGTTGATGCCCGACCCCGAGCCGCCGCGGAAGACCAGGCCCTCCTTGCGGATCCAGTCCAGGATCGACTCCATGTTGTCCTCGACCGAGAGGATGAAGCAGGCGCTGCACTGCGGGTTCTCCTCGAACCCGACGTTGAACCACACCGGCGAGTTGAACGCGACCATCTGGTGCAGCAAGAGGTGCGTGAGCTCGGCGCGGAAGGTCTCGGCCTCCTCGCCGCTTGCGAAGTAGCCGTCCTTCGTGCCCCAGGCGGTGACCGTGTCGGCCACCCGGCCGATCATCTGGCGCACGGAGTGCTCGCGCTCGGGCGAGTTGAGCTTCCCGCGGAAGTACTTCTGGGCGACGATGTTCGTGGCCGTCTGGCTCCAGAACTTGGGGAACTCGACGTCGCGCTGCTCGAACGACGGGCCGTCCTTGCCCGGGATGAGCGCCGTGCGCGTCTCCCACTCGACCGCGTCGAACGGCTCGGTGCCGGCCTCCGTGAAGTAACGGGGCACGCCGATGTGGACACCCTCCCTGCCTTCCAGCACCGAGGTCCTCGCCTGCTTCACGGTCGTCGCCATGCCCGTCGCCTCCTCACCAGTCGAAGTTTACCGAACACCTGTTCGTTTCGCCACCCGCTTGGCGGGCTTCTTGCGTCCCTCGAGCTGCGCCAGCTCGCGCTCGAACTCGTCCACGTCCTGGAAGTCGCGGTAGACCGACGCGAACCGCACGTAGGCCACCCGGTCGAGATCGCGGAGGACGCGAAGCGCCTCCTCGCCGATGCGGCGGGCCTCGACCTCGTCGCCGACGCCGTTGCGCAGGCCGGCCTCGATGCGGACCGCCGCCTGCTCGATGTCGGCGAGCGGCACCGGCCGCTTCACGCAGGCGCGCGTGAGACCGGCCATGAGCTTCGCCCGGTCGAACGGCTGGCGGGTGCCGTCGCGCTTGACCACGTGCAGGGACGCCTGCTCCACGCGCTCGAACGTCGTCATGCGCTGGCCGCACAGGAGGCACTCGCGCCGCCGCCGGATGGCGCCCTTGCCCGCCACGCGGGTGTCGACGACCTTGGTCTCTCCATGCTCGCAATAGGGACAATTCATGCGTGTCTCTCTCCCGCTCCCGTTTCTACATCTCGTGGGTGGTCTCCTGCCGAACCCCTATATCTAGTAGGAACGACCGGCCGGGGCGAGGTATTCTCGTCGGTGGGCCGGACGGACTTGCCAACCCGCTCGGGGAGCGGGATCGGGCCTATCGGGCGATCGAGCGGAGGGTCTCGGCGAGGCCGTCGCCGAGGGGCGTCGTCGCCCGCCAGCCCAGCTCGCGCCCGGCCAGCGAGGGGTCGAGCGCGCTCCGCGCCAGCTCGCCCAGCCGGGGCGGCCGCAGCTCCGGGGCGACGTCCGTGCCGGCCGCGCGCTGGCACTCGGCGAGGAGGTCGTTCACGCTCGTCTCGGTCGCCGTGCCGATGTTGAACACGGCGTGCGCGCCGCCGTAGCCGAAGGCGGCCAGGTTGGCCGCGACGACGTCGCCGACGTAGACGTAGTCGCGCGTCTGGCTGCCGTCGCCGAAGACGAGCGGCGTCTCCCCCGCCGTCAGCTTGCCGAAGAAGATCGCGACCACGCCGGCCTCGCCGTGCGGGTCCTGGCGGGGCCCGTAGACGTTGCCGTAGCGGAGGATGACGTGGCTCGTGCCGTACAGGCGGTTGTAGAGCTCGACGTAGTGCTCGCCGCAGAGCTTGGCCACGCCGTAGGGCGCCATCGCCGCGCACGGCGTGCTCTCGGGCGAGGGGATCACGTCGACCTCGCCGTAGATCGCGCCGCCGGTCGACGAGAACACCACCTTGGCGTCGCAGAGGCGGGCCGCCTCGAGCACCTCGGCCGTGCCGCGCACGTTCACGTCGGCGTCGCGGCCGGGGTCCTCCACCGAGACGCGCACGTCGGCCTGGGCGGCGAGGTGGAAGATCGCCTGCGGGCGCAGGTCGGACGCGAGCGCTCGCAGCGCGGCCGCGTCGCGGATGTCGATCTGGTGCAGCTCGGCGCCGGAGGGCACGCGCTCGCGCTTCCCGGAGGAGAGGTCGTCGACGACCGCCACCCGGTCGCCGCGCGCGAGCAGCGCGTCTGCGACGTGGGAGCCGATGAAGCCGGCGCCGCCGGTGACGATCGCGGTGGTGGCCATGGCGGCGGAGCTTACCGGGCGACCCGCGCGGCGACCTCAGCCAGCTCGTGAGCCGGAGCGCCTGCACGAGTGCGCTGTGCGCCATGACGACGCCCGGGCTCACCTGGAGCATCGCGAGATAGCGGCGGCCGAACGGCGTGCCGGCGTCGGGAGGCGCCACCAGCGCGCGCACGCGGGCGACCAGGGACTCGGCGGTCTCCGCCGTCGTCTCCGCGTCGTCCGCGTCCAGGGCATCGTCGATCGCGACGATGAGCTCGGAGAGCGGGCGCAGCCAGGCGAGCCGGAAGCTCTGGGAGGCGATCTGCAGGAACTCCGCGCCGGTGAGGCGGCCGCCGTATCGCTCGAGGTCGACGCGCTCGGCCTCGAGCAGGTGCCGGTGCAGGTCGAGCAGGAGCGCGCGCAGTGCGGGGAGATCCGGGTCGATGGCCGTATTGTGCCCGGGGGCGGACGCCGACCGCCCAGGCCGACCGAGTCGGAGGGCAGGGCATCGCGAGCTCCCTCCGCACGGGGTGTCGAGGAGTCGAACCGCAACGCCCGGTGAACGTGACGTGCAGCCCGGTCACGTTCCGGTCTCGGGGCGGGTCTCACCGGTAGTACCCACACCAGAGAGACACGGAGGTCTCCTCCCATGGCGACAACTCATCTACCCGTCGATCAGCCGTTTCGAGCTGGGGGAAGGAGCCACGCGGCGGACTCCGGCGCTCGACTGCGAACAGGCGCAGGCCCGGCCGGCTCGCCGTCGCTCCTCCTTCGCGCGGTCTGCTTCGGCATTCGCGGAGCGCTCGTGGCCGTGACGCTCCTGGTCGGGCTCGTCGCGGGCGGTGTGATCCTCATCCCGCTGCTGATCTTCGCCCCGCCGCTGCCGGTCATCCTCGGCGGCCTGGCGGTCGTCTACGTCCTGGGCGCGACCGGTTCGATGGCTGACGACTGGCACGCTCGCCGCCGCCGGCCCTGACGGGGTCAGGCGGCCTGGGTCTCCGCCGGCTCGTCCTCGCGCTGCACCTCGACCGTGTTCTCCGGCGTCAGCACGAGCCGGCCGCGGAACGGGCCCTTGCGGTCCTTGAAGTCCATCCACTCGGAGGCGCCCTGCTCGATCACCTGGCGGGCCTCGTCGGCCGTGATCGTGCGGCCCTTGGTGGACTTCCAGATCACGAATCCGCAGCCCGGCTCCTTGCGGCTCTTCCACGACGAGCAGCCGTAGGCGCGGCTGTTCTCGCGGATCTCGCCGCCGCACTTGGGACAGGTGGCGATCGTCTCGCGCGGCCCGGCGGGCGCGTCGAGGCGGGTGCCGTCGTCGGCGATCAGCTGCACCTGGTTGCCCTCGGTCAGCACGAGCCGGGCCCGGCTGCGTGCGGCCTTGAACCCGTCCAGCAGCTCGGTCTGGCCGTGCTCGAGCAGGTCGCGGGCCTCGCCCGGGCTGATCGAGCGGCCCTTCTGCTGCTTCCAGATGACGAAGCCGCAGCCCGGCTCCTCCTTGCTCTTCCACGACGAGCAGCCGTATGCCGCCCGGTTCTCGCGGATGACGCCGTCGCCGTTCGGGCACGGCCCGATCTCGGCCCGCTGGGCGCGCACCTCCTCGGCGGTCAGGTTGCGGAAGTAGTCGACGACCTCGGTCGTGAACTTGCGGATGTCGCCCATGAACCGGTCGCGCGTCTCCTGGCCGCGCTCGATCGCCGACAGCCGCTGCTCCCACTTGCCGGTCAGCTCGGCCGAGGTGAGGGCGTGGTCGTGCAGGAGCCCGATCGCCTGGCGGCCCTTGGCGGTCGCGCGCAGCGACCGGCCGAGGCGCTCGATGTAGCCGACGCGCAGGAGCTTCTCGATCGTCTCCGCGCGGGTGGCGGGCGTGCCCAGGCCGGCGTCCTTCATCGCCTGGCGCACCTCCTCGTCCTCGATCTGCTTCCCGGCGGTCTCCATGTCGCGCAGGAGCGAGGCCTCGGAGTAGCGGGCCGGCGGCTTGGTCTGCTTCTCGAGCACCTCCGCCTTCTCGCACGTGCCCCGCTCGCCGTCGTCGACCTTCGGCAGCACCTGGCGCGGCTCGTCCTCGTCGCCCTGCGGCTCCTCCGCGGCGGCCTCCTCGCCGAAGGCGGCGCCGCGCCAGCCTGCCTCGAGCAGCCGCCGGCCGCGCGTGCGGAAGCGATGCTCGGCGGCGACGGTGACGATCTCGGTGTCCTCGAAGCGGGCCTCGGGGTGGAACACGGCCAGGAAGCGGCGCACGACGAGCTCGTAGACGCGGGCGTCGTCGCCGGTGAGCTCCTTCGTCGGGAGCTCGCCCGTCGGGATGATCGCGTGGTGGTCGTCGACCTTGGCGTCGGCCACGACCCGGGCCAGCGGCAGCACGTCCAGGCCGGCCACGTACTCGGCCGCGGCCCGGGCAAAGGAGAGCCCCGTCAGGCCGCGGGCGATGCCCTTGAGGCTGCCGATCTGGTCGGACGGCAGGAACTGCGAGCGCGTCCGCGGGTAGGTGATGACGGCGCCCGCCGACGAGCCCTCGTACAGCCGCTGGGCCGACTGGAGGGTGCGCGAGGCGGACATGCCGAAGCGGCTGTTGGCGTCGCGCTGGAGGCTCGTCAGATCGTAGAGGAGCGGCGGGCGGGTCTTGCGCTCGGTGCGCTTGACCGACTCGACGGTCGCCGGCGCGCCGCCCGCGGCCGCGGCGACCGCCTCTGCCCGCTCCCGCTCGGACGTGCGGTCCGCCTTGCCCTCGAACCAGCGCCCGGTGTAGGCGCGGGGGCCGTCGAGCCCGAAGCGGGCGTCGACCTGGAAGTACGTCTCCGGCTCGAACGCGTCGATCTCGAGGTCGCGGCGGACGATCAGGGCGAGCGTCGGCGTCTGCACCCGGCCGATCGAGACGACGCCGCCGAGCGCGCGGCCGCGCACGGTCGCGGCGCGGGTCGCGTTCATGCCCACCAGCCAGTCGGCCTCGGAGCGCGACCGGGCCGCCGACTCGAGGTTCGCCATCTCCTCGCCGTCGCGCAGGTTCTCGAAGCCCTCGCCGATCGCCGCCCGCGTCATGGACGACACCCACAGCCGCCGCACCGGCTTGGTCACCTTGGCCACGTCCAGGATGTAGGCGAAGATCAGCTCGCCCTCGCGGCCGGCGTCGCAGCCGTTCACGATCTCGTCGACGTCGGCCCGCTTCATCAGCCGCTTGATGACGTCGAGCTGCTTCTTGCCGCGCGCGTCGGGCCGCAGCTTGAACGCGTCCGGGAGGACGGGCAGCGTCTTGATCGACCAGCGCTTGAGGCTCTCGTCGTAGTCCTCGGGCTCGGCCAGCTCGACCAGGTGGCCGATCGCCCACGACACGATCTTGTCGTCGGACTCGAGGTAGCCCTCGTGCTTCTGGAAGCCCCCGCCGAGCGCGCGGGCATAGTCCTGCCCGACCGACGGCTTCTCCGCGATGATCAATGTCTTGCCCATAGCGGCGGGAGGGTAGCACCCGCCCAACGCGTGCCTCAGATCCAGCCCTTGCGGCGGTAGTAGGCGATCTGGATGACGGTCGTCACGACGATCAGGGCCCACGACCAGGCGTATCCGAAGCGCCAGTGCAGCTCGGGGCTGCCGTGGAGGTTCTGGCCGTAGAGGCCGACGATGAACGTCGGCACGAGCAGCACCGAGGCGACGACGGTCAGCCGCTTCATGACCTCGTTCTGGTCGTTCGCGACCTTGGCCTGGTGGTAGTCGCGCACGCTGGAGACGAGGTCGCGGGCGAGGTCGAGGCCCTCGCTCGCCCGCAGCAGCTTGTCGTAGGCGTCGCCGAAGCGCAGCTCGAGGTCGCGCGAGAAGAGCTCCTCGCCCTCGGTGTCGATGCGGTTGTCGATCACGCGGCGGGCGGCGTCGCGCGTCGGTGCGAGCGTCTGGCGCACGTGCAGGAGCTTGTGGCGCAGGTCGGACAGGCGTGAGCGCACCTGCTCCGACGGCCACTCCTCGACATGGTCCTCGAGGTCGTCGATGTGCGTGTCGAGCGTGTCCACGAGGTCGAGGAACGCCTCGGCCACCTCGTCGATCAGGCGGTAGGCGATCATCCCCGGCGCCTCGTCGCCCTTGGTCGAGACCTCGCGGATCACCGACGGGTCGAAGCGCGGCCTGCCCGGCGGCGACTTGCGCACGGTGACAACGGTGGCGTGCGTCAGGACGAGATCGATCTCCTGGTACCACAGCTCGTGCGTCTCGTGGTCGACACGGGGGAGCAGCAGCAGCCCGAAGACGTAGTCGATGTGGGCCTCGAACGTCGGCCGCGGCTCGTCGTCGTGCTCGGCCGGCGCGAGCAGCAGGTCGAGCGCCCGGTCGTGGAGCGGAGTCCCGGCGGCCCGTTCCAGCGCCTCCCGGTCGGGGTCCTCGAGATCGTGCCAGGCGCAGCCGGCCATCCACCGCGGAGCGTACTCCCGGACGCGGCCGGATGATCTACCGTTGAGAGGTGGACGGTATGCACGACCTGGGCGGCCGGCAGGGCTTCGGGCGTGTCGAGGCCGAGGCCGGCGAGCCGCCCTTCCACGAGCCGTGGGAGGGGCGGGTGCACGGCATGTCCGAGACCGCCGACGTCGGCCCCGGCTTCCGGCACGCGATCGAGCGGATGGACCCGGCCGCGTACCTCGAGACGTCGTACTACGAGCACTGGCTCGAGTCGATCGAGACGCGCGGGATCGAGCACGGCTTCTTCACGCGCGAGGAGCTGGCCGCGGCCGCCGGGCGGATCGCCGCCGGCGAGCCCGTGCCGCAGCGCTCCGATCCCGAGGCCGCCCGCGAGGCCCGGGCGGCGCTGCGCCCGCGGCCGAAGTCCACCTTCACCGCGCCGCCGCCGCGCCACGGCGCCGGCGATCGGGTCACCGTCGTCCGCGTCCTGCCGTCCGGGCACACCCGCTGCCCGGGATACCTGCGCGGCGCTCGGGGAGTGGTCGAACGGGTGCACGCGCCGATGCCGCTCCTGGACGTCTTCGAATCGCAGGACGGGCTCGTGCGGCCGGAGGCCTGGTACACGGTCGCCTTCCCCGCCGACGCCCTGTGGGAGCTCGATCGTCCCGGCCACACCGTCCTCGTCGATCTGTGGGAGAGCCACCTGGAGGCCACATGACCGAGCATCACCGCCACGCCCGCCCCAAGTCGCCGCAGGAGCTTCGCGCCGCGGCCCTCGAGACCGTCCTCATCGAGAAGGGCCTCGCCTCGACCGACGCGATCGACGCGGTCGTCGATGCCTTCGAGCACGAGATCGGCCCGCAGAACGGCGCCCGTATGGTCGCCCGCGCCTGGAGCGACCCGGCCTACCGCGAGCGGCTCCTGCGCGACGCGGCCGGAGCGGCCGCCGAGCTCGGCTACGGGGGCAGCGAGGGCGACCACATGCGCGCCGTCGAGAACACGCCCGAGGTGCACAACGTGATCGTGTGCACGCTCTGCTCCTGCTATCCGTGGCCGGTGCTGGGGATCCCGCCGGTCTGGTACAAGAGCCCGCCCTACCGCGCCCGGGTCGTGCGCGAGCCGCGGGCCGTGCTCTCGGAGTTCGGGCTCGAGCTCGACGACGACGTCGAGGTGCGGGTGTGGGACTCGAGCGCCGAGCTGCGCTACATCGTCCTGCCGATGCGGCCCGAGGGGACGGAGGGCATGAGCGAGGACGAGCTCGCCGGGCTCGTCACCCGCGACTGCATGATCGGCGTCGCCGTCCCGCGCGTGGGGGCGGCCGCATGACCCCCGAGCGCCCCGACGACCAGCCGTTCACCGAGCCCTGGCAGGCGCGCGCCTTCGCGATGGCGGTGGTCGCCGCCGACCGCCTGGGCGTGCCCTGGGACGAGTTCCGCGACCGGCTGAAGGCCGCGATCGCCGAGCGCCCCGGCCAGCCCTACTACGAGTCGTGGATGGACGCGCTCGAGGCGCTCGTCTCACGGCGAGAAGCGGGGACTGTCCCCGCATCGGGCCGATCCCCGTCGCCGCGGCCCCGCCCGTAACCGGTGCCAGGCACCGGATATTCAGGTCTGTAGCATTTCGGATGTGTTCATCTCGTTCGAGGGCCTCGACGGCTGCGGCAAGACCACCCAGGCCGCCCTGCTCGCCGAGGCCGCTGCCGCCGCGGGGCGCGAGGTCGTGCCCGTGCGCGAGCCCGGCGGCACCGCCCCCGGCGAGCGCGTCCGCGCCGTCCTGCTCGATCCGGCCCTGCGCATCGAGCCCTGGGCCGAGGCGCTGCTCTACGCGGCGGCGCGCGCCCAGCTCGTCGAGGAGGTGATCCGGCCGGCGCTCGAGCGGGGCGCGACCGTCATCGCCGACCGCTTCGTGGACTCCTCGCTCGCCTACCAGGGCTGCGCCCGCGGGCTCGGCGTCGACGACGTGCTCGAGGTGAACCGGGTCGCGACCCGCGGGCTCCTGCCCGACCGCACCGTGCTCCTCGTCCTCGGCGCAGGGCGAGGCCGCCGGCCGGCGGGGCGAGCCCGACCGGATCGAGGCCGAGGGGGCGGACTTCCACACCCGCGTCGCCGACGGCTTCGCCGACGCCGCCCGCCGGTTCCCGGACCGGATCGCGGTCGTCGACGCGTCGGGGACGCGCGACCAGGTGGCCGAGCGCGTGCGCGCGGCGGTGGGGCTGTGAGCGCCTTCGCCGGCCTGCCGGAGCAGCCGCGGGCGCTGCGCCTGCTCGAGGCCGCCGTCCCCGCGCCCGCCCACGGCTATCTCTTCGCGGGGCCGTCCGGGTCGGGCAAGCGCCGCTACGCCGACAGGTTCGCCGCCGCCCTGCTCGGCTGCCCGCCGCACCGGATCGAGACGCGCACCCACCCCGACCTCTTCGTGCTCGAGCCGGAGGGGCAGGGCATCCTGATCGAGGGCGCGCGCCGCCTGCGCCGCGACCTGCACCTGCGCCCGTTCGAGGCCGACCGGCGCGTGTACCTGATCCTGGACGCCCACCTGCTCCGGGACGAGTCGGCGAACGCGCTCCTGAAGTCGCTCGAGGAGCCGCCGGAGTACGGCGTCCTCGTGCTCGTGTCCGACCACGCCGAGCGGATGCTGCCGACGATCCGCTCGCGGCTCCAGACCATCGAGTTCCGCCGCTACCCGACCGCCGTCCTCGCGGCCGCGACGGGCGACCCGCTCGCCGCCCGGGCGGCGCTCGGCGACCTCGCCCGCGCCACGTCGCTCGCCACCGATCCGGCCGCGGCGGAGCGGCGCCTGCTCTACCTCGGGCTCGCCCAGGGCGTCTGCACCGACCCGGCGTTCGATCCGTCCCGCGCCGGCGCCCTCGTGCTGGAGGCGTCCAACCAGCGGGCCAGGGCGGAGGCCGAGTCGGTGGCCGGGGAGCGCGACGCCAGGCTCGAGTCGGTGGACGACCCCAAGGACGAGAAGGCGCTGCGCAAGCGCTACGAGGATCGGGCCAAGCGCGAGGCGCGCCGGGCCGAGTGGGACGAGCTGCGGCTGGCCGTCGACACCATCGCGCTCTGGTACCACGACCTGCTCGCGGCGGCTCTGGGAGCCGAGGAGGCGGTGGTAAACTCGGACATGGCCGAAGGGCTCGCCGATGCCACGTCGCGAGGCGGCGCAGGCCATGCCGCCCGGGCCCTGGACACCGTCGGCGACGTGCGCCGCTCGCTCGAGCTGAACGTCCACCCGGTGCTCGCGATCGAGGCGCTCTTCCACCGCCTCGCCGAGCTCCGCGAATCCACTCCTCAGGGGGTCTGAATGGCGACCGTCGTCGGCGTCGTGTTCCAGCCGGGCGGCAAGGTGTACTCGTTCGATCCGGGCGGCCTCGAGCTGCGCTGGGACGAGCGCGTCATCTGCCAGACGTCGCGCGGGCGCGAGTACGGCCGGGTCGTCCAGACGCCCCACGAGATGCCCGACGAGGAGCTGACCGGCCCGCTCAAGCGCGTCGTGCGCCGGGCCGGTCCGGCCGACGACGAGCAGGTGAAGCGAAACCGGGTCGAGGCGAAGCGGGGCATGCTGCTCTTCCGCGAGCTGGCCGGCCGCCACGACCTCGAGCTGAAGCCGATCGCGGCCGAGCTCGTGTTCGACCAGGGCCGCATCGCCTTCTCGTTCTCGTCCGAGGAGCGCCCCGACACACGGGCGCTCCAGACCGACCTGGCGGCGCGGCTGAAGCGGCGGGTCGAGCTGCGCCAGGTGGGGCCGCGCGAGCAGGGCCGCCTGTGCGGCGAGGTGGGCCTGTGCGGCACCGGGAAGCTGTGCAGCGCGCGCTACCCGTGCCACGACCAGCCCATCACCCTGAAGATGGCCAAGGAGCAGGATCTGCCGATGAACCCGGGCCGCATCACCGGCTTGTGCGGGAGGCTACGCTGTTGTTTGGCATTCGAGCACCCGGTGTACCGCTCGTTCCGCGACCGGGCCCCGGCCGTGGGACGGACGGTGGCGACACCCAACGGGAGGGGGATCGTCCGCAGCTACGAGGTGCTGAAGGACGCGTGCGTCGTCGAACTGGACGGAAGGACGATGGTGGAGATCACCCTGGATGAGATGGTCGAGGTGGCGGGATGAGCGACGTCGCCTTCTGGGGCCCCGGAGACGACCCGGCGCTCGCAGGGTTCAAGGACGCGCTGCGAACCGAGTGGCTGCGGCGCGGCTACGAGTTCGTCGAGGGCGCGGATCCGAGCGCCACGTGCCTGTTCAACTTCGTGAACCCGGACGACCCCAAGCCGTTCCGGCGCCGCCAGCGCTCGACCTACGTGATCGCCGTGCACACGGTGCCCGAGGTTCCGGGCGACGTGCTGCGGCACGAGTACCCGATGCTCGTGCGCGCGCTCGCCAACCTGGCCATGCTGGTCGTCCCCGGCGACGCCTGCTACTTCGTGACGCCCGAGCAGGGCGTCTACTCGGTCGCCGACCCGGGCGATCTCGGCGAGTGGGCGCGCGCGCTCTTCGACCGCATCGAGCCGCTGGCGACCTCGCGCCTCGTCATCGACAACCGCTTCGACACCGACCTCGAGCCCGAGCTCTGGGACGGCGACGAGCTGACCGAGGAGCTGCACCGGGCCGGGCAGCGGCTCGACAAGCTCGGCCTCCTGCCGGCGCCCTTCCCGCTCGAGGAGATCGTCGGTCCCGACGACCTGCGCTGGATCAAGCTGGTCTACGGGATCGGCGGGCTCTCCTACGGCAACATGTCGGTGCGCAAGGACGAGCTGCGCTACTGGATGTCGGCGTCGGGCGTGGACAAGTCGAATCTGCGCGAGATCGGGCGCGACGTCCTGATGGTGAAGGGCTTCGACGCCGAGGCCGGCCAGATGATCCTCTCGGTGCCCCCCGGGATCGAGCCCCGCCGGGCCTCCGTCGACGCCATCGAGCACTGGATGATCTACCGGGAGCATCCCGAGGTCGGCGCCATCGTGCACGTGCATGCGTGGATCCCCGGCGTGCCGGCGACCGAGTTCAACTACCCATGCGGCACGGCCGAGCTGGCCGGCGCCGTCGCCGACATCATCCGCCGGGCGCCCGAGCCCGGCCGCTGCGTGGTCGGACTCAAGAACCACGGCCTGACGATCACCGGGCCCTCGCTCGACGACATCTTCCAGCGCATCGAGCCGGTGATCGAGGTGCAGGTCCCGATGATCGCCTAGGCAGGCGGGTCTGCCGGCGGGGTCGGTGCCAGCGTGCCCGCCTTCGCCCTGGCGGCGATCTCGCTCGAATCGTGCAGGAGCGTCCCGTCCTCGAACTCGATAAACGGCACCTTGCGCTGGCCCGTCATCGCCTCGACCTCGGGTCGTCTGAAGCGCAGGCCGGAGTGCAGCACGAGCTCGTACTCGACGCCGGCCTCGTCGAGCGCCTTCTGCGCCCGCCAGCACGGGTGCCCGCCGAGCTTGACCCACATGTTGCTGCAGCGGTGGAACTTCATGGCCATGGTCGTCTCCCCTGTTCGCTCAGTGCCGGTGGTAGCCGTCGGCGCGCAGCCACTCGGCGGTGTCACTGATCGTGTCCTCGATGGGTCGTACGGCGAAGCCGAGCTCCGAGCGCGCCTTCCCGGCGGTGGAGTACCACCAGTGGCTGCTCGAGGCGAGCTCCTGGTCGTCCAGCGGCAGCGGCAGCCGCAGCGCCGATCCGGCTCGCAGCACCGGCCGCAGGACCCCGGCCGAGAGCTCCATCTGGCGCCGCCGCACTCCCGTCACGCTGCCGACGAGCGCGAAGAAGTCGCGGTGGCTGAGGTTGCCGTCGTCGTTCGTCAGGATGTAGCGCTCGCCGGAGCGGCCGCGCTCCTCGGCCTGCAGGTGGCCGGTGACGACGTCGCGGGCGTCGACGTAGGAGAGGCCGCCGGTGACCGTGAAGCGCAGCCGGCCGCGCAGGTACTCCTCGACGGGCCACGACGACACCCGGTGGATGTCGCCCGGCCCGATCACGAAGCCCGGGTTCGTGACGACGACGTCGAGGCCGTTCGCCGCCGCCTCGAGCGCCGCCTGCTCGCCGGCGGCCTTGGTGCGGGCGTAGCGGAAGTCCGCCCGCCCGTCGTCGCCGTCGATCAGCCAGGCGCCCTCGTCGCGGGGATGGCCGGGGCCGCCGGCCGGGCCGACGGTCGCCACGGACGACGTGAACACCACCCGCTCCACCCCCGCCTTCGCGCACGCCGCGAGCACGTTGCGGGCACCGTCGACGTTGACCGCGCGGAGCCTCGGCTCGTCGGAGGCGCGATGCCCGACGACGCCCGCCATATGGAACACGCGGGCGACACCGTCGAGTGCGACCTCGAGCGAGGCCGCGTCGAGGACGTCGCCCTCGACGGTCTCCGCGCCCGTGCCGTCGAGCCTGGCCGCCGCCTGCGGCGAGCGCACGAGCGCCCGCACCTCCCGGTCGCGGCGGCGCAGCTCGCGGACGAGCTCGGCGCCGAGGTAGCCGGTCGCTCCGGTGACCAGGGTGCGCATCGCCGAGAGCCTACTCGGCGGGGCCGGGCGCGGCTGCCCGGGCGATAGACTGCTGGCACCGTGCCGACGTAGCTCAGCTGGCAGAGCACCGCTCTCGTAAAGCGGGGGTCGAGGGTTCGAGTCCCTCCGTCGGCTCTTCTCTCCTCTCTCCTCTCTCCTCTTAGGTGCCTAGCAGGAGCGGCGCCAGATTGCGGAGTACGAGAGGAAGGGAAGTCCGGCGAAGCGATCAAGGCCGCGTCGCATGGCCGCGTTCAACGGCTGGACGCAGATCATGGGGTCGCGGTCGTCGCGCTGGAACCGTGCGAGGTTGTGAGCGGCGATGTCACTTGAAGCCGCGCGCCTGGCAGCCAGCGCGGCTCCGACGGCCGGCAGGAACCGGCCGTAGACGATTGGTGCGAGGGTGGTCCCGCCGAGGGGTTGGGCGCTGACATCTTCAACGAGGCGCCCCATGGCACGGATCTGAGCGTGGAGTGCTCGAGCGCAGACCGCGAGCGACTCGCGCTCGGAGCGGCACTCGTCCGTCCAGACCTGCTCGGTATGTCGTACGAGCGACCAGTCGGTCGCGATCGCCCGCCGTAACCCGACCATCTCGGCCGCACTCGGCGCGCGCAGACTGGCTGACGCCGGAGGCGACGAGGACGGGGACGGTGATGAGAGATAGCCGTACGCCGTGACGGTGATGATCACCCCGATGAGGGCCCCGGTTGCTGCGCTTCGGATACGTGTCGGTAACGGCGATCGGTGCCGTCGTTGCCAGGAAGGCGCCACGCTTGCCACAATTGATTCAAGATATCAGACCGGGTGCGCCCTTCTGTACCGGAGGCATCAGAACCAGCCAGGACCCCCGCGTCTCACCAAGCGCTCCTCGACGTGATCATCGTGTTCCTCCGTGTCTGAGCGCGACCCGGCCGGGAGCCCGGACCGGTCACCCGGCCCTGGGGCTCCGGCCTGTGATCGGGCCTACGGGGTGCCGGCGAAGTACGTCACCCAGTCGAGCGTGTGGATGCGATGGTGCCGGAACACGAACAGGTGCGCGCAGCGCCCGGGCACCGTCAGCGGCGGGCTGCCCGCGTGCTCGTAGTTCAGCGCGATGTCGCGCGCCAGCCAGCGGGTCGAATCGAGCGTCCACTGGTCGCCGTGGAGCTTCGTCCACAGGGCGGCATAGAACGCGATGATCGCGTCGATACCGTGGCTGACGACGGTCGTCCCAGCCGGGCTCGACTGGGACAGCGTGCCGTTAGCCGCGTAGACGTGCGCCATCGCGGAGAAGTCGCCGGTCGAGCTCGCCATGCCGGCGTTCAGCGTCTTCCAGTAGCGGTCGAGCACCGCCTGGTTCGGATGGTGGTGATGATGGCCGGCATGTGCGAGCGCCCCCTGGGGGCTGACGGCCGCGAGCGCACCGACGGCGGAGACGGCGCCGATGCCCCTGAGCATCTGCCTGCGGTCGAACGGCGCTTCGAGGTTGACGGGATCCATGGTCACACTCCTTTCTCTTGCGGCCTGGGCGGCCTTTGTGAGAGGAGCGTGTGATCCACCGGTAAGCGATCGCCTGCGTGCCGGTAGGCACCGGTAAAGACAACGCACCGTCGGCGCGGTATGGTGGCTTCTGCAACAAGCTCGCGACGATCGGATGTTCAGTGCGCTACCGGGTTCTCGGCCCGATCGAAGTGGCAGGCGACGGCGGGCCCATCGCCCTCGGTCGTGGTAAACCGCGCGCGCTGCTCGCAGCCCTGCTGATCGACGCGAACCGGGCCGTGTCTGTCGATGAGCTGATCGAGCGCCTGTGGGCTGCGCGACCGCCGTCGACGGCGACCAAGAGCGTCCAGGTGCTCGTGTCACAGCTCCGCAGGGCGCTGGGTGGCGACGAAGCCGACCCGATCGCCACCGTAGGCAGCGGCTACATGCTGCGGGTTCGGCCCGGCGAGACGGACGTCGACGAGTTCGAGGACCTCCTCGAGCGGGGCCGCGGTCAGCTGGGCGAGGGACACCCGCGCGACGCCGAGGCGACGCTGGACGAGGCGCTCGCTCTCTGGCGAGGGCGCGCCTATGAGGATGTCGCCTACGAGGACTTCGCCCGCGATGAGATCGCGCGGCTGGACGAGCGACGACTGGTGGCGACGGAGGAGCGATTCGAGGCGATGCTCGCGGCCGGACGCCACGTCGACGCCGTTGCCGGGCTGGAGCGGCTGGCCGCGGAGCACCCGCTACGGGAGCGCGTACTCGGCCTCCTGATGCTTGCCCTCTACCGGAGCGGCCGGCGAGCCGACGCTCTGGCGGTGTATGACGCGGCCCGACGCAGGCTGTCCGAACAGCTCGGCATCGAGCCCGGCGAGTCGCTGCGACGGCTGCACGCCGCCATCCTCGAAGGTGCCGGGACCGACGATGACGCGGGCACAGGAGTCGATCTCGAGGCTCCGCCGACTCGACCGCGCTTCCCGCCGCGACTGCTCGCGGCGGCCGGCGTGGCGCTGCTCGCGGCGGCGGTCGCCCTGGCCGTGGCCACTCACGGGAGCGGCGCAACTCGAATCGCCCACCTGCGCGGCGACTCGGTGGGGTTGATACAGCCCACAAGCGGCCACGTCGTGGGGCAATTCAATGTCGGTGGGGCACCGTCCCAGGTCGTCGCCGACGCGCACACGGCGTGGACATTGAACGCCGCTCAGCAGACTGTCGCCCGGGTCGACCTCGCCACGGGCAAAGTTCGCCAGCAGGGGACGGCCGTGACACCGGCAGGGCTGGCGCTCGGCGACGGAGCGTTATGGGTGTCGTACGCGAATCCGCTTCCTGCATATGGCACGTACTCGATCGGGGTGCTCCGCCTCGACCCCACTACGCTCCAGCAGCGCGCGCAGATCTCGCTCGCCAGTCGGTCAGGCGGGGGCCCGCTGCCCGTGCTCGTCGCGTCGGACGGCGTCTGGGTGGGGGCGTTTGATAGCGCCTATCGCGTTGATCCAACACGTAACCACGCTTGACGTGCGTGTCCCGATCTCGGATCCGCGCTTCGACGACGCGACTGTCCTCGCTCTCGCGCAGCTTCGGGGCGTGATCTGGGCGCTGACGGATACCCGATCGATCCTCCGAATCGACCCGCTCAGCGGACAGCGCACGTCTTGACGAAGCTGGGGGCGCCAAGCTTCGGGACGATGGTGGCCGGCGCAGGCTCACTCTGGGTGTCCGATCCCTTCGGCCGGGTCTGGCGCCTGGATCCCGAGCCGCGGCCGCAGCCACACGACATCATCACCGGAGATAACGCGTCGGACCTCACCTTTGGCGACGGCGCCGCCTGGGTGACGAACGAGGTCACGGGAGCGCTGACCCGCATCGATCCCGTGAGCGAGCACGTCCGATCGATCGCGGTTGGCGGCGCACCTACGGCCGTCACGGTCTCGGCGGCCGGTGTGCTCGTCGCCGCGGCGCATGGCGGCGGTGGCGTCAACGCCGATTCGTGCGGGCGCGTGCTCTCGGCGCCCGGAGTGCGACCCCGATCCGTCGTCGCGGCCGATCTCGACCTGTATGACCCTGTTTACGCCGGGCCGGTCGCAAGTGCGATCAGATACGAGTTCCGGCGGCACCACTTCACCGCAGGCCGGTATCGACTCGGGCTACAGATCTGCAATGACTCGACGCCTCAGTCGGGCCTTGCCGACGACCCGACGTGCGTGGCCAACGCGAGGGCTTACGCGACAGTCAAGCGCGTCATCGGCATTATCGGACCGGAGCAGTCGGGCTGCGCGTTCGACGAGGCGCCGATCCTCGACCGCCACGGCCCGATCGCGATGGTCGTCTGGGGGAACGAGCCCGGCCTGACCCTGACCAAACCGGGGAGTTTCGTCTATCCCGCCGGCGTGCGCAACCTCGTGAGAGTCTCGTCGCGCTACGACCAGTGGGGGACCGCCGCGGCGCGGATGGCGAAGCGACTCGGGGTGCGGCGGGTATACGTCTACCAGCGAGATCCGCACGGCTTCTATGACTCCATCATGGCGCCACCATTCGCCGAGGAGGCCCGGCGGTTGGGAATCGACGTGATCGGCCCGGCATCGCCTGCGGGCCCGTTCCGCCCCCTCGCCAAGCGGTTGGCGGCGCGGGGCGTCGACGGTGTCTTCGACGCCTCCGATCATGTGAACGCGGGATTCCTGACCGCGATGCGCGCTGCCCTGGGCCGGTCGGCCGCGCTCATCGGCCCCGACACGTTCCTCCCCTACCTCGGCCAAACGCCAGCCCAGCTCCGAGCAGAGCGGGGAATGTACGTCGTCGGCGCGGACTTCACCAGCCCCGGTCGACAACTTCCCGCGGCGGGACGGGCGATCGTCGCCGCGGTCGCCCGGCGTCAGCCGGCCGATGCGATGGATGTCTGGGTGCCCTATGCCGCACAGGCGACGAACGTCCTTCTGGACGCCATCGCACACTCCGACGGGACGCGCGCCTCGGTCGTTCGTGCGCTGTTCCACGTCCACGTCACCGATGGCGCCCTGGGGAACTTCACCTTCACCGGCAAGGGCGATCCGTCTCGGAGCGTCGTCCTCGCCTATCGCGTGGTCCCTGGCTTTCCCGGCGTTCAGCCGGCCGCCGTGTTCCGGATC
Source organism: uncultured Actinomycetes bacterium (assembly GCA_963731515.1). Classification (GTDB taxonomy): domain Bacteria; phylum Actinomycetota; class Thermoleophilia; order Gaiellales; family JAICJC01; genus JAICJC01. Next base: position 100,336 of record CAVSVU010000015.1, on the reverse strand, counting down.
CCGGCCGGCGCGAACTGAGGCGTCCGGTGAACCGACGATCGGACGGCGCGGCCGGGCGTGTTTCGATCCACACGCCCGGCCGCATGTCCGGTCAGGACGGGACCGCGACCTGTCGCCTGCCGCGCGCCACGATCGTCGCCGCAGCGAGCAGCGACACGGCAAGTGCGGATGCCGCGCCCACTGCGGCGGCGGCCCAGTCGAAGCCGTCGCTCCCGGTCGTCCGTACGATCACCGTCGGCATGGGCACGTACGGCAGCCGTGCGCTACCAAGCCCATCCGCCCGGTCCGGCGCAAGCTGTACGGGCGCGACCGGCGGAGCCACGCCGATCCGATCGATCCGATCCGGTGGCGGCGTCGTGTCGGCGTAGGCCACGGCTGTCGTCACGAGCCCCGCGCACAGCACAGCCAGGACCGCGAGACGGCGTGCGGTCGGGTTGATGTCCGGTCATCTCATCCTCCTCACTTTGTCGACCGTCTGGTGCGGCCGATCCGCGTAGGAGCCTCGAACCCTGCGGTGAAGGATCGGCCGCAAAGCGGTAGAGGCCGGTAAGGAGGCGGGCTCGGACCGGGCGGGTGGGGGAGATTGCGGCGGCCGGGTGCAGTGGGTGAAACGCAGTGGGCTCGCGTGAACCCCCGACCGCCGCAGCGGCGGACTACCCGCGCGCGAGCGGCGCTAAACATCCGTCCGAAATCGGTCGGAACCGGTAGTCTCTATGCATGAACGTTCATGCAAAACGGGGCGCCCTTCAGCGGATCGAGGTCGACGACGCCGGCCGGTTCAACGTCTCGAACGCCGCCCGCTTCGCCCGCCGCCTGTGCGCGTGCCCGATCTGCGCCCGCCCCGAGCCGCGCATCTACCGCTCGTCGCCGCGGTCGGTGACGCTCCAGTGCGGCCGCTGCGGGCTGCAGTGGACGATCACCTGGTACATGCTCGCCCGGGCCTTCGAGCGCGAGGTGGCGCCCCGGCTGAGCGTCGACGCGGCCTCCGTCACGACCGCCGTCCTGAACGTCCTCGGCGAGCACGAGGGCCGCGGCCGAAAACGGGCTCCCCGCCCGCCCCGTTGACATCGCGGGCGGCGGATGTAGCTTGGAAATGTCTGGAGGGTGATGGGTGTATGGCTGGCATGCCTCGACACCGGCTCGTAACAGTCTTCTTGGGTTCGGCGCTCCTGTGGCTCGCCACGGGCGGCGTCGCCGCGGCGCAGAGCCCGCAGGCCTCCCTCACGCCGCGCGCCTCCCATCTCGGCGTGGTCGTGACGACCGACGAGGTGTTCGTCAGCTGGCACCGCCTCCAGGGCCCCGGGAAGGTGGCCGTCCGCCGCGGCGAGCCCGGCTGCCCGCGCACTCTCGACCAGGGCGTCCCCGTCGGCGAGGTATCGCGCCTGCACCTGATCGACCGCTCGGTCAAGGCGGGCACCGCCTACTGCTACAGCGTCTTCCTGCGCGACCCGACCGGCATCGCCACCCGCGAGGCCGTGACCGGCACGGTCAACGTGCCCGACCCGTCCAACGTGCCCCCGGCCCAGGCGCCTCCGCCGCTCGCGGCGCCCACGATCGCCCACACGAAGCTCGACCCGGTGCTCGAGCGCCGGCTCGAGGTGGGGGCGCTCGCCGCCGTGGCCGCGGCCCTGCTCGCACTCATCCTGCTCGCCGGCGTCCGCCGGGTCGCCCACGGGCGGATGGTGCTGCGGCCGACCGCCCGCGAGTCGATCGTCGGCCGCAACTCCGGCGCCCTCGTCGTCCCGGCGATGATCGTGCTCGGCTGGATCGGCGTCGTGATCGGGTTCGTGATCCTGCGATGAGCGACGACGCCCTCATCCGCGGCCTCGCCGGGGGGCGGCTGTCGCGCCGCCGGCTCCTCGGCCGCGCCGGGCTTGCGGCCGGCGCCCTCGCCGCCGCGCCCCTCCTGGCCGCATGCGGAGAGGTCACCAACCGGGTCGCCGCCCCCGTCGGGAGCACCGACTGGTGGCACGGGCAGCACGACACCGGGCAGCTCGTGTTCGCGAACTGGCCGCTCTACATCGACTACACGAACTGGCTCAAGGACCGCCCGAGCCTGAACGGGTTCTCGCGCCACACCGGCATCGAGGTCACCTACGAGGAGGTCATCGAGGGCAACGAGCCGTTCTTCCAGAAGATCGCGCCGCGGCTCCAGGCGGGGCAGCCGCTCGGGTACGACCTGATCGTGCTCACGAACGGCTGGCAGACGAGCCAGCTGATCGGCAACGACTGGCTCGTGCCGCTCGACCACTCGATGCTGCCGAACTTCGCCAGCTACGCCGCGTCGATCGCGAAGAACCCGAACTACGACCCGGGCAACCGCTTCACGATCCCGTGGCAGTCCGGCTTCACCGGAATCGCCTACAACGCCAACCGCATCGGCCGCGAGATCACGAGCGTCCGCGACCTGTGGGACCCGGCGTTCCGCGGCCGGGTGGGGATGATGAGCGACAACACCGACCTCGGCTCGGCCGGGCTGCTCTACCTGGGCATCGACCCGGCCACGTCGACCGCTTCGGACTGGGAGCAGGCGGCCGGCGTGCTGCGCAAGCAGCGCGGCCTCGTCCGGGGCTACTACGACCAGCGCTACATCGACGCCCTGGAGCGCGGCGACACCTGGATCAGCCAGGCCTGGTCGGGCGACATCTTCCAGGCGAACGCCTCCGGCCACCCCGAGCTCAAGTTCGTGGTGCCGCAGGAGGGCGTCATGCACTGGACGGACAACATGATGATCCCCAGGAACGCGCGGAATCCGCTCAGCGCGATGGCGTGGATGAACTACTACTACCAGCCGCGCGTTGCGGCGATGGTCGCCGACTGGGTCGAGTACATCACGCCGGTGCCCGGTGCCCAGGCGATCCTCGAGAAGTCCGACCCCGCGGTCGGCCGCAGCTCGCTCGTGTTCCCGACGGCGGCGATGGCCGCCCGCGCCCGCAACTACCCGACGTTCTCGACCCGGGCCCGGTTCGACGCCTGGAACGGGAGCTTCGACCCGATCATCAACTCCTGACGAGAACCGCGAGATCGATGCGCGATGTGGGTGCGGTCTCGACTACGCTGACGTCGTCGTGAGCCTGGCCGATCCGCATACCCGCCAGAGCCCGAACAGGACGTTTGCCGTTCTCGGCACGGGCGCGATGGCGTACGTGCTCCTGCAGTCGCTCGTGGTGCCCGCGCTCCCGACTCTGCAGGCGGCCCTGCACACGTCGCAGAGCACGGTCTCGTGGATCTTCACCGCGTACCTCCTGAGCGCGTCGGTGGCGACCCCGGTGCTGGGACGGCTCGGCGACATGTTCGGGAAGGAGCGCATGCTCGTCGTCGTGCTCGCCGCCCTCTCCGCCGGCTCGCTCGTCGCGGCGCTCACGAGCTCGATCGGAATCATGATCGCGGCGCGCGTCCTCCAGGGCCTGGGCGGCGCCGTCTTCCCGCTCGCGTTCGGCATCATCCGCGACGAGTTCCCGCGCGAGCGTGTGCCCGGCGCGATCGGCGGCATCTCGACGCTGCTCGGCGTCGGCTCCGGCCTCGGGATCGTCCTCGCCGGGCCGATCGTCGACCACCTGAACTACCACTGGCTGTTCTGGATCCCGCTGGTGATGACGGTGTTCGCGACGGTGGCGACGTTCTTCTTCGTGCCCGAGTCGCCCGTGAAGACGCCCGGAACGGTCAACTTCCTGGCGGCGGGGCTCCTCTCCGGATGGCTGATCACCCTGCTGCTCGGGGTGAGCGAGGGGGCGGACTGGGGCTGGTCCTCGCCGCGGATCATCGGCCTGTTCGTCGCGGCCGCCGTCCTGTTCGTGGCGTGGGTCGCCGTCGAGCTGCGGGCGCGGGTGCCGCTCGTCGACGTCCGCCTGATGCGCACGCCCGTCGTCTGGTGGACGAACGTCTCCGCGTTCCTGTTCGGCTTCGGGATGTACTCGATGATGGTCGTGCTGCCCGAGTTCATGGAGGTGCCGAAGGCGGCCGGCTACGGCTTCGCCGCCTCGGTGACCGGCGCCGGCCTGGCGCTGCTGCCGGCGACGGCGGCGATGATCGTCGTCGGGTTGTCCATCGGGAAGATCACGGCCGCCGTCGGGTCCAAGCTGCCCCTGATCGCGGGCGGCTTCATCGGCGGCGGCGCGTTCGTGTTCCTCGCGTTCGCCCACACCCAGGAGTGGCAGGTGTACGTGTGCATGGCATTCGCCGGAGCCGGCATGGGGCTCGCGTTCTCGGCGATGACGAACCTGATCGTCGATGCCGTGCCGAGCACGCACACGGGCGTCGCGACCGGCATGAACGCGAACATCCGCACCGTCGGCGGGGCGATCGGGAGCCAGGTGGTGACGAGTGTGATCGTCGCCGGCGTCGCCGCGGGCGCCCTGCCCCACGAGCGCGGCTACGTGGTGAGCTTCCTCGTGCTCGCGGTGGGGATGATCGGGGCGGGCGTCGCGGCGATGTTCGTGCCGAGCGCGCACCGGCGCCTCGCCGTCCGCGCCGCCGCCGAGGCGGCCGGGCCGGTCGCCGAGCCGGCTCAGGTCGCCGAGCGCGTCTAGATCACGGCCCCGGGCTCGCGGTGGATCGACACCCCGAGCATGACGAGCCCGATGCCGGCCAGGTCGAGCGCCGTCGGGATCTGCTGCAGGACGACGACCCCGACGACCACCGCGCAGGCGGGTAGCAGCGAGACGAAGAGCGCGTACGTGGCCCGGGCCAGGCGCGCCATCGCCAGCTGGTCGCACACGTAGGGGATCACCGACGACGACACGCCGACCCCGATGCCCGCCAGCACCGCGACCGGGTCGGACAGCGCGTGGGCGGCGGCGGCGAACCCGATCGGGCACACGAACACGAGCGCGCACAGCATCGCCGCGGCGAGGCCGTCGATGCCGCCCAGCGCCGGCGCCCGGGCGACGCGGTGGGCGAGGACGATGTAGAGCGTGAAGAGCACGGCGTTCCCGAACGCGAAGGCAAGGCCGGTCGCGCCGCCGGCGATCTGCACGTGCGTGAGGAGGTAGACGCCTGCGCCTGCCGCGGCGACGGCGAGCCAGTTGCGGCCCGTGCGGGCGCCGGCCAGCGCGAGCGCGATCGGCCCGAGGAACTCGATCGCGGCCACGGTCGCGAGCGGCAACCGGTCGATGGCGAGGTAGAAGCACGCGTTCATGCCGGCGAACACGGCGCCCAGGCCGGCCACGAGCAGGCGCGTGCGCGCGTCGATCTCGCGCAGGCGCCTCCAGGGCCGCCGCCACAGGCCGAGCACGACGGCGGCCGACGCGATCCGCATCCAGGCGACGCCGAGCACGTCGACCCGGGCGAAGAGGAGGACGGCGAACGACGGGCCCAGGTAGTGGAACACGGCGCTGCCGGCGAAGTACGCCTGCGGGGGCACCGTGCGGGCGGCCAGGCGTCTCGGCGCGGTGGCGAGCATCGGTCCGAGTGTAGGTCGCACCCGGGGATCGCGAAATACCCGATCGACGGATTTGGGCTAGGATCATTCGCATGAACGACGGAGTAGCAGCGTTCGGACGAAGAATCAACAGGTCCTGGACGCGATCGACCGTCGCATCCTTACCGAGCTCTCCGCCGACGGGCGCATGTCCCTCGCCGAGCTCGGCCGGCGCGTGAGCCTCTCGCCCCCGGCCGTGGCCGAGCGGGTGGGCCGGCTCGAGCGGTCGGGCGTCATCACCGGCTACCACGCCGCGATCGACCCGCGGGCGCTCGGCTACCAGCTGACGGCGATCGTCCGGGTGAAGCCCTCCGTCCGTCAGCTGCCCCGCATTCCCGAGCTGGCGGCGCAGATCCCCGAGATCAGCGAGTGCCTCCGGATCACCGGCGAGGACTGCTTCTTCCTCAAGGTGCACCTGCGCTCGATCGACGAGCTCAGCCCGCTGCTCGACCGCTTCCTGCGCTACGGATCGACGACCACGTCGATCGTGAACGACGCGCCGATCCCCGGCCGCCGGCTGCCCGTGGGCTGACTACCGCCCGGTCGCGGCGACCGGCTGCGGCGTCCCCGGCGGCTCCGCACGCAGCGTGGAGAGCGCGACGGCGGCCGCAATCATGGCGACCCCCGCGGCGACGACGTAGGCGGGGTGGATCGCGTCGGTGTAGGCCAGGGCATAGGACTCATGCGCCTGGAGCCCGGGCATGCGTTCGTTGACGACCGAGCCGAGCACGGCGATGCCCATCACCAGGCCGACGTTGCGGGCCGAGCTCGCCATCGCGGCGGCGACGCCCGCCTGCTGGCGCGGCAGGGTGGCGACGGCGACCGTGCTCACCGGCGCGTTGATGAGCCCGTAGCCGATGCCGACCAGAAGCGCGGGCGCGAGGATCTGCCACAGCGGCGCGTCCGACTCGGGGAACGCCAGCAGCAGCGTGCCGACGGCGAGCACGAACGTCCCGGCGAAGAGCACGCCGCGGGCGCCGCGGGTGGCGACCAGCCGGCCCGAGATCGGCCCTCCCGCGAGCACGGGCAGCGCCCCCGGCAGCATGACGATGCCCGCCTCGAGCGGGCTCAGCCCGCGCACCTGCTGGAGGTAGAGCGCGGTGAAGTAGACGAAGCCGGAGTAGGCGAAGAACGTCGCCACCGTGATGAAGATGGCGCCGGAGAACTGGCGGTCGCGGAAGACGTGCAGGTCGATCAGCGGCTCGTGCACCCGCAGCTCGACGGCCGCGAAGACGGCGGTCAGGACGACGTCGGCGGCGAGCAGGATCACGATCCGGGGCGAGCTCCAGCCGTAGCGGGGCGCCTCGATCAGGGCGTAGGTCAGGCTCGAGAGCAGGACGATCGCGAGCAGCTGGCCGCGGATGTCGAGACCGCGCCTGACCTCGCTGCGCGACCCGGGCACGACCCGGATCGCGATCGCGAGCGCGACCAGGCCGGCGACAGCGTTCACGACGAACACGGCCCGCCACCCCATCCAGTCCGAGACGGCGCCGCCGACGATCGGCCCGGCACCGAGCCCGAGCCCCGACGACACGCCCCAGATCCCGATCGCCCGGGCGCGCTCGCGCGGGTCGCGGTAGAGGTTCGCGACGATCGAGAGGCTGGTCGGCGTGAGCGCGGTGCCGCCCACCGCCTGGATCACGCGGAAGGCGATCAGCCACCCCGCGCTCGGCGCGACCGCGCACAGGAGCGCGCCGCCGGAGAAGACCGCGTAGCCGGTGCAGAGCGCGCGCTTGCGCCCGAACCGGTCGGCGAAGAAGCCGGCCGAGAGGAGCAGGCTTGCGCCGACCAGGTTGTACGCGTCGATCACCCACTCGAGCTCGTCCGGCCGGGCGTTCAGCGAGCGCTGGATGTCCGGAAGCGCCACCGTCACGACCGTGACGTTCAGGGTCACGAGGAAGACGCCCATGGTCAGCGCCAGCAGCGTGATCAGCGGCGGCGGCGGTGGATATTCGGCGCCGGTCGCGGCGGGGCGGGCGTCCATCCGGAATACATACCCGGCGCGTCTCCAGCCGGGCGGCGGATGCATAACCGGTGCCAGGCACCGGATATTCAGGGCGGGCTATCCGCGGGTGAAGCGCTCGAACCGCAGGGCGAGCAGGTCGCGATCGGGTCGGCTCCGAGTTGCCCCCGGGAGCGCGATCGAGACACCCTCGGCCGCCTTCAGCAGGTCGAGCATCGGCCCGTCGTCCTCATCCAGGAGCCGGGAAGCCACGTGTACCCGGTAGTCGGGCGAGACGCCGACCAGGTCGTGGTCGTAGGCGCGGTGGTGGATCGTGCAGAGCGCGAGCCTCGTCGGCACGGTCGCGTCGATGCGTCCATGCACGGAAAACATGCGGCGCGCAGGAAGTCGTCGCGATCCACCCGGCGATCGTACTCGCTCCACTTGCGTGAATACCGGTGCCTGGCACCGGATATTCAGGGCGGTAAGATCGGCGCATGCATTCCTCCTACGCGCTCTCCAGCGAAGACTTCTCCGTCGAGCGGAACGGCGCCTCGGAGCCGCTCTCCGCGCTGTGGCCCAACGGCTGGCAGCCCGACGACCGGCTGGGCGTCCTGCTCGCCAACCCGATGGACGCCGTCGGCTGCTCGAACCTGATCTGCGGCACGATCACGCTCTTCTACGACCATCTCCGCGCCCTGCGCGGCACGGGCAACTTCTTCCGCTACTCCGACGTGTACCTGTTCGGCGTCGGCTGCGAGCCGGGGGACTTCAACCAGCTCGACGTGTGGCCGCTGCACAAGTTCGTCTCGATCCTGCAGCCGACCGCCGAGGCCGTGATCGAGGCCGTGAACGACCGCCGCATCACCCTGCTGGCGCTGCCCGAGACCGGCGCGCGCTGCAGCGGCGAGGTCGTGCTCTCGACCTGGAACACGTTCCTCGACCAGGTGCGCGCCGTGGTGCTCTACTCGTCGCGCACCGGCCGCGCCCGCGACGGGGACGTCACGCTCGTCGGGAACAAGGTCGTCGAGAGCTACGTCGAGCAGGCGATCTTCTCGACGCCCGGGCTCGACGCCGGCTACCAGACCCGCCTGCGCCGCCTGCGCCGCAACATCGACCGCGACGAGAAGCAGTCCGTCGAGACCTACCGCACCGTCGCCGGCCCCGCCCAGGTGCGCGGCCTCGTCGGCGTGACGCAGGTGCTGCCCCCCGGCCACCAGGAGCTCACCCGCCGGGCGACGCCGACGGTGATCATGCCCGTCGAGGTGCCGATGCCGCCGATCGAGGCGATGGCCGCACCGCTCGACATCGGCGCGGGGGCGACGCTCGAGATCTCCGAGCCGCCGCCTCCGGAGCCCTCCACCGAGGGCCTGCTCAAGACCGCGTTCGACCGCGTGCAGCGGCGGATGCGCGGCAACTTCGCCGAGTGGGAGGGCTGGGACTGGATCAGCGACTTCGGCGACCCGATCGCCGAGCACCACACGGTGCGCGAGTCGGTCGGGATCTGGGACGAGAGCCCGCTGCGCAAGTGGTTCTTCAAGGGCGCCGACTCGCTGCGCGCCGCCGATCGCATCTTCACCTCCGACATGGCCGCGCTCGACGTGGGCCAGTGCCGCTACGGGCCGTTCTGCGACGAGCAGGGCAAGATGCTCGGCGACGGCGTCGTCTACCGGGGCGAGACCGCCGACGACGTGATGGTGGTGACGGCGCTCGACACCGACCTCGACCACTTCCGGCGCGTGACGGGCGACCTCGATGTCGAGATCGAAGAGCACACCTTCGAGATCCCGCACCTGCAGGTGCAGGGGCCGCGGTCGCGCGAGCTGCTCGCCGGCCTGACCGACGCCGACGTCGAGTCGCTGCGCTACTTCCGCTTCTTCCCCGAGCCCGTCACGGTGGCGGGCGTCGAGGGCTGCTGGGTGTCGCGCACCGGCTACTCGGGCGAGATGGGCTACGAGGTCTTCTGCCCCGCGGCCGGCGCGGAGCGGCTGTGGCAGGGCCTGCTCGACGCCGGCGCCCATCTCGGGATCCGGCCGTACGGGCTCGCCGCCGTCGAGTCGCTGCGGATCGAGGCCGGGCTGATCTTCCTCGGCTACGACTACTTCCAGGGCGTGACCAGCCCGTTCCACGTGAACCTCGACCGGATGATCAAGCTCGAGAAGGCCGACTTCGTGGGCCGCGACGCGCTCGTGCGCGAGCACGAGGCCGGCATCACCCACCGGATGGTCACGCTGCTGATCGCCGGGGAGGAGGCGCCGGAGTACAACACGCCGGTCACGCGCAACGGCCGCCACGTCGGCAAGCTCACGTCGCCGTCGGCCGGGCGCTCGCCCACCGTGGAGCGGCTGATCGCGATGGCGTGCATCGAGGCCGACCTGGCCGTGCCGCAGACGCAGGTCGAGGTGACCCTCGGCGACGGCCGCGCGGTGCCGGCGATCGTCGCCGCCTACCCGATCTACGACCCGGAGAAGACGCGGCCCCGAGCGTAGCCTCGGCGCCCGTCGGGATCCTGGCCGAGGGCTGGGACGGGCTGCGCGTGGCGGACGAGCTGCAGCGGCTGATGCCGCGCGAGGACGTCGTGCTGCTCGCCGACCACGCCTACGCGCCGTACGCCCGCCGGCCCGGGGCGGTCGTCTGCGACCGCGTGACCCACATGGTCGAGGCGCTTCGGCGCGAGTACGGCTGCAAGCTCGTCGTGCTCGCCTCGGTGCAGGCGACGCTCGACTCGGCCGGCGCGGTGGGCGCCGTCGGGATGACGCTCGCCCCCGCCGTCGCCCGCGCGGCCGCCGCGGCGGGCGGCACCGTCGGCGTCTGGGTCGAGCCGGACAGCGTTCGCGGGCCCCAGCTGCGGGCGGAGCTGCGCCGCGCCCGTCTCCGCGGGCTGCCGGTCGAGACGCCGGACGAGGCCCAGGTCGGCCCCGCCGAGCTGGCCCAGATCGCCGCCGCGCGCGCCCGCGGAGCCCTGCGCCGCAGCGGCCTTGCGGCCGTGCGCAAGCGGGCGGGGAGGCGCACCCTGGTCAGCACCGCGCCGGCGTCCGCGCCGCCGCGGGCGGCGTCCTGACCGGCCGATATCCTCGGGACATGCCGACCCAGCAGGCGCTGTACGCCGACCTGGCCGACCGCAGCTTCGATCCGGAGCTCAGCTGGGCCGAGCACGAGCTGCCCGAGCGCCTGCGCACGAAGCACGTGCACCGGCTGCATCCCTACCTGGGCAAGTTCGTCCCGCAGCTCGTCGAGCGGTTCCTGATCCGCCACTTCCGCCCGGGCCAGCGCATCCTCGACCCCTTCGCGGGCAGCGGCACGACGCTCGTCGAGTGCACGACGTTCGGGGCAGACAGCGTCGGCGTGGACGTGTCGGCGTTCAACGTCCTGCTCTCCTCGGTGAAGACGGCCCGCTACGACCCGTCCGCCGTCGAGCGCGACCTGCTCGCCGTGCTCGAGGCGGCCGAGGACGCGGCCGGCGACCCCGGCGGCGTCCCGCCCGGCGACTATCTGCGCGCCTGGTATCACCCCGACGCGCTCGGCCAGCTGCTGCGCTACCGCGACGTCGTCTGCGCTCGCGCCGAGCACGCCGATCTGGCCCGCGTGGTGCTCAGCCGCGCCGCCCGATCGGCCCGGCTGACGACGCACTTCGAGCTCGACTTCCCCCGCGCCCCCCAGACCGGTCCCTACCAGTGCCGCAAGCACTCCCGGACGTGCGCGCCGACGGCGGAGGCCGCGAAGTTCCTGCGCCGCTACACGCTCGACACGATCCGGCGGGTGCGCGAGTACGCCGAGCTGCGGGCCGACGTCCGCGCGGAGGTGCTCCACGCCGACGCCCGCTGCGCCGACTACGGCCTCCGCCTCGACGGCCTCATCACCTCGCCGCCGTACCCGGGGCGGATCGACTACCACGAGCAGCACCGGTACGCCTTCGAGCTGCTCGGGCTCGACGAGCGCCGCGCCGAGGAGATCGGCGCGCCCTGGCGGGGGACGGGCCGGTCGGCGATCGACGCCTACGTGGACGACATGAGCGCGGTGTTCGCGAACGCGCGCCGGTTCCTCGTGCCGGGCGCCGCCGTCGTGCTCGTCGTCGACGATTCCCGCGACCTCTTCGGGACGATCCTCGAGCGCGCGGGCCTGCGCATCCGCGACCAGCGCCTGCGCCACGTGAACCGCCGCACCGGCCGGCGGGCGGGCGAGTTCTACGAGCAGGTCATCCTCGCAGCCGCCTGAGGGGGACTGTCCCCGCTGATCGGGGACAGTCCCCGATTCTCGGCCGGGCGGTCTAGACCCGGGTGCGCGTGCGCCGCGGCCGGCGCGGCAGCCGCAGGGTGGGACGGCCCGTCCGCTCGCGGCGCGGCTCCGGCCGCGTCCGGCCCGTGTCGACCGGGCGGGAGCGCCGCGGCGAGATCACGACCGGCTCGGGCATGTGCCGGAGCGCCGGCAGCAGCATGAGCGTGGCGGCGACGGTGATGACCGAGGCGGCCAGGTAGACGCCCTGGGCGCCGAGCCAGGTGACGAGGGGCGCACCGAGCGCGAACGAGAGGCCCATCGCCCCGAGCACGATCGCGTCGAGCGCGGCCGAGACCCGCGAGCGGATCCGGTCGGGCGTGCGCCGCTGGAGCACGTTCTGCGCGGCGACGGTGCCGAACGAGTCGAAGACGCCGGCGATCAGCATCCCCAGAAGCACCGGCCAGAAGATCGGGGTCAGCCCGACGATTGCGAAGCCGGCCGCGATCGCGGCGCTGCCGCCGACGACGGCCGCCTGCTCGAACCGGCGGCGGAGACGTGCGCCCAGGATCGCGCCCGCGACCCCGCCGCCGTCCCAGAACACCGAGATCAGGCCGTAGCCGACCGAGCCGACGTGGAAGTGGTGGGCGAGCACGACCTCGGCGACGATCACCGGGCCGACGCCGACCATGATCAGCGCCCACGCCAGCGTCAGCCGTCGCATCCAGCGATCGGCCATGAGCTGGCGGAAGCCGTCCATGCGACCGCCGATTTCGTGGTTGCCATCCGAGTGGAACGGCGCCCGGATCCCCACCATGAGCAGGGCCGAGACGGCCATCATCAGCGCGGAGACCGCGAACACGCCCGGCGCGGATGTGACCGCCAGGAGTGCCCCGCCGATGCCGGGGCCGAGCATGTACCCGGCGCTCTTGAACGCGCCCGAGAGGCTGTTCGCGCGGGCCAGCTCCTCGTCGGCGACCAGGTTGGGCACGGCGCCCTGGACGGCCGCGGTGAGCGCGCCCTGGGTGCAGCCGGCCGCGACCGTCACGAGGATCGTGGCCAGCACGTCGCCGTGCCAGACGAGCACCGCGCAGATCGCGAATCCGACGGCCGCCAGCGCGGCGGAGATCATGATGACGACGCGGCGGTCGTAGCGGTCGCCGGCGTGCCCGGTCCACGGCGACACGGCCGTCGCGGCGCCGAAGATCGCGAGCATCGCGCCGGACAGCCACCACGCCGACGAGGTGGCCGAGTAGAGCGCCCAGATCAGCGCCGTCAGCGCCGCACCGCGCCCGGCATACGACAGCCCCTGGCTGATCGCCAGGCGGCGGACTGCGGAGTTCGTGGCATGCGAATCGAGCGTCATCAAAAGAGACCGGGTCGGAGGTTCATCAGGGTGCCGTCGCCACCTTGGCGTGCGGCTGCACGCGTGGCGGGGCCGTACCTAAGGATAGCCGTTCGGCATATCCGGCCGCCGGCTTGAGCCCTCCCGATCGCAAAAATCTCCCCCGCCCGGGGCTTGACGCGGCCCGGTGCGCGCGGAAACTGGAATCAGGTTTCCGCCGCCGAGACGCGGCAGCAACGAGGAGAACGACATGGGCACGAACATCCGCACCCGCCTCACCGGCCGCCAGGACGGCACGCCGGGCCCGACGCTGTCCGAGCGCGACGTGGAGTCGGCACTGGGCCGCCTCGCGGCGTACGACGACGACCGGCCCGACGACCGGCGCCGTCCGCCGAGCTCCATCCCGGTGCTGCATCGCCGCGCCGGGCTCTGGAAACGCTGACAGAAACTGGAAAGTCCGGGAGAATCGCCTCCGATGAATGAGGGGCGGTTCGCGCGCGGCCTGCGGCTCACACGGGAGAGCTGGACGGTCGTGTGCATGCGGCCAGGGCTCCTCGTCATCCCCGCGATCTCGGCGGCCGTCTGGCTGGCCGGGGTCGCCGCGCTCCTGGGCCCGTGGGCGCTCGACATCGTCCACCACCACTCGCGCGAGCGCATCTTCCTCGACGCGGCGATCGGTGCCTACCCGTTCACGTTCGCCGCGACCTACTTCAACGTCGCGTTCTACGCGCTCGCCGCGGCGACGATCGACGGCCGGCCGATGACCATCTCCGTGGCGTTCGGGCATGCCCGGACGCGGATCTGGGCCGTCGCGTGGTGGGCGCTCGTCGCCACCTCGGTCGGCGTCGCCCTGCGCGCCCCTCGAGCAGCTCCCCGCCGGTGGATATGTGCGGCAGGGTGTCGAGTGGATCGCCGACGCGGCCTGGTCGCTCGCGACCTACTTCGTGGTGCCGGTGCTGGCGGTCGAGGACGTCGGCGTCGGCACGGCGCTGCGGCGCTCGGCCTCCACGATCCGCCGCACGTGGGGCGAGTCGGTCACGGGGGCGGTCGTCATCGGCGGCGTTCTCGGGCTCGCGGCGCTCGGGGTTATCGCCGTCGGCGCTGCCGGCGTGGCGGCCGGTGCGTCGGGCTACGCCGCCGGCTATGTCCTGGCCGGGTTCTGCGCGGTCGTCGTGGTTGCGGCGATGGTGGTCGAGACCGCCCTGGGCCAGGTTTTCCGCCTGGCGGTGTACCGGTATGCGTCCGGCGAGGGTGGCACCGGGCCGTTCGCGGCCGCCGACCTCGAGGCCGCGTTCTCGCCGCGCCGCCGCCGATTCGGCCTCCGCTAGAGCGTCTCCGGCGGGCGCGGGCGCGGCCGCCGGTCGGGCCGGAAGACGTTGTCGGCAGGCGCCAGGTCGCCCGCCAGGAGATCCGCCAGCCGGCGGCTGCCCGCGGGCGAGAGCATGATCCCGTGGCCCGAGTAGCCGGTGTTCACGTGCAGTCCGGCGACGTGCGTCTCGCCGATCAGCGGCCAGTGGTCGGGGGTCATCGTGTACTGGCCGGCCTGCACGATCCAGTGGGCGGCGTTTCGCTCCCACACGTCGGCCCAGAACGGCGCCGTCCCGGCGACGGCGGTCGGGCTGGCCGGGTCGAGGAGCTCGAACGCGAAGCCCGGGTCGGCGGGCACGGCGTCGGTGGGCTCCGACGGCGGGGTGGCCGGGTCGGTGAAGAGCAGCCAGGCGCCGCGCAGAGCCGGCCGCCAGTGGGCGCCGGAGTCCTCGTCGATCGTCATCGGGGCGCCGGCCGGCACCTGGGGCACGTCCGGCATGACGAGCTTGTGCCGGCGCACGGTCTCGATCGGCAGCTCGACGTCCGCCCAGGCGGCGACGCCACCCGACAGCGGCCCGCACGCGATCACGGCCCGCTCGGCCGCGATCACCCCGAGCGACGTCCGCACGCCCCGAAGCCGTCCGCCGGCGATGTCGAAGCCCTCGGCGCGGCAGCCGGTGACGACGGTCGCGCCCGACGCCGTCGCGAGCCCCATCGTCACCGCGCGGGTGTCGATGAACCCGTCGCCGGCCCGGAAACGCGCCTGGACGACGTCGGCGGCGACGTACGGGAACCGCCGCCGCACCTCGTCGCCGTCGAGGAGCTCGATGTCGGTCACGCCCCACCCGTGCTGACGGGCGACGAGCTCCCGCTGCTCGGCGGCGCGCTCCGGCGAGCGCGTCAGCCACAGGTAGCCCTGGGCGCGGATCGACGGGTCGTAGACGCGCTGGCCGGTGTGCTCGGCGAAGTTCTGGAAGAGCTCGACCGTCTCCTCGACCAGCCGCAGCTCCTCCTCGGTGGCGAACTGCAGCCGGAAGGCGCCGGTCGAGACGGGCGTCGTCAGCGTGCACAGCGCCGGGCGGGCCTCGATCAGCACCGAGCTGATCCCGGCGCGGGCGGCGTAGAACGCGGTCGCGGCGCCGACGATGCCCCCGCCGATCACGACGAGCTCGGCCGTGCGGGGCGGGTCGTCCACGCGTGTGATCCTACCGGCGCGGCTCCGGGTAGGATCTGCCGCAGATGGCGCCCATGCTCCTGTCCGCTTCGGTGACGCCGCTCCGCGACGGCGGCGCGCGCGTGGACGAGGCCGCGATCGAGCCGCTGGCGCGGTTCATGGTCGAGGGCGGCGTCGACGGCATCTTCGCGCTCGGCACGACGGGCGAGGGCGTGCTGCTCGGCATGGAGGAGCGAAAGACGGTCGCGGAGCGGTTCCGCGAGGCCCGGGCCGGGAAGCTGATCGTGCACTGCGGCGCCCAGAGCACGGCCGACACCGCCGCGCTTGCCGCCCACGCCGCCGGGATCGGCGCCGACGGCGTCGCCGTCATTCCCCCGCCCTACTACCCGCTGGCCGACGACGCTCTCGTCGAGCACTTCGTCGCGGCCGCCGCCGCCTGCGCGCCGACGCCGTTCTACCTGTACGCCTTCGCCGCGCGCAGCGGATACCCGCTGCCCGATCGCCGTGGTCGAGCGCGTGCGCGAGCGGACCGAGAACGTGGCCGGGCTGAAGGTGTCGGAGGCGCCGTTCGATCGCGTCGAGCCGTACCTGGGGCTGGGCCTGCCGGTGTACGTCGGCGCCGAGAAGCTGATCCCGCAGGCGCTCGCAGCCGGGGCGGCCGGGGCCGTCTCCGGCCTCGCGTCTGCGTTTCCCGAGACGGTGGCCGCGGTGGTGGCGAGCCCCGACGCGGCCGGCGCCGAGCGCCTCGAGGCTCTGCGCGGCGCGGTCGAGCGCTTCCCGTTCCAGAGCGCTCTCAAGGCGGCGCTGCGCGCCCGCGGCGTCCCGATCGAGATCGACGTGCGCGCTCCGCTGCCCGCCCTGCGGCCCGACCAGGTCGTCGAGGTGGGAGCGCTCGCGGCCGCGCCGCGGGCCGCCGCGCCGGCCCGGTGACCTCCGCGGCCGAGGGGCCGCGGCCGTTCCGCGACCGCGCCGATGCCGGAGCCCGCCTCGCCACGCACCTGGGCGCGTACCTGGACCGCCCCGGCGTCGTGGTGCTCGGGCTGCCGCGCGGCGGCGTGCCGGTCGCGGCCGAGGTCGCCCGCGCGCTGCGGGCGCCGCTCGACGTGTTCTGCGTCCGCAAGCTGGGCGTGCCCGGCGACGAGGAGCTGGCGATGGGGGCGATCGCGACCGGCGGCGTCGTCGTCGTGAACGACCGGGTCATCGCGGAGCTCGGCGTGCCCGAGCGGACGCTGGCGGAGGTCGCCGCCACGGAGCGGGCCGAGCTCGAGCGGCGCGAGCGCGCCTACCGCGGCGATCGTCCGCCCGTGCCGCTCGCCGGCCGCACCGTGGTGCTCGTCGACGACGGGCTGGCCACCGGCGCGAGCATGCGCGCGGCCGTCCGGGCGGTGCGCGCGGCCGGCCCGGCCCGCGTGGTCGTGGCGGTGCCGGTGGCGGCTGCGGAGACGTGCCGGTTGCTCGAGACGAACGCCGACGAGGTGGTGTGCGCACTCGCCCCGGACGGGTTCCGGTCGGTCGGCGGGTGGTACGAGGACTTCTCGACGACCAGCGACGACGAGGTCAGGCGTTGCTTAACGTCATAATGTAAATCCTGCTTGACGCCTCCCGCGGGCGCGTGTATGCTCTCGGCTCAGTAGGTTCCGGCTCTGCGACCCGAAGGGAGGGCGAAGATGAAGATGACCACGGATACCATCCTCGCGCCCACGGCGTCCCCCGAGCCGGTCGGTTGTGGATCTGCGAGCCTCACCGGCTCGCATCCTGCCTGAGTCCCAGCCGCTCACTTCGCTTCATGTGACGCCGTAGGACGTCCGGCCTCCGGGCGTTCAGCGACGGGCTCGAGGGCTTCTCCGTTACGTAACCACCCGGAAGGGAGGCAGCTGCATGCGTGCATGTTTCGTTATGTCACAGACGCACCGTTTGAAAGGAGGTGAACCATCATGATCGGAATCCATCCCCAGGTCCGGATCGAGCTCTCGCGCAACTTCCGCCAGCACGAGGTCGGGCCGGTCGCCGAGCATCGCCCCCCGGCCGGCCGCTCCCGCTCGCGCGGCCTCCGGCCCTCCTCCGTGGCACGGCGCGTCGTGCCCCGGCTCCGTCCTCAGCAGTCGCGTCCATGACCCGCGGACGCGCACCCCCGGCCCCGCGGCGGGCGGCACCCGTCGGTGTCGCCCGGCCGCCGGGCCACTGCCCGGCGGTACACTCGGCTCATGGCCGACCAGCCCGCACCCACGCCGGCGCCCGGGCACCATCACCGCCGGTTCCGGGTCGAGGGAGTGCCGGAGCCCAAGCATCCGCCGAAGCCCGCGGCGCGGATGCCGGGCGGCCGCCGCTTCTGGCTCGTGCTCCTCGCCCTGCTCGTGGCCAACTACGTCATCGCCGGGCTGATCTCCCACAACCCCTCGCGGGAGTCGGTCCCGTACAGCTACTTCCGCGAGCAGGTGACGGCGGGGAACGTCTCCGAGGTGACGTCGACCGGAGACACGATCCAGGGCGACTTCAAGAAGGCTGCCAAGCCGCCGGACACGAGCGGGAAGGCGTCGAACCGCTTCCAGACCGAACGGCCGGCCTTCGCCGACGACTCCCTGCTCGGGCTGCTCGAACAGCAGCACGTCGTCATCAACGCGCATCCGATCGAGACGGGGACGCCCCTGTGGCAGGAGCTCCTGATCAGCTTCGTGCCGACGCTCCTGATCGTGGGGCTCTTCGTGTTCATCTTCCGCCGTGCCCAGCGCGCGGGCGCCGGGGGTGCGCTCGGCGGCTTCGGCCGCTCCCGCGCCCAGCTGTACGAGCCGGACGAGACGACGAAACGGATCACGTTCGAAGACGTCGCCGGCATCGACGAGGCCGAGGAAGAGCTCGCCGAGGTGGTCGACTTCCTGCGCAATCCGGAGCGCTACACGCGCCTGGGCGCGACGGTGCCGAAGGGCGTGCTGCTGTCCGGCCTGCCCGGGACCGGGAAGACGCTGCTCGCCCGGGCCGTCGCCGGCGAGGCGGGGGTGCCGTTCTTCTCGATCTCCGCGTCGGAGTTCATCGAGGCGATCGTGGGCGTGGGCGCGAGCCGGGTGCGCGACCTGTTCGTCCAGGCCAAGGCGGCGGCGCCGGCCATCGTCTTCATCGACGAGCTCGACGCGATCGGGCGCTCCCGGGGCGGGTCGACCACGATCGGAGGCCACGACGAGCGCGAGCAGACGCTGAACCAGATCCTGACCGAGATGGACGGCTTCTCCGGCACCGAGGGTGTGATCGTGATCGCGTCGACGAACCGCCCCGAGGTGCTCGACCAGGCCCTGCTGCGGCCGGGCCGGTTCGACCGCCGTGTGACCGTGAGCCCGCCCGACCAGACCGGGCGGCGGCTGATCCTCGAGGTGCACACGCGGGCCGTCCCGCTGGGCGCGGACGTCGACCTCGACACGCTTGCGTCCTCGACGCCGGGGATGGTCGGAGCCGACCTGCGCAACCTCGTGAACGAGGCCGCTCTGACCGCGGCCCGGCGCTCGCACGCGATGGTGCAGATGAGCGATTTCACCGACTCCCTCGAGCGGATCGTGCTCGGCGCCGAGCGGCGGATCGTGCTCTCGCCCGAGGAGCGCGAGCGCACCGCCTACCACGAGTCGGGGCACGCCCTGCTGGGCATGCTGCAGCCCGGCGCCGACCCGGTGCGCAAGATCTCGATCATCCCCCGCGGCCGCGCGCTGGGGGTGACCTTCCAGAGCCCGGCGACCGATCGCTACGGATACACCGCCGACTACCTGCGCGGGCGGCTGGTCGGGTCGCTCGGCGGCCGGGCGGCCGAGCAGCTGGTCTACGGCGACATGACGACGGGCGCCGAGTCCGATCTCGAGCAGGCCACCCGGATCGCCCGCCAGATGGCCGGGCGGTGGGGCATGTCGGAGCGGATCGGCCCGGTGTCGGTGCTGCCCGGGCCGAGCGACGAGCCCACGCTCTTCCCCGGCGCCGGCACCGCCTCCGAGCACACCCGCGAGCTCGTCGACGAGGAGGTGCGGCGGATCCTGGAGGAGTGCGAGCAGATCGCGCTCGCCCAGCTCGAGGCCCACCGCGACCAGCTCGAGGCGCTGACGCGGGCGCTGCTCGAGCACGAGACGCTGGACGAGCCCGACGCCTACCGCATCGCCGGCATCGAGCGCATTCCGGCGCCCGCCCCGGCCCCCACAGCCTGAATATCCGGTGAATATCCGGTGCCTGGCACCGGTTATTCACGGGCGTCGTAGCGCCAGAACGCCGGCAGCGCGAGCGCCGCGACCGCGACTCCCGCGACGCAGAGGACGCCGCCCGAGACGATCGACGCGCGCAGCCCCGCCAGTGACGCGACGACGCCCGACTCGACGTTCCCGAGCAGCGGCCCGGTCGAGTAGCTGACCTGCTCGATTCCCGCCAGCCGCCCGCGCAGGTGATCCGGGATCGTCTGGTTCCAGATCGTCGAGCGGAAGATGCCCGACACCATGTCTGCGCCGCCCGCGACGACGAGCCCGAGCAGCGCCAGGCCGATGCCGGGGGCGATCCCGAACACGACGATGCCCGCGCCCCAGGCGGCGGCGGCGACGCACACCGCGGCGCCGTGGCGATGCACGTGGGCCGTCCACCCGCTCGTCACGGTCGCGAGCAGGGCACCGGCGGCCGGCGCGGCGTAGAGCAGGCCCAGCACGCCCGGGCCTCCCAGGTGGGTGGCCGCGGCCGGGAAGAGCGCCATCGGCATCCCGAAGAACATCGCCACGATGTCGACGATGTAGGTGCCCATGAGATCCTGGCGCGAGCCGGCGTAGCGCACGCCCTCGGCGATCCGGCGCAGGCTCGGCGGCTCGGCCTCGGGCGGCGGCGGCACCGCCCGCATCATGCGCAGGGCCGCGAGCGAGACGACGAACGTGGCGGTATCGACGGCGTACGTCGCCGGCAGGCCCGCGGTCGCCAGGAGGATCCCGCCGACGGCCGGGCCGGCGATCTGCGCGATCGTGAGCCGGAAGGACGAGAGCGCCCCTGCGGCCATCAGCTCGTCGCGCTCGACCAGCCGGGGCATGAGGGCGTCGAGCGACGGCCGCTGCAGCCCGTCCAGCGTCGCCAGCACGACGGACATCGCGAAGAGCACCCACAGGTGCGGGTGCGGCAGCAGGGCGTTTCCGACCAGCACGAGCGAGCCGGCCGCGAACGCGAGCTCGGTGAGCTGCATCAGCCGCCGCCGGTCGAAGGCGTCGGCGAGCGCGCCGCCGACGAAGGCCGCCCCGAGCAGCGGCCCCAGCTCGGCCAGTCCCAGCAGCCCGACGACGAGCGAGGAGCCGGTCAGGTGGTACGCCTGGTACGGCAGGGCGACGTAGGTGATCATCGATCCGAAGAACGAGACGCCCTGGCCGATCCAGAGCAGGCGGAAGTCGCGCCGCCGCCGCAGCGGCCCGAAGTCGATCGTCGCCAGGCCGAGCAGGCGGCGCGCGCCGGTCGGCGCGATCGGCGGCCCGGGCCCGAGCCGCTCGGCCTCGGCCTCGCGCGGGTCGCGCCCGGAGGCGCTCATGCAGGCGGGCGGCCCAGCAGCTCGCAGAAGCGGGCGACGCCCACGTTGCCGCCGGAGATGACGACCCCCACGTTGGCGCCGGATGCCTCGACCCGGCCCGCGAGCAGGGCGGCGAAGGCGGAGGCTCCGCTGGGCTCGGCGACGAGCTTCATGCGGTCGAACAGGAAGGCCATCGCCGCGATGATCTCGGCGTCGGCGACGAGCTCGACCGCGTCCACCAGGCGCCGGTTCACCTCGAACGTGAGCCGGCCGGGGATGTCGGCCTGCTGGCCGTCGGCGATGGTGCGCGGCGTCTCGATCCGCACCCGCTCCCCGGCCGCCAGCGACCGGCGGGTGTCGTCGCCGGCCTCGGGCTCGACGCCGATCACGCGCACGTCCGGGCGCAGCGCCTTGGCGGCCGTCGCGCAGCCGGCGATCAGGCCGCCGCCGCCGACCGGCACGAGCAGCAGGTCGAGGTCGGGCACCTCGGCGAGCAGCTCGAGCGCGGCCGTGCCCTGGCCGGCCATCACCGCCGGGTGCTCGTACGGCGGGACGAGCTCGAGCCCGCGCTCCCCGGCCAGCGCCGCGCCGAGCGCCTCGCGGTCGTCGGTGTAGCGGTCGTAGGTGACGACCTCGGCGCCGTAGCCGCGGGTCGCCTCCATCTTGGCCGCGGGCGTGTCGACGGGCATGAGGATCGTCGCGCTCGACCCGAGCATGCCGGCGGCGATCGCGACCGCCTGGGCGTGGTTGCCCGACGAGTAGGCGACGACGCCGCGGCGGCGGACGTCCTCCGGCAGCGTCGAGATCATGCTGTAGGCGCCGCGGAACTTGAACGCCCCGCCCCGCTGCAGGCACTCGGCCTTCAGGTGCACCGTCGCGCCCGTGCGGGCGTCGAGGGTGCGCGACCGCAGCACCGGCGTGCGGTGGGCGACGCCCTTCAGGCGGCCGGCGGCGGCGTGGACGTCGTCGAGCGTGATCACGCGTAGTGCAGACCCCTCGGCCGCGTCCTCGTCGACGGCCTGCTCGCAGGTGGGGCAGTACCAGCGCACCTCGAGCGGCGTCCCGCAGGCCGCGTGGCGGGCCGGCTCCTGGCCGCCGTGGCGCGCGCCCCACTCGCTCAGGAGGCGCACGGCGCCCGCCAGCTCGCGGCCCTCGTCGGTCAGCTCGTAGGTCGAGCGCGGCGGCCGGTGCGAGTACGGGCGGGCGACCACGAGCCCGTCCCGCTCGAGACCGCGCAGCCGGTCGGTGAGGATGTTCGGGGCGATCCCCGGCAGCCGCTCGACCAGCTCGCCGAACCGGCGCGGGCTCTCCAGGAGCGCCTCGACGACCGGGAGCGTCCACCGGTCGCCGACGCGGGCCATGGCCTCGGCCAGCGGCGTCGCGTGTCGGGAGCCCTCCACGCGCCCATCGTATCGGGGTTGCGGGCGGCTGCAGCGAGGAGTAACTTGCAGATTGCTATTCACTATTGAGAAGGAGCGTACAGGGCATGGACGTGCTCGAGGAGCTGCAGCAGGCGACCGCGACCGCGGCCGCGAACGCGGGCCCGGCGGTGGTCGGGCTGCGATTCGGATGGCGGCCGGCGTCCGGGGTGGTGATCGGCCCCGACCGGGTGCTGACCTGCGCCCACGCCGTCCGCCGCGACGACGTGACGGCGGTCTTCGCCGACGGGCGCACGGCGACGGGCCGGCCCGCGGCGGTGGACGCGGCCGGGGACGTGGCCGTCATCGCCGTCGAGACGGGCGATGCGCCGGCGATCGAGTGGCGTGAGGACGCGCCGGTGCTGGGGACGCCGGTGTTCGCGCTGGCCCGGCTGGGTGACGGCGGCCTGCGCGTCACCTCCGGCGCCGTGTCGGCTCTCGGGCGCTCGTTCCGGGGCCCGCGCGGGCGTCGGATCGCCGGGTCGATCGAGCACACGGCTGCGGTCGCCCGCGGCTCGGCCGGGGGCCCGCTCGTCGATGCGGCCGGCCGGCTGGCCGGCCTGAGCTCCGTGCGGCTCGACGGCGGCCTCGTGCTCGCCCTTCCCGCCGACGCCGACCTGCGCGCCCGTGCCGACGCGCTCGCCCGCGGGGAGGCGCCCATGCGGCGCACCCTGGGGGTGGGCGTCGTGTCCGCCCGGGCCGCCCGGCGGATGCGGCGGGCGGTGGGCCTGGCCGAGCGGGACGGCCTGCTCGTGCGCGAGGTGCAGCCGGGCGGCCCCGCGGCCGCCGCGGGCGTCGAGCCCGGCGACCTGATCGTCGCCGCCGGCGGCCGCCCGGTCGCCTCGATCGACGACCTGCATGCCGCGCTCGACGGCGCCGGCGACGCTGCGATCGCCCTCGGCCTCGTCCGGGGCGAGTCCGACCGCGAGGCGCTCGTGACGGCGGTGGAGGGCTGACGGGTGGACGAGCCATTCATCCCTGAACCGCCGTCAGAGGACGAGGCGCTCGACGCCTACTCCCGCATCGTCACCACCGTGGCCGAGCGGCTGGCGCCGTCGGTCGCCAACCTGCGCGTCCGCCGGAACCGCCGCGGCCGGGAGGCCGTCGGCGGTGGCAGCGCCGTCGTGCTGCGCGAGGACGGCTTCCTGCTCACCTGCGCGCATGTGGTCGGTGCGGACGACGCCCACGGCCGGGCCGCCTTCACCGACGGCGCGGAGCCCGCGTTCGAGGTCGTCGGCCGCGACCCGCTGACCGACCTGGCCCTGATCCGCGTCGACGCCCCGGCCTTGTCCCGGCGGAGATGGGCGAGGCCGGCCGCCTGCGGGTCGGGCAGCTCGTGGTCGCGATCGGCAACCCCCACGGCCTGGGCGGGACCGTCACGGCCGGCGTCGTCTCGGCGCTCGGGCGGTCGCTGCCCGCCCGCAGCGGCCGGACGCAGCGCTCGATCCCGGACGTGATCCAGACCGACGCCGCGCTCAACCCCGGCAACTCCGGCGGCGCGCTGGCCGACAGCCGCGGCCGCGTCGTCGGCGTGAACACGGCGCTGGCCGGCGTCGGTCTCGGCCTGGCGGTGCCGATCAACGCCGCCACCCGCCGGATCGTCTCCGAGCTGATGACGACCGGCCGGGTGCGGCGGGCGTTCGTCGGCATCGCCGGAGGCGACCGCCCGCTCCCGCCGGCCGTGCGGATGCGGGTCGGAAGGCCCTCGGGCGTCGAGGTGATCGGGGTCGACCCCGATGGGCCGGCCGCGGCCGCGGGCGTGCGTCCGGAGGATCTGATCGTGGCCGTCGACGGCCGGCCGGTCGAGCGGATGGACGACCTCCTGCGGCTGATGGGCGGCGACGCCGTGGGCATCGCGGTGACGCTCGGCATCGTCCGCGCCGGCCGCTCGATCGAGGTTGCCCTCGTGCCGGCCGAGCTTGCGGCGTGAGGCGAGAAGCGGGGACAGTCCCCATCCTCGGAGCTCGCTCACCTGAGAACTGCGTAAGGATTGGGCGAGGAAGCCCGCTCGGGGGCCGGCCGCCGCTATGGTGGGTGGCGGAAGGGGAGTAGCCCACCAAACTGCTGCGTCGTCAATACGGCCTTCCGGCCCGGCGCAGCCGGCCCTCACGGGCGGGTGAGACCTTCGGTTTCGGACAACCGAAGGAGGATCCATGGCAGATTGGTGGCAGTGGGCGGCGCTGGCAGGAGCGGCCGCTGCGCTCCTTGCGCTCGACCTCGGCGTCCTGCGGCCTCGCTCGCTGCGGGCCGCCGCGGTCATCAGCGCCTGGTGGCTCGTCGCCGGCGTCGGCTTCGCCGGCGTCGTCTGGGCCTGGCAGGGCCCGGGCCCGGCCGGCGAGTACCTGGCCGGCTACGCCATCGAGCGCAGCCTCTCGCTCGACAACGTGTTCGTGTTCGTGGTCGCCCTGGCGGCGTTCGCCGTCCCGGCCGAGGTGCGGCCGTGGGCGGTCGCGTGGGCGATCGGGGCCGCGCTCGCCCTGCGGGCCGTGTTCATCCTGGCCGGATCGGCGCTCCTCGGTGCCGCCGAGTGGACGGCGTACCTGTTCGCCGCGTTCCTGATCGTCACGGGGCTGAAGCTCGTGAAGGGCGCGCCCTCGGCCGCCGACCCGTCGCAGAGCCGGCTCGTGCGGGCGCTGGGCCGGGTCGTCCCGACCCTGCCCGGCTACGCCGGCAGGCGGCTCGTCGTACGCCGCGGCCGGCGCCTCTACGCCACGCCGCTCGTCGCGGTGCTCGTCGTGCTGGCCGCCACCGACGTCGCCTTCGCCGCCGACTCGATCCCGTCCATCTTCGCCGTCACGCGCGACCCGCTGATCGTGTTCGCCGCCAACGTGATGGCGCTCGTCGGCCTGCCGTCGCTCTTCGTCCTGCTCGAGGGCATGCGCGACCGGTTCGTCCATCTCAACCTCGGCCTCGCCGCCGTCCTCGTCCTCACCGGGATCGAGATGGCGACCGCCGAGCTCTACCACCCGCCGGCAGCCGCGACGCTCATCGTCGTCGTGGTGCTGATCGGCGCATCGGTGCTCGCGTCCCCGCGCCCCGACCGGGCCGCCGCCGCGCCGAGCCGACGCTCGAGGAGGAGCCATGCTGACCTGGTCTGACATCCGCGCGATCGACTCCATCTCCGACCCGCTCGGGGTCGTCTCGGTGTTCGTCGACCGCCCCGACCACGCCACCGGGCGGCTGGTGCGGGCGGTCGCGCTCGCCGGGGAGCTGCGCCGCCTCGAGCAGGAGGTGCACGACGCGCCGCTCGCCGCGGCCTACCGCGAGTGCCTGCCCCGCATCCGCCCGGCGCTGGCGCGCATGCTCGACGGGAAGACGCCGGGGCGGGCCCTGTTCGCGCCGCTCTCGACGGAGGAGGTGTTCGAGATCGGCGTCGGCCTGCCCGTCGGCGTGACGGCCGCGCTCGAGCAGACGGCCTACGTGCGCCCGCTCGTGGCCGCGTTCGACGAGGGCCGGCCGGCCGGCGTGATGGTGGCCGGGGTTGCGTCGGTCCAGCTCTTCCAGTGGCGGATGGGGGCCGTCGAGGAGGTGGGCGAGTACCGCTTCGCCGGCGCCTCCGCGGCCTGGCGCCGGGGCGGTGCGCCGCTGGCCGCCGGCCTCGCCGGCGAGGTGCGCGACATCGCCGCCGAGCGGGCGTGGCGGCGCGTCCTCGTCGCCGGCGACAGCCGCCTGGCCCACACGCTCGCCCGCAACGCGGCCCCGGACGGCTGCGAGGTGGCGCTGGTGACGCGGCCGGTGGACGGCCTGCCGCCGCGCGGCCTGGCGGCGATGGTCGGCTCCGATCTGCACGCCGCCCAGCGCCGCTACGAGCGCCGCCTGGTCGTGCGCGTGCTCGACGCTGCGATGTCGGATCGCAGCGCGGTGCTCGGGGCCGGCCGGACGCTCGAGGCGCTCGAGTTCCGCCGCGTCGACCACCTGCTCCTCGACGGCGAGCGCGACTACCGCTGGTCCGGCGCCATGGCCGGGAGCGCGAGCGGGTGGCCGCGGCGCGATCCGGCGGAGGCCCTGATCGAGCTCGCCCTGCACTCGGGCGCGGACATCACACCGCTCGAGGGCTCCTCGCGATCGCTGCTCACGGAGAGCGACGGGATCGCTGCGGTGCTGCGCGCATGAGCTCCCCCGAGGCGCTGCTCGACAGCCTGGGCAACGGCCTGGGGCCATGGTCGTACGCGCTCGTGGGCGCGCTCGCGTTCCTGGAGACGAGCGCGTTCGTCGGCCTGATCGCGCCGGGCGAGCTGGCCGTCGTCCTGGGCGGCGTCCTGGCGGGCAGGGGGCAGATGCAGTTCCCCCTCCTGCTCGGCATCGTCTGGGCGGCGGCCGTCGCCGGCGACGGCTGCGGCTTCGTCCTCGGGCGCCGGCTGGGCCGGCCGTTCCTCGACCGCCACGGCGCGCGCGTCGGCGCCACGCCCGCCCGGCTCGAGTACGTGGAGCGATTCTTCGCCCGCCACGGAGCGAAGGCGATCGTGGTCGGCCGCTTCGTCGGCATCGTGCGGGCGATGGGGCCGTTCACGGCCGGCGCGTCGGGGATGCGCCCGGGCCGGTTCGTCGCCGCCGACGTGGTCGGAGCGGGGCTTTGGGCGGCGACGTTCACCGGCCTCGGCTACCTCTTCGCACACAGCGTGGGCACGCTCGTCGAGGCCCTCCACCAGGCCCAGCTCGCCGCGGGCGTCGCCCTGGCCGCTGCGATCGTCGTCGCGGTCATCGTGCGCCGGCGTCGGGTGCGGACTTGACACCGAAGTTTGTGACTGCTAACTTCCCGGCATGGCGACGGTGAAACGAGAAGACGGACGGTCGGCGCGGATGCCGGCGGCCGAGCGGCGCGAGGCGATCCTCGAGGCTGCGATGGCGGAGTTCGCCCTCGGCGGCCTCCACGGCACGGCGACCGAGGACATCGCCCGCCGGGCCGGCATCACCCAGCCCTACGTGTTCCGCCTGTTCGGGACGAAGAAGGCGCTCTACCTGGAGACGATCGAGCGCTGCTTCGATCGCATCCGGCGGGCGTTCGAGGCCGCCGCTGCCGCGGCCGAGCCCGGCGAGAAGCTGCAGGCGATGGCCAGGGCGTACGGCCCGCTCCTGCTCGACCGCTCGCTCCTGCTCGGCCAGATGCACAGCTACGCGGACTGCTCCGACCCCGATGTCCAGGCCGTCGTGCGGCGGCGCTACGGGGAGCTCTGGGAGTGGGTCGAGCGCACGTCCGGCGCCGCCCCCGACGAGGTGCGCGAGTTCTTCTCCAAGGGCATGCTCCTGAACGTGATCGCGGCGATCGACCTCCGCGGGCTCAGCGATCCCTGGGTGGTGGAGTGCCTGGGGGAGCTCGGGCTGGACGACTGACCGCCCCTTTTTTCACCAACGAACTACGTAAGCACTAACTACTAAGGAAGGAATGAAGAGGTGACAATCGACCGGAACAGAACGCTCTGGACGTTCGCGATCACGAGCCTCGCGCTCTTCATGACGACGCTCGACAACCTCGTCGTGACGATGGCTCTGCCGACGATCCAGCGCAACCTGCACGCGTCCATCTCCGGCCTGGAGTGGACCGTGAACGCCTACACGCTCACCTTCGCGGTGCTGCTCCTGATGGGCGCTGCGCTCGGTGACAGGTTCGGGCGCAAGCGCATGTTCCTGATCGGGATGGCGATCTTCACCGTCGGCTCCGCCGCGGCGGCGCTGGCACCGTCGATCGGTGCGCTCATCGCCGCCCGGGCCGTGCAGGGCGTCGGGGGCGCGATCGTGACCCCGCTCACCCTGACCCTGCTGACCGAGGCCGTCCCGCGCGAGCGGCGCGGGCTCGCGCTCGGCGCCTGGGGCGGCATCAGCGGCCTCGGCGTCGCGCTCGGCCCGCTCGTCGGCGGCGCGGTCGTCGAGGGCATCTCGTGGCAGTGGATCTTCTGGCTCAACGTCCCGCTCGGCCTGGCCGTCCTGCCCATGGGCTGGGCGCGGCTGCGCGAGAGCCGCGGGCCGTCCATGCGGCTCGACCTGACCGGCGTGGCGATCGTGACCGCGGGTGCCTTCGGCATCGTGTGGGGCCTCGTGCGGGCGAACTCGCAGGGCTGGACGAGCCCCGAGATCGTGGCATCCCTGGCGATCGGGGCGGCGTTGATGGTCGCCTTCGTGGCCTGGGAGCTGCGGACGCGGGAGCCGATGCTGCCGATGCGGCTCTTCCGCAACCGGGCCTTCTCGGCCGCCAACGGTGCATCCCTGCTGATGTTCTTCGGGATGTTCGGATCGATCTTCCTGCTCAGCCAGTACCTGCAGAACGTGCAGGGCTACTCGCCGCTCGCGGCCGGCGTGCGGACGCTGCCCTGGACGGGCATGCCGATGATCGTCGCCCCGATCGCGGGCGCGCTCACCGACCGCATCGGCGGCAAGCCGCTGCTGGTGCTCGGCCTGGCGCTGCAGGCGATCGCCCTCGCCTGGATGGCGATGGTGATCTCGCCGACCGTGCCCTACATCGACATGGTGGCGCCGTTCGCGCTCGCCGGCGTCGGCATGGGGCTCTTCTTCGCCCCGGTCGCCACCGTCGTGATGAGCTCGGTGCGGCTGGTCGAGGCCGGCCAGGCCTCCGGCGCCAACAACGCCATCCGCGAGCTGGGCGGCGTGTTCGGGGTCGCCGTGCTGGCGTCGATCTTCGCCCACCAGGGCGGCTATGGATCGGCCGATCTCTTCACCGACGGCATCGTGCCGGCGCTGTGGGTCGGGGCCGCCGTCGTGGGTGCCGGTTTCGCCGCGGCGCTGTTCCTGCCCGGGCGCAGCGGTGCGCGGGTCGAGGCCGAGGTGGCCGTCGACGCGGAGCCCGTCACCGCCTGATCCGATCGTGCCGGGGCCGGCGTCCTTCGGGGCGCCGGCCCGGCGTCACGTCAGCGGCTGGACGTGGGTCACGAGCGCCCCGTTCGTGACCAGGTGGAGCGCGTAGGCCGGAGGTTCGTCGCGCACACCGAGGTCGGCGCCCGCGCGCAGGTCGAGCTCGATCGCGACATCGACGCTCGGGCAGCTGAACACCGGGCGCTCGCCGCAGGTCGAGTACATCGCCCGGTGGACGTGGCCGGCGACCACGCGCAGCACATTGGGCGCGCGGCGGAGGACGGCGGCGAGCTCAGCCAGAGAGTCGGGCTCGACCCCGATGTCGTCCATCTCGGCGATGCCGGTGATGAGCGGCGGGTGATGCATCGCGATGACGGTCGGCGTCTCGCGGTCGGCCGCGAGTGCCCCCTCGAGCCAGGCCATCCGGTCGCCGCAGAGGCGGCCGCCGTCCTCTCCCGGGGATGATCGTGTCGCACACCAGCAGCCGCATCCGGCCGGCCATGACCTCGTACTGCAGGAAGTCTCCCGGCCCCGTGCTCACGTCGGCGAGCAGCCCGTCCTTGAGCGCCGGCCGGACGTCGTGGTTCCCCGGCAGGGCGTACACCGGCATCGGCAGCGGCGCGAGCAGCTCGCGCACGCGGGCGTACTGGGCCCGATCGCCGTCCTGCGTGAGGTCGCCCGTGACGACGACGGCGTCGGGGGCGGGGTCGAGATCGGCGAGCGCGGCCACGACCCGTTCGACACGGCGAGCCGGATCGGCGTGGCCGACCCCGGCGCCGATGTGCAGGTCGCTGATCTGCGCGAGGAGGATGCGGTCGTCGGTCGTCAGCGCACGGGAGCCTACCGTCCGCGCCCGCGACCGTGACCCGGTTGGGCGGCCGGGGCACGCGCCACTTGGCGTTCGCCGCATGTGCCATTTGGCGGAGGCGTACGCCGCGGGCTACCCGGCGAGCGCCGCCAGCCGGGCCGGAAGCTCGGCCAGCGAGGCGATGCGGATGTCCGCCCGCCCGGCGTCGGGAAGACCGGCGTGCAGATGCCCCCAGGGCCCGCGGCGGATGTGGACGGCGACCATTCCGGCCGCCAGCGCGGGCAGGACGTCGTTGTCGACCCGGTCGCCGACGTAGGCGATCCGATGGGGCTCGGTCCCGGCGAGCCGCGCGATCGCGGCGAAGAACCCCGGCGCCGGCTTCGCGACACCCAGTCCCGCCGACGACGCCACCAGCTCGACGCCGCAGCTCGCGCGCAGGAACCGCTCCACCTCGACGGGCGTGTTTCCGGCGGCGCCGACCATGAGGCCCATCTCCCGCAGGGCGGCGATGCACGGCAGCGCGTCGGGATACAGATCACGCGGCCGAAGCTCGTCGGGGACGCCCGCCTCGGCGCGCGCCCGCCGCTCCGCCGCGAGATCGAACCCCGGCTTCACGATGCGGAGCGCCTCGATGTGATCCTGGCCGCGGGCGATGGTCGCGCCGAGGACGGCCGCGAGTGTCAGATCCGAGACCCCCAGCCAGCGAGCCCATTCGGACCACGACCGCGACTCGTCGAGCAGCGTCTCGCCGACGTCGAAGACGACCGCCTGCACCCGCGCCGCCTGTAAGGGTTTCGTATGGAACATGCCTGATCCGTTGACCCCCGGCCCGGCCGTGACTATCCAGAGAGGGAAGGCGCCGCGCCGCCCTGACGGGGGTCATCGGGCGGCGGGGCCGGAACAGGGAGGATCGCACGTGATCGTCGAGCGCATCGGAGCAGCGGACAGGAACGCGGACGCACGGCAGGCTGCAAAGCACGCCGAGACCGCGCTCCGACGGATGGGGCCGTCCGCGGCGACGGGGGAGCGTTCTTCGAGCCGCGATCGGCGGCGCTTCGAGGTCATGCTCGTGCGCCGGATCGTCTCAGGCTGACTATGGGGGAAGCCGGGCGCGCCTGTTCGCCTACAGGTGGAATGCCTTGGGAAGGCCGCGAGCAGAGCGGGCCTTCCCAAGGTACCTCCTGATCCCGAGCATCTTCTCGGTCGCGCGCAGCAGCGAGTAGTGCGTGAGCAGCCGGTGGCGCACCGCGTGGGCGGGCGTGTACGGGCTCACCACGACGAGCGGCACGATGTTCTTCCCGCCGCCCCCGCCCTCGTCGAACGTGAGCAGGATGGCGGTGTGGCCGGCCCGGTAGCTGGGGCTCGCGACCATCATGGGGATCCAGCGCGAGAGCCACGCGTCGCCGCGGGCGATCGAGCAGTCGTGCATGTCGTTGCAGAGGTTGGGCGTCACGAACATGTAGCTGGGGGCGTGTCCGTGGTGCAGCGCGTAGTGGAGGCGGCCGGTCTCGAGCCGGCCCAGGGAGAGGACGTGCCGGCGGCACTCGCGGATGCGCCGGTAGTAGACGGCGGGGACGTGCCGGGCGGCGTAGAGCCCGCGGCTGCCGCGGTAGCAGGGGCGCGGCATCGACTCCGCGTAGCTGCGCCAGCGCATCCCGTGCCGCGACACCTGGGAGAAGATGTTCGGCCCTCTGACCGAGCACTCGGCGGGGCTGCAGTCCGAGCGGACGCCGTGCGTGGCGCCGCTCGTCATCGCCAGGTAGTTGGGCAGGCTGGGGTGGGTTATGGCGTGGAAGTTCGTCGCCAGCCCGCAGCGGTGCGCGAGCGCCGTGATGAACCCGGCCGAGCGAGCGGTTGATGATCTGGCCCGTCGAGCGGTTCTCCATCACGATCACGATCACGTGGCGGATGACGGGACGCGCGTGCGCCGTCCGCCCGCACGCCGCGGGCGCCTTCGCCGAGGTCGCGGCCGCGGCCTGCGACGGCAGGGCTGTGGCCGTCGCGATCACGGCGAGCGCTCCTGCCAGGGCTGCGCGTCCCCTCATCGGGCGGGAAGCTATCGGGCCGGATCGAGGTGGCCCTGAGGGCCCGGTAAGGATCCGGTAAGCGTCAGGCCGGGGCGACCTCGGACGTGCAGAACGCGCACCGCTTCGCCGCGATCGGGATCTCGCTCAGGCACTCGGGGCAGGCCCGCGTCGTCGGCGACTCGGTCGGCGCGCCCGCGGCCCGCCGGGCCTCGAGGACGTTCAGCGGCTTCACGACGAAGAAGAAGATCGCCGCCGCGATCGTCACGAACGTGAAGATGGCGTTGATGAAGTCGCCGTAGAGGAACGTGCTGTGGTTGATCGTGAAGCTCAGGCCGGCGAAGCTCGGCTTGCCGAAGATCGCCGCGATCAGCGGCGTGATGATGTCGGCGATGAAGGCGGTGACGACCGCGCCGAAGGCCGCGCCGATGACGACCGCGACGGCCAGGTCGACGACGTTCCCGCGCAAGATGAACTGCTTGAACTCTCGAACCATGGCGGCTCCCTCGCTGGGATTCCGGTCGATCGCGGAGGGTATCTGACGCCTATGATGGCGCGGATGGACGGCCCGGTCGTGATCCTGGGGGGCGGCTCGACCGGCGAGGCGGCGGCGGGCGCGCTGCGGATGCTCGAGCCCGAGACGCCGATCACCCTGGTCGAGGAGGGGCTGGTCGGCGGCGAGTGCTCGTACTACGCCTGCATGCCCTCGAAGGCGCTCCTGCGCCCGCCCGAGGCCATCGCCGCGGCCCGGCTGGTGCCCGGGGCCGCCGAGGCCGTCACGGGGACGATCGACGTGGAGCGCGCGTTCTGGCATCGCGATCAGGTCACCGGCGGCCTGGACGACTCGAGCCAGGCGAAGTGGCTGGCCGACAGGAACGTGGAGCTCGTGCGCGGACGCGCGCGGGTGGCGGGGCCGGGTGCCGTCGAGGTCTCCGACCGCACGATCGCGTTCGAGCGCATCCTGGTCGCGACCGGCTCGGTGCCGACGATCCCGCCCATCCCGGGCCTCGCCGAGGTAGAGCACTGGACGAACCGCGAAGCCACCTCGACCCACGAGGTGCCGGGCCGGATGATCGTGGTCGGCGCCGGCCCGGTCGGCTGCGAGCTGGCCCAGGCGTTCGGCCGGATGGGCGCGACCGTCACGCTCGTCGACGTCGCCGAGCGGCTGCTGCCCCGCGACGATCCCGACGCCGGGAGCCTGATCGCGGACGTCCTCGAGGGCGAGGGGATCGGCCTGCGGCTGGGCGCGAAGATCGAGCGGGTCGAGCCGGGCGTGCGGATGCGCCTCGGCGGCGGCGAGACGATCGCGGCCGATTGCATCCTGGTCGCGACCGGCCGGCGGGCGAACGTCGAGGGGCTCGGCCTGGAGGCGCTCGGCGTCACGATCTCGAAGCGCGGCGTCGAGGTGGACGAGCGCCTGCGCGCCGCCGAGAACGTGTGGGCGGCGGGCGACGTGACCGGGATCGCGATGTTCACGCACGTCGGCAAGTACCAGGCCCGGCTCGCGGCCGCCGACATGGCCGGGCGCGAGCGCGCGCGCCGACTACCGGGCCATCCCGGCGGTCACGTTCACCGATCCGCAGGTGGCCTCGGCCGGCGACACGTCGGGCGAAGGCGCGGTCGTGGGCGAGCACGGCTCGGTGGCGCGGCTCTCGACCTACGAGCGGCCGAAGCGGCCGGGTCTGCTGAAGGTGTTCGCCGATCCGGATCGGCGGGTGCTGGTCGGCGCGGTCGCGGTCGGCCCCGAGGCGGGGGAGTGGCTGGGGCAGCTCACGCTCGCCATCCGCGCGGAGGTGCCGGTCGACGTCCTGCTCGACACGATCCAGCCCTACCCCACGTTCTCGGAGGCGATCCAGTTCGCCGTGCGCGACCTGGGCCTGGCTGAATTGTGAGGTGCCTGGCACCGCGTCGCGGTGCCAGGCACCGGTGCATGCGCGGGTCAGGCGACCGAGATGCGGAAGGCGGCGGTGTAGGACTCGCCCGGGCGCACGATCTGCAGCCCGTCGCCGCTCGCGAGCGCGTTCGTCGGCGCCGTCATCGGCTCGTAGGCGATCAGCTCGTGGCCGGCGGGCGCGTACACCTGGGCGTACTCGTAGCCCTCGAGGAGCTCGACGGCCAGCGTCCGCCCTCCGCCGGCGAGCGTGAGCCGCGGCGTGGCGCCGAGGTCGGCGTAGCCGTCGTCGAACGTGCGGTCGCCGAGCGGCCCGGGCGCGACCGTCACCGGCTCCCGGTCGCCGGTGGGGATGCTGCGCTCGTCGAGCACGAGCCGCGTGCGGGCGGGGACGTCGATCGCCCACTCGGCCCGCGGGACGCCGGGCAAGGTCAGGTAGGGGTGGTAGCCGAACGAGACCGGGCAGGCGCGGCGGCCGTGCGCGCGCAGCGTCGTTCGCATCTCGAGGCCGTCGGCGTCGAGCGTGGCGACCACCGTGAGCGTGTGCGGATGCGGGAACACGTCGAGCACCGCCGGATGGTCGTGCGTGTCGAACTCGGCCCGGACCGACCGCGCCGACCGCTCGGTCACGTGGAACGGCAGCGCTCGCGGCAGGACGCCGTGGATCGGCAGCCCGTGGTCGTCGTGGTGGACGAGGTCCGATGCGGGCAGGGGCCGGGCGAGCCGGTTCGCCCACGGGTGCAGGAGCGGGATCCCGAACGTCGCGCCGCGCTCGCGGTAGGCGTCGGGGCCGGCCCGGAGCGCGAGCAGCTCGACCCCTTCGCGCGCGAGCGAGCATCCCACCATGGCGAGCTCGGGGATGAACGCCGCTCGCAGGCCGCCGGCCGCGAGCGTCACCTCCTCGTCGCTCACGCCTCCGGCACCTGGACGAGCTCGACGGTGGCCCCGTCCGGGTCGGTCATGTAGACGACGATGCATCCCGCCCAGTGCCGGCCCGCCTCGGGCCCGAGCGGCTGCGGCTTCGACCGTGCCTTGACGCCCGCCTTCACGAGCCGCCGGTGGGTGGCGACGATGTCGTCGACCTGGAACGCGATGTGGCTGCCGGCGTGATCCGGCGGCGCCTTCCCGTCGCGGTTCTCGATCAGCTCGAGGACGCGCCCGTCGCCGAGGTCGAGATCCGCGATCCGCACGTGCTGCGACGCCTCGCCGGACACGGCCGTGAACGTCTCCGCCGCCGCGTCCACCTGCTCGCGCACCGGCACGCCGAGCAGGTCGCGGTAGAAGTGCAGCGACCGGTCGAGGTC
Source organism: uncultured Actinomycetes bacterium (assembly GCA_963731515.1). Classification (GTDB taxonomy): domain Bacteria; phylum Actinomycetota; class Thermoleophilia; order Gaiellales; family JAICJC01; genus JAICJC01. The sequence continues at coordinate 65,193 of CAVSVU010000015.1, read as the reverse complement.
GGCGACGGTCAGGCTGGCGTGATGCAGGCCGGTGACGGTCACCGCAGCCGCGCCGGGATCGCGTCGCGGGCGAACACCTCGTCGACCGTCTCCGCCCGTTTCACCACCTCGGCCTCGGAGCCGTGGACGAGCACGGTGGCCGGTCGGGGGAGGCCGTTGAAGTTCGAGGCGCAGGCGTCCTGGTAGGCGCCCGTGTCCAGGAACGCGAGCACGTCGCCCGCCGCCACCGCGGGCAGGTGCGCCTCCGGCGCGATCACGTCGAACCCGCACGACATCCCCACCACGTCGGCGTCGACCTCCGCCTCGGCGTCGGCCCGCGACGCCGCCAGCACGCCGAAGCGGGCGTGCTCGATGAGGAGGTCGGCCATGAACATCTCGGTCGTGTCCGTCTCCACCCACGCCCACTCGATCGGCCGCGTCTGCCGCTTCGTGTTGCGCACCGTCGTGAGGTGGATGCCCGCGTCGGCGTAGAGCGCCCGCCCCGGCTCGGCCTCGAGCCGGACGCCGCGCGTGTCGACGCCGGCATCGGCCAGCCCGGCGCGGAGCGCGCCGGTGAGCGCCTCGGCGATCGTCTCGATCGCCGGCGCCGGGCCGTGGCCGGTCGGGTCGCGCGGCGCCGGGTAGCCGCCGCCGACGTCGATCTGCTCCGGGTGCCATCCGGCCAGCGCCCGGCACAGGTCGCCGATCGCCGCCGCGAAGCTCGCGCCCATGCCCGCCCACACGGCCGGGTCGGTGCTGTGCCGGCCGAGGTGGGCCATCACGCCGACGAGCTCGACGCCGTCGGCCTCCAGGGCGGCCCGCCCGACGGCCGCCGCGTCCTCGAGCGCGATCCCGGGCTTGTAGCGCTGGGCGGAGTCGCGCACCGACCGGCCCGGGTCGAGCTCGGAGGGCTGGTCGAGGCCGTCGTAGTCCGGTCGCAGCCGCAGGCGCACCCGGGCCGTGCGGCCCGTCGCCCGCGCGGCCTCGGCGACGAGGTCGAGCTCGCCCGGGCTGTCGAGCGTCACCCGCGCGCCGGCGGCGACGGCGCGGCGGACGAGCTCGGCGTCCTTCACCGAGCCGTTCACCGAGATCAGCTCCGGGGTCGTGCCCGCCGTCAGGGCGGCGTGGAGCTCCCCCGGCCCGAACGTGTCCGCGCCCAGGCCCTCGGAGTTCAGGACGGCCCGCAGCGCGAGCGACAGGTTGGCCTTGAGGGACGGCAGGAGCGACGTCGGCCCGTCGGGCCAGCCGGCGGCGAACGCCGCCCCGATGCGGCGGGCGTTGCGGCGCAGCTGGTCCTCCGAGACGACGTAGAGCGGCGTGCCGTACCGGCGGGCGAGCTCGACGGCGTCGCACTCCTCGATCCACAGGTGCCCCTCCCGGACGGAGAGGCAGTCGTCGATGCGGACGGCGAGGGTCACTTCAGGACAGTATCGACGTCGCGCTCCTCGAATGCGAGCCACGCTCCGTAGTGCGTGCACGTGCGGGCGGCCGCCTCGGCGCCGAGCCGGAGCGCGGTCTCGAGCGTCCCGCCCTCCACGAGGACCGAGATGCACGCGGCGATGTAGGCGTCGCCCGCGCCCAGGCTGTCGACGACCGAGACGGGCACGGTCGGGTGGTGGCTGACGCGGCCGCAGAGCGCCAGGCTGCCGTGGCGGCCGCGGGTGACGATGGCGGTCGCGGCCCCGGCGGCGACGGCGCTCTCGGCGAGGCCGGCGGCCTCGCCGGCCCCCGCGCCGGGGGCGGACAGGAACGCCACCTCGAGGTGCGGGCACAGCTCGGCCATCCGCTCCGGTGAGGACGTGTGCGAGAAGTCGAACGAGAGCCGCGCCCCGGCCCGGCGCAGGCCGGTGAATCCCTCGACGCCGGCGGCCAGCCCCGTGCCGTGTACCCAGGCGCGGCCGCCGAGATCGGCGAGCGTCGCCGGATCGGGCTGGTAGGTACCGCTCTCGCCGAGAATCTCGCTCTCGAAGACGCGGTCGCCGTCGTCGGCCAGGCGGATGGTCGTCATGCCGGTGGCGCCGGGGCCCACGTGGACATGGAACGTGTCGATGCCGCGCCTCCGGGCCGCCCCCAGCACCGCCTCCCCGGCGGCGTCCGACCCGACGGCGCCCGCGTAGGCCACGTCGTGGCCGCGGTCGCGCAGCCCCACCGCGACGTTGAGGGCGTTCCCGCCCACGAACTCGCGGTCGACCGGCGGCAGGTACCGGTCGAGGCAGTTGTCGCCGATCGTCGCGACCGGCTTCGCGGCCGGCACGACCTCCACGCGATGCTCGAGATCGGCCATGACCGACAACGCTATCTCCGACCGGTGGCTGGCTAAGGTTTCGCGGCCATGCGGCGCCCCTTCCTGCTCTTCTACCTCCTCATCTTTCTCGACGAGGTGGCGCTGCTCTCGATCGTCCCGCTCGTGCCGGCCTACACGCGGGCCTACAACCTGTCCGACGTGCGCGCCGGCGCGCTGCTCTCGGCGTCCAGCCTCGCGATCGTCGTCGCGTCGGTGCCTGCCGGCCGTCTGAGCGATCGCTTCGGGGCGCGCATCGTCACGCTGGTCGCGTCGGCCATCGCCGCGGCGGCGATGCTGGGGAGCGCGGTCGCCCCGACCTTCATCGCGCTCCTGGCGGCCCGCGCCGCCTTCGGCGTCGGGTCGGGCACGATCTGGTCGGCGGGGATCTCCTGGCTGAGCGACTCGGCCGCGGAGGACAACCGCGACCGCGCCCTCGCCCTCGTCGTGACCACGGCGGGCGTGGGGTCGATGATCGGCCCCGTGTTCGCCGGCCTTCTGGCCGACCACGTCGCCCGCGGCGCGGTGTTCGCGGTCGCCGGCGTGCCGATGATCGTGCTCGTCGTCGCGCTCGCGCTCAGCGATCCCGGCAGGCGGATGCGCCACGGCCACCAGCCCCTGGGCGACATCGCCGCCGGCATGCGCGCCTCGCCGCTCCTGGCCGGGGCGATCGCGATCATGCTGCTCGGCGGCGTCGGCGACGGCGTCGTGAACCTGGTCGCGCCGCTCCAGCTGGGTGACCAGGGCCTGTCGTCCGGCGAGATCGGTGCCGTGCTCTCGATCGCGTCCACGATCTTCATCGTGTCGAGCGCCGCGGTCGCCCGGGTCGGGCGCCGCGCCGTCTCCCTGCCCCTGGCCGGGCTGATGGCGGCGCTCCAGGCGGTCGCGCTGATCCCGGTGCTCGCGTCGGGGGCGGTGGCGCCGATCGTCGCGACCGTGCTGGCGCGCTCCGTCGCGGTGGGGCCGCCGTACGCGATGGCGTTTCCGCTCGGCGCCCTGGGGGCGGCCCGGCTCGGGTTCGGGACGGGGACCGTGAACGGCCTCATGGGCGTCGTCTGGGGGGCCGCGAACTTCGTCGGCCCGCTGGCCGCCGGCGCCGTCATCGCAGGCCCGGGCGACCGTGCCGCCTACGCGCTCCTGGCCGCGTGGTGCCTCCTGATCGCGCTCGTCCTCGTGCGCGCCGGCCGGCGCGAGGACGCCGCCGCCGCGGCGGCAGCCGCCGCGCCGTGAGCGCCGATCCGCGATAGTCCCCGGCCATGGATCTCGCCCTCACCGAGGCCCAGCGCGAGCTGCGCGAGCGGGCCGCCCGCTACGTCGACACCGTCCTCATCCCGCTCGAGGAGGGGGCCGAGCGCGCCGGCGGCCGCCTGCCCGACGACGCCGTCGCCCGCGTCAAGGACGCGGCGCGGGCCGCGCGCCTGACCGGCGGAAACCACGCGGTCGCGCACGGAGGCCAGGGCTGGTCGGCGTTCGAGCAGGTGCTCGTGCAGGAGGAGCTCGGGCGCAACACGAACGGCGTGTGGTGGCACATGGGCGGCGGCTACAACGTGCTCTCGCGGGGCACGCCGGAGCAGATCGCCCGCTACCTCGTCCCGACGCTGCGGGGCGAGCGCGCCGACGCCTACGCGGTCACCGAGGGCGGCGCCGGGTCTGACCCCGGAGGGATCGCCGCGACCGCCGAGCGCACCGCCGGCGGCTGGCGCATCCGGGGCGAGAAGTGGTTCGTCACCTCCGGCGACGTCTCCGACTTCGACATCCTGATGGTGAACGTCGTGGACGGCGACGCCCGCCTGCCGACGCTCTTCCTGGTCGACCGCGACCGGCCCGGGATCGAGGTCGTGGACGATCCGCCGTTCACGCACTCCTACCCCCACGGCCATCCGACGGTGCGCTACGACTGCGAGGTCGCCGCCGACGCTGTGCTCGGGGGCGAGGAGATGATCGGCCGGGGCGGCGAGCTCCAGAACGAGTGGTTCGTCGAGGAGCGGATCCACATCGCGGCGCGCTGTGTCGGCGCGATGCGCCGCCTGCTCGACGAGGCCGTCGCCTGGGCGGTCGGCCGCGAGCAGTTCGGCCAGCGGATCTACGACTTCCAGGGCATCAGCTTCCCGCTGGCCGACTCGGCCGCCGACTGCGCCGCCGCCCGCCTGCTCACCTACCAGGTGGCGCAGCTCGTCGACGACGGCGCCGATCCCAAGCTCGTGCACGGCCGGGCGGCGATGGCGAAGCTGTTCGCCTCCGAGGCGGCGTGGCGCTGCGCCGACCGCTGCGTCCAGGTGCTGGGCGGGCGCGGGTACATGCGCACGTTCGCCGCCGAGCGCTTCCTGCGCGAGCTGCGCGTCGACCGCATCTGGGAGGGCACGAGCGAGATCCAGCGCCTGATCGTCGCCCGCGGCCTCGAGAAGCGCGGCGTCGAGCGCATGCTCGACATCCAGGGCTAGCAGCAAGCGGGGACGTCCCCGGTTGACGCCGTCTGGCCCGTCGACCTCGGGCTGTGATCGAATTGGGGGGTATGAGCGAATCGCGCCGGATCGAGGTCAGGAGCGTCGTCGACCAGGTCTACGTCGCCGTGCGCGAGCGCATCCTCACCGGTGAGCTCCCGCGCGGCGCCCGCCTGCGCCAGGAGGAGCTCGCCGCCGAGCTCGGCGTGAGCCGCACGCCGCTGCGCGAGGCGCTGCGGCGCCTGGCCAGCGAGGGCCTCGTCGAGTTCAGCCCCAACCGCGGCGCCACCGTCTCGCGCGACGACGTCGCCAATCTCTGGCACGCGTGGGCGGCGCGGGTCGCGATCGAGCCGGGCGCTGCCCGTCTGGCCGCCCAGGTGCGCGATCCCGAGGCGGTGACCGCACTGCGCGCCCTGATCGGCGAGCAGCGCGCCGGCGTCGACCGCGGCGGCGACACGTACGCGGCGAACCGCGACTTCCACCTTGCGCTCGTGGCCGCGTCGGGCAACCCGCACCTGGTTCGCTTCGCCGAGACCCTGTGGGTGCCTCGGATCGCCCGCCGCATCTACACGCTCCAGGCGGTCGACCCGCGCCGGGTGCTGGCCTGGGCGGACGACCACGACCGCATCGTCGACGCCGTCGCCGAGGGCGACGGCGACCTGGCCGCGGCGCTCACCCGCGAGCACATCGCCGCGTCGCCGCCGCCGAGCGGCGACCCGGGCGGGGCCGCGCTCTCAGGCGAGCTCGATCGGGAGCTCGAAGGCGACGACCGTGCCGGACCCGGGGGCGGAGCGGACGTCGACGCTGCCCCCGGCCAGGTGTAGCCGCTCCCGCATCGTGTCGAGGCCCATGCGGCGCTGGCGGCGGCTGCGCTCGAGCGCCGCGCCGACGTCGAAGCCGCGCCCGTCGTCGGTGACGAGGCCGTGCAGGACCCCGTCCCGCTTCTCGATCTCGATGGCGATCGCGCTCGCCCGGGCGTGCTTGCGCACGTTCACGATCGCCTCGCGGACGGTGCGGTAGGCCAGCTCCTCGGCGACGTAGGGGTAGCGCTCCGGCGCCACCGACACCGTGGTCACGACGCCGGCCTCCTCGGCCAGCTGGTCGGCCAGATCGGCCAGCGCCCCGGCGAGGCCCTCCTCCTGGAGGCTCGGCGGTCGCAGCTCGAACATGAGCCGGCGGGTGCGGTCGGTGGCGGCGGCCAGCGTCCGCCGGGCCGCGCCGACGACCGTCGAGATGCGTTCGCCGTCCGCCGTCTCGGCCACCTGCTCCAGCCGGTCGAGCGCGAGCAGGCAGGCCGTGAGCACCTGGACGGTGTCGTCGTGGAGCTCGGCCGCGAGGCGGCGCCGCTCCTGCTCCTCGGCCCGGAGCAGGCGCTCGATCGCGTTCCGGCGCTCGCGCTCGCTGCGGCGGACGCTCTGCTCGAGCCGGCGGCAGCGCTCGCGCAGGCGGGCTGCCTCGAGCCGGCCGATACCCTCGCCGAGAGCCGCCGGCGGGTCGGCGCCGGTCGTTTCGTCAACGCGTGGTGCCACTCGCTAGGGGGTCTCCGCCACGCCGCGGTCGACGGCCCCGAGCCCGTTCCAGAGCGCCTGCAGCGCCGCCTCGAGATTCCCCGAGCGCTGCTCGACCAGCGCGAGCACCTGGTTCGCCTCGGCGACGTAGTGCGGGGCGGTGGTGTGCTCCAGCAGCTCGATGGCGCTGCGGCACAGGAACCGGGCCTCGTCGAGGTCGCCGTCGTGCAGCGCGGCCCGCGCCAGGACGAGCGTGGCGCTGCCCGCGACGCCCGGCTCGGTCGCCTCGGTCTCGGCGAGCGCCCGGCGGGCGGCCTCGCGCGCCCCTTCGACATCCCCGGCGATCAGCGCCGCCCGGCCCCGGTCCGCGCTCAGCGTTGCCAGCTCCGGCGCCGCCCCCGCGTCGCGCATGAGCTCGCCTGCCCGTTCGAGATGGGCATCGGCCTGGGCCGGCCGGCGCTGGTCGACGAGGATGCCGCCGAGGACGGCGTGCGCGCGTCCCAGAAGCAGCGTGTGCTCGGTTGCCTCGAGCTGGGCGACGACCTCGCCCATGTACCGCTCCGCCAGCCGCAGCCGCCCCTGCTCGGCGTAGGTGCGGGCCATCGCCCACGCCAGGCGGGTGCGCGCGATCGGGTCGGAGATCGACTCCTCCACCTCGAGCACGTCGGCGAGCACCGCCTCGGCCTCGGCAAACCGGCCCTGATCCGTGTACGCGCTCGCCAGGTAGACACCGAACCGGATCACGTCGCGGGCGTCGACCGGCGGCTTGCGCGACTCCTCGAGCGCGGCCCGCAGCACGGAGATCGCCCGGGAGAGGTCGCCGATGCCGGCGTACGCCCGTCCCAGCGACTCGTGCAGGCCCGGCCGCAGCCGCGCGGTGGCGGTCGGCTCGAGCGCCCGCGCCTGCTCGAGCAGGTTGACGGCGCGCTCGTCGTCGCGCTTCTCCATTGCCAGCTGGCCAAGCCCCTCGATCGCGCGGCTGAGCGCGTGCATGTCGCCGCAGGCGCGGGCCTCGTCGGCCAGCCCCTCGAGCGTCTCGGCCGCGTCCGACGCCCCCATCCGCACGGCCATCTCGGCCAGGCCGATGCGGGCCGGGAGGATCGTCCCTCCGGCGGCTCGGCCCGCCAGCTCGGCGGTCGTGACACCGAGCCGGCGGGCCAGCTCCGCCAGGATGCGCGGCGAAGGCACCCGCTCCCCGGCCTCGATCCGGCAGATGTACGCCGGAGAGCACCCCGGGAACGCGAGCTGCTTCATCGAAAGACCGCGCTCGGCTCGCACCGTACGCAGCCGCCGACCCAGCGAAGACGGGTCGTCGACGTGCGTCGGTGCAGGGCGGCCCACGGCTCACAGCATACCGGGCAAAGGGTGTTCTGTCGATGGCAATTGACGAAACGCCCCGGCGTCGGTACCGTGTCCCCTCCGCCCGGGGTCCACGCGAACAAGGAGCGCCGAGATGTACGGCGGCAGGATCTGGCCGTAAGTCATTCAGAGCGTCTGGCGCCCGCGGTCGCAAGACCCGCGGGGCGCGACGAGACCTGGGGCCGCGGCGGGCAGGCCGCGGCTCAGGGCTCGACGGCGACAGGGTTCCGGAGCGTTCCCACACCGTCCACCCAGACGTCGACCACGTCGCCCTCGCGCAGGTAGCGCGGAGGCGTGCGCGAGTCGCCGACGCCCCCCGGCGTGCCGGTGGCGATCACGTCGCCCGGCTCGAGCGTCATGCCGGCCGAGGCGTACACGATGAGCTCGACGATCGAGAAGATCAGGTTGCGGGTGTTCGAGCTCTGGAGCACCTCGCCGGACACGGTCGCCCGGACGTCGATCGCGGTCAGGTCGACGCCGTCCGCGCCGGCCACGCACGGCCCCATCGGTGCGAACGTGTCGAAGCTCTTGCCGAGCGTGAACTGGCGCAGCGGCGTCTCCAGCTGGGCGCGGCGGCCGGAGACGTCGTTCATCGCCGAGATGCCGCCGACCGCGGCCCGGGCGGCGGCGGCATCGGCGCGGTACGTGCGCCGGCCGATCACGACGGCGACCTCGGCCTCGTAGTCCGGCCGCGTCTCCTCGCGGGGGACGACGATCGCGTCGCCGTGGCCGATCAGCGCCGAGGGCCACTTCGCGAACAGGACCGGCACCTCGGGGGCGTCGAGCTGCGACTCCTCCGCGTGGTCGCGGTAGTTGAGGCCGATGCCGATCAGCTTCCGGGGAACCGTCGGGTGCAGCAGCCGCGCGGAGGCGACGGCGACCTGCGGCCCGGAGGCCCCCGCCACGACGTCCCAGGCCTCCGGCGAGGCGTCGAACCCGATCGCCGGGGCGGGCCCGGCGTCGACGATGTGGTCGTCGTCGAGGCGGCCGAGGCGGGGGGCGCCGTCGGCGCCGGCGTAGCGGACGGCCCTCATCGGCCCTGCTCCGTCCGCAGCACCTTGAGCGCGTTGATCGCGCGCGGGATGCCGGTGTAGGGCGCCGTCTGCAGGATCGCCTCCTCGATGTCGGCGTCGGAGACGTCGATCGCGCGCAGCGCCTCGATGTGGGCCGCGACCTGGGGGTCGGAGCTGCCGAGCCCGGTCAGGAGCGCGAGGATGATCAGCTCGCGCTCGCGGGCCGACAGCCCACCGCGGCTGTGGACGTCGCCGAAGACCCAGTCCACCAGCCAGCCGGCCATCGGCTCGCCCATCCGCTCCAGAAACGCGCCGCCGCCGGGGTGGTCGCCCAGCTCCGCGAGGCGCGCCGTTCCGCGCTCATGGCGCTCCGCCTGGTCCGTCATCGCGCGTCCTCCTTGACCCTCTCCGGGCCACGGGATACTGTATCCAATCGTGGCCGACCCCCGTGTGCGCGTGGACGTTACCGGATCTCCACGGTGGGGCGCCCTGCGGGGCGACCGCGTGCTCCTGGACGGCGGCGGCGAGCTCGCCGCCGCCGATGCGACCTTCCTCGCGCCGGTCGAGCCGACCAAGATCATCGCCACGCATCTCACCTACCGGAGCCGCGTCGAGGAGTACCGTGCCAGGGTGCCGGCCGAGCCGTCGTACTTCATGAAGCCGCCGTCGACGCTGAACGGGCACCGAGGCGTCCTCCGCCGCCCCCGCGGCGCCCGCTTCCTGAACTACGAGGGCGAGGTGGCGGCGGTGATCGGCCGGCCCATGCACGGCGTGCCCGAGTCCGAGGCGCTCGAGTACGTGGCCGGCTATGCGCCGGCGAACGACGTCGGGCTGCACGACTTCCGCCACGCCGACCGCGGCTCGATGCTGCGCGTGAAGGGCCAGGACGGCTTCTGCCCCATCGGCCCCGGCCTGACCGCCGCCGCCGACTTCGACCCGACCGACTTCCGCATCCGCACCTTCCTGAACGGCGAGGTCGTGCAGGACGGGACCGCCGCCGATCTGATCTGGCCGATCGCCTACCTCCTGGCCGACCTCAGCCGCCTGATCACGCTCGACCCGGGCGACGTCGTCCTCACCGGCACGCCGGCAAACTCGCGGCCGATGGAGCCGGGCGACACGGTCGCCGTCGAGGTGTCCGGCCTCGGCCGGCTCGAGAACCACGTGGTGGACTGGGACGTCGACCTGTCCGGGCCGGGCGAGCAGCCGCAGGTGTCGGCGCAGACGCTGCACGTGGCGACGGCCATGCCCGAGGACGAGGCCGAGCGGGCCGTGGCCGCCGGGGAGACGACGTGAGCGCCGCGGCACAGCAGCCCGAGGTGTCGCCGCCCGCACCGGCCGCCAGTTCCTCGACGGCCTGCGCGGCGACGCGCGCGAGCTGTGGCTGAACGGCGTCAAGATCACCCACCCGCTCGATCACGACGAGCTGCACGGCGCGGCGGTCTCGCTCGCCCGCGTCTACGACCTCCAGCACCAGCACGCCGACGAGATGCTGGCCCCGTCGCCGGCGGACGGCCGCCTGGTCAACGTCACCCACCTGATCCCGCGCTCGCGCGAGGATCTCGAGCGGCGGCGGCGCGCGATCGAGATCGTGGCGGCGCTCTCGGGCGGGACGATGGGGCGCACGCCGGACTACCTGAACGTGACCTTCGCCTGCTTCGCCGGCCGCTCCGACGTGTGGGCGCGGCGCGGCAACGAGGCGGGAGCGGCGAACCTGGTCGCCTACCAGGCCGAGATGCGCGACCGCGACCTCTCGACGACGCACTCGATCATGAACCCGCAGGTCGACCGCTCCAAGCCCGAGGCCGAGCAGGCCGCCGGCCAGGTGGCGCTGCACAAGATCGGCGAGACCGAGAGCCACATCACGGTGCGGGGCGCGCGGATGCTGGCGACGCTGGCGCCGTTCGCCGACGAGCTCACGATCTACCCGGGCTCCGACATCCGCCCCCAGGACGGCCGCTACGCGCTCTCGTTCGCGATCCCGATGGGGACGCCCGGCCTCAGGTTCATCTGCCGCGACTCCTACTCCAAGCCGCGCTCGCAGCGTCGACTTCCCGCTCTCGTCCCGCTTCGACGAGATGGACGCCGTCGCGATCTTCGACGACGTCGAGGTGCCGAAGTCGCGCGTGTTCCTCGACGGCGACACCGAGGGCTACTCCGAGGTCATCACCGACACGGGCTGGCGCGGCCACATCATGCACCAGGCGTTCACGCGCGCCTACGTGAAGCTCTCGTTCGCCTTCGGGCTCGGCCACATGATCGCGAACACGACCGGCGTGGGCCGCTTCGACCACATCCAGGAGAAGCTCGGCCAGATGTGGAACATGTGCGAGCTCACCCGCTCGGCGATCGTCGCGGCCGAGGCCGGCTCGGCGCTCGACGAGGGCGGGGTCTGGTACCCGGACGACCGCCCGTTCCTGGCCCTGCGCGGCGAGATGCCGAAGTGGCTCCCGTACTGCAACGAGCTGCTCCAGCTGATCGGCGGCGGCGGGTTCATGTGCACGCCGTCGGAGGCGGACATGAAGGGGCCGATGGCGGACGCCATCGCGACCTTCTACCAGGCCGCGGGCGCCGACGCGGAGCGGCGCATCCGCCTGTTCCGGCTGGCGTGGGACTACATCGGCTCCGACCTGGGCGGCCGCGGCGAGCTCTACGAGCGCTTCTACCTGTCCGACTCGTGGCGGATGACGGCGCTCGCGTACAAGATCGCCGACAAGAGCTTCGCCGAGTCCCTGGTCGAGCAGTTCCTCTAGCCTGCGGGTGATGACGACGCCGTCCGGATACTCGCTGCCGCTCTCGCCGCGCGGCACCGCGTCGCTCGTGCCGGCCCCGCCCTGGCACTACGTGGGCGACTTCCTGGTGATCGAGTACTGGGCCGACCCGGCCGCCGTCGCCGCCGTGCTGCCGCCGGGGCTCGAGCCGCACGCCGACCCGGGCCGGTGCGCCGCCCTCTTCGTCGACTGGCAGTCGTGCTCGGACTCGGGCGACGAGCTGCTCGAGCCGGCGCGGGGGCAGTACAAGGAGTTCTTCATCGTCGTGAACGCGATGCTCGACGGCGAGGCCGTCACGACCTGCCCGTACATCTGGGTGGACAAGGACTTCGCGCTCGTGCGCGGATGGATCCAGGGGTTCCCCAAGAAGCTCGCCCAGATCGAGATGACGCGGTCGTTCGGGCTCGACTGCCGCGCCGAGGGCCGCACCTTCGCCGGCACGGTCTCTGCGAACGGCCACCGCCTGGCGCGGGGCCTGGTCACGCCGGAGCGCGGTCGCCGAGGCCGGGCCGACGCACAACGACCCGCCGCTCGTCAACCGCCGCCACTTCCCGCGCCTGGCCGCCGGCCGCCACGCCGACCCGGCCGTGAACGAGCTCGTCCGCGCGAAGAGCCGCGACCGCTCGATCTCGACCATCCACGGAGGGGCCGGCATCGCTCGAGCTCTTCCCGGCGCCGGCCGAGGAGCACGCCGCTCTCGCGCCGGTGCGCATGGGCAAGGGCTTCCGGTTCCAGTTCGCCTACACGGTCGACGACCTCGAGACGGTGCGGGAGCTGTGAGCACGGTCGCCGGCGTCGACGTCTCGCCCGAGCACTTCATCGGCGGCGAGCGGGTGGCGTCGGACGCACGCTTCGAGGACCGCTCGCCGATCGACGGCGCCCTGCTCGCCGAGGTCGCCCGCGGCGGCGAGCGCGAGGTCGACCTGGCCGTCCGCGCCGCCGCAGGCGCGTTTCCCGGCTGGGCGGCGCTCGGCCCGGCCGGCCGCGCTCCCTACCTGCACCGGCTGGCGGATCTGATCGACGCGAACATCGAGCGGCTCGCGATCGTCGAGTGCCTCGACATGGCCATGCTCGAGCGCTCGCTGCGGGCGCGCGTGATCGGCCGCGGCGCCCGCAACTACCGCAGCTACGCCGACCTGGCGGCCGGGTACCAGGAGCGGGTCTGGTCGAGCAACGGCACGGCCAACCGCGTGATCCGCATGCCGTCGGGCCCGGCGGCCGTGATCACGCCGTGGAACGCCCCGTTCATGCTCTCGACGTGGAAGACCGCGCCGGCCCTCGCGGCCGGGTGCACGGTGATCCTGAAGCCGGCCGAGTGGTCGCCGCTCTCGTGCTCGCTGCTGGCCGATCTCGCCGGCGAGGCCGGTCTGCCGGCGGGCGTCTTCAACGTCGTGCAGGGCATCGGCGAGGAGGCCGGCGCCGCCCTCGTCTCCCATCCCGGCGTCCGCCGGGTCAGCTTCACCGGCTCGCCGGAGACCGGCCGCCTGATCGGCACGGCCGCCGCCGGGAACCTGGTGCCGTTCACCGCCGAGCTGGGCGGGAAGGGGCCGCTGATCGTGTTCGAGGACGCCGACGTCGAGGCGGCGGCGAAGAAGGCGGCGGGCCAGTACGACGACGCCGGCCAGGTGTGCCTCGCCGGCACGCGCCTGCTCGTCGCCGAGGCGGTCCGCGACGACTTCCTCGAGCGCTTCGGCCGCCACACCGACGCGCACGTCCTGGGCGACCCGCGCGCCGACGAGACCACCGTCTCGCCCCTGATCCACCCCGACCATCTGGCCCGGGTCGAGGGGTTCGTCGAGCGGGCCCGCGCGCACGGCGACACGATCGTGCGCGGCGGCCGCCGGGCCGGCCTGGGCGGCCTCTACTACGAGCCCACGCTGATCGAGCCGCGCGGGAACGACTCCGAGGTCGTCCAGCGCGAGGTGTTCGGGCCGGTGCTCACGTTCCAGACGTTCGCGTCCGAGGCCGAGGCGGTCGAGCTCGCGAACTCGACGGCCTACGGGCTCTCGGCCATCGTCTACACGGGCTCGCACGAGCGGGCGGAGCGGGTCGGCCGGGCGGTGCGGGCGGGCACGGTGTGGGTGAACACCTTCCTCGTCCGCGACCTGACGGCGCCGTTCGGCGGGATGGGGATCTCCGGCATCGGCCGCGAGGGCGGCGACTACGCGCTCGACTTCTACTCCGACCTGAAGACGCTCCAGATCGTCGAGGGCTCCACGGGATGAGCGCGCCCGCCGTCATCGACTTCGAGAACGACGCCTTCACCGAGGGCATCCCGCACGAGCTCTTCCGCTGGCTGCGCGACAACGACCCGGTGCGCTGGTACGACTGGCCGCACGGGCGCGGCTACTGGGCGGTCACCCGCCACGACGACCTGGTCGCGGTGCACAAGGACACGGCCACCTTCTCGTCCGAGACCGGGGCGACGGCGCTCGAGGACCTGGAGCAGGACGCGATCGAGGCGCGCAAGTCGATGCTCGACACCGACCCGCCCCGCCACACCCGCCTGCGCGCGCTGGTGAACCGCGGGTTCACGCCCCGCGCCGTCGCGGCGTACACCGACCTCCTGCGCGACCTGACGGGGCACATCCTCGACCGGGCGCTGCCGATGGGGGAGTTCGACTTCGTCGACGACGTCGCCGCCGTGCTGCCGATCCGGGTGCTGTGCGAGATCCTGGGCGTGCCGCTCTCCGACAACGGCAAGCTGATCGAGTGGGGCGACGCCATGATCGGCTCCACCGACCCCGACCTCTCGGACATCTCCTACGAGCACCCGTCGAGCGAGCAGTACCGGCTCCTGCCGTTCCGGAGCCCGGTCGCGCTCGAGCTCTACCGCTACGGCCACGCCCTCGCCGCCGAGCGGCGCACGCAGCCGCGCGACGACATCGTCACGAAGCTGGTCGAGGCCGAGATCGACGGCGAGCGGCTGACCGAGCAGGAGTTCGACGCGATGTTCCTGCTGCTCGTCGTCGCCGGCAACGAGACGACCCGCCAGGCGATCGCCCACGGCATGCAGGCGTTCATGGACTTCCCGGACGAGCTGGAGCGGCTCCGGGCCGACCCGGCGCTGATGACGACCGCCGTCGAGGAGATCATCCGCTGGTCGACGCCGGTGCTGCACTTCCGCCGCACCGCCACCCGCGACGTCGAGCTGCGCGGAGCGGAGATCGCGGAGGGCGACAAGGTCGTCACCTGGTATGCGTCGGCGAACTTCGACGAGCGCGTGTTCGCCGATCCGCTGCGCTTCGACGTCGGCCGCAAGCCCAACGACCACGTCAGCTTCGGCCGCGGCGGCCCGCACTTCTGCCTGGGCGCGCACCTGGCGAAGCTCGAGGTCCGGATCATGTTCGAGGAGCTGCTCCCGCGGATCGCCTCGATCGAGCCGGCCGGGCCGCCCCGGCGCATCCGCACCAACTTCACCAACGCTCTCAAGGCGATGCCCGTCCGCGTCGCCGCGGCATGAAAGGATCCCCGCGTGGCCGATAGCACCCTGAGCGCGCTCGAGCAGCGCGGCGTCCGCACCGTCCGGGTCACCTACCCCGACCTGCACGGCATCTCCCGGGGAAAGGACTACCCGCTCTCGCACATCGCCCACGTGGTCGGCGACGGCGGCACGTACTGCGAGGCGATCATGACCGTCGACCTGCGCCACAACGTGGTCGCGGGCCCCGAGCACGGCTTCCAGGACATCCTCGCCCGGCCCGACCTCGAGACGCTCGTGCCCGTTCCGTGGGAGCCGGACACGGCCTGGTGCCTGGCCGACCTCTTCCGCATGGACGGCTCGATCTACGAGGTCGATCCGCGGGCGGCCCTGAAGCGCGCCATCGAGGGCTATGCCGAGCTGGGCGTGTCGCCGGTCATCGGCCCGGAGCTCGAGTTCTACCTGTGCGTCCCCGACCCGTCCGCGCCGCACGGCTACCGCCGCTACGTCGACAACCCGAGCCACGTCTACACGGTCGGCCACGTGGCCGACCCGCGCGGCGTGCTGACGACCATGCTGCACGCGTGCGTCGACATGGGCCTCGGCGCGATCGCCGCCAACCACGAGTACGGCCGCAGCCAGTACGAGATCAACCTCACCCACGGCCCCGCCCTCGACGCCGCCGACCGCGCCTTCCGCTTCAAGTCGGTGGTGAAGGACCTGGCCGCGCGCGAGGGGCTCCTGGCGACGTTCATCGGCAAGCCCTGGAACGACGACGAGGGCTCGGGCTTCCACCTCCACATCTCGCTGGCGGACAAGGACGGCAAGAACGCGCTGAACGGCGACGGCGAGGACGGCCTCTCGCCGATGGCGCGGCATCTGATCGGCGGGCTCCTCGAGCACGGGCCGGGGCTGATGGCGTTCTTCAACCCGACGACGAACGCGTACAGGCGCCTGCATCCCGAGGCGCTCGTGCCGACGCTCGTGAGCTGGGGCCACGACAACCGGCTGACGCTCGCCCGCGTCCCCCGCGAGCGCGGCGGCGCCACCCGGGTCGAGTTCCGGGTCGGCGACGGCGCCGCGAACCCGTACCTGGCGATCGCGGCGGCGCTCTTCGCCGGGCTCGACGGCATCAGGCGCGAGATCGAGCCGCCGCCGCCCAGCGAGGGCCTGATCTACGAGCTGCCCGAGGCCGAGACGATGACGCCGCTCCCGACCACCTTCGAGGCCGCGCTCGACGCGCTCGAGGCCGACACCGCCCTGACCGAGGCGATGGGCCCCGAGCTCGTGCGCGTCTTCCGGGTGATCAAGGACGCCGAGCTGGCCCGCGCCCGCCAGACGGTGACCGACTGGGAGTTCGCGGAGTACACCCACCACCTGTGAGTGGACGCGGGATCACCAACCCGAGCCGGCGATCCCGATCACCCGGCCACTGGGGACGAGCGCGTCCTCGTCCAGGCCGCCGAACGCGCCCCGGTGGAAGATGAGCGGCTCGCCGCCCGAGCCCTCGAAGTCGACGACCTCGCCGACGACGAGGTCGTGGTCGCCCGCGACGTGGGTGCCGACGACCTCGCAGCGCAGGATCGCGAGGGCGTGCATGACGGCGACGTAGCCGGCCGGGTCGACGATCGTGTGGCCGGGCGGGAACGGGGCGCCGGGCTTGGCGAAGGCGAGCGCGACCTCGCGCTGGCGCCGGTGCAGGACGTTGACGGCGTAGTGGCCGCTGCGGCGCACCACCTCGAGCGTGCGCGTGCCGTGCGCCAGCGAGACGAGCACCATCAGCGGGTCGAGCGACACCGACGTGAACGAGTTCAGGGTCATGCCGGCATGGGTGTCGCCCACCCGGCTCGTGACGACGGTGACCCCGGTCGCGAATGCGCCCACGACCTCGCGGAAGTCGAGCCGGACCCGGGGGTCGTGTTCCACGGGGGCGACCATATGCCAGCCCCCTCCAGGGCGCAAACGGTGCCTGGCACCCTCGGGGTGCCAGGCACCTGTCGCGGTCGCATTGCCGCTTGGGCAATGATCCGAGCCATGCCGCCCACCGGACGACCTGCCGAGCGGCGCCTGGCCGCGGTCGAGCGGGCTCTGCGCGTCCTCGACGCGTTCCTGCGCGTCCGCGGCGACGCCGGGACGACCGAGCTCGCCCGCCTGACCGGGATCAACGCGAGCACGGTGTCGCGCATGCTCTCGACGCTCGTCGACGCGGGCTACGTCGAGCACCTCCCCGAGACCGGCCGCTACCGGCTCGGAACGCACCTGCTCGCCCTCTCGAACCATGTCCTCGCCGGGCTCGACCTGCGGGCGCTGGCCCGGCCGCACCTGGAGGCGCTCGAGGCGGAGGTGGGCGAGACGGCGACGCTGTCGCTGCCCTCCGACCCGGACGCGATCACCGTCGATTTCGTCCCCAGCCGCGCGACCGTCGCGTCCGTCGCCCGGGTCGGCCGCGCCAGCGTCGCCCACGCGACGGCGACGGGGAAGGTGATGCTCGCCTTCGCCGGTGCGCCGGCCCGCACGGGCCGTCTGGAGCGGTTCACCGACCGGACGATCGTCGACCCGGACGAGCTCCGCCGCGTCGTCGGCTCGGTGCGGGAGCAGGGCTGGGCGCGCGCAATCGGCGAGCGCGAGGAGCATCTGAACGCCATCGCCGCGCCGGTGCTCGGCGCCCGCGGCGACCTCGTCGCGATCCTCGGCCTCCAGGGCCCCGACACGCGCTTCGACGCGCCGGCCCAGGACGCCGCCGCGCCGGCGCTCGTGCGAAGCGCGGTGGCGCTTTCGGGTGAGCTTGGCTATGATGGGCCCGCAGTTTGGAAATAGCTTTGCCGCATCGGCAATAACCAGGAAGGATCACGATGGCCGCCCTCCCCGACCGCGTCAAGTACCTCGTCATCGGAGCCGGCGTGCACGGGCTCTCCACCGCCTGGCACCTGGCCAAGGAGCAGCGGGCGCGGGGCGAGGAGCCGGACGTCGTGATCGTCGACAAGACCGGCATCGGCGCCGGCGCCTCCGGCATCGCCTGCGGCGTCGTCCGCAACAACTACTTCCAGCCGGCGATGTCCGAGCTCATGGCCGCGAACGTCGAGGTGTGGGAGCAGGATCCCGCGGGCTTCAGCTACCACCCGGTCGGCTACATGGCCCTCGGCAGCGGCGCCCAGGTCTCCGACCTGACCGCCGTCCACGAGCGCCAGCAGCGCATCGGCTACCCGTCGGAGCTGATCGTCGGCGCCGACGCGGTGCGCCGGCACATGCGGGAGATGTTCCCGGACTGGCGCGCACAGGGCGTCGAGGTGTGCCTGCACGAGGAGAAGGGCGGCTACGCCAACAACATGGCCTCGATGCAGGGCCTCGCGAAGAAGGCCCAGGAGGCCGGAGCGCGGCTCGTCACCGGCGTGCGCGTCACCGGCTTCGACATGGACGCCTCCGGCGCGGTGAAGACGGTGCACACGGACCAGGGCGACGTCGCCGTCGAGCAGGTCGTCGTCGGCGCCGGCCCGTGGGTCGCCTCGCTCTGGGAGATGCTCGGCCTGTCCGACCGCATCGACGTGCGCACCCCCGAGGGCGACGTCCACGCCGATCAGCCCATGTGGACGTACTGGTACCTCCAGGAGGGCGAGATCTCGGTCGACCCGAAGCTGCTCTCGCTGCCCGACGGCTCGATGCCGCCGGTGCTGCACGTCGACTCCGACGCGCCCCTCTACGCCGACGACGGCACGCTGATCACCGACGAGCTCTGGGGCAACTACTTCAAGCAGGACCTGCACGGCGTGCAGGGCGGCGCTGCGCCGATCATCGTCGGGAACGACTTCGAGGTCGACCCGTATCCGACCGCGAGCGTCGAGTCGAGCTTCGCCGACATGTGGTGCGCGTCGCTCTCCCACTGCATGGAGCGGTTCGAGGGCAAGCGGGGGACGTACAAGAACGTGCGCTCGGGCGGGGTCGGCTGCTTCACCGCCGACAGCTTCCCGATCTTCGACTACATGCGCCCGAACGTCTACGTGATCGCCGACTCGAACCACGGCTACAAGATGATCGGCGTCGGCCGCGAGGTGGCCCAGGTGATGACCGGCGGCCACTCGAGCGTGCTCTACCCGTTCCGGTACGAGCGCTTCGCGACCGGCGACCTGCACCCGGTGTCGAACAGCCCCTACCCCTGGAGCTAGCGCCACGGCCGGCAAACCGCTGATCGGGGTCTCGGCCGGGTTCCACGGCTACGGCGACTACGCCGGCGTCGGCTACCAGCGCGCGCTGGTGATGGCCGGGGCGGTGCCGATGCTGTTCTCGCGCGTTCCAGGCGGGCTGGACGACCAGCTCGACCGGGTCGACGGGGTGATGCTGGCGGCCGGCCACGACATCGATCCGGGCCGCTACGGGCAGGAGCCGCACGCGCTGCTCGGGACGGTCGACGCCGCCCGCGACCGCTTCGAGATCGACCTCGTCTCCCGGGCGATCGACCGCGGCCTGCCGATCATCGGCACCTGCCGGGGCATGCAGATGCTGAACGTCGCGCTGGGCGGGACGATGGTGCAGGACCTGAGCCTCGTCGAGGCGTGGCGGTCGCACCCCTCCGACCCGACCGGCCGCTACTGGCGCCGGTTCCAGGAGGCGACCATGGCCGACCTGCCGGCGCCCGAGCATCCCCGCCACCCGATCGCGCCCGTACCCGGCTCGCGCCTGCACGACCTGCTCGGCGACGAGATCGTCGTCGACAGCTTCCACCACCAGGCGGTGGACGAGGTCGGCTCCGGGCTGATGGTCTCCGCCCGCGCCCCCGACGGCGTCATCGAGGCGGTCGAGATGCCGGGGCGGTTCGTGCTCGGGATGCAGTGCGAGCTGCACGAGGAGTGGCGGGTCGAGCCGCGCGTCCAGCACGTCGTGGAGGCCTTCGTCACGGCCGCCGGCCGTGCGCGGCCAGGATAACGGCGGCGGTCGCCACGGCGGCGAGGGCGGTGCCGGGCTCTCCGAGGGCCAGCGCCGCGACCGGCGCGGCCGTGACGCCGGCCAGTCCGGCGAGGGTGTACGCACGGGTGGGGAGGGCGCACAGAGCGGCGACGGCGAGCGCGATCGCGGCGACCCGCGGGTCGAGGACGAGCATCCCGCCGAGGGCGGGCCCGAGCCCGCGGCCGCCGCGGAACCCGAGCTGGGCCGGTGCCACGTGCCCGAGCACGACGGCGACGAGCGCCACCGACGCGGCGCCTTCGCCGGAGACGGCGTCCGCCAGTGCGACGGCGACTGCGCCCTTCGCGATATCGGCAGCCAGCGTCGCGGCTGCGGCCGCGAGACCGACCCGGCGGCCGACGTTGCGCGCACCGCTCGATCCGGTGGCGTGGCGGCGCACGTCCTCGCCCGTGAGGGCGCGCACGACGTAGTAGCCGGTGGCAAGGCAGCCGATCGCGTAGGCCGCGACGACCGCGAGGACGGCTCTCACGAGAGCGCGAGCGCGATGACGCCCATGCACACGAGCACCGCCCCGATCGCGCGCTCGCGGGTGACGTGCTCGTGCAGGTAGACGGCGGCCAGGCCGGTCGCCATGACGACGCTCGTCTCGCGCACCGCGGCGACCGGGGCCGCGGCGGCGATGCGCAGGGCCGCCAGCACGAGCCCGTACGCGCCGAACATCGCCAGGCCCGCTGCCGCCGACCAGCGGGAGAATCCCCGCCGGATCACGCCCGGGCCGCGGACGGCCGAGAGGGCGGCCGCGTAGACGATCCCCTGGGTGGCGAGCACGACCTCGAAGTACGGGATCGTGGCTGCGTGCTGGAGCCCGCTCTTGTCGACGACCGTGTAGCAGGCGATCGTGGCGGCGATGCAGATCGCCATCGCCGTCGCGACGGCATCGCCGGCGCGGCCGACGCCGCGGACGAGCAGCACGCCCGCCGCCACGGCCACGACGCCGGCCACCTCTGCCGCCGACGGCTCGGCGGACGTCGCCACCGCCGCCGCGACCAGGACGAGGACCGGGGCGAGGCCGCGGGCGATCGGGTAGACGAGCGACATCTCCGACCGCCGGTAGGCCGCGGCCAGGAGCGCGAAGTAGGCCAGCTCGGCGGCCGCCGACGCCGCCATGTACGGGATGGCCGACTCCCGCACGTCCCAGGTCAGTGCCGCCACGGGGGCGAACACGACGACGGCGAAGAGGACGGCGGCCGCGCCTGCGCCCTCCGGGTCGCCGGCGCGGGCGATGAGCACGTTCCAGCCGGAGTGCAGCGCCGCGGCGGCCAGGGTCAGCGCGAGGGCTTCGGGCGGCACGCGGCGTGAGCTAGCGGACGAGCGCCAGGATCGCGTTCACGTGCCGGGTCACGGCTGCAGGCGTCATCGGGCCGGCCGGCAGCTCGACGGCGAACGACGAGCCGCGGGCGAAGTGGTGGTTCTGCCATCGAGAGGCGGTGCCGCCGGGGTTCGGGCTCAGGAACAGGCGCAGCCCGACCATGTGCGCGTAGCGGCGGGCGGCGGCCCTGCTGCGGCCCCACGCCCAGACGAGCCGCTCGTGCTGGTGATACCAGACCGAGAGCGTCGGCCGCACCCGCTCGATCAGCCGGCGGGCGGCGCGCGTCTCCGGCTCCGAGAACGGGCGCGGGCCGGAGTAGTACGTGCTCCACGGCACGCCCTGGTGCGTCCACCCGGCGGGGAAGTTGCGGTTGAGGTCGACGCCGTGCCCGTTCTGGCGCGTGTCGGCGGCGCGGCCGTCGGGGTTCAGGGTGGGGACGAGCCACATGTCGTACATCCGCGGCGGCCGCATCTGCCGCAGTCTCCGGACGACCGCGATGCCGGCGCACTCGTTGCCGTGGATGCAGCCGACGACGAGCACGCGCCGCGGCGCCTGGGGGGCGCCGGACTCCGTGGCCATGATCGCCCGGCCCGCGGCGGAGTGGCCGATCTGCTGGGTGACGTGCACTGAAGGCCCGTACGGGCCGATGCCGATCAGCGGCAGTGCGAGCAGCGCGGCGAGGGCGGGCACGGGCTCATCGTACGCGCTACCGGTGGGAGTCCAAGGTGCCCATGCCCTCGATCGGCGGCGGCACGGCGTAGCGCCGCCCCGGCTCGGCCAGCGGCCTGCCGCCACCGGGGGTCTGACCCTGGCGATGCGCGCGAAGCGTGAATCGATGGGGTCTGACCCCGACACTGCTCCATCTCGACTGCCGTCGCGACAGGGACGCTCCCGCGAACGCCTCGGCGCCGATCGCCGCCCCGTCCTCCGGCTCGGGCCGCACGCCCAGCGCCGGCCGCCCCGCCAGCGGCCACAGCGGCTGGCGGGCCACGCGGGAGAGGAAGTCACACACGACCGGGTGACGCGTCCGGCGTCAGTGCAGCGGGGGCTCCCAGCCCTCCAGCACGGGCGGCTTCCAGTCCGTCCCCACGGTCGCCGAGTCGGGCACCCACGAGCCCAGCTCGGGCTGCGGGAACTTGCAGTGCTGCGCCTTCAGCTGGATGCCGTAGGAGTTCCCGGACTGGAGGTGCTTGACGAGCACCTTGCGGGCGATCTCGTTCTCGCGCCCCTCAGGGATCGGGAAGTAGATGCGCAGGAACGAGTTCGAGTACCGGTCGAACACGGCCGGGACGCCCTCCTCGCCGAGCAGCTCGACGTCCTCCAGCCAGTTGATGTCGGCGCCGGGCGTGGCGGCCTGCAGGTCGACGTCCTCGACCAGGGAGATGTCCTCCTGGTAGGGAAAGCGCTTGCCGGCCAGCGTCTCGGCGTCGATCTGGACGTGTCGTTCTTCGGTCATCGTCGCTCCTACTCTCCCGCCGCCTCGAGCGGCCGGCCGACGTGGGTGACGGCCTCCTCCTCGTGCTTCTTCTCGAGCAGGCGGCGGATCTCGGACAGCGTCTCGCGCTCGGTCACACCGGGGATGTAGTCGGTGCCGGCGAGCGGCACCTTCGCCATCGCGGCGGCCTCGACGGTGAGCGCGCACAGATCCTCGGGCTCGAGGCTGTGGATGTTCGTCTTGCCGCACGCCCGAGCCAGCATCTGCACCTCGAGCGTGAGCGTGTGCAGGAAGTTGTAGACCCGCTCCGCCGCCTCGTCGACGATCAGGCGCTTGCGCAGCTCCGGATCCTGGGTGGTGATGCCGACCGGGCAGCGGCCCGTGTGGCAGTGGTAGCACTCGCCCGCGGGCACGCCGATCGTGCCCTCGTAGTCGGTGACGCCCGGGATCTCCTTGTTGCAGTTGAGCGCCATCAGGGCGGAGTGGCCGATCGCGACGGCCTTCGCGCCGAGCGAGATGCACTTGGCGATGTCACCGCCGTTTCGGATCCCGCCCGCGACGACGAGGTCGATCTCGTCGGCGAGGCCGACGTCCTCGAGCGCCCTGCGCGCTTCGGGGATGGCCGCCATGAGCGGGATGCCCGTCTCCTCGGAGGCGATGTGCGGGCCGGCGCCCGTGCCGCCCTCCGCCCCGTCCAGGTAGATGA
This sequence comes from uncultured Actinomycetes bacterium, assembly GCA_963731515.1. GTDB lineage: Bacteria > Actinomycetota > Thermoleophilia > Gaiellales > JAICJC01 > JAICJC01. The sequence continues at coordinate 42,014 of CAVSVU010000015.1, read as the reverse complement.
TGTCGGGGCCGCACTTGGCCGCCATGCGCACGTCGTCGTAGACGCGCGCCGCGCCCAGCTTGAGCTGGATCGGGATCTGGTAGTCGGTCGCCTCGCGCACCTCCTGCACCTTCAGCGAGAGGTCGTCGGGGCCGAGCCAGTCGGGGTGGCGGGCCGGCGAGCGCTGGTCGATCCCGGCCGGCAGCGAGCGCATCTCGGCCACCTGCTCGGTCACCTTCTGGCCCATCAGGTGGCCGCCGAGGCCGACCTTGCAGCCCTGGCCGATGAAGAACTCGCAGGCGTCGGCGAGCATCAGGTGGTGCGGGTTGAACCCGTACCGGCTCTGGATGCACTGGTAGTACCACTTCGTCGACAGGTCGCGCTCGGGCGGGATCATGCCGCCCTCGCCCGAGCAGGTGGCGCTGCCCGCCATCGAGGCGCCCTTGGCGAGCGCCATCTTGGCCTCGAGCGACAGCGCGCCGAAGCTCATGCCGGTGATGTAGACGGGGATGTCGAGCTCGATCGGCTTCTTCGCGAAGCGGGCGCCGAGCACGGTCCTGGTCACGCACTTCTCGCGGTAGCCCTCGATCACGAAGCGGGTCAGCGTGCCGGGCATGAACATGAGCTCGTCCCAGTGCGGGATCGGCTTGAACATCGAGAAGCCGCGCATGCGGTAGCGGCCGAGCTCGGACTTCACGTGGATGTCGTTCATCACCTCGGGCGTGAAGATCGAGCTGCGCCCGAGCACGTTGCGCTTGGAGGATGTCTTGTCCTGCGCCACCTACAGCACCAGCTTTCGCTCAGAGGGCTCGAGGTTGTCGTAGTTGTAGAGCTTCTTCCCGCAGACGAACTTCTGGAACTCCGGCGGGGAGCCGAGGTCGTAGATGCGGAACTTGCGCTCGATGAACTCGGTGTCGGCGTCGGTCCACTCGCCGGGCACGCAGTCGACGCCGAGCGACTTCACCTTGCCGCCGACGTAGAAGATGCCGTCGTACATCGAGTCGCCCAGGCCCGGGCCGACGTCGCCGCAGATGATCTGGCGGCCGCGCTGCATCATGAAGCCGTTCATCGAGCCGGCGCTGCCGAGGGTCAGGATCGTGCCGCCCTTCTGGTCGATGCCGCTGCGCGCGCCGACGCGGCCCTTGACCACCAGGTCGCCGCCGCGGATCGCCGCACCGGTGAGCGACCCGGCGTTGCCGTCGATCACGACCACCCCCGACATCATGTTCTCGCAGGCCGACCAGCCGACGCGGCCGGTGATGTGCACCTCGGGCCCGTCGATCATGCCGCAGCCGAAGTAGCCCAGGCTGCCCTCGAACGTGATCTTGCAGCGCGTCAGGATGCCGACGCCGATCGAGTGCTTCGAGCCGGGGTTCTTCACCGTCACGTCGGTGATGCCCTGCTCGTACAGCAGCCAGCGCAGCTCGAGGTTGATCTGGCGCGTCGTCAGGTCGCGCGCGTCGAACACCGCCCGCTCGCCGTCCACCTCGGACACCTTGGGGACCTCGGCGTCCGGCTCCGACAGCCCGCGGGCGTCGTAGGAGATCTGGCGCTCGCCTACCGCGTCCATACCAGCACCTCACCCTCGTAGGGGTCGTATGTGTCGATCTCGTGGTCGACGATGGCCCGGATCGCGATCTCCTCCGACGCCAGCGCGACCAGGTCGTCGCTCTCGTACAGCACGAGCGGCTTCGCGGCCATCTCGTCCTTGGCCACGCCGAGCGCGTCCTTGGTCACGCAGATGTACGTGAAGACGCCGTCGAGGTCGTCCATGCTCGCGCGCATCGCCTCTTCGAGCGACATGCCCTCGCCCATCTTCTCGGCCAGGTAGACGGCGATGATCTCGGAGTCGCACTCCGACTGGAACCGGTGGCCCGACCGCTCGAGGCGCCGCTTCCACTGGAAGTAGTTCGTGAGCTGGCCGTTGTGCACGACGGCGACGTCGGCGAACGGGTAGGCCCAGTAGGGGTGGGCGCCGGAGATGTCGACGTCCGACTCCGTCGCCATGCGCACGTGGCCGATGGCGTGGGTGCCGGTGAAGTCGGCCAGGTCGTACTGATCCGCCACCGTCTCGGCGTCGCCCAGGTCCTTCACGATCTCGAGCGAGTGGCCCAGCGAGAGCACCTCGCAGCCGGGCACGTCCTCGAGGTAGTCGGCGAGCTGCTTCAGGTCGCCGGAGTAGGTCAGCACCGCCCGCAGCGCGTAGTCGGTCTCGTCCTCGACCGACTCGATCGTCGCACCCAGCTCGCGCATGCGCGCCTCGACCTCGGCCCGGTGGCGCTGGAGCCGGTCGGCGAACTCGAAGTCGCGCGGGTCGTTGGCGTCGGCCAGCTTGTAGCGCACGAGGACGGGCTTCGCGGCGGGCCCGAAGAGGGCGTAGCCGGTCGAGTCGGGCCCCGGTGCTTCATCGACTGGAGCATGCGGGTCATGTCACGGCCGATGTCCTGCGCGCCGTCCCGATAGATGATTCCTGCAATTCCGCACATACGATGAGCCTTTCGGGCTTGAGCGGCGATTCCGCTTGGTGAGCGAGGTTGCGGGGGAAATGCTACCCGTGGGCCGGATGCCCTCCAATGTCCGATCGAACATACTTCATTCCGGCCGGTGGAACGCGGCTGTCCCGTGCAGCGCCCGCATGAATCGGCCCTCGAGCGGCAGGTCGAACCGCAGCCGCTCCGGGCTCCAGTCCGGCTTGCCCAGCCGGTACCCGCCTTCCGGGAGCGGTGTGAGCGGCTCGGCCACCCCCCAGACGACGGCCACCGGCCGGCCCGCGACCGTGGCGACGCGCAGCGTCGTCGCCCACGGGTTGTGCGAGCGGTAGAGGCCGCAGATCGGGCGGAGCTCCTCGGGCGGCTCGGCGTCGAGGGCGACCGAGGCGGCCGGATCGTCGAGGCCCGTCAGCTCGGGTTCGGGAGGCTCGTCGCCCACCGCGAGGCGCAGCGCGAGCTCGACAAGCAGCTTCGCCCCCGTCTTGCCGTTGACGACCGCTGCCGCGCAGATACCGGCCTCGACGTCGCACCAGAGGTGGGCGCGGTACCCGACGGTGCTGCCGCTGTGGCCGACCCAGCGGCGCCCGCCGACCGTCCTTGACATGACCCCATAGCCGTACCAGCCGTCGTCCTCGGTGTCCTCGACCACGGGCGTCGCCATTCGCTCGGCGACAGCGTCGCCGGCCAGGAAGCTGCGCCCGTACGCGGCCAGATCCTCGACGGTCGCGCACACGCTGCCGTCGCCGCCGTTGTAGTCGACCCAGGTTGCCGGGGCGAGCGGGTCGCCGAGCCGCCATGGAGTGGCCTCGTCGTAGGCCTCGTGGCCGACCGCGAGGCGGGGCCGCACCACGATGGTCGTGAGAGGCTCGGTGTTCGCGAGCCCGAGCGGCCCGATGATCTCGCGCCGGTACGTCTCGGCGAACGGCTCGCCGGTCAGCCGCTCGAGCAGGCAGCCGAGCGCCTGGTAGCCGGCGTTCGAGTACCAGAAGCCCGAGCCGGCCGGCGCCCGGGCCGTGTCGGCGAGCGCCAGCACCTCGGTCGCCGGACTGGGCGGGTCGCCCAGGCTGCAGATGATCCCGCCGGTGTGGCTCAGGAGGTGGTGGACGGTGATGCCGTCGAACGGGAACCACGGCAGCACCGTCCGCATCTCGGCGTCGAGTTCGAGCCGGCCCGCCTGCCACTGCCGCAGCAGGCAGGCGGCGGTGAACGACTTCGAGATCGAGCCGATCTCGAACAGCGTGTGCTCGTCGACCGGGCGCCCGGCGGCGGGATCGGCGTGCCCGTAGTGCCCGGCCCAGAGGATGCGCTCGCCGTCGCCGACGGCAACCGCCGCGCCGGGCGTCGCCCCCGCCGCGATCAGCCTCGCGGCGAGGGCATCGACCCGTTCGTGTGCATATCCGGTGCCAGGCACCGGTTATTCACGGCAGGACGTCGAGGTACTCCTTGACGTCCCAGTCGGACACCTCACCGCAGTACCGCTCCCACTCGTCGCGCTTGTAGTGCTCGAAGACGCGCAGCATCTCGCCGGGCATGGCCGACTTCACGAGCTCGTCGTCGTCCAGCGCCTGGAGGGCCTCGCCGAGCGTCATCGGCACGCGGCTCACCTGCTTGCCGGCGGCGATGGCCTCGTAGATGTTGCCCTCCTCGGGATCGCCCGGATCGAGCTTGCGATCGATGCCGTCCTCCATCGCCTTCATCAGCGCGCCGAGCCCGAGGTACGGGTTCACGGACGAGTCGACGGAGCGGTACTCGAAGCGGTCGGGCGAGGAGACGCGCAGGGCGGTCGTGCGGTTCTGGTAGCCCCAGTCGGCGAACACCGGCGCCCAGAAGCCCTGCTCCCAGAACCGGCGGTAGGAGTTGACCGTCGGTGCCGTGATGCAGGTGAGCGCGCGCAGGTGCTCGAGGATGCCGCCGATGGCGTTCAGGCCCAGCTGCGACGGCATGCGCGGGTTGTCGCCCTCGGGCAGGAACAGGTTCTCGTCGCCCTTCCACAGCGACAGGTTCGTGTGGCACCCGTTCGCCGACACGCCCATGAACGGCTTCGGCATGAAGCAGGGGAACGCGCCCAGCTCGCGCCCGACCGCCTTGCACACCTGCCGGAACGTGGTCAGGTTGTCGGCGGTGAGCTCGGCCCGGTCGAAGCCGAAGTTCAGCTCGATCTGGCCGGGGGCGTCCTCGTGGTCGCCCTGGATCATGTCGAGGCCGAGCGCGCCGGCGTACTCGATCACCTTGTGGATGATCGGCTGGAGCTCGGAGAACTGGTCGATGTGGTAGCAGTAGGGCTTGGTCTTGCCCTCGACCGACGGCGTGCCGTCGGAGTTCAGCTTGAGCCACATCATCTCGGGCTCCATGCCGGCGCGCAGGTGCATGCCGGTGCGGGCCTCGAGGTCGGCCTGGATGCGGCGTAGGTTGCCGCGGCAGTCCGACGTGAGGAATGCGCCGGGGCCGTCGAGGTCCTCGCGGTTGCGGAAGCAGGTGCACCACACGCGCGCGACCTTGCGGTCCCACGGGAGCACCGCGAACGTCTCCGGCTCGGGGATCCCGACCAGCTCCCAGGCCTCGGGCCCGTAGCCGATGTAGTCGCCGTGGCGGTCGACGAACAGGTTCGCCGTCGAGCCGTACACGAGCTGGAATCCCTTCTGGGCCATGGTCTCCCAGTGGTTGGCGGGCACGCCCTTGCCCATGATCCGGCCCGTGACCGAGACGAACTGGTAGTAGATGTAGGTGATGCCCTCGGCGTCGATGCGGCGGCGGACGTCCGCCACCTGCTCCGCTCGCCCCGGGGCCTCGACGAACTGGTCGAGGTCGCTCACGGATCCCTCCTTGGTCGTTCGCCGCCCGCCTGCGGCGTCGGCTCGCTTCTTGGCAGAGCGCAGGCTACGTGGCCCGCGACCGCGGTACAAGTGGCAGGTGACGACACTCTTTGGCCGCGGGGAGAGTCGGCCCCGGCCCCCGGGTCAGTTCTCGATCGGCGTCTCGGAGCGGTTGCCCCACTCGTTCCACGAGCCGTCGTAGACGGCCGCGTCGGGGCCGCCGGCCAGCGCGAGCGCGTTCGCGACCGCCGTCGCCGACACGCCGCCGTTGCAGTAGACGACCACCGGCCGGTCGATCCGCGCGACGTCGACGCCGGCGTCCGCGAAGGCCTGGCGCAGCTCGTCGGGCTCCCGGAACGGCCCGTCGCCCGCCAGCAGCTCGCGGTAGGGGACGTTGACCGCGCCGGGGATGTGGCCGTGGCGGCGGGCGTGGCTCTCGAGCCCTGCGTACTCGTCGTGCGGCCGGGCGTCGAGCACGAGCACGTCGCGCTCGAGCGCGGCCTTCATCTCCTCGAGCGTCCACAGCGTCGGCCGGCGGGCGGCCGTGCGGTACGGCGGGTCGGCGGGCGCGGGCGGCTCGTCCCCCGCCCGCAGCTCGAACTCGGCCGCAGTCCAGGCGCGCAGGCCGCCGTCGAGCACGTGGGCGCGGGCGTGGCCGTAGGTGCGCAGCGCCCACACCACCCGCCCGGCCAGGACGTTGCGGTAGTCGTCGTAGGCGACCACGGTCGCCTCGTTCGTGATCCCGAGCCGGGTGGCGTCGGCCGCGAACGCGTCCGGCGGCGCGAGCTGCACGGGCACCGGGTCGTCCCGGTCGGTGAAGTCGGTGCGCCAGTCACAGAAGGCGGCGCCGGGGATGTGCCCGGCCCGGTACGCCTCGGGGTCGGCGTCGGTAGCGCGGCTCCTGCGCGAGCACGCGGCCGCGGACGTCGAGGATGCGCACGTCGCCCAGGTGCGCCTGGAGCCAGTGCGGGGTGACGAGGACGTCGCTCGGCATGCCAGGCATGGTAGGTAGGGTGGCCGCGGATGGGGGTCGATGACCGCTTCTGGGAGCCGATCACGTGGGGCGAGGTGCGCGCCGTGCTGGGGCCGGACGCCGAGATCGTCGCCCACCATCGCCGCTGGCTCTTCGCCGTCGCCCGCTGTCGCACTCCTGCCGGCGAGGTCTATCTGAAGCGGCAGCCGCCGATGGGCCGCGCCCGCGCCCAGATCGAATGGCAGCACCGGCTCACCAACCACCTCGCCGATCGGGGTGTGCCCGCGGCGCGGGCGCTCGGCCTCGTGGAGTCGGAGGGGCTCTGGTACGAGCTGCACGAGCCGGCCGCCGGCGAGGACGTCTACGACGGCGCCGACAGCTGGGACCCGTTCGCCTCCGACGCCCACGTCGCCGCCGCGGGGCGGATGCTCGCCCGGCTGCACGCCGCCGGGGCCGACTTCCCCGACCGCACGCCCCAGCCCCAGGCGGGCTTCGTCGTCCAGATCGGCGCGGCGGCGGACGACCCCGTGGACGCCGTCGAGCGGCTGGCGGCCGAGCGGCCCGCGGTGGCGGAGTACCTGGCCGGCCGCGACTGGAGGCCCGCCGTCGAGGCCGCGTACGCCGACCCGTTCTCGCGCCTGCGGCCGCTGCTCGGCGCGCTGCCGGAGCGGCCGCTGCACGGCGACTGGCAGACGAACAACCTCTTCTTCTCGGGCGACGACGTCGCCGGGATCATCGACTTCCACCAGGCCGACTACGCGCCGCGCGTGCTCGACCTCGCCGTCGCGGTGGAGCGCAACTGCTTCTTCTGGAACCGCATCTCGGCCGGCGACGACTCGGCCTTCGACCTGCGCGCGGCCGAGCTCCTCGTCCGCAGCTACGACGCCTGTACGCCGCTCGCGCCGGCCGAGCGCGCGGCCTTCGCCGACGTGCTGGCGACGTGCCAGTTCGAGTACGGCATCTCGTTCCTCGACTACTACTGGGGCGTGGAGCGCGACCGTGAGAAGGCCGACTGGGCGTGGGAGACGTTCGTGCTCGGTCACGCCCGCTGGTGGGCCTCGGCCGCCGGAAGGGCCGCGGCGGCGCGGATCGGCGGATGGTGGTAGCGGCGCTCCCTGGCTAGCGCACTCCGGCCGAGCTGCGCCCGCCGAGGGTCAGGCGGGGATCGAGCCGGACGGCGACGATGTCGGCGACGGCGTTCAGCGTGATCACCGCGGCCGCGACGACCAGGACGATGCCGGTGATCACCGGCAGGTCGAAGCCGGTCCCGCCCTGCTGGGCGAACAGCGCCGTCTGGCCGAGCCCGGGCAGCCCGTAGGCGACCTCGATGTAGATCGCGGCGGTCAGGGCCACGCCGGCGTCCATCGCGAGCATCGCGACGAGCGCCGGCAGCACCAGCGGCATCACGTGCGAGCCGACCACCCGGCGTTCCGTCGCCCCCTTCGCGCGCGCCACGGTCACGTGCGGCTCGTCGAGCGTCTCGAGCACGCGCGTGCGCACCATCCGCACGTAGAGCGGGAAGAGGAAGAGCGCGAACGTGATCCACGGCAGGATGAGGTGCGAGGCCCAGTGGTCGACGCCGCCGCAGCCGCCGCTCGTGCCGATGAGGCTGCAGTAGCCGCCGCTGGGAGCGATGTGGAGATGCTTCGAGAACGCGGACCGCAGGATCAGCCCCACCGCCAGGGGGTGCAGGGCGATCCCCAGCAGGGGCAGCGTCGCCACCGCCCAGTCGAGCCGGGTGTGGCTGCGCTGCGCGCTCAGGGTGCCGAGCGCGATCGCCGCCGCCGTCAGCAGGACGACCCCGCCGAGCACGACCGACGCCGTCACGGGCGCCGCCGCCCGGATGATCGAGAGCACCGGCGCGCCGGTCGCGTACGAACGGCCGAGGTCGCCGTGGAGCAGCCGGTCGACGAAGCTCAGGTACTGGACGACCACGGGCCGGTCGACGCCGAGCTTGTGGTTCGCTGCGCGGATCTGCGCCGGCGTCGGGTGGGGCGAGCCGACGATGTAGAGGCCGGGGTCGGACGGGATCGTGAAGTAGACGGCGTACGTGACCAGGGTCAGGGCGAGCAGGAGGACGAAGGCGCCCGCCATCCGCCGTACCACGTAGGCGCCCACCGCTACCGCGCCCTCGGGTCGAGGGCCTTGCGCACCTGCTCGCCCAGCGTCACCGTCGCGACCAGGGTGATCAGGATGGCCAGCGTCGGGAAGACCGCCGTCCACATGGTCGGCGTGAGGAAGGGGTAGCCGCCCGGTGCGATCAGCGTGCCGAAGTTCGTCGCGAGCATGTTCCCCCAGCTCGGGTAGGGAAGCTGGATGCCGACGCCGAGCAGCGAGATCGACGCCTCGAGCATCACGTTGGTCGCGAACACGATCGTCGCGTACACGACCAGCGGCCCGGTCAGGTGCGGCAGGATGTGCGAGACGAGCACGCGGCGGTGCGAGGCTCCCACCATCCGCGCTCCCTCGACGAACTGCTGCTCCCGCAGGGACATCACCTGCACCCGCACGATCCGGGCCGGGTAGAACCACGTGACCAGGCCGATGAACACGGCCAGGCCGGGCACTCCGGGCCGCAGCAGCCCGCCCGCGTTCAGGCCCGCCAGCCACCCGGCCGCGCTTGCTGCCGATCGCGATCGCGAGCAGGATGATCGGGAACGCCATCACGAAGTCGATCGTGCGCAGCACGACGCCGTCGAGCAGCCCGCCGAAGTAGCCGGCCAGCGCCCCGACGGGCACGCCGATCAGCATGGCCACCAGGGTCGCGCCGAAGGCGACCTCGATCGAGGCCTGGCCGCCGTAGAGCAGCCGCATCAGCTCGTCGCGCCCGACGTAGCCGTCGGCCCCGAGCACGAAGAGCGTCGTCCCGTTGAAGTGCGCGTAGGCCTGGTCCTGGTTGGGGACGTGGGTCCACGGCCCGGCCGGGACGCCGTTGTGGATGGACTTCAGGAAGATGTCGTCCGGCCCGTGGCCGAGCAGGTGCTCCGCCACCGGCGCGCCGACGAAGACGGACAGGAGGACGGCCGCGAGCACGGCGCCGCTCGCGATCGCGAGCGGGTCGTGGCGCAGCCTGCGCATGACCTGGGCGCGCTGCGAGGTCGCCGCGACGACCGGGTCCGCGACACCGGCACGGGCGGCGGCGGGATATCCGGCCGACGACATCCCTCGCTATGACGCGGCCGTGCGGCCGCGGTTAGCGTCGAAGGGGTGTGGAGGCTTCATCGAGCGGCGAGACGTCGACGCCTCGCTCCGAGGTTCCACTAGCATCGGGCCGATACCAGACCAGGAGGGCCACCATGAGCAGAACGGTCGATTTGAAGCTCGAGGTCGTCGTCATCCCGGTGGCCGACGTCGATCGGGCCAAGGAGTTCTACGCCGGTCTGGGCTGGAGGCTCGACGCCGACTTTCCGTTCGACAACGGCTTCCGGGTCGTCCAGCTGACACCGCCGGGCTCGGGAACGTCCGTGCAGTTCGGGTCGAAGATGACGACGGCCGCGCCCGGCTCGGCCCAGGGCCTCTACCTGATCGTGTCCGACATCGAGTGCCGCCCGCGCCGAGCTCACCGCCCGCGGCGCGGACGTGAGCGGGGTGTTCCACGCCGGCGCGCCGGGCGCCCAGTTCCGGCCCGACGGCGCCGGTCGCGTCGACGGGCCGGATCCCGAGCACGGCAGCTACTCGTCGTTCGCCACGTTCCGCGATCCGGACGGCAACGGCTGGCTGCTCCAGGAGATCACCACCCGGCTCCCCGGGCGCATCGAGGCGGCCGAGACGGCGTTCGCGTCGGCCGCCGAGCTCGAGGGGGCGCTCAAGCGCGCCGCGGCGGCGCACGGCGAGCACGAGAAGCGCACCGGCCAGGAGGATGCGGACTGGCCGTCCTGGTACGCCGAGTACATGGTCAAGGAGCGGGCCGGCGAGGAGCTGCCGCAATGAGCAGCGACTACGACGTGATCGTCATCGGCGCGGGCTCGCCCGGCGAGCACTGCGCCGGCGCCCTGGCCGCGGGCGGCCTGAGGGTCGCGGTGGTGGAGCGCGAGCTGGCTGGAGGGGAGTGCTCGTACTGGGCCTGTATCCCGTCGAAGACGCTTCTGCGCCCCGGCGAGGCGGTGCGGGCCGCGCTCGACGCCGCGGGCACGGCCGAGGTCGACGTCGAGGCGGCGCTCGCCTGGCGCGACTACATGGTCTCGAACTACTCCGACGCCGGCCAGGTGCGGTGGCTGGCCAACACCGGGATCGACCTGCTGCGAGGCAGCGGCCGGCTCGCCGGCCCGGGCGCTGTCGAGGTGGACGGCGTCCGCCACACGGCCGAGCACGTCGTCGTCGCGACGGGTGCCGACCCGTTCATCCCGCCCGTCCCGGGCCTGAATGAGATGGACGGGGTCTGGACCAACCGCGAGGTGACCGGGATGAAGGCCGTCCCGCGGCGGATGCTCGTGCTCGGCGGCGGCCCGGTGGGCGTCGAGATGGCGCAGGCCGTCCGCCGCCTCGGCGGCGAGGTGGCCCTGGTCGAGGGCGGCGCCCACGTCCTTCCGCGGGAGCCCGCGCCCCTCGGCGAGGCGCTGGGCGAGGTGCTGCGCGGCGAGGACATCGAGCTGGAGCTCGGCCTCCACGCAGCGGCGGCACGGCGCGACGGCGCGGACTACGTCCTCGCGCTGGACGACGGCCGGGAGCTGCGCGGCGACCGCCTGCTGGTCGCCACCGGGCGGCGCCCTCGTGTCCAGGGCATCGGCCTGGAGACGGTCGGCATCGAGGCCGACGGGCACGGCATCCCGGTCGACGCCCGGCTGCAGGCGGCCGAGCGGGTGTGGGCGCTCGGGGACGTCACCGGCATCTGGCCGCTGACCCACGTCGGCAAGTACCAGGGCGAGGTCGTCGCCGACAACATCCTGGGCGAGCCGCGCGAGGCGAGCTACGACGCCGTCCCGAGGGTCGTCTACACCGACCCGCAGGCGGCCGCGGTGGGAGCGGCGGAGGCCCCGTTCAGCTCCACCGTGCCGGTGTCGGGGATCGCCAAGACCGAGACCTACACGCGCGCGTACGCCGACTCGAACGGGTTCCTCACGCTGCTCAGCGACGGCGACCGGCTGACCGGTGCCTATGCGCTCGGCCCGGAGGCCGGCGAGTGGCTGCAGCAGGCGACGCTCGCGATCCGCGCCCGCGTGCCGCTCGACGTGCTGCGCGACACGATCCAGCCGTTCCCGACGTTCTCGGAGATCTACGTCGGTGGGCTCGAATCGCTTCGCCGCGAGATCTCGGCCGGGGCTCGGGTCAGCGCCTGACCCGGCCGGCGGCCAGCCCCGCCAGCCCGACCGCCGCCACGACGAGCGAGACGACCGCGACGATGCCGCCGGCGGCGGCGGACGCGAACTCGGCCAGCCAGAGCGCCGCGAAGAGGCCCGTGAGCCCGCCCATCGCGAGCCGCGCGGACAACCGCGCCACCCTCCGCGTCCCCAGGGCCAGCACGGCCGTCATCGCCAGCACGGTCAGCGAGTCGGCCGAGATCACGCCGCGCCCCCGGGGAGCCCGGCGCCGATCAGCCGCGCCAGCGGCCGCGCCTTGACGAGCGACTCCTCCACCTCCGCGGCCGGGTCGGAGTCCCACACGATGCCGCCGCCGACCCACAGGTGCAGCTCGCCTTCGGCCACGGCGAGCGTCCGGATCGTGAGGCCCAGATCGAGGTCGCCGTTCGGGTGCACGACCCCGAGCGCCCCCATCGACGCCCCCCGTCCCACCGGCTCCAGGCGGGCGATGTGGTCGATGGCGGCCAGCTTCGGCGCCCCGGTCACCGAGCCGCCGGGGAAGGTGGCCCGCAGCAGGTCCGCCAACCCGACGTCCGGCCGCAGCCGCCCCTCGACGGTCGAGACCATGTGCCGCACCCCGGCCATCGGCCGCTCGGTCAGGAACTCCGCGACCCGGACGCTGCCCGGCCGGCAGACGCGGCCGAGGTCGTTGCGCTCGAGGTCGACGATCATGACGTGCTCCGCCCGGTCCTTGGGGCTGTCCGCGATCGGCTCGCTCGACCCCGCCGGGCGCGTGCCCTTGATCGGCATCGTCCAGGCCCGGTCGCCGCGCGTCCGCAGGAACAGCTCGGGCGTCGCCGAGACGATCGACCAGCCCTCGCCGTGGAGCGCGTGGGCCCACTCGGCGTCGAGCGGCGCGAGCGCCGCCTCGAGCGCCCGCGGCGAGCCGTGGAACGGCGCCCGCAGGTGCTGGACGAGGTTCACCTGGTAGACGTCGCCGCGGCCGATCGCCGCCCGGGCCTGCTCGACCGCGGCCGCATGCTCGGCCGGGCTCCACGTGGGCGCGAACGCCTCCGCCCGGAAGGAGCCGGCCGCCGCCGCGGGCTCGTCGTCCGGGCGCACGCGGCACGCCGCGACCGGCAGCGGGCACGGCTCCGGCGGCTGCGGAACGTGCACGCCGGCGAGGCTCGCCGCCAGGCCGTAGCCCAGGTAGAGGTCCGCGAGCATGCCGGCGGGCGGATCGGCCGTCCCGAACCCGTGACCTCGGAGGAAGCGCTCGACCTGCGCGAACGGGTCGTCCGCCGCCGAGTCGAGCACCAGCCAGCGGTGGCTTGCACGCGGGGTGAGGGTGCCGGCGGCGATGGCGTTATCGTAGGCCGGGTGGACGCCCTCGAGGTCTCGAATCCGCCCAACGCGGACGACCTGGCCCGGATCGCGGAGCGCGTCCCCGACCTGCACGGCTATCCGCTCAGAGCCGAGCCGCTGCCAGGCGGGCTGACCAACCTGAACTACCGCATCCACGGCGCGCCCGAGGAGTACGTCCTGCGCGTGACCGGCGAGGCCGAGATGCTCGGCGCCGACCGCGAGGCCGAATACGCCGCCACCGTGATGGCGGGCGGGCTCGGCATCGGCCCGCAGGTGCTCGCCTACCTGCGGCCCGAGAAGATCCTGATCACGCGATTCGTGGAGGGCCACCTCGTCCCGCCCGAGCAGATGCGCACGACGGCGATGCTGGGGCAGGTGGCGTCCACCCTGCGGCGGCTGCACGAAGGCCCGGCCATCGCCGCGTCCTTCTCCGCCTTCGGGATCGTCGAGACGTATCGCGAGAACGCGCGCTGGCTCGGCGTCGAGCTCCCGGAGGCGTTCGCCTGGTCGTGGGAGCGCGCCGAGGAGATGCGGGCGGCGCTCGCGGCCGACCCGCCGCCGTTGTGCCTGTGCCACAACGACCTCCTGAACGCGAACTTCCTGCTCGAGGGGCGCCGGCTCCTGATCGTCGACTGGGAGTACTCCGGCATGGGCGACCCGTTCTTCGACCTCGCCAACTTCTCCACCAACCACGACCTGACCGAGGACGACGACCGCACCCTGCTGCGCGCCTACCTCGGCCGCGTGCGCGAGCGCGACTTCGCCCGCATCCGGCTCATGCGGATCATGTCGGACTTCCGCGAGGCGATGTGGGGCGTCGTCCAGCAGGGGCTGCGGACGACCGACGCCGACTACGTCGCCTACGCCGACCGGTTCTTCGCCCGGCTGCGCGAGCGCGCCTCCGACCCCCGCTACCCGAGCTTCATCGAGGCGCTGCAACCTTGACCGGTCTATACCGGTTGTGCGAGGGTCCCCGCCCGTGAGGGACGAGGCGCAGGCGGTCGTGATCGGCGGTGGGGTCGGCGGGACGAGCATCCTCTACCACCTCGCCCGGCTCGGCTGGAAGGACGTCGTCCTCGTCGAGCAGTACGGCCTCACCCACGGCTCGACCTGGCACTCCGCCGGGCTCGTCGGCCAGCTCCGCTCCACGATCAGCCTGACGAAGATGATGCAGTACTCCGTCGGGCTCTACGCCGACCTGGCCCGCGAGACCGGCAAGGACCCCGGCTGGCACCAGCTCGGCGGGCTGCGGCTCGCGTCGTCGCGCGAGCGCCACGAGGAGATCCAGCGCCAGGCCGGCTGGGCGAAGAGCTTCGGGCTCGACATGGAGCTCGTCTCGCCGGCCGAGGCGCAGGAGATGTTCCCGCCGATGTCGATCGACGGCGTCGTCGCGGCGGCGTTCATCCCGCTCGACGGCTACCTCGACCCCAGCCAGCTCACGTTCGCGCTCGCCGACGGCGCGCGGCTGCGCGGCGCCGACATCGAGCAGCGCACGAGGGTCACCGGCATCAACCTGCGCAACGGGCGGGTGCACGAGGTCGTGACCGACAAGGGCACGATCCGCACGGACGTCGTCGTCAACGCCGGCGGCATGTACGCGCCCCAGATCGGGCGCATGGTGGGCGTCACCGTCCCGATCATCACCTACGGCCACGAGTTCCTCGTCACCGAGGCGTTCCGGCCGGCGCTCGCCCCGCTGCCGACGCTGCGCGACCCCGACCGGCTGATCTACTTCCGCACCGAGGTCGGCGGCCTGATCATGGGCGGGTACGAGCGCAACCCGGCGCCGTGGGCGCTCGACGGCGTGCCCGACGGGTTCGAGGCCCAGCTCCTGCCCGAGGACTGGCCCCGGTTCGAGCCGCTGCTCGAGGCGGCGGTCGAGCGGGTGCCGGCGATGGAGACGGCGGAGGTGCGCAAGCTCTACAACGGTCCCGAGGCGTTCACGCCGGACGGGGAGTTCATCCTCGGCGAGTCGGCCGTGCCCGGGTTCTGGGTCGCCGCCGGGTTCTGCGCCCACGGCCTGGCGGGCGCCGGCGGGATGGGGTGGCAGGTGGCCGAGTGGGTCGTGAACGGCGAGCCCAGCCTCGACCTGTGGCACATGGACAGCCGCCGCTTCGGGCGCCAGTACACGAGCCGGTCGTACACCCTCGCCCGGGCGACCGAGGTCTACTCGACCTACTACGACATCAAGTACCCGAACCACGAGCGCACGGCCGGGCGGCCGCTGCGGCTCTCGCCGGCCTACGGCCGCCTGGGCGAGCTGGGCGCGAGCTTCGGCGAGAAGTCCGGCTGGGAGCGGGCGAACTGGTTCGAGCCGAACGCGGCGCTCGGCGACGAGAGCCTGCGCCCGCGCGGCTGGGCGGGCCAGAACTGGTCGCCGGCCATCCACGCCGAGGCGGTCGCGACCCGCGAGCGGGCCGGGCTCTTCGACGAGACCTCGTTCGCCAAGATCGAGGTGTCCGGGCCGGGGGCGGCGGCCTTCCTGCAGCGGCTGTGCGCGAACGACGTCGACCGGCCGGTCGGGAGCGTGACCTACACCCAGATGCTGAACAGCCGCGGCGGCATCGAGTGCGACTTCACCGTCACCCGCCTGGCCGAGCACCGGTTCCGGATCGTCACCGGCACGGCGTTCGGCAACCACGACCTGGGCTGGATCCGCCGTCACATGCCGGCGGACGGCTCGGTCGACGTCGCCGACGTCACCTCCGCCCACGCGTGCCTCGGGCTGTGGGGGCCGCGGGCCCGTGACATCCTCCAGCCGCTGACGACGGCCGACCTCTCGAACGCCGGCCTGCCCTACATGCGCACGGCCGAGATCGCCGTCGGCCACATCCCCTGCCTGGCCGTCCGCGTCACCTATGTCGGCGAGCTGGGGTGGGAGCTCTACTGCCCCGCCGAGTACGGCGCGGCGCTGTGGGACGCGGTCTGGGAGTCGGGCTCGGGACACGGCATGCTCGCCGCCGGCTACCGCGCGATCGACGCCCTCCGCGTCGAGAAGGGCTACCGGGTCTGGGGCGCCGACATCACCCCCGAGGACACGCCGGACGAGGCCGGGCTCGGGTTCGCGGTGAAGCCGGACAAGGGCATCGACTTCATCGGCCGCGACGCCCTGCTCCGCGCCCGCGAGGCCGCGCCGGGGCGGCGTCTGGCCTGCCTCGCCCTGGCGGACTCGCTCGCGGTGACGCTCGGCTCCGAGCCGGTCCGCGTCGGCGGCGAGATCGCCGGCCGCGTCACGAGCGGCGGCTACGGGTACGCCGTGGCGCGGTCGCTCGCCTACGCGTACCTGCCGGCCGATGCCACGGCGATCGGCACCGCCGTCGATGTCGAGGTGTTCGGCGAGTGGGTGGCGGCCGAGGTGGTCGCCGAGCCGGCCTGGGATCCGCGCGGGGAGCGGATCCGGGCGTAGCCATGCCGGCGTTCGCTGGCTACGCTTGCCGGCATGCGCTGCCACTCCTGCGGGACCGAGAACGAGGAAGGGCGAAAGTTCTGCGGCGAGTGCGGTGCGCCCCTGGCGATCACCTGCGCCGGGTGCGGCACGAGAAACTCGCCGGGCGCCAGGTTCTGCGGCGAGTGTGGGGCGACGCTCGGAGACCCCGCGGCCGCGCGGGTGCCGGCGCCCGAGCCCGTGGCCGAGCGCCGGCTCGTCTCGGTCCTCTTCGCCGACCTCGTTGGGTTCACGACGGTGTCGGAGACGCGCGACGCCGAGGACGTCCGCGAGCTGCTCTCGCGCTACTTCGACACCTGCCGGACGTTGATCGCCCGCTACGGAGGGACGGTCGAGAAGTTCATCGGAGACGCCGTCATGGCGGTGTGGGGCGCGCCGGTCGCGATGGAGGACGACGCAGAGCGGGCCGTGCGGGCGGCGATCGACCTGGCCGCCGCGGTCGAGGCGCTCGGCGCGGAGGTCGGGACGGACGGCTTGCGGGCGCGGGTCGGCGTTCTGACGGGTGAGGCGGCGGTCACGATCGGCGCCCAGGCCGAGGGCATGGTGGCCGGCGACCTCGTGAACACGGCCTCGCGCATCCAGTCGGTGGCCGAGCCCGGCACGGTGCTCGTCGGCGAGTCGACCAAGCGGGCGACGGAGGCCGCGGTGGTCTACGAGGACGCCGGTGCCCGCGAGCTGAAGGGCAAGCTCGAGGCCGTGCCGGTGTGGCGGGCGGTGCGTGTGATCGGTGGTATCGGCGGCGCGCAGCGCACGACCGGGCTCGAGGCGCCGTTCGTCGGCCGCGATCGCGAGCTGCGCGTGATCAAGGAGCTCTTCCACGCGTCGGCCGGTGAGTCCAAGGCGCACCTCGTCTCGGTGCTGGCCGTCGCCGGCACCGGCAAGTCGCGCCTCTCCTGGGAGTTCTTCAAGTACATCGACGGTCTGGCGGAAGACGTGCGCTGGCACCGCGGCCGCTGCCTGCCCTACGGCGAGGGGGTCACGTTCTGGGCACTCGCGGAGATGGTGCGTACCCGCGCCCAGATCATGGAGGGTGAGGACACGGATTCGCAGCGGGTGAAGCTGCACGCCGCCGTCGAGGAGTCGATCGCCGACCCCGACGAGTGCCGCTTCGTCGAGCCGCGCCTCGCGCATCTGCTCGGGTTGGAGGAGCACGCCCAGTGGGAGCGCGAGAACCTCTTCAGCGCATGGCGGCTGTTCTACGAGCGGCTGGCCGAGGAGATGCCGACGGTGCTCGTGTTCGAGGACATGGAGTGGGCCGACGCCGCGCTGCTCGACTTCATCGAGCACCTCGTCGACTGGTCGCGCAGCCATCCCCTGTTCGTGATCGTGCTGGCCCGGCCGGAGCTGACCGAGCGGCGGCCGACGTGGGGCGCGGGCAAGCGCAACACGAGCTCCCTCTACCTGGAGCCGCTGGCCACGACCGAGATGGACACCCTCCTCTCCGGCCTCGTGCCCGGGCTGCCGGACGAGCTGCGCTCGCGCATCCGCGAGCGGGCCGAGGGCATGCCGCTCTACGCCGTCGAGACGGTGCGCATGTTGCTCGACCGCGGCCTGGTGGTCGAGCAGGGGAGCTCGTATATCCCGGCCGGGCCGATCGAGACCCTCGAGGTGCCCGAGACGCTCCAGGCGCTCGTCACCGCGCGGCTCGACGGCCTCGGCAGCGAGGAGCGGCGTCTGCTCCAGTCGGCGGCCGTGCTTGGCAAGACGTTCACGGTGGAGGCGCTGGCGACGCTGGTCGGGCGCGAGCCGGAGGAGGTCGAGCCGGCCCTCGCGGCGCTCGCCCGCAAGGAGATGCTGTCGCTCACGGCCGACCCGCTCTCACCGGAGCGGGGCCAGTACGGCTTCCTCCAGGACATGGTGCGGCGGGTTGCGTACGAGATGCTCTCCAAGCACGAGCGGCGGGCCCGGCACCTGGCGGCGGCGGCGATGGACGAGGGCGAGGACGAGCTGGCCGAGGTCGTCGCCGGCCACTATCTGGCAGCGGCCCGCGCCGACCCGGACGCCGGCGACGCCGGTGAGATCTCGCGCCGGGCGGTGACCGCGCTGCGCCAGGCCGGCCAGCGGGCGGCGTCGCTCGCGGCGACGCTCGAGGCCCAGCGCTACTACGAGCAGGCGGCGGCGCTCGTGGGCGACCCGCTGGAGC
Organism: uncultured Actinomycetes bacterium; assembly: GCA_963731515.1. GTDB lineage: Bacteria > Actinomycetota > Thermoleophilia > Gaiellales > JAICJC01 > JAICJC01. The sequence continues at coordinate 23,570 of CAVSVU010000015.1, read as the reverse complement.
AGGCCGACCTGCTCGAGCACGCCGGGATCATGGCCCAGCGCGGTGGGCGCTCCGAGTCGCGGTCGCACTACGAGCATGCCGTCGAGCTCTTCGAGGCGCACGGGGCGACCCACCCGGCCGCGCGTGTGTCCGCGCGGCTGGGCGAGGTCATGTGGGACACGGGCCGGCTGCGGGAGGCGCTCGACAGGATGGATGCGGCGCTCGAGCTCCTGACCGTGGAGGAGCCCGACGCCGACCTCGCGGCGCTCGCGGCCCAGGTGGGCCGCTTCAAGCTCTTCGCGGGCGAGCCGGACGTGGCTCTCGAGCGCACCGAGACGGCCCTGGAGCTGGCCGAGGCGCTGGGGCTGCCGGAGGTGCTCTCCCAGGCGATCAACACGAAGGCGATGATCCTCTCGAACCGGGGCCGCGTCGGCGAGGCGGGAGCACTCGTGCGCTACGCCCTGGAGCTGGCGCTCGAGAACGACATCCCCTCCGCCGCGCTGCGTGGGTACAACAACATCGCCGACCTCGACGCGCGCGCCGACCGCTACGAGCAGGCTGCGGCCGGCTACCGCGACGGGCTCGCGCTCGCGCGCCGTGTCGGCAGTCGCCAGCAGGAGTGGATGTTCGTCTCGCAGACGTATCCGCTCTACGCGCTCGGCCACTGGGACGAGGCGCTTGCCGGGGCGGCTCAGGTGCCCCAGGAGGTCTTCTCACAGACGCGCTTCCCGTTCGTGTGCTTCCTCGGGAACAGCGTGTCGATCCGCTGCCACCGCGGCGAGCTGGACGAGGCCGAGGAGCTCATCCGCCGCTACGCCGTGCTGCGGGACTCGGCGGACATCAGCGAGCGCACGAGCCACGCCTGGCCGGAGTCGCGGCTGCGCCTGGCGCAGGGCAATACCGCGGAGGCGCTGCGGCTGGCGGGCTCGGCGTGGGAGGCCCGGGAAGCGGCGGGTGGCAGCTCCGAGTCGGTGAAGGAGTCGTTCGCGGTCGCGGTCGAGGCGGCGCTCGTGCTGGGCGAGCGCGCGCGTGCGGACGACCTGCTCGGAGAGGTCGAGTCGGCCGGCCACGGCGCGGCCCAGTCGGTCCGGGCGCAGGCGATGCGGTTCCGGGCGCGCATGGCCGTCGACGCCGGCGACCATGACCGCGCTGACCGGCTCTTCCGTGGCGCGGCCGCGCTCATGCGGGAGCTGGCGACGCCCTTCCCGATGGCGGTGGCGATGCTCGAACACGCCGAGGTGCTGGTCGCGTCCGGCGATGCCGCCGCGGCCGAGCCGATGCTCGCCGAGGCGCGGGCGGTGTTCGAGCAGCTCCGGGCGGCGCCGTGGCTCGAGCGGGCGGTGCGGGTCGCCGCCCGTGCCGGCGACCGCGTTGCCGGCTAGGTCGGCCTGGCCCCAGAACACGGTCGGGACGGGCGGCGCCCGGGCGGGCCGGCCACCCGGAAGTCCGGGCGGCGCTTCCGCGCCGGGCGAGCCGCGTCCGTCCCTGTCTGCGACCGCAGGGCAGACACTACGCCTCGGTAGTTAAGGCCAGGGGGCGGAAACGTAACGGTGTCGTAACGGCCGCGGGCCGCGGCGGCTCAGGCGGCGGGCGCGAGCTCGCGGCGCGTCAGCGTCTGGTCGCGCCGCTGGCCGATCCCGACCATCGTCACCGGCACGCCGACCCGGGCCTCGACGAAGTCGAGGTAGGCCCGCGCCGCCTCCGGGAGCTCGGCGAAGGCCGTCACGCCCGAGATGTCGCTGCCCCATCCCGGGAGCTCCTCGTAGACCGGCTGGGCGTGGTGGAAGTCGGTCTGATGGGCCGGGAAGTCGGTCGACTCCGAGCCGTCGGAGAGGCGGTAGGCCGTGCAGATCGGGATGCGGTCGAACATCGAGAGGACGTCGAGCTTCGTCACCGCGAGCTCGGTGAGCCCGTTCAGCCGGGCGGCGTAGCGCAGGCCGACGACGTCGAGCCAGCCGCAGCGGCGATCGCGGCCGGTCACGGTGCCGTACTCGCCGCCGCGCTCCCGCAGCTGTGCCCCGCGGTCGGCGTCGGCCTCGCTCGGGAAGGGGCCCGCGCCGACCCGCGTCAGGTACGCCTTGGTGACGCCGAGCACCGCGGAGATCCGGGTCGGCCCGACGCCGAGCCCCACGCAGGCCCCGCCCGCGACCGGGTTCGACGAGGTCACGAACGGGTAGGTGCCGTTGTCGATGTCGAGCAGCGTCCCCTGGGCGCCCTCGCACAACACGAACCGGCCGTCCTCGAGGGCGCGGTGGACGAGGAGCGACGTGTCGGCGATGAACGGGCGGATGCGGGCGGCGTAGCCGAGCATCGCCACCGTCACCTCCTCCTTGTCCAGCGGCCGGTGGTGGTGGAGCTTGCGCAGCTCGACGTTCTTCACCGAGAGCGCCGTCTGGATCTTCAGGCGCAGGATCTTCTCGTCGAGGACGTCCTGGACGCGGATGCCGACCCGCAGCGCCTTGTCGGCGTAGGCCGGGCCGATGCCGCGCCGGGTCGTCCCGATCTGCAGGCGGCCCAGCTGGAGCTCGGAGTCGGCGTCGATGATCCGGTGCCACGGCATGATCAGGTGCGCGTTCCCGCTGATCCGCAGGCCGGAGACGTCCACGCCCCGCGCGATCAGGCCGTCGAGCTCCTCGATCAGCACCTCGGGGTCGATGACGCACCCGTTCCCGAGCACGCACTCGGTGCCCGGGTAGAGGATGCCGCTCGGGACGAGCCGCAGCTTGTACGTCTCCGATCCGATGACGAGCGTGTGGCCGGCGTTGTTCCCGCCCTGATAGCGGGCGACCAGGTCGGCCCGCTCGGCCAGCAGGTCGACGATCTTGCCCTTGCCCTCGTCGCCCCACTGGGCGCCGACCACCACCTTGAGCGGCATGCGGATGCCTCCGGCGTTTCAGGCCCCGGGACGGGCCAGGTTGTCGAATCGGGTGTAGCGGCCGACGTAGGAGAGCTTGACCGTGTCGAGCGGGCCGTTGCGGTGCTTCGCCAGGATGATCTCGGCCGTGCCCTTGTCGTCGCTCTGGTCGTTGTAGTAATCGTCACGATAGACGAACATCACGAGGTCGGCGTCCTGCTCGATCGACCCGGACTCGCGCAGGTCGGAGAGCACCGGGCGCTTGTCGCCGCGCGCCTCGACGGCGCGCGAGAGCTGCGAGATCGCGAGCACGGGGACGTCGAGGTCGCGGCCGATCAGCTTGAGCGCGCGCGAGATCTGGGAGATCTCCTGCACCCGGTTCTCGACCCGGGCGGTGCCGCCCATGAGCTGGAGGTAGTCGACGATGACGAGGCCGAGCTCGCCCTTGAGGCGCGACTTCAGGCGCCTGCTCTTGGCCTTGATCTCGATCGGCGTCACGCCGGCGGTGTCGTCGACGTAGATCGGCGCGTCGTAGAGCTTGCTCGATGCGTTGGTGAGCTTCTCCCAGTCGCCCTTGTCGAGCGCCCCGCGGCGCAGGCGCTTGGAGTCGACCTTGCCCTCGGCGCACATGAGCCTCGTCGTCACCTCCTCGCGCGACATCTCGAGCGAGAAGATGGCGACGGGCGTGCGCTCGCGCACGCCGACGTGGGCCGCGATGTTGAGCGCGAGCGACGTCTTGCCCATGCCGGGGCGGGCGGCGAGCACGATCAGGTTGGAGTCCTGGAAGCCGGCGGTGAGGTCGTCGAGCTGGCGGAAGCCGCTGGCGACGCCGGTCAGGTCGCGGTCGTTGTCGGCGAGCTGCGTCAGCCGGTCGAACGACTGCCGCAGCAGCGTGTCCATGTGCTCGAAGTCGCCGGTGATGCGCTGGTCGGCGATCCCGAACACGATCTGCTCGGCCCGGTCGACCAGCTCGGGCGGCTCGCCGATGCGCTCGTAGCCGAGCGAGGCGATCTCGGTGCCGGCCCGGATCAGTCCGCGGTACGTGGCCGTGTCGCGGACGATCTGGGCGTAGTGGCGCGCGTTTGCGACCGCGGGCACGGTCGCCGCCAGCGTGTGCACGACCGCCTTGCCGCCCACCTCGTCGAGCAGCCCCCGGTTGGAGAGGGCGTTCGTGAGCGTGATCGTGTCGACGTTCTCGCCCCGCCCGTACATCTCCAGGATGGTCTGGAAGATGGTCGCGTGGGAGCGGCGGTAGAAGTCCTCCGGCTGCAGCAGCTCGGAGACGACCGCGACCGCGTTGCCGGACACGAGCATCGCGCCCAGCACCGACTCCTCGGCGTCGAGGTCCTGAGGTGGGACCGTCGGCTCGTGGGAGGTGACCGACATCCGGGCGGCGGGGTCTAGAACTCGTCCTCGAGGTCGGACGGCTCGGCCTCGAAGGCCTCGACGCCGCCCTCCTCGTCGGCCCCGCCCGGGACCACCATCACCTTCAGCATCGCGCGCACGTCGCCGTACACGGTCATCGTGACCTTGTGGCTGCCGAGCGTCTTGATGGGCTCGTCCAGGTCGACCTTGCGCCGGTCGATCCGGATCTTGCGCGCCTTCCACACCGCGTCGGAGATGTCGGTCGACGTGACCGATCCGTACAGCTTGTCCTCCATGCCCGCCCGGCGCTTGATGGTGAGGACGGTGCGGTTGAGGACGTGGGCCATGTCGCGGGCCTGCTCGTCGCTCTGCGCCTCGTGCCGGGCGCGCTGCTCGGACTGGCGCTGCACCTCGGCGACGCGCGCGTCGGTGGCCGCCTCGGCCAGCTTGCGCGGAGCGAGGTAGTTGCGCAGGTGGCCCGCGGCGACCTGGACCACGTCGCCCTTGCGCCCCAGCTTCTCGACGTCCTGCAGCAGGATCGCCTGTTGTGCTCTTCGTGCCATGTTCGTCCCTCTCAGCCTCGGGCGGCGCTGGCCGCCGTCGGATGGTCGCATTCCCTGGTCGCGGTTACCAGCCCGGCGGCCCTGGATCGGCCGCTACGAGCGCGGAAACCGACTAGTTGACGGCGTAGGGCAGGAGCGCCATCTCGCGCGCCCGCTTGATCGCCACCGCCACCTGGCGCTGGTGCCGCCGGCAGGCTCCGGAGATCCGCCGCGACCGGATCTTGCCCTTCTCGGACATGTACCGGCGCAGCTGGTTGTAGTTCTTGTAGTCGATCTCCTCGACCTTGTCCTTGCAGAAGTAGCAGGGCTTGCGCCGTGTGGACGCGCCTGCCGCCGCGCCCCGCTTGGGGCCGCGGCTCTTTGACTTGGGCTTCGATGCCATGCGGATTCCTCGGTTAGAAGGGGATGTCGTCGTCGGAGGCCGCGGCGCCGGTGAACGCGACCGGATCGGGCGTGAGCTCGGCGGTCGGGCGGAAGCTGCCGGAGCCGCTGCCCTCGTTGTCGCTCCGCGAGCCGAGGAACTGGACCGTGTCGGCCACGACCTCGACCTTGGAGCGCTTGCCGCCGTCCTGGGACTCCCACTCGCTCCACTCGAGCCGGCCGTCGACCGCCACCGGGCGGCCCTTGCTCAGGTACTGGGCGCAGTTCTCGCCCTGGGCGCCCCAGACCTTGATGTCGAAGAAGTTGGGCTTCTCCGACCATTCGCCCGTGGACTGGTCCTTGTAGCGGCGGTTCACGGCCAGCCGCAGGCGGCACACGCTGGTGCCGCTGGGGAGCGTGGAGAGCTCGGGATCTGCGGTCAGATTGCCGGTCAGGATGACGCGGTTGATGTTTGCCACTTGAGGTTCCTCCTCTGCCTACTTGTGCGAACGTGTGTTCGGCATATGATAGGCGGGCGGTCGGATGGGAATCAGGCCGGCGACTCGGCCGGCTCCGGCTCGGCGGGCGGCGCCGCTTTCGCAACGCGCGGCCGCGCGACGGCCATGTGACGCATCACGCCGTCCGTGATGGCGAGCACGCGGGTCGCCTCGTGCAGCGCCTCCGGCTCGGAGTCGAACGTCAGCACGTAGTACCACGCCTCGTCCATGTGGTTGATCTCGTAGGCCAGCTTGCGCTTGCCCCACGGATCGACCGATCCCCAGACGCCGCCGCGCTCGGTGACGGTCGCCTTGGTGCGCTCGATGATCTCCGTGTGGCGCTCCTCGGCCACCTCGGGCTCGATCATCAGCATGATCTCGTATGTCGTCATCCTGATCACCTCCTCTGGACTCAGGCGGCTCCGGGGTGCCGGCCGGACCTGTGCCGACCGCTGGCGGCGCCGCGATCAGGAGTGCGGTGCCACCCCGGAGCAGGAAGCTGCTCGGTTCGAGGGCCGAGTATACTCGTGGCCGTGCGGAGGCTGGGCTGGTTCTTGGTAGGGGCAGCGGGCGCAACCGCGGCGCTGGTAGCGGCGCCGGGGTTGTACGGCCGGCTGCGCGAGGCCGTCGGCGCCGGCGATGTCTGGAACGACTTCGAGCCCGAGCCGGACAGCGAGTACGCGCCGCCGCGGGAGGCGGAGCCGGTCTTCGCCGAGGCCGTGCCGGAGCCGGAGCAGAGCCCGAGCCGGAGGTGGTCGCGGAGCCAGAGCCCGCCGAGGCCGAGCCCGAAGCCGAGCCCGAGCCGAGCGAGTCCGAGGCCGAAGCGCCGCCGGAGCAGAGCGGCGTGTACGAGACCGTCGTCTGGCCCGTGCCGAGCGCGCCGGCCGATGAGCCCGAGGCGGCGCCCGCAGAGGACGAGGCGGACGAGGACACGGACGAGATCGCCGCGGCGCCGCTCACGCCCGCGCCTCCGCCGGACGACACCGAGGCGACCGACCTGCGCTCCCGCATCGAGGCCAGCCGCGAGCGGCTGCACCGCAAGGCTCAGGGCGGCGGCGACGGCGAGGACGAGCCCGAAGCCGACGCGCCCGGCGACGACGAGCCCGACCCGGTCGCCTAGCTCGGAAGCTCCGCCCGCTCGCCGGGCGCGAGCGAGCACAGGCGGTCGCTGACGCCGGCGGCCGCGAACGCCCGCTCGAGGTCGGCCGGCGACGACGTGAAGTGCGCCCACCCCTCCTGGTGGACCGGGACGATCGTCGCCGGCGCCAGGATCGCGGCCGCCTCCGCGGCGCGCTGCGCGTCGAGTGTGAGCAGCGTGTCGTCGCCCCAGAGCTCGGGCACCTGGGCACCGCCGGCGAAGAGGATCGCGGCGTCGAAGGGGCCGTGCTCCGCCGCGATCTCGCGCACGACGTCGACCGAGGCGTTGTCACCGCTGACGTAGATCGTCGGCAGGTCGTCGCCGCGCAGGACGAAGCCGATCACCGGGCCGTTGCGCTCGAACATCTCCGGCGACCCGTGCTCGGCCGGCACCGCGGTGATCTGGACGCCGCCCTCGGGCCCGTCCAGGTCCGCCGTCTGGTCGGGCTCCAGGCCGACGGCATTGCCGCCGAGGCGCCCGGCCCCTGCCGTGGTCGTCAGGACGCTCCCGGCGTGCGGCAGGAAGTCGCGGCCGGCGTCGTCGAGGTTGTCGGAGTGGTGGTCGTGGGAGAGCAGCACCAGGTCGACCGGCAGGAGGTCGTCTGCGGCGGCGGCCGGTCCGGTGAGCTTGCGCAGGACGATCGACGACCCCGGGCGGGGATGGTCGCCGGGCGGATCGAAGGTGGGGTCGGTCAGGATGCGCAGGCCGCCGTACGTGAGGAGCGCGGTCGGCCCGCCGATCGGCTGGACGGTCGTGGTCGTGGGTTCGGTCATGCCCCTCTCGGTACCATGGCCCGGCGCGGATTACACGCGCACGGCGAATCGGATTGGACGGTCATGGGCGTCGCTTGAGTGTGCTGTGCCATGCCAGGGTAAGATCGCCTTTGAGTCCAGAAGCTGGCTCATGTGCTCGCGGTGGAGGCGTGAGGAACCCGCGCTCGCAGGATGTCGTCGGCGTTCCTCTTGCCCAAAACAATTCGGGAGGGAGGATCTGATGTCGTCGTACGCGCCGGGGGTCGTCACAGTCGACCGTGTCGGCCCTTCCAGCTGGATCGTCACGCTGCAAGGAGAGCACGACATGACCAACAGCGGCCAGCTCCGCGCAGAGCTCGCCAGCATCTTCGCGCAGGGCACCGCGGTGATCGTCGACCTGTCGGCGTCGACGTTCGTCGACTCATCGACCGTGCGAGAACTGATGGCCGCCCAGGAGCGGGTCGACGACGTCCCAACCGAAGAGCTCGCGATCGTCGCTCCGAAGGACGGGTTCCCGAGGCGAGTCCTCGATCTGCTTCGTGCCGACCGTGCCCTGCGCATATTCGAGAACCGGGAGGAGGCGCTTCGCGCGTTTGCGAATCATGAATCGGGCGAGACCCGCGAATAGCCACCTGGCATTGCGGTGCACCATGCGCCCAGCGGCGGGGACCCTAGGCCGCGGCCCGTGGGCTTGGCGGATCTCGTCGGATTCCGCTTGTATGCACGCTTGGAGTGGCACGGGCCCGGTGGCCCATCCGGTCTTCAAAACCGGCAAGCGCATGTAGCCCATGCGTTGGTAGGTTCGACTCCTGCGCCGCTCCGCTTTCCAGAAAGGTCATCGCTGACCGCTTCAACATGAGTGTGGCGGGACAGCGACGGAGAGTGCGGGCGGAGTAGGGAAGCAGGACGCGCAGCGCCGCGCGGTTGGGGGCCCGACCAAGCTAGCCGGGGGCGGTAAGCAGGGCCTCGCAGTCGCGAATGTAGCGCGTGGCTCCGACCGAGCGGTAGAAGTCGAGGGCCGCCTGCAGCTGCGCGTCGGCGTCGGCGCGACCGCCCAGACTCATGAGCTGCTCTGCCGCTCGGAACCGGGCTTCGGCCTCCTCCGGTTTGGAGCCGGTTTGATGCAGGATCTGGGCGGCGGCGACGAAGTCGCTGTGCGCGTAGGCTCGTACCGCCGCGGTCCAGGGGGTCTCAGGGTGGTCGGCGAGCGCATCGATCAGCTCGTTGGTGAGGTCGAGCAGCCGGGCGGAGGATGCGAACGTGGGCAGATTGATAACGGCAAATCCCATTTCGACGCCGCGGCTCACGGCCTGGAGGAACTCGCGCGCGAGTGACGATGCTCGGTCGTGTTCGGACGCGAGGGAGTAGATGTGCGCACAGGCCGAAAGGATGAAGCACAGCACGTCCGGTTGCGCGGTGGAGCGGCCGGCGGCAAGTGCGGTTTCGGTGTCGCTGATCGCTCCCGCCGGGTCGTCGTGGGCGAAGCGGATCTCGGCGCGGATGGCGGAGACCTGCCACGTGAGGTAGTGCGGCGAGCCCTGGTCGACGGCAAGCAAGAAGTCGTCGCCCTTCCGGAGCGCGTCGTCCCACTCGCCTCGTCGGTAGAGCGCGTCGGTCAGCGCGCCCTGAAACCACCGGATCTGCGAGGCCGAGCCGACACGCTCGGCGACTCGCGCTCCCTCGACCCGGGCGGCGTAGGCCGCGTCCAAGTCGCCAAGCCTCTGGTATGCGGCCGCCAAGTCGTTGTACGCGCCGGAGAGCGCGCCAAGAGCGCCCGCTCCGGTCGCGATCTCAATGCTCCGCGCGAGATCCTCGAGCCCGTGCCGGTCGCCCTGGTCAACACGTGCCGTCCCGAGCGCTGTCAGCGCGTCGCTCAGGGTTTCCTCAGAGCCCAGCTGCTCCGCCAAGCCGCGCGCCTGCCCCCCGAGTTCGATGCTGCGCTCGTAGTCACCCGCGTCGAGGGCTTGGCGCGCTCCGCGCATCATGGCCCAGACGGTCGATCGGCTGGCCGGGAGGCCGGCGGAGAGGGCGATCGCCCGCTCGGCATGCTGGTCCGCCAGGTCGCGCCGGCCCTGCATACCGAAGCTTTCCGAGAGAAGGAACTCCGCCTCGGCGGCTCTGGTGTTGTCGCCTGCTGTGAGCAGCGCATCCCTCGCCTCGGCCAGACGCACCGGGTCGCCCGTCCAGGAGGGGACCGGAGCCGCGCGACGGAAGAGCAGCTGAGGTCGTTCCGGGTCGTCGCTTGGCCATAGCCGAAGGGCCGCGTCATAGAACCGCTCGGCGGCATCTCCCGCGTAGAGTGCGGCGGCTCGGTCGCCGGCATCACGCAGCGCCCGCCGGGCGGAGTCGCCGAGCACGGCCGCGTCGGCCCCCGCCGCCTCAGCCAACTCGAGCGCCTGCAGGTAGTGGTAGGCGAGCATCTCGGCCTGATCCTCGGCGCGTCCCAGCGACTCGCTCCAGGCAGCCGCGCGTTGATGCTTGTGCGAGCGTTCCGCCCGGGGGATCTGACCATAGGCCACATCTCGGATGAGCACATGGGAGAAGGCGTACTCGGTCTCAGTTGCCACCGACGGTGATCGGCGTACGCGCTGCACAAACTCCTTGCGCTCGAGTGCATACAAGAGCTCCTCGGCTTGCCAGCGGGTGACGCCGTCCACCGCTTCAACGGCTCCCAGCCAAAACACCTCGCCGACCACCGCGGCGGCTTGCAACAGCCTTTTCTCATCTTCCGAGAGCGAGTCGAGCCGAGCAGCGATGATTCCCTGGATCGCCTCCGGGAGATCGATCACGTCACCTCGCTCGAGCAAAACGCGCGCGTACTGCTCGGCATACAGAGGATTGCCCCCCACGCGGGCGAGCAGCGCTTCCCGTGTTTGTGCCTCCAGCTGTGGCTGGTCGAGCAGGGCATCGACGAGGCCGGCGGTATCGTCGTTTGAGAGCGGCGGGAGGGAGATCGTCAGCGTATTTGCCTTGCCGCCGCCCCACCCCGCCCGACGCTGCAAGAGCTCGGGGCGCGCGGTCGCGAGTACGAGCAGCGGGACGCCGCTCGCCCGCTCGACGAGGTTGTCGACGAAGTCGAGCATTGCATCGTCGGCCCAGTGGAGATCCTCGAACACGAGCACCAGCGGCCCCTCCCAGGCCACCGCCTCGAGGAAGCGGCGCCACGCCGCATATCCCTCTTGCGCTCCGGCGGTCCCCTCCTCAGCCAGACCCACCAGCGGACGCAAATATCGCTCGAGCCACCGCGCCTCGGAAACGTCACCTGCGACCTGGTCAACAGCATGGCCAAGCTTCTCTCCCGCCTGCTCAGGCGGGTCACTCTCCAGGATCCCCGCCTGCGCTTTCACCATCTCACCGAGCGCCCAGTAGGTCACACCGTCGCCGTATGGAAGTGAACGCCCCAGAAGCCACGTGAGGCGGTCGGGGCCGCGCCCTGCCTCGAACAGCTCCCGAACCAGCCGGCTCTTCCCGATACCCGGAACACCGACCAGAGTCACAAGTTGGACGACTCGCCCTGACTCGCATCGCCTCAGCGCAGCGCCCAGCAAACTGAGTTCCTCGCTGCGACCGACCAGCGGCGTGGTGGGACGCTGTCTGACATCGACACCCAGCCGTGCTCGCGCCTCCAGGGCCTCCCACACGGGCACCGGCTGTGCCTTTCCTTTGGCGGCGATCGGCTCCGCGCTGCGGTAGGTGATCGAGCGGTCGGTGGCGCGATACGCGCTCTCGCCGACCAGGATGCCGTCGATCGGTGCCGCCGACTGCAGGCGGGCAGCCGTGTTGACGACGTCGCCGGACGCCATCCCCTCGCCACGCGCGGTGTCAGCACCCAGTACCACCAGTGCCTCGCCGGTGTTCACGCCCACGCGGACATGCAGATCAAGCCCGGGTTCATCGTCGTTTAGCCGGCCGATTGCGGCCCTGATCGAAAGGGCCGCCCGCACTGCCCGCTCAGGGTCGTCCTCATGGGCAACGGGAGCGCCGAACAGCGCCATCACCGCGTCGCCGATGAACTTCTCAATGGTGCCTCCATAGTGCTGAAGCTGCTCCCGCAGCAGGGCATGGTAGGGAGCCAGGGTGCCACGCACATCCTCCACGTCCATCCGCTCGCTTCGAGTGGTGAAGCCGACCAGGTCGGCGAACAGCACCGTCACGACCTTGCGTTCTTCGCTCACCGAAGCCGTCGTCAGCGCAGCGCCGCCCGCTCCGCAAAACCGGAAGCCCTCCGGGTTGTCCTGGCCACATTTCGCACAGGCCGCCACGCGATGAGTGTACGACGCCGGCCGTCGGGGCAAGTGGGACTGAGAGCGAGGGTCACTCAGATGGTCACGCATCGGCCGCAAGTCCGCTTCCAGAGCTAAGTCTGCGCCGTCTTCAAAACCGGCAGGCCGATGTAGCCCATCGGTTGGTAGGTTCGACTCCTGCGCCGCTCCGCTAAGGCGAAACCCGCATGGTTGCGCGTGAACCGGCCGGAGTCGGTGGCAGTCCCCACAACGGGCGGGCGTCCGCAGAGGTACGCCTGAAACCGCCTACTTCCGGTGGGATGGTCACTCAGTGGTCACTCAGTCCCAGCCGCATACGGCTCTATCGTTCCCCCATGGATGAGCAGGCCGTGCGGGCGGGTGTTCGGGCAGCTTTCGACAAGCTCCGCGCCGCTTACCGCGAGTTAGGCGGGTGGCGGTTCCCCGGCTACCTCGATGATCCGACCATGGCCTACGTCGACCCCTGGGCGTGGTCTGAGGGGGTATCCAGCGCCACTTCGCCAATGCCCTGGCGGAGGGGTTCCACCCGAGTGGGTGCATGTCGAGCTACCGCTGCGGATCGGCACGCGGTCTGACCTCCCAGCTCAAGATCAGGGCGCAGTCGGTTCGCGCGGCGTAACGTGCCATTTTCCGCGGCGCAGCCTGCCGTCATCAGTCCTGCTGCCCCCAGCCTTTGGCGGCGAAGGATGCTGCTGCCGCGCCAAGTGCAGCGCCCACCGCTACACCTACACCGATGCCGGTGTCGCCAAGCAGAAGCACCCCGGTCTCCGCGCCTAATCCAGCCCCAACCGCGATGCCGAGCCCTATCCGGTGATCTTGCATGCGCATTACTCCTCCTTCTCGGAACCCAGCCCCGCCCGCAACTGTGTTGGGACGCAAGCTCCTGATCAGCACATCTGCGGGGAGCGCTGGAGCGCTGCTGCCGGCTGCTGAGGCCGTGGGCATCTCCAGGGCGGAACCGCACTCGCTTGTCGATCGCGCGAACGGTCAGCGTTCGTCAGCGGCAAGTTCATAGCAGGCTCTCCGCGGACGTGTAGCGCGGTGCGTGTCCATCTGCGGCATCCACCAGTTGGCGTCGCCGAGCAGCCGCATCAGCGCCGGCACGAGCAGGGCGCGGATGAGCGTCGCGTCGAGGATGATGCCGGCTGCGAGGCCGATCGCGAGCGGCTTGAACTCGTAGCCGGGACCGGTCGAGAGGACGAGGAAGGCGAACATGAGGACGAGGGCGCCGCTGGTGACGAGCTTTCCTGTGCGGGCGAGCCCGAGCTCGATCGCCTTCTCGGTGGAGCCCGTCTCGTCGTAGGCCTCGCGCATGCGGCCGATCATGAAGACCTCGTAGTCCATCGACAGGCCGTAGAGGAAGGCGAAGATCATCAGCGGGATCCAGGCGATCACGGATCCGCTCGCCGGGATGTCCCAGAGCTGGGAGCCGTGCCCCTGCTGGAAGACGAGCACGACGACGCCGAAGGTCGCCGCGAGCGAGATGAGGTTGAGCACGACGGCCTTGAGCGCGAGCACGATCGAGCGAAACGCGCGTGCGAGCAGGATCAGCGTCAGGACCAGGACCAGAGCGAGCACGTAGGGGAAGCTGCGGAAGAGCGCATGGATGAAGTCGCGGTCCACTGCCGTCACACCGGTGAGCGTGCCGTTCGTGCCCTTCAGCCTGTCGTGTGCGCGGTCGACGATCGCCTGAATGCCGGGCGCCGAGCCGTCGATAGCGGGGAATGCCTCGACCAGCGAGCTCGAGCCGCGGCTCCACGCTGGTGGCGCGGTCGCTCCGACGATGCCCGGAACCGTTCGCAGCTTGCGCGGCGATCCGTTGCGCGTCGCCGCCGCGCTCGACCAGCACGTCGAGCGGCTTCATCACGCCCGGGCTGATGTGCGCGTCGGCGAGCATCTGGCGGCCGGCGATCGCGGTGCCGGTGCCGGGGAAGTTCTTGAGCTGCGGCTCGTTGGGGTTCAGCTGCGTTCCGAGGCCCGCAAGCAGCGTGGCGATTGCAAGGCCGGTCGCTGCGACCGGGAGCGGGCGGCGAACCACGAAGCGCGCCCAGCGGCCCCAGGCTCCGTGCTCGGGATGGCCGCGGTCAACGAAGCGACGCGGTATCACGCGAAGACTGTTGACGCGCTCTCCGAGCACGGCCAGGAGCGCAGGTAGCAGCGTCAGCGACGCGAGCACCGAGACGGCGGGGATCAGCATGCCGGCGACGCCCATCGAGCGGACGAGCGGCAGCGGCACTGCGATCAGCGCGAGCAGTCCGATCGCGACCGTCGAGCCCGACACGATCACGGAGCGCCCCGCGTGGGTGACCGTCTCGACGAGCGCCGCGTCGACGTCCGCGCCGTCGCGCAGCTCGTCGCGGAAGCGGAAGATCATGACCAGCGCGTAGTCGATCGCGACGCCGAGGCCGACCAGCGCGATCAGGAACTGGACGATGATCGAGACGTCGGTCACGTACGTCAGCGCCCACACGAGCGTGAACGTGTTGAGAATCGCAGCCATCGCGACGACCACCGGCATCAGCACGGCCGGCAGCGTCCCGAAGACGAACAGCAGGATCACAAGCGCGCCCAGCGCTCCGATCACAGCCTCAACCAGCAGGCTGGGACCGCCGCTCGAGCCATCGGCGCTCGCCTCGTCGAGCGGCGAGGTGGCCGGTGACGTTCACGGTGATCCCGGACGGCAGGCCTGCCGCGGCCGCGGCCCGCATCTTCACGGCACCGCTCTTCGTGGCGACGGTGGCCGGACCCGGCGGATAGACCTCGGCGAAGGTGGTGTGCCGGTCGCGCGAGACGTACATCGCGTCGCCGGTTGTGAAGTACGAGCTTACGAGGGCGCCGGGCATGGTGGCGGCGGCTCGCCGCGTCGCGCGCTCGATCGCCCTGCTCTTCGTCGCGTCACCAGCCGCATGGAAGACGACGACGTTCGGTGCGCGTGCGCCGGCGCCGAACGCATCCAGCGTCCGCTGGCTCGCCTCGTAGGCGGGGCCGCCAGGGATCGCGAGGCCCTGGTACCAGCGGTTGGAGACCTCTCCGGCAGCGAAAGCGCCGAAGAGCGTGAGAACCGTCCAGGCGCCGATCACGGCCCAGCGGTGCTGGTTTGTCAGATGTGCGAAGCGGGCGAGCATGGGACTCTCCTGTCGGCAGTCGTCGAAATCCGTCACGGGAGAGGATCCGCTGCGACGCCCGCGTCGGCATCGATCCCTCGGCGATCGTCGACGCGACCAAAGTCGCGATGCACACCGACCTTCGACGTCGACCGAGCGCCTGGGACGAGTCACGATGAGAGCGAGAACGGCCGCGCCGGGCACCCTCGCGGGCGCGTCGCCGGCTTCGGCGCGGCCGCGGTGAGCGGCCCGCTCAGTTCTCGGCTTCGCGGACGAGCAGCGCGATCTGGACGCGGTTGTCCACTTCGAGCTTCGTCAAGAGCCGAGACACATGGGCCTTCACGGTGGCCGTGCTCATGTAGAGCTCCCCGGCGATGTCGGCGTTCGCCAGCCCACGGCCGACCGCCAGGGCCACCTCCCGCTCGCGCCCGCTGAGCAGCCCCATCTTCTCGCGCGCGTCCTCGTAGCGGGCGGCGGTGTCCGAGTCGCCCGCGACGAGGGCGACCAGCCGTCGAGCGATGGTCGGCGAGAGCATGCTTTCCCCCGCGCCCACAAGCTCGATCGCGCGGACGATCTCACCAGGCGGCGTATCTTTGACCAGGAAGCCGGCCGCGCCCGCACGCAGCGCCCGCAACACGAGCTCGTCCTCCTCGAACGTCGTCAGCATGAGCACCGCCGGCGGCCTCGGCTGGCTTCGTAGCAACCGCGTGGCGGCGATGCCATCCAGCTGCGGCATACGGATGTCCATGAGAACGACGTCCGTGTGGTACCTGTCGATCGCCGCCAGGACACCGCGGCCGTCGGCTACCTCGCCGACCACGTCGATCCCCGCGGCTCCGGCGAGCATGAGCTGCAGGCCCGAACGGACAAGCGCGTCGTCATCGACGATCAGGACGCGGATCGACTCACTCACGGCGCCCACGGCAGCGTGGCCCGCACGACGAACCGACCGGCCGGATCCTCGCCGTGCTCGAGCGAGCCGCCCGCGAGCGCCACGCGCTCTGCGAGACCGACCAGCCCCAGGCCTGCACCGGGCAGCCGTTCGTCGTCGAGGAGCTCAGACGCGCGACCGCTGACGACCTCGAGCACCAGTGGCGGCCCCGGGTCGAGGCGGACGGTGACCGGCGCGCCGCGGGCATGCTTGCGCGCATTCGTCAGAGCCTCCTGAAGGACACGGAAGGCAGTGCGTCCAACAGCAGACGGAACGACGTCCGTTGCGGCACGCTCCTCCCAGCGCACATCCATCCCCGCCGCCCGCGACTCCTCGAGGAGGGCCGGGATCTGCGCCAGCGTCGGCTGTGGCGCCTCTGGCCCGGGGCGGCCGTCCTCCTCGCGCAGCACCCCGATGACGGCCCTGAGCTCCTCCAGCGCGGCCTGGCCGCTGGCGCGGATGACGCCGGCAGCTTCGGCCACCTCCTCAGGCGAGGCGTCACGTCGGAACTCGAGCGCGCCCGCGTGGAGACTCAGGAGCGAGAGACGGTGCGCGAGCACGTCGTGCATCTCCCGCGCGATCCGCCGGCGCTCTGCCTCACGCGCCTGCTCGACCCGCAGCAGCTGCTCGGACTCGAGCCGCCGAGCGCGTTCCTGCAGCGACGCAACCAGCTCCCGTCGCGTTCGCGCAAACAGCCCCCAGCCGATCGCGACCGTCATCACGAGCACGCAGAGGGCCATCGTGCCCCAGTAGCCGCCGAGGCTCGCATCGGCGTAGAGGAGCGGATAGATCGCGTTCGAGACGAGGGATAGCGCGAAGATCCAAGCCAGCGCGCGAGGCGACGATCTGACTGCGGCGTTGAACAGCGCGACTAGCGCGGCCACCCCCGCCAGCACCGACACGGTCGTCGCAGCGAGCGCGAGGACGGCTACGGCGGTCGGGTGCCGACGGCGAAGCGCGAGCGCCGCACACGCAACCGAGCCGAGCCCGACTTCAAGCCAGAGGCTCCACGCGTCCCGTCCGGCCCAGCTGGACGCGAGCGAAACGGCCCCCAGCGCAGCTGCCACCACTACGAGGACACCGTCGATGACACGGTCGCGTGCGGTGGGCTCGTCCCGCGGCTCCATCACCGCCGTCGGCAACAGTTGCCGCTGCAACCACGGCACAGTGGAATGCGGCCAGGACACTGCCATCTCCGGCACAGCATAACGCTGCAAACTGCCGCGACGCCGCGACTTAAGTCGATCTCGACAGCTACCGAAGACCGCGCTGAAGCGCTGACGCCGCGGTGAAGAAACAGGGCGACTGCTCCCAAATCTGCCTGCCTGGCGCCGGCGATTCCATGGATCCGCGGAGGGCAAGCCGAGCGGATAGCTCGTGGGGGGCGCGATCGAGGGCGCAGACCCCTCGCGAGGCCTCTTGCAGAGCCAAACCCGTCCGGCCTTCAAAACCGGCAGGCCGTGGTAGCCCCACGGTTGGTAGGTTCGACTCCTGCGCCGCTCCGCTAGGCCGAAATGGGTGGGGTGGAGGGCGACACCTACCAGGCGGCGCGCCGCGATCGCCGGCTGGCTCCCGTGCTCGTCCATCTCAATCGAACAGATCTCGGGGTTGTCGTGATAGCGCGGAAACTCCACGTCGGAGTCGGACATGCGGGCCTTGCGAGCCCCGATGGGTATCTGGCGATCTGGGAGCACACGACGCGTGCGCCAAGCTGGATGCGATTCGCCGGTCGGTGCTCAGGCGGGCGTCTTGCGCGGTGAGGTGTTTGCCAGCGAGGCGATCCACTGCTCTACACGCGCTGCGGAGGTGTGGTCGCCCTTCAGCTGATAGCAGGCGAGTGCTGCGACGGGCCGCCTGAACGGCCTCCCGGCCGGCGGCGGGCGATGGCGAGCCCGTGGGCCAGGGCGAGTTCCGCGCGGGCGTGCTCGAGCGGTTGTTCGGTCTTATTCGGACGATGTGAGCGCGCTGCCGTCTGGCTCCGCAGCCTGGGTGCGGCGTACGGCGAACGACAGCCCGCCCAGGTACGGCAGGCTCAGTTGCGCCGAGATCATCGTGCGGGCCTGTGGGTCGATGGTGACGTGGAGCCTCGGGTCGGTGGTCTCGCGGTCGTGAATGATGGTCAGCTTCACGGTTCACCCCCTAGTCGGATGCCTTTAGGTTACCCCTCCCTGACCGCTCACCGGACCAGGGGCCACAGGCCTCACGGCCGCGTCGGGTGGCTCCGGCAACTCGGGCGCAGCGGACGGAGTGCTCGTCTCGTCCCGTCCCATCGTCCTAGGTTCGCCGGCCCGGACCACGGACTGCCACGCTGCCGGGACCGGTTCTCGCGCGCCGAGCGCGGCGCCGTCGACGCCGAAGCGGCGGCGCCGCCCCCCGGGCGTCGAAACGGGCGTCAGCGTCCGCTGGGACGCCTGACGCCCCGGCTCAAGGGCCGGTCGGCGCCGGCGGGTCGGTCGGAGGAGGCGCGTCGGTCGGAGGAGGCCCGTCGGTCGGCGCCGCTGCGGGCGCATCCTCGGCGGCCGTCGCCGTCATCGTCCCGTCGCCCTGCGGATCCATCCAGGGGTCCGGAGCCGACGCGTACTTTCTGCGTCCAGCGTAGGCGGCGCCCGCGAGCGCTCCGGTGCCGAGGACGACGATCGAGGTCTTCCGGACCCGGTGGCGTGAGGGGTTCACGGCGAGATTCGCCGCCCGGGAGGCGTGCTGGGTCGCGCGGCGCAGGTTGCGTGCCACCTGCTTGTCGGTGAGCGCCCTCGTCACCCCGATGTCCTGCACCCGGTGCGCTGCGCGCACGGCATTCCCCCGCGCCCGGCGCGTCTCGGAGTGCACCCTGATGTCCGTCGCCGCCCGCCGGGCCGGCTCGGCCAGCCTGAGCGCCTGCCGTCTGATCTCGGCAACCTTGATCCTCCTGGCGACCAGCGAGCTGCCCAGGACACCGATGCGGAGTGCCCGGCGGGGATGGCGGCGCGCATACCGCAGGCCGTATGTCGTCAGTCTCTGATTCAAGTCCGTCAGCTCCTCTCCGATGCGCGCGGTTGACCGGCACCGCCGACACGCCCGGATGGCGTGCCGGCGAAGGGCCGATCGCGTCCGATGTCAGCGGCGCCTGGCGACGCGGCGTGAGGTGCGTCGGGCGACTCTGCGGGATCCCATCATTTCGAACCTCCAGTTGCCGTTGTCGTCCCGCCGTGCTCGAGCGCGTGGTGCATCTCGGCGTCCTCGGCGCTCATCAGGCCGATCTCGACAAGGTCGAGGGGGCTGATGAAGCCGTCGCTCAGGCGAAAGCCGCCCGCGCGTGCGATCGCGTCGCGCAGAGGCACCGCCCAGTGATGCTCGAGCAGGATCAGCGCTGCGCCCGAGTCGTTGGGGATGTCTTCGAGGACGTCCCACGCTTCCTGGTCGGTGAAGATCTCGACGCCGTCTTCCGCCGCGGCCTCGGCACCGGCTTGCGCGCCCACCTTGGCGCCCTCCTCGCCGTCGATCCCAAGGCCGATCAGCGCGCCGATCTTGCTGCCGAGCTCGATCGCCTCGTCCCTGGAGAGGTTGCTGAGGTGCGTCACCTCCATCTCTCCGTCGGCGTCCTTGTGCACGGCGAGGGCGTCGATCACCCGCACCGTGTCGCTCTGCCGCAGCCGCTCGAGCTCCTCGATCACCTCGCCGTGGAAGTCCGGATGGCTGAAGCCCAACACCAGCAACTGCACTGGTCCAATCGCCATATCTCACCTCTCTGCGAACACGGGTGAACGCTTCTTCGACCTCCGCCGTCGGCGCGACGTGTGCGATGGCGTTCCCGGAATCCGCAGAGCCGCTCATGTGGCACTCGTGCGCCGAACGTCCCCTGGATTCTCGTTCACCGGGGGACCGCCGGCATCATCCAGTGAGGATGAGCCATCCGGGCGCGCCTACATTTGGCCGTCCCGTAAACCGTGAGAGGAGGGGTCGTGAGTGATCTCGACCAGATGCTGGGAGCCTCCCGGCTACTGCTAGCCGCGAACTGGCACCGCTCGGAATAGTCTCCAGAATCCGAGGTCGTAACGGGCCTTCACTGCACGGGCGATGACGTAGGGCGCCGACCAGGTCGGCTTGGACGAGCAGGCCGGCGATGATGGACTGGTGGTCGGTCAGGCGGTTTGGAATTGGGTGAGGGCGGCCGTCGCCTGGATGGCGAGGCCGTCGGCCTCGCGCGCGGTGCTTTCGTTGAGCGCTTGCGCTAGAAGTTCGCGGGCTCTGGGCCATCTCCGGCGATTCGGCCAGAGTGGCGACGATCATCGAGGGTCCTCAGAGCTTCCGAGCCGGTGACTGCCACTCGAAATGCCACTCACACCGCGGAATCGCTGTCCTAGATTCAAACCTGTCTCGACTTCAAAATCGGCAAGCGCATGTAACCCATGCGTTGGTAGGTTCGACTCCTGCGCCGCTCCGCTACGCCGAACGTGCATGGTCAACCGCTTTTGTCCTTCGGTTGCGTCCCGGAAGACACGCGGTGGTGCGCTCCAGTCCGCTGGAACCCGTGATGAAGAGCTCCAACTCGTCGGCGGCGGTCTCGGACTGCTGGCGGACGACCTACACAGGCGCGGTTCGTCGGGGCCACCGTTTCCACGCAGCGAACGCGAGCGCTACTGAACCAGAACGGCGATCAGTAGATGCCCGTCGCCGAACGCCCAGTTTACGAGTGAGCTCATTCCCAAGATGATGAGGGGCGCGTCGCGTAGGTTCCGGCGGTTCACTCGACGATCTCACGGTCGCGGTCCGAGATGACTACGATTTTCGCGCTCCACTGGTGCATGCCATTTTGTTGCTCGCCCCGGCCTGGACGATCTGGACCCACGGGGTCACCAAATGCTAACTTCGGCATTGTGGTCATGCTCATCACACCGACTCCCCGTCGAGTAGCTCGAGGTTCACCAGTGGGTCGAGCGCCGCTGGTTCGCTCCAGTTCCATGCGTACCACGTGATCCCGCCTGACGTGGCGATCAATATGGCAGAGATGAACGCGTACGCCAGCGTCGGGGTTCCAACGAACAGGGTGGCGAGTTGGACGATCGTTAGGAGCACGGCAGCGATCACGTTGGTCAAGCGATTCCATCGGTATCCCAACATCCGCGACAGGAGAATCATTACGGTTGGAATCTGGACGAGGACGGCGCCACCCAGCAGGAAGGCTTGTGTGTAGTGCACCTTTGGGTGGTGGTTGATGAACACGCTGTAGTACAGCGTGGTGATGTCGATGTACGCGGTGTTGAACATGTAGAACACCCACAGCCACGACAGTCGCGACGCGGTCGGCGAGACCTCAGTTGGGAACCGTCCAGGCTTCATCGCGCACCGCCCGTGGTGGATCGACAGGCGCGATGAGCGCCGACCGCCGATGGACTCGCAATGCTCGTTCGGCTCCGCGAGACCTGGCTCATTCGGGCGACACTGCAGATCCACACGTTGGGCAGTTGAAGGGTCGGCGTCTGGGGATGCAGGGCGGCCTGGGTCATCTACGGCCTCCGCTTTCTATTCGGCTATCGTCAGGCGACGAGCGTGAGGATGACGATTCCTAGGAACACGCTCGAGGCGCTGTGGACGGCGATGCCGATCCATGCGCTTCGGTAGCGCTTGGTTGGGTAGGCGTAGATGAACGTGTCGAGGAACGCGGACGGCATCACCCACGGCTCGTGCAGGTGGTATAGAGCGAACAGGACGCCGTTGGCGAGCCAGTCGCCGCGGCCGAAGGCACGGTTCATGCGTGGGAGCAGGAACCCGCGGAAGAGCAGCTCCTCGCCCAGCACGGTGTTGAACAGCAACAACACCAGGATCAGTGCGTACCAACCCCAGGCACCGCTGAGGAATGCATGGCCGGCGTGTGAGCCGATGAACGTCGAGAAGTCTCGGTTGCTGGGGCCGCTCACCAAGTGGAACGCCGTCGACGACGGCAGCTACGAGGATCAGCGGGACGAGGATCAGCCAGATCCTGCCGCCGACGCGGCCGCTGCGCGGGCTCTGCGGTGAGCGAAGCCAAAGCGCTTCACGCGTCGTCGACCAGCGAAGCGTGCCCTGCTCACGCCGGAGCAACACGACGACCAGGACGAACTGCCAGATCAGGCCGGCCGTCAGGCACACGAGTAAGGCCTTCACCATCGGCACAGTTCCCGTGCCGGCGAAGCTGTCCTTCAGGGCAGGGGCGACGAGCCAGGCCAGTACCCCCATCGGCAGCGCAGCCGCCGCCCATACCGCGAGGATCCGCCGGATCCCGTACTGCGGGATGGCGACCTTTGCGGGCGCCTGGTCGGCCGGTGCGGGTGCCACTCCCGCCGTTGCTGTGAGTGACGTGTCCATCGTGTTCCTTCTTCGTGGTTTGTGAAGCTTCACCGCGCGCTTCCCGTGCTGAGTCACCGGCGCGATGAGCGCAAATCACGCCCCCACCTGGGCGCAACAGCCAGCAGCTCCACACTAGGCCGCGACGGCGACGCTGTGAATGGTTCGATCGAGCCAACTTCCGGACTGCCCGGGGGTTCGATCTAGCTACCGAGCCCTGCTCGTCGGCTCGAGGTGTTGGGGGTTGGGGACGTGGGTAATTCGACGAAGACGCGAATCGGGAGGCGTGCGCGCATGCAGACTGGCGAGAGTCCCCGCGCGGAATTCCAACGGCCCACCACGGTCGTGCTGGTCGACGATGAGCAGCTCATCCGCGCCGCCATCGCGCACGCGCTCTCCAGCAGCGGCCTCGAACTCGTCGGCGAGGCCGCCAACGGAGAAGACGCGATCGACACCGTGGTCGACGTGCGCCCAGACGTCGTCCTGATGGACGTGCGCCTCCCCGGGATCTCAGGAGTCGACGCAATTGAGCAGATCGGGCTGCTCGCCCCGCCATCGCGTGTCCTGGTCCTCACCCGCTCAGAAGTAAATCGCGTCGTCGAAGCGATCATCGCCGGCGCCAGCGGCTACATCCTCAAGACCGCGCCTCCCCACGCGATCATCAACGCGATCAAAGCCACCGCGGCCGGGGAATCCGTGCTCTCCCCACAGGTCGCCGGGAAGCTCTTGCAACGCATCCGCGAGCAAGACCTCCCCGTCAAAGCAAGCGGGAGCACCGCAACCGCGATCCGCGCTGCCCTCACCGAGCGAGAGCTCGAGATCTTCACCCAGCTCGCCAGTGGCCACAGCAACCGCCAGATTGCGCACGACCTCTCGGTCAGCACGAACACCGTCGCCAACCACATCGCCAGCATCCTCGCCAAGCTCCACCTCGAGAACCGCATCCAGGCAGCGGTCCAGGCAGTACGCAGCGGCATCTCCTAACCACCTACTTCGCATCCGACGTTCGCGTGCGTCCCCGGTCCAGGAGACGTCATAGGCCGGGGGATCACCCGCGCTAAAGGCGAAGATCAAGGCGGCGAACATCCCCGATCGCGTGCCTTTGGTCGCGGACATCCCGGGGTGCTCGCCGTCCTCTACCTGATCTGCAACGAGGCCATCTGGCCGCGGATCCGGAGAAGGAGGCGATCCGCGGCGACCCGACCGCCGAGGCGATCCGAGCTGATCGGCTCGTCGGTGTGAGCGTGAGCTCGTCGGCCTCGACGAAACACCGCCGACATGCCGACCTCATCGGTCGCCGCGACCCGCCGGCCGATCCGTGACAAACACCCCGGTCACCGCACAGCACCGCGTCGTCGAGGGCGCGATTGGGGGCGCAGACTCCGCTCAAACCCATTCGTTGAGCCAAATCCGACCGATCTTCAAAGCCGCGCTGCGTCGTGTGCTGCCACTCGAGGGCCACTCG
>CAVSVU010000014.1:0-829886 GCA_963731515.1 uncultured Actinomycetes bacterium | reverse complement strand
GCCGGGCTGAAACGGAGAGGGAGGGATTCGAACCCTCGCTGGAGGTTTACCCCCCAGACCCACTTAGCAGGCGGGCGCCTTCAGCCACTCGGCCACCTCTCCCGGATGCGAGGTGGGTGCACGGACGGCGCCCAACCCCGCTCAGTACGATACCGCCTCATGTGGCGGCGCGTCCTCGTCGTATGGTCGGCCAGCCGCCTCGCGGTCTTGAGCCTCGGATACGTGCTCACGGTGGAGCTCGGCTGGCACCGGGCGCTGCAGCCGTGGCAGACGACCTGGGTGCGGGCGGTCACCGGGTGGGATTCGGTGTTCTACATCCGCATCTCCCACGTCGGCTACCACCCCGGCAAGCTCGAGGCGTTCTTCCCGCTCTACCCGCTCGGGATCCGGGCCGTCCGCGACGTCGCCCAGGTCGGCGACGCCGTCGCCGCGCTGCTCGTCTCGAACCTGGCCGTGCTGGCGGCCCTGGTCGGCCTGTACATCCTCGCCCGCGACCGCCTCTCCGAGGAGCACGCCCGCCGCAGCGTGCTCTACCTGGTGCTCTCGCCGTACGCGTTCGCGCTCACGATGGCCTACAGCGAGGGCCCGTTCCTGGCCTTCACCGTGTGGCTCTTCGTGCTCTCCGACCGCGAGCGCGACCTGGCGGCGGTGCCGCTCGCGTTCGCCGCCGGGCTCACGCGCGTGACCGGCCTCGCGCTCGTGCCGCCGCTGGTGCTGCGGGCGTGGCGGCGGCAGACGGTCTCGGCGTGGCTGCTGGCGGCCGCGCCGGTGGCCGCGTTCGGCGCCCAGGCGGCCTGGCTCCAGCACGCCGTCGGCGACCCCCTCGGGATGGTGCACGTCCAGGCCCAGTGGGGCGGGCATCCCGCGTTCCCGCTGATCAGCCTCGGCGACCAGTTCTGGCGGTTCGCCACCACCCGCGACGTCTTCTTCCTCGCCCGCGGCGTGACCGTGCTCGCCTACCTGGCCCTGCTCATCCCGCTCATCCGCCGGGAGCGCTTCCGCCCGACCCGGGCCGAGGACGTGCTCTTCGTCACCGGCGTCTTTGCGTTGCCGCTGCTCTCGTCGGTGCTGCAGTCGGTCGGCCGCTTCGGGCTGGTCGCGTTCCCGCTCGTGTTCGCCATGGCCGACATCGGCCTGCGGCGGGAGTCGTGGCACCGGGCCTACGTCGTGTTCGCCCCGACGGCCCAGATCATCTTCTTCACCTCGGTCGCGCTCGGCTACCGGCCGCCGTGACCGGCCTCAGCGCTCGCTGAACGAGACCTGTCCGATCAGGATCCCGTGTGGGTGTGACGACGGGTATGCGTACAGGTAGAAGGTGTACGCGTTGCCCCTCACCAGGCGATGGGTGTTGCCGCGGTATCGCCACGACGAGCGCATCCGCCACACCCGCTGCGAGGTGTAGTTGATGTCGACCGTCGTCTTCCCGCGCTGGAGGACGAATGCGTACCCGTTCTGCGTAGACGATCGGAGCCAGGTGAACGTGGGCGTGAGGTCGCGTACACGAGCACCGTTCCGCGGCGTGCAGATCTCGCCGGTGTGCTCCTTGAGGCGCACGCCGGCGGAGTAGTTCAGCTGCTTCGGATGGGTCTTCGAGTGGTAGCTCGCGAAGACCCGGTAGTAGTAGGTGGTGAAGTGCTTGAGGCGGATGTTCGTCAGGACGCCCGAGGAGTGTGCGATGACCTTCCCGTCCGAGATCCCTGTCGGGGAATGCGAGCCGTTTCGGACAATTCTGACGCCCGCGAACCGCGTCGCCGTCGGGGGCACCCAGGTGATCTGCGTGCTCGCGCACCCGACCGTACCGCGGACGGACTTCGGGTTGTTCGGGTTCGTGGCCGTGCCGGTCAGCGTGATCTCGTGGCTGTGCGGCGCGATCGGCCCGGTGTCGTTGATCCGCAGGAGCGCCGTGCGGCGGCCCGCGGCGGTGGGAGCGAACTCGACGTGGATCGTGCACGAGCCGCCGGGCGCAAGCGACTGTCCCGTGCATGTGTCGGCGCTCCGGATGAAGCTCTTCGGGTTTGCCCCGACGAGCGCGACCCCGGATATCGGCAGGTTGCTGTTGGTCGTGTTCGTGATCTGGACGTTGTGAACCGGCGAGGGGAGTCCCGACACGACCGGCTTCAGGAACGTGACCGTACCGGGCGTGAACCCGACCGACGAGGGCGTGCCGGTGCCTGAGAGCGCGACTGTCTGAGTCGGGTTGTTGGGGTCGCCGTCATGCAGGGTGACGGTTGCCGTCCGGCTGCCGGTCGTCGTGGGGACGAAGGTCGCCGTGATCGTGCATGACGTGCCCGGCGCCAGGAAGCCCGCGGTATGGCAATCGCTGTCCGACACCGCGAAGTCGCCGGGGTTGGCGCCGCCGACGTCCATGCTCGCGTAGGACAGGTTCGACGAGCCCGTGTTGGAGAGCACGATGTTCGTCGTCGCCGAGCTCGTGTGCACCGGCTGGCTTCCGAACGGCACGCTGCCCGGGGACACGCTCGCGTTCGCCTGGACACCGCTCCCGGACAGCGTCACCGACTGCCCCGCCATCGTCAGCGTTGCCGACCTCGTTCCCGTCGCCTGGGGACTGAACGAGACGTTGACCGTGCACGTCGTCGCGATCGCACCGCTGCACGCGCTCGCATCCACGTTGAAGTCACCGGCGTTGCCGGTCACCCCGGGACCCGACGGGTTGTCGGCGTAGTCGGTGTTGTTCGTCAGGATCTCGGGCTGGCTCGCCGAGGTCGACCCTACGAGCTGATCGCCGAAGGTGAGGGGGCCGGAGAGCGAGAACTCGTTGGCGACGCCGGTACCGGTCAGCGGGATGCTCTGGGGCGAGCTGGGGTCGTCGTCGGCGATGTCGAGCGACGCGTTCTCGGCGCCGTTCGAGCTCGGCGTGAACGTGACGTCGACAGAGCACGTGTTCCCGGGGTCGACGGCGGCGTTGTTGCAGCCATCGTTGCTGAGGTTGAAGTCCCCCTGATCGGGCCCGCTCACCGTGTCGGAGGAGATCGTGACCGTCGCGGAACCGTTGTTGGTCAGCGTCTCGGTGATGGTCTGCGGGTTGCTCGCCGCCACGTTCCCGAACGCGGCACTGTCCGGAGTCGCCTGAAACACGCCAGCGGAGATGCCCATCGCCCCCGACCCCGTCGCCGCGAGCGCGATCGCGAGGGTCAGAAGAGCGGTGAGCGCGAGAACGAGACGGCGGCGCATGGTGGCCCTTCAGGTCAGAGGTTGAGGAGGACGAGCGCGATCGCGACGCTGCAGCCGAGGACGGCGAGCGCGGGGATCACGAGGGCGCCCGGCCCGGAGGCCGTCATCGCAACCCTGGGCCCGAACTGGCGGGATGGGGCGAACTGGCCGCGCGCGGCGGGCATGTAGGCGCTCGAGTGGAGCCGCCGCCGCGTCAGGACGGTCGCGACGACCATGACGAGCAGCATCAGGAACCCGGCGATCACCACGACGCGCGTGAGCGTGGAGGTGAGCCCGCTGCCGCCGGTGGCGCGCGGGGCGGGCCGCGGCGCGGGCGCCTTGTGGTGCACGGCCGCCGGCTTCGGCGGCGTCGCATCCCGGACAGGCACGGCCGACGAGGCGTTCCCGGCCGCATCGAGCGCGAACACGCGGTAGCAGTACGTGACGCCGGCCTTGGCGGAGATGTCGACCTGCGAGCTGCGGACGGACTCGGGGCCGACCGCGGAGCCGTCGGCGGGGCCGGTCGGGCAGTTCGGGTAGACGGCGCGGCGGACCGCGTCGAAGGCGACCCCGGCCCGCAGCGGGTTGTGCCACGACACGACGACCTGGCCGTTGGCGTTCGTCGCCACCGCCAGGCCGGTGACCGGGCCGGGCGCGGTGTGGTCGCCGGGGTTCAGGACGCCGCGATCGAGCGTGGCCGGGGAGTAGTTGCCGTGTCCGTCGAAGGCGAAGGCGCCGTAGCAGTACCGGGTGTTGTCGGCCGCGCCGGTGTCCACCTGGGCGGTCCGGACGCCCGTGCCGCCGACCTGGACGCCGTCGTGCGGCGTGACCGGGCAGGCGCCCCCCCACATCCGCCGGATCATGATGCCGGCGAGGTCGGAGGCGTGCGGGTTCGTCCACCGCAGCGTGATCTTGCCCGGCGTCTTCGTGATCGCGTGCAGGCCGGACACGCGGCCGGGCGCCCGGGTGTCGGCCGGGGGTGCCGGGGTCGTCGAGGTGCTCGACGTCCCGCTCGTGGTCCCAGTCGGCGTCCCGCTCGACGTCGACGACGGAGGCGGCGGCGAGCCTCCGCCGGTGGGGACGGGCGGGGGCGGCGGAGGGCTCGATGCCAGCGCGGCAGCGGCGCCGGAGCACGCGAAAACGGCCGCGGTGCACGCAGCCGCAAGCGCACGAAGCCCAATGCCTGATCTCGAGATCCCCACGTCCACCGCTACCTTCGAGCCGGAGATGTCAATCACTTCCAGCCTACTGCAGCCTGAAAACGCGTCAAGCTGCGCCTCCCACTCCCTGACACCGACTGGAAGCACACTCCAGTCGGTGGCGATCATACCGCGCTTCCAGGCGGCTTGCCGTGATCCTCGCGGCCGTCTCGGTAAGACGTGTTCGGCCCGTTCGGCGACCATCCGCAGACGTACGCTCGAATTTCCAAGGGAATTGCCAGGAAATTGTGAGCATGCGACCCTGATATCCGGTAATCCTCCGGCCATCGGGCGCGCAGCTGCGACGCCGAGCGAATCTCGCATTTTGCGGCAAGTGGTAGCCTTGGCGCGATGGTGGGCGACGTGGCGGTCACCCCGCTTCGGTTCACGGGCGATTTCCTGACCGCACTCGCTGCGGCCGATGACCAGCGCGCGATCGCCGACGTGCTCGCGGGCGAGCTGCAGGCCCGCCTGGGGCTCGACGGCGTGCTCGTGCACGAGCATCTCGCGGGCCGCAGCCACACCTGGGCCCAGTGCGGGGTGGTGAAGCCGCCGCTCGCGCCGCGGATCGCTGCGGTGCGCAACGGCACGACCCAGCCCGGCGGCTTCGGCTATGCCGCGGCGGCGGCGCCGCGGTGGGTGATCGTGTGCGCTCGCGGGGCGGCGGCCACCGACGACGAGCTGTCGTATCTGGCGATGGCGTGCGAGACGGCGCTCGTCGCGGCCGCCCAGGCCGCGCGGGTGAACGAGGAGCGCACCGCGGCACGCACCGGCCGCGCCCTCGTGGAGCTGGGCCAGGCCCTCGCGCTCGAGCACGGCGAGGACCGCGTCCTGCACCTGCTGACGCTGGCCGTGGCGCGGCTCGTGGAGCAGGACGGCGTCTCGGCGTGGCAGGCGGCGGACGCCACGTTCACGCTCGTGTCCGCGCACGGGTTCGCCGGCCGGCGCCGCGCGGCCATGGGCGCGCAGGTGCCGGCGAGCGCGCTCCCGGCCGAGCTGGCCGCGTCGCGGCGGCTGCGGATGCTCACACACGAGGATGCGCCGGCGGTCGTGCGCGGGCCCGCGGCGGGCGTCGTCCCGATCGGCGAGCGGGAGGGCAACCACGCCCTGCTCGTCGTCGAGCGCCGGGGCGCGTTCGACCCCGCAGAGGAGGCGCTGCTCCTGGGCATCGCCGACCAGGCGCTGCTGGCGCTCGCGAACGAGCGGCTGCTCTCGGAGCAGCGCGACGCCCTCTCCGGCACCGTCGCATGCCTCGGCCGGGCCCTCGCCCTGCGCCACCGCGAGACCGCCGAGCACTCCGACCGGCTCACCTCCGACTGCACCGCGGTCGGGCGCGCCCTGGGGATGACCGGCGACGCCCTGCGCGACCTGACCTATGCCGCCGCGCTGCACGACCTGGGCAAGATCGGCGTGCCCGAGCGCGTGCTCGGAAACCGCGGGCCTCTCGACCGCGAGGGCTGGCGGCTGATCCACGCCCACCCCGAGCTCGGCGCCCAGATCATCGATCCGGTCGACGCCCTCTCGGGCGCGGCCACCTTCATCCGGGCCTGCCACGAGCACTGGGACGGCAAGGGCTATCCGCTCGGCCTCGCCGGCGAGGACATCCCGCTGGGCGCCCGGATCATCCTCGCGTGCGACGCCTACCACGCGATGTGCGAGGAGCGCAGCTACCAGGCGGCGCTGCCCCCGGACGCCGCACGCGACCGGCTGCGTGAGCTCGCCGGCGTCGACTTCGACCCGCGCGTGGTCGACGCGCTGATCGTCCACCTCGAGACGGCCGGCCCGGCCGTCCTGCGGGCCTAGTGCGAGGTGAACGGGGACTGTCCCCGTTCCCCGGGGACAGTCCCCAGCACGGCTAGACTTTACACATTATTCCAAGTCGGGTCCGGTCGTACGGCAAACTTCGCCGCGGTATGACAGCATGGCCGTGTGCCGGCCACGCCGAGATTCCGCCTCACGGCGATCGCGTACCTGCCGGGCGCCGCGGCCGTGGGCGTCGAGCAGCGGATCCACACGCTGGTCGCTGAGCGAGTCCCAGACTCGGATCCGACCGTCTGTGTGGCCCTGACGGATCAGGTCACGGTGGCGTTCACGATGCCCGCGGACTCGGCGACCGAGGCCCGCGCGGTGGGCCGCTCGCTCGCCGAGGACGTGCTCCTGGGGGCCGAGCCGATCGCGCTCGACGCCGTCGAGCTCTTCGCGGCGCCCCCCGTACCGGTCTGACGGCAGCCCTGCGGGTTTACGTGTTCTCGCCGTCGTCCCGACGGCGCAGGTACCGCTCGATCTCGCGGGCGAGCTCGTCCCCGGACGGCAGCTGCTCGCCTTCCACGTCGCCCGCGGCCGACTCGAGCCGCGCGACCGTCTCGCGCAGCATCGCGTCGCCGGAGACGGCCGCGTCGTAGCGGGCGCGCTGCTCGCGCTCCTCGGCGAGGAGCGACTCGAGGTCGATCGACACGTCGAGGTGGCGGGCGAGCCGATCAAGGAGCGCGATGCTCGCCGCCGCGTAGCCGATGCTGGCATACGGCGGGACCTGGGCGTAGAAGCCGACGCCCGGCGTGCCTGCCCCGGTCACCGCCATCTCGAGGACGGAGAGCGCCGCGGACGGCACCCGCAGGAGCCCCTCCGGGCCCGGCGCCTCCTCGAGCAGCCCCTCCCGGGAGGCGGTCGCCATCACCGGCACCGGGCGGGTGTGCGCGACCGCGCCGGGAACCGCGCCGAGGCTGACCCACTGGGTGACGTTCAGGCGGTCGACGAGCGCCACGGCATCGGCCGCGAGCTCCTGCCAGCGCAGGTCGGGCTCGGCGCCCGAGAAGATGAGGACGTCGCGGCGGTCGACGCGCACGTGCCCGATCGTGAGCTCCGGCCAGCGCAGCTCCGACAGGCGCCCGTCCTGCACGTCGAGCACGGGCCGGCGCGACCGGTAGTCGAAAACGGCATCGGGATCGAAGGTGGCGATGACCGCCGCGTCGCCCGCCACCTGGCCGACCGCGCGGGACGCCGCCTCGGCGGCGTCGACCCACCCGTCGAACGACGCCACGAGCACGGCGTCGCGCAGCTCGGGGAGATCGTCGGCCAGTCGGTAGAGCGGCACCGTCCCAGGATACGGTGTTCCGCGGCGCCGGGCTCAGCCGTAGACGCGCTCGCCCGCGCGCACCTCGACGGGCAGGCGGTTCGCGGCCGGGGCCAGGGGGCACGTCCAGGCCGGGTCGTAGACGCACGACGGGTTGTAGGCGAAGTTGAAGTCGAGCACGAGCCGGCCGTCGACGCTCCCGAGATCGGCGCCCTTGACCGTGTCGAGCAGATACCGCCCGGCGCCGTACGTCGTCCGGCCGCTGGTCCTGTCGGCGAACGGCAGGAACAGGCCGCCGCCGTACCCCTCGAGCCAGTAGAGCGGCAGCTCGAGGTCGATGCCCGCCAGGGCGAAGCGGGCGACGGCGAAGCGGCGGAACCGGTACGGCGTTCCCGTGCTGGTTGCGATCTCGAGCTCCGCGGCCTCGGTCGGCGACGACCTCGGCGGTCACCCGGGCGGCCGGGTCGTAGCGGTGGTAGGGGAGCCCGCCGAACGCGGCCCGGCCGGCCGCGTCGAGCGGCGACTGGGGATGCTCCGCGAACAGGCGGTCGCGCGTCCGCCGCCACATGTCCCAGGCCGCGCGTGGATCGTCGCCCGCGCGCACCCGCGCGTAGAGGGCGAAGACCTCCCGCCGCCAGTCGGCGAGAGCGAGCTCGTCGATCGTGGTCACGCCTGCCGTCATCTCGAAACGCCTACGACGGTCTCGCCTGACCGGATTCTCGGCGGCTGTAAGAAATCGGAGAAGCGGGGTGGCATGTCTCCTGTCAATCGGTGCACGATGCTCCGCGAGCTGGTCAGGGTTCCCAGCCAGGGCATCCGAACCCAAACCCTCAAAGGAGGCAACTGGTGCACTTTCGTCCCCTTGCCGCAGGGCTGCTCGCCGCTGTGGCCGCCCTGGGACTCACCGCCGCGAGCGCGTCGGCGGCGAAGATCCCGCACTCCGTTCTCTACGCCAGCACCGACCCGGGAGCGGGCAACATCCCGAGCGTCGGCGTCGAGGCGTACGGCTTCAACCAGATCGGCGACGAGGTGCTGCTGCGACGCGTCGCGAAGATCAAGTCCGTTGCCGTGCAGCTCTCGAGCTGGACGTGCCAGACCGGCGCGTGGAACACCGGCGACTGCCACACGACCGCGGGCGCGACGTTCAAGACGCCGATCACCCTGAACCTGTACAGGGCGTCGTCCACGGACTCGATGAACGAGACGACCCCCGGCGCGCTGATCGCGACCGTGACGAGGACGTTCACGATCCCGTACCGCCCGTCCGCGAGCCCGAAGTGCGTCGGCGTCCAGGCCGGCGAGTGGTTCAAGAAGGGGCAGGGCTGCTTCAACGGCCTCGCGCACACGATCGGCTTCACCCTCACGGGCCTGAAGAAGACGCTGCCCAAGGACGTGGTCTGGGGCGTCTCGTACAACTCCGACACTTCCGGCCCGGAGCCGCTCCACGGCACGAACTCGCCCACCGACTCGCTGAACGTCGGCCTCGCCCCGGTGGTGCGGGCCGGCCACCAGCGCTTCCCCGGCGGCATCTTCTGGGATACGCGCTTCGCGGGCTTCAGCTGCGGCTCGCCGTTCGTCCCGGGTGACTTCAACCTGGACAACGCCGGCGGCTGCTGGGCCGGGGACGTTCCCGCCGTCCAGTTCAACGCCACCAGCTAGCGGAAGCACCGGCGCGTCGCCCTCCGCTCCGTCACGGGGCGGGGGGCGACAGCCGCTCCGCCAGATACCGCAGCGCGATCGGATAGCGGTAGCCGATGTTCATGTGGGTGGCGTCGAAGAGCTCGAAGCGGACGTCGGTGACGCCGATCGCCGCGAGCGCCGCCCGGAACGCCTCCGCGCCCAGGTCGAGGAACCACTCGTCGCGGGTGCCGGCGTCGATGTAGATCGCCCGAAGCGAGCGCAGCGCGTCGGCGTGGCGCGGCACCATCCGCACGGGGTCGAGCGCCAGCCACCGCTCCCACACCTCGGGCACGAGCTCGCCGGTCGCGACGTCGAACGGCAGTCGCACCGTCCCGTCGTCGTCGGCCGAGTAGCAGGCAGCCATCGCGTAGGTGTTCAGGAGGATGTCGTCGCTGTCGCGGCTGAACGCGAGCCGGCTGCGGAAGTCATCCAGGAAGCGGGCGTATGAGCCCTCGTACTGGTCGCGGAGCAGGCGCGCGCAGGGCGCGAAGTCGCGCTGGTAGCAGCATTCGAACAGCGCATCGCCGGCGTGGGTGGCGAGGCCGCCCCACAGGTCGGGGCGGAGCATCGGCGTGATCATCGCCCCGTAGCCGCCGCTCGACTTCCCGGCGATGCCGCGGTGGGCGGCCGCCGCCAGCGTGCGGTAGCGCTCGTCGACCCACGGCACGACCTCGTCACAGAGGTAGGTGTGGTAGCGGCCCGTGGCCGGCGAGTCGACGAACTGGCTCCCGCCGAGCGACGTCCAGCAGTCCACGAAGACGACCAGGCACTGGGGCGTCTCGTCGTCGGAGAAGAGCTCGTCGACCGCCTCCGGGAACAGCGCCCGCATCGGCGGCCGCGCCCGCCACATGTCGAGCTGGCCGGTGAACCCCTGGATCACGTAGATCGCCGGGTAGCTGCGGTCGGGCGTGTCGTCGTAGCCCGGTGGGACGTAGACCCAGAGCGGGCGCTCGGCCGGGTCGCCGAGCCGGTTGGACCGCAGCACCTCGCTGTCGATCACGTGCTCGTCGAGGCGGCCGGCGAACCGGCGTCCCCAGGGTGCGTCAAGCATCGGCGCGAGTGTAGCGTGAGAGACTTCGGCGGGTATGGACGACGGCTCCACCCTGGCGTCGAACGCCGACCGCGAGCAGGTCGTGGCGCGCCTGGCCCAGGCGCACGTCGAGGGGCGCCTCACCGTCGAGGAGCTCGACAACCTGACGGGCGAGGCGCACGCGGCGCGGACGCTCGGCGACCTCGACCTCGTGTGCGCCAACCTCCCCGGCACGGCGGTCGCCCGGCCGGCGGCGGCCGAGGTGGACGTGCGCGGCCCCTACAGCGGCGGCCAGATCGCCGGGATGACCGCGCTCACGATCGTGGCGCCGATGGGGCGTCTGATCGGGCTCGTCGTCGCGCTCTCGCTCCTGCGCGGCGAACGGTTGCCCGAGCGGCGGCGGATGCTCCTGACGTGGGCGTACGCCTGCGCCGCCCTGCTCACCGTCGAGATCGTGGCAATCCTCGTGTTCGTGGTGCACCTGTAGCCGTGGCCGACGGCGGCCCGACGCTGGCCCGTGCGTTCACCGGCCCGGTCTACATCGTGACGGCGTTCGCGGACGGCCGCCGGGCCGGGTGCCTGGTCGGCTTCGCGGCGCAGGTGAGCATCGACCCGGAGCGGTTCATGGCCTGCATCTCGCGGGTGAACGCCACCTTCCCGGTGGCGATGGCGGCGGCTCGCCTCTGCGTGCACGCGGTCACCGAGCGCGAGCGCGGGCTGGCCGAGCTCTTCGGCGGCGAGACGGGCGACGAGGTCGACAAGTTCGCCCGCTGCCAATGGACGCCGGCCGGCGACGGCACCCCGATCCTGTCCGAGTGCCCGACCTGGTTCCTCGGGCGCGTGGTCGACCGGATCGAGCTCGGCGACCACGTCGGCTGCGTCCTCGAGCCGGAGCGCTGGCACGGCGGCGGCCCGATCGCCCAGCTCGCCGAGCGCGACCTCGCGGAGGTCGAGCCGGGCCATCCTGCGTAGCCTCAGGTGTCGAAGGTCGCGCCGACCGAGGCGGTCACGACGAGCAGCGTCGCGAGCACGTCGACGGTGCGGAGCGACTGCCCGAGCGCGACGACGCCGACCACGGTCGCGATCGCGGGCTCGAGGCTCGCGAGGACGCCGTAGGCGCGCGCGGTCAGCGTCCGCAGCGCGGCCATCTCGAGCGAGAACGGGAGCGCCGTCGAGAGCACGCCGAGGGCGAGGATCTCGAGCCCGCTGCCCGCGGCGACCGACCCGACGCTCCCCGCCGCGAACGGCGTCAGC
Source organism: uncultured Actinomycetes bacterium (assembly GCA_963731515.1). GTDB lineage: Bacteria > Actinomycetota > Thermoleophilia > Gaiellales > JAICJC01 > JAICJC01. The sequence goes on along the minus strand of CAVSVU010000014.1, from coordinate 818,482 downwards.
AGGATCGCCGAGACCAGCATGCCGCCGGCAAGGCCCTGGCTGCCCTTCCACGCGCGCCCGACCCGCTGCGCCGTCAGGATGTACGAGGCCCAGCCGGCCCCGGCGAGCGCGGCGAGTCCGAGGCCGGCCGGGTCGAGGCTGCCGTTGGACGACGGGCCGGCGAAGATCGCGATCCCCACGCCGGCCAGGATCACCCAGAGCACGTCCCGCACGCGGCGTGAGTGGACGAGCGCGACGCTGAGCGGGCCGAGGAACTCCACCGTCACCGCGACGCCGAGCGGGATGCGGTCGAGCGCCTCGTAGAAGGCGAAGTTCATGACGGCGAGCTCGGCGCCGAACGCGACCAGCCACACCAGCTCGGAGGCCGGCCGGCGCAGGTTCGGCCGCGAGATCGCGAGCAGCAGGACGCCGCCGACTCCAAGCCGCATGCACGCGGTCGCCGGCACGCCCACGCGGCTGAAAGAGCCCGGTCGCGACCGCCGCCCCGAGCTGGAACGAGAGCATCGCCGCCACCATGAGGAACGGCGCGGGCATGCCGCCGCCGATCCGGGCCACCCGGGCGACCGTCGACTCGGCCCCGGGCCCCGACGGCTGGGGCTGGACGGTGGCGAGTGCCGGCGGGGGGCCGCCGGGGCGGTCAATTGACATCTGCGGCATGCGCCAAGTGGCGCGGCGTGCGGACGCGCCAATTGGCGGCCGCAGCATGTGCCACTTGGGTGTCTCCGCCGACATCGCCGAATCATGCCGTCCCGGCCGGGGACGGGCGCCGCCTCCGGCCGGGACGGTCGGTGCGCTAGCGGTTGGCCGCGTCCTTCACCTTGCCCGCGGCCTCGCGCAGGTCGCCCTTGGACTGGTCGCGCCGGCCCTCGTTCTCGAGGCCCTCGTCGTCGCCGGCCTTGCCAGCGGCTTCCTTGATCTTGCCGGTGGCCTGGTCGACCTTGCCTCGCAGCTTGTCACCCATTTTCGTACCGCCTTCAGGTTGCGTTGTCGTGAACCGTCTTGGATACCCGCGAAGCCGGCCCGGGAAACCGTCGGCCCGGCATCCGGGCCCTCGCGATACCCTTTCTCCGGCCGGCAGCCCCCAGCCGTGCCACGCCAGACCGAAGTCCGTGACGACCGCCACCCCCGCGCACGCCGAAGCGACCGGATCGTCCTTCCGGCACGAGGCGCTGCTCTACGCCGGCGAGGCGGACTTCGCAGATCGCGTCGGCGGCTTCGTGCGCGACGGGGTCGACGCCGGGGAGCCTGTCCTCGTGGCGGTGAGCGCGGCCAGGATCGAGCTCCTGCGCAGGGTGCTCGGCGGCGCCGCCCGATGGGTCACGTTCGTCGACATGGGCGCGCTCGGTGCGAATCCGGCGCGGATCCTGCCGGCGTGGCGGACGTTCGCCGCGCCGCACCTCGCCGCCGGCCGGCGCATCCGTGGCGTCGGCGAGCCGGTCTCGCCCGACCGGTCGGCCGCCGAGCTGGTCGAGTGTCACCGGCACGAGGCGCTCCTGAACCTTGCGTTCGACGGCGGCGGCGCCTGGTGGCTCGTCTGCCCGTACGACGCCCGCGCCCTCCCGGCCGAGGTGATCGCCGAGGCGCGCTGCACGCACCCGCTGGTGTGGAGCGAGCGATGCGGCGAGCCGAGCGTCGACTACCGCGGCCGGCTCGCGAGCGCCGAGCCGTTCGTCGCGCCGCTTCCGGATCCGCCCGCCCTCGTGGAGGAGACGACATTCATGCTGGGCGATCTGCGCGCCGTGCGCGGCCGGGTCGCCGACGCCGCCCGCGGGTGGGGGCTGCCGGAGGCCCGCGTCGCCGACCTGATCCTGGCGGCCGGCGAGGTGGCGGCGAACAGCGTCCGCCACGGCGGCGGCCGCGGCCGCCTACGCGTCTGGTTCGACGACGGGAGCGCGGTCTGCGAGATTCGCGACGCCGGCTACATCGACCAGCCGCTGGCCGGCCGGGAGCCGCCGGCGCCCGACCGCGCAGGTGGCTACGGCCTCTGGCTCGCGAACCAGGTCTGCGACCTCGTCCAGGTGCGCTCGTCGCCGGCAGGGACGACGATCAGGCTGCACGTCCGGGCGGCCGAGCAGCCAGGCTAGGCGGTCGGCTCCGGCGGGTCCGGGTGCGGCGGGGCCGGCGGGTTCGGCTCGTCCGGGCGCGGATCCGGGCGGGGGTCATGTGTCTTCGTGCGCATCGTGCGCTCCGCCTACCCGGCGGGCTCCTCTCGGCAAACCCCGAGCGGTCACCGAGCTGCCGCCGGCATCGGCCAACCGGTACGATAGAGGGGCATGCAGTGGGTGCCCGAGTGAACGCGCTCCCGACGCCGCCGCGGCTGGCCGTGGACCTGCTGGACGCGGTCGTGGAGAGCCTGCCGATGGGCGTGCTGATCCTCGACTCCGACCTGCGCGTCGTGCGCGCGAACGCCGCCGTGTGCCAGCTCGCCGGGGGCGACGAGGCCGCGCATCTGGGCCGGCCGGTCGCGGACGTCGTTCCCTGGATCGCGGAGGCCGACGTGCGCCGCGTGCTCGTGACCGGGACGGCCGAGGAGATCGAGGTGTCCGCCGCCGGGAGGCAGGAGCGTTACGTCGTCGGCCTGCGGCCGCTCACGGGAGGCGACGGCGCTCCCGCCGTGGCGTGCCTCGTGCGCGACGTGGGCGAGCTGGTCGCCTGGCGGCGGGGGATGGGAGGCATCGAGGAGCTCGCGGTCGATCTCTCCGGCGCCCTCACCCAGGCCGATGTCACCCGCCTCGTCGTCGGCCGCGCCCGCGACCTCGTCGGCGCGGAAACCGTCTCGGCGGCGCTGCTCTCGGCCGGCGGCGACGTGCTCGAGATGGCCGGGATGGCCGGGTTCGACGAGGCCACCGCGCGACACTGGCGCCGGTTCGACCTCGCCCTGCGAACCCCGATGGGCGACGCCGTCCGCACCGGGCGGCCGGTGTTCGTCGACTCGTCCAGCGACCGTGCGCGCGACTACCCCGACCTGCCCGGCCCGACCGTCGGCGAGGCGGTCGCCGCGGTGCCGATCCAGGGTCGGGCCGGCGTGATCGGGGCGATGGGGTTCCGCTTCGGCGACGGGCGCCGGCTCGAGCCGGCCGACCGCTCTGCGCTGCAGACCATCGGCCAGCACTACGGCCAGGCGCTCGACCGCGCCCGCCTGTTCGAGGTGGCGGAGTCGGAGCGGCAGCGGCTCTCCGCGCTCATGCAGCAGCTCCCGGTGGGCGTCGCCATCGCCGAGGCGCCGACCGGCCACATCGTCGCCGTGAACCACAAGGCGACCGAGATCTGGCGGGTGCCGCCGGCGGGCCCGGAGCCGATCACCGATGTCACGCCCTACGTCGCCTACCACCCGGACGGACGCCGCTTCGAGACCGACGACTGGCCGATCGCCCGCAGCCTCGCGACCGGCGAGGTCGTCGACGGCGAGGAGATCGAGGTCGAGTTCGGCGACCGCACACGCGGCTGGGTCAACATCAGCGCCCGACCGGTGCTGGACGCCGGCGGCCGGGTGCTGGGCGCGGTGACGACGCTCGTCGACGTGACCGAGCCGCGCCGGCGCGAGACCGAGGCCCGCTTCGTCGCCGACGCCACCGATCTGCTGACGGAGTCGCTCGACCCGGACGAGTCGCTGCGCCGCCTGGCGGGGCTCGTCGTGCCCCGTCTGGCCGACTGGTGCGTGGTCTACATCCGCGAAGGGGAGAGGGGGCTGCGGACGGTCGCGATCGAGCACAGCGACCCGGATCGGGTGGAGCTCGCCCACGAGCTCGAGCGCCGCTATCCGACCGACCTCGACGGCGGCGTCGGCCGCGTGATCGCGACCGGCGTGTCGCAGCTCACCGCCCGGATCACGCGCGACATGGTCGAGGCGGCGGCGCCCGACGCCGACTTCACCCGCATCATCTTCGACGAGCTCGGCCTCCGCTCGGCGCTGACGGTGCCGCTGGCGGCCCGCGGCCGGGTGCTCGGCGCGCTGACCCTCGTCGCGGCCGAATCCGACCGGCTGTTCGACGAGCGCGACCTCTCGTTCGCCGAGGACATCGCCACCCACGCCGCCCTCGCCGTCGCCAACGCCCGGCTCTACACCGAGCAGCAGGAGATCGCGCAGACGCTCCAGCGCAGCCTGCTGCCACGGCGCATGCCCGAGCCTCCGGGCATCGAGGTCGCGGCGACCTACCGGGCGGCCGGCGCGCAGAACATGGTCGGCGGCGACTTCTACGACCTGTGGGAGATCGGCTCCGAGGGCCGGTTCGGGTTCGCGATCGGCGACGTCTGCGGCAAGGGCGCCGCGGCCGCCGCGCTGACCGCGCTGGCCCGGCACACGGTGCGCACCGCGTCGCTGACGCTCTCCGATCACCGGCCGGACGGCGTCATGCGCGCGCTGAACGATGCCGTCATCAAGCGGGCCGGGAGCGGCCAGTTCTGCACGGTCGCCCACGCGTACGCGACGCCCTACGAGGACGGGTTCGAGCTCATCGTCGCCTCGGGTGGGCATCCGCTCCCGTTCGTGCTCCGCGGCGACGGGTCGGTCGAGCAGCCGGGGACGTCCGGCTCGCTTCTGGGCATCCTGCCGGAGATCCGCGTGCACGAGGAGCGGATCGTGCTGCGGCCGGGCGACGGCATCGTGCTGTGGACGGACGGCGTCAGCGACCGTCGCGGCGACGGGGAGCTGTTCGGCGAGGAGCGTCTGCGGGCGCTGCTCGAGTCGGCCGGGCGCGGGTCGCCGCGCGAGATCGCCGAGGCGATCGAGAACGCGGTCGTGCGCTTCTCGGCGACCGAGCCGCAGGACGACATCGCGCTCCTCGTGATCCGCGTGACCCCGCGGTAGGTCAGGAGCCCCCGTTCACCGCCGAGACGGCGTCGGCCATCGTCGGGTGGATCGGGATCACGTCGGACACCGACACCAGGTCGAAGAGCCGGGTGACGCTGCTCCCCGGGACGGCCACGACGGCGAACCGGCGCGAACCGGTCGTCACGCTGCGGTAGCCGGCGACCAGGACGCCGAGGATGCTCGAGTCGATGAAGCTGGCCTCGGAGAGGTCGACGATGACGTCGCCGCCCGCACCGGCCGCCTCCTCCACGTGCGCGCGCACGTCCGGCGCCGTCGACAGGTCGTGCTCGCCGCGCAGGACGACCACCTGGGTGCTCCCCACGGATTCCATCCCGATCTGCCCCGGTGCGCAAATCCCCCTCCGAAATCGGCGTCGGAAGCCTCGATCTTACCTGCCCGGGCGACGTTTGCCTGCATTCCGGCGGGGGTAGGCGAACGGGACACGCAAACGCCACGGGAAGGATCAGACATGGCTCAGCTACAGGGAAAGAGGATCGCGTTCCTGGCCACGGACGGCGTCGAGCAGGTCGAGCTCACCGAGCCGTTCGAGGCGGTGGAGAAGGCCGGTGCCAAGGCCGATCTGGTGTCGCTCACGCACGGCCGGATCCAGGGGTTCGAGCACCACGACAAGGGCAAGACCTTCGAGGTCGACCAGGCCGTGGGTGACGTTGATCCGACGGACTACGACGGCCTCGTGCTGCCGGGCGGTGTCGCCAACCCGGACGCGCTGCGCACCGACCGGTCCGCGGTCGAGTTCGTGCGGGCGTTCTTCGAGCAGGGCAAGCCCGTCGGAGCGATCTGCCACGCGCCGTGGATGCTGGCCGAGGCCGGCGTCGTCGACGGCGTTCGGCTGACGTCGTGGCCGAGCCTCCAGACCGACCTCCGCAACGCCGGCGCCGACTGGGTCGACGAGGAAGTCGTGACCGACGGCGGCCTCGTCACCAGCCGCAAGCCCGATGACCTGCCGGCGTTCTGCGCCAAGATCGTGGAGGAGTTCGCCGAGGGGCCGCATGCCGCCCAGCGCGAGCGGGCCGCGGCCGGCCGCTCCTAGGCGGTTTCGTGGGGGCCCGGCGACCCGGGCCCCCACGAACGGCGGGCGCGCCCACGGCGAAGCCTGCACCGCGCGTTGGGCCAGTTGGCGCTGACGCGCCACCCGCGGTTCGCGGATACCCGCCGCTACCGGGTCTCACACCCGCCGGAGCGGCGTCCGGGCGAACCGGAACGAGACGCGGTCGTCCGTGACGGCGGCGTCGAGGCTCGCCAGCGCCTCCGCGCGGTCGCCGGCCCAACCTCCGCAGGCGATCAGCGTCACCTCCGCCGCCGCCGGCTCGAGCGACGCGGTGAGCGTCACCTCGCCGGCGGCGGCCGCGGTGACGGCGGCCGCCACGGCGCCCCCGGCCCGGTCGGCGGCGAGCGGCGGCAGGCCGGCCCGGACCGCGAGCGCGGTCGTCGTGTGGCGGGCGATCTCGCCGCGCGCCGGGCCGTTTAGCAATCTGAGCGTGATGGTAGGTTCCATCGCATGGAGGGCACGGACCTGCGGCTGGTTGCAGAGCTGGTCGTGCCTGCGGACGTAGGGATGTTGTCACTTTGCCGGACGACGCTCGTGGGCGCGGTGTCCGGGCTTCCCATCACCGACCGCCGGCTCGACGACCTCAAGCTCGTCCTGTCGGAGGTGTGCGGCGCGGCCATGGAGCGCACCCACGCGGCCGACGGCACCGTCGACATCGGGTTCCGGCGCTCGGCCGGCGAGATCGAGGTGTGCGTCTGCGACCGCGGGCCCGACCCGACCGAGGGCCACATGCTGGCGGTGCAGCTGCTCGAGAAGCTGTGCTCGCGCATCGACGTCGAGCCCCACGGCGACGGCCCCGGCAGGGTCGTCAGGTTCGCGCAGCGGCTCCCCGCCTGACCCGTCGTCATCGCGCGTCGCCGGCCGGGCGCCCGTGGCGCTCGCGCAGCCGCACGGCGTGCGTTTCGAGCTGCGAGTGGGACTCGTCCTCGGCGCCGATCAGCTCGTTGCGGGCCTCCGAGACGCGGATGATCTCGTCGAGCTTCAGGTTGAGCGCCTTCGACTCGCGGCTGGACGTGTGCTGCACCGCGCACACCATGACGAGGGTCACGAGCGACACGGCGAGCGAGATCGCCGAGACGACCGCCGTGTCGCGCACCCCGACGGTGACGACGGCCGCCACCACCACGAGGTCGGAGATCACGATCACCGCGAACGTCGCCTCATGGCCGAGCAGGTCGCTGATGCGGTCGATGAGATGGCTCGACCGCCGCCGCGGCGGCCGGGCCGCGTCGATCGGATCGTTCCGGCGCTCCACGCTCGCCCCGGTACCCGTCACGGCACGGGCGTAACCGGCCGGAGCGGCGCTCAGCGACCGGTGCCTGGCACCGGCACGGTGCCAGGCACCCGTGTGCCTACTCCTCTGCCGCCGTGGCCACGACCACCTCGACGGCCCGGGCCAGCGTGTCGAGGCCCATGCTGGGCCCGCCGGAGCCGGCCACCTGCTCGGGCAGGCACGGCAGGTGGACGAACCCGCCGCGGATGTCCGGCCGCTCGGTCGCGATCAGGTGCATGAGGCCGTAGAAGAGGTGGTTGCAGACGAAGCCGCCCGCGTCGGGAGAGGCCGCCGCGGGCACGCCGGCGTCGACGAGGGCGGAGACGATCCGCATCACCGGCAGGGTCGACCAGTACGCGGCCGGCCCGCCGGCGAGGGCCGGCTCCTCGGCGAGCGCGCGGCCGGACTCGTCGGCCGCCTCGGCGGTGACCAGGTTCAGCGCCACTCGCTCGACGGTGACGCGGTCGCGGCCGTCCGCCTGTCCCAGCGCGACGACGGCCGCGGGCCGCGTGGCCGCGATCGCCTCCGAGAGGACCCGGACGGCATCGCCGTAGACGACCGGCAGGACGACCGTGGCCACGTCGACGTCCGCGGGCCGGCGGGCGGCGAACTCGGCGAGCGCCGCTCCGGACGAGTTGACCGATCGCCCGCCGTACGGCTCGAAGGCGGAGACGAGGACGCGGCCCGCCGAGTCAGCCTCCCAGCGGGTTCAGGATGTTCGCCTTTCCGTTGGCCGCGAAGAGCAGCAGGTCGACCATGCGGAACGTGCTCGTGTCCGGGCCGAGCTGCGGCCGCCAGGTCGGATCGCGGACGATCGAGAACGTGCTCCCCTCCATCGCCCGGTGGAACGTCTCGGCCACGATGCGGGCGCCGACGCCGGTGAGCCGGCCCTGGTTCAGCTCCGCCTCGCGCAGGATGTAGAACCACAGCGGCGTGTCGGTGAGCACGCGGGCGAGCTGCTTCTTCGTGAGCGCCTCGAGCGTCGCCGAGCCCTTGCCGTCGCGGATCTGGGCCTTGGTCAGGGGCGTCACCGCGACGCCCTTGCTCTTCATGAGCGCGGCCATCTGCTGGCCGGTCGCGAGCGAGACCATCTTCGCCCGCGTCAGGTTGCGGTAGGCGAGGTTGCGGTCGATGCCGGGCGGCGGAGCCGGCGTGCCCCCGATCGATCCCGGCGGCAGGTCGTGCAGTGGCGATCACGAGCTTCGTGTCGATGCGCTGCGCCCGGTTGAACTCCGACTCGGGCACGACCAGGTCCTGGCGGCCGGCCTCGCCGAAGTTGTAGAGCCGGCGGAAGTCGGCGATCCAGATGCCGAACAGCTGGTTCAGGCCGTCCAGGTTGCCGCTCGTGCCGGTGAAGTGGAACAGCAGGTCGAGCGTGCCCCCGCCGTCGGGGAAGTTCACGTTCCAGTTGTAGGCGGCCCTGACCATGCTGTGGCCGAGCCGGTAGGCGGCCACGGAGAACTCGATCGGCATCGTCGGCATGTCGGTCGGCGTCGCCCCGACCTCGAACACCTTGCGGCCGTTCTTGAACACGTCCTCGACGACCGACTTCTGGCAGATCCGGGGCAGGAAGTCGGTGCGGATCATCCACTGGTAGTGCTTCGTCACCTTGCGCCGGGCGCGGCTGAAGAGCTGCCCCGGCGGCGTCGACTTCGGCAGCGTGTCGCAGACGCGGTTGTGGAACCGGATGAACATGCCGTGCGTCTGGGCGACGGCCAGGTTCTCGTCGTTGCGCAGCTCGGGGATGTTCGCCTTCCGCCGCGCGGCCGCGGTGCCCTTGCCGACGCGGGGTAGGTCGAAGCCGACCTTGGCCGGGTTGACGGTCGTGCCCACGTTGAGCCGCAGGCCGTCGCTGTAGAACCCGGCCGACACCGGGTCGGACGGGCCGGCGCCGTACAGCGAGTCGAGGTCGAGGACGGGGGAGCGGCCCTGCAGCATCGCCGCCGGCGACACGTCCTCGCCGAACATGACCGTCGTCTTGTCGGCGGTCAGATCGTGGTCGATGAACTGGCCCAGGTAGGTGAAGCCCGACGGGATCCGCGATCCCCGCGTCGCCTCCACCTTCGTCATCGCCGCCGCCAGCTTCTGCCGGGCCTTCTCGCCCGGCTGGCGCCCCGCGCCGGACGGCCCCATCCGCGAGAACCGGAACGGCGCCGTCTGGGCCTCGACCGCCGGCGCGAGCGCGCGGGCGCGCCCGCCTCCGCTCTCGTTCAGCAGCCCCTCGCCAAGCACGTAATAGCTCTCGGAACCATGGTTCTCCACGACCCTGACCTCCCGCCCTCGCATTCACGTGGCCTTCGACACGAAGCGGCGTGATGCTACGCCTATCGGCGGCCGCGTGCAGATACGGCCGACCGGCGCCGCCGGCCGGCGCCGGGCCCCAGGTCGGACGCCGTCTCCAGCGTGCCGGCCAGGCGCTGGAACGGGCCCTCGCTCGCGGCCAGTTCCGCGGGCGCGCCGCGCTGGACGATCCGGCCGTGATCGACCACGAGCACCGAGTCGGCGCGGCGGACGGTGGCGAGGCGGTGGGCGACGATGACCGAGCTGCGTCCGTGCAGGAGCCGGTCGAGCGCCCGTTCGATGACGACCTCGGTCGGCCGGTCGATGTTCGACGTCGCCTCGTCGAGGATCAGGATGCGCGGGTCGGCGAGCAGGGCGCGGGCGATCGAGATCAGCTGCCGCTCGCCCGCCGAGAGGCCGGCGCCGCCCTCGCGCACCTCGTGCCCGAGGCCGCCGTGCAGCCGCCGCAGCAGCCGGTCGAGCCCGATCGCGGCGGCGGTGTCGCGCACCTCGTCGTCGGTGGCCTCGGGCCGGGCGAAGCGGATGTTGTCGGCGATCGTCCCCGAGAACAGGAACGGGTCCTGGAGCACCACCCCGAGCTGGCGGCGGTAGCCGCGCAGCTCGACCTCGCGCAGGTCGGTGCCGTCGACCCGCACGACGCCGGCCCGGGGGTCGTAGAAGCGGGCGATCAGCTTCGCGAGCGTGGACTTGCCGCCGCCGGTCTGCCCGACGAGGGCGATGCACCCGCCCGGCGGCACGTGGATCTCGATCTCGTGCAGGACATCCGTGTCCCCGTAGGCGAAGCTGACCGCGTCGAGATCGATGCTGCCCTCGATCGGCCCGATCGGCCGCGCGCCGGGGCGGTCGCCGATCTCGGGCTCGGTGTCGAGCACCGAGCTCACCTTCACCATCGCCGCCGCCGCCGCCTGGAGCTGGCCGTAGACGTCGGAGAGGTCCTGCAGCGGCTGGAACACGAGCTGCAGCAGGTAGATGGCCGTGATCAGCGTGCCGATCGTGAGGCTGCCGGAGTCGAGCAGGCGGGCACCGACGACGAGGACGGCGCAGGTCGAGATCGCCCCCATGAGCTCGATCGAGGGGAAGAACACCGAGAACAGCTTCTGGGCATAGACGTTCGACACCCGGTTCTCGCCGTTCAGCTCGTCGAACTGGGACTGGAACTGGCGCTCGCGGTTGAAGGCCTGGATGATCGCCATGCCGGAGACCGACTCGGCCACCTGGGCGGTGACGGCGGCGATGCGGTTTCGCACGTCGAGCTGCGCGACCGCCGACTTGCGCTGGAACCAGCGCGTGAGGACGAGCGTCGGCGGCAGGATCACCATCGCCACGAGGCCGAGGCGCCAGTCGACGATGAAGAGGACGAACACCGTCGTCGGCAGGAGGACGACGTTGGAGACGAGCGTCGGCAGGCCCTGGGAGAGTGCGTCCGAGATCGCGTCGACGTCGCTCGTGACGCGGGCGATGATCCAGCCGGCCCGCTGCTCGGAGAAGTAGCGCAGCGAGAGCGAGGTCAGGTGGTCGAAGAGGTCGCGGCGCAGGCCGAGGACGATGCCCTGGCCGATGTTCGCCAGTCCGCGGATCAGCGCGAGCTGGCACAGCCATCCGATCGCGTTCACGACCAGGTAGGCGATGACGACGACCGTGAGCGTGTGCTCGTCCTGCTTGGCGATGCCGTCGTCGATCGCCGCGCGCACGAGCAGCCAGCCGCCCGACTGGGCCGCGGCGCTGCCGGTGGCGATCACGACCAGCAGGGCGACGAACGGCCAGCGGCCGCGCAGGTAGCGGCCGAGGCGGCTGAGGCCGGTGCGGCGTCTACGCGACATTGACCTCGTCCCCGAACAGGCCGGCGAAGGCGGCCTTCGCCTCGAGCAGATCGGCGGGGCGGCCGTCCTCGACGACGCGGCCGTCCTCCAGCACCACCGCCCGGTCGGCGAGCGCGAGCGTGGAGAGCCGCTGCGCGGCGACGAGCACGGTGCGGCCCTCGACGGCGGGCCGCAGGCGCGCCACCAGGTCGTGCTCGGTGTGCGTGTCGACCGCCGAGAGCGGGTCGTCCAGGACGATCACGCGGGCATCGGTCACGAGCGCGCGGGCGAGCGCGACCCGCTGCCGCTGGCCGCCGGAGAGGTTCACGCCCCGCTCGCCGATCAGGGTGTCGTAGCCGTCGGGCAGGTCCGGGACGAAGTCGGCCACCCCGGCGGCGACGCACATCGCCTCGACCTCGTCCCACGGCGCATCCGGCCTCCCGGCGGTGAGGTTCTCGCGCAGCGTGATCGAGAACAGGATCGGCCGCTGGGTGATCACGGCGACGGCGTCGCGGACGGCCGCGAGCCGCACCTCGCGCAGGTCGACGCCGCCGAGCCGGACGCTGCCCTCGGTGGGGTCGTAGAACCGCGGCAGCAGGTTGAGCAACGTGCTCTTGCCGGCGCCGGTGCCTCCGCATACGGCGACGATCTCGCCCGGCCGGAGCTCCAGGTCGATCCCCTCGAGCACCTCGTCCTCGCCCGGGTAGGCGAAGCGGACGCCGGCGAACGACACCCCGAGCGGCCCGGCCGGCAGCGCCCGCGGCTCGTCGGCCTCGGGCAGACACTCCACCTCCTCCAGCCAGGCGAAGGTACGCCCCGCCGAGGCGATGGCGCGCTGGGCCAGGTTGAGGATCCAGCCGAGCGCCTCGAGCGGCCACGTCAGCTGCAGCAGGATGGTGTTGAAGAGGACGAACTGGCCGATCGTGAGCCGCCCGTCGATCACGTCGCGGCCGCCGAAGAACACCACCGCGGCGATCGAGAGCGAGGGCAGGAAGAAGAGCGCCGGCAGGTGCGTGGCCTCGACGCCCGCCTGGCGGACGACCATGTCGCGCACGCCCGCCGCCTTGCCGCCGAAGCGCTCGCGGACGTCGTCCTCGCGCCCGAACGCCTGCACCATCTCGATGCCCACGACCGCCTCGTCGGCCGCCTCGGTGACGTCGCCCTTGGCGGCCTGGACCCGGCGCGAGATCGGCATGACGAGGTGGGCGAAGCGCCACGCGACGAACCCGATCAGCGGCGACGCGACGGCCGAGTAGAGCGTCAGCCGCGGGTTCACGAGCAGCAGCACGATCACCCCGCCGGTGATCATCATCGCGCTCTGGAACCCCTGGACGACGCCCCAGCCGATGAAGTAGCGGATCGGGAAGAGGTCGTTCGTCGCCCGGGAGACGACCTGGCCGGTGGGGTGCAGGTCGTAGAAGGCGCGCGGGAAGCGCAGGTAGCCGGCGTAGAGCAGCTCGCGCAGCCGCGCCTCCAGCCGCACGCCGACGCGCGCCGTGGCGTAGCGGCGGGTGAAGTTGACCCAGAAGCGGATGAGCGCGAGCGCGAGGATCGCGACCACGTAGGGCCAGAGGGCGCTCGGGTGCTTGGGCACGATGGCGTGGTCGATCACCCGCTGTATCAGCACCGACACCGACAGCGTGAGGACCGTGTAGCCGAGGGCGCAGGCCAGGCCCACGCACACCAGCCGCCGCTCCTCCCACCACAGGTGGGCGAGCCGGCGCACGGTCGGGCGCAGGGGATAGTCCTCGGGGTCGAACGGGTTCATCGGGTGGTTCTGCGAGCTCAGCCGATCACTCGGCGCCGGAAGTTGCGCGTACCTGCCCACAGGAAGAGTGCGCTGAACCCGAGAAGCACAGGGTAGACGGCCCACAGCGACATGTGGGCGGACGACGTCAGCGCCGCCCGGAAGCCCTCGTTGATGTAGACGAGCGGGTTCACCAGGACGACGATCTGGAGCCAGTGGACGCCGTCGACGGTGACGGGCGAGAGCGTCGTCCATGCGTAGTAGGTGCCGCCGAGGAACGTCAGCGGCAGGATGATGATGCCGAAGAGGAGCGGCACGGTGCGCGGGTCGAAGATCGTCCCGAACGTGAGCCCGAGCGCCGACGTCGTGACGCAGGCGAGCGGCAGGAGCGTCACGAGCACGAGCCAGTGCACCTGCAGGTTCACGTGGATCTGGCTCGAGTGGACGACCGAGGCGATCGGGAACACGAGCGCCGCGGCGAGCAGGCCCTGGATCGCGCCGAACACGACCTTCTCGATCGCGACGAGCGCGACCGGGAGCGGCGCCAGCACGCGGTCCTCGATCTCCTTCGTGTAGCCGAACTCCTGCACCATCGGCAGCGCCACCGCCTGGATGCCCTGGAACATGATCGAGAGGCCGACGACGCCGGCGACGAGCACCGTCGCGAACTCCGACTCGCCCGCCGGCGCCGCGCCCGGCGCCGACGCCCGTGCCGATCGTCGGGAACACGTAGAGGAAGACGAAGCACAGGAGCAGCGGCTGGATGATCGTGCGCGGGATGAACTCGCGCAGGCGCTTGCGCAGCACGACCAGGTCGCGCAGCAGGAGCGCGCCGAACGCCACCCGGCTCGACGTGACGGTCGAGCGCGTCCGGAAGAGCTTGCCGAAGTCCGCGGTCGCCGCCATCAGTCGCGCAGCTCCTTCCCGGTGAGGTTGATGAAGACGGTCTCGAGCGACGGCGGGGCGACCTGGACGTCGCGCACGGCGTAGCCGGCGTCGTCGGCCGCGCCGATCACGCGCAGGAGCACCCGGTCGGTGCCGCGCACGGCCAGCTGCACGGATCCGTCGCGGGTCGTGGCCGAGTCGACGCCCTCGATCGAGCCGCGCAGGCTGTCGGCCAGCCCGGGCAGGTCGCCGTCGGCCGTGACGGTCACGATCGTGTCGGCGCCCACCGACTGCTTCAGCTCCTCGGGCGTGCCCAGGGAGAGGATGCGGCCGTGATCCATGATGCCGATGCGGTCGCAGAGCTGGTCGGCCTCCTCCATGTTGTGCGTCGTCAGGACGACCGTCTGGCCCGCCTCGTGCAGGCCGGACACGATCTCCCACATGCCGATCCGGCTCTGCGGGTCGAGGCCGGCGGTGGGCTCGTCGAGGAACAGGATCGCCGGGTTGTGGACGAGGGCGCGGGCCACCATCAGCCGCTGGGCGAGGCCGCCCGAGAGCGCCATGACCGGCGCCCCGGCGCGCTCGGTGAGGTGGAACTTCACCAGCAGGTCGTCGGCGGCGGCGCGCGAGGCCGTCGGGCCCATTCCGAAGAAGCGGCCGTGGAAGTAGAGGTTCTCCCACACCGTGAGGGCGCGGTCGAGCGTGTTCGTCTGCGGCACGACGCCGATCAGCTGCTTGGCGACGGCCGGGTGGCGGACGACGTCGATGCCGCCGACGTACGCCTCGCCGGAGGTCGGGATCACCCGCGTCGTGAGCATGCTCGCGGTCGTCGTCTTGCCGGCGCCGTTGGGACCCAAAAGGCCGAAGATCTCGCCGCCGGTCACGTTCAGGTTGAGCCCGTCGACCGCTCTCACGCCTCCCGGGTAGACCTTCGTCAGATCGACGGTATGGATGACGTCGACCGGAGCAGGTTCCGCCGGGGAGTGAAGCGACACGAGGTCGCACGATACCGCGGCGGAATCGACTGTCCCGGCACACCCGGGGGGACTGTCCCCGGTCCTCGACGTGCAACGGAACTGTCACGGCCGGCGTTCGGGGTCAGACCCCGGTTGTCGGGGCGATCGGCGGGCTCGCCAGCACCACCGACGTCTCGATCTGGCGCTCGGGGATCGTCCAGTAGCGCCGGAGCAGGGCCGTCTTCTGCTCGGGCGTTACGAGCTCGAAGCCGTTCCGGCGGTAGAACCGGATCGCCCACCCGGCCGCCGCCCACGTCCCGACCAGCATCGGCCGCGCCGACAGGCCGCGCAGATCGTCGAGCAACGCCCGGCCGACGCCCTGCCCCTGGCTCGAGGGCAGCACGTAGGCGTGGCGGATCAGGTCGACGTCGCCGACCGCCTGGATGCCCATCACCCCGTGCAGCGCGCCGTCGGCCTCATAGCCCCGGAACACGACACCGGCGGCGATCTCGGCGTCGAGCTCGTCCGGCCCCATGTAGGGCTCGTGCCAGCGATCGGCCGGGATCACGCCGCGGTAGGCCTCGGCTGCCGCGTTCACGATCGCCAGCATCGCCGCGCGCTCGTCGGCCCGGCACGGCCGGATGTGGCCCATCGAGCCGCGCTTCAGCATCTGCGTAGGGTAGATCGCCGTTGCCGCGTCGGCCACCTCCCTGTCGAGTCGATCGGCGTCGCCGCCGCGAATGTCCTGCGCGCGATCCGGGTAGAGTCGTCGTAGAGTCCAGACCGGAAGGGAGGCGGCATGGACATCGGTAAGCCGCTTCGGATCTACACGATCGAACCGGTGGAGGATCCGGTGCCGCGGCCGCAGCGCGTGCCGCGGGAGGAGCCGGCGCCGCCGCCGACACCGCGGAAGGAGCCCGAGCCGGCGCCCTCGCCGTGAGCGCGGTCTCCCCCGACTACGTCGAGCCGGTGCAGGGGTGGCGGCTGTGGTCGGTCGTGCCCGCAGGCGGCCGCTACCGGCTGCAGAGCCTGGTCTGCCCGAGCGTGTGGTGGCCCGGCCGCGAGCTTGTCGCGAGCTGCGAGGCCAGCCCGCGCGACAGCCTCCGGCCCTGGCGGCGGCACCCGCCCGGGCACACCGCGCCGGAGCCGCACTGCACGTGCGGCGTGCACGCCATGGCGCGGGTGCGCCACCTCGGCACGTACGTCCCGCCGGCCGCGAGCCGCCTCGTCGTCCAGCGCGCGGTCGGGCGGGTGGCGTTGTGGGGCGACGTGGTCGAGGGCAGCCGCGGCTGGCGCGCCGCCCGCGGCTACCCGGCGGAGCTGTGGCTTCCGCACGCCGACCTCCGTCGCCAGACGGTGGCCGAGCTCGAGGGCATCGCCCTCGAGCTGGCCGACTACGGCGTGCCGGTGCACGTCTGCGACGGGATGTGCGCGCGCGACGTCATCGCCGAGCTGGCCGACGGCTCACCCCGGCTGGCGGCGTAGAGTCACCCACGAGCCAACGACCAGGAGGAGGACCCCGTGTTCGCACGTGTCGCCACATTCCAGAGCGATCCAGCCCGCGTCGACGACTCCATCGAGATGGTGCGCAAGGAGGTCGCCGGCGGGACCCCGGAGGGACTGAAGGGCGCGAAGATGCTCATGCTCGTCGACCGCGAGTCCGGCAAGGGCATCGGCATCACGCTGTTCGAGAGCGAGGAGGCGATGCGCCGCGGCGACGAGGCGCTGAACGCCATGAACCCCGGCGCGACCGAGCAGCGCAGGTCGGTCGAGTTCTACGAGGTGCCGGTCGAGACGGTCAGCTAGCCCAGCACGACCCCGGGGACAGTCCCCACGTCGCCGCGCTGCATAACCGGTGCCTGGCACCGGTTATGCACCAGAAGGGGTCTGACCCCGCATGGTGCGTTCCGGGGGCTACCGGCTGATCGGCTTCGACGGCGCGGGGGCGGGGCCGGCGAGCGCCGGGCGGTCGAGCGCGAACATCGCGGCGGCGGGGCGGGGACGGCCGTCGCTCGTGTCGGCGACCAGCTCGCCGAGCGCAGGGCCGAACTTGAACGCGTGGCCGGAGCAGCCCGCGGCCACCGTGATCGCGCCGACCGCCCCGATCGCGAAGTCGGCGTCCGGCGTCATCGTCCACGGGTGGCGGTCGCTGCGAAGTGCCCGCCCGGCGAGGCGCGGCCAGCGCGAGCCGGCCCAGTCCTCCAGCCGCCGCTGCTCGTCCGGGTCGGGTGTCGCGGCCTCCTCCGGGCGCCACGGCTCGTCGCCGGCGGCGTCGAAGCCGAGCTTGTAGCCGACGCCGGGCACCGGGTGGCCGTAGACGCCGCCGTCGTCACCGTCGCCCCACTCGACGAGGCCCGGCATGTCGACGAGCTCCGGGGCGTCGAAGTAGGTCACCTGCCCGAGTGCGGGCGCGAGCGGGAGCCGCAGGCCGAGCGGCTCGACCAGCTCCGCCGTCCACGGGCCGGCGGCGATCACCGCCCGGTCGGCCTCGATCGCGCCGGAGCCGGTCGTCACACGGACGCCGTCGGCCGCAGGCTCGACGGCCCGGACGCGCTCGGGCGCGCGCAGCTCTGCGCCGGCGGAGACGGCCGCCTCGGCCAGCGCCGCCATGCCCGCGTCGGCCAGCACGGCGCCCGCGCGCGGGTGGAAGAGGCCGGTCGCGTCGTCGCCGACCGTGATCCCGGGCACGCACCGGCGGACGTCCGCGGCCGTCAGCTCCTCGTACGCCGCGCCGGCCGCGCGCAGCCCGCCGGCCAGATCCGCCAGGGTCGCCGCAGACGCCAGGTCGACCTGCCCGGTGAGATGGAGCAGCCTGCGCGTTCCGGCGGCCTCGAGCTGCGCCCACCGGTCGAGCGCCTCGGCCGCCAGGTGCGCGTACCCGGGTAGGGCGTAGGCGACGCGGATCGAACGGCTGACGCCCGTCGACGACGTGCGCGGGTGGCCGCTGCCGAACCGGTCGACGCCCACGACGCGGGCGCCCCGGCGGGCCAGCGCGAGCGCGGTCGAGAGGCCGATCACGCCCAGCCCCACCACCACGACCGTGTCCGTGCTGCGCGCCGCCATCGCCGCGATGGTGTCACGTCCGGGCATGCTCGGAGGGCTAGTCTCACGGAAGACCGCTCCCGGAGGATTCTCATGACCGTTGCCACCGCCCCCGTCTCGACCGAGGTCGAGCGCCTGACCGCGAAGCTCGGCTCCCGCGAGCCCGGCCATCTGATCGACGGCGCATGGGCGCCCTCGCAGTCCGGGGCGACGTTCCCGGTCTACAACCCGGCCACCGGCGGCGTCATCGCGAACGTCGCGCTCGGCGACAAGGCCGACATCGACCGTGCCGTGCAGGCCGCCCGGCGCGCGCTCGACGGCCCCTGGTCGCGCATGGCGCACTCCGAGCGCGCGCGGCTGCTGTTCGCACTCGCCGACATCGTCGAGGCGCGGGCGGACGAGCTGGCGCTGATCGACACGCTCGACAACGGCAAGCCGTTCAGGGACGCCCGCCGGGTCGACATCCCCAGCGCCGTCGAGGATCTGCGCGAGTTCGCCGGGTGGGCGACGAAGCTCTACGGCGAGTCGGTGCGCGTGCCCGCGGGCGACGTCCACGCCTACACGCTGCGCGAGCCCGTCGGCGTCGCCGGCCTGATCGTGCCGTGGAACTTCCCGTTCATGATCGCCGTCTCGAAGGTCGCCCCGGCGCTTGCCGCCGGCTGCACCGCGGTGCTGAAGCCGGCGGAGCAGACGCCGCTCTCGGCGCTCGTCCTCGGCGACATGATGCTCGACGCCGGCTTCCCGGAGGGCGTGATCAACATCGTCACCGGCGAGGGCGACGCCGGCGCTGCGCTGGCCGAGCACCCCGACGTCGACAAGATCTCGTTCACCGGCTCGACGGAGGTCGGCAAGTCGATCATCCGCGCGTCCAGCGGCAACCTCAAGCGGGTCACGCTGGAGCTCGGCGGCAAGTCGCCGGTCGTGATCTTCCCCGACGCCGACCTCGACCGGGCGATCGCCGGCGCCGCGCGCGGCATCTTCTCGAACAGCGGCCAGGTGTGTGTGGCGAACTCGCGCCTCTACGCGCATGCCGACGTCTTCGACCAGGTCGTCGAGGGGATCGCCGACCGCGCGCGCACCATCAAGGTCGGGTCGGGAGTCGATCCCGACAGCGAGATGGGGCCGCTGGTCTCGGTCGAGCAGCTCGAGCGCGTGTCCGGCTTCCTCGAGTCGGGCATCGAGGAGGGGGCGCGCGCCGTCACGGGCGGAGGCCGCCTTCCCGGCGACGGCTATTTCGTCGAGCCGACGGTACTCGTGGACACCCGTCCGGACATGCGGATCATGCGCGAGGAGATCTTCGGGCCGGTGATCACCGGCTCCTCGTTCGGCGACGACGACCTCGACCGGATCGCGGCGGAGGCCAACAACACGACCTATGGCCTCGCGGCCTACGTCTGGACGCGCGACGTCGGCACGGCCCACAAGATGGCGGGCAGGCTCAAGGCCGGCACCGTGCGCATCAACGGCGGCGGGGCGTCCGGGCTGCCGTTCGGTGGATACAAGCAGTCCGGCTGGGGCCGCGAGAACGGCCGGATGGGCATCGAGGCGTACACCGAGGTGAAGTCGGTCGCCATCAAGCTCTGAGTGGGGTACCGGTCTCCAGAGGACGACGCCTCGCTCCGCGAGATCGTCGAGTCCGTGCGCGCGATCCCATACGGCCGCCCGTCGGAGCGGTCCGTGGCCGGGATGCTGCGCGAGGGCCGCGGCACCTGCTCGGCGAAGCACCTCTACCTGCTCGAGGTCCTGGCCGCGCGCTTCCCCGAGACCGAACCCCGGGTCGTGCATCGGGTCTACCGGATCGATCGCGACGCCGCCCGGGCCCGGTTCGGGCCGGCGGTGGCGGGCGCCGTCCCGGACAGCGGCGTGGTCGACGTGCATCGCTACCTGACAGCCGTCGTCGCCGGACGCCGGATCCCGATCGACGCGACGTTTCCCGGCGAGCCCTGGGACGGGCGGTCGCCGATGCCGCTCGCCTGCGGCGACGGCGCCGACCACCCTGCCGGGAGCGATCCCGACGCCGAGAAGCGACGACTCGAGGCCGAGCACTGCGACCCTGCCGCGCGGGAGCCGTTCATCGCCGCGCTCGGGCGCGGCGCCTAGAGACCTCGATCAGAACCGCAGGTCGTCGCCCAGCGCGAGCACCCGTACCTCGACGTCCGGGACGAGCTGCGCGGCCCGGCGGGCGAACTCGTCGCCCGGGGCTTCGGTCGGGCCGCGGCCGTACATCGGCCGGTAGGTGCCCCAATGGATCGGGACGGCGATGCGCGGCCGCAGCATCCGCAGGGCGGTGGCGGCCCGCTCCGGGTCGAGGTGGCCGGGCGGCAGCCGCGGCCCCCATCCGGCGATCGGAAGCAGCGCGACGTGCAGGTGGTCGGCCAGCCCGGCCATGCCGGCGAACAGATCGGTGTCGCCCGCGAAGTAGACCCGCCGGCGCTCGCCGAGCAGGTAGCCGAGCGACGGCGCCTTGACGCCGAGCGGCCCGCGCGCGGCGGAGTGGGCGGCATGGGTGGCGCGGACGGCGAGCCCGTTCACGTCCGCCCGCTCGCCCTCGCCGACCTCGACGATGTCGGTGAACCCGCGCCGCTCGAGCAGCGTGCCGGCGCCCCGGGGCACGACGACGCGCGTGTCGCGGCCGAGCCCGACCAGCGAGGGCATGTCGAGGTGGTCCCAGTGGACGTGGGAGACCAGGATCAGGTCGATCGGCCCGAGCGTCCCCGGCTCGACGGCCGCCTCGGCCCGGCGCAGATGGGCAACGCGGCGCCGGAGCACGGGGTCGGTCAGAACGCGGGCGCCGTCGAGTTCGACGAGCACGGTGCTGTGACCGATCCAGGCCAGCCGGCCGGCGCCGTCCGCGGCCATCAGCTCCGGCCGGCAGCGGGCATCGCATCGGGGTCGTCCGCGTCGGCGGCGGGTGCCTCGCCGCCCTGGAGCGTCCGCCGCCACCCGGTGAGGATCTCGTGGACGCGCTCCGCGCCGACGATCTCGCCGTCCGGGAGCGGGAGCCCGACCGGGGCGAGCAGGAACGGACGTGTCTGCGCGCCTCCCATCCCGCCGTGGAACGAGATCAGCTCCTCGAAGGCGCAGCCCTGCTCGAGCCGGGCGTCGTAGAAGCTGTTGACCATGAGGTCGGCCGTGTGGGCGAATCCGTCCGTGCGCCTCAGGTGGGCGGCCGCGTTCGGGCTGAACGGCGCCAGGGGGTCGTCGCCCTCGACGGTTCCGTCCGCGACGAAGTGCGCGCCGCCGCTGCCGAGCGCGACCGGCCCGCGCGCCTCCGACCGCGCGAACACGAACCCGACATGCGGGTGCTCCCGCAGGGTCGCGACGAGGCGGGGGAAGCGCTCGTCGATCTCCTCGAGCGTCAGCCGCCGGGTCTCGCCCATCAGGTAGATCAGGCCCAGGTTGCCCGACCCGAGCACGACGACGCCGCCTTCGCCGACGTCCGCTCCCGGCGCCGCAGGCCGCTGCGGCGCCGCGCGCCCCGTGGCCTCGCGCACCGCCTGCCCGACCGCGGTGTCGTGCTCGTCCCCGGCCGAGAGCGGCGCCACCGCGTCCCGCTCGAGCGTCCGGTCGACCAGGTCGGCCAGGCTGTAGCCGTTCCGTTGCAGGAACGTCGCTCCCTGGGTCTGCCCGTGGTCGGAGAGGACGACGATCTCGTACGGCCGCGGCGCATACCGGCGCGCACGCTCGATCCGGCCGAACTCGATGTCGAGCTTCCGCAGCGCCTCCAGCGTGTCGGCCCGCTCGAGGCCGGAGTGGTGGGCGACCTCGTCGTAGCTCGAGAACGTCGCATACACGGCGGGCCGGCCGCGCATCATGTCCGAGAGGACGCCGAAGACGATCAGGTCGCGCACGACCACGCAGATCCCGGCGCGCAGGAACGGGTACTTGCCGCCGCGGTGGCCGCGCGGGCGCACGTCGCGGCGGATCGCGCGCAGCGCGGCCGACCACTCGATGATCACCTCCCAGGCGAACAGCACCACCACCCGGGTCACGTTCGACCCGTTGGCGAAGAACGCCCGGTAGCCGCGGTTGGCCTGCTTCTCGGCGTCCATGCGGCTGACGGTGAGGATCACCTCGTCCGCCTCGCCGGAGAGCAGGTTCCCGCGGCTGCCGCCGCCGGCGACGAGCAGGCCGCGACCGGTGGCGCGCCGGCGCTCGATCTCGGCGCAGTCGGCCGGGGCCGAGCACGTCATCACCTTGCCCGTCTCCTTCTCCACCCAGCGGAAGGCGGGGATGTCGTCGTTCGACCCGAGCAGGATCCCGGCCTGGCTCGCCCCGGTCTGGGACGAGAAATCGGTCTCCCACTCGAGCAGCGTGTGCGAGCCGTCGGCCAGCCATCGGGCCAGGTTCGGCGCGTGGCCGTCGCGCATCGCCCGCTGCAGCACGGGAAGGGCGAGGCCGTCGATCTCGAGGAAGATGATCCCCGGCACGTCCGTCTCCTCCACGCCGCCCTGGCGCCGGGACACCCGCCGCACCGTCCGCAGCAGGTGGACGTCGTCGTTCGTGCCGATGAGGACACCGATCACGACGGTGGCGGCCGACGCGATCAGCGCCAGGACGATCGCCCAGCCGAACGAGCTGATCTGGATCGCCCGGTCGTCGATGAGGCCCGCCGCCGAGAGCATGAGCGCGTCCAGGAGCAGAATCAGGACGAAGTCGAGCGCGAGCGTGAACGGCAGCCGCAGGGCCGCGACGATGGGCGGCAGCACGGCGTTCAGGATGGCCACGACCGCGGCGGTCACCAGGGCGCCGCCCGCGGACGGGATCGTGACGCCCGGGACCACGTACGCCGCGAGCAGCAGCGACGCCGCCCCGGTCAGCCAGGCGATCAGGAGCGCAACGAGGGTGATTCGCGGCCGCTCCGGCGCCCAGCGCAACTCGTCGCCGTAGGCAGGATTCGTCGCCGGGGCGGTCCGGGCCGGGCCGTCGGTCATCAGACGGTGAACGCTCGCCGCGGCCGGTGCCGCCCGCATCGTCCGGATGGGACGACCACCGGCTCTGGGCCCTTTTCATCCACCCGGTATGACGGCGGCGGGCGGCGCCCGCCCTAGGGTCGGCCCACCGACGGCGGGAGGATCACGATGGATAGCCAGGCCAGCACGGGTGTCGCCCACGCACGGGTCTCGGGGCCCATGTCGGCGTGGGTGCGCCTCGCGGCGATCCTGCTCATCTTCGCAGGAGCCATCAACATCATCCACGGCTTCACCTTGCTCGAGCACGATCACTACGTGGTCGCCCGGCTCGACTTCTCCAACTTCACGTTCTGGGGATGGGTGTTCCTCGTCGCCGGCGTCGTGCAGATCGGCTCCGGGATTGCGGTGTTCGGGCGGCGGTTGATCGGCTACGAGGCCGGCGTCGTCCTCGCGGTGATCGCGATCGTGCTCTGGTTCCTGATGATCTTCTCCGCGCCGTTCGGCGCGATGGTCGGCATCATCGTGAACCTGTGCATCCTGTACGGGCTCACGGTCGGCGCCCAGGACGACTGGTCGTAGCGTTTCGCCTACGTCTGGGTGACGCCGGCGAGGTAGACGAGCACCGCCTGCACGCGCCGGTTCGCCTCGGCGGACTCCGCCAGCTCGAGCCGCGTGAAGATCGCGCTGATGTGCCGCTCGACCGCCCGCGTCGTGATGAAGAGCGCGCGCGCGATCGCGGCGTTGCTGCGCCCCTCGGCGATCATGGCCAGGATCTCGCGCTCTCGCGGCGTCAGCTTGTCGACGCGCGAGCCCCCGCCGGAGTGGGCGCCCACCAGCCGCTCGACGATGTGCGGGTCGACGACGGAGCCCCCGTTCGCCACCTCGCGCAGCGCGCGTGAGAGCTCCCCTTCGTCCTTCACGCGCTCCTTCAGCAGGTAGGCGCGCCGGTCCGAGCCGTCCTCGAAGAGCGCGACCGCGTACAGCGGCTCGGCGTGCTGGCTGAGGACGACGACGCCGATGTCGGGGTGCGACCGGCGCAGCTCGCCCGCGAGCCGGATGCCCTCGTCGGTGTTCGTCGGAGGCATGCGGATGTCCGTGAGCACGACATCCGGCCGCACCTCGTCGATGGTCGAACGCAGAGCGTCCAGGTCGGCGCAGGTGGCGACGACCTCGACCTCCTCGACCTCCTCGAGCGCGCGCATGATGCCCTCGCGGGCCAGGTAGCTGTCCTCGCCGAGCACGATGCGGAGCGCGGTCATCCTCGCCGCCGCACGCCGATCACTCCGATAGCCGTCGTCTGGGCCCCCTGACCCGAGCGAGAGTCGTCAACACGACCGTCGATTGTGGCAAACCTATCCTGTCTCCACCGGCATCGCCACTCAGTCCACGCGGCGACTGTGGTATTACCCGAAGGCCTGTGTGGTGTTTTCCGGCCTGTACCGGGCGGTCGAGGTCGCCTATCCTGCATCCTGTCTCAGTCTCGGTTGGGCTGAGGAGGGGACGACTGACCTTGGGGGAGGGCGCATTTCCACGGTGAAGCACAACGGTGGCGCACGGACGGTCCGCGCCGCCGCGCCGCTTGTGGCCGCCTCGCCTGACGTGGTGAGTGCGCCGCCGGCGCCGTTCGACGTGATCGACTCCAAGGTGCGCGTGCCGCCGGTCGCGGAGGGCAGCGTCTCCCGGGTGGGGCTCGTGAACAGGCTGCGCACGACGACGTCGACCCCGATCGTGCTCGTCGCCGCGCCGGCGGGCTACGGCAAGACCACGCTGCTCGCCCAGTGGGCCGCCCGCGAGGAGCGAAGCGTCGGGTGGGTCACGATCGACGACCGGGACAACGATCCCCTCGTCCTGGTGCGGCATGTTGCCGTGGCGCTGGGCGGCGTCCGGCCCTTGTCGTCGTCCCTGCTCGAGGCGCTCGGGACGCCGGGCGCCTCGGTGTGGGCGCGGGCGATGCCGCGGCTCGTCTCCGCGCTGGAGTCGGACCCGAAGCCGTTCGTCCTCATCCTCGACGGCGCCGACCTCATCCACGAGCGCGATGCCCTGGACGCGCTCGACACGCTCGCAGGCCACATCCCGGGCGGGTCGATCCTGGCGCTGTCGGGACGAACCACGCCGCCCCTTCCCGTCGGGAAGCTGCGTGCCGGCGGCCGCGTGCTCGAGATCGAGGCCGACGGGCTCGCACTCAGCCGGCGCGAGGCGACGCTCCTGCTCCGCGGTGCGGGAGTCGATCCCAGCGACGACGTCGTGCGCCATCTCGTCGAGCAGACCGAGGGATGGCCCGCCGGCCTCGTCCTTGCCGCCCGCTGCATGCAGCGCGGCAACCATCGCCTGGAGGAGCCGCTCGAGCTCGCCGGCGACGACCGCTACGTGGCCGACTACCTCCGGGCGGAGCACCTCGCCGGCCTCGATCCGGAGACGCTGACCTTCCTGCGCCGCTCGGCGGTGCTCAGCCGCATGTCGGGCCCGCTGTGCGACGCCGTGCTCGAGACGTCGGGGTCCGGCCGCCGCCTGCGGGCGATCGACCGGTCGAACCTCTTCGTCGTCCCGCTCGACGCGTCCGCGAAGTGGTACCGGTATCACCACCTCTTCCGGGACGTCCTGCTGCGCGAGCTGGAGGACAACGAGGCCGAGCAGATCCCCGAGCTCAACGGGCGTGCGGCCGACTGGTTCGAGGCGCACGGCGACCTGGAGGCCGCGCTCGACCCGGCCGCCGCCGCCGGCGACATCGACCGGGTCGCCCGGATCCTGGCCTCGATCGCCCTGCCGGTCATGAGCAGCGGCCGGGCCGGATCGGTCGAGGAATGGCTCGACGGCTTCCCCGGCCGGGCCGATCTGGAGCGGTACCCGGGCATCGCGACCCTGGGCGCATGGGTGCATGCGGTGCGCGGGGACTCGCAGGAGGCTCACCAGTGGCTGCGGGCGGCGGAGGCCGGCACGCCGGACGCGGAGATGCCCGACGGCTGCCGTTCCGCGCGGCCGTGGACGGCCGTGGTGCGGGCTGCCATGTGCAGCCGCGGCGCGGAGCGCATGCTGGCCGACGCGGAGTCGGCGCTCGCCGATCTGCCGACCGACAGCCGCTGGTACCCGATCGCGCTGCTCCTGCGAGGTGCGGCGCTGATGCTGCTCGGCGACATCGACGAGGCGGACGTCGTCCTGGCCGACTCGGCACGCGCGGCCGGCTGGGGCGGGGCGGCCGACGTCCAGATCATGGCGATCGGGCAGCGGGCCATGCTTGCGGCGGGCTGCGGCGACCACGGCGCGGCCGCGGCGCTCGCGGAAGAGGGGCGCGAGCTCGTCTACGCCGACCGCCTCGACACCTACCCGACCAGCGCCGCGGAGCTGGCGGCGGCGGCCCGGGCCGGCCTGCGGCGGTGCCGCTGGGACCAGGCCCGCGCCGACCTCGGCGCCGCCGAGGAGCTGACGGGTGACCTGGGGGACGCTCTGCCCTGGTTCGCCGTGCAGACGCGCATGGAGATCGCGCGGGCGCACCTGACGCTGCGCGACGCCGACGGGGCCGGCGCCCAGCTCGACGAGGCGATGGCGATCCTGCGCGACCATCCGGATCTGGGGGTTCTCGACCGCCAGGCGGAGGCCCTCCGTGACGAGATCGCCTCCGCGCGCGAGGTGGGCGACTTCACCGGATCGGGGCTGACCGCCGCCGAGCTGCGCCTGCTCCCGCTGCTCGCAACCCACCTGTCGTTCCGCGAGATCGGCGAGCGCCTGTTCGTCTCCCGCAACACGATCAAGACGCAGGCGATCTCCGTCTACCGGAAGCTGGGAGTCTCCAACCGGAGCGCGGCGATCGAGCGCGCAGCCGAGATCGGCCTCGTCGATCCGAGCGCCCCCGCGGCGACCGGTGGGCTGATCGCCACCGTCTGACCGAGACGGGTCCGCCGCTTCACCCGCAAGGGGCGATGCGCCCGAGGCGCAAAAGCCGTGCAATCGGGGGAGTGCGGTGAGCGATTACACGGACACCCTTCGGAAGCTCTCGATCCGCGACGACGCGTATGTGGAGGCGCTGCTCACGGACGACCGGACGAACGTCAAGGCCTCGGGCTTCGACCGCAAGACCCATGCCCTCGTCCAGCTCGGCGCCATGGTGGCGATCGACCCCGCACCGCCCTCGTACATGCGCCTGATCGACGTGGCGCTCGAGTGCAACGCGAGCCCGGACGAGATCGTCGGGACGCTGATCGCCGCGATGCCGGCGGTCGGGGTCGCGCGGGTCGTCTCGGCCGCCCCGAAGCTCGGGCTGGCGCTCGGGTACGACGTCGCGGCGGCGCTGGAGGAGCTCGACAACGGCCGTCGCAGGCTCAGATAGAGGTCGCGCCGAGCCATGGTCCTGACCGTCGCCATCATCCTGGCGCTGCTGCTGCCGACGCCGGCGAACGTGATCGTCCTCGTGCTCGGGGCCGTCGGCGAGGTGGGCGAGATCGTGTGGGGCCGGAGGCTGGCCCGGCGGTGGCGCCCCAAGACCGGGGTCGAGACCCTGATCGGCCAGCCGGCCGACGTCGTCGTCGAGTGCCGCCCGCAGGGGCAGGTGCGCGTCAACGGCGAGCTCTGGGAGGCCGAGTGCGAGGCAGGCGCCGACGCAGGCGAGACCGTCCGGATCGTCGGCCGGGAGGACCTCACCCTGACGGTCGTCCCGGGACGAGAGGCCGATCGCGGGGCATGACATGACCGGCGCGACCGTCCCTGCCGCCCGGACGCTCGAGCTCAGGGTCGAGCACACGGGCCGCGCCACGAGCCTCATCTGCCGCGGCGAGCTCGACGCCCGTACGGCCGGACGGCTCGGCCGTGCCATCGACGCGGCGCTGGCCGGCACGAG
The DNA here is from genome assembly GCA_963731515.1 of uncultured Actinomycetes bacterium. Lineage (GTDB taxonomy): Bacteria > Actinomycetota > Thermoleophilia > Gaiellales > JAICJC01 > JAICJC01. The sequence goes on along the minus strand of CAVSVU010000014.1, from coordinate 790,859 downwards.
CGTGCTCGTCTACCTCGACCTCGAGGACGTCGTTTCGGTCGACGCGACCGGGGCCCGGCTGGTGGCGGCGACGATCCGGCGGTGCACGGCGGAGCGGGTGCACCTGGAGCTGTGGCCGGGGATCGCCGTCGCGCGGATGCTGGTTGCGTCCGGCGTGCCCCTGCCGCGGCGGGCGTATCCGTCGCGGCCGTGCCGCCTGGCGGGCGGGCTCGGCGTCGTGTCCGATCGCCGGGATTCCGGCCCTCATCCCGTTGGGGCGATTCCCCCCGCCGCCCCGGAGGCGAGCATTGGCCCATGAGTTCGACGAATCCTGATCGTGTCGAGGGCAGGGGGCTGGGCTGGAAGTTCTGGCTGGCGCTGCTCGCGATCGCGATCGCGATCGGCATCGGGTTCGTCCTCGCGTTCGTCCTCTTCGGCCTCGCCTGGGCCGCATGGGGGCTGATCGGCGCCGTGATCGTCTTCGTCGCGCTCGCCGTCGCGGCGAGCTGGGCGATCGACCGCCGCGGGCGCCGGCGCTGGTCATGACATGGCTCCAGCGGGGGATGCCGGGGGCCGCGAGACCCAGGGCCCCAGGCCGGCCTCAGCCGAGCCCGCTGTAGGCGCGGAAGCGGCGCACACCGCTGCGTCCGCCCCCCGGCTCGCGCTCGTCTGCGGGCTGCTGTTCGCCGTCATCGCCCTGATGATCCTTCTGCCGCACTCGCGCGGCGCGAGCGCGGCTCGCGGGCGGTCGGGTGACCGAAACCGGACGGTTCATCCCCGCCGGGTGATGCTGGCGCGTGGCCGCGCTGCCACCGTGCTTGCAGGTGGGTGATGGAAGGGGGTGCCGCGTGATTCCGAAGTCGATGCTCATGTCGCTGACATGGAGGGAGCCCGGCACGGAAGGGCAGGGGCCGTTCTCGCCGCTGCCGGGGGACACCGACTACTGGCTGCGCCATTGCGAGGGCTTTCGGGTCGAGTCGGACCGCCGCCGGCTCGGGGTGGTCGAGTGCGTCGCAGCGGAGGACGCGCTCGAGGGCGCCGAGGTCGTGGCCGTGCGCACGGGGGGCCTGCGGTCGCGGCGGGTGATGGTCGCGCTCGACGACGTCGTCGAGGTGCGGCCGTCCGAGTGCCGGCTGATCGTGCTGGACCCGCGCTGACCCCGGCTGCAGCGCCCGTCGTTCGGCCGGTTCGAGGCCGGAGTGTCCGGAAGAACCTCCGGCCCGGCGGGCGATCCCCGCCGGGCCGGCGCCACACCGGCGGCTACGCGCTCGCGGGCTGCTGGTTCGAGAGGGCCTCCTGCAGCTTCGCCGTGTCCTCGTCGGAAAGCGACGTCCGCATCACCGTGCCGCCGTACTGCTGCAGCGCGGCGATGGCCTTGTCGGGCGTGACCTTCTCGATCACCAGGAACAGCGCCGACGTCCCGGGCTTCAGCTGGTCGCGCACCTGCTCCTGGAAGTGCTTGTCGATCGCGTTCTTCCCCAGGTGCCCGAACAGTGCGCCGAAGCCGGCGCCGATCGCGAGACCGGCGAACGGGATGAAGAAGAGCAGCCCGAACAGCATGCCCCAGAACCCGCCCCACCAGGCGCCGGCGCCCGCCGACGCCCCGCCGTGGGTCGTCGTGACGTGGTACTTCCCGTCGGGGTCGCGCGAGATCGCCGCCACCTGGTCGGCCTGGATCACCAGGTCCGCCTGGAGCGACTGCACGACGCCGCGCGCCTCTTCGGCCGTCCCCTGGTCGGGGTAGGCAATCGCAACGAGCGTTGCCATCTAACACCTCCTGTGATTGCGAGTTTGTCTCCGCCGCCGCTCCGCACAGGACGTGCAGGAGAGGCACGGCACGGGCCCAGCATCTCCGCATCCGGGCCCGGCCACGTAACCCTAACGGGACGATTCGCGCGGCGTCGCGGCCCGCGGCTCATCCGATCCGGACGATGGCCGGGCGAGAAGGCTGCGCGACCATGAAGGTCGAAAGGAGAGTGAGCCATGCTGAGACGACGACGCCCGCTCATGCGCGCCGCAATGGTCGGAGGAGCCGGGTACATGGCAGGGAAGAAGATGGCGGCACGTGACGACGGGTCGCAGTACGCCGAGGACGATCAGGCGGCCGCTGCCGCTCCGGCGGCGACGCCGGCCGGGGGCCTTTCGGACGCGTCGATCGAGCGGTTGAAGCAGCTCGCGTCGCTGCACGACCAGGGCGTCCTCACCGACGAGGAGTTCAACGCCGAGAAGCAGAAGGTGCTGGACGGCGCCTGAGGGCGCGATCGCGCCGGATCAGGCCGATGTCACGGTTCTCCTCACACGCGTTGCGCTCGGCCGTCGCCGCCGTTGCGGTCGCCGCCGCCCTTGCAGCGGCGGCCGGCTGCGGCGGAGGCGGGTCGTCCGCCGACAGCGCGAAGAAGAACGCCTGCAACGCGAAGTCCGACATCGACGCCCAGGTCACGAAGCTCAAGGGCCTGCCGGCGTCCGTGTCGTCGCTCGAGCCGGCGAAGACCGCGCTCCAGAAGATCCAGACCGACCTGTCGACGATCCACGATTCGGTGCCCGACATCACGGGCGACCTGAAGGATCAGCTCAAGGCCGCGAACTCGGCGTTCACGGCACAGGTCAACCAGGTCACGCAGGACATCACGTCCCCGCAGGCGCTGACGGACGCCGCCGGCACGCTCACCGCGGCCGGCCAGCACCTCTCCACGTCGTACCAGCAGGCGTTCAAGGACGTTCGCTGCTGAGGCCCGGGGCCGCCGGCCCCTTCGCGGATTCATGCCGATCGGACGACCGCGGCCGGCGCCGGCCGCGCCACGATGGACGCGGACAGTTCCCGATGGAGGTGTGAGATGGCATCAGCATCAACGACGACGAAGTCGGAGGCGGGTGACGGGCGCATCGGGCTGACGGGGTGGGGGATCTTCGCGAGCGCCACGCTCATCGTGCTCGGCGCGGTGAACGTGATCAACGGCTTCACCGCGATCCAGCACTCGAGCTATTACCGCAGCGACATCGTCTACAACAACTTCACCTTCTGGGGCTGGATGTTCCTCATCTGGGGCGTCCTGCAGCTCGTTGCCGGCGGGCTCGTGCTCGCCCACAGCACGACGGGCTACTACCTGGGCGTGTCGCTGGCGCTGGTCGCGGCAATCCTGTGGTTCTTCATGATCTTCGCGGCGCCGATGCCCGCGCTCGCCGGCATCCTCCTGAGCATCGCCGTCCTCTTCGCGCTCACCCGCGGCTCAGAGGAAGCGTTCTGACCGCCGCCAGGATCGTGGCTCCGGGCGTCCACGAGAATGGGAACGAGCGCGAACGACGGGGGACGGTACGCCCTGCTGGCGCGCCGGGCGTGGGCGCGCACGGCCCGGCTGACGGAGTCGGTCACGGAGCTCGCCGAGCGCGGGCAGCGCTGGGTCGAGGTGCAGGACCCGGCCACGCGGGTCGGTTTCGGCGCCCACTGGCTGCGCCGCTACCGGGAGGCCGACGGGCAGCTCTACGCAGTGCTCCTGGCCGCCTATTTCTTTCTCACCGTGCTCCCGGTCACGGTGGTCCAGGCGACGTACGTCTCCGGGAACCCGGAAGCGTTCGCGAACCGGATCGCACGCCGGCTCGAGCTCACGGGCCCTCCGGCCCACTTTCTGAGCAGCGTCCTCGTCGGTGCGGGCACGGATCAGCTCGTCGCCGTGATCGTCGCCATCCTGAACATCGCGGTGTTCGGGCTCGGCTTCGGCCGCGTGTTCCAGCTGGCGGAGGCCCGCATCTGGGGTCTCACGCTCACGCACAGCATCGCCGACAACGGCCGGTATCTGGCGGTGCTGCTCGCCCTGATGTGGCTGACGTGCGTCGGTGTCCTCCAGCTGCGGTTCCTGCGGGGAGTGCCCTCCGGGGTGGGCTGGGCGCTCGACGCCGCCTGGGCGGTCGTGCTGACGGTCTACTTCGTCTGGGCTCCGCGGCTGCTCCTCCGGCATCGCATCGGCGCTCGTGATCTCCTGCCCGGAGCCGTGCTCACCGTCGCCGGCCTGGGCTTGCTGCACGTCCTCTCGACGTTCCTGCTGCACCGATGGCTCGTGTCCTACTCCAACACGTACGGGGGGCTCGGGATCGTGATGGCGATGATCTTCTGGCTCATCGCCGCGGCAACCGTCATCGTGTTCGCCGCGGCACTCTCGCCGGCCGTCGCCGCCCGCCGGGCCGCCGTCAGGGCGGGTGCGGCGGGCTCGGCAAGCGGCCTGACCGGAGGTGCAGGATGAGTGCGGTCACCCCGCCCGCGCGGCGGCGCCCGCGGCGCGAGGTGAAGCACCTGACGACGGCGGAGCGGATCGCCGCCGGCCGGGCCGCCCGCAAGGAGGTGCCGCGGTTCCGCCACGGCATCCTCGAGCTGCCCGCCACCCGGCCGGATCCGGTGGCGCTGCTCGAGCGCCAGGCGCAGTCGCGCGTGCCCGAGCTCGTCCCGATCCGCTACGGGCGCATGCTCGTGTCCCCGTTCACCTTCTACCGCGGGGCCGCGGCGATCATGGCGTCAGACCTGGCCGCCGGGCCGCGCACGGCGCTCCAGGTGCAGCTCTGCGGCGACGCACATCTGTCCAACTTCGGCGTGTTCGGCTCGCCGGAGCGGCGGCTCGTCTTCGACATCAACGACTTCGACGAGACCCTGCCCGGGCCGTGGGAGTGGGACGTGAAGCGGCTCGCCGTCAGCCTCGAGGTGGCGGCCCGGGACAACGGGTTCGGGGCGCCCGACCGGCGCGAGGTCACGCGGCGCGCCGTGTGGGAGTACCGCACGGCGATCCGGACGTTCGCCGGCATGCGCAACCTCGAGGTCTGGTACGCCTCGATGGACATCGACTCCCGCCTCTCCGAGCTCCGCGCCGTCGCGACGCGCAAGCAGGTCCGGCGCACCGAGCAGACGCTCGCCAAGGCCCGCACCCGCGACAGCATGTCCGCGTTCTCGAAGCTCACGCACATGGTCGACGGCGAGCCGCGGATCATCTCCGACCCGCCGCTGATCGAGCCGATCGAGGATCTCGCCGAGGGGGTCGAGGCCGCGGAGCTGACCGAGGCCCTCCACGAGGTGCTGCGCGGATATCGCAGGACGCTCGAGAGCGACCGGCGGCACCTGCTCGAGCGCTACCGGCTCGTCCACGTCGCCCGCAAGGTCGTCGGCGTCGGCAGCGTGGGCACCCGGGCCTGGATCGGGCTGCTCCTGGGGCGCGACGAGGCCGACCCGCTCTTCCTGCAGATCAAGGAGGCGCAGCCGTCGGTGCTCGAGGAGCACGTCGCCAGGAGCGCGTTCTCGAACTGCGGGGAGCGCGTCGTCGCCGGCCAGCGCCTGATGCAGGCAACGAGCGATATCTTCCTGGGATGGACGCGGATCACGGGCGGGTTCGACGGTCGCCGGCGCGACTTCTACGGCCGCCAGCTGAAGGATTGGAAGGGCTCTGCGGTGGTCGAGACGATGACCCCCAAGGCGATGATGCTCTATGCGGGCATGTGCGGCTGGACGCTGGCGCGGGCGCATGCGCGGTCGGGCGACCGGGTGGCCATCGCCGCCTACCTCGGGGGCGGCGACGTCTTCGACCGGTCGGTCTGCGACTTCGCCGACGCCTACGCCGACCTGAACCAGCGCGACTACAAGGCGCTCGAGGCCGCGGTCAGCTCCGGCCGGATCACGGCGGAGAAAGGCAGCAAGCAACGCCCTGCGGAGCGACCCCGGGGTTCATCCGCTCGGGATGACGTCGTTCCGCACACCTCGCGAGAGCATTCACTGAGCCAAAAAGGAGACGAATAGATGGTCCTGTTTTCACTTGGAGAGTTTCTGTGGTCGCTGCTCGCGATCTTCTTCATGGTCGTGTACTTCATGATGCTCTTCGAGGTCATCGTCGACGTCTTCCGTCGCCGCGATGCGTCCGGTGGGAAGAAGGCGGCCTGGCTCGTGTTCCTGTTCGTGATCCCGTTCCTCAGCCTGATCATCTACATGGCGACCAACTCGGAGGGGATGGCGGAGCGCGGGCACGGCGGCATGGAGGCGCGCCGGTACCAGGACGAGCGTGCCGGCCAGGGCGGTGGGCCTGCGACGGAGATCGCCAACGCGAAGGCGCTCCTGGACAGCGGCGCGATCACCCAGGAGGAGTTCGCGTCGATCAAATCCCGCGTGCTGGCCTGACGGCCGGCGCCGGAGACGGAAGACGAGGAAGGGACGAATCATGGCAATTGGACCCGTACAGCTGATCGTGCTCGGCTTCACCCACCCGAACTTCCAGGGCGAGGTGCTGGCCGAGCTCGAGAAGCTGCGCGACTCGGACACGATCCGGGTCATCGACGCGATGGCGGTGAGCAAGGACGCGAACGGCGACGTCGCCATCCTGAAGATGGACAACCTGACCCGGGACGAGCGCATCGAGCTCGGCGCGAAGATCGGGGCGCTGATCGGCATCGGCGCCGCCGGCGACGACGACGAGGCCGTGGAGGAGATGGCGATGGCCGGCGCCCGCGCCGGCGCCGAGGAGGGCATCGAGGTGTTCTCGGAGGACGCTGTCTGGGACGTCGTCGAGGAGATCCCCAACGACACGGCTGCGGCGCTCCTCCTGATCGAGCACCACTGGGCGGTCGGGCTGCGCAACGCCGTGGCCCGGGCAGGAGGATTCGGCATCTCGGACGGCTTCGTAAGCCCGCTCGACCTCGTGGCGATCGGGGCGATGACACGCGAGGACGCCGAGACGCATACGCTGGTCGACACCCGCTGACAGGGAGGACGCAGATGTTCGGAGCACGCAGAGTTGCACGCAGGACGGGTCGCCGCACCGCGCGGCGGACCTCTCGCCGCCGCTAGGCGCGGCGACAACCACGAGCCTGGTGGGCGCCCGAGGCGGCGCCCGCCGGGCTTTTGTGTGGGCCCCGCTAGAGCGGCGAGAGCCGGCGCAGGCCCTGGCCGACGGTCGCCGCGATCGCGCCGCCCAGGAGGGCGCCCGCGACCACGTCGCCGGGATAGTGGGCGCCGCCGTGGACGCGCGAGTAGGCGACGGCTGCCGCCAGGCACCGCAGCGGGAAGGCGAGCACCGGGAGCTCGGCGCCGGCGGCGGTCGCGAACGCGAAGGCCGATGCGGCGTGCCCGGAGGGGAACGACGCCGACCGCGGCATCGCGACGGCGCGGCCGGTGCCGATCACCCGCGCCCGCGGCATCCGGACGAGGACGGCGGTGGAGGTGCTTCAGCCCCGCGTTTGCGATGGCGGACGCGGCGGCGACGGACCCGAGCCCGGCGATCGCAGCCCGGCGGCCGGAGGCCCCGCCGACCGCGACCAGGCCCGCGGAGATGCCCATCCACAGCACGGAATGGTCGGCGGCGCGGGACAGGCGGGCGAGGGCGCCGTCGATCGTGGGCGAGGGCGTCGCCGCGACGGCGCGGTAGACGGCGTCGTCGATGGCGGCCAGATCTCCGAGGACGCCCTCCCAGGGTGCTGCGTCGGGCGTCATCGGCCGTAGTCGCGGCGCTGCCCCGTCGGCCGCTCCGTGGGCCGTCCGGTGCGGGCCGTGCTCCACAGGTCTCCGAGCCCTTCGCGCGACATCCCGGCGGTGAGCGCGGCGGGCGAGAGGCCCACGGCGCTCGGGGGCAGGAGCACCGTGAGCGCATCCGGGACGCTCTCGAAGCGCAGCGGGGGCTCGAGCGACATCGCCTCGCCGTCGATCCCCGCCGCGACCGGCGTGCTCGACTCCACCGTGAACACCGGCGCGGACCACTCCAGCCAGCCGTCGAAGCCGCGGGCGCGGCCCATCGTCTCCAGCGCGAAGAGCTTCGCCGCATGCACCGGGTTCTGGATCTCGACGGCGAACACGCCGAGCGTGCCCGAGTCGAGCCCGGGCCGCGATCCGGAGGCGACGAGGTGGTCGAGCGCGTAGGGGTTGTTCGAGACCATGAGCAGCTGCGCCGTCTCGTGGCGCACGCCGTCGCCGTCCGCGAACCGCAGGTCGAGCGGCCGGGCGCGCGGCCCGAGCAGATCGGGGAGCATGCTCTGCATCGTGCGCAGCTTCGCGTCGCGGTACTCGTCGGACTGCACGATCTCGGCGTAGACGCCCAGCGAGACGTTGTTGACGAACACCTTGCCGTTCACACGGGCAAGATCGATCCGCCGTTCGACCCCTTCCGTGAACCCGTCGAGCGCGACGACGACGTCGTCGCGGTCGAGGCCCAGGTCGAGCGCAAGGTGGTTGCGTGTCCCCGCGGGCACACAGACGTACGGCACGTCGTGCTGCATCGCGACCTCGGCCACGATCGCCTGCGAGCCGTCGCCCCCCGCCATGCCGATCGCGCCTGCCGAGCCGATCGCGTCGCTGGCGAGGCTCGTCAGGTCGTCTCCGAGCTGGAGCTCGATCGTCTTGATGCCGCGCCGCTGGGCCTCCTCCGCCAGGTGGAACCGCTCGACCTTGCCGCCGCCCGACTTCGGGTTCATCAGCAGGACGCCCGGGGCCTTGGCGCGTGCGGCCCTGCGCTCGGCCGCCCGCGTCGGCGGTCTCCGGCGCCTGGCCCGGCCGGCCGAGCGGCTCGCGGCGGCGAACGCCGCGGCGCTGGCCACAAACGCGACAACGGCCCACAGCGCGTCGCCACGGGCGAGCGCGACGACGGCCGCGAACGCGGCGGCGCCTGCCCCGGCCAGCGCGAGGATTCGCACGCCGCCCGAACGCGTGAGCGCGAGCCATCCGCACCCCGCCGCGACGAACAGCGATCCGGCGGCCAACGCGACGCCGAGGGGGCTCGTGAAGACCGCCAGGACCAGAAGGAGAACCGCGAGGAGGGCGGCCGCGAGCGCTGCGAGCGCCGCAATGCGGACGTTCGACGTGCGGCGTGACCTCATCCGGCGATGGTGGCCCGAGTTGCCTTGGATTGCCTCGTCCGAACGGGATGAGCCGTCTGGGACGGGGTTTGACGCGCCGAGGGCCGCGCGTGATCCCGAATGGACGATGCGGCCGCCCTCCGGGACCGTGAGAGTCGGGCCCACAGCACTCGAGAGGTGAGCGGTGGATTCCGGATCGACGCCGGGCGCCGCGTCGGATCGGGGCCGGGACGCGGCCGGCGCGCTCCGGCGGGTGCCCGGCCTCCAGATGGTGGCGACGTACCAGGCAAGCTGGCTGCCGCGCGACCTCGTGGCCGGGCTCGTGCTGTCGACGCTGCTCGTGCCGCAGGGCATGGCGTATGCGGAGCTCGCCGGGCTTCCGGCCATCACCGGCCTCTACACGTCGATCCTGTGCCTCGCCGGCTACGCGGTGTTCGGGCCGTCGCCGGTGCTCGTCCTCGGCCCCGACTCGTCCCTGGGGCCGATGATCGCCGCAGTCATCCTGCCGATCGCGGGTGCGCAGGGCGATCCGGAGCGGGCGATCGCCCTCGCGTCGATGCTCGGCCTGCTGGTCGGCGCGATCACGTCGCTCGGGGCGATGGCCCGGCTGGGCTTCGTCGCCGACCTGCTCTCGAAGCCGACCATGATCGGCTACATGAACGGCCTGGCCGTCACGATCCTGATCGGCCAGCTGCCGAAGTTGTTCGGGTTCTCGACCGACGCGACCGGCGTCCTCGCCGAGGCGCGGGCGTTCGTCCACGGCGTCGCGAACGGCGAGACGGTGAGCGCCTCGCTCGTGGTCGGCGTCGCCGCGCTGGCGGTGATGCTCCTGCTGCAGCGGTTCTGGACGCGGATCCCGAGCGTGCTCGCTGCCGTCGTCGTCTCGATCGTGGCCGCCTACGCGTTCGGGCTCGAGGACCGTGGCGTCGACCTCGTCGGAGCGCTGCCGCAGGGGTTCCCGCCGCTCACCATCCCCGACGTCCACGCGTCCGACATCCCCCTCCTGGTCGGCGGCGCGTTCGGCATCGCGCTCGTCTCGCTGGCCGACACGATCGCCACGGCGTCCGCGTTCGCCGGCCGCAGCGGCAACGAGATCGACGGGAACAAGGAGATGTTCGGCGTCGGCGCCGCGAACATCGCCGCGGCGCTGTTCCAGGGCTTCCCGGTGAGCACGAGCGGCTCGCGCACGGCCGTCGCCGAGCAGGCCGGCGCGCAGACGCAGGTGACCGGGCTCGTGGGCGCCGCCGCGATCGCGACGATGCTGCTCGCCTTTCCCGGGCTCCTCCGCGACCTTCCGCAGCCGACGCTCGCCGCCGTGGTCATCGTCGCGTCGCTCTCCCTCGCGGACATCCCCGGCGTCGTGCGTCTCTGGCGGCAGCGGCGGACGGAGTGCGGCCTCTCGATCGCCGCCTTCCTCGGCGTGGCGCTGCTCGGCGTCCTGCCCGGCATCGTCGTCGCGGTCGGGCTCTCGGTCGCAAACGTGTTCCGGCGGGCCTGGTGGCCGTATCAGACGGTGCTCGGCCGCGACCCGGTCCTCCCCGGCTGGCACGACGTGCGCGGCCATCCCGACGCGGAGCAGATCCCGGGCCTGGTGATGTTCCGGTTCGACGCGCCGCTCTTCTTCGCCAACGCGCGCACGTTCCGCGATCAGGTGGTCCGCATCGCGGCCGCCGATCCGGCGCCGACGTGGATCATCGTCGCCGCCGAGCCGATCACCGACATCGATACGACCGCGTCCGACATGCTGCAGGGCCTGGACGAGTCGCTGAACGCCCGTGGCGTCTCCCTCGTTTTCGCCGAGATGAAGGATCCGGTACGGGAGAAGATCGAGCGCTACGAGCTCACGCGGACGATCGATCCGCACCACTTCTACCCGACGATCGAGGCCGCGGTCACCGCCTTCGGTCAGCGGGCCGACGGCGCCGGCGCTGGTGCCGCCACGGGTGGCGCGGCCGCGCCCACCGACGAGCCGTAGACCACGGCCGTCCCGGCCAGCATGTCGGCGATGCCACGGCGGCGGCGGTCGAACAGGACGGGCAGGAAGCCGGCGAAGAGCGGGATGATCGCCAGCGCGAGCCCGACCAGCCGCAGCACTGACCTGCGGATCGAGGGCGGCCCGTCGGCGCCAGCCACGTCGACACGGACATGCAGCAGGTGCATGCCCGGCGTTCTGCCGGCCGTGCTCCAGAAGAAGACGAAGTAGCAGCCGCTGAGGAGGGCGAGCCCGGTCGTCAGCAGGATCTCGACGAGCCAGTCGGGGTGCAGGCCGCCGAACATCAACCCCGCCAGCGCCGCGACCCCGGCCACCGACACGAAGAGCGCCGCGCAGAGGACGGCGTCGGCCGCGAAGGCGAATGCCCGTGACGCGAGCCCCGCATATTCGGGTGGCCGGTCTGCCCCACGGCAGTCCGTGCGCTCGTCCAGGCGGCGCGTCTCGGCACGCAGCCCCGTCACCACCTCCTCGGAGAACCCGGCGGCTTGGCCAACGAGGGCGTGCCGCACCTCGGGTGAGGTGAGGACGTCGCGCAGCACCCGCTGCATCTCGTCGCTGGCGACGATGCGGTCGACCAGCATCTGCGTCTCGCGGCTCTCGAGCGCGCCGCCCACGAGCTCGTCGAGCTTCCCCTGTGCCGCCAACTCGGCCAGCATCCGCTCGAGGATGTGATGGCGGAGGGCGGATCGGACGATCTCCTCGGGCAGCGGGCCGGCCATGATCCGGTCGACCGCCCGCAGCGTCCCGGGTGCGGCCAGCATCGCGTCGGCGACCTCCTCCAGGCGGTCGCGGCAGACGCTCGCCGCCGCCCGGGCCGGGAAGGATGCCGCACGACCCGCCGCGTCGGCCATCAGGCCGAAGCGGCGGTCATTACGCGACGACATCCCCGCCGACCGCCGCGCCGGCCGGCGGCGCCTCTGTCCGGCGCCGCGCGATCGCCTTCGCGCCCTCCCATGCGACCAGCAGCGCGATCGCGCAGAGCAGGGCCAGGCCAAACTGCTGAGTGGTCAGCTGCACCGTCCCGAGCAGGCGGTTCAGGAAGTCCCAGCCGGTGGCCAGCACCGCCCCGACCACCTCGACGGCGGCGATCACGTTCATCCGCTTGCTGTTGAACGTGTCGGTCGTCAGGATGCTGGCCGTCTCGCTGCGGCACTCGAACGCGGCCGCGACCAGCATGAGCGCGAAGGCGGTGAACGCGACCGAGTTGCCGACGTGGACGCTCGAGTAGTGGTGGATGCCGACCTCGAGCATGATCAGCGCGGCGACCGCCATGAACAGGCCGACCAGCCCGGCCGTGAGCTTCACCGGCATTGTCAGGATCGACTCGCCGCGCTCGCGTGGCCGCAGCCGCATCAGGCCGGGCGTCTCCTGGTCGAACCCGAGCGCGACGCCGAACGGCGCGCTGATCAGGAAGTGGATCCACAGCACCTGCGGCGCCGTGAACGGCTCGCCCTGCGCGATGTTGAAGAGGCTCGCCCCCAGGAACGTGAGGACGAACGCCACCAGCATCACGAGGACGAAGCGGATGTACTTGTTGAGATTGTCGTAGAGCTTGCGGCCCTGCTCGACGGCGAAGACGATGGTCGCGAAGTTGTCGTCGGAGAGGATCATGCGGGAGGCGTTCTTGGCCACCTCGGTGCCGCTGCCCATGGCGATGCCGATGTCCGCCGCCTTGATCGCCGGCGCGTCGTTCACGCCGTCCCCGGTCATGGCGACGACCTCGCCCTTCGCCTTGAGCGTCTCGGCGAGCAGCACCTTGTGCTCGGGGGCGACCCGGCCCACGACGCCGATCGTCTCGATCCGCTCCATCCGCTCGGCCTCGGACAGGGCGGCGAAGTCGGCGCCCAGGATCGCGTCTCCGCGGATCCCGAGCTGCTCGGCGATGGCGGCCCCGGTGACGACGTCGTCGCCGGTCACCATGCGCACGCGGATGTGCGCCGCGGCGGCGTCCTCCACGGCGCGCTTGGACTCGTCACGGGGCGGGTCGAGCATGCCCACGAGGCTCGTGATCTCGAGGTCGGTGACGTATGCGAGCAGGTCGCCGTCGGGATCGAACGCCTTGGTGTCGAGGTCGCGGATCGCCGCGGCCATGACCCGCAGGCCGTCGCCCTCCATGCGGGTGACGTGCTCGTCGGCGCGCTGCTCGAGCGCGTCGCCCCAGGGAACGGCCGCTCCGCCCGACAGCGCCGAGCCGGCCCGTTCCAGGACCGCCGGCGCCGCGCCCTTCACGTACAGGCGCACCACGTCCTTCCCGGAGCCGTCGGTCTCGCGGTTGAACGTGGCCATGAGCTTGTACGTCGGGTCGAACGGGAGGGTGGCGAGGCGGGGCCGGTCGTCCCGGGTCGCCTCGATGTCGAGCCCGGCCTTGTGCGCCAGCACGAGCAGCGCGCCCTCGGTCGGGTCGCCGACGACCGCGCCGGACTCGAGCCGGGCGTCGTTGGCCACGATGTAGGGGAGGATCGCGTCCTCGATCGTGTCGTCGGACGACCCCGCGGCATGGTGCACGCGGCCCTCGAGGCCGTACCCGATGCCCGAGATCGTGTAGCGCTCGGTGGTGTCGATCACCTCGACCGCCGTCATCTGGTTCATCGTCAGCGTGCCGGTCTTGTCGGAGTTGATCGCGGAGGTGAACCCCAGCGTCTCGACGGACGGCAGCTCCTTGACGATGGCGTTGCGCCCCGCCAGGTCGACGCTCCCCAGCGAGAGCACCACCTGGACGACCGTCGGGAGCGCCTCGGGGATGGCGGAGATCGCCAGGGCGACGGCCGTCACGAACAGCTCCCGCCAGGGATCGCCGCGGTGCGCGCCGAGCGCGAACATGATGACCATCGTCACGCCCGCCGCGCCCGCGATCCACAGCGTCAGCGTATTCATCTGCTTCGTGAGCGGCGTCTCCTCGCTGGCCGTCGACTCGAGCATGTGGGCGATCCGGCCGACCTGGGTGCGGCCGCCGGTCGCGGTCACGAGCATGACGCCGCTCCCGTGTGTCACCGGCGTGTGCATGAAGGCCATGTTGGTCTGGTCGCCGGGGGCGCGATCGTCGTCGCCGAGGGTGTCCGGGGTCTTCCCCGCGGGGGTGCTCTCGCCGGTGAGGGCCGACTCGTCGATCTGGAGCGAGCTCGCGGCGATGAGGCGGCCGTCCGCGGGCACCTGGTCGCCGGCCGCCAGCAGCACGACATCGCCGACGACGAGCCGGTCGGCGGGGATCTCCGCCTCCTTCCCGTCGCGGCGCACCCGGGCGGTCTCCTTCATCATCGACTTGAGCGCGTTCATCGCGCTCTCCGCCTTGCCCTGCTGGCGCAGGCCGACGACGGCGTTCAGGAGCGTGATCGCGACCAGGATCGTCGCCGTGCTCCACTCCTTGATCAGGAGCGACACGACCGCCGCCCCCACCAGGATCATCTGCATGTAGCTCGAGTACTCGTCGAGGAACCGGCGCCACCCGGGCTTGGGCTTCTCGGTCGGCAGCGCGTTCGGGCCGTCGTGCTCCAGCCGGGTGGCAGCCTCGGCCGCCGACAGCCCCTGGGCCGGCTCGACGCCCAGCTCCGTGGCGGCGGCGCCCGCGTCGCGGGCGTACCAGCGCTCGGACGAGCCGGCCGCCCCCGCCGGCGGCTCGTGCACCGCGGCGGGGGTCATGGCGCCGCGGCCCGCCCGTCGGCGACGGCCGCCGCGACGAGCTCGGTCTCCTGCGCGTCGTCGCGCTGCTTCGCCTTCCGGCGCCCACGCGCGAGCTTCGCCTCGAACGGATCCGCGGCGGCCCCCTTGGGGGCCTGTGCCAGGAGCGCCTCCTTCGCGCGGGCCAGATCCTTCCGCGCGCCGGCGCTCACCTTCGGGTACTGCGGGTTGAGCTCGATCAGCTCGTTCGCGAGCACCACGGCGGAGGCGATCCGGGCGAACCACTTGCGGTCGGCGGGGATGACATGCCAGGGCGCCCACTTCGTGCTCGTGTGCGAGAGCATCTCCGAGAAGGCCTTCTGGTAGTCGTCCCAGCGCTCGCGCTCGGCGATGTCGTGGGATGAGAACTTCCAGTTCTTCTCCGGGAGGTCGAGCCGCTTCAGGAAGCGCGTCCGCTGCTCCTCCTTGGAGAGGTTCAGGAACAGCTTCACGACCCGGATCCCGTTGTCGGTCAGGTATCGCTCCCAGTCGTTGATCTCGCGGTAGCGCCGCTTCCAGATCCCCGGGCCCTTGTTCTCCGCGGGCAGCTTCTGGCGGTCGAGGTTCTCCGGATGGACGCGCACCACGAGCACCTCCTCGTAGTGCGAGCGGTTGAAGATGCCGATCTGGCCCCGCTCGGGGAGGCGGCGCGCGTAGCGCCACAGGAAGTCGTGGTCGAGCTCCTCCGCGGACGGCACCTTGAAGCTGTTCACCGCCACCCCCTGCGGGTTCACGCCGCTCATGACGTGGCGGATCGTCCCGTCCTTCCCGCCGGCGTCGAGCGCCTGCAGGCAGACGAGCACGCCGTAGGTGTCCTGCGCGGCCAGGCGGGCCTGGTACTCGGCGAGCAGGGCCACCCCGCGGCGCAGCAGCTCGGCCCCGTCCTTCTTGCGCACGACATCGGCCTTGAAGCCGGGGTCGAAGTCGCGGCCGAGGTCCACCTTCGAGCCCGGCTTCACCCGGAACAGGGGGGCGTACTCGGCGATGCGCTTCTCCTGCTTCGTGCTCATGTCGTCGTCCTTTCCGCCCGTGGGTCCGTCCGGGCGCACGCACGAGCCGGGCGGCTTGGGTCTGAGTCTGCCCCCGGGGCTGTCCGCTGCCCTCACCCCGTGCGGATGATCCGGCCCGGGATCCGGCCTCCGTTCATCCGCTTTGGGTGAGGAGTGCACACGGGTCGCGGCCCACACTGGCGAAGGTGATCGAGTACGGCCCGACTGCGATCGCGGAGGCGGCGCGGCCGACGCTCGGCGAGGCGGGCTTCGTTGTCATGGCGATCGCCGCGCTGCTCGCGACCTCGTCGTCGATCACGGCGACGCTCTACGCCTCCCAGGGGCTGACGGGCGAACTGGCGGCGCGGGGCCAGTTCCCGCCGGCCTTCGGGCCGGAGTCCCGGTTCGGCCGCCACGCCGGCCTCTGGATCACCACCCTGGCTCCTGCTCCTGGCGGTGGCGAGCTGCGCGCTCGTGCTCGCGGCCTACGTCGTGGACACGCTCTGGGGGCACACCGAGACCCTCGTCTGCACCGTCGCGACCGTCGTTCTGGCGGTGGCGATCGACTCGGTGTGGCGCCACGGCCACCCGTCGTCGCCGGCGCCGGCCGAGCCTCCGGCGACGGCGCCGTCGGTCCCGGGCCGGCCGGTCTGATCAGCCGGCGCTGTCGATCCGCTTGCGGATCTCGTCGAGCGCGCCCTGCTCCTTGGGGCTGATCTTCTGCCCGTGCTCGGAGTGCGCCGCGGCCACGCTCTCGGCGAGCGTGAGCAGGAACGAGCCGTAGTCCTCCACCTCCTGCGGCGTGGCCTTGGCGCGCAGCAGCGAGACGGCCTCGCCGATCCGGGCCAGTCCCGCGTCGTGCAGGTCGGCGTCGGTGTGGAAGCGGTGCCGGTCGAACTGCGGCTTCGAGGAGACGATGTCGTCGAGCAGCTCGCTCTGCCCATGGAGCTTGCGCGCGTCGGCGTACGCGTGCGCGAGCGCGATCGTCTCGCGGAACGTGCCGCCGCCCTCCGCCCGGATCACGATCATCCCTGCGGTCGCGGGGCCCTCCGCGATCGCATCCCATTCATTCGCGTCGAACTCGGCCTTCCCGGTCATCTCGCGCGCTCCCTTCCGCTCGGTCGAAGTCGTATCGATATCACGCCCGGACGCCGGACGGCTGGACGGCCGTGCGCTGGCGGCGGAGCTGGATGGACTTGTCGATCTGGACGAGTGCCGGGGTCAGCAGCGAGAGCCCGATGACCGTGAGCCACTCGTTCCCGGTCAGCGAGACGGTGTCCAGCAGGCGCTCGAGCATGCCGAGCTCGACCGCGGCCCAGGTCAGCGTCCAGCCGAGGATGATCCAGCCCAGGTACGGGAAGACGGGCGACGACCAGGCCGGCTCGCGCTCGCGGCGCATGACGAGGCCGAGGTTGACGGCGCTCAGCGCGACGACCGCGAACGCCATCGTCATCGATGCCGAGCCGGTGGTCGTGCTCGGCGTGTCGGGCCCGAACTCGAGGACGCAGAGCGCCGACACCGCGACGACGAACCCGCTCACGACCCAGCGCACGATCTGCGGGGTGTTCACGATGCGGGTCCCGGGCTTTCGCGGTGGGCGCTGCATGACGCCCGGATCGGGCACGTCCGCGATGAACCCGATCACCACGGTCACGACGACGAAGAACTTGCAGAACAGCAGCTGGAGCGGGAAGAGCGCCACGCCGCCGTTGATGTTGAAGATGGTCGCGAGCAGCATGAGCTGCAGCACGGAGGAGAGGATCGTGAGCTGCAGCTTCACGTACGACGTGATGCGCCGGTAGATGTCGCGGCCGAGATCGACCGCCTCGACGAGGGTGGCGAAGTTGTCGTCGGTGAGCACGATCTTGGCGGCCTGCTTCGAGACCTCCGAGCCGCTCCCCATGGCGACGCCGATGTCGGCCTGCTTCAGCGCAGCGGCGTCGTTCACCGCGTCCCCGGTCATCGCGACGACGTCGCCCGCCTCCTGCATCAGCCGGGCCAGCCGCAGCTTGTCCTCCGGGGCGACGCGGCCGAAGACGTGCGTCTCCGGCAGCTGCCTCACCACCTCGTCGTCGGGCAGGCGCTGGAGCTCCGTGCCCGTGATCACGCCGGGGCCGAGGCCGAGCTCGTCGGCGATCGCCCGCGCGGTCACGGTGTGGTCACCCGTGATCATGCGCACGTCGATGCCGGCGGCGAGCGCGACGCGCACCGCCTCCTTGGCCTCGGAGCGGAGCGGGTCGATGATGCCGACGAGGGCGACGAGCGTCAGCTGCTCGACCGCGGCCATCGGGTCGGCGAGGGCGCTCGTCATCGCGTCGTCGTCGAGGTCGCGTGCCGCGAAGGCCAGCACCCGCAGGCCCTGCTCGGACAGCCTCTGGTTGGCCGCCAGGCACTCGCTCCTGACCTCGTCCATCGGCACCTGCTGCCCGTGCCAGATGGCCTGGCTGCAGAGCCCGATCACGATGTCCGGCGCGCCCTTCACGGTCATCAGGTGCCCGTGCGTGAGCATGTCCGCCGCCAGCCAGTCGGGCCGGTCGTGGAAGGTGGCCATGAACTTGTACTCCGAGTCGAACGGCACCTCGGCCCGGCGCTCCAGCGCGTGGCGCGTCTCCTCGGCGTCGACGCCCATCTTGGCGGCCAGGACGACGAGCGCCGCCTCGGTGGGATCGCCGATCACCTGGCCGTCGTCCGAGACGGTCGCGTCGCTGCAGAGGACGAGCCCGAGGCCGACGCGGCGGAAGTCGGGCACCTCGGCGCCGGCGACCCCGAGGATCGCGCCGGCCTTGCTGTAGCCGCCGCCCTGCACCTGGTACCACTGCCCGCCCGCCAGCATGGTGGTGGCCGTCATGGCATTCAGCGTCAGGGTGCCGGTCTTGTCGCTGTTGATGACCGTCGTGCCGCCGAGCGTCTCCACGTCGGTGAGCGACTTGACGACGGCCTTGGCCCTGGCCAGGCGCTGGGCGCCCGAGGACAGCATGGCCTGCACGAACGTGGGCAGCCCCGTCGGGATGGCCGAGATCGCGGTCGAGACGCAGAGCAGCACGAGCGTGTCGGTGGACTGCCCGCGGGCGATGCCCACGATCGCGATGACCGCCACGGCCAGCCAGGCCACGAGGCCGAACGCCTTGGTCATGCTGTCGAGCTCCTGCTGGAGCGGCGAGCGCGACCGCTTCGTCGCGGTGACCATGTTGGCGATGTGGCCCATCTGGGTCGCCTCGCCGGTCGCGGTGACGACGGTGGTGGCCGTGCCCCGGGTCACCTGGGTGTTCTGGAAGACGAGGTTCGTGCGGTCACCGATGGCCGTGTCGGCCTCCAGCACCGCAGACGCGTCCTTGGAGACGGGCGCGCTCTCGCCGGTCAGCGCCGCCTCCTGCAGCTCCAGCGTCGCCGACGTGACGATGCGCCCGTCCGCGGGCACGACGTCGCCCGCCTCGAGCAGCACGATGTCGCCCGGCACGAGGCCGGTCGACTCGACCTCCTCCACCGTCCGGCCGCGGCGGACGCGGGCGTGGGGCACCTGCAGCTCGGCCAGCGCCTCGACGCTCGCGAGCGCGTTCAGCTCCTGCTTCGAGCCCATGACGACGTTGAACGTGACCAGTCCCAGCACCACGATCGCGGTCGCGATCTGGCCGATGGCGAGGCTGGCGACCCCCACGATGATCAGCATGATGTTCATCGGGTTCTGGAGCTGGCCGCGCGCGACCTGCCACACGCTCGGAGGCGGCTCGGTGGGGAGCTCGTTGCGGCCGTACTCCTGCAGCCGCTGCTCGACGGCCTCCGGAGCCAGTCCCGTGTCGGGGTCGACCCCGAGCGCCTCGGCGGCGGCCGCGGCCGTCAGGCCGTGCCAGGCCTTCTCGTTCTCGCGGGCACGGGCGGCCCCGGCCGCCGGGACACGGTCGGGGGTCTGCGTCGACATGGTGCGGTCCTCCTAGGGGTGTGCGGGGGCGGCGACTGCGGCGGCGTCGAGTGAGACCGTCGTCCCGGTGCGGCCGTGCACGAGGTCGGCCGTCTCGAGCATCGAGCCGATCGCGGCCCGCCCGCCTGTCTTCTCGACGAACATACAGGCTGCACGCACCTTCGGGCCCATCGACCCCTCGGCGAACTCACGGCCGCGCAGCTCGGACGGGGCCGCGTGGCGGATCGGGCGCTGGTCGGGGGTGCCCCAGTCCGCGTAGACGGCGTCGACGTCTGTCAGGATCACCAGGGCGTCCGCGCCGAGGTCGATCGCGAGCAGGGCGCTGGCGAGATCCTTGTCGATGACGCCCTCGATCCCGACCAGGCGCCGGCCGGCCGGAACCTGCTCGTGGGAGTGCATGGTCGGATCCCGCCGCCCCCGGCGCAGATCACGACGGCCCCGTGCTGGAGCAGCCACTCGATCGGCTGGATCTCGGGTGGCGAGCGGCCGCTCGGGCGGCAGCTCGTTGCCGAGCTCCTGCTCGAGCAGGTACCCGATCATCCCCTCGGTCTGCGCTCCGAGGACGTCGAGCGGGTAGGGGTCGACCTCGGTGTAGGCCGAGCCCTGCAGCGAGCAGGCCGACCTGGGGCCGTTCCCGTGGGCGATGACGAGCTCGTGCTCGAGGGCGAGCGGCGCGAGCGCCCGGCAGGCCGCCCGGGCGTTCTCGCGCTGGTTCTCCGCGGTCAGCTGCTGGCCTCGCCGCAGCAGGGCGTTGCCTCCGAGTGCGACGACGATCCGCATCTCACCCCGCCAGGGTCGCGACCATGACGGCCTTGATCGTATGCATCCGGTTCTCGGCCTCGTCGAACACGATCGACGCCGGCGACTCGAAGACGTCCTCCGTCACCTCGAGCGCGTCCATGCCGTACTTCTCCTTGATCTGGGCGCCGACCGCGGTGTCTGCGTTGTGGAACGCGGGCAGGCAGTGCATGAAGCGGACGTCCGGGTTGCCCGTCAGCTCCATCGCCCGCGCGTTCACCTGGTAGGGGCGCAGGAGCTCGATGCGCTCGCCCCAGACGTCGTCGGACTCGCCCATCGAGACCCACACGTCGGTGATGAGGACGTCGCACCCGCGCACGGCCTCGGCGACGTCCTCGGTCAGGGTGATGAGCGCACCGGTCGACCCGGCCACCTCGCGCGCCGGCGTGACGAACTCGTCCTTCGGCCCCAGCGATTTCGGGCTTGCGACGCGGACGTCCATGCCGAGCTTCGCGGCGCCCATCAGATAGGTGTCGGCCATGTTGAACCGGGCATCCCCGAGGTAGCAGAAGCTGACCTCCGAGAGCGGCTTTTGGAGGTGCTCGCGCATGGTGAGGAAGTCCGCCAGGATCTGGGTCGGATGCCACTCGTCGGTGAGCCCGTTGTAGACGGGGACGCCGGCGTAGCGGGCGAGCTCGTCGGCCGTGTTCTCCGCGAAGCCGCGGTACTCGATGGCGTCGTACATCCGCCCGAGCACGCGGGCCGTGTCCTTCACCGTCTCCTTGTGGCCCATGTGGGAGCCGCCCGGGCCGATGTAGGTGACGTGGGCGCCCTGGTCGTGCGCGGCCACCTCGAAGGCGCAGCGGGTGCGGGTGGAGTCCTTCTCGAAGATCAGGGCGACGTTCTTGCCCACGAGACGCCGCTCCTCGCGGCCCTCGCGCTTCGCCGCCTTGAGCTCGGCCGAGAGGTCGAGCAGGTAGGTGATCTCCTCGGGGGAGAACTCGGCAAGCGTCAGGAAGCTGCGACCGTGGAGTCGCGCTGTCGCGGTGGTGGCCATCGATGCTCCTTCCCCGGGCCCGGCCCCGGTCGTCGCCGCGGCCGCGTCAACTTCTGGTTTCCCGGCAAGATCCGCCATCGCTCCTACCTCCGTCGATACGGCCCGAGCGTGCCGTCGCGGCGTGGTTGCCGCATCACCCCGATCGCACGATGGGGGCCGCGGGCGGCGACGAATACCGCGCCGCCTTCCTGGGTATACGGCCCCGCGTGGCGCCGTCACGCAGGTACCGCGGATGGGAGGAGCGCCGCCTTCCGGCGAACGGGAGGTCATGCGCCCGACGAGGCGATGCGGTCCGGCCCGTGAGCACACACGGCGGCCTTGCCGTCGAGGTTCGCGCCCTCCAGCGCGAGCTCCAGGCGTTCGACGTCGGCGCCGGCGGCGAGGCATCCGATGCGGTGCTCGCCCTCGTCCGGGCCGCGCGCCGGATGAGCCGTCTCGCGCGGGAGCTCGCCACCGCCCCGGACCACGTGGGAGCGGCCCGCGACGAGGTGTCGCTGGCGCGGGTCACGGACGCCTGCCTGGCCGGCGACGGCGTGGGCATCGAGCCGGGCGACATCCAGGCCGCGATCGCGCTGGTCGCGAAGCGCGCCGTCCCGGCCGGGCCCGGCGCCGCGCCGGGCCAGACCGGCCGCGTCCAGCGTACGCTCGACGCGATCGCGGACCTGCCGCGCGGGGGCCGCGGCTAGCCGTGCCCGACGGCGGGCACCTCCGCCGGTCACCCAAAGTGGATGAGGGCTCCGTCGCCGGCACGGGAGAAGATCGTCCCCGGCGCTGACGGAGGGAGTTGCGCATGCCGGTGACGAAGGGCCAGGAGGCGACCGCGGCAGAAACCCGGCCGGAGGGATCCGCCGCCGGCCATACGGGGAACAGCCGACGGCGCAAGCTCGCCCTCGGGGTGCTCGTGTTCCTGGGCTCGTTGATGCTGTGCGTGGCGATCTTCGCCACCTGGGTCGACCGGGTCGCGCTCGACTCGACCGCCTGGTCGGACACCAGCACGAAGGCGCTGCAGCAGCCGGCCGTGCAGACCGCGGTGTCCGAGTACCTGGTCGACCAGCTGTACACCAACGTGGACGTGCCGGCGGCGCTGTCGCAGGCGCTTCCGCCCCGGCTCCAGCCGCTGGCAGGGCCGATCGCGGTGGGCGCAGAGCCGTACATCCAGCGTGCGGTTGCCGCCGGTCTGGCGCGTCCAAGGGTGGTGGAGCTGTGGCGTGCGGCGAACCTGCGCGCGCACGGTCAGCTGATGAAGATCCTGAACGGCGGGTCGGGGCCGTTGTCCACCGCCAACGGCACGGTTTCGGTCGACCTCACCCCGATCGTCGGGAACCTTTCCAGCACGCTGAGCGAGCGCACCAACGGCGCGGTCACGCTCCCGCCGAACGCCGGCAAGATCACGCTGCTGCAAAGCGACCAGCTGAGCGCGGCCCAGTCCGGCGTCAAGTTCCTGCGGCTGGCGTCGATCCCGCTCGGCTTGCTGGCGCTGGCGGTGTTCGCGATCGCGGTGGCCGTCTCGCGCGATCGCCGAAGGACGCTGCGCGCGATCGCGATCGGCGTGCTCGCCGCCGCCGTGGTCCTGATCTTCGTCCGCCGCGTGGTGGGCGATGCGCTGGTCGACTCGCTGACGACGCTGCCCCAGAATCGGGACGCGGGACACGCGATCTGGTGGGTTGCCACCGAGCGGCTGGGAGCCGCCAACCTGACCACCGTGATCGTCGGCCTGCTGCTCCTGATCGGGACCTGGTTCGCCGGCCCCGGGCGGCGCGCCGTGGATGCTCGCAGGAACCTGACCCCGTATCTGCGCGACCCGGCCATCGCCTACGGCACCTACGCCGGCATCGTGCTGCTGCTGCTCGCCTGGGCGCCGGTGCCCGCGGCCAGTGACCCGGTCATCGCGCCCATCCTGATCATCCTGGGGGCGATCGGGATCGAGGCGCTGCGCCGGGTGTCGGTGCGGGACTTCCCCGATCACACGGAACGAGACCTCGGGCACCGCATGCACGAGCGCCTCTCGCACACGTGGTCGTCCGTCCGTGACCGCAGCCAGCAACCACCGGCCCCCGCCCCGGTGGCGACGTCGGCCGCGGCCGGCCGGTATGACGACCTGGAGCGGCTCGCATCGTTGCACGACAAGGGCGTTCTCAGCGACGACGAGTTCAAGGCCGAGAAGTCCGCGGTGCTCGCCGCCCAATCCTGAGCGAGCGAGCGGCGGTCAGGCCGGGCCCGAGGCCTGCCCGCCCGCGTCGGCCGGTGCCGGATCGATCGTCGTCGCGCCGTACGGCCGCGGCCTCGCCCGCGTGGGCGCGGGCTCGGCGGGCACGGCCGGGATCGTCGCGCTGACCACCGTCCCGCGGCCGCGGGGGCTCGTGACGCGGAAGCTGCCGCCGACGGTCTCGACCCGGTCGCGCAGGCCCTGGAGGCCGGAGCCCTGCTCGGAGGCTCCGCCGGCCCCGTTGTCCGAGACCTCGACGTGCAGCGTCCGGTCGCGCAGGGCGACGGAGACGTCGATCGACGACGCATGCGCGTGCTTCTGGGCGTTCGCGACCGCCTCTGCGAACACGTAGTAGGCGGTCGTCTCGGCGGCCTCGTCGACCCGCCGGTCGGGCAGCTCGACCAGCTTGATCGCGACGGTCGAGCGCAGCGCGGCGCCCCGGATCGCCGTCGCCAGGCCGAGGTCGGTGAGCACCGACGGGTGGATCCCGTGGGCGAGGTCGCGCAGCTCCTCGATCGCGAGCTCGAGCTCCGCCTCGGCCTTCTCGAGCAGCGCCGGCGCCTCCTCCGGCGAACTGCGGGCACGGGCGGCGGCGCGGCGCAGGTCGACGGCGAGCCAGGTCAGGCGCTGCTGGGCGCCGTCGTGCAGATTGCGCTCGAGCCGCCTGCGCTCGACGTCGGCCGCCTCCACGAGACGGCTGCGGCTGGCGCCGAGCTCGCGGGCGAACCGCTCCCGCTCCGACACGACGGCCGACAGGTAGAGCGTCGACAGTGCGGCCACGGCGATGAAGAGCTGGGTCGTGAGCACGCTGCGCGTGATCGAGTGGTAGGCGAAGGGGCCGACGTAGTTGGTCGTGTTCGAGACGGTGAACCCCACCGCGATGGCGATGGCGAGCGTCGCGCCGCGGGGTCCGAAGCGGATCGCCGCCCAGATCAGCGCCGGGAACACGACGTAGACGACCGGGCGGTGGCTGCGGGACGAGATCTCGCTCAACGCGACGACGGCGACGAGCAGCGCGCCGGCCTCGACGATGCGCCACGTGGGCCAGCGGCGGTCGAGCGGGCCGTACCAGGCCAGAACGAGGGGGACGACCACGAGGGCGCCGACGAAGTCACCGAGCCACCACGTCCGCCACACGGTCAGCACGTTGTGCATGTGGACGACGCCGGCGAGGCGGAGGGACAGCGTCCCGATCGTCGCGCTGATCGCCACGCCCGTCGCGAGCGCGGCGAGGAGGCGGCCGAGGCCGCCGATCGACTCGAGCGGTGAGCCCCGGGGGACGAGGCGCCTGATCAGCGCCGTCGCCACGACGATCTCGAGGACGTTCCCGACCGTCTGGGCGAGGCCCGCCGCGACCGTGAGCGCCGAGTAGTTGTTCGCCAACAGGTCGCCGGCGAGCACTCCGGGCCAGAGATGCACGCCGCCGAAGTACAGGAATCCGATCGCGACGCCGACGGGGAGCCACAGGATCGCGGCGACCGGCCCGGCGAACTCGAGGTGGTAGCTCAGCTGCGCCGCCCCGTTGTACGCAAGCGTGAGGGCCACCATCCCGGCCAGCGATCGGACGCGCCGGTTGGCGATCAGGCGTTGTGCGGTCGACCGCACTTGATCGGGCGGCTCGGGCACGGCACAGATGCTACTTGATCGCCGTCGACCGGTCTGGGGGCCCGCTAACCAATGTGGAAGGTCTCCGTGTGGCCGTCGACGGCGATCGCCTGGCCGGTGATCATCCGGGCGGCGTCGGAGGCGAGGAACAGGCACAGGTCGGCGATCTCCGCGGGCTGCACGAACCGGGCGATCGACTGGCCCTCGAGGTATTCCCGCTCGACGGCTGCCGCCGCCACCCCGCGGGCCTCCGCTTCGCGGGCGATGACCCCGCGCATGCGGTCGCCGTCGACCGAGCCGGGGCAGATCGCGTTGGCCCGCACCCCGTGGGGGCCGAGCTCGATCGCGAGCGTCTTCGTGAGCCCGATCACCGCCCACTTCGCCGCGACGTACGGGGCGCGCAGCCCGATGCCGTGCTGGCCGGCGGTGGAGGAGATGTTGATGATCGAGCCGCCCCCGTCCGCCTTCATCGCCGGGACGACGCGGGCGCAGGTGCGGTAGTGGCTCGTCAGGCTGACGGCCAGCGAGCGCTCCCACTCGTCCGCCTCGATGTGCTCGATCAGCGCGGTCGGGCCGGCGATGCCGGCGTTGTTCACGAGCACGTCCAGGCCGCCCCCGGCGGCGACGGCGGCGTCGATCCAGCGGTCGAGCGCGGCCAGGTCGGCGACGTCCACCTCGGTGGCGTGCAGCCCCTCGGCGGCGGCCGCGCGCACCGCCGCCGGGTCGGCGTCGCAGACATGGACGTCGGCGCCCTGGGCGGCGAACGCGCGGGCGACCGTGAGGCCGAAGCCGCCCGCGGCGGCCGTGATCGCGACTCGGAGGCTCACGGCGGGATTATCCCCTCCCTGAATACACGGGGTCAGACCCCGTTTATTCATGTGGCGGCGAGGCCGGCCACGGTGCGGGCGATCCGCGGGCGCAGCGTCGTCTCGACGAACCCGTCCCGCGGCACGGACACCAGGTCGAGGAGGGCCCCCTCGATCAGGTCGCTCAGGATCGCCGCCGCCTCGCCCGGCTCGCGGATGCCGGCCGCGTCGACGACGGCGCGCAGGCCGCCGAGGTAGGCCCGGTCCCAGCGCTCGGCCAGTCGCCGCAGCCCCGGCCGCCGCCCCGCCTCGATCAGCAGCTCGTACTGGGCCGCGAGCGGCGCCTGGTCGTCGGCGCACAGCGCCTCCACGAGCTCGACCAGCCGGTCGACGAGCCCGGCCGGCGACGTCGGGCCCGGCGGCGCCGTGGTCCGCTCGACGGCGGCGATCGAGCGGTCGATCGCGAGCTCGAGCGCCTCGGTCACGATCTCGTCCTTCGACGAGAAGTGGTACGTCGTCGACGCCAGGGCGACGCCCGCCTCGGCTGCGACGGCGCGATGGGTGGCCGCGCTCACGCCGTCGCGGGCGATGACGCGCAGCGCCGCCTCGACGATCAGGCGGCGCCGGTCGCTCACGGCCCCGTCGCGCGCAGCCAGGCGCCGGCGCGGAGGCCGGTCTCGATCGCCCCGTCGATGAAGCCGGCCCAGCCTGCGGCCAGGTCGGAGCCGGCGAGGAACACCGGCCCCTCCGGGCGGCGCATCTCGGCGTAGTGGCGCGTGTACCAGCCGGGACGGTGGATCGCCCACGTCCCTTGCGAGAACTCGTCCGCCAGCCAGTCGTGCGCGGTGGCGGCCACGGCGCGGTAGCCGGGCATGATCTCGTCCAGGGACGCCTGCACGCCCACGAGATCGGTCGCGTCGCAGATCGCGGCGTCGTAGCCGAAGCCGATCATGATCTGGCTGCCGTCGGCATGCTGGAACTCGGTGTCGAGGTAGCCGAACGGATGTCCCGGCCGGATCGCGTTCTGCGCCGACGGATCGCCCTCGGCGTGGATGAAGATCTTGATCCCGCGCGAGGCCTGCCCGAGCGCGATCCCCGCGCGCTTGCCCTCCGAGAGCGGCGGGTCGAACTCGATCGCGGCGAGCGTGTTCAGCGGCACGGCGACGACGGCGCGCCGCCCGGGCAGCACCTCGCCGGCGCGGGTCTCGACCTCGACCCCGTCGCCCCTCCGGCGCACGGCGGCGACGGGCGTCTCGAGGCGGGTCTCGAACGGCGCCTGCGAGGCGATCGCCTCCAGCAGGCCGCGGGTACCGGCCGTCAGCGTCACGCGGCCGCCGGTGTACTGCGTGAGGGCGAGGCTGTAGCCGGAGAGCGCGTGCCAGCGCAGCACGCTGACGGCGCCGGCGTCGTCGAGGGGGCCGTGGGCGAGCGACTCGAGCTCGGCCCAGAGCACCTCGTGCTGCTCCCGATCGAGGCCGAGCTGCTCGACCCGCTCGGCGATGGTCAGCTCGTCCATCGCCGCCAGGCGGTCGATCGCGTGCAGCGGGTCGTGCGGGTTCGGGAGCGACTCCTCGACGCCCTCGACGAACCGCACCCAGCCGGCGTTCGCGATCGCGTCGCGCTCGGCGATGGTGCCGGCCCGGCGCTCCTCGCCGACGTACCAGGCGGTCGCATCCGGATCGCCGGAGAGCTCGACGGAGAGGCCGGCGCGCGTGATCTCCGAGAACGTGTGGGGCTGGTGCCAGTGCACCCAGCCGCCGCCGTACTCGATGTCGTGCCCCCGCCACGGGGCCGTCCACGTGCGTCCGCCCAGGCGGTCGCGCGCCTCGAGCAGCAGCGTCGAGCGGCCGTCCCGGGCCGCCTCGCGGGCCGCGGTCACGCCGGCGAACCCGCCGCCGACCACGATCACGTCATGCATGCCGTTCCGCACGATTGGTACAAATGTACCACCGCTCCGTCAAGGGAGGTCACGGCGTACCCCGGCGGTCGGTCTCACCCCGGGGCGGCCGGTGTGAATAAGATCCCGGGTCCAGATTGGGGTCGGCGACACAGACGAAGGAGCACGATGAGCGATTACGCGGTCATCAATCCGGCAACGGGGGAGACCCTCAAGACCTATCCGACGATCACGGACGACGAGCTCCAGGCGGCCATCGCGGGCGCCTACAAGACGTACCAGGAGTGGGCGCGATCCACGAGCGTCGAGGAGCGCACGAAGCTCGTGCGCCGGGTGGGCGAGCTGCACTCCGAGCGGCGTGAGGACCTGGCGGCCATCGCCGTCCGCGAGATGGGCAAGCCGATGGAGCAGGCGCTCGGCGAGGTCGACTTCTGCGTCGACATCTACGGCTACTACGCCGACAACGGCGTCGAGCTGATGAAGGACGAGCCGATCAAGCTGCTCGCGGGCGAGGGATCGGCGATCATCCGCCGCAGCCCGTACGGCGTGCTGCTCGGCATCATGCCGTGGAACTTCCCCACCTACCAGGTCGCCCGCTTCGCGGGCCCGAACCTGGTCATCGGGAACACCGTCCTTCTCAAGCACGCGCCGCAGTGCCCGGAGACCGCCGCGGCCCTGCAGCAGATCTACCTCGACGCCGGCTTCCCGGCGGGCGCGTACACCAACATCTACGCCACCAACGACCAGATCGCCACGGTGATCGCCGATCCGCGGGTGCAGGGTGTCTCGCTCACCGGATCGGAGCGCGCGGGCGCCGCGGTCGCCGAGATCGCCGGGCGCAACCTGAAGAAGGTCGTGCTCGAGCTGGGCGGCTCCGACCCGTTCATCCTGCTCAGCACCGACGACCTCGACGCCACGGTGGAGGCGGCCGTGTCTGCCCGCCTCGACAACACCGGCCAGTCGTGCAACGCGGCCAAGCGCTTCATCGTCCACGAGGACCTCTACGACCCGTTCATGCAGAAGTTCACCGCCGCGATGGGCGAGGCGAAGCCGGGCGACCCGGCGGCCGACGCCGAGCTCGGCCCGCTCTCGTCCACCGTCGCCGCCGAGCGGCTGCAGGACCAGCTCGACCGCGCGATCAAGGACGGCGCCAAGGTCGTGCTCGGCGGCGAGCGCAAGGACAACTTCTTCTCGCCGACCGTGCTGGCCGACATCCCCGAGGGCGCCTCGGCGCGCCACGAGGAGTTCTTCGGGCCCGTCGCGTCCGTCTACAAGGTCGGGTCGGAAGAGGAGGCCGTGAAGGTCGCGAACGACACGCCGTTCGGGCTCGGCTCGTACGTGTTCACGACCGACGCCCAGCAGGCGGAGCGGATCGCGAACAAGATCGACGCCGGCATGGTGTACGTGAACATCGTCGGCGCGGACGGCGCGGAGCTGCCGTTCGGCGGCGTCAAGCGCTCCGGCTCGGGCCGCGAGCTGGGCCGCTACGGCGCCGACGAGTTCGTGAACAAGAAGCTGATCCGGGTCGGCTGAGCGACCGCCTGCGCTGCCCCCGGCCCGCAGGCCGGGGGCAGCGCTGCGCGGTCAGGCCGGCGGGAGATCGAGCGCGTCGGCCAGCGCCGCCAGGTCGTCGACGTGCACGTCGACCTCGCCCGGCGCCGGCGTGAAGGTGCCGCCCTTCCCGGTGCGGACGAGGCAGGTCGCCATCCCCAGCCCCGCGGCGGGGCGGAGATCCGACTCCAGGTCGTCGCCGACCATCATCGTGTCGGCCGGATCGGCCCCGACCCGTTCGCAGGCGGTCGCGAAGATCCCGGCCGACGGCTTTCCGACGACCGTCGCCTGGACGCCGGCGGCGTACTCCAGGCCGGCGACGAACAGCCCCGCGTCCAGCGCCGGCCCGGCGGCGGTCGTCCACCACCGGTTGCGCTGCATCGCCACGAGCGACGCGCCGCCCAGGACGGCGCGGAACACGTCGTTCAGCGTGGAGTACGTCCACCCGCCGTCCGGCCCGCCGAGCACGACCGCATCGGCCTCCGCCGGGCTGCTCACGAGATCCAGCCCGGCGAACTCCTCCAGCACGGCCCGTTCGGCGAGCACGTACGCCCGCGGTCTGGGCCGCTGCCGGCGGAGGTACTCGGCCGTCGCCCAGGCGGAGGTGACGATGCGCTCGGCCGGCACCGGCATGCCGAGCCCGCCGAGCCGTCCGGCGATCGCGGCCCGGGTGCGGCCCGTGGTGTTCGTCAGCACCGCGACCTCGAGGCCGGCGGCCAGGAACCGCGCGAACGCCCCGGGGCTTCCGGGGAGCGCCACCCAGTCGACGTGCAGGACACCCTCCATGTCCAGGATCAGCGCCCCTGGACGCGTTCTCGAGCCGGCCATCGCCGTCGAGTCTACGTCGCGGCGCTCAGCCGTCCCCGAACCGCGCCGAGAGGGCGTAGCGCATCAGCACCACGTCGCCGATCTGGCGCACCTCGGCGAGCCGCGCGCGCCGGGCCGGGTTCCAGGGGAAGGTGCCGTCCCGCACGAATCGCGGCGCGTGGGAGTCGCCGACGAAGACGGGCGCGACGACCAGGTGCAGCTCGTCGACGAGGTCGTCGGTCAGGAACTGCGTGTGCACGGTGCCGCCGCCCTCGACCATCAGCCGCTCCACGCCGCGCGAGGCGAGGTCGGTGCTCAGGCTGCGCATCTCCACGTCGTGGCCGCCGTCCACGACGGTCGCGACCCGCCCGAGCCGGGCGCGGGCGTCGCCGACGCGCGGGCTGGCGCAGTAGACGAGCTTCTCGGCGTCGCCTGCGGTGAAGAAGTCGGCCCGCGCGTCGAGCTGCGCCCGTCGCGTCACGGTGACCTTCGTCGGCGACGGCGGCAGGCCGCGCGCCGCCCGCCGTCTCGCGGTGGTGCTGCGAGCGCACGAGCAGGCGCGGGTTGTCGATCCGCACGGTCGCGGCGCCGACGAGGATCGCGTCGCAGGACGCGCGGACGGCATCGACACGGTCGAAGTCGGCGTCGTTCGACAGCAGGAGCCGCGACGCCGCGGCGGCGATGTACCCGTCGATCGACACGCTGCAGGAGAGCAGGGTGTAGGGGCGGTCACGCATCGGCGACCGCGTCCGTCCGGACGGCAGCGCGGGCGAGCCCGTCGGACACGAGCACGAGCGCGCCCGGCGCGCTGGCGACGAGCGCCATCACCCCGTAGACGACGGCGGTGGCGACGCCCTGGTCGGCGCCCAGCCCGGCCGCCGCGAAGACCCACGCCGTCGCGCCCTCGCGCGGGCCCCAGCCGGCGATGCCGGGAACGACCATGCCGAGCATGGCGAGCATCGCCAGCGGCAGCATCTCGAGGGGCGGCGCGGTGACCCCCGCGGCGCGGGCGGCGATCAGGAACGCGGCCGCGTGGCCGAGGACGACGACGGCGGACGTGAGCGCGACGACCGGCAGCGCCCGCCGCGCGAGCAGGCCGGCGCGCACGTCGCCGACGACTCCGCCGCGCAGCCTGGCCCACCACGAGCGGTCGGCCGGGCGCACGCGCTTGACGAGCACGAGGCCGGCGATCGCCATCGCGATCAGCCCGATCGCCACCGGCGCGACATACGAGCGCACCGGCGACGGCAGCGCGGCGAGGACGAGGAGCGTGAGGACGGCCTGCACGGCCTGGCCGGCGCCGCGCTCCCAGGCGACGGCCCGCAGCCCGCGGCTGACATCGCCCGCGTCCTGCCCATGGCTGACGCCGCGGTGGACGTCGCCGACCACCCCGCCGGGCAGCGTCAGGTTGAGGAAGATCGACCGGTAGTAGGCCGCGACGGCCGCGGGCAGCGACAGGTCGACGCCGAGGCCGCGCGCGACGACCGTCCAGCGCCAGGCGCAGCAGATCGTCGTCAGCACGCCGATGCCGGCCGCCGCCGCGAGGACGTCGGCGTCGAGCGCGCTCAGGCCGTCGCGGAACGGGCCGGTGCCCAGGCGCCAGACGATCGCGCCGAGCGCTGCGGCGGCGACGGCGAGGCGCACCCATGTCCACGCTCGCCGGCTCATCGCGTCCCCCATCGGTGCGCCGGTCGTGGCGGGAGGACGAGCAGGTCGGCGTGGCCCACCGTGACGGCGAGCCGTCCGGCCCGCGCCGCGGCCAGACGCCGGCGCGCGTAGAGCTCGGACGCGGCGGCCAGCTCCGGCTGCTGCTCGCAGGCGGCGCCGGCCCAGCCGCGGAACCACTCCGCCGCCAGGCCGGCCTCGGCGGCGCCGAGCCGCCAGGGGCTCGGCCGGACGATGACCTCGCTCCCGCAGCGGCGGAATCCGTCGACGGCGGCCGCGACGGCGTCGGGGCCGAGCAGGCGGCCGCCGGCGGTCGGCCGGCGCTGGTGGGCGTCGAACGCGGCGGCCATGCGGGCGTCGAGCGGGTCGGCCGGGGTGAGCTCGACCCGGCCGACGACGGAGAGCGTCAGCAGGGCCGGGCACCCCGCCGCGGCGCAGACGCCGATCAGCCCGTCCAGCTCGGCCTGGGTCAGGAGGTCGAGCAGCGCCGAGGCGGTGATCAGGCCCGCGCCGGCCAGGTCGCCCGCACGCAGCCGGGTGATGTCGGAGGCGCCGCGTCTCCAGGGAGACGGGCGCGCCGTCCGCTGCCGCGCCGGGACGGTGGGCCGCGGCGACCTCGAGCAGGTCGGCGTCCCGGTCGTGGACGACCCAGTGCTGCCGTCCCGGCAGGAGCGGCGCCAGCCACCGGCCCATGGCGCCGGTGCCGCAGGCGAGGTCGTGGATCACCCGGGAGCCGGTTGCCGGGAGATGGCGGCGCAGCCGCTCGACGAGGTCGCGGGCGCGGGCGGCGGCGTCGGGGCCCTCGCGCAGGTCGAGCCATTCCGGGCTGACCCGGATCGCCTCGGCGGTCATCGGGCCGCTCCCGCCAGGACGCCTGCGAGGACGGACGCGGTGGCCGACCAGGACGAGAGCGACGCGCGCCGCTCGCGGGCGGCGCGGCGCCACCTGAGTCGCAGCTCGCCGTCGCCGAGCCAGGCGCGGAGCGCGTCGCCGAGCGCAACGGGGTCGTCGGGCGGGACGAGGAGGCCCGGCCGGGCCCCGTCGGCGCCGTGGCCGAGAGCCTCCGGCACGCCGCCCACGTCGGCCGCGACGACGGGCAGGCCGCGTGCCAGCGCCTCGGTGACCACCATGCCGTAGGTCTCGCCTCGCGACGCCAGCACGAGCAGATCCGAGCCGGCGTAGCTGCGGTCGACATCGGCGCTCGGTCCGGGCCCCCGCGAAGGACATGCGTCCCCCGAGGCCGCGGCGGGCGACGCGGCGGCGAAGGCGCTCGGCGAACGTCGGGTCGCGGTCGAGGCTGCCGACGCACCGGCACTGCCAGTCGAGCTCCGAGATGGTGGCGAGCGCGTCGAGCAGCACGTCGTACCCTTTCCCCGGAGTCACCGCGGCCACGCAGAGCAGCTCGCCGGCGGTCGGGGTCCCCGGTGCGAGCTCGGCGGCATCGACGCCCGGCTCGGCGACGTGCAGCCGGCCGGCCGGGAGCGGGTAGAGCTCCAGCAGCGCCTGCCGGGCCCACGCGCTCGTCGTGACCACCTCCGCGGCGGCCGAGAGCACCGCGCATTCCCGCTCGCGGATCCCGGCATCGGCCGTGCCCCGACCGAGCGGCATGTGCACGAGCGCGACCAGGCGCAACCTGCCCGCGTGTGGCACGAGCACGTGCGGGGCGGTCGAGGCGACCAGCCCGTCGAGCAGGACGACGGCGCCGTCGGGGATCCGGGCGACCGCGTCCGCGAGCGCGGCGTAGGCGGCCGTGTCGGGTCGCGGCCACGACCCGGGCACGGCATGCACGTCCACCGACCAGCCGAGCGCGGTGAGCCCCTGGCAGGTCCGCCGGTCATAGGTGTTGCCCCCGCTCGGCCGGGCCGGGTCGTCGATGCCGTCGGGGACGACGACGTGGGCCGCCCTCATAGCGCCCGCTCGTAGCTCGCCCAGGCCACGTGCGACTCGTGGAGCGTGACGACCAGGCCGTCGAGCCCCTCCGCGGCGGCCTCGCCCAGGGCGCCGGCATGCACCCGCTCGGCGAGCCGGTCGGCGACCACGCGGGCGAGCACCTCCGTCGAGGTGACGATGCCCGCGAGGGCCGGCTCGTCGTCGAGGTTGCGGTAGGTGAGGCCTTCGACGACGGCGTGGAGCTCCGCCGCCGCCCGGCCGATGTCCACGACGATGCCGTCCGCGTCGAGCGCCTCCCGGCGGAACGTCGCGTCGATGACGTATGTCGCCCCGTGCAGCCGCTGCGCGGGCCCGAAGACCTCGCCGGGCAGGCTGTGCGCGATCATCATGTGGTCGCGGACGGTCACGCTGTACACCCGTCACCCCCGTCGTAGGTGATGGTGTGGCAGAGCGCCGGCAGGCTCCCCGCGGCCAGCCGGGCCATCACGTCGGGCAGGTCGGCGAAGGGCGACTCCCCGGTGATCAGGAGGTCGAACGCCGGGTCGTGCAGCAGGTCGAGCGCGAGCGCCAGCCGGTCGGCCGTCGTGCGGCTGCCGGTGCGGGCCGGGGAGACGGCGCCCACCTGGCTCGAGCGGATGCGAAGACGGCCGGTGTGGAACGCCCCGCCCAGCGAGAGCCGGACGTCCCTGTCGCCGTACCAGCTGAGATCGATGACCGTGCCCTCGGGCGCGAGCAGCTCGAGCGACCGCTGGAGGCCTGCGGACGTCGCGCTCGAGTGGACGAC
Organism: uncultured Actinomycetes bacterium; assembly: GCA_963731515.1. Classification (GTDB taxonomy): domain Bacteria; phylum Actinomycetota; class Thermoleophilia; order Gaiellales; family JAICJC01; genus JAICJC01. Next base: position 756,514 of record CAVSVU010000014.1, on the reverse strand, counting down.
GAGGTCGCGCCCGTCGGCGGCGTCCCCCGGCAGCGCGAAGTCGACGCCGAGCGCGTCCGCGACGCCGGCCCGGCTGGCATCGACGTCCACGAGCGTCACCTGCACTCCCGGAATCCGGCCCAGCAGGCGCGCCACGCAGCACCCGAGCATCCCGGCGCCGACGACCGCGACGCGGTCGCCGACCAGGGGAGCGGCGTCCCACAACGCGTTCACGGCGGTCTCCACGGTGCCGGCGAGGACGGCGCGCGCCGGCGGCACCCCGTCCGGCACGACGGACACGGCCCCGGCCGGGACGACGTAGGCGGTCTGGTGCGGGTAGAGGCAGAAGACGGTCCGGCCGAGCAGGCTGCGCGGCCCCTGCTCCACGGCGCCGACGTTCAGGTAGCCGTACTTGACCGGCCCGGGCAGCTCCCCCTCCTGGAAGGGCGCCCGCATCGTCGCGTACTGGTCCGGCGGCACGCCGCCCCGGAACATCTGCAGCTCGGTGCCGCGGCTGACCCCCGTTCGCACCGTGCGCACCAGGACGTCGTCCCGTCCCGGCTCCGGCAGCCGCACCGGCCGGATCTCGCCGCAGCCGGGCGGGCGCAGCCAGAACGCATGTGCGAGTCCCTGATCGTCGACCATCGTGTCCGGCGCTTCTATCACGATGCGGCTCTCCGCGAGTACGCGCGGCCGGGAACGGCGCGAATCGCCGGCAGATGCACGCCCGGCCAGCCGCGATGCCGCTGGAACGGGATCTCGAAGACGGCCGCGAACCCCCGGGCGAACAGGATCGTCAGCGGCACGATCAGGACGACGGCGAGCAGGAACGACGGCGCGCCGTGGCCGACGCGGCCGGCCACGACCTTCTCGTACACGACGACGACGATCGGGGCGTGGATCAGATACAGGCTGTAGGACGACAGGCCGAGGTTGCGCAGCGGCCGCGAGTCGAGCAGGCGCAGCAGCGGCGTCGGGGTGGCCGGTGACGAGCGCGGCCAGCAGGCACGCGATCGCCGGGCCGAGGGCCAGATCGACCCAGAACAGGCGATCGAGCGTCCACACGGAGCCCTGCCACGCGATGGTCGCGAGCACCGGCGTGGCGGCGGCGAGCGAGAGCCAGGCCCACGGCCATGACCGGCGCTTCTCGCTCGCGACCACGATGCCGCCGGCGAGGACGCCGAGCGCGAAGAGCGCGGCCAGGTCGGGCGCCGACTGGATCACGAAGACGTCCAGGCGGGCGACGTGCGGGCCGGCGATGCCGATGATCGCCACGACGAGCGTGACCGCGGCCACCATCACGGCGGCGCCCCGGCGGCGGACGACCAGGAGCAGCAGGGGCAGCAGGACGTACAGCTGCGCCTCGACCGCGATCGACCAGAACGCCCGGTTGGGGCTCGGCGCGGCGACGAGGTTCTGCACGAGCAGGCCGTTGACGACGGCCGACCGCAGGCCGGGCACGCCCTGGCCCGGCTGCGGGACGATCAGCCACGCCACCACCAGGCTGAAGACGAGCGCGGCCCAGTACGGCGGCAGGATCCGCCAGGCCCGCCGCCGCGCGAACCGGGACACGCCGTCGAGGCGCCAGCCGTGGCGGGCCGGCGCGAGCGCCAGCGACAGGCCCGACAGCACGATGAAGACGACGACGGCGAAGCGCCCGTAGATGAACCACGCCGCCCAGAACGGCGCGGTGTCCACCGGGTAGCCCGGGAACGCGCGCAGGAAGATGTGGTTGATGACGACGTAGAGGGCGGCCAGGCCGCGGACGCCGTCCAGTCCGGCGATCCGGCCCCGCGCGTGACCTGCCGAGCGCATCGTCACGACAGGCTACGGGGACGCAGGACGGGAGTCGAATGCGCCGAGGAACCGGTTGCGGAAGGCGCTCATGCGCCAGACCGGCCCGTTCGCGCTCGGCCGCATGCCGCTCGCCCAGCCCCACGGCGCGATCCGGTGGATCACCGACGGGTCGTGGGCGATGATCGAGATGGGCACGTTGTGGTCGACGCCGTAGCCGGAGACGACGTGGGCCGGCTGGTGGTCGCCCAGGACGACGAGCACGAGGTTCTTGTTGCCGTAGTTCTCGACGAACGAGAAGAGCGCCTTCAGCGAGTACACGATCGAGTCGCCGTACCCGCGTCCGGCATCGGTCGCGCCGTGCTCGTCCATGGGCAGCGTCTTGAAGATCGAGCCGTCGCCGACCTCGCTCCAGCTGATCAGCGGCGGGATGCGCGTCCACGGCTCGTGGCTCGAGACGGTGTCGATCTCGGCGAACACCGGCTTGCGGTGCTGCTTCGCGAGCTCGAGCCGCTGCAGAGCGAGATACGAGTACTGGTCGGGCATCGACGCGTACGCGTAGGTGGGGCCGTGGTACCCGACGTTCAGACGGTTGTAGATCTTGTCGTAGTGGTAGAACGACGTCCCGTCCTTCCACGGGCGGTCGTCCGACGGGATGTCGTCGACGACGCGCCAGCCGGCACGTTTGAACGCCTGGTCGAGCGTGAAGCGATGGGTGCCCATGAGCTGGTCGTAGCGCCCCACGTTGTCGACCCACGCCCCCGCCTGCAGGGTCGAGTGCGCCAGCCAGCTGGTGCCGCCGAAGGTCGGCGAGGTCAGCCAGCCGCTCGCCGAGTGGAAGCCGGCGGCCTGCAGCTGCCGGGTTCCGGAGGCGAGGGTGGCGTCGACCGGGGGCGAGAAGGACGAGCCCTGGACGGCGACCTTGCCGTAGCTCTCGACGAAGACGACCAGGACGTCCTTGCCGCGCAGGCCGGTCAGGAGCTGGTTCGCCGGCGTGTTCCGGTAGCGGTCGTGGCGGATCGAGGCGGCGAACCGGGCGCCGTCGTCGAGGCCGGCCTGCACGGCGTGGACCTCGTGCACGGCCAGCTCGGCGGCGCTGGTCGAGGCGATCGGCGCGCCGGCCAGCTGCGCGCCGAGCACCCAGCAGAGCACCCAGGCGACGCCGAGGCCCGTCACGGCCCGCACCGAGAGCGTGCGGTTGCCGGCCACGACCCGGGTCACGCGCAGCACCGCCAGCGTGGGGAGGGCGAGCGCGGCGACGAGGACGAGCACGACGCCGGCGATGACGAGATCCGCGCGCGTGCGGCCGATCGAGTCGCGCAGCGTCTCGATGCCGATCGACGTGTAGCGCCAGTCCTCCACGGGGTTGAACGGCCGGTCGAAGGCCGTGAAGAAGCCGACGTCGAGGAGCTTGAGGACGACCAGCACGCCGAGCAGCGGGCCGACCGTCCAGGCGAGCACGCGCCGGGCCTTCGGCGGGAGGACGAGGGCCAGCGCGACGACGACGAGGCCCTCGAGGGGAAGCCGGATGAACGCGTCGAGATTGAGGTGGTTCGGGCGGTCGGGGGCGACGAGCGCCGCCCAGACGAGCAGGATCGCGAACACGGTGAACGCGATGCCGGCACCGGTGCGGAGCCGCCGGCGCGTGGGCCCGGCGCTCGACGCGGGGGTGCCGGTCGGAGCCGCCGCACCGGGGGCGCTCGCGGTGGTGGGGCGGTGGCGCCAGAGCCACAGGACGTCGCGGCCGAACGACTCGGCGAGGAGGACGAGCGCGGCTGCGAGGCCGATCCGGGCGAGGGCGAGCGGCAGGACGTCGGCCGCGGCAACCGCGAGCGCGATGCCCTGCGCCGCCGCGACGGTCTTGCGCCAGTCGCGTCGCGGCAGCTGCGCGCGCATCCACGGGAGCACCCACCCGGCCGCGAGGAAGGCGTAGCGGGCGGCGCCGATGGCGATCACCCATGCGCCGACGATGGGGGCGACGTAGACGCTCAGGGCGAGGATCAGGAACGCGTCGACCTCGCCGTCGAGGCGCGCGCCCAGCTCGGAGACCGTCCCCGTGCGGCGCGCGACCTCGCCGTCGACGTAGTCGAGCGCGAGGGCGGCGGCCGCGAGCGCGACGAGCAGCGCGACCGGCACGCTCCGGACGAACGAGTCCGCGGCCAGCGCCGCGACGCCGAGGGCGAGCGTTGCGCGCACGAGCGTGACCCAGCCGGCGGGGCCGAGGCGTTCCGTCGGGTCGTGGATGAGCCCACGCGCCAGCGTGACGTCGAGGAGGGCGGCGCAGGCGATTCCGGCCACCCACCCGGCCGGGCCGAGCCCGACCGTGCCCGTGAGGGCGGTCAGGAGCAGGACCTGTCCCGCCAGCCCGCTCATCGGCTCGGTCCGAACCGCTCGCAGCGTCCCCCCGTACTCTTTCATTTCGACTGTGAACTACCGGAGACGCGGTGATTCGGTTCAATCGGGCGGCCGGTCGGTGATGCGGCCTACGAACTCGTGAGGCAGGACGAGCGCGCGCCGTTCGACCGGGCGCTGCAGCGAGCCCGCGAGGCAGCCTTCGCCCCGGGCGAGTACGTCGAGCAGGAGAGCTTCATGCGTGCGCCGGAGATCCGGGCGCTGGCCGAGCGCGCCGGCATCGGGCCCGGCGTCTCCGTGCTCGATCTGTGCTGCGGAGTCGCGGGGCCGGGACGGTTCGTCACGCGTGAGCTCGGCTGCGGCTATCTCGGTGTGGATGCGAGCGCGGGCGCGATCGAGATCGCACGCGAGCGCGCCCGGGATCTGCCCTGCCGCTTCGAGGTCGCGCAGGTGCCGCCGCTCCCCGCGGGCACCTTCGACGTCGTGCTCCTGCTCGAGACCATGCTCGCGTTCGCCGACAAGGAGGCGCTGCTCCGGGAGGTCTCCGGGGCGCTCGCGCCCGGCGGGCGGTTCGCCTTCACGCTGGAGGAGGGGCTGCCCCTGACCGCGGCCGAGCGGTCGCGCATGCCGGACGCCGACACGGTCTGGCTGACCCCGCTCGACGAGATGCTCGCCATCCTGCAGCGGGCCGGCCTGACGGTCGCGTGGCAGGAGGACTGCAGCCGCTCTCACCGCGCGGTGGCGGATGCGCTGGCCGAGGCGTTCGCCGCCGACGCGCCCGCCATCGCGGCCCGGATCGGGGGGCGCGCGCTCGACGACCTGCTGGCCGCCCACCGGCTCTGGAGCCGGTGGCTCGCGACCGGCCGCGTCCGCAAGCTCGCATTCGTGGCCGCGAAACCGGGGTCTGACCCCGAACGTCGGCCGTGACAGTTTCGTTGCGCTTACGTTCGGGGTCTGACCCCGCGGTCGGCGTGATGGAGCTCCGCGACGCGGCGCTGCAGGAAGCGGCGCTCGGGCTCGGTTCGGGTGAGCGCGAGGGCGCGTTCGTACTGCGATCCGTGCCTCGTCGGTGCGGCCGAGCCGGCGCAGGAGGTCGGCACGTGTCGAGTGGAAGTACTGGTAGCCGTCGAGGTCGAGCCGATCGACGATCTCGAGCCCGGCCTCCGTCCCCGCCGCCTCGGCCACGGCGATCGCGCGGTTCAGCTCGACGACCGGTGAGCCGGTCAGGCGGACGAGCTCGCCGTAGAGCGCGGCGATCTGCGGCCAGTCGCGCGGCTCGCGCATGTGGAGCGACGCGATCGCCGCCTGGATCACGTAGGTGCCGCGCCCCTGCAGGGCGAAGGCCCGATCGAGCGCGCCGCGTCCGCGGGCGATCTTGGCGGCATCCCAGCGCGAGCGGTCCTGGTCTGCGAGCAGCACGAGCTCGCCGCCCTGGAACCGGGCCCCGCGGCGCGCGTCGTCGAGCAGCATCAGCGCCTGGAGCCCGTACACCTCGGCCTCGTCGGGCATGAGCTCGGCGAGCGCCGCGCCGAGGCGGAGCGCCTCGGCCGCCAGATCGACGCGGCCGCCGTAGCCCTCGTTGAAGACCAGGTAGACGACCGCGAGCACCGCCCCGAGCCGCTCGGGCAGCACGTGCTCGTCCGGCACGCGGAACGGGATGCCGGCGTCCCTGATCTTCCGCTTCGCGCGCGAGAGCCGCCGCTTCATCGTCTCCTCGGGAACGAGGAATGCGCGTGCGATCTCCTCCGTGCGGAGCCCCCCGAGTGCGCGCAGGGTCAGCGCAACCTGCGCCTCGAGACCGAGCGCCGGATGGCAGCAGGTGAAGATCAGCTCCAGCCGCTCGTCAGGGAAGGTCGTCTCGTCCGTCTCGTCCTCCACGACTCCGGGCGCCTCGAGCAGGCGCGTCTTCTCGGCGAGCGTCCGTTCGCGGCGCAGCCGGTCGAGGGCGCGGTTGCGCGCCGTGATCGTCAGCCACGCGCCCGGGTTGGGCGGCAGCCCGTCGCGGGGCCAGCGCTGGGCTGCGACCGCGAACGCCTCCTGAGCGGCTTCCTCGGCGAGGTCGAAGTCACCGAGGAAGCCGACCAGGTTGGCGAGGACACGGCCCCACTCGTCGCGGAAGACCTGCTCGAGCAGCGCCTACATCTCCACCAGTGGCCGCACCTCGACCGCGCCGCCCATCCGCGCGGCCGGGATACGGGCGGCGATCTCGAGCGCGGCGTCCAGGTCGTCCGCCTCGATCACGAGGTAGCCGCCCAGGTGCTCCTTCGCATCGATGAAGGGGCCGTCCGTGAGCAGCGTCTCGCCGTCCTGGACGCGCACGGTGGTCGCGGTGTCGACGGGCTGAAGCTGCGCGCCGCCGACGACCCCGGGCAACCGCCGGATCGCGAGGTACTCCTCCCGGATCTGCTGCCGCTCGTCCGGAGAGAGTCGCTCGAACTCCTCCAGCGAGCGGCCCGGGTAGTTCTGGAACAGGTACTTCAAGGTGACCTCCTTCAGCGTCTGAAGAGTGACACATGCCCGGCTCTACCCCTTCTCATCCGGCCGGACGTTCAGGTTCAGGTGGAAGACGTTGTCCGGGTCGTACCGGCGCTTCACCCGAGCGAGGCGCTCCAGGATCTCGGGCGGATATGCCCGGCGGACGCCGTCCTTGCCCTCGTCGCCGACGAACCCGACGTAGGCCGGGGCGCCGGGCCCGTCCGACATCGCCTTCACGACGTCTGCTGCCCAGCTCTCGTGCTCCGACCGCTCCTCGGGGCGCTGATACATGACGGCGACGTTCACCATCAGCTTCGCCGCCCGGTGGCCGAACGCGGTAGCGCCGTCGGCGACGCGCGCCATCGCGCCGCCGAGGACGCGGAGCTGGACGGCGGCCATCGGGGCGGTCGCGGTCTCGAGGTGCTCGAGGATCGTCTCCGCCGCGCCCGCGGGGAGCGCGTCGACGAGCACGTTCGTTCCTCCGGCGAACGCGGGCCGCGGGCCCTCCGCCGCAGGGTAGATCTCGGGGTAGTGGATCGGCCGGACCATGTCGGCGAGCGGCGTTGCGAGCGCGCGGATCGGGGCGATGGCCTTCCGGCCGGCCTCGGGCCCGCCCGCGTAGACCATCTGGGCCATCACCACGGGCCTGCCGTGGTGCTCCGCGGGGATGAAGGGCAGCGGAGGGGCCTTCAGGATGTTCGCGATGATGGAGAGCTCCGCAGGGGCCGCGTCTGCGGCGGCGACGAGCCCGGTGATCACGTCCGCGCCGGCGGGGAGCAGCATCATCCCGCCGACGACCTCATCGATCTCGTGGAGCCGGAGCCGGAACCTGGTGGCGACGCCGAAGTTACCGCCGCCGCCCCGCAGCGCCCAGAAGAGATCGGGGTGGTTCCGCTCGTCCACCTCGAGCAGCTCGCCGTCGGCGGTGACCACCTCGGCCGCGACCAGGTCGTCGATCGTGAGCCCGGTCTTGCGGACGAGGAAACCGATGCCGCCGCCCAGGGTGATCCCGCCGAGGCCGACGCTGGGCGTGTCGCCGAGCCCGGTGGCGCGGCCGTGGAGGCCGGTCTGCCTCGTGTAGGCGCCGGCCGTGATCCCGGTCTGCGCCCACGCGCTTCGCCCGTCGGCGTCGATCTCGATCGCGTTCATCGCGGAGAGGTCGAGGACGATCCCGCCCTCGGACGTGCCGTAGCCCGCGAGGCTATGGCCGCCGCTCCGCACCGCGAGCTCGGCGCCCGTCTCCCGTGCCAGGTTGACGACGCGGGCGACGTCGACCGCGTCGGTGGCACGGACGACCGCCGCGGGCCGGCGGTCGAAGCCCGTGAGAAAGACCCGGCGGACGTCGTCGTACCGCGGGTCGTCCGCACCGATCACCTTGCCGTTCAGGGTGGCGCGGAGGTTGGAGATGTGGGTGTTGAGTGTGTCTTGCATATGTCCTCCTCGGAGTCTGTCCGAAGCCTGCCCTGCGGGCCCTGATCGGGCCATCGGGCAGACCCTCGTCCCGACGTGCGGCGAACCACACACGGGCCGGCGCGAGGACAACGAACGGCCGCACGAGAAGGGGACAGCGACATCCACGGTTCGGCAGTCGTCGGGTCGGGGTAGGTGCCGGGCGTGGCTGATCTGTGGGGGTGGCGCTCGTCCGAGACGAGGTTGAAGGGCGGCGCGGTCGAGTCCGAACAGCGTGTCTGGGCCGCAAGCGCCGGTCGTGGAGATGAGTGAGGCCGGCGCGCGCAGGCTGGGCTCGGTGTACTGGCGCGAGGTTCGGCACGCCACCCGCGGGTTCGTCCGAGTAGGAGCGCCGCGGGGCGGGGTTGAGCTTCGCGTCGTCGGTCGCGGCCCCGCGCTCCTGCGATTCGGGCCTGCGGAGGTGTCGGTCGAGCCGGACGCGGTCGTGTGCACGTATCCGATCGTCGGCGGGGCGCTCAGCCGCACCCCGTCGGGAACGATCACCTTCGCCCAGCGCCAGCTGGACGATCGCGTTCTGCTCGTGTCCGCAATCGCGGGATTCCATCCGACGCTGGCGGGCCGGCCCGGAGCGCCTGCGTGGACCGGCGAGCTGTACAAGCGCGTCCAGGCGCGGATTCACGTGGCCATCAGCGGCAACTACTTCAGGCGCCTGATGACGGAGGCGCAGCCATGAGGGTCGCCGTGTTCGGCGCCACAGGCACCGTCGGGCAGGCGCTGCTTCCCCGCCTCGCCCAGGAGCACGAGGTGACCGGTGTCTCGCGCAGCCCACGATCCGGTGCCGGCGACGGCGTCCGGTGGGTCGTCGCCGACGTCGGCAACCCGACGGCTGTGCGCGAGGCGCTCGACGGCATCGACGTCGCCTACTACCTCGTGCACTCGCTGGGCACATCCGACTACGCCGCGCGCGACCGGCGTGGTGCCGCGATCCTCGCGCGAGCGGCGGAGAGCGCCGGCGTCCGCCAGATCGTGTACCTGGGTGGCCTCGGGGTCGACGCCACGGACCTCTCCGAGCACCTGCGCAGCCGGCGGGAGACCGAGCAGGTGCTGGCGTCCGGGTCGACGCCGGTGACGGTGATCCGGGCGGCGGTCGTGATCGGCCGCGGCAGCGCCGCCTTCGAGACGACCGTGGCGCTGGTCGACAGGCTCCCGGGCATGGTCTGCCCGCGCTGGGTATCGACCCCGACCCAGCCCATCGCCCTCAACGACGTCGTCGCCTACCTCGCCGGTGTCTGCGGGATGCAGGAAACGCTCGGGCAGACCTACGAGGCCGGCGGCCCGGACGTCATGACCTACCGCCGAATGATCGAGCAGATCGCCGCGATTCGCGGCCGCCACCCGCTGATCGTCGAGGTACCCCTCCTCACGCCTCGCCTCTCCTCACACTGGCTCGCCCTGGTCACACCCGTGAACGCAGGAACGGCGCGACCCTTGATCGACGGTCTGCGAAACCCGACCGTCGTTACCGACGCCCACCTGCAGGACCTGTTCCAGCTCGAGCTCACGCCGTTCGACCAGGCCGCCCGAGCAGCCCTGGCGGATCGCGCATAACGTATCTGTGACCGGGGGAGAGGCCGGATCGGGCGGGCGTCGTCCGAAAGCCCGCGGAGGACGGCTGGGACGTCGTCGCCGAGCTCTCAACCGGGCACCACGACGGGCTCGGCCGCTACCTGCATGCCGAGCACAACGACGTCCACAAGCTCCTCGTCCGGATCACATTCCTACCATTCCGCGCGGCGAGCAGGCACGCGTCCAGCGCCGCTTCAGGCGAGCGCTCTCGTCACCGGTCAATTGCTCGCGCCCGGCCGCAGCGAGCGGCCGAGGACATCGCGTCTGATCGTGTCCCGAAGGCGTTTCCGCAGGTCGCGATTCTGAAAGCGCCGGCTGCGGCGGTCTGTCTCTCGATCGTGATCGAGCTCATAATCCAGCGATTCTGCGAGCGTCGGCGGGATAGTGCCTGACGGTCGTCCTGTCCAATGCCGTCCGTGACCTCGTAGTGGGATCAAGGCTCACCGTGTCCGAAATCAGCAGCGGTGGCGCTGGTCGCTAGGAGTCCGCCAGCAGCCTCTTTAGCTGGCCTTGCGGGTTGCTGCTGACTGGCGGTGCGTGGCCGATGAGGAGCAGATCGAACGTTTCGCCGGCTACTCGCTCGACGCTGCTGCGGGCGGCCACCGGGTCGGACTGGAACTGCGGCGGGATCGTTGTCAGCGAGCCGTCGTCCTGGCGCATCACCAGGTCGCCGACGATCATCAGTGACGGCGTCTCGCCCTGTGCGGCCCGGTGCAGCGCGAACTTGGCGTCGCCGAAGCCGGGCGTCGGGATCGCCACTAGCCCCTGCGGCAGAGGGTCGCCCTCGCCGTAGAGCGTGTCCGGCTCCTCGTCGTATCCCTCACCACCGCGCGGGGCGTGGACCGGCACGCCGAACTCGCGCCGGTAGCGCCAGGCAGCGCGCTGATGGCCGCGGCTGGTGAGGACGATCGCCTGCGGGCGCGGAAGGCTGTCCGGGTCGTCGACGCGCACCGGGTCGATCCAGACGCTCCCGTCCTCGCCGCCGAGGGCATGGCTTGCCGAGACGTTGCCGCCGATGTTCGAGTTGTGGATCGACCAGTGCCAGACGCCGGGCGCGATCTGCTCGAGGTTGTCGGCCGCTTCGGGAGGCTCGCTCACGGCGAGATCGTAGCCGGTGAAAGAGCGTCCGGATCTACGCGGTACCAGCTCGGCTGAGGTGACTGTCAGCCAGCGAGCGGAGCCAGCCAGCAGCAGCCAGCGGCGGGGGTGGGATTCGAACCCACGAGTGACCTTGACGGCCACTGCCGGTTTTCAAGACCGGTGCGTTCAACCGCTCCGCCACCCCGCCGGCTGGGCGGTCAGACTACCCGCCGGCGCGGCAGCCGAGCTAGACGGACGCGGCTCGGCGGGACTGCCACCGTTGCCAGGCCACGATCGCAAGCGCGACCGCCCCCAGCAGGGCGATCAGCAGATGCCCGTTTCCGAACGCCCCGTTGACGACGGAGATCACACCGAACAGCGTCAGGAACGCGTCGCGCAGGTTCCGGCGGTTCATGCTGTCGCTCGTCCCCCGCTTCTGGAGGATCCGCGCCCGGGGGGAAGGAGAAGCGGTAGGCGACCCGGCGGACGTTCGCGCGCTGCGACCGTACCACAGTTGGTAGAGTGCTTGTCCGCTTCGTTACGAGACCGAACGGGGCGGTGGCGCTTCCGGGCAGGAGCCCGCCCCCAGCGCGTCGGCTTTCGCAGAGGTCGGTGCGGCAACGGACAACGTCGCGGACGTCGCGACGGGAGGAGCCCGACGTGACCTCGAATCGGAAGATCGCGCTTGCTGCCGGGGTGTTGTTCATCATCACCTTCGTCACATCGATCCCGGCGCTGTGGCTGTTTCAGCCCGTGCTCGACCACCCGGCCGGCTACATCGCCGGCTCCGGCGGCGACAACACGCGCATTCTGGTGGGGGCCTCGCTGGAGCTGCTCCTCATCGTCGCGAACGTCGCCAGCGCCGTCGTCCTCTTCCCGATCCTCAAGCGGCAGAACGAGATGCTCTCGCTCGGCTACGTGACGGCCCGTCTCGTCGAGTCCACCTTCATCGCGATCGGCCTCGTCAGCGTTCTCGGCGTGGTGAGCCTGCAGCAGCAGGGCCCGACGGGCGGGGATGCCGGCGCGGTCGCCGTCGCGCTCGCCGCGATCAAGGATTGGACGTTCCTGCTCGGACCCGGTTTCATCGTCGGCGTCGGGAACGGGCTACTGCTTGGCTACCTGATGTACCGATCGGGCCTCGTGCCACGACGCATGGCGATGCTGGGGCTCGTCGGAGGACCGCTGATCTGTGCGTCGGGGATCCTCGTGCTGCTCGGCGTCTTCGACGAAGGCGGTGCGGCCCAGGGAGTTGCGACGGTCCCGGAGTTCTTCTGGGAGCTGTCGCTCGGCGTCTGGCTGGTCGTGAGGGGATTCAACCCCTCGTCCGTCCTCCCGCCGGACGTCGGCCCGGCTCGAGCCTAGCGGCCGCGCGGCGTCGTGCCGTTGCGGCCCTTGGCGGGCGGGCCGCCAGTGGACGGGCTGCGGGGCCGGCGCTTCGCCGCCATGTCGCCGGGCTCGACGGCGACGACCGCCGCCGGCTCGGGCTTCGGCTCCGCCTCGGTGCGCGCGAACTGCATCGCCGCCTTGGTCACGATGGCCTCGAGCCGCGCCGCGGTCTCCCGGGTGCTGTCGAGCAGGCGCAGCCGCTCGCTCCAGACGACGTCGGTGTCGGAGCGCAGCTCGGCGAGGTGGGTCTCGGCCTGCTCCTGGAGCGCCGTCAGCTCCTCCTCGGAGCGGCGCCGCACCGCCGCGGCCTCGGCGTTGGCCTGAGCCACCATGGACTCGGACGCGGCCCGGGCCTGGGCGAGCGTCTTCTGGGCCAGCCCGCGCTCGCGCTCGGCCTGCGCGGCGGCCTGGGCGACGAGCTCGGCCGCCTCGGCGTTGGCCCGGGCGGCGGTCTCCGCGGCCTCCTGGTGGGCCGCGGTCGTGATCTCCTCGGCCGCCTCGCGGGCGCGCTGGAGGATGCCGCCGACCTGGTCGCCGACGCGGTCGAGTGCCTGGCGGACCGCCGCCCGTGGCGAGCGCTGCACCTCGAGGTCGGCGAGCACCCGGTTGACGCGGTCGACGTAGGCGTCGACCACCTCGCAGCTGTAGCCGCGGCGCGCGAGCGGAAAGGACACCTCGCGGATCTCTGCAGGCACGTCCTGAAGCTCTTCGACGCCGTTGCCGCGCTCCTGTGCCCCCACAGCCTTGCCCTCGCTCTCTCTCCCGGCCTCCGACCCGACCGCGCCGACTATACCGGCTCACATGGCGGAAAACGTGCCCCGGATGGGGGATGGCGAGCGCTTCAGGCCGCGCCGGAGATGACCGCGGGCGCCCCGAAGGGGTGCAGGACCGCCGGCGTCACGATCGACCCGTCTTCCTGCTGGCCGTACTCGATCAGCGCGAGCAGCGTACGGCTGGACGTGATGGCGGTGCCGTTCAGCATGTGCACGAACCGGGGCCGGCCGCCCTCCCCGCGGAAGCGGATGTTGAGGCGCCGGGCCTGGTAGTCGGTGCAGTTGGAGCACGAGGTCAGCTCGCGGTAGCGGTCCTGGCCGGGCAGCCACACCTCGATGTCGAACTTGCGCGCGGCCGGCGCCCCCAGGTCGCCGGCGGCGACGTTCACGACCCGGTAGTGGAAGCCGAGCTCCTGCGCGATCTCCTCCTCGATCGCGAGCAGCTGCTCCTGTTCGTCCCACGACCGGTCGGGGTGGCAGTAGCTGAAGAGCTCGAGCTTGTCGAACTGGTGCACGCGGAAGATCCCGCGCGTGTCCTTGCCGGCCGCGCCGGCCTCGCGCCGGAAGCAGGACGAGAAGCCGACGTAGTGCAGGGGCAGGTCGGCCTCGGAGAGCAGCTCGCCGCCGTGCATGGACGCCAGCGGCACCTCGGCGGTGCCGACCAGGAAGAGCTCGTCGCTCGAGAGCGCGTATACCTGCGCCTCGGCCTCGGGGAAGAACCCGGTGCCCTCCATGGCCTCGCGCTTCACCAGCACGGGCGGGATCACGGGGATGAAGCCGCGGGCGTGCATCTTCGCCATCCCCCACTGAATGAGCGCGAACTCGAGCCGCACGAGGTCGCCGAGCAGGTAGTGGAACCGGCTGCCCGACACGCGCGCCGCCCGCTCCGGGTCGATCAGGCCGAGGCCCTGGGGGCCGGCCAGGTCGAGGTGATCCTTCGGCGGGAACGGGAACGCCGGCCGCTCGCCGTGCACGCGCACGAGCGTGGCGTCCTCCTCGGTGTCGCCGACCGGCGCGGACGGGTGCGGCGGGTTGGGGAGCGCGACCATGACCTCCTGGATCGCGGCCTCGACCCGGGCCAGCGCCTCCTCGCCCTCCGACTGGCTGCGCTTCAGGTCGGACTGGCGCGCGATCTCGGCCCCCGCTTCCTCGCCCCGGCCCTTGGCCTCGGCGATGGCGCGGGCGGCGGCGTTGCGCTCGGCCCGGGAGGTCTCGACCCGCTGCAGCAGCTCACGGCGTTCCCCGTCGAGCACGAGGAACCGGTCGACGCCCGCGGCGGCGTCGCCTCCCCGCCGCTCGAGCGCCGTCCGCACCCCGTCCGGGTCGGAGCGGATCAGCTTCGCGTCGAGCATCAGGGTCGTGAGTGTACTAACAGGTCGAGGAAGCCTGCGACCCCGTCCTCGGCCACCGGTGGCACCGTCCAGTCGGCGATCTCGAGCAGCGACGGCTCGGCGTCGGCCATGGCCACGCCGAAGCCCGCCGTCTCCAGCAGCTCGTGGTCGTTGGCGCCGTCGCCGAAGGCGACCGTGTCGGCGGGGTCGAGCCCGAGCCGGTCGCACACGAACCGGAGCGCCGCGCCCTTGGACACGCCCGGGCTGGCGACCTCGAGGAAGATCGGGAGCGACTTGGCGATGAAAAGGCGGTCGCCGAAGCGGTCGCGCAGGCGCCGGTCGAGGTCGTCGAGCGGCTCCGGCTCGCCGACGATCACGATCTTCGTCGTCGGCCGCGTGAGCCACGTGTCGAAATCGCCGACGACGTGCATCTCCAGGCGCGCGTGCTCGGCGTAGGTGCGCGCCTCGGGGGTCGGCTTCTCGACGCACAGCTGGTCGTCGACGTACACGTTCATGTGGAACCCCTCGGGGCGCACGGCGTGGATGACCTCGAGCGCGCTGGGCACGTCGATCGGCCGGTGCAGGAGCCACTCGCCGGTGGTGGGGTCGGCGACGAGCGCCCCCTGGTAGCAGATCACCGGCGCCGTGATCCCGAGCTCGAGGGCGTACGGCCGGGTCGACGCGAACATGCGCCCGGTGGCGATGATCGCCTCGATCCCGGCGCCGCGGACGGCCGCGATCGCCGCGATCGTCCTCGGGGAGAGCTCGAGCGACGAGGGCAGGATCGTGCGGTCCATGTCCGTCACCACCGCCCGCACCGCGGCCGGGTCGAGCCCAGGGGGCAGCCCGTTCCTCACCGCTTCGTCCTCGCGACCACGTAGGCGGCGATCGCGTCGACGTCGTCTCCGCCGAGCAGGCCCTTCGGCATGCCCGGACGGCCGTCGATCACGGCCCGGCGCACCTGCTCCCGGGTGGGGTGGACGTTGCCCAGGTTCTTCGCGTCCACGTCCGGCGAGGTCTTGCCGGGCGCGAGCGCGTGGCACTCGGCGCACGTCTGCACCCACAGGTAGCGCTGGTGCTGGGCGGCGTTGTCGCCACCCCCTCCGCAGGCCGTCGCCGAGGCCACGAGCGCGAGCGGGACGAGGAGCGGAGCGGCGCGCACGCAGGCGAGCGTATCCTTCGACGGAGATGGATGGCGCAGACACGCAGCTGTGCGACCTGATCCAGAACGAGTTCCCGGTCGTCGAGCGCCCGTACGCCGCCCTGGGTGAGACGCTCGGCCTGGGGGAGGACGATGTCATCGGGCGGGTCACGCGCCTGCGCGGCGAGCGCATCATCCGCCAGATCTCGGCGATCTTCGACACGCGCAAGCTCGGCTACACCTCGATGCTGGTGGCGGCGAAGACCGCGCCCGAGCGCGCCGACGCCGCGGCCGAGGTGATCTCGAGCCACCCGGGCGTCACGCACAACTACCGCCGCGAGCACGAGTTCAACATCTGGTTCACGGTGGGTGTCCCGCCGACGTCGCGGCTCGGGCTCGAGCGCACCGTCGAGCTGCTCGGCGAGCTGGCCGAGGTGGACGTGATCCGGCCGATGCCGGCGCTGCGCTTCTTCAAGATCGGCGTCGACCTGGACATGAAGGGCGGGCGCGACCCGGCCGCGAAGAAGGAGCGCCGCGCGCCGACGCTGCCCGCGCCGCCGCCGGAGGAGATCAGCGAGCGCGACGTCGCCGCCGTGCGCGCGCTCCAGACCGACCTGCGGGCGGTCGCCGAGCCGTTCGCCGGCCCCGCCGCCCGCCACGGCTACACGGTGCCGGAGCTGTTCGAGGCCGCGGCCCGGTTCCAGGCCACCGGCCAGATGCGCCGCTTCGCCGCCGTGCTCTACCACCGCTCCGCCGGCTTCACCTTCAACGGAATGGGCGTGTGGAGGGCACCCGATGAGCAGATGGACGAGATCGGGTCGCTGATGGCGTCGTTCCGGGGCGTGTCGCACTGCTACCAGCGGCCGACCTACCCGGACTGGCCCTACAACCTCTTCTCGATGACGCACGGGCGCACGAAGCAGGAGTGCGAGGACGTGCTCGACGCGATCGCGGCCGAGACGGGCCTCGACGAGCGGGTGGTGCTCTACTCGACGAAGGAGTGGAAGAAGACCCGCCTGGTCTACTTCAGCCCCGACGCCGAGGAGTGGGAGCGCCGCTACGCGCCCGAGCTGCAGCCTGCCTAGGCGACCGGTGCCAGGCACCGGTATTCACCCTCGCCGCTCCGCTCGCCTGAGGCACTGCCGTGAATACCGGTGCCTGGCACCTGCTATTCAGGCGTCTCACGTTCTGCACCCAGCCGGCGTTCTTTCGGTGTGAGACTGCCGCCGTTCCAGACGCTGATCGACCTCCACGGCCGCGACGTGCACCGGTATCTCGCCGCGTGCGTGGGGCCCATCGACGCCGACGACTGCTGGCAGGAGACGATGCTGGCCGCCCTGCGGGCCTATCCGGGCCTGCGGGACGACCGGAACCTGCGCGGATGGCTGCTCCGGATCGCAGCGCGCAAGGTGCTCGACTCCCATCGGGCCGCCCGCCGCCGGCCGGTGCCGGTTGCGGACGTGCCCGACCGGGGAGTCGAGTCGCCGCCGCCGTCCGATCCCGCCCTGTGGCGGGCGGTGCGGCGGCTGCCGGAGAAGCAGCGCGCAGCAGTCGCGCTGCGGTTCGCCGCCGACCTCGACTACGCCGCGATCGGCGACGTGATCGACTGCTCGGAGGCGGCCGCGCGCCAGAACGTGCGCGCCGGCCTGGCCGGCGTGCGGAAGGAGTGGGCTCAATGACCCACATGGACATGACTGAGCTGGCCCGACGGGCCGCCGAGGAGGGAATCTTGGACGTTGCCTACGCCACGGTCGACGCGCCGTTCGGGCGGATGCTCGTCGCCGCGACGCCGCACGGGCTCGTGCGCACCGCCTTCGACAAGGAGCAGACCGACGACGTGCTGACCGAGCTCTCCGACCGGATCTCGCCGCGGGTGCTCGAGGCCCCGGCCCGCCTGGACGGCGTCCGCCGCGAGCTCGACGAGTACTTCGAGGGCCGGCGCACGGAGTTCGAGACGCCGGTCGACTGGCAGCTCTCGCACGGCTTCCTGCTCCGCGCACGCGAGGCGTGCGCGGCCATCCCCTACGGCCAGGTGCGCACCTACAAGGAGCTCGCCACGGCCGCCGGGAGCCCCGAGGCCGTGCGGGCCGCGGGGAACGCGATGGCGAAGAACCCGATCCCGATCGTGGTTCCGTGCCACCGGGTGCTCCGCACGGGCGGCGGCCTGGGCGGCTACGGCGGCGGCCTCGAGTGCAAGCGCTGGCTGCTCGACCTCGAGTCGGGCGCGCTCCGCCTCTAGAGGTCGATCCGCAGCCCGTCGTACGCGACATCGGCCCCCGCGGGCAGCCACTCCGAGAGCTCGGCGTGGGTGCCCGTGTGGTGGCCGATGTGCGTGAAGAGGATCCGGCCCGCCCGCAGCCGCTTCGCCGCGGAGACGATCTCCGTCATCGGCAGGTGGCCGCGGACGGGCCGCGTCCGCGTCGAGCCGTCGACGAACGCGACGTCGGCGTCGCGGGCGAGCTTGGAGCCCGGCAGCGCGCCCAGGTCGGGCATGTAGGCCAGCGTGTGCCCGCCCGCGTCGGTGAAGCGCAGGCCCATCGTCCGCGTCGCCGCGCTGTGGTCGACGTCGAACGCCTGCACGCGCAGTCCCTCGCCGAGCTCCGCCGGGACGCCCGGCGTCAGGTGCATGACCCGGAAGTCGAGCCGGGGGAAGATCGTCCGCACGCCCTTCTCGCACTCCTTGGTGCAGTGCAGCGGGATGCGGCCGAGCTTCGAGAGCACGTGCAGGCCCAGCACGTGGTCGTGGTGCTCGTGGGTGAGGACGACCTGGTCGGGCACCGCGCCCGCCCGCATGAGCTGCGCGTAGGCGTCGGGGCCGGCGTCGACCAGCACGCGCCGGTCGAGCAGGAGCGACGAGCGCAGGCGCCGGTCGCGGGGATCCGCCGACGTGCACTGCGGGCAGTCGCACCCGAGCCGCGGGATCGGCCACCCGGCCGACGAGCCCAGCACCTCGATCAGCACGGGCCGGTCATCCGCCCGCGGCGGTCACGGAAGCGCCGAGTCGTCGAGGTGGCGCGGCTCCGAGAACACGCGCCGCACCATCGGCTCGAAGGTCTCCAGGGGCAGCGTGTCGTACGCCGGGTCGAAGCAGCACTGGTCGTAGAGGTCGCAGAACTCGACGCACGCGTCGTAGCAGGGGTGATCCTTGAAGCGGTCGCGGGCGTTGCGGTCGCCGCCGCTGAAGTGGGCGTAGTAGTACATCTGGAACAGCCCGTGGTGCTTGACGATCCAGCAGATGTCGGGCGCGATGTAGGGGCGCAGGACGGCGGCGGTCATCTCGCCGTGCGTCCACGGCGCGAGCTCGTCGCCGATGTCGTGCAGGAGCGCGGCGACCACGTACTCCTCGCTGCGGCCGTCGCGGAGGGCGCGCGTGGCGGACTGGAGCGAGTGCTCGTAGCGCGATACCTGGTAGCCGGCGAGCGAGGACTTGAGGCCCTCGAGCGCCTCGAGCAGCCGGTCGGGCAGGGCGGCGACGAACGGCTCCTGTGCCCGGTCGAGCAGCGCATAGTCCTCGGCCGTCCCGTCGGCCATGTGCACGAACCCCACCGTCTCCATTCGATCCTCCTTGATGCCTGCGGTCGGGGGGATCGTATGCGGGAACGGCAACCGGGACGACCCTAAGACGAGCGCTGCCCGGCTCCCGTGAAGCACGCTAGACTCGCGTCGCTCGACGCGGAGGGCAGCGTGCGGATCCCCGATCCGCAGTATCTGAAGACACAGGACGGTGCCTACATCGCCTACCAGGTGGTGGGTGATGGGCCGGTCGACATCGCCTGGCAGGTGGGCGACGGCACGAACCTGGACGCGTGGTGGGAGTTCGACTGGATCCGGGATTGGCTTGACGGCCTGGCGGGACTCGGTCGCCTGATCATGCATGACTGGCGCGGTTTTGGTCTTTCCAGCCGAAACGTGCCGGTGCCGAACCTGGAGACGCGCACGGATGACCTGCGGGCCGTGCTCGACGAGGTGGGCTCGACGAGTGCCGTCGTCGGCGGGTGGTTCGAGACGATCGCACCCGGCGTACTGTTGGCCGCTGCGGATCCGAGTCGAGTGCGGGCGCTGGCATGGTGGAACCCGCTAGCCACGGATCGTGTGGGCGCCGGATTATCCCTGGGGCGATGGCCCCGACGAGACGGCACTCACCCTTGAGGACGTGAAGCGTTGGGGGACGCGGGCATATGGCGAGTCGTGGGCTGACTTGATTCAGCGGGACACGGGTCGTCGTCCGTCGGACGAGGGAGTCGCGTGGTGGGCGAAGAAAGCCCGGAATGCCTGCACGCCAGATGTCGCCGAAGCATTCACGCGGATGTGGTGGCAGACCGACCTGCGCGGCGTCCTTCCCAGCGTCCAGGCGCCCGCGCTGCTCATGGTGGGTGAGGGGGAAGACATGTTCACCAATATCGCCAACACACCGAGTCGCTGATGCCCAACGCTCGGGTTGAACTGTTCCCGAGCGGGTGGATGACGGCCGACACGGACATTGACTCCGTGAACAGGCCACGGCTGGACGCGATCGCCCGTCTCGCCGGCCTTCCGGCGAGACCCGTCGCTCTGGACACGATCCTCTCGACCGTCCTCTTTACCGACATCGTCGACTCCACCCGTCACCAGGCGCGGCTCGGCGATCGAGGGTGGAAGCACCTCATCGAGAGGCACAACCACCTCGTCAGAGAGGCGCTCGTGACCTGGCGCGGAAACGAGACCAACACCGCCGGCGACAGCTTCTACGCCACCTTCGACGGCCCAGCGCGAGCGATCCACTGCGCGAAGGCGATCCACGAACGCGTCCACGAGTTGGGAATCGAGATCCGCGCAGGCCTGCACACCGGAGAATGCGAGCTGGTGGACGGCAAGTGCGCCGGGATCTCCGTCACCACCGGCGCGCGGATCGCAGCGCTCGCCGCACCCTCGCAAACCCTCATCTCCCAGACGGTCAAAGACCTCGTCGCAGGAAGCGGCTTCACCTTCACCGACGCAGGCGATCACCAGCTCAAAGGCGTCCCCCAGTCCTACCGGCTCTACGCCGTCACATAGGCCGCGGTGGCGGTGGCCGGCGGCCAGACGGGTGCCGCGGCCGGACGGACATGGATCACGGCCACCCGGGATCGCCGCCGGCCGCCAGTGGCGCGTCCCGCACACGCCAAGTGGCACATGCTGTGCGCGCCAAGTGGCGCGGTCCTCGCACGCCAAGTGGCACATGCGGTGCGCGCCAAGTGGCGCCGTCGTCTCACCGCCAAGTGGCACATGGGTGCGCGCCAAGTGGCGCATGCGGTGCGCGCCAAGTGGCGCGGTGTCAGCCAAGTGGCGCATGCATGCGCGCCAAGTGGCACATGCTGTGCGCGCCAACTGGCGTGCCCACTCAGAACCACACACCCCGGCCATCCGCCTCGCCCGCCCTCTACGCTTAGGCGACCATGCCTCCCGACCCGCTGGCCGCGTTCACGCCCCCCGTCGCCGCCTGGTTCCGGCGGTCGTTTGCCGAGCCCACGAAGGCGCAGCGGCTGGGCTGGCCGCCGATCGCCGCCGGGCGCCACTCGCTGATCCTCGCGCCGACGGGATCGGGCAAGACGCTGGCCGCCTTCCTGGGCGCGATCGACGGCTTCGCCCGCGACCCGGCGGAGCGCGGCACCCGCGTGGTCTACGTGTCGCCGCTCAAGGCGCTCAACCACGACATCGAGAAGAACCTGCGCGCGCCGCTCGCCGGCATCGACCTGCCCCGGCCGGTGACCGTGGCCGTCCGCAGCGGCGACACGCCCCAGCGCGACCGCGCGTCGATGCGCCGCCACCCGCCCGACATCCTGATCACGACGCCCGAGTCGCTCTACCTGATCCTGACCTCGGCCGCCCGGGAGATGCTGGCCCCGGCCGAGACGGTGATCGTCGACGAGATCCACGCGATGGCCGGCAGCAAGCGGGGCACCCACCTGGCGCTCTCGCTCGAGCGGCTCGAGCACCTGGCCGGCCGCGACGTGCAGCGGGTCGGCCTCTCGGCGACCCAGCGGCCGCTGGAGGAGATCGCCCGCTTCCTCGGCGGGCGCGACCGCGACGTCGAGATCGTCGACGCCGGCGCGGCCAAGGAGCTCGACCTCGAGGTGATCGTCCCCGTCGAGGACATGCGCGAGCTGGGCGGCGCGGCCGACGTCGACGGCGAGCCGCGCCAGTCGATCTGGCCGGCGCTCTACCCGCGCCTGCTCGAGCTCGTCCAGGCCCACCGGTCGACGCTCGTCTTCGTGAACAACCGCCGCTCGGCCGAGCGCGTCGCCCATCGCCTCAACGAGCTCGCGGGCGCCGACATCGCCCGCGCCCACCACGGCTCGATCGCCCGCGAGCAGCGGCTCGAGATCGAGGACATGCTCAAGTCGGGCAGGCTGCCGGCGCTCGTCGCCACCTCGTCGCTCGAGCTCGGGATCGACATGGGCGCGATCGACCTGGTCGTGCAGGTCGAGTCGCCGAAGTCGGTCGCCGCCGGGCTGCAGCGCGTCGGCCGGGCCGGCCACCAGGTGGACGTGCCCTCGCTCGGCCGCTTCATGCCCAAGTACCGCGGCGACCTGCTGGAGACGGCGGTCGTCGTCGACCGCATGCGCCGCGGCGAGATCGAGCACACCCGCGTGCCCCGCCAGCCGCTCGACGTGCTCGCCCAGCAGCTCGTGGCCGCGACCGCGCTCGACGACTGGACGGTGGACGAGCTGTACGAGCTGGCCACGAAGGCGTATCCCTACCGCGACCTCTCCCGGGCCCAGTTCGAGGGCGTCCTCGACATGCTGGCCGGCCGCTACCCGTCCGAGGAGTTCGCCGAGCTGCGGCCGCGGATCGTCTGGGACCGCACGGCGGGCGATCGTCCGCGCCCGTCCCGACGCCCGCCGGCTCGCCGTCACGAACGGCGGCACGATCCCCGACCGCGGCCTCTACGGCGTGTTCCTGGTCGAATCCGGCGCCCGCGTCGGCGAGCTCGACGAGGAGATGGTGTACGAGGCCCGCCAGGGCGAGGTGTTCCAGCTGGGCGCGTCGTCGTGGCGGATCGAGCAGATCACCCGCGACCGGGTGCTGGTCTCGCCCGCGCCGGGCGTTCCCGGGCGGATGCCGTTCTGGAAGGGCGACGGCGTCGGCCGCCCGTACGAGCTCGGCCTCGCCGTCGGCGAGGCGACGCGGACGCGCCGGTTCCCGGCCGACCTCGACCCCCGGGCCGCGAAGAACCTCTACGCCTACCTGGACGACCAGGAGGCCCACACCGGCGTCGTCCCGTCCGACCGCACGATCGTCGTCGAGCGCTTCCGCGACGAGATCGGCGACTGGCGCGTCTGCGTGCTCTCGCCGTTCGGCGGCCGCGTGCACGCGCCCTGGGCGCTCGCCCTGGAGGCGCGGATGGCGGCCTCGCTCGGGATCGAGGTGGAGGCGATGTGGGCCGACGACGGCATCGCCCTGCGCCTGCCCGACTCCGACACCCCGCCGCCCGTCGACCTGATCGCGATCCCGCCCGGGGAGCTGGACGACCTCCTGCTCGAGCGGGTTGCGCAGAGCCCGCTCTTCGCCGGCCGCTTCCGCGAGAACGCCGCCCGGGCGCTGCTCCTGCCCCGGCGCCGGCCCGGGCAGCGCACGCCGCTCTGGCAGCAGCGCCTGAAGGCGCACGACCTGCAGCAGGTGGCGATCAAGTACGGGTCGTTCCCGGTGCTGCTCGAGACCTACCGGGAGGTGCTCTCGGACGTCTTCGAGGTGCCGGCGCTGAAGGGCCTGCTGGAGGCGATCGGCCGCGGCGCGGTGCGCATGGTCGAGGTCGAGTCGGCCCAGCCGTCGCCGTTCGCCTCGGCGCTCCTGTTCGACTACATCGCGACGTACATGTACGAGGGCGACGCGCCCGCCGCGGAGCGGCGCGCCCAGGCGCTCCAGCTCGACCGGGCGCTGCTGGCCGAGCTCCTGCGCAACGACGACCTGCGCGAGCTGCTCGACGCCGGCGCGATCGACCAGGTCGAGCGCGAGCTCCAGGGCGAGGGCCGGGCGCCGACGATCGACCAGGCGCACGACCTGCTGCGCCGGCTCGGCGACCTGTCGCCGGCGGAGGCGGCCGAGCGCGGCATCGCCGGCCACGTCGACGAGCTGATCGCGCAGCGGCGGGCCGCCGCCGTGCGGGTGGCGGGGGAGGAGCGCTACATCGCCGCCGAGGACGCCGGTCTCTACCGCGACGGGCTGGGCGTCGTCCCGCCGCGGGGGCTTCCGGACGCCTTCCTGGAGCCGGCGCCCGACGCGCTGCGCCGGCTGGTGCTGCGCTACGCCCGCACGCACGGGCCGTTCGCCGCCGACGACCTGCGCGCGCGGTGGGGCGTGGACGCCGGGCCGCAGCTGCGCCGGCTGGAGGCCGACGGCGACGTCGTCGAGGGCGGGTTCCGGCCCGGCGGGGGCGGCCGCGAGTGGATCACGCCCGACGTCCTGCGGCGCGTGCGGCGGCGGACGCTCGCGGCCATCCGCCGCGCCGTCGAGCCGGTCGAGGCTGACGCCCTGGGCCGGTTCCTGCCGGCCTGGCAGGGCGTCGGCCGCGACGCCGGGCGCGGCATCGACCGGCTCCGCGACGTGGTCGCGCAGCTGCAGGGGATCGCGCTCCCGGTGGCGGCGTGGGAGTCCGACGTCCTGCCGCTGCGCGTGCCCGGCTACCGCCAGGACATGCTGGACGAGCTGTGCGCCGGCGGCGAGCTGGCCTGGATCGGGGCCGGCCAGGGCCGGGTGGCGCTCTACCTGCGCGGCGAGACCGCGCTCCTGCACACGCCGGCCGAGGCGCCGGAGCACCCGATCGTCGACGCGCTGCGCGGCCGCGGGCCGTCCTTCTTCGCCGACCTCGCGGCGCTCGTCGGGGAGGCCGACCGCACCGTGCTCGCGGAGCTCTGGTCGCTGGCCTGGGCGGGCGTCGTCACCAACGACTCGTGGCATCCGCTGCGCGGAGGCGCCGTCCTGCGGGCGCTGCCCCCGCCGCCGACCGCCGCCTCGGGCCGGCTCGCCCGGCGGGCGCGGCCGACCTCGTCGCTGCCGGCCGCCCGCGGCCGCTGGTCGCTCGTCGAGACGCTCGCGGCCGCGGCGCCGACGCGGCCGAGCGGGCCCGCGCGCTGGCCGAGACGCTGCTCGACCGCCACGGCGTGCTCACCCGGGCCGCCGTCCTCGCGGAGGGCATCCCGGGCGGGTTCTCGGCCGTCTACGGCGAGCTGCGGATGATGGAGGAGGCCGGCCGCTGCCAGCGCGGGTACTTCGTCGAGGGCCTGGGCGGCGCCCAGTTCGCCGCGCCGACCGCCGTCGAGCGCCTGCGCGACGTCCGCGACGCCGACCCCGACGCCTCCGCGCTGGTGCTCTCCGCCCTCGACCCCGCCAACCCGTACGGGGCGACGCTGCCGTGGCCGCAGTCCGCCCGCCGCCCGGCCCGGGTCGCCGGCGCCTGGGTCGTGCTCGCCGGCGGCCGCCCGGCCCTCTACGTCGAGCGCGGCGGCCGCGGCCTGGTCACGTTCGAGCCGGAGCTGCTCGAGCCCGCGATCGCCGCGCTGGCCGACCTGGTGGAGGGCGGGCGGGCGCGCCGGCTCGCCCCCGAGCGGGTCGACGGCGAGCCGATCGGCGGCACCGAGGCCGAGCGGCTGCTGCTGGCGCACGGGTTCCTCAAGGGGCACCGGCGGCTGGTGCTGCGTGCCTGAGGGGCACTCGCTCGTCCTCGCCGCGCGCCGGATCCGGCCCGTCCTCGGCCAGCGCGTCACCTCGGGCCCGCTCGCGGGCACGGACGTCGCCTCGATCGAGACCCGCGGCAAGCACCTGCTCGTCCACGGCGCGGACGGCCGCAGCCTGCACGTCCACCTGGGGATGAACGGGCGGGTGCGCCTGGCCGCGGCGGGCGCCGGACGCGGCCGCCACGTCATGCGCACCTCCGCGGCCGACGTCGTCATCTTCGGGACGAGCCGGGTCGAGGTGCGCCGCCGCGGCGATCTCCGGCTCGGGCTCGGCCCCGACCTGCTCGGCCCCGGCTTCGACGCCGCCGCATACCTGCGCCGCGCCCGCGCGATCGACCGCCCGGTGGCAGAGCTCCTGCTCGACCAGCGTGTCCTGGCGGGCATCGGCAACGTCGTGCGGGCGGAGGCCCTGTGGCGGCTCGGCCAGGATCCGTTCGCGGCGGTGGCCGGGCTGTCCGACCGGCGCCTGCTCGAGCTCGCCGCCGTGGGCCGGCGGATGCTGCGGACCGGCGTCGAGGCCGGCCGCCTGCCGCACGACGTCTACCGGGCGACCGGCCGGCCCTGCCCCCGCTGCGGCACGCCGATCGAGTCGCGCATGCAGGGCACGGAGGTGCCGCGGCGGCTCTACTGGTGCCCCGGCTGCCAGCGATGAGGCGGCGGGATGGGGAAGGAATGGCGGATCGCGCCCGCGGAGCGCTGCTCGGCCTCGCGGTCGGCGACGCGCTCGGGGCGGCGGTCGAGTGGCTGCATCCCGACCAGATCCACGTCCGCTACGGCGGGCCGCTGTGCGACATGGTCGCCTCGCCGCCCTGGGAGCGGGGCGAGTGGACCGACGACACCGCGATGGCGATGGAGCTCGCCACCAGCCTGGCCGAGAAGGGCGCCTACGACGAGGAGGACGTCTTCTCCCGCTACGCGATGTGGGCCCGCTCGGGCCCGAAGGACATCGGCTCGACCGTGGCCGCGGCGCTGATGCGGGCCCGGTCGGTGGACGAGGCGCGGGCGGCCGCGGCGGACTACCACGACTCCACCGGGGGGATGAGCGCCGGCAACGGATCGCTCATGCGCACCGCGCCGCTCGCGCTGCGCTACCGCAACGACCCCGGCGCGCTCGAGCGGATCTCGCGCGAGGAGTCGTCGATCACCCATCACGACCCGCTGGCCGGCGACGCCTGCGCCTGGCTCAACCTGACCCTGGCCGCCCTCGTGCGCGGGCGCAAGCTGCCGCGGTCGACGTCGCCGGCGGCCCTCGCCGCCGAGGACGCGATCGCGGCCTCCGGGGAGGTGCTCGCGGCCGAGGCGCAGGAGCGGATGGGCTACGTCCTGACGGCGCTCCGGATCGGGTTCGCGGCCGCCTTCGGCCGCCCCGACGTCGAGTCGGCGATCGTGTTCGCGGTCAACCTGGGCGGCGACGCGGACACGAACGGCGCCGTCGCCGGGGCGCTCGCGGGCGCTCGCCACGGCGCGGCGACGATCCCGGCCCGCTGGCTCGAGCCGCTGCTCTGGCACGAGCGGATCGGCGGCCTGGCGAACCGGCTCGTGCGGAGCTAGGAGATGGTTGGTTCCACGCCGCCGTGATGTTCTGGGCGGTTGCGAGCCGAGCAGCGCAAGGACGCAGGGAGCGTTCATATTGGGCCGAAATATGGGC
This sequence comes from uncultured Actinomycetes bacterium, assembly GCA_963731515.1. GTDB lineage: Bacteria > Actinomycetota > Thermoleophilia > Gaiellales > JAICJC01 > JAICJC01. The sequence goes on along the minus strand of CAVSVU010000014.1, from coordinate 729,827 downwards.
GCGACCGAGGACGACGCGATGCGACGGTTCGCAGCCGCAGCCCCACCACGAACCAAACCTCTACTAACAGCTTGACGTCCAGGCGCGCGGCGGCGTGGAATCGACCATCTTGTGCCGGTATCCTCTCCGGCGGTTCCGACGCAGGGAGGAGCGCCCGTGGTTGAAGCACCAGACCGAAACCTCGCACTCGAGCTCGTGCGGGTCACCGAGGCCGCCGCGCTCGCCTGCGCCCGCTGGGTCGGGTTCGGCGACAAGATCGCCGCCGACCGGGCCGCGGTCGACGCGATGCGGCACATGCTGGCCACGGTCGAGATGGACGGCGTGGTCGTGATCGGCGAGGGCGAGAAGGACGAGGCGCCGATGCTCTTCAACGGCGAGCGCATCGGCACCCACCAGGGCGTCGCCGTCGACGTGGCGGTCGATCCGCTGGAGGGGACGGAGCTCGTGGCCCGCGGCCAGCCGAACGCGCTCGCCGTCGTGGCCGCCTCGGAGTCGGGGACGATGTTCGACCCCGGCCCGTGCGTGTACATGGAGAAGCTCGCCTGCGGCGCGGACATCGACGAGCCGCTCGATCTGGACGCGCCGATGGAGGAGACGCTCGAGATGGTCGCCCGGGCCAAGGGCGGGCGCGTCCGCGACCTGATGGTCGTGATCCTCGACCGGCCCCGGCACGAGGAGATGGTGGGGCGGATCCGCCAGGCCGGCGCCCGCATCCGCTTCATCCCCCACGGCGACGTCGCCGGCTCCATGATGGCGGCGACCCCGGACACCGGCATCGACCTGCTCTGGGGGATCGGCGGGACGCCGGAGGGCGTGCTCTCCGCCGCCGCATTCAAGTGCCTCGGAGGCCAGCTGGTCGGCCGGCTGTGGCCGCGCGACGACGACGAGGCGAAGCGCGCCCGCGACGCCGGGTACGACCTCGAGAAGGTGCTCACGGTCGACGACCTGATCCGGGGCCAGAACGTCTTCTTCGCCGCGACGGGCGTGACCGACGGCGACCTGCTGCGCGGCGTGCGCTACCAGCGCGGCGGAGCGCGAACGCAGTCGCTCGTCATGCGCTCCAAGTCCGGCACCGTGCGCACGCTCCAGGCGACGCACTCGCTGGAGAAGCTGGCCGCCGTGGCCGGCGAGCGCTACCGCTGATGTAAAGTACGCTTGACATCCGGCCGGTGTCAAGCTAGCTTTACATCATGCACAACCTGATCCGTGAGCTGCGGGCGTCGGCGGGCCTCTCCCAGGGCAAGCTGGCGACCGAGATGGGCGTCTCGCGGCAGACGATCAACGCGATCGAGACGGGCCGCTACACGCCGTCGCTGCCGCTCGCGATCGCCCTTGCGCGGTTCTTCTCCCTTCCCGTCGAGGAGGTGTTCGATGCAAATGCGGATACATAAGTCGAGGTGGCTCGTCCCCGGGCTCTCCGTGGGCATGGGCCTCGTGTTCCTGGCGGCCCAGTGGTCGAACGACGACCCCGGCGGCGGCCTCGTCAGCCTCGCGATCATGATCGTCTTCGCGGCCGGGCTGGTCGCGTTCAGCGGCCGCAGCAGCGTCGTCGAGGTGATGCGCAACCCGCGCGCCGACGAGCGCTCGGCCATGCTCGACCTGCGGGCGACGGCGTTCGCCGGCATCGTGATCATCACGGCCGTGCTCGTCGCCGTCTTCTACCAGCTCGCCCGCGGCGGCGACCCGTCGCCGTACGCCCAGCTGGGCGCGCTGGGCGGCGTCGCCTACCTGGTCGCGCTGTTCGTGCTCCAGCGCCGTTCCTAGGTCCTTCAGGTGCCTGGCACCGCCCAGCGGTGCCAGGCACCTGTTGGTCAGCCACCGGCCCGGAGGTCGACCACCATGGCCGCGGTCAGGCGCACCAGGTCGGCGGTGGCGACCTCGACGATGTGGCCGCGGTTGCCGGCGTTCAGGCAGATGCGCGGGAACGCCTCGGCGCCGGCGTCGAGGAAGACCCGCAGCGGCCTGCGCGAGCCGAGCGGGCTGATTCCGCCCACCTGGTAGCCGGTGACGCGCTCGGCCTCGCGCGGCTCGGCCATGGCCGCGTGCTTCGCGCCGGCGGCGGCCGCGAGCTTCTTCAGCGACAGCCACGAGTCGACCGCGACGAGGGCGAAGACGAGCTCGCCGCCTGCCTCCACGACCAGGCTCTTGAACATCCGCGCCGGCTCGACCCCGAGGTCGGCGGCGGCCTGTTCGGCGCCCCCGTCGGCGCGGTAGGCGTAGCGCATGAGCCGGTATCCGGTCCCGGCCCGGCGCAGCGCCGTCGTTCCCCGTGTCTCGCTCACCGCCGCTCCCGCTAAGATTGCGCCCGAGTCCGGCCAAGGAGCCCCCACGTGCGAGATTACACGCCCGAATACGAGTCCTTCCGCGACGACGCCGTCGCCGTGATCAACGGCCTCGCCGTCGTGATCGCGCTCGCCGGCACGTGGACGCGGCCCATCTACATGGGGATGATCGGGCTCCTGGTGGCCCTGTTCGGGTACTTCCTGAACCCGCGCTCCAAGGGCGGCAACATCCTCGCCGTCTGCCTCATCACCGTCTTCGCGGTCCTCGAGACGTGGTGGTGGCAGGGCAAGCACATCTTCTAGGTCACGCGGCGGGCGGCTCGATCGCCAGCCGGCTGAAGACGTGCGCGCGCCCGCCGACCTGGCAGGCGACGTCCACCACGTGCTCCGTGCGGTAGCGGCCGAAGAAGAAGCCCCGGAAGACGCTGCGCGCGCTCTCGTCCCGCGGCGGGACGAGCTCCCGCCCGAACACGATCCAGGCGCCGACGACCTCGAAGTCCGTCCCCTCGGACAGCTCGACGCCGTTCACGAACACCTGGAAGGGCCGCGTCATCCCGTCGGGCACACGTACGCGCGATCCGGTCATGCGGGCATAGATTACGGGTCATGGCAGAACACGATCCCTTCGGCGCCCGCGCCACCCTCCCCGGCGGCGAGGCGTTCTACCGCCTCGACCGCGTCGTCGACCCGCTGACGCTCCCCTACACGGTGTGCGTGCTCCTCGAGAACCTGCTGCGCAGGGCCGGGACGGAGCACGTGCGGGAGGACGACGTGCGCGCGCTGGCGGCATGGCCGGCGCCCGCGCCCGCCGCCCAGCTCGCATTCATGCCCGCGCGCGTGCTCATGCAGGACCTGACCGGCGTCCCCGCGGTCGTCGACCTCGCCGCGCTGCGCGCCGCGGTCGCGCGCCGCCACGCCGACCCGGGGCGGGTCGATCCGCTCGTGCCGGTCGACCTCGTGATCGACCACTCGGTACAGGTCGACGCGTTCGGCTCCGACGGGGCATACGCGCGCAACATCGAGCGCGAGTACGAGCGAAACGGCGAGCGCTACCAGCTGCTGCGCTGGGCGCAGGGGGCGTTCCGCAACTTCCGCGTCGTCCCGCCCGGGATGGGCATCTGCCACCAGGTGAACCTCGAGTACCTCGGCCAGGTCGTGCGCCTCCAGGACGGGGTCGCGTTCATGGACACGCTGGTCGGCACCGACTCGCACACGACGATGATCAACTCGCTCGGCGTGCTCGGCTGGGGCGTCGGCGGCATCGAGGCCGAGGCGGTCATGCTCGGCCAGCCGCTCTACCTGACCCAGCCGAAGGTCGTCGGCGTGCGCATCACCGGTGCCCTGCCCACCGGCGTCACCGCCACCGACCTCGTCCTCACCCTCACCGAGCAGCTGCGCAAGCACGGGGTGGTGGGGAAGTTCATCGAGTTCTTCGGCCCCGGCCTGGGGTCGCTGACCGTGGCCGACCGCGCCACCCTCTCCAACATGTCGCCCGAGTTCGGGGCGACGTCGGCCACCTTCCCGATCGACGCGCAGACGCTGCGCTACCTGTCCGACACCGGCCGTCCGGCCGAGCTGATCGAGCGGGTGGAGCGCTACACGCGCGAGCAGGGCCTCTTCCGGGCCGGAGACGAGACGCCGCCCGCGTACACCGAGACGCTCGACCTCGACCTGGAGGCGGTCGTGCCCAGCCTGGCCGGGCCGCGGCGCCCGCAGGACCGGGTCTCGCTCCCGCAGGTGCGCCGCTCGTTCACGGACGCGTTCGGCGCGGGCACCGGCAACGGCAGCCACCTCGGCGACGGCTCGGTCGTCATCTCGGCGATCACCTCGTGCACGAACACGTCCAACCCGGCCCTGATGGTCGCCGCCGGCCTGCTCGCCCGGAAGGCGCTCGAGCGCGGCCTCGAGCGGCGGCCGTGGGTGAAGACGAGCCTCGCCCCGGGGTCGCGGGTCGTCGTCGGCTACCTGGAGCGGGCGGGCCTGCTCGAGCCGCTCGACCGGCTCGGGTTCAACCTGGTCGGCTTCGGCTGCACGACCTGCATCGGCAACTCGGGGCCGCTCCCGGACGAGGTCGCCGGCGCGATCGAGCGGGACGACCTGAAGGTCGCCGCCGTGCTCTCGGGCAACCGCAACTTCGAGGCCCGCATCCACCCGGCCGTGCGCGCCAACTACCTGGCGTCGCCGCCGCTCGTGGTCGCCTATGCCCTGGCGGGGAGCGTGAACACCGACCTCACCGCCGACCCGCTCGGCGACGGCGCCGACGGCCCGGTCTACCTGCGCGACGTGTGGCCGAGCCCCGAGGAGGTCGAGCAGGCCCTCACCGGATCGTTCAGCTCCGACCTCTTCGACGAGGAGTACGGCCGCATCTTCGAGGGCGACGAGCGCTGGACGGCCCTGCCCGTGCCCGAGGGCGAGCTCTTCGCCTGGGACCCCGCCTCGACCTACGTGCGCGAGGCGACCTTCTTCGAGCACGACGCCGACCTCTCGGACATCGTCTCGGCCCGGGTGCTGGCGGTGCTCGGCGACTCGGTCACGACCGACCACATCTCGCCCGCGGGCTCGTTCTCGCCGGACACGCCGGCCGGCCGCTACCTCGTCTCGCAGGGCGTCGCGCCGCGCGACTTCAACTCCTACGGCGCCCGCCGCGGCAACCACGAGGTGATGGTGCGGGGCACCTTCGCGAACATCCGCCTGCGAAACGCGCTCGCAGACCGCGAGGGCGGGTTCACCTGCCACCTGCCGTCGGGCGAGTCGATGACGATCTACGACGCCGCCCAGCGCTACGCCGAGGAGGCCGTCCCGCTCGTGGTCATCGCCGGCCGCGAGTACGGCTCCGGATCGTCGCGCGACTGGGCGGCGAAGGGGACGGCGCTCCTGGGCGTGCGGGCGGTGCTGGCGCAGAGCTACGAGCGCATCCACCGCACGAACCTGGTCGCGCTGGGCGTGATCCCGCTCCAGTTCCGCGAGGGCGACTCCCCCGAGACCCTCGGCCTCGACGGCACCGAGACGTTCACGATCCGCGGGCTCGGCGAGCTCGACGTCGGCTCCTCCGTGACGGTCGAGCTGAACGGCGGCGAGCGCTCGTTCGAGTGCCTGGCCCGGCTGGACGCGCCGGCCGACGTGACCACGTACCGCGCCGGCGGCCTCCTGCAGATGGTCATGCGCCAGCTGGTGGAGTAGCTGACGGGATGACCCTCGTCGCCGAACTCGAGCGCGCGGTCGGCGCCGACGCGGTCGTCTCCGAGACGGCGCAGATGCGCACCTACGAGTGCGACGGGCTCACGGGCCACCGGGCCACCCCGCAGGCGGTCGTGCTGCCGCGGACGACGGCCGAGGTGCAGGCGGCGGTGCGCGTGTGTCACGACCGCGGCATCCCGTTCGTCGCCCGCGGCGCGGGCACCGGGCTCTCCGGCGGCGCGGTGCCGGTGGCCGAGGGGATCGTGATCGGCCTCGCGCGGATGAACGCGATCCTCGAGATCGACGCGCCCAACCGGCGCGTGCGCGTGCAGCCGGGCGTGGCCAACCTCGACGTCACCCGGGCGGTCGCGCCCCACGGCCTCTACTACGCGCCCGACCCGTCCAGCCAGCAGGTGTGCACGATCGGCGGCAACGTCGCCGAGAACTCCGGCGGCGCCCACTGCCTCAAGTACGGGTTCACCACGAACCACGTGCTCGAGCTCGAGGTCGTGCTCGCCGACGGCGAGGTCGTGCGCATCGACCGGGCCGGCGAGCTCGACCTGCTCGGCGCCTTCGTGGGCTCCGAGGGGACGCTCGGGATCGCGACCGAGATCGTCGTCCAGGTGCTGCCGCGGCCGCAGCGGGTCGAGACGCTGCTCGCGGCGTTCACGTCGACCGACGCCGCCGGCGAGGTGGTCTCGGCGATCATCGCCGCCGGGATCCTGCCCGCGGCGATCGAGATGATGGACTCGCTCACGATCCGCGCGGCCGAGGCGGCGGTCGGCGCCGGGCTCCCGCTCGACGCCGGGGCGGTGCTGCTCGTCGAGCTGGACGGGCCCGCCGCGGAGGTCGAGGTCGCCCTCGAGCGGGTGTGCGGCTGCTGCGCCGCCGGGCTCGCCACGGAGGTGCGGGTCGCGGCCGGCGAGGCCGAGCGGATGGGGTTCTGGCGCGGGCGCAAGGCGGCGTTCGCGGCGATGGGGCGGATCAGCCCCGACTACTACGTCCAGGACGGCGTCGTGCCCCGCACCCGCCTGCCGGAGACGCTGCGCCGCATCCGCGACCTGTCCCGCACGCACGGGCTCGAGGTCGCGAACGTCTTCCACGCGGGCGACGGCAACCTGCACCCGCTCGTGCTCTACGACGGCGCCGTCGCGGGCGAGCCGGAGCGGGCGGCCGAGCTCGCGAGCGCGATCCTCGAGGCCTGCGTCGACGCGGGCGGCTCGCTCACCGGTGAGCACGGGATCGGGCTCGACAAGGCCTGCCACATGCCGCTCATGTACTCCGCCGACGACCTGGCGACGATGCTGCGGCTGCGGTCGGCCTTCGACCCGGACGGCCTCTGCAACCCGGGCAAGGCGTTCCCGACGCCGCGGCTGTGCGGCGAGGTGCCCGGGCCGTACCGGCGCCATCCCGCCGAGCGTGAGGGCGTCGAGCGGTGGTGATCGAGCACGAGCCCGGCGATCTGACCTGCACCGTGGGCGCGGACGTCCCGCTCGCCGAGCTGCAGGAGACGCTGGCGCGGGGCGGGCAGATGCTCGCGCTCGACCCGCCGGCGGGGGCCGGCCTCACCGTCGGCGAGGCGTTCGCGACGGCGGCGTTCGGCCCCCGCGCGCACCGCTACGGGGGGCCGCGCGACCTCGTCCTCGGGGTGACGGTGCGGCTGGCGGACGGCACCGTCGCGCGGGGCGGCGGCCGGGTCGTGAAGACGGTCGCCGGCTACGACCTGCCCAAGCTCTTCACCGGCGCCCGCGGCCGCCTGGGCGAGATCCTCGAGCTGACGCTGCGGCTGCACCCGCTGCCCGCGTCGACGTGCACGGTCGTCGCGGCTCCATCCGACCCGACCGTGCTCGAGCCGCTCGCCCCGGCCTGCATCGAGTACGCCTGGCCGCCCGAGCGGATGCTGGTGCGGTTCGAGAGCCCCGTCGCGCGGCCGCTGGCCGAGCAGGCGGCTGCGCTCGTCGGCGGCGACCTCGTGGACCCGGACGAGTCGCTCTGGGCCGACCATCGCGAACGGGCCGCCGGGCTCGAGCTCGCGCGCTGCCTGCCCGCCGAGGTGCCGGCGACGATCGAGCGCCTGCGCGCGGCCGGGGCGACGACGATCGTCGGCCGCTACGCCCGCGGCCTCCTCTTCAGCGACGTGAATAAACGGGGTCAGACCCCGTGTATTCAGCGGGAGGCGCTGGAGCGGCGGGTGGTGGAGGCCTACCGTGGCTGAGACGCGCGAGCTGCTCGACGCGTGCGTGCACTGCGGGTTCTGCCTGCCCGCGTGCCCGACGTACACGCTGTGGGGCGACGAGATGGACTCGCCCCGCGGGCGCATCCACCTGATGAAGCTCGTCGACGAGGGCGAGATCGAGCTCGACGCGACCGTGGCGAGCCACTTCGACCGCTGCCTCGGCTGCCTCGCCTGCGTGCCCGCCTGCCCCAGCGGCGTGCGCTACGACATCCTGATCCCGCGTGCCCGCGCGCTTCGGCGCGAGCGGGCGCCGCGGTCGCTGCGCCAGCGCGTCGTGGAGGGCGGCGTGCTGGCGACGGCGGCCCGGCCGCGGCTGCTGCGGGCGCTGGCGTGGCCGCTCGCGCTGGGCGTGCGCCCGTTCGCGCTCGCGCCGCGGGTGGGCCCGGCCGACCTGCGCGCCCGCCCGGCGCGGCTCACGCCGGCGCGCGGCGAGGTGCGGATGCGGGCGGCGATGCTGGAGGGGTGCGTGCAGCGCGTGTTCTTCGGCCGCGTGAACCGCGCCGCCGCCGCGGTGCTCGCCGCGGACGGGTGCGAGGTGTCGGTGCCCGCGGGTCAGGGCTGCTGCGGCGCGCTCGCGCTCCACGCCGGCCGCGAGGACGAGGCCCGGCGCCTGGCCCGGGCGACGATCGCGGCGCTCCGCGGGCACGAGCGGATCGTCGTCACGGCCGCCGGCTGCGGCTCGGCGATGAAGGAGTACGGCGACCTGCTCGAGACCGACGAGGCCCGCCGCTTCTCGGCGTCGGTGCGCGACGTCACCGAGCTCGCCTCCGAGCTGGGCGCCCGGGCGGAGCGGGCGCCGCACGAGCCCGTGCGGGTCGTCTACCAGGACGCCTGCCATCTCCGCCAGGCGCAGGGCGTCGCCGCCCAGCCGCGCGAGCTGCTGCGGACGATCCCGGGGGTGGAGCTGGTCGAGATCGAGGACGCCGAGATGTGCTGCGGGTCGGCCGGGATCTACAACCTGCTCGAGCCGGACACCGGCCGCGAGCTGGGGTCGCGCAAGGCCCGGGCGATCCTGGCCGCCGAGCCGGACATCGTCGCGACGGCGAATCCCGGCTGCGCCATCCAGATCGCCGCCGCCCTGCGCCGCGCCGGCCATCCCGGCATTCCGATCGTGCATCCGGCCGAGCTGGTCGCAGAGGCGATCCTTTAAGGTGCCTGGCACCGGCGTTGCCGGTGCCAGGCACCGGAACGGGTGCTATTCGGCGTAGCCGAGCGCGAAGGCCGCCGAGGCGAGGATGGCGCCGATGATGACCCCGACCCACTCGCCGGGGACGCCCGAGAGCCCGTCCACGCCGAGGACGATGACGAGGGCCGTGGCGATCCCGCCGGCGATGATCCACATTGCCGCTCTGCCTGCGCTCATGCGCGGGTGACGATAGCACCGGCGGCCGTCGTGCAGGAACGCGTGCGCGGGCCGGCCCCGACCAGGGACCGGCCCGCGGAGATCGTCAGCTAGAGCGACGCGATGACGTTGTTCAGCGTGTTCTGGATGGCGGTGCTGAGAAGGCCCAGGGTGACCACGACGGCGATCGTGATGACGCCCAGCACGACGGCGTATTCCGCCATCGTCTGGCCGCTCTCCTCCTGGATCTCGGTGATGAACTCGCGCATGTGGTGCCTCCTTGACGGGACCCTGCCCGGGGTTGTCCGTTCCGCGCGGCTGCGCGGTACCTCTCTCCGCTCGCGTCGGCAGGAGAACGCGGGCCTTGAGGGAGTCTCTAAGACCCGATGTAGCGAACGACGGCGGCGGGCGTAACTACCCCGAAGAGGGGAATCGCTCAGCCCAGATCCGCGTACCGCAGCCCGCCGAACTCTCCCGCGAGGCGGTCATCCCACCCGTCGGCGACGCCCGAGACGATGTCGATCGCCTCCTCCAGCTCGACGATGTCGAGGTCGTCGCCGAGGATCGCGTGCTGGAACCAGAGCTCGCGGCGGCCGCCCAGATGGGCGAACGCGCCGAACGGCTTCTCGGACGCGATCTCGGCCGCTCGCAGCGCGAGCCCGTCGGAGAGGTCGATGTCGGAGAGCACCGGCGCGGACGCCCGCACGGCGGTGGAGTCGTCCAGCACGGGCAGGACGTCGACGAACACCCGCGCGCTCCCGAAGGCGCCGTGGAAGCCCCAGTCGGGGTGGTGCTCGAAGCCGCCGTGCTTCTCCTCGAGGTAGCGCTGCACCCGGCGCGTCGTCATCTCGACGTGGTCGGCGGCGTCGCGCAGCCGTGCCGCGGGCGTCTGCGGCGCGGGTGGGACGGGCACGGCCTGGGTCAGGAGTGCGCGCAGCCGGGGCGCGTGCGCCCACGCGGCCCAGCCGACCGTCCACACCGACGCCTGCACCTCGACCGGGTCCATCGTCGTGCCGGCCATGATGGTGTGCTCGACGATGAGATCGTCGCCGCGAAGCGCGAAGCGGCCCAGCACGATCTCGCCGTTCTCCGCCGCGAGCACGCGCGCGACCGGCGCCGCGAGCGGGCCGGTCGTGACCGCCGGCGCCCACACATGGACGTGGATGACCTCGTCCGAGGCTGCCTCGACGTCGACCGTCACCACGGTGTCGCCGACGCCGGTCGTCCCCCGCCACGCGTGCCCCTGCGGGTCGACGCCCGTGAACGTGCGCGCGAGCGCATGCCGCACCGCCATGGCGTTCACCTCGATGTGGCCGTCCACGGGCGCATCGTAGTGCGCCGGAACGCCTGCCGGTAGAGTGCGGCGATGCTCCGCCGCGCCGACTGGACGCCGCCGATCGCGGACGTGGCCGAGGCCTTCCGGCGCTCGCAGCGTGAGCTCACGCTGGTCGCGGTCGTCGTCGTCTGGATCGCGCTCGGCGCCGGGCTCGACTCGTCGGCCGGCATCTGGCGCCAGCGCCTGGTGGGGCTGCTCACGTGGTCGCTCCTGATCGCGATCCTGAGCCGCCAGCCGCGCTCGGTGCGGGCGCAGGTGGGCGTCGTCATCGTGATCGCGACCTGCGTCGAGTACACGGCGTCCCCGCTCCTCGGCCTGTACACGTACCGGCTGCACAACGTGCCGTCGTACGTGCCGCCGGGCCACGGCCTGGTCTACCTGGCGGCCCTCAACATCGGCCGCTCCGCCCTGGCCGAGCGGCTGCGGTTCCCGCTGCTCACGTTCGCGCTCGTCGGCTGCGGTGCGTGGGCGCTCTGGGGTGCCGTGCTGGCGCCGCGCCAGGATCTCCTCGGCGCGGTCATGTACCTGTTCCTCGTCCGGTTCATCCTGGTCGGCCGCCAGCCGCTGGTGTACGCCGGCGCCTTCCTGGTCTGCAGCTACCTCGAGCTCGTCGGGACGGGCGTCGGGGCGTGGAGGTGGGCGCTTCACGACCCCACCGGGGTGCTCACGATCGGGAATCCGCCGAGCGGCATCCCCGGCGGCTACTGCTTCCTCGACGCCTTCGGCCTCGCGCTCGCGCCGCGCGTGGTGGAGCTGATCGAGCGGCGGCCGTTCGCCATGCCGCGCCTGCGCCCGCTCCCCGACGATGCCGCCTAGCCTCGACACGCTGCTGGAGACCGCCGCGGAGGTCGAGCGGCTGCGCGACGCGCTCCGCCACTCGGAGGCGCTCGCCGCGGAGGAGGCGCACCTCGAGGACGTCGTCGGCGCCGTGCCGCGGGTCCGGGCCGCCGCCGGCGCGATTGCCGTGGCGGCCGAGCCGGTCGCGCGCGAGCTCGAGCGCGAGTGGGTGGAGCAGGGCCCGCTCGTGACCGTGTGGCAGCGCGCCGTCGACCTGGCCCAGCTGGCGGAGGCGGCCGGGGCCGAGGTCGCGCCCTACCAGGCCGACGTCGACGCTGCCCGCCGCCGCGTCGAGGCGGCCCGGCTGGCGACGCGGGAGCAGCGCGAGCGGCTGATCGCCGTGCGCGACCGGCTGGCCGACGCCCTGCTGGCGGCGCCGCTCGAGCTCGACCCACCCCCGCCGGTCGCCGACGACCCCCGGCCCGAGGCGCTGCGCCGCGACGCGCTCGAGCTGATCCGTCTCGCCGGCGAGGCCGAGAGCACGGCGGAGTCGGCCGCCGCCGCGGCGTCCGACCGGCTGGAGAACGTCCATGCCGAGCTCGACACGGTGGGCCGTCCGGAGGCGCTGACGACCCGGCTCGAGGAGCTCGAGCGGCGGCTGCCGCACGAGGTCGAGCTCGCGCCGGACGCGCCGCCGTCGGCGGCGATGCGCCTGCGCCGCGCCGGTCTGCACGTGCGGTGATCGCCGAGCGGGCGATCGTCTGCGGGCCGTGCGATCCGGCCCAGGGCCTGGCCTGGGACGAGGCGCTCGTGCGCGCGCCGGTCGACCGGCCCGCGCTGCTCGTGTGGCGGACGAGCGCCGGCGGTCGTGATCGGCCGCTTCCAGCGCGCCGACTGGGAGGTGGACGCCGCCGCCTGCGCGAGCCATGGCGTCCGTGTCTGGCGTCGCTTCACCGGCGGCGGCGCCGTCTACCTCGACCCGGGCACCGTGTGCGCGGCGCTCGCGCTGCCCGCGGCCCACCCGGCGGCGTCGGCCCCGATCCCGGACATGTACGCGCCGCTCCTCGACGGGATGGTGCGCGCCTGCCGGGCGCTGGGCGCCGACGCGTCGCGCGACGAGCGCACCGTGCGCATCGGCGACCGCAAGGTGACCGGCATCGCCGCCCACCGCGGCCGCGACGTCACGCTCGTCCACGGCACGCTCCTCGTCGGAGCCGACCTGGGCGCGCTGCGCGCGTGCCTGGCCGGCCCGCGTGACGGCCCGCTCGAGGGCCGGCCGCGGCCGGCGCCGAGCCGTCCCGACCACGTCACGCTCGTCGGCGGCGACGTCGAGGCGGCGGAGCGGGCGGTCGTCGACGCCCTCTCGGCGCCCGGTGCGGAGCACGAAACGCTGACCGCCGGCGAGTCCGCGACGGCCGCGCGGCTGCTGCGCGAGCGCTACCTCGACCCGGGCTGGCACGCGGGCCCGTGGGCCGACGTGACGCCGGAGGCGGTGCGCGCCGTGCTGGGTGCGTGATGGCCCCGACCCGTTTGTGGGTATGGTCGGGTCGGCAACCGCGACGGAGGAGCCGGACGATGGCGCTGCGATCGAAAGTCTTCACGTACGGGGCAGCGCTCACGTGGCAGGGCGGTCACTCCGCCGTCGTCGCCGAGGGCGACCGGCCGCCGCTGCCCGTCGGGCCGCCACCGGACTTCCCGGGCGGGGGCGACGACCACTGGAGCCCGGAGCACATCTTCCTGGCCGCGCTCGAGTCGTGCACGATGCTCTCCTTCCTGGCCCACTGCGCCCACCACGACCTCGAGGTGCGCGAGTACTCGGCGCGGGCGACCGGCTCGATCGAGCGGCGGGAGGACGACCACCGCTACGCGTTCACGCACGTCGAGGTCGTGGTCCATGCACGCATGGCGCCGGGGCAGGCCGGCGCGGCCCGCGAGCTGACCGGCAAGGCGGAGCGCGACTGCTTCATCACCGCCTCGACGACCGCCCGGATCGACAACGACTGGCGGATCCTGGAATGAGCGGGCGCGCCCGCCCCGCGGCGGCGGTGTCGACGCTGGCCGACACGCGCGCGGCCGCCGAGGAGGCGGCCGATCAGGTGCGCGATCAGCTGGCAGGTGCGCCGGCCGACGTCGCGTTCCTGTTCCTCTCGGCGGAGCACGCGGGCGAGGCCGAGGCGGCCGCCGCCGCGGTCGCGGACATCCTGCGGCCGGCGGCGCTCGCGGGCGCGACCGCCGAGGCCGTCATCGGCACGGGCTGCGAGCTCGAGGGCGTGCCGGCCATGAGCCTGCTCGCAACGAGCCTCCCCGGCGGCCGGGCGCGCGTGCACCACCTGAGCGTCCGCGACACCGGCGACGGCCCGGCGGTCGAGATGCCCGCCGACCTCCTGCCGGCGGTGGGCGAGCCGATGCTGCTGATCGCCGATCCGTACTCCTTCCCGGCGGACGCGTTCCTCGAGGGCGTCGAGGGCCGGTTCGACGGCGCCGTCGCGGTGGGCGGGCTCGCCTCCGGCGGCGACGGGCCGGGCGAGCACGCCTTCATCTGCGGGCGGCGGGTGATGCGCCACGGCGCGATCGCCGTCACCCTCGAGGGCGAGGTCGGGCTGCGCGTGCTCGTGTCGCAGGGGTGCGCCCCGGTCGGGCCGGAGATGGTGATCACGAGCGCCGACGGGAACATCATCCACGAGCTGGCCGGGCGGCCCGCCTACGAGCGCCTGACCGACATCGTGGCGGGCCTCGACGACCACGGCCGCGACCTCGTCCAGCACGGCCTCCTGGCGGGCCTCGTCATCGACGAGAACCGGGCCGAGTACGGGTCGGACGACTACCTGATGCGGGCGGTGATGGGCGGCGACGCCGACCAGGGCTCGCTCGCCGTCGGCGACACGGTCCGGGTGGGGCAGACGTTCCGCTTCCATGCCCGCGACGCCGAGAGCGCGGACGCCGACCTGCGCGCCGCGCTGCGCCACCACGCCGGCAACGGCGGGCGGCCCCAGGCGGCGCTGCTCTTCGCCTGCAACGGCCGTGGCTCGAACATGTACGCCGAGCCCGACCACGATGCCGGTGCCGTGGCAGACGAGTTCGGCCCGATCCCGCTCGCCGGGATGTTCTGCTCCGGCGAGATCGGGCCCGTCGGCGGGCACTCGTTCCTGCACGGGTTCACCGCGACGATGGCCCTGCTGACGACCGGGACTAGCGGCCGTCGACTAGCGGATCGTGACGAACGCGTCCACGTCGACCGTGGCGTGCCCGGCCGTCCCGGCGCAGACGATCTTGATGGTGTGGGCGCCGTCCGCCGCCCAGGCGTGGGCGAAGACGATCCGGCGGTGCATGACCGTCGCCGAGTGCAGGTTCACGTTCGCGACCAGCTTGCCGTCGAGGTAGACGTGGGCCGTGCCGCGGTTCGCCCGCCGGGTCGAGACCCAGGCCACCTGGCGGCCGGTGAACTTGAAGGTGGCCGACGCTCCGGCCCGGCTCGTCGAGTGCACCGTGTCGCCGAAGGCGTCAGGGGCGTTCCCGCGCGCCCAGCCGGCCGTGTAGCGGATGCCGGCGTTCACGTCCTGGAAGGCGGTCAGCCGCACCGACGGCCCCGGCGTGAAGGTGCTGGCGTTGCCGACGCAGTCGGTCGACTGCACCTCGTAGACGTGCGTGTTCGCCGAGGACAGCAGGTTGACGGCATGCGTGGTCGCCATCTGCGACGGCAGCGAGATCCCGGTGGAGGAGCCGCCGTTCACGGTTGGCACGCAGGGCGTAGGAGCAGATGCCGCTGGCATCCCTTGCACCCCACCGCACGAGGGCGGGCACCTTGCCCGAGGTGATCGTGGTCGCCTTCCGCAGGATGGCGTCGGGCAGGGGCGAGACCGTCGGGGGCGTCGAGTCGACCGGCACCGAGCTCCCGGTCTGCAGGAACGCGAGGTGCTCCTGGTCGAGGCCGCCGATCCGCGTGAAGTCGCCGCCGACGGCCAGGCCGGCCGACGTGTCCGCGAGCGCGAACACGCCCAGGTCGCTGTTCACGCTCGGCGCCCAGCCGGTGTCGAGCGTCCCGCTGGACGGGTCGAACGCGGCGATGTGGTTGCGCACGATCGGGTTGGCGCAGTTCGTGCCGACGTCGCAGAGGTTCTGGAAGTGGCCGCCGGCGATCACCTCGCCGTCGGAGATGCCGATCGCCTGCACGTTGCCGTCGAAGCCGACCTGCCAGCTCGATCCGCCCGTCGGCGTGAACCGCTGCATGCGGTTGTTGAAGTGGCCCGTGTAGATCGAGCCGTCGGCGCCCTCGGCCATCGAGACGACCGCCGCGGACGTGTGGCCCGTGTATCCGCTCTGGAGCGCGCCCGAGGTGTCGTCGAAGGCGGCGATGGACGGGTGCCCGCCGCCGGCCGAGCCCGCGTTCAGGAAGAACCCGCCGGCGACCATGTTGCTGCCGACCGCCTCGAGCGCGTCGACACGGCCGTCGACGAACGGCGTCCACGACGAGTCGAAGGCGCCGTTCATCAGCCCGACGGCGCCGAGGAACGCGCGGGCGTGGCCGTCGACGTTCGCGAACTGCCCGCCCATGTAGAGCGTGTTGCCGCTCGCGGCGAGCGCCTGGACGTCGCCGTCGGCCTCGGCGGCGAAGGTCGTCTTGGCGACGAGCGTGCCGTTGGCGAGGATCTTGGCGACGTGCGGGCGGCCGGACCCGTTGATCTGGGTGAAGCTGCCGCCGGCGATGACCGCGCCGGTGCCGTCGGTGGCGAAGTCCTTCACCGTGCCGTTCGCGTTCGGCGCCCAGCCGGTGAAGGCGCCGCTGGCGTTGAACGCCGCCAGGTTGGACACCGTCTGCGTGTTGCCGGCATGGTCGAAGACCTGGGTGAACTTCCCGCCGACGTACGTGATCCCGCCGATCTGGAGGATCGCGTTCACGCGGCCGTTCGTCTGCCACGTCGTCTGGGGCTGCGTCGCGATGGTCGCCTGCGCGGCCGGAACGATCGCGAGCAGCGCCAGGAGCGCGCAGAGCGCCGCGACTCGCCTTCGTGTTCCAGATCCTGCCATCTCCCACACCTCCCCCACGAGCCTACGATCGGCCCGGGGGTGCCACAACCCACCCATCTGCGACCTACCCGGGTGGGGGGCTCTGCCAGTCGTACGTCCCCGCCGGCGTCCAGGAGAGCTCCAGCTTGATCCCGTCGGGATCGAAGAAGAAGATCGCGTGGTAGCCCTCGCGGTACTCGGGGAAGTGCCGCGGCCCCTCGCTGATCGTGCCGCCGAGCGCGACGATCCGCTCCGCCGAGGAGTACAGCAGCTCCCGCGTCGCCGCCTCCATGCACACGTGGTGCATGCCGACGCGGTAGCGGTCGACCGGGAGCGTCGCCGCACCGCCGGGCGCCTGGCGCAGCCCGATCGTCGAGCCGGGGCCGTGGACGTAGTGGATCGTCTCGCCCCGCTCGCCCGGGATCTCGTGCACGCCGTGCCACCCCAGCGGGCCGAGCACGCCCCGGTAGAAGCGCAGCGCGCGGTCGATGTCCGACACCACGAGGTCGACGTGGTGGACGCCCGTCGACCTCACCCGTGCCTCCGGCTCAGGCCAGGCCCTCGCGCGCCTCGCGCACCAGCGTGACCGCCTCGGGGAAGATCAGCCGGATCGCGTCGCGCACCTGCGTCGCCTGCTCGTCCGCGCCGCCGGCGAGGTCGAGCCGGCCGATGGCCGCGACCGTGATCCCGACGGCGAGGTTGATCGCCTGGTCTGCGAAGGCGACCCGCTGTCCCTGCTGGGCCTGCTCCATGAACTGGGCCATCGCCCGCTGGAGCTCCTCGGGGTCGCCGCCGCCGAACATGTTGAAGGGAAACTCACTCATGGGTCGAGCATAGCGAAGCGCCCGTTTCAGCCGTACAGGCGCTCGGTCAGCGTCGCCCGGGTCGGGCATCGGGCTGGCCTCGGCCTCGGCCACGCCGGAGTCGATCCAGGCGGCGACCTCGGCCTCGAGCCCGGCCAGCTCGGGCTCGCCGATCTCCTCGACCTCCTCCAGCCAGCCCCGGAACCGCTCGAGCGGGTCCTTGGCGGCGAACTCGGCCAGGAGCTCGCGGGGGACGTAGCCGGCGTCGTCGTGGACGGCGTGGCCCTCCATGCGCAGCGTGACGAGCTCGAGCAGCGTCGGCCCGCCGCCCTCGCGGGCGCGCTCGATGGCGCGCTGGGCCTCGCGCAGCACGGTGAGGACGTCGGTGCCGTCGATGACGATGCCCTCGAAGCCGTACGCCGGGCCGCGGTCGGCCAGGTGCCGGCACGCGAACGAGAGCCGGTTCGGCGTCGAGTACGAGTACTGGTTGTTGTCGATCACGAAGACGATCGGCAGCTGGCGCACCCCGGCCAGGTTCATGGCCTCGTGCATGTCGCCGCGGGCGGCGGCGCCGTCGCCGCACCAGCCCACCGCGACCCGTGGCTCGCGCCGCAGCTGGAACGCGAGCGCGATGCCCGTGATCGTGGGGATCATCGCCGGCAGGTGGCTGACGCCGGCGAGCAGGCCGCGGCCGGGGTCGAAGTCGTTCGAGCGCAGGTTGGAATCGCGCCCGCCGGTGGCGCCGCCGGCCCGGCCCATGAACTGGCAGAAGATCGCCGCCGGCTGGATCCCGCGCACGACGTGGACGCCCAGGTTGCGGTGCAGCGGCGAGGCGACGTCGTCGGGCGCCCATTGCGGTGGCGACGCCGACCGACGCCGCCTCGTTGCCCCGGCCCGTGTAGTAGCTGCCGGGCAGCTTCCCGGCCTTGAAGAGCAGGTTGCCGCGCTCCTCGATCCGGCGCGTCGCCAGCATGTTGCGGTAGATGCCGACCAGGTCGGGCCGGTCGAGGCCGAGCTCCCGCGCCTCCGCCTGCGAGATCAACGGGCTGGCCTGGCGGACGGTCGACATCGACGGGCAGGATAGTGCGTTCACGCGGACCTGGGCCGGGTGTCTGCGTGCCGGCGCAGGCGGCCCAGGCGCGAGTCCCACTCGCCGCCGACCCGGTCGAGCCAGGCGCCGGCGTCGGTCAGCGGCCCGGGGGTGAGCCGGTAGCGCGTCTCGCGCCCCTGCCGCGTCGACTCGACGAGCCCGGCGTCGGCCAGCGCCGCCAGGTGCTTGGCCACCGCCTGGCGGCTGATCGGGAGCTCGCGGGCGAGCTCGGTGACGCTGGCCTCCTGACCGCCCGAGAGGACGCCGATCACGTGCCGGCGGGTCGGGTCGGCGAGCGCCGCGAACGTCGCCCCGACCGGATCCGGGCTCATCGCGCCAGCATCAGCGGCAGGTCGCCGCAGGCTCCCAGGCGGACGTCCCAGATCCAGGTGCTGACGGCGGTGCAGCCGGCGACGCTCGTCGGGGCGAGTGCCTCGAACCCGGTCTCGACGACCGTCACGCGCGTCCCCTCGGCGTCGTCGTCGAGGCCGATCTCCACGGTCGTCTCGATGTGGTCGGGCCCCGGCTCCTCCGGGTGCCAGCGGAACACCAGCCGCTCCTGCTCCTCCACCGTCTCGACGGTGCCCAGGCGGCGGCCGCCGCCGTCCCAGCCGAGCTCGATCTGACCGCCCTCGACCAGGTCGATCTCGACGTCGTCGGCGAGCCACTCGCGCAGGTGGTCGGGCTCGGTGACGACGCGCCAGGCCTCCTCGCGCTCCAGGGGCAGGACGATCTCGCGGGTGACGGACTCCGACATTGGGCACCTCCTGACGATGTGCAACCTATGGGTTGCGCGTTCGCGCTGATCGATCTAGTATGGGCAACCAGTAGGTTGCACTATATCCAAGGGGGCACCATGTCACCGCTGATTCCGATGGTGGTCGAGCAGACGGGCCGCGGCGAGCGCTCGTTCGACATCTATTCGCGGCTGCTGAACGACCGCATCATCTTCCTGGGCACGCCCGTGTCGTCCGAGATCGCGAACCTGATCGTCGCCCAGATCATCCACCTCGCGTCCGACGATCCCGACAAGGACATCTCGCTCTACATCAACTCGCCCGGCGGCGACGTCTACGCCGGCCTGGCGATCTACGACGCCATGCAGTACGTGCGCCCCGACGTGCAGACGATCTGCTTCGGGATGGCGATGTCGATGGGCGCCGTGCTCCTGGCCGGCGGCGCCAAGGGCAAGCGGATGGCGCTCCCGAACGCGAAGGTGATGATCCACCAGGGGCACACGTCGGGGTTCGAGGGCCAGGCGACCGACATCGAGATCCGCGCCCGCGAGATCCTGACGCTGCAGCGGCGGATGGAGGAGATCATGGCCCGCGACACCGCGAAGTCGGTCGACCAGATCCACACCGACACGCAGCGCGACTACTTCATGACCGCCGAGGAGGCGCGCGACTACGGCCTCGTCGACACCGTGGTGAGCGGCATGGCGGGCGAGCGCATCCGCCGCGCCGGCCTGGGCTAGCCGACGATCGGGGACTGTCCCCGCTGGACGGGGACAGTCCCCATCTGTGCCGTCAGTCGTCCAGCTTGCGCAGGATCAGGCAGGCGTTGTGCCCGCCGAGGCCCATCGAGTTCGAGAGGCCCACGCGGACAGGTGCCGTGCGGGCGACGTTCGGGACGTAGTCGAGGTCGCACTCGGGGTCGGGGGTGCGCAGGTTGATCGTCGGCGGGATGACGCCGTGGTGGAGCGTCAGCGCCGTCGCCACCGCCTCGACCGCGCCGGCCGCGCCGAACATGTGCCCGAACATCGACTTGTTGGACGAGACGGCCATGCGGTAGGCGTGGTCGCCGAACACCGCCTTGATCGCCTGCGTCTCGGCGGTGTCGTTGTACGGCGTGGAGGTGCCGTGCGCGTTGATGTAGTCCACCTCGGACGGATCCATCCCCGCCCGCGCGAGCGCGTCGTGCATCATCTCGATCACGCCGATCGACTCGGGGTGGGGGGTGGCGACGTGGTAGGCGTCGTTGGAGGCGCCGTAGCCGGCGATCTCGCCGTAGATGCGCACGCCCCGGCGCCGCGCCCGTTCGAGCTCCTCCAGCACCAGCACGCCCGCGCCCTCGGCCATGACGAACCCGGCCCGGGTGAGGTCGAACGGGCGCGACGCCCCCGGCGGGTCGTCGCGGCCGTCGATCAGGGCGCGCATCGCGCAGAACCCGGCCAGGATGATGGGCAGCATCGCCGACTCGGTCGCGCCGGCCAGGATCACGTCGGCCTGCCCGCGCTCGATCGCCGCCGCGGCCTCGCCGATCGCATGGGTGCCGGTCGCGCAGGCCGACTCGGTCGAGTAGTTCAGGCCGCGCGCGCCGAGCATCGTCGCGACGTGGCTCGTCGTCGTGTCGACCAGCGTGTTGGGCAGCCAGTGCGGTGAGACCCGCTCCCAGCCGCGCTCGTCGAGGATCGCCTGCTGGCGCAGCGTGTAGGCGAGGCCGCCCATCACGCTGCCGATGACGACGCCGACGCGGCTGGGCTCGTCCACCTCGAGCTCTGCGTCGCGGGCCGCCTCCATCGCCGCCGCCACGCCGAAGTGGACGTCGGTCGACGTGCGCCGCACCTCCTTCGGCGTCATCGCGGCCGCGGGGTCGAAGTCCTTCACCTCGGCGGCGATGTTGACCGGGAACGCGCTCGCGTCGAACGACCGGATCACGTCCACGCCGCTTCGGCCCGAGACGAGGGCATCCCAGGTCGAGCCGGCGTCGTTCCCAACCGGCGTGACGGCGCCGACGCCGGTGATCGCCACTCGCCTCATTGGGCGAACAGACGGCGCAGGGGGCTTCAGGGTTGCGGCAGGCCCGATCAGGCCGCTGTGGCGGCCGATAGCGCACGGGCGATACACTGGGTATGTGGCAAGCCATCCGCACACCCAGCGCCACCGCCTCACGGCCCAGTCGCTCGAGCGCATGCGCGAGGGCATCCGCAAGCGCGCGGAGGCGCTCGGGCGCGACCACGAGCAGCGGTTCGCCGAGGTCGGCCGGATGGTCGCCGACAACCGCATCGACCGGGGGATGAGCCAGCAGGAGCTGGCCGTCCTGTGCGGCACGACGCAGTCCGCCATCGCCCGCCTGGAGCGGGGTGGGCGGCCGCCGAAGCTCGACACGCTGATGCGGATCGCCGACGCGCTCGACGCCGATCTCGTGCTCGAGATGCGTTTACGGCCGCGCGAAACCGAGTAGGATCCCCGGATGGCGGTCACCCTTCGCGACTTCATGAGCGGCGGGGACGTGCTCACCATCGAGCCGACGGTGACGCTGAGCGAGGCGGCGCGCGCGATGCGGCGCCGCGATGTCGGAGCCGCCGTGGTGTACGACGGCGGCACCCTGGTCGGCATCTTCACGGAGCGCGATCTGCTCCGCGCGATCGCCGACAGCCGCCACCCCGATCAGCACCGGGTGCAGGCGTACATGACGCCGGACCCGGTCACGCTTCCGCCGGACCACCTCCCCAGCGAGGCGGCCCAGATCATGCACGACCGCAAGTTCCGGCACATCCCGGTGGTCGACGAGGGCGAGCTCATCGGCATCGTCAGCATCCGCGACCTGGTGACGGCCGGAATGCACATCCACTCGGCCGATGCGCACGTCGGCTCGGACTTTCCCTGAGCGAGGCATAACCGTTCGGGTGACGCGCCCGCGGCCGCGGGCCGCCATCGTGAGTGCAGCGCTCCCCTCGGCCATAAGCCTCGGCTGCCGCCCTGCGGAGCGCTCGCCGACCCGAAGTGGTGTCGCCGGCCGGATCGAGTCGTTCCGTGGCGTTCTGGGACGACGCCGCGCAGCGGCGGCCGCACTCGACGCGCGTTCGCGTCGCCGGCGACGCCGCTTCGGGTTCAGCGGGAGCCCTGCGCCGACAATCCGCTTCCGCCGGGGCGACGTATGCATGGAGGATGACTCTCTCTCTCGCCACCGCGGCGCCGCGCGCCCTCGTCCCACGGGGATGGTCTAGTCTGGCCGCCGTGGTCCCGGAGTCGATCACCGACGAAGACCTGCTGGAACGGGTCGCCCGCGAGCGCGACCAGTCCGCATTCGAGGTGCTCTACCAGCGCTACTCCCGGGCGATCTACTCGCTCGTGACGCGCATCCTGCGCGACCGCCACACCGGCGAGGACGTTGCCCAGGAGGCGTTCGCCGCGGTGTGGCGGGCGGCCGCGGGCTATCACCGCGGCCGCGGCACCGCCGCGGGCTGGATGTTCGCGATCGCCCGCAACGCCGCCATCGACGCCAGCCGCGCCCGCGTGCCGCTGGTCGTCGGCGAGCTGCCCGACCGCCCCGACCCGGCCCCGCTCCCCGACGCGCAGGCGATCTCCGACATGGAGGCGTTCCGCGTACACGTCGCCGTCGACTCGCTGCCCGATCGGGAGCGCGAGGTGATCGAGCTCGCGTACTTCAGCGGGCTCGCCCAGAGCGAGATCGCGGAGCAGCTCGAGCTGCCCCTCGGAACCGTCAAGACACGAACGCGCAGCGCCCTCCAGCGCATGGCGCCGATGCTGCGGGAGGAGGTGGGCAGGTGAGCGACGAGCGCGAGCTCGAGCGCGTCGAGCGGATGCTGCGGCGCGCCCCCGCGCCCGAGACCGTTCCGGCGGCCGCAGCGATGGCTGCCCGCAACGCGGCCCTCGGCGCCGCACCCGCGCAGGTGATGCGCGTATCCCGCCCCCGGCGCTGGCCTGCCTGGTGGCGCGTGGCCTCCGGCGCCGCCGCGTTCGGCGCGGCCGCGGCGGCCGCGCTCGTGATCGCGCTCACCAGCGGCGGCGGCGGCGGCTTTGCGACCCAGTTCTCGGTCGCCCTCCACGGGCGCAAGGGTGCGACCGCCGAGGTCGACTTCAGCGGCGCGCACGACGGCTTGCGGCAGATGCGCGTCACGACCCAGGGGCTGCCACCTGCGGGGGCCGGCCACTACTACGAGATGTGGTTCCGCACGCCCGGCGGCGAGAACGTGTCTGCGGTGACGTTCAACACCGGCGACGCCGGCAAGTCGACGTTCAAGGCCGTGATCCCGGCCGGAATGACGTGGCACCGCTGCTGGGTCACGCGCGAGGCGGTCGACGGCGGGGACGTGCCGCGCATGATCCTCACGACCTGATCCGCGGCGGCGGGCCCGGGCCTGTCAGGCGGGTTACCGCCTATTGCGAGGCGGTTGCATCAGGGAGCCGCTGTGATTTATACCCCCGGCCATGGAGCGGATCGCAGGCGCGCTGACGGCGGCGCAGTGGCGAACGGTGGGAGGCATGGCCGCGGTCGTGGGCGGCTTGCACGCACTCGGCTTCTTCCTGCTCCTGGCCGTCGTCGCGCCGCACCACTACGACCTCGGCGGGAGCGGCGTCTTCAGCGTCGGCGTCGGGATCACGGCCTACACGCTCGGGATGCGGCACGCGTTCGACGCCGACCACATCGCGGCGATCGACAACACGACCCGCAAGCTCATGTCCGAGGGGAAGCGGCCGCTGAGCGTCGGGTTCTTCTTCTCGCTCGGGCACTCGACGATCGTGTTCGGGCTGGCCTTCCTCTTCGCGGTCGGCGTGCGGGCGCTGAACGGGCAGGTCGGGCACGGCGGGTCGCAGCTGCACGACACGACCGGCTGGATCGGAACGAGCGTGTCCGGGACGTTCCTGTACGTGCATCGCGATCCTGAACCTCATGATCCTCGTCGGGATCCTGCGCGTCTTCCGGGACATGCGCAGCGGTCGCTACGACGAGGCGGAGCTCGAGCACCAGCCTGAACACGCGCGGGCTGATGAACCGCTTCTACGGCCGGTTCACGAAGGACGGTGACGAAGCCGTGGCAGATGTACCCGATCGGCATCCTCTTCGGCCTCGGCTTCGACACGGCCACCGAGGTCGCGCTGCTCTTCCTCGCGGCCGGCGCGGCGGGCGCCGGGCTGCCGTTCTACGCGATCCTGTGCCTGCCGATCCTGTTCGCGGCCGGGATGTCGCTGCTCGACACGCTGGACGGGTCGTTCATGAACCTCGCGTACGGCTGGGCGTTCGCGAGCCCGGTGCGGAAGGTCTACTACAACATCACGATCACGGGCCTGTCCGTGGTGGTCGCGCTCGTGATCGGGACGATCGAGCTCGCCGGGATCTTCGCCGAGCACCTGAACGCGACAGGGCCGTTCTGGGTGTGGGTGGAGGGGATCGACCTGAACACCCTCGGCTTCGTGATCGTCGGCATGTTCGTTGCCACGTGGGCGGTGTCGCTCGCCGTCTGGCGGCTGGGCAGGATCGAGGAGCGGTGGAGCGCCGACCTGCGGCCGCCGTCCTGACGAGGATCCCGGCGATGACCGACGCGCCGAGAGTGGAGCGGGTCGCGTTCGCCGATCTGGACGAGGCGGCGGCGGCCCTCCGCGCGAAGGGGCTCCGGCTGACCACGCCGCGGCGGCTGGTGCTGCAGGCCCTGTTCGCGGCGGACGGCCCGGTCTCGGCCGAGCTGGTGGCGGAGCGGTCGGGCGTCGACATCACCTCGGTCTACCGCAACCTGGAGGCGCTCGAGTCGCACGGCGTCGTCCAGCACGTGCACCTCGGCCACGGCCCCGGCCTCCACAGCCTCGTCGGCGCCGGCGAGCGGGAGTACCTCCACTGCGACCGCTGCGGCGCCGTGACCGCGGTCGCGCCGGACGAGTTCGACCCGGTGCGCGAGCTGATCCGCGACCGATTCGGGTTCGAGGTGCGGTTCACGCATTTCGCGATGGGCGGGCTCTGCGAGCGGTGCCAGGCACCGTAGAGCCCACCGGTTGAGGCCGCTCCCGGGGCTATACTTGCGCCCTCGCGGGGCTATAGCTCAGTTGGGAGAGCGCCTGGATCGCACCCAGGAGGTCAGGGGTTCGAATCCCCTTAGCTCCATCGGGCTGGGCGGGCCCTGAACGGGCCCGCCCAGCCCGATTGCGTTACGAGACTTGACTCGGGGCCATCTGGGTGCGATCCAGGCAAGCCTGGATCAAGGCGCCTGCTATCCAAGCAGGTGCCGCCACGAGGCAGTCAGGGGAGCGCAGCGAATCCCCTTAGCTCCATGCCCTCGCGGTGGGCTTCGGAGGACTGGCTCTACTCACCCCACCCTTCGAACGACTCGCACGATCTCGTGCGCCATGTCATTTACGCTCCGTTCATACGGCCAGGTTTGGTCTGGCAGGGAAAGCCGATCGAGACAGCGACAATCATCACGACACCTTTCGCTATTCGCACTCGGTGGCGAGCGCCAGTGCCGGGTGGGACACGGCGGAGACGACCCTCTGGGGCCCGGCTCGGCCCGGGGCCAGCAACGCCGCCCGTATCCCGATCGCCGAGAAACTCACGGCGGAACGCGGCCGGCCATACCCGGGCGCCGGCCCCGGACCAACCGGCTTGTGACAGGATGCCCAGGCCGGAATAAACGGTTACCTGGAGGACCTGATGGTGAGGTGGCGGTTCTTCTTCTGGGAGGCGCTGGCGTCGATCCGCTCGAACGCGGCCACAACGCTCGCCGCGACGGTCACGGTGCTGATCGTCACGTTCCTGCTCGGGATCTTCGTGACGACGGCATGGTGGGTGTACCACTACGCCGTCGGCGTACGCAACGAGGTGACGGTGAAGCTGTACCTGCCGAACGAGTACGCGACCGACGCCGCGAAGCGGAACGAGGTGGCGAATCAGGTGAAGCAGCTGCCGTATGTACGCTCGTTCCGTTACGTCTCTCCGAGCGCCGCAGCCAAGATGCTCCCACCGGCCGAACAGCACGCGCTGCACAGCATCCCGAACCCTCTGCCGCCGGGCTTCTACGTGAAGCTCACCGACGCCGACCGGGCGTCGATGACAGCGGCGGCCGCGCAGAGGATCCCGGCGATCCACGACTGCGGTAGCCCGCCGTGTGTGACCTACGGCAGGAAGATCACGGACCGGGTGCTGAACACGCTGCGATACGTCCTCTATTTCGTGTTCGGGTTGATGACGCTGCTGGGGATCGCGGCGGTCGTGCTGATCCAGAACACGATCCGGCTTTCGATCTTCTCGCGCCGTCGCGAGATCGAGGTGATGAAGCTGGTCGGGGCGACGAACGCCTTCGTCCGCCTGCCGTTCATGCTGGAGGGGATGGTGACCGGGGTGCTCGGGGCGATCGGCGCCGTCGGCCTGCTCGCCGTCGTCTACCTCGCCCTGAACGGCTACGACCGCGGCCTCACAGATCCGGCCCGGCTCGTGGGCGTGCCGCTCCTGATCGCGATGCTGGCCATGTTCGGCCTGGTCCTGGGAGCCGTCGGCTCCGGACTCACGCTCCGACGATACCTGCGCATCTAGCCAGCCAACCGGGGTCAGACCCCGAACGTTGACCGTTGCACTTTCGTGGCACTTCCGTTCGGGGTCAGACCCCGGTTCTGCGTCAGTCCCGGAAGGTCGGGTCGGCTCCGTGCACGCGCGGAGCGCGGCCCTGGGGCTCCTCCCATTCCTCCTGCCGGCCGAGCGCCGTCAGGTCGAGCAGGGAGTAGCTGCTGCCGAGGGTGTCCGTCCCCCGTGCCCACGTCGAGTACGTGTGGAAGACCTGGTCGCCGTCACGCAGGAAGCAGCTGACCCCGGGGACCTCCGTCGAGTCGTCGTCTTCCAGCATGTCGGGCTCGTCGCGATAGTTGTAGACGAGCTGTGGCCGCGTCGCGTCCATGGTGGCCTGGAAGTCGTAGTTGAAGTCGCTGCCGTGCGAGGAGTACCACGGAACCGTCCAGCCCTTCGCGGCCCGGGCCTGCTCCAGCTTCTCGAGCGGCGCGCGCGAGACCAGGACGAACCTGGTGTCCCGCGATTGCAGGTGCGCCAGGATCCCGTCGGAGACCTCGTCGATCGACGCGGTGCAGCCCGGGCAGACAGCCTCCCAGTCGGGGCCGTACATGACGTGCTGGACGATCAGCTGCCGGCTGCCGCCGAACAGGCCCGCGAGGGTCACCTCGCCGTCCGGCCCCTCGAACAGATACTGCCTCTCGATCCGGACCATCGGCAGCCGCCGCCGTTCGGCGTTGAGCGCATCACGGTCGCGGGTCGCGCGCTTCTCCATGTCCAGGAGCCGCTTCCTCGATTCCAGCCACGTCTCGCGGTTCACGACGTCGGGGAATGCCATTCCAACCTCCTCGGTGCTTGGGTGTCTCATGGGAGAGACTCCGGTTCGGGCCCGGACTCATCGGTCGGCGCTACGATCGCCGAAATGGCCTACGACGAAGCGCTCGCCGCCCGCGTCCGCGACCGCATCGGGGCCGCGCCCGACCTGACCGAGAGGAAGATGTTCGGCGGGCTCGCGTTCCTGATCGGCGGGCACATGGCCGTCGCCGCGAGCGGCCAGGGCGGCATCATGGTGCGCGTCGATCCGGACGAGTCGGACGCCCTGGTGTCCGGCACGCCGGCCCACCCGATGGAGATGCGCGGGAAGCCGATGCCGGGGTGGCTGCGTGTCGCGACCGACGACGTCGGCTCCGACGCGGCGCTCGGCGAGTGGGTCGAGCGCGGCGTCGCCTACGCCCGCTCGCTCCCGCCCAAGTCGTCCTGAGCCGCGACGAGCGTGAGCATCGGCTCACCCGGCCGGCAGACCATGACCACCACGAACCGCGTCCAGGCGTCCGCGAGGTTGTTGGCGGCCTGCAGGTGGACGACGTCGCCCCCGGGCTCCCAGAACGCCTCGCCGGCGCGGATCGCCCGCGCCGGCGTGCCTTCCAGCTCGAACAGCAGCTCGCCCTCGAGCACGTAGCCGAACACGGGCCCGGGGTGCAGATGCGGGGGCGTCCCGGCGTCGCCCGGCGGCAGCTCGATCACGACCGTCATCGCCTCGGAGCCGTCCGCGATCGGCGGCAGGGACTCATGCAGCAGCGTCGTGTCGGCTCGTGTGCGTGAGTGCGACATCGGACCACCTCCTGTGGTCGGGTCGATCTGGCCCGTCCAGGCTAGGTCGCCGCCCGCCCGCTCGGAAAGACCGGTTCGTGCTCTCTCCAGTGCACGCGGGCATCACCACCGGAGACGCCCCGGGGGAGGCCCCCGCGCAGGCGGGCCTCCCCCGGGGATCACGCTCGCGACGGTGCGGCTACAGGTTCTTGCACTCCCCGCGCTGGTGGCCGCCGACGATGTTCGGCGCGCCCTGCGAGTCGCCGACCTGGGCCTGCGGCACGTTGTTGAAGCACCCCAGGTTGCCGCCGATCACGTTCGTCACGATCTCCATCGCGTCGGGATCGCCGAACCGGCCGCCCACCATCAGGGCGTTCCCGCCGACGTTGACCCGGATCAGGCCGAACCAGCACGTGTGCAGCCGGCGGGCGGTGAAGTTGCCCCCGATCGCCCCATCCTGGTACGTCGTGTAGTACGGCACCTGCCCCAGGATCGGCGTGATGGAGCAGTCCTCGCTGCCGCCGCCGCCCAGGAAGCTGACGTCCCCGCGCGTGGTGGTGCCGTGGACGACGGTCGCCCAGGCGCCGACCTCGGTGAGGTCGCCGCGGATGTGATTGTCCGAGTTCGCCGCGCAGCCGAGGTCGGTCGAGCACCCGAGCAGCGCGACCGCGTGCGCCTTGACCCAGACGTCGCCCTTCACGTTCAGCGTCGCCGCCGTGACGGCGTTGAAGAACGCGGCCCGCTTGACCACGAGGTCGTGGCGGACGGTGACGGTGCCGGAGCTCGCGAGCGTGCACGAGCCGGCGATGGTCAGCGAGCGATAGGTACCTGCCGCGACCGTTCCGCCGTGGCACGTGACGCTGCCGTGGTGGGTAGACGACGCGGAGGCCGAGCCCGTGGCTGCCAAGAGCCCCGTGGCGACGGCCACCACGAAGGCTGCCTTCCGAAGACGAGTCATTCGCTTCCTCCCTGCCAGGATCTGGAACGCCGCCCACGTCCAGGGCGGCCAGGTGCAGACCATACCCGGACCGCGAATGTGACGTCTGTGACGGAAGTCCGGGCCGCCGCTTTACTTCGGCCTGCGGATCGCACAGAATCCGTTGCTTACGCAAGCTACTATCCGGAGAAGACGTGTCGGGGACGAGCTCACGACCTGAAGGAGTCGCATGGTGATGCTTCTGTCGGAGTCGGGCCGCTGGCTGACGGGCATCGTGCTGGGCGTCGTCGTGATCGCCGTCGCGGCCGTGATCGTGATCACGATCGTGCTGCTGGCGAACCGGATCGCCCGCCAGGCGAAGACCGCCGAGGGGGCGGTCGAGGTCGTGCGCGCGCAGACGGCCGAGCTCGGCGGCATCGCCCGGATCAACGACTCGGGGGTGCGCATCCTGCACGCCGCCCGGGCGCTACGAAAGGTGGCGGTCGGCAAATGACGGTGCTCGCGGTCTCGGCGCACACCTACTGGGTGATCGCCCTCGTCATCGGCCTCGCGGCGGCGCTCGTCGTCGCGGCCCTGCTCGCGATCCTGATCCGGGCGGTCGCGAGCATCGAGCGGTCGGTCGACGGCCTGCTCGCCGTCGCCACCCAGGTGGCCGGCAACACGGCCAACATCCCCCAGCTCGAGGCCACCGCGCCGGTGCTGGGCCTGATCGTGCAGGAGGCCGTCGTCCAGGACGGCTACATGAACGCCCTCACCGACGGGTTCGGGGAGTCATGACCACCCTCGTCGTCCTCACCGTCGCGCTGATCGTCGTCGTCGTGCTCGTTCTCGCGTACGCGCTCATCGTCGTCTCGCGGGGCCTGGGCCGCATCTCGGCCGGGCTTGCGACGCTCGCCGGGGCGCTCGAAGGCGTCGAGAAGGAGCACCTGCGCCCGCTCGAGCCGGCCGTCAAGGCGATCAACGCCCAGTTCGACATCATCCTGAGCGCGCTTCCCGGGATCGGCCGCAAGGCTGCGATCGTGGCCGAGAGGAGGCCGCGATGACGCTCCTCTGGATCGGCGACGCGCTGCTGATCGTCGTCCTCCTGCCCGTCGTGATCTACCTGCTGAACGGCACGCTTCGGGCGGCGCAGAGCATCGTCCCCAGCGTCCGGTCGATCGCCGCGTCGGCCGCGGCCGGGTCGAAGGACCTCGATGCCGCCGCGCTGCTTCTGACCACCCAGGACCAGGTGTCCCGCACGGTTGCGGGCGTCGCCGACTACGGCGGCTCCCTGGACGTCATCCTGGACGACGCGGAGTAGGAGCGCCATGCCCGTCTACGCCATTCCCGCAGCCGGCTACGTCCTCATCCTGGCCGTGCTTCTGATCGTCCTGGCGCTCGTCTACTACCTCGTCTCGACCATCCTCGCGCTGCGCAAGATCACGTCCGGCCTCGACGAGGTGATCGGGAGCGTGACCGAGATCGTCGAGAAGAGCGCCCCGGTGAACGACGTCGTGAATGCGATCAACAAGGACCTCGACGCCGGCGTCGACATGCTGGAGGCGCTGCTCGTGAAGAAGGCCGGAATGGTCGATGCCGTCGGCCTCGTCGACGGCCTCTACCCGGGCGCTGCGGCGGCCGGGTTCCGCAACTTCCCCGACAGCACGAAGGTCGAGGCTCCGCGGATCTCGGAGGTCTACACGAAGGGCACGCTCACCCTGGCCCGCCTCGGCCGCGAGGCGCCCGTGGCGATGGCGAACCCGGCGGGGCCGGCGATCCGCAACGCCGTCGCCGCGAGCCACTCGGCGCAGGTGCTGTACTCGGACGTCCGCCACGAGGGCCCCGAGCGGCTGCCCCGCTCGCCGGTGATCGGCACCGACGCGCCGGTGCAGTACGAGCAGCGTGAGGACATCGGCAAGCCCCGCAAGCGCCTGCCCGCGCGGAACCCCTGAAAGGAGCCCGGATTTGCAGACACCCGCGGCATTCGAGTACGAGCGCGCGACGAGCCTGGACGGCGCCATCGCGTCGCTCCGGCGGCTCGGCCCCGAGGCCCGCGTGATCGCAGGCGGCCACAGCCTCCTGCCGATGATGAAGCTGCGGCTGGCGAACCCCGAGCACCTGATCGACATCAACGACCTGGACGAGCTCGCCTACATCCGCCGGGAGGGCGACGAGATCCGGGTCGGCGCGCTCACGCGCCACGTCGACCTGCTCACGTCCGACCTCCTGGCCGAGCACCTGCCGCTCTTCCGCGACGCCGAGGAGGTGATCGCCGATCCGGTCGTGCGCAACCGCGGCACGATCGGCGGATCGCTGTGCCAGGCCGACGCCGCTGAGGACCTCTCCGCCGTCTGCACCGCCGCCAAGGCGCAGGTGGTGATCCGCGGCGGCGAGGGGGAGCGCGTCGTCGGCATGGAGGGCTTCCACGTCGGGCCGTACATGACCGCGGTCGGCGCCGGCGAGATCCTGACCGAGATCCGCCTGCCGGTGCGTCCCGGCGCCGGCAGCGCCCACGAGAAGGTCGAGCGCCGGGCCGGCGACTGGGCCATCGCGGCCGCCTCGGCCGCCGTGTGGATGCAGGGCGGCACGATCTCCGACGTCGGCATCGCCCTCTCCGCCGTCGGCCTCACGACCATCCACCTCACCCGCGCCGAGGATCTCCTGCGCGGCCAGGCGCCGTCGGAGGAGCTGTTCCGAAAGGCCGGCGAGATCGCGTCCGAGGACTGCTCGCCCACGGCCGACGGCCGCGGGCCGGTCGACTACAAGCGCCACCTCGCGGGGGTGCTCACCGGGCGGGCGCTCGGCCGAGCCGTCACGCGTGCGATGAAGCAGGAGGCCTGACATGGACGTCACCATGACCGTCAACGGCGAGCGCGTGTCCCACGACGTCGAGCCGCGCATGCTGCTCGTCCACTTCATCCGCGAGACCCTCGGCCTCACCGGCACCCACTGGGGCTGCGACACGTCCAACTGCGGCGCCTGCGTCGTCCAGGTCGACGGCAAGCCGGTGAAGTCGTGCACGACCCTCGCGGTGATGTGCGCCGGGCACGAGGTGCGCACCGTCGAGTCGCTCGAGGTCGACGGCGAGCTCGACCCGATCCAGATGGGCTTCCACGAGCGCCACGCGCTCCAGTGCGGGTTCTGCACGCCGGGGATGCTGATGACCACTCGCGCCCTCCTGGACGAGAACCCCGACCCGACCGACCACGAGATCCGAGTCGCGATCTCGGGCGCGATCTGCCGCTGCACCGGCTACAAGAACATCGTCAGCGCCGTGCGCTGGGCCGCTGACCACGAAGCCGCCGCGAGGCAGGAGGCATAGCAATGGCGACCGTCGAGAACCTTCCCAGCAAGACGCAGGAGCGCCCGATCGGGTTCGGCCGGCTGAAGCGCAAGGAGGACGCGCGCTTCATCCGTGGCCAGGGCACCTACCTGGACGACATCAAGCTCCCCGGGATGGTGTACGGCGCGCTGCTGCGCAGCCCGTACGCCCACGCCCGGATCGTCTCGATCGACACGTCCCGCGCGCTCGCCCATCCCAACGTCGCGGCCGTCGTGACGGCCAAGGACCTGGAGACGCTCGGCCTGGCCTGGATGCCGACGATCTCCTACGACACGCAGGCCGTGCTCGCCGGAGACAAGGTGCGCTTCCAGGGCCAGGAGGTCGCGTTCGTCGTCGCCACCGACGAGTACTCGGCCAACGACGCGCTCGCGCTGATCGACGTCGAGTACGAGCCGCTGCCGGCGGTCGTGAACGCGCGCAAGGCGCTCGACCCGGACGCGCCGGTCATCCGCGACGACAAGGAGGGCCAGCGCGACAACCTCGCGAGCCCGACCTGGGAGGCGGGCGACGAGGAGGCGACGAACCGCGCCTTCGCCGAGGCGGACACGATCGTGGAGCGCGACATCATCTACCCGCGCTGCCATCCGGCGCCGCTCGAGACCTGCGGCATGATCGCGGACTTCAACCCGAAGACCGGCCAGCTCAACATCTACAACGGCAACCAGGCGCCGCACGCCCACCGCACGGTGTACGCCCACGTCGCCGGCCTGGCGGAGCACATGATTCGCATCCAGTGCCAGGACATCGGCGGCGGGTTCGGCAACAAGGTGCCGGTGTATCCGGGCTACGTGTGCGCGATCGCGGGCTCGATCGTCGCCGGCGTGCCGGTGAAGTGGGTCGAGAACCGCACCGAGAACCTCGTGTCGACCGGCTTCGCCCGCGACTACGTCATGCACGCCGAGATGTGCTCCAAGGACGGCAAGATCACCGGCCTGCGGGTCGACGTGATCGCCGACCACGGCGCGTTCGACTCGACCGCCCAGCCGACCAAGTTCCCGGCCGGCTTCTTCCACATCTGCTGCGGCTCCTACGCCCTCGAGGCGTCCCACGTGAAGGTGAAGGCGATCTACTCGAACAAGGCGCCCGGCGGCGTCGCCTACCGGTGCTCGTTCCGGATCACCGAGGCCGTCTACCTGGTCGAGCGGATGGTCGATGCGCTCGCGCTCGAGATGAAGGCCGACCCGATCGAGCTGCGGATGCGCAGCTTCATCGCCCCCGAGCAGTTCCCGTACGAGACGACGACCGGCTGGACGTACGACTCGGGCAACTACGCGAACACGATGCGGGTCGCGATGGACATGGCCGGCTACGAGGACCTGCGCCGCGAGCAGGCCGAGAAGCGCGCCCGCGGCGAGCTGATGGGGATCGGCGTCTCGTTCTTCACCGAGGGCGTCGGCGCCGGCCCGCGCAAGCACATGGACATCCTCGGCCTGGCGATGAACGACGGCGCCGACCTGCGCGTGCACCCGTCGGGCAAGGCGGTCGTCTCGATCAGCGCCCAGACCCAGGGCCAGGGCCACGAGACGACGTTCGCCCAGATCGTGGCCGAGGAGCTCGGCATCCCGCCCGAGGACGTCGAGGTGCGCCACGGCGACACCGACCGCTCGCCGTACGGCCTCGGCACGTACGGCAGCCGCTCGACGCCGGTGTCGGGCGCCGCGGTGGCGGTCGTCTCGCGCAAGGTGCGCGACAAGGCCCGCATGATCGCCGCGACGATGCTCGAGACGCGGCCGGAGGACCTGGCCTGGGAGAAGGGCCGCTGGTACGTGAAGGGCGACCCCGAGAAGGGCGCGATGATCGAGGAGATCGCGGAGCGCGCCTACAGCGGCGAGGAGATGCCGGAGGGCATGGAGGGCGGCCTGGACGCCCAGGTGATCTACGACCCGCCCAACCTGACCTACCCGTACGGCGCCTACATCGCCGTGGTCGACATCGACCCGGACACGGCCCAGGTCACGGTCCGCCGCTTCATCGCCGTCGACGACTGCGGCGTGCGCATCAACCCGATGATCGTGGACGGCCAGATCCACGGCGGCCTCGCCGAGGGCGTCGGCATCGCGCTCATGGAGCTCCTGAGCTTCGACGAGGAGGGCAACTGCCTGAACTCGTCGTTCATGGACTACCTGATCCCGACGGCGCTCGAGTGCCCCGACTTCGAGCTCGGCGAGACCGTCACGCCCTGCCCGCACCACCCGCTGGGCGCCAAGGGCGTCGGCGAGTCGCCGAACGTGGGCTCTCCGCCCGCGATCGTGAACGCCGTGATCGACGCGCTGCACGAGTCGCACGGCGTCGATCACATCGACATGCCGTGCACGCCCGCGCGGGTGTGGGCGGCGATGCAGGGGAGGCCGGAGCCGCCGCAATGATCACCGCCGCCATGTCGCGACGGGCGGAGGAGCTCGCCGCCGAGGGGGTGCCGTTCGTGACGGCGACCGTCGTCCGCGCCCAGCGGCCGACGAGCGTCCAGGCCGGGAACGTCGCGCTCGTCCTCGCCGACGGCGTCATCGAGGGCTTCGTCGGCGGCGTCTGCACGGAGCACAGCATCCGCGCCTACTCGCTCCAGGCGATGGAGACGGGGAACGCCGTGCTGCTCCGGATCCTGCCGTTCGCGGAGGAGTCGGGCGACCCGACGCCGGCCGACTTCACCGACGCCGACGGCTCGGTGACCGTGCAGAACCCGTGCCTCTCCGGCGGCGCCGTCGAGGTGTTCCTGGAGCCGGTGCTGCCGGCGCCGCGGCTGCTCGTGTGCGGCGACACGCCCATCGCGGCGGCCGTGCTGCGCCTCGGCGCGGAGCTCGGGTACGCCGTCGCGAACGGCGACGCCCCCGAGCCGCGCGCCGACGACCTCGCGCTCGTGGTCGCCGCGCACGGACGCGACGAGCTGCACACCCTGCGGCGCGGCCTGGAGTCGGGCGTGCCCTACGTCGGCCTGGTCGCCAGCCCCCGGCGCGGCACCGGCGTCATCGCCGAGCTGCGCGGCGACGGCGTGCCGGAGGAGCAGCTCGCGCGGATCGACGTCCCCGCCGGGCTCGACATCGGCGCGCGGACGCCGCCCGAGGTGGCGCTCTCGATCCTGGCGAAGATCGTCGCCGTCCGCCGCGAGGGACGTCCGGCCGCGGCTCCCGCGCCGGCGCCCGTCGCGACCTCCGCGTCATCGCTCGCCGTCGACCCGATCTGCGGCATGACCGTGGCCGCCGTCGCGGGCACGCCCTCGGTGACGCGCGACGGCGAGACGGTCTACTTCTGCTGCGAGGGCTGCAAGGCGAAGTTCGAGTCCCGGGGTGAGCATGCCGGCGTCGCCGACTGACGGACGCCGGACGCGCCCGCGATGAGCCCGCCCAGCGTGACCGGCGCCGCGGGGGACGAGGTGCGCGCGCTCGTCCCCGACATCGAGACGCTCGCGCAGCGGCTGGCTGCGGTCGACTACCTGGTGGACGAGGCGCTCGCGACCTCGATCTTCCTCGGCGTGCGCCTGCCCCAGCCGCTGCTCCTCGAGGGCGAGGCGGGCGTCGGCAAGACGGCCGCCGCGATCGCGCTCGCGGCCGTGCTCGACACGCCGCTCGTGCGGCTCCAGTGCTACGAGGGCATCGACGCCGCGGAGGCGCTCTACGAGTGGAACTACCCCCGCCAGCTGCTCAGCATCCGCCTCGCCGACGCCCGCGGCTCGGAGCTGCGCGAGGAGGACCTGTTCGGCCCCGACTACCTGATCCGGCGCCCGCTGCTGCGCGCGCTCGAGCACCCGGGGCCGCGGCCCGCCGTGCTGCTCGTCGACGAGATCGACCGCGCCGACGACGACTTCGAGGCGTTCCTGCTCGAGCTGCTCGGCGAGGCCGCCGTGACGATCCCCGAGATCGGCACGATCACCGCCACGCACCCGCCGGTCATCGTCCTCACGTCGAACCGCACCCGCGACCTGCACGACGCGGTCAAGCGCCGCTGCCTCTACCACTGGATCGAGTTCCCGGGGCCGGAGCGCGTGGTCGAGATCGTCCGCCGCCGGGTGAAGGACGCGCCGCAGACGCTGGCCGTGCAGGTCGCGAACGCCGTCTCGCGGATGCGCGCGAGCGACGTCCAGAAGCCGCCCGGGATCGCCGAGGCGATCGACTGGCTCTCGGCGCTCAACCTGCTCGGCGTCCAGCGCCTGGACGCGGCGGTGGCCGACCGCACGCTCGGCTCGGTGCTGAAGTACGGCGAGGACCAGGAGGTCGTTCGCGGCGAGGGGCTCTCCAGGCTCGTGGGCGGCGGTGACTGACGCCACGCGCCCGGAGCGCGCGTTCGGGGTCGAGACGATCGAGCTCGACCTGCCGCCGCTCGTCTCCGCGTTCTGCCGCCGTCTGCACGAGGCGGGGATGCCGGTCACGCCCGCACGGGCGGGCGACCTGGCCCGGGCGCTTGTGATCGTCCGCCCGGTCGCGCGCCGCCGCCTCTACTGGACGGCCCGGGCGGTGCTCGTCTCCGACCCGGCCGACACGCGCACCTTCGACACCGTCTTCCGCGCCGTCTTCGGCGACCCGCGCGGCGACGAGCACGTCGACCCCGACGAGCCCCGCGCCGCGTCCGCCTCGGCCGACGACCGTCCCGCGATCGAGCGCAGCGCCGGCGACGGCGGCGTCGAGCGGGACAACGCCGGAGCCTGGTCGGCCCTCGCGGCGACGTCCTCCGGCGAGGAGGACGCCGAGGTCGAGGTGCCCCTCGCGGTGGCCAGCGCCGAGGAGCGCCTGGCCGAGAAGAGCTTCGATGCACTCACGCCGGCGGAGCTGGCCCGGCTCTACGAGCTGATGTCGCGCATCCGGCTGGCAACGCCGCGGCGGGCGACGCGCCGCCACGTCCGCGACCGCCACGGCCGCCGCGTCGACATGCGCCGCACGCTGCGCCGCAGCCTGCGCACGGGCGGCGACCCGATCCGGCTCGCCCGCCGCCGCCGGCGCGTCGCGCCCCGGCGGCTGGTGATGCTCTGCGACATCTCCGGCTCGATGGAGCCCTACACCCGTGCCTACCTGCAGTTCCTCACCTGCGCCGCCGGCGCCGGCCCGAACGCGGAGGCGTTCGCGTTCGCGACCCGCCTCACCCGGCTCACGCGCGCGCTTGCGTCGCGCCGGCCCGAGCGGGCGATGCGCCGGGCGGCGGCCGCGGCGCCGGACTGGTCGAGCGGCACGCGCATCGGCGACGCGCTGAAGGAGTTCAACGACCGCCACGGCCGCCGCGGCATGGCCCGCGGCGCGGTGATCGTGATCCTCTCCGACGGCTGGGAGCGGGGCGACCCGGAGCTCGTCGGCCGGGAGATGGCGCGGCTCGCCCGGCTCGCCCACCGGATCGTGTGGGTGAACCCGCGCATGAGCGCGAGCTCGTTCTCCGTCCGCGCGGGCGGCATGGTCGCCGCCCTGCCCCACTGCGACGCCCTCGTGAGCGGCCACAGCTTCGCGGCGCTGGCCGAGGTGGCCCGGGCGATCGCGGGCGAGCGGTCGCTGCCGGGCCCGGCAGCCGACGAGGGGCCGGAGCCGTGGGCGAGCGCGACGCCGGCGCCCGGGAGCTCGGTGGCGATGCCGAGCGGGCACGGGCCGAGCAAGGGGAACACCACGCCGGGATGGGTGACCGATGCCGGCTGACGGGCGGGCGGGCGGCACGAAGATCTGCATCTACCCCGGGTGCGAGCGGCCGGCCGTGCCGGCGCACCCGCAGGGCGGGCCCCAGCCCGCGTTCTGCGACCTCGAGGAGCACAATGCCCTCCGCGCACACCAGGAGCGCCTCCGGCTCGCGGCGCTCGCGGAGGCGAACGACGAAAGGAGCACCTAGTGGCGAACGAGGCCTACCGCGCGGTCTTCCTGCGCGTCCACCCGACCGGCAAGATGGTGCTCAGCCTCACCACCGAGGCCGACGGGAACGAGCCCCGGTACGCCCGGCTCGTCGCCGACGCGCTCGGCGTCCCCGCGCTCGACGTGAAGGTCGTCCCGGCCGACACCGACCGGTTCGGAAACGGGCACGGGTACAACACGAGCCCGTCGCCCGGCGCGGCGGCCGCGATCGCGAGCGCGAGCGAGAAGATCCGGGCCAAGGCCCGCCTGCTGGCGGGGATGCAGCTGGGCGCCCCGCCGGACTCGCTGACATGGTCGAACGGGGCCTGGGTGAACGGCGACGGCGGCGATCCCACCCAGGCCGGGACGATCGCCGACATCGCGATGTACGCCCACGGGTCGGGCGAGCTCCCGCCCGGCGTCGAGGGCGGGCTGGACGCGCAGACCGTCTATCGCGACTGAGCGAGGCGGTAGCGCAGGTAGACGATGCCGTCGGCGAAGCGGCGCTCGTCGGCGAGCTCGAGGTCGATGCGGACGCCGTCGGGCAGCGCCCGCGTGCCGCCGCCGACGACGACCGGCACGAGGAACAGGTGGCACTCGTCGACGAGGCCCGCCCGCAGCGCGTGGGCGGCCAGGCCGGGCCCGCCGACGGTGAGGTCGCGGCCGGCGCGCGCCTTCATCTGCCGGACGGCCTCCGGGTCGAGCTCCCGCTCGATCCGCGTCCGCGGCGTCGACGCCGCGGCGAGCGTGCGCGAGTAGACGACCTTGTCGGCGGCGCGCCAGATCGCGGCGTACTCGCGCACCGGGGCCGACGCTGCCGAGACGTCGAGCGTCTCCCAGACCGTCATCGTCTCGTACATGCGCCGCCCGTACAGGTACGTGCCCGCGTCGCGCTCGAGGTCGTTCACGAAGGCGTGCACCTCGGCGCCCGGCGCGGCCCACTCGAAGCCGCCCGAGGCGTCGGCCGTGTAGCCGTCGAGCGACGCGATCGCGGAGTAGATCAGCCGGGCCATGCTGGGCTCACCCGGGCGGCAGCGTGGCCGCCAGCGAGACCCGCACCTCGTCGGCCACCTTGAGCGCGCCGAACAGGGCCGAGTACGGCTTCATCCCGAAGTCGGTCTGGCGGACGACGACGGCGGCCGTGAGCGCCCCGTCGTCGGTGACGGCGACGTCGAGCGAGACCGGCGCCGTGCGGCCGAGCAGCGTCAGGTCGCCCGTCACCCGCAGGCCGTCGCCGGCCGGAGCGACGTCGGTCGAGTGGAAGGTGATCTGGTCGCGCCGCAGCACCTCGTCGTCGATCGTCTGCTCGATGTTCGCCCTGTCGCCGTCGTCCAGCGCCTGCATCCCGCCGGTGCCCTCCAGCACCTTCAGAGACCCGCCGTCGACGCGCACCTCGACCCGCGCGGGGGTCGAGTCGGCGCCGACCTCGAGCGTGCCCTCCCAGTCCGTCACGCGCATGAGCAGGTCGTGCCCCGCCCTGGCGACGGCCCCCGTACGGGCCGTGTTCACCGAGAGGGTGCCGTTGTCGGGGCCGAAGCGGTAGGTGCCAGCCGGGATGGACACGCCCGAACCCTATAATTCCCTCCTGTTTCGGCGACCCACCGGAGGGACTCGATGGCCGTAGTGCTCGACCACCCGTTCACGACCGATCGCTCGATCGACGACAGCTTCGTCACGATCCTCGACCTGGACAGGGTGATCCCGTGCGTCGAGGGCGCCACCGTGCTCGAGCGGACGGCGCCGGACTCGGCGAAGGCCGAGATCAAGGTCAAGATGGGCGCGATGTCGATGACCTTCACCGGCACGCTGGAGGTGACCGAGCAGGACGCCGCCGCCCACCACGCGGTCATGACGGTGAAGTCGCGCGAGGCCGGCGGCCAGGGCTACGCGAACGCGACGATCACGTTCGACCTCACCGACGGCGGCGGCACGATCCACACCAACGCGCAGATCACTGGCAAGGCGGCGTCGATGGGTGAGGGCGTGGTCAGCGGCGTGCTCGATGCCCTCGTCAAGGACTTCGCGGGCAAGCTCGGGAAGCTCTGAGCCCGCGGTGGCGCGAGTGGTGATGCGGGAGGTGCGCCCCGGCGAGGTGCCGAAGGACGGCGGCACCGCCGTCCAGGAGGATCCCGGCCGGCCGGTCTTCCGCGGCAACGGCCCCGACGACTACGTGTGCGTCAGCTGCGGGAACGTGCTCGCCGAGGCGATGGACGCCGAGTACATGACCTACCGCGTGCGGGTCCGCTGCGGGCGCTGCCGGACGGTGAATGTCTCGGCGACCGACGAGCACGATCCCGGCCGGCGCAAGGGCTGATCACGGACCCGCGAGGGTCGCGAGCGCCTCGCGGTGGCGGGCGTACGCCGCCGCCCCGTCGCCGTCGGCCGCCGCGATCCTGACCAGCGGCGGATGCCCCATCGCCGGCGCGGCCAGGTCGCGCAGCGCGTCGTGGTAGGCGCGCTCGCGCAGCACGCCGCCGAAGCCGAACGCCTTGGCCGGCAGGCCGCGCGAGAGCAGGTCGGTGCCGGCGCGGAGCTCGCGGCAGAGGGCCGCATGCCCGGCCACGTCGAAGCCGACCGCTGCGTCGCCGGGATAGAGCTCGAGCGCCGCCAGCCGCGCCGACGTGAAGTGCTCCCGGCCGTCGACCTCGACGATCGTCCCCGTCGGCGCGTGCACCAGGTCGCAGGGCAGGAGCAGGTTCTCGCGCGCCGCGTGGAGCACGGTGACGTCGCCGCGCAGG
This sequence comes from uncultured Actinomycetes bacterium, assembly GCA_963731515.1. GTDB lineage: Bacteria > Actinomycetota > Thermoleophilia > Gaiellales > JAICJC01 > JAICJC01. Next base: position 689,166 of record CAVSVU010000014.1, on the reverse strand, counting down.
CGGGCGCAGATGCGCTCCAGGACGGCCAGCGCCGCGATCACGGGCGCCACGATCGCGGGATCGCGGCGGGCCTTCGCCACCCGCTCGAGCCCGACGTGGCCCTGCTCGCACAGCCAGTCGAACGACGCCCGTTCGAGGGCGATGCCGTCCCGCGCCGCCGCCTTCGCGAACGCCGCTCGCGTCTCCGCCGTCGCCATGCCGTGGATGCTAGGCGGGCGTGGGGACTGTCCCCGCTCGACGGGGACAGTCCCCGGTTTGGGCGCCGCCACAGGCCGGTCGCGAGCAACTCGGGGTCTCGCGAGCAAGTCGGGGTCTGACCCCGAACGGCGGGCGTTGCAGTTCCGTTGCACTTCCGTTCGGGGTCTGACCCCGGTTACCGTGCGGGGGTGGAGCGGATCCGGGTCGACAGGTGGCTGTGGGCTGCGCGGTTCTTCAAGACCCGGGCGCTCGCGCACGACGCGGTCGCGGGCGGCCACGTGCGCGTGAACGGCGAGCGGGTGAAGCCCGCCCGGGACGTGTGCGCGGACGACGTCCTCGAGGTGCGCACCGGCGAGGTCGTGCGCACCATCGTCATCCGCGGCGTGGCCGAGCGGCGCGGCCCGGCAAGGGTGGCGGCGACGCTCTACGAGGAGACCGCCGACTCGCTCGCCGAGCGCGCCCGCCGGGTCGAGGAGCGCCGCGTCGAGGGCGCGTTCAGCATCCGTACGAGCGGCCGGCCGACGAAGCTCGACCGCCGCCGCACCGACTCGCTGCGCGGCAGACGGCCGCCCCGGTAGGGGACCGCGTGGACTCGCAGTGCGCGAAGATCCGGACGCTGATCGCACGATGACGAGGCGACTCAGGACGTGAACGCGACAGCGCGCCGCGCGCGGGGAACGCCGGGAGGAGAGTTCTTTGACCGGCCGGTGGCGGCGTTCTGGTCCGGCTCCGCGCTGGTGGTCGTGGTGATCATCCTCGGAGTCATGCTCCCGGCCGGCCCGCTCGGCGTCGACACGGCTTGGTCGGAATGGATGCGCGACACGCAGACCCATGCTCTGCACCAGCTCGCGCTGGTGTTCAACTGGCTCGGCCGGGGAATCGGGCGCACGCTCTCCCTGGCCGCGATCGGCATCGCCCTTGCCGTGGCCAGGAGGTGGTGGGCGCTGGCCGCGTTCGTCACCGCCGAGAGTTTGACCCCGTTGGCATCCAACCTGACCAAACACCTCGTCTCCCGCCCACGTCCCGAGCACGAGCTGCTGCACGTCGCCGGCACGTCCTTCCCGTCCGGTCACGCCGCCTACGCCGGGGCCACATGTGTCGCGCTCGTGCTCCTCTACGCACGATCGAGCAGGCACAGACGCATTTCTTGGGTGGCGGCGGGCCTCGCCAGCGCCGGGATGGCCTGGAGCCGCACCTACCTCGAGGTGCATTGGCTGACGGACGTGATCGCCGGCACCCTGCTCGGCGTCGGTGTGGCGCTGCTCAGCTTCGCGGGTGAGCAACTGATCCGACGCCACCTGCCGTCGCCCAACGTGTGACGCATGTTCGCGCGAACTCGTCGGCCTGCTCGACGGCATCGGCCGGCACGACCAGGTCGTCGTCGTCCGGCTCGAGCGGTGGCTTCGCGGGCGGGTACGGCGGGGCAGTCGGCCGCGTGGGCTGAGTCGCGGGATAGGGCGCGCTGAGGTTGCCTGTTATCGAATTGCGGCCGGAGGGCGACTGTTCGGTTGTCGGCGCGTCGGATGATGAGGGTCGATCGATTCCGACTGGGGAGTGACCATGAGGCGCATCGCGTTTTCCATCGCCATCCTCGTCCTGGTGACCGGCATCGTCGCGCTGGTGACCGGCGCGTTCAGGCAGGGCGGCGCCGATGTGTTGGGAAACGCCAAGGGGATGGTGGGGCCGGCAAGGTACCCCACCCACTTCGGCCTGCCCCCGGTGGGAGCCCATGGGAGTCTGCCGGCGGACAGCAGGCTCCTCCTCCAGATCAGTCCCGCGTCGGGGGAAGAATGGGACGTCTACGCCAACGGATACATCGTCACCGACCCGCTCCGCGGCCCGAGGTTCCAGCGGCGGCTCACACCACAGAGGGCGCACCTGCTGTGGTCGGGGATCCGGGCAATCGGCCGTCCGGTCGGTCTGTTCAGACACGATCGGGGGTTTGTCAGGAAGGCATACGCAAAGCCCGAGCGGGTGGACCGGTACCGGGTTCGCAGAGGTAGCCGCCTGACCTCTGTCCAGGTGTTGCCACCCGGCATCAGCAACGATCCGACCGAGACGCCGGCCCAGATTCGCGCGCTTGACCGGATCGACACGCTCGTCGCCCACCTGGCGAGTCGGCTTCCGGCCAGCGCCCGGGCAGACGCAACGATCCGCCCCTACGTCCCAGCGCAGTATCAGATCGTGCACGATCACCCGCCCCCCGACCCAGCAATGCTGCCATCTCCGGCGAAGGAGGCGCTGCGCCAATTCCCGACGTTGATCCACGGCGGCTGCATAGTCATCACCACCGACCAGGCCCGGGCGCTGATCACGGCATTCGTCGCGGCCGGCGTCAAGTACAACTTCAAGGACGGGTTGACGAGCTTCGACGTCGCCGCGGGCCGCGCCTACCCCAACGGCACCATTCTCGACTTCCACCAAGTTCTCCCGGACATCAACACCTGCTGAGGACGAAGGCGGTCGCGAGCCGACGACATCCGCGACTCGTCGACGTCCCCGATGAAGGTGCGGTCAGGATGATCACCTTGTCGTGTTTGACCGCATCGTCCTGGCTTCTGCGGTGTTCCGGCGGTCGGTTCCGGCCGGGAACCGCTAGTCGCCCGCAACCACGCGAAAACCCGCATTCCCCCATCACCATTAGCGCCGTACGCGCCGCGAAACGCTGCGCCCGTGTGGTCCCGGTGTGGTCCCGGAACGACAGCTACCCGTATGTGATCCCGGTCGTCCGTACCACGATCGTTAGCCATGCGGTGGGTACGATTGCGCAGTCGGGGTTCAACAGCGAGCTTCAACCAGTTCCTGAGAAAGCGACGGCCGGGAGCCGGCGGGCCACCACGACAGCGCGCAGTGGGCGCGCATCGAGGAACCTGCTCCCAGCCGCCACCTCGAACATACACGCGCCGGACCCAACCCTCTAGCCGCGCCGCTGGGGGCCAGGCCGCGGGCCGACAATCCTGGCGACGCCGAGCCGCGCTCGCCACGCGTAACCCGACCGCTAGTTCACCCTCTGTGGGTGACGACTGACACTTGCAGCCAGTCTAAGTTTGCAAGCGAGACGGGGTGTCCGGCAAGCGCCTGTCGAGGACCCCTCCGGGAAGCGCAGTACGGCACCCCGCCTTCTACCCATAGGCCGGCCGACTCGGCTAACACGGCGGCGGCCTTGGCCCGGCGAACCACGACGCAGTAATTCGAAATCAACGCCACCCTCTCTGGACTTCCATTCTGGCGTGTCTTAGAATCCGCGTCGAGTCAAGAAGCTGGCTCGTGATCGCGGTGGAGGCATAAGGGACCCGCGCTCGCAGGCTAACGCCACGACGACGTCCCCTGTGCCCAGAACTCTTCGGGGAGGGAGGATCACATGTCGTCGTACACGCCCGGGACTGTCACGGTCGACCGTGTCGGCCCTTCAACCTGGATCGTCGGGCTGCAGGGAGAGCACGACCTCACCACCACCGATCATGTGCGCGCGGAGCTAGACGCGATCTTCGCGCAGGGCACGACGGTGGTCATCGACTTCTCGGACGCTACCTTTATCGAGTCAGCGGTGGTGCGAGAACTGCTCCATGCCCAAGACCGCGTCGACCAGACCCCGACCGAGCACCTCGTCGTCGTCGCGCCCCCGGACGGCTTCCCCAGACGAGTCCTCGACCTGCTCGACGTCGGCCAAGTCGTCGAGATCCTCCCCAGCCGCGACGATGCGCTGCGCGGCCTGCCTGACAGCGAGCCGGCACGGACACGGAACACCGCGCGTTAAGAGGTTACCGCTCAGCGTTTGAAGCGCCTTGGAGCAAGTGTCTGAGCGGCCTCCCGGTCTTCCTGGTCTTGGAGGCTGTCTGCCACCAAGGGGAGCAGCCGGGTCAAGGTGGCTGCGAGGACATGCCGCTCGTCGGGGCTTAGCGGCCCGTTTTCGAGCTGCTCATGCACGTCCCGAGACGCATCGTCCAGGCGCCGGATCATTTCCCCGCGACTCATCATGTGCTCTTCCATCCTGCCCCTCGCAGCTGGGCGGTGCGACGCCCGTCGCGCCCCGTCCGGGTGCGACGCCCGTCGCGCCCCGTCCGCCACCGTCGTTCGCAGCGACCGTCGCGCCGGCCTGGCCTGCACATCCAGGCGCGTCTGGCGGGCGTCGATCGATACCACCTCGGCGCACGGCACAAGCGCGGTGCGAAGCCGCAACCGCCCGCCCGTGACCGCCAGATACGCGGGCCGCACCGCATCCGCGGCGTAGACCACCGATTCAACGACGCCGACGTCACCTTCGGGACTCTGGACCTTGAACCCCTCGCAGTGGCCCAACCAGTATTCCCCGTCCCCCCGAGCAGCGGTAGTCGGTCGCGTCGGCGGCGGGTGATCCGCGGTCAGCGCCAACAGGGTGGCGCGGGGCACCAACATCAGCCTCCCCCTCCAGAAGGATTGGGTGGGCTAGCCAAACGGACCCCGGGAGCGGCTGTCTGTTCAACCGGCTCACACCGAACTGCTCCTGACATAGTACCTCGCGGCACAAACCAGGACAAGCCACCGCGGACGAACACCCGACGAGCTGGACGCGCCGCGCAACTCCCTGCTAGGCGGAGCTTGAGCGTCGCCGCCAAGATCCGCAGTCCCGGTAGGCGAGTCCGCGCGCAGCCGTGACCGGCAGTTCCGCCCGACCGCGATCAGATCAGAGGTATACCCTGTCGGTAGCCTCTGACTTCGCGTCGAGTCCATGCTCCCCGCTTTGCGCCCAGCCGGTCGTTCGCAGAACGCCCGTTTCACCCACTTGGAGAGCGGATGGTCGAGATGACGCGATGGAGCACGACTCGACTCGAGACGCAGCCGAGGTGCGGCTGAACCGCCTGTTGAACCTGATCTTGGAGACGGCCGTGGAGGCGATCGGATTCAGCGCCGCCACCATCACCGCCCGCAACCGCGACGAGGTGTCCACGGTAGGCGCGACCGATCAGCGCCTGATCGCTCTGGACGACGCCCAGTACGAGGCTGGCGGGCCATGCATCGCGACGCTCGACCAGTCCGACCCGATCTTCTGGGAGGATGACGCCGCCAGCGAGGAGCGGTGGGAGCACTTCGCCGAGACCGCTGCGCACCTGGGCGTGAAGAGCTCGCTGTCGGTGCATGTGCCGACCGACTCGTCGGAGGTGGCGGCGAGCCTGAACCTGTACGCCCGCGAACGGCTCGAACTGAACGACCGCCAGCTCCAGATGGCGATCAACTACGCCGAGCAGCTGGCGATGACGCTGCAAAGCGTGGACGCCTACAAGTCCGCCGCGACGCTGGCCCGGAACATGGCCGAGGCGATGCGCACCCGCGCCGTAATCGAACAGGCCAAAGGCATCCTCATGGCCGAGGAACGCATCAGCGGAGACCAGGCGTTCCAGCGGCTGGCCGAACTCTCCCAGCACGCCAACGTCAAGCTCCGCGACGTCGCCCGCCACCTCGTCGACAAACGCACCCGGCCTGACAGTTGAGTGACGCGACGGCCCCAGCTCGGCCGGCCGGCCCCGCAGTCGGGCAAGCCACCCACGCTGCTCGGTCAGGCCGGTTCCTACGCGGGCGCTGCCGGCGCTGGGCGTGACGGCATCGCCTGAGAGGATCCCGCAGGTTGGAGGCAATGCAGGCAGCGGCAGCGGGAGAATACCGTCAGCCGGCCGGCGGCTTTCATGCGGGCGACGGAGTGCCCACACACCAGTGTGGCGTGCCAGTGGCGCCGGCGTCGTCGACGCGGCTGACGCCTCTAAGCGGTCCTCGAGGCAAGCTCATCCTGTGGCGCCTCGGGCTACATCCGCCTCGGCGATGGTGAGGTCGCGCTGGCCGCCCTCGCGGCGCAACTGTCCGGCACTGATGACGCGCACCTGCCGCGGCGTCTCACCACGCCCGTTGTGCCGGTCGCGGTAGGCGTTTGCGGCGACGCCGGCCGCGGTGGGGCGAACGTCGAACAGGGCGAGCGTCACCCACCGTCGTGCGTGGGGATAGCGCACCTGGACATAGAAGCCCTCGGGAATCACGCCGCCCTTCGCATGCCAACCGGTGGGAAGCGCCGGCCAGAACGCCGGAGATGGGGAGGAGCGAAACATGAAGCGGTTGTCGCCGGCCTTCGAGGTCGGAACGCTCCGACCACCGGCTGGCTGTTCAACCGTTCGCGCCGCAATTTACTCCCATCCCCGCCTCCGGTCAACGCGCGGCCAACCGAGCGTTTCGGCCGAGGCACACGGCGCCGAACCGACAGAGGGGAGCGCCTCGCGCCGAACCCGGCGACATGACGACGCACCACCCCCGCACGCCGCCGGAAGGGAGCCCGGCGACGCCTCTCAATCCTCCGCCGCGTGCCCCCGCGCCCGATTCACCGCCGCCGCGTCCCCTTTCATGAGCGGGCCCGGCTTTGCCGCGAGCGCCAACCGCGGCGGCTCAACGTCCCGCCACTGAGCAGGCGGCAACGCGACCCGATCCGGCGCGGACACCGCGCCGATCGGCCGGCCTGGACGACGCTGCGGATACACCCGCCGCGCCGACGCCGGAGACAACCCCAGCTGCGCGCCGTGATACGCCGCAGACCGCGACGTCTCCAGCATGATCTTCACCAACGGGTGCACACCAGCCGCGCCATGAACCTGGACTAGTGGCCGCTTTTCGCGCTCCCACTCCGCACGCGCGCGTGTCTCGAGATCAACCGCGTACACATAGCTCAGAAGCGCCGTGCGAAACCGGAGGGCGTCCTCCCCCAGATCGCGCTCCGCGACGGTGTACGCCGCTCGAGCGGCCGGTGTGAGACCAGCTGACGCCTTCACGCTGACCCCCCACCCAGAACGAATATCCAAAATGGGAGGGTTGGCGAAGGGTTTGGGGGGGTTGCGGTTCGCGATGGAACCCCCACCCCGTGCGGGGGAAGTCCGTAGAGGATGGGGTGCCTGGTGCGGTGGGCGAGCCTGCCGTGTGCTCTTTCGCGGGTGACCGTGCCAGGCTGCTGAGTGTGAGCTCGACGCATTCGGGTCCGAGCGCGGCGCACCCGCGGCTCGGTGTCGGCGTCGAGACGGATAGACGGCGGCTCGACCTTCGCGCGTGACGGTTCCGGCAGCCGCCACGACGCCGGCAGTGCCGTTGCCGTGGCGAGTCTGGCGCGCTCCGGCGACCGCTGCCACTCCGCCTCGGCGGCTGCGTACTCCTCAAACGACTGTGAGCCGCCCGCCGACCGCGTCGCCATCCCGAGCGCCATGATGCCCCGCGACGAACCACCAGACTGCAGGGCCGAGAGCCGCGACCATTCCTGGCCCAGCTTCCTGTAGAAGTCGGTCGCGTAGTGCGGTCCGTGCAGGCACTGCATCACCGCGTCGATCGCAGCTATACGTTCTTGGATTTCGCGCGGGTTGGTGGGCGTGTCTGCGCGGAGCATCCGCCGGCCCGCGTCGATCACGTCGGTGACGGTCCGGGGTTTCCCGCTCCGCCGCGTCAGTGTGCTGGGCATGATGTCTTCGCCTCTCTGTCTGCGATGAACCGCTCGAGTGCGTCGGCGCGCACGCGGAGGATCTGGCCCGGCCCCGGCCCCGTCCCGATCTGGACCGTGGGCAGCTGACCGCGGCGGATCAGTCGGTAGACGGTGGCCCGGTCGATGCGGAGCTCGGCGGCGACCTCGGGCACAGTCAAGAACGGGGAGGCGGTTTCGGGCATGAGGCAGCTTAATCTAGAGTTGCTTCATATGCAACATTTGATTTCCAGAGTGGAACACGGGGCTCACACCGTGCAACTCGCCGACGTGCCGCTCGAAGCCAGGTGCCAGGCGGCCGTCGTCGTGATCCTCCAGGACGCGGAACTCGGCGTCCGGAAGAGGAGAGAGCTGCTTACCCACCCACTGCCGCGCGCTCTGTGCGAGTTGTGCCGGCGGCGCAGACGCACACCGGCCCATACCCTCGAGGGGCATGGTCGAACAGAACGTTGAATCACCCCCCGCCCAATGCCCCCCGCGGGGGGTCGCGTGGGCGCTGCGCGTTCTGGTGTGCGATGCGGGTGGCCAACCGGAAGCGGCGGCCTTCGGCGCGGGTGGCGAAGTCTTGGACGCGGTCGGTGCCGAGGTTGTCGGTGTATGGGACGAGGTAGCGGTCGCCCGAGCGATAGACTCCGCGCGAGCGGGTGCGGGCCAGTTTGAAGGACAGCGGATCGACGAGCGCGGCCGCGGTTGTGACGCTGTCATCGAGCACGGTTGTGGCGTCCGCGACCCGGCCGGTGAGAGCTAGGACCGTGGATCGCGACATAGCCTCAATGTCGCTGAGCAGGGCGAGTGCCTGTGTGGCGCAGTCGGCTAGCGCCTGGCGCCGGTGAGTGGCTTCGGCGACGGCGGTGATCTGAGTCTCGGTCGTGCTGGCTGCGCGCTCGGCGCTCGGCAAGAAGGGTGCCATTTGGCGTTGCTCGGAAAGCCGCGTTGCCAGCTTGCGGTGGTCGATCCGACTCAGGAACCCATCGGCGTGATTGATCGCGCGTTGGCCAGCGAAGAGCTTGCCACCGAGCTCGACCAGCCCCGGCCGCAGCTCACCAGAGACCTCGGGCAGAAGTGATCGCACCTGCCATGCTGTGCTCCCCAACGCGGGCTCCACGGTCGGCCGCGAACGCACCCGTGCCAACCGTCCGCGGCGGTTGGTCGCTGCCGACGCGCGAAGCGGCGGAAACGCCAGGCGCGCTCCGGGAATGACCAGTTGGAAGATTCTCTCGGGCGTCGGAAGCCCCGCCAATACATACTCGCCGAGGTCGCTAAGCCCGACTTCGTCGGCTACTGCATCGCGCACAGCCTGCGAGATAAGCACTTGGCCGCCGTGACCGGCGGAGCAGATCCGCGCCGCGCGATTCACGTCAAGCCCGAGATAGGCGCCGTCCACCACCACCAGCGTTCCGGCGTTCAGCCCTATCCGCACAAGCACAGACGACTCTCCCGGCCACTCATGCGCGGCCAGCTCGCGCTGCGCCGCCACCGCCGCCGCAACAGCTTGGCCTGATTTGGCGAACACGGCAAAGAACTCGTCCGCACGACACTCCACTTCCTCCCCGCCAAGCCGAGCGATAACCGCCCGAAGAATCCGGCGGTGATCGGACAAGGCGCGCCCATACTCCTGCTCGCCCAACCGACGAACCAGCCGAGTTGACCCCTCGATATCCGAGAAGAACAGCGTCGCCACCTGGCCGCCAAGCTCCGTAACGCGCACCCCCTAGCGCCACCCGAACCCAGACCATCTCACACCGGATCGACCGACGCCTCGCCCCCGGGGGGTACGGGACCATCGCGAACCGCCATTCGGCTCCAATCCCTCGCCAACCTTCCCAATACGGATATTCGTTCGTGGGAGGGGGGTCAGCGGGAAGGCGCCAACTGGTCTCACGCCGGCCGCGCGCGCGGCCTACAGCGTGGCTGAGCGAGAGTTGGGGGACGACGCCCAGCGGTTTCGCACGGCGCTTCTCGGACCTACGCGGTCGACCTCGAGACTCGAGCTCGGGCCGAGCGGGAACGCGAAGACCGGCCGCTGATCCAGGTGCATGGTGCTGCTGGGGCACCCACTGGTGAAGCTCATGCTGGACACGGCGCGAGCGGCGGCGTATCACGGCGCCCAGCTAGGGCTGACGCCGGCGTCGGCGCGGCGGGTGTATCCGCAGCGTCGGCGCGGCCGTCCGATCGGAGCGGTGTCGGCGCCGGGGCGCCGGGCGCTGCCGGGGATCCAGTACACCTCGGCCATGAGCTCGGGTGGGACGGCGACCCACCTTCGCGCCGCTCGCGTCTTCCCGCCACGCCGCGGCGACACCGCCCGACGATCGCACGCCCGAGCGGCGCGTGATACCGGGGGCCACGCCGCCGACGATCAAGAACATGCGGCGCGCCTGCCAATCCGCCGGTCTCGCCCTCTACAGCCCACACGACCTACGACACCGCTACGCAAGCGTCCAGATCGCCCGCGGCGTCCCGGTCACGAACCTCGCCGCGCAGCTAGGCCACACCCGAAAGAGCTTCACGCTGGACGTCTACTCCCACGTACTGCTCGACGACGATGCGTGAGTTCTCCGGCGACCGTGGGATCAAGGTATCGCCAAGGCGTCATGAGACGCACAACGGCGTGTAGCAGTCGCTGCAGCACCGAGATGTGCCGTAGCGGTGTGGTTCCGGTGTGGTCCCTCCCCCGCTAGGCCTACCGAAATGCCTGCATATCGGAGCGTTGGTCGGTTCCGGCCGGGAAACGATAGACCGTCCTAACCACGCGGAAACCCGCATTCCTCCGTCGCGGGACCGGCTCGAGGGTACGGCCGTCGGGTGCCCTCGAGCCGAGCACGCTCGCGCGAGCGAGCAAGATCCTCTGCATCCTTATGCAGCTCACTGACGCAGCCGACCAAGCGCGTCGCTGAGCACTTGGAGAGGCGAACCCGGCCCGGCGGGCCGGCCTTCGGTTGTGGTAGTGTCGGTGGATTCCGTGACGATAGTGACAATGTTGTCTCGGGGACTCCACGGCAGGGGAGGCATTATGAGTACGGGTCGCGTTAGCCGTGTCAGGCGCTTGCTGGCGGTGGCAGTCGTGTTCGTGGGAGCGGCAGTGCTTGCTGGGCAAGCGCACGCCGCGTTTCCGGGTCAAAACGGGCAGATCTCGTTTACCAACGACAGCAGTGGCAGCCCCCAGATCGCGCGCGTCAATCCTGACGGCAGCCACCGCGATCAACTCACCCACACGTCGATGAAGCATCTATCGCTCTGGTCCGACTGGTCGCCGAACGGGCGCGAAATCGTCTTCGACAGCGACCGCACCGGGGCGTGGCAGGTGTACACGATGCACGCCGACGGCAGCGACATCGACCAGGTCACCCACCTCGCGGGGTTCACCGGACAGCCATCCTGGTCGCCAGACGGCAGCCGGATTGTGTTCGCCCACAGTCCCACCGGAAACCCGCCCTTCAACGTCTACACGATCGGCGCGGACGGTGGCCCCATTCACCGCGTCACCCACAGCGCCGTCGACGAGCAGGTCCCCAAGTACTCGCCGGACGGTCGCTGGATCGTCTTTTCCACCTTCCCGCAGACCGGCGCACCCGCCCTGTACCTGGTGCGTGCAGACGGCAGCCATCGTCATCGTTTGACGCCGCTTCGGCTCCACGCCGCCGACAGTGACTGGTCGCCGGACGGACGCCGGATCGTGTCCAACACCAACGTCGACGCGGGCGACGGTGTGGTCTTCACGATCCGCCGCGACGGCTCCGACGTCCGCATGCTCACCGGTGGGCCGACGGGGCAGAACGACTTCTACGCGACTTACTCCCCCGATGGCCGCAAGATCGCGTTTGCCCGCGGCTTCGGGGGCTTTCCTCACCTATGGGTAATGAACGCGGACGGAAGCAACCAACACCAGATCACCCACGCGCAGGCGCCAAACTCCGGCGAAGTCGCGCCCGACTGGGGGACACACCACCTAACTCATTAGATCCCCGGCCGCGGCTTGATAGCGCTTTGATGCTGTACGGCCTGGCGGGTGTCCCGATCGCGTTCTACCGTCCGGGAAGGTCACGACGGCCTAGGCGTCGAGAGGGTAAAGCGTGACCACGCGCCTGGTTCACCACCGCGACGTCCGAGTTCATGAGCGGCCCCGGCCCCCCGAGCGCCAACCGCGGCCGCTCACCGTCCCGCCACACCGGCCCCGGCAACGCGACGCGATCAAGCATCACCTTCACCAGCGGATGCACACCAGCCGCGCCATGCACCTGGATCAGCGGCCGCTTTTCGCGTTCCCACTCGGCCCGAGCTCGAGTCTCGAGGTCGACCGCGTAGGTGTAGCCGAGAAGCACCGTGCGAAACCGCTGGGCATCGTCCCCCAACTCCCGCTCCGCGACCGTGTACGCCGCCCTGGCGGCCCATGTCAGACCCGCCGGCGGCTTCACGCTGAGCCCCTCCCACGAACGAGTATCCGTATTGGGAAGGTTGGCAAAGGGTTGGGGGCCGTCCGCGCACGCGATGGGGCCCCCTACCCCCTGGCTGAAAGGGTTGTCGAACTGCGGTGTGAGATGATTCGACGTTCGGGTGGCGACGCTCGGGGGGTGCGGGTGAGCGAGCTTGGCGGGCAGATGGTGACTCTCTTCTTCTCGGACATCGAGGGGTCAACGCGGCTGGTTCGTCGGCTGGGCGAGCAGGAGTATGGGCGCGCCTTGTCCGATCATCGCGAGATTCTTCGGGCGGTGATCGCGGGGCTTGGCGGGCAGGAGGTGGACTGTCGGGCGGACGAGTTTTTCGCCGTCTTCGGCCAACCAGACGAGGCTGTCGCGGCGGCGATGGCGGCACAGCGCGAGCTGGCCGCGCATCAGTGGCCGGGGGAGTCGTCTGTGCTGGTCCGGATGGGATTGAACGCCGGAACACCCGTCGTGCTGGACGGCGCCTATCTCGGACTTGACGTGAACCGCGCGGCGCGGATCTGCTCCGCCGGGCACGGCGGCCAGGTGCTCATGTCGCGGACTGTGCGCCATGGGCTGGGTGACGATGTTGAGCTTCGCGACCTCGGCGAGTACGTCTTGGCCGGGCTCCCGTCTCCCGAGAGGATCTACCAACTCGTCATTCCGAGAGGTCGCTTGGGATTCCCGCCTCTTCGCGCTTCGGTTGCGAACAACCGCGGATGGTTGGCACGAGTGCGTTCGCGGCCAGCTATGGAACCCACCCTGGGAGACACCGCGTGGCAGGTGCGATCACGCCTGCCGGACGTTTCTGGCGAGCTGCGACCGGGGCTTGTCGAGCTCGGTGGAAGACTCTTTGCCGGCCAACGCGCCGTCGAACGCGCCGATGGGTTCTTGACACGGATCGACCACGGCAAGCTGGCAACGCGGCTTTCGGAGCAGCGCCAGATGGCACCGTTTCTGCCGAGCGCCGAACGCGCCGCCGCGACGATCCAGACCCAGATCACCGCCGTCGCCGAAGCCACCCACCAGCGCCACACGCTGGCCGAATGCGCCACACAGGCACTTACCCTGCTCAGCGACCCGGAAGCGATGACGCAATCCACGCTCCGAGCATTCCGCGGCCGAATCGTCGCGGGCACTACCGCGCTCGATGACACCGTCACGACCGCCGCCGCAATTGTCGACCCGCTCTCCTTCAAGCTCAAGCGAACCCGCTCACGCGGCGTCTACCGCTCAGGCGACCGCTACCTCGTCCCCTACACGGACCACCTCGGCACCGACCGCGTGCGAGACTTCGGAACCCGCTCCGAAGCGCGCCGCTTCCGGTTCGCCACCCTCGCCGCGCATAAGAACACGCAGCGTCTTGAGCCCGAGCGGCAGTGGATGGACTTTTGATCACCGTTACGACCGACGATGCGCATATCCCGTACGACGGGGACGGCGGCCCGTCGGTTCCCGCCCGGGAACCGACCAACGCGCCGATATGCAGGCATTTCGGTGGGCCTAGCGGGGGCGGGACCACACCGGAACCACACCGGAACCACACCGCTACGGCACATCTCGGTGCTGCAGCGACTGCTACACGCCGTTGTGCGTCTCATGACGCCTTGGCGATACCTTGTCCCACAGTCGCCGGAGAATCGACTTGTGGCCAGACGCGCGAGCGGCCCGGTCTGCGTCCGCACGATCTCGAAGCTGCTGCCTGTGCCGCTGTGCCTGCTCGTGCTCGAAGTCCCCTTGAAGAGACATCTCAAGCCCCCTTGCGTCGAATGCCACGATCGTAGCAGCAGCCGAGCCCGTCGCCCGCAGGGAATCTACCCCGTCCCGAGCGCTGCGGAGCGTAATCCGGGCGACCGCGCCGCACGCGTCACTTGGCGCTCACAGCATGTGTCATTTGGGAGATCCGCGGAACCATCCGCCGCCCGCGCTCGTCGTACACGGTGTGAAGGCATCGCTCGTGATCGCCATAGCCGCGGCGATCGGCCCCGCGGCCGCAGGGTGCGGATCGGGATCCGGCGGCCACGACACCCGTATCGCGATCCGCGCGGTCGTGCGCGCGGGCTGCTCCGCCGGTCCGGCGGCGGGGCGGCCGTATCCCGGGTCGATCGTGATCGCCGGCGCCCAGGGCCGGAAGGTCGTGCGGATCGCCGGCCGCGGCGTCGCCCGGATCGCGGTCGCGCCCGGCGGCTACCGGGCAGGTGCTGCGTGGGTCGCGGGCGCCAGGCTCGTCTCCGCGCTCGTCGACGGCCACACCGTCCATGTGGCCGCGAACGGCCTCGTGCGCTTCAGCGCGCCGACCGGGGCCGACACCGACCTACGGCTCGTCGTCGGCCTGCGCCGGACGGAGTGCGCCCCGCCCGGTGCGGCGGGCTGACGCATGTGAGCGCCAGCCCGCCGCGAAGGGCTAGCGGATCCCGATCTTGAAGAGGCCGCGACCGTGGGTTGCCGCCACGACGTAGCGGCGACCGGGGCTGACGGCCAGGTTCCAGGTGTCGACGTCCGGCAGGCCGTGTCCGAGCCGCGCCCAGTGGGTGCTCCCGTCACGTGCGATGAAGACGCCGAGGTCCGTCGCGACGATCAGCTTGTGATGCACGATCGCGACGTCATCCCCCGGGTTGTCCGGCAGGTTCCCGGTGAGGTTCTTCCACGTGTTCCCGCCGTTCCGGGACTCGAACACGTGGCCCACGCCGCCCGCCGGGATCCAGCGGCGCGAGAAGCCGCCGAACACGACGACGACGTGGTTCGGGTCGTTGCGATCGACGTCGATCCCGGTGATGTAGCGGTTCGGCAGGTTCGGCGCGTGCACGGTGTGCCACGTGCCGCCGGCGTTGGTGTCGATCCCGGACGTGAACGGCACGCCCGAGTTCGGGTTGCACGGGAGGCCGCACCAGCCGGCGTAGATCGTGCTGCCGTTCACGGCCAGCGCCGTCGTCGACGCGTGCGTGTCGTGCACGATCTTCCAGTCGCACGCGGTCGCCGAGCAGTGCGTGTTCCAGCCGGCGTGGTCGTCCCAGATGAACTCGCCGCCGGTGACCCAGTGGGTCGGGTCGTTCACGTCGGCCTTGAGCGGCGTGATGAACTGCGGCGCCGGGTCGCACGGGTTCGGCGTGTAGGTGAATGCCCCACATGACGGGCTGATCTCGCGGTAGTGCTTGCCCGCGTCGGTGCTGAGCGCCGGGTCCATGTCGACGTACTCGTTCACGATGTGATTGGCGTTCTTCGGATCGACGATCACCTTGCCGCCGTCGCCGGTGAACCCCTGGGTCACGATCTTGGCGCCCGGGCGCGTGAGGTTCGCGCCGTTGTCCTGCATCCCGCCCCAGAAGGCGTCGCCCGAGCCCATGCGGCCGACGCCGGCGCCGTAGTACTGCGTCGTGTGCAGCGTGGCGTTCAGGTCGACCCAGCCGGCCTGCCCGTGGGTGGACAGCGGGCGTCTCCAGACGCCGCCGTCGCTGCCGGCGTACATCGTGTTCCCGCTGATCAGCACCGCATGCTGGTCCGGATGGACTGTCGGCGAGCACGGGCAGGTCTCCAGATAGTTGCCGTACGGCGCGATGGTCGTCCAGGTCTGGCCGCCGTCGAAGGACTGGAAGACCTCCTCCAGGCCCGCGTAGATGTGCAGCGGGTTGTGCGGGTCGACCGCGAGGTACTCGTTGTACCAGGCCTGCACCCCCGGCCACTCTCCGAACACCGAGGTCAGCGCCGACCCAGAGTTCGCGAGCTTGTGGGCGTCGGCGATCAGCGTCCACGGGCCGGCCGGGCTCCCACTCTTTGAGACATAGATGCCCTGCAAGACCGAGAACCCGTCTGAGGCCGAGGGGCTCGCAAGCTTCGCCGGTGATTCGACCATCGCGTAGATCCGGCCCGTGCCGGCCGCGAAGGTCGTCCGGCCGATGTCGGTCGCGTCGATGTCGCCGGTGGGAGTGATGCGGTGGAACGTCCCCGCCTTGCCCCAGTGCTTCGAGACGTAGAAGCCGTTGTACTGGAGGTCGGACGGAAGCGTGCCGCCGCGCCAGCCGAGGGCCGCGAGGACGACGCGCCCGCCGGTCCCCGGCTGGAACGTCACGTCGGTGATGAACGACGTCCGGTACGGCGAGCTCTGCGGGTTCGGGTCCGGCTTCAGGACGACATGCCAGGGCCCTCCGGGCGACGCGCTGTGGCGCAGGAGTCCCGTGCTCGTGGCGGCGTACACGTGCCCGGCCGAGTCGAAGCGGAGGTAATAGACGGTGCGGCTCTGGAGGGCCGACCCGCCGACCTTCTGCCACGTGTGGCCGTGACGGGTGATGCGGTAGACGCCAAGCGCCGCGAAGCTGTCAGCGTTCGTGTTCGCCTCGCCAAGCCCGACCCAAACGGAGCCGTCCCTGGGGTTCGTCGCGAGTGCACCGATCGAGAGCCGCGGAAGGCCGTTCGACCAGAACTTCCAGTGGCCGCCGCGGTCGGTCGACTTCCAGACGCCGCCGTCGGCCGCGCCGGCGTAGATCGCATGCCCGGATGCGGTCAGCGCCGTCATCCGTCCGGTGACCAGGCCGTAGCCCGCGCCGAAGTTGCTCCAGTTGGGGTCCCGGTAGCCGGGCACCGGGTCGTCGAGGAACGGCTTGTCCGTCAGGGCCCGCCACGTTCCGCCCATGGTCGAGAGGTGCGCGGCCTGGGCGATCGCTGCCTCATACGCGGCTGCCGACACGGTGGCGGCCGGCGCCGTCTTCATGTACGACTCCATCGCGGCCCGTTCCAGGATCTCGTTGCTCTCGCCGCCGTCGTCGCCCTGGTCCTTGGCGGTCGCGTTGTGCGCTCTCGCGATGTCGCCGAACCGCGGCCCGACGTGCTGCGCCTTCCCCGCCATCGCGGCCGGTACCACGGACAGCGCGACCAGCGTTCCCACGCCGGCAACGGCCGCTCCGGTACGTCGCAACCACGAGCTCCGACTCATCCTTCGCCCCCTTCTCGTAGGCCCCAGCCCCGCGAATAACGAGACAAGCTTCGGATCGCGATGCTAGTACCGCACGTGAAGTCGCGCAAGAGAATTTTCGCAATCCGAACGACCGCGGATACCCTCCCCGGGTGTCCTCGGGCGGCCCTCAGAAAGACGACGAGCGGCCCGTCGTCGTCGACCGCCGCGCCGGGGTGAACGGCGAGCTCGTCCTGCGCCGCGCGGCTGAGGACCACGAGGTGATCGCGAACGGGACGTTCCTGATGGACACCCGCGACGGCCGCTCCGAGCGGGCGCTGGTGCGCGAGGCCGTTGCCGGCCTGCGCGACGCCCGCGTGCTGCTCGGGGGACTGGGCGTCGGCTTCTCGCTCGACGAGGCGCTGCGATCGCCCGAGGTGGCCGAGGTCGTGGTCGTCGAGGTCGAGCCCGCCGTCGTCGAGTGGTCGCGGACGCATCTGCGCCCGCACGCCGGCGCGGGGCTCGACGACCCGCGCGTGCGCCTGGTCGTCGCCGACCTCGGCGATGCGCTCGAGACGCTTGCGCCGCCGTTCGACGCGATCTGCCTCGACGTCGACAACGGCCCGGGATGGCTCGTCCATGGGCGCAACCGCCGCCTGTACGCGGACGCGGGACTGCGCAGCCTCCGCGGGCTGCTCCGGCCCGGCGGTCGGCTGACCGTGTGGGCGGCGGACGCCGCCCCGGCGTTCGAGGCGCGGCTGCGGCGGTGCGTCGGCCCGGTCCGGGCCGTCGGAATCCCGGTGCCCCGCGGCGCGGACGACGTCGTCTACGTCGCCGAGGTCAGTCCGTCCACCAGTCCTTGACGGCGACGCCGTCGCCGCCCTCCGGGCGGTCGGCGCCGATCGCGATCAGCTCGAGCCCGTCCGGCCCGGCCCGGAAGCCGCGGACGACGTCCGGCGCGACCCGGACGACGTCCCACTGGGACAGGTCGACCACCTCGTCGTCCAGCCGGACCTGGCCGGAGCCGTTCACGACGACGTAGGCCTCCTCCTGCTCGCGATGATGGTGCCCGGTGCCCGGCCGGTAGTCGGGCGGGTAGCGGAAGTACGACACGCCGAGGTGCTCGGAGTCGAGCCGGCTGCGGGAGAAGTGGGCGTCGATCCCGGCTGCGCGGGCGGCCTCGGACGCCTCGACCTGCTTCAGGTTCACGATCGTGTGTCTGCTCATGGCCGGAGGCTACTCCTCGGCCATCTCCAGGAGCGTCGTCACCGTCGTCCAGTTGCGGGCGGTCGCCTTCACGCCGAGGCTCTTGCCGGCCAGGCCGGCCCACAGCTTCGAGCGGGCGACCCCGTCGGGATGCCAGGCGTAGATCTCGCGCCCGATCGCCTCGATCCGCTCGCCGGCGACCGCGAGCTCCGAGAGCTTCTCGAGCGCCCGGGGGTCGGGCTCGGCCTCCAGGAAGCTCACCTGGTAGCGCTTGGGATCGTCGGCGACCTCGCCGAGCGGGTTTCGGCGCACGATCTCGGCGAGCTCGTCTCGGGTGCGGACGACCACGGGGATCTCGAGGCCGAGCTCCGAGGCGATCAGCTCCTCGCAGGCCCTGGCCACCGCGCGCTCCTTGCGCCGCGTGCTCAGCACCACGTTCCCGCTCTGCACGTAGGTGCGCACGTCGTCGAAGCCCGCGCCGGTGAGCAGCTCGCGCAGCGCGGGCATCGCGACCCGGTTCCGCGGCCCGATGTTGATGCCGCGCAGGAGGACGATCTGGCGCACGGCCGTAGGGTCGCACATGCGCACGGGGTCGCTAGGGTGACCGCCATGTGGAGCCCGGAGCTGGTCGTCGACGAGGAGCTCGCCCGCTCGCTCGTCGGCGACCGGCTCCCGCACCTGCGCGACGCGCCGATGCGGCTGCTCGGCGAGGGCTGGGACAGCACGGTCTGGCTCGCCGGCGACGAGTGGGTGTTCCGCTTCCCCCGCCGAGAGGTGGTGGTGCCGGGCTTCCTGCGCGAGGTCGAGGTGCTGCCGCGGCTGGCACCGGCGCTGCCGCTGCCCGTGCCGGTCGCCGAGTGCCGCGGAGAGCCGGACGATCGCTTCCGCTGGCCGTGGGCGGGCTTCCGGCTCCTGCCCGGCAGCGAGCTGGCCGAGATCGGGGCGGACGACGACCTGCGCGCGCGGCACGGCCGTGAGCTGGGCCGGTTCCTGCGCGCGCTCCACGACGTCGACCCGGCGACGGCGACCGCCGGCGGCGGGCTGCTCCCCGTCGACCCGGTCCGGCGCGCGGACATGCCGTTCCGCGTCGCGCGCACCGAGGAGGGGCTCGAGCGGCTGGCGGCGCTCGATCTGTGGCGGCCGCCGGCCGCGGTCGCGGCGCTCCTGGAGCAGGCCCGCGGCCTGCCCGAGCCCGGCGAGCTCGTCGTCTGCCACGGCGACCTGCACCTGCGCCACCTGCTCGTCGCGGACGGCGGCGGCCTGGCCGGCGTGATCGACTGGATCGACGTCTGCCGGGCAGATCCGGGCATCGACCTCCTGCTCTACTGGGGCTACCTCACGCCCGCGGGGCGGGAGGCGCTCCACGAGGAGTACGGCCCGATAGACGCCGACCGGCTGCTGCGCGCGCGGGTGCTCACGATCTCGATCTGGGGCGTCCTGGCCGAGTACGCCCGCGACGTGGGCCTCGAGCCGCTCGGGCGCGAGGCCCTGGCCGGGCTCGACCGGGCCGTCGCCGACCTGCGGTAGGCCGGCGGGACTGTCCCCGATCAGGCGAGACCGTTGCGGTAGGCGTAGGCCACCGCCTGGGCGCGGTCGCGGACGCCGGTCTTGGCGAACAGGTGGTTCACGTGGCTCTTGACGGTCGCCTCGGTGATCACGAGCCGCTCGGCGATCTCGGCGTTGCTGAGACCGGCGGCGATCAGCGACATCACCTCCGCCTCGCGCGGAGTGAGCCCGTCGGGAAGGGCCTCCTCGGCCGTCTCGCCGGCGCCCGTGCCGGCGACCGCCGCGACGACGTGGTGCTGGACGACGGGATCGATCGCGGCCTGGCCGCGCATCACCGCGCGCAGCGCCTGCTCGATCTGATCGGCGCCCGCATCCTTGGTCAGGAACCCGCGCGCGCCGGCACGCAGCGCCGCGACCACCGAGCGGTCGTCGGCGAAGGTGGTGAGGACGATGACGTGGGTGCCGGGCTCCCGCGCGCCTGGACGTTGGTGGGGGTTCGGGTCGGCCGATATGAACTCCCTTTAGCCCTTGCGCTGCTCGGTTCACACCCGCCCAATCATCTAGGCCACGCGGGCGGCCAGTCGTTCGGCCAGGGCGCGGACGCTGGCCCGCAGCTCGTCCGGGCGGCGGATCTCGAAGCCGCAGTCGAGGCCGGCGATGACGCCCGCCATCCAGTCGAGCGAGCTCACCCGCATCCGCACGACCGTCCCGCCGCCGGCGGCGGCCAGCTCGGCCATCGTCGGCGGCAGGCGGCGGGCGGCGGCGTCGACCGGCATGTCGAGCACGACCTCGACCTCCCACGGCCACGGCACCCGGGCGAGCGAGGTGCTGACGTGGGCGACGGCGTCGAAGCCGTCCGGGGCCGGCTGGGCGCGCTCGCCGGTGACCTCCAGGTCGCGCATCCGGTCGACCCGGAAGGTGCGCAGCGCGTCCCGGGTGTGGTCGTGGGCGGCCAGGTACCAGCGCCCGGCGTGGACGACGAGGCCGTGCGGCGAGAGCTCACGCGTCGTCCGCTCGCCGGAGAAGGCGCGGTAGCCGGCCCGCAGCCGCCGCCGGCGCCGGATCGCCTCGGCCAGGGCCAGCGCGGTCTCGCCGGGCACGGGCACCGCGGACGTCGCCGCCGCCGTCAGCTCGAGCGCGCCCTCGAGCGCCTCCACCCGCCGGCGCAGCGTCTCGGGCAGGGCGCGGTGCACCTTGGTCAGGGCCGAGGCCGCCGACTCCGGCGATCCCGCCAGACCCAGCCGTGCCGCGGCGACCACGCCGAGCGCGACGGCGACGGCCTCGTCCTCGCCCAGCATCAGCGGCGGCAGCCGGAAGCCGGGGCGCATCGCGTACCCGCCGCCGACGCCGCGCTGGCCCTCGACCGGGATGCCGAGATCGCGCAGGGCGTCGACGTACCGGCGCACGGTGCGCGCGTCCACGCCCAGGCGCCCGGCGATCTCCCGTCCGGTGGCGACGGGCTGGGACTGCAGGAGCTCGAGCAGCTCGAGCAGCCGGGCGGTCGGCGTGAGCACGCCCGTAGTCAAGCACGAATAGCGGGCGTGATACGCCCTATTTGGCGGCTACGGTGGCGGCGAGGCCGCGAACGAGGAGGGATCGCATGAGCGACACGGCGCAGGTCGTCGGGACGGCGAGGGACTTCGACTTCTGGATGGGCAGCTGGAACGTCCACAACCGCGTGCTGCGCGAGCGGCTGCGGGGGTCGGGGAAGTGGGACGAGTTCGCGGCCACGGTCGTGGCCCGCCCGATCCTGGATGGGCTCGGGAACGAGGACGAGTTCCGCACCGGGCACGACGGCGGCTTCGTCGCCATGTCGTTCCGGTTCTTCGACCCGGCCGCGCGGCGGTGGTCGATCTACTGGGCCGACGCGCGCCGCTCCGGCCTGCTCGACCCGCCCGTGATCGGCGGGTTCGCCGGCGACACCGGCGTGTTCGAGGGGCCGGACACCTTCGAGGGCCGGCCGATCCTGGTGCGCTTCGTGTGGTCGGGCGTGACCACGCCGGCGCCGCGCTGGGAGCAGGCGTTCTCCGAGGACGAGGGCGCCACCTGGGAGACGAACTGGACGATGGACTTCACCCGCAGGGAGGCGACGCGATGAGCACCGTTGGAATCGAGAGCCGCATTCCGGACGACTACCGGCACGTGGCGAAGCTGGCCCGGCCCGCCGAGAGCATCACGCTCGCCGGCTCGGCGCTCAAGTGGTACGACGTGGCCCGGGCGACCGCACCGGTGCCTGACGAGATCCGCGCGCTCGCCCGCGAAGGCCTCGAGGAGGCGGCCCGGACGGGCGGCCTGGCGCTCGCCGACGACGTCGGCTTCGTGATCCTGCACCGCTGCGGCCGCGACTTCTACTTCCTGCTCGTCTGCAGCTGGCGCAACCAGAACGAGGTCTGGGAGACGGTGTTCGCGAAGGACGGCGAGGCCGACGCCGCGTTCCGTCCCTGGCCTGCCGACGGCCCGCACCGGCCGACGTTCTGCGTCTGGGAGCTGGGCGTGGTCTGCCACGAGCAGCGGGCGTGGACGCGCTACCTGCGCTCCGAGCGCGGCCCGGCCGCCCTGGAGGCGTATCTCGAAGACGGCTTCGACGGCTCTGTCTAGGCACGAGGCGCGCTCCCCATAACGGGGGTGTCCGCGTGCGCATCCGGGTGCCATCGTGAGGGTGACCCCTTACGCACCCGAGGTGCGCACGCATGCTTCGACGCTCGATCGCGCTGGCTCTGGCCGGCCTGGCGATGGCGGCGCCACCGGCGCTGGCCCACTCGCACTGGAACTCACAGATGAAGGACGCCACGCAGACCGCCTCGCGGTCGCCGGGCGGCTGCACGATCCGGACCGGGTCGATGCACGGATCGCTGGTCGTCACCTGTGACCACAGCCACCACGCGACGCTGACGTACGTCTTCCCGATCGGCCACGGCGGCATCCAGGGGACACCCTGGTGCGGCGTCAGTCGATGGGGCTTCGCCACCGTGCATCACAGCGTCAAGGCCTCGGGGGACACGCTGCGCGTCACGGTCTCCGTCGCGGGCGGGACCGCCGTGCTCTCCACCGTCAGCGTCGGCTACTACTCGTAGGAGGAAGGGTGGCAGCGCACGCACAGGGAGCACGGCCGCCCGGCAGACTGCGGGAACTTGGCTCGCTCCTCGGCGTCGGCGCCACCATCCTCGCGATGCTGTGCCTCTCGGCCTTCGCGTGGGCGACGATCCAGGCCGCCGGCGGGGCCGCCGCCCGGGTGAACGACGCGACGGCGACGGCAGCGCGGTACGACTCCGCCGCCGACGCCGTCGAGCGCGTGCAGACCACGGCGACCCGGTACGCCTTCTCGCCGACCGGCAGCTCCCTCGCGGCGCTCCCGCGCTCGCAGCACGGACTCGACGACGCCATCGCCTCGCTTCGCGCCCGCGCGGCGAACGGGGCGGACAGGTCGGCCGCGGTCCGGCTGACGGCGGACGACCGAGCGCTCGACGCCATCGTCGCCCGCCTGCACGCGGCCGTCTCCCACCGTGCGGCCGCGAGCGTGGCGGTGCTCGTGACGCGTGACCTGCGCCCGCAGGTTCAGGTGATGCGACGGTTGATCGGCCGGGAGCGGGGGGTGCACATCCGCTCGGCGAGCCAGAACCTGGCGGCGTCGGGCGCGGCCGGCTCGCGGCTGAGCATCGTCGCCATCATCATCGCGGCGCTCGGCGTCGCCGCCTCGCTCGCCGTCCTGCGGATGGCCCGCCTCCGCCACCGGCTCGGTGCCGCCCACCGGCGCGAGCTCGAGCGGCTGCGCACGGCGGCGCTGCGCGACGGCCTCACGGGCCTCCCCAACCACCGCTGCTTCCACGAGGACCTGCGCGAGGCGATCGCCGGGTCGCGCGGGCTCCACCTCCTGCTCATCGACGTCGACGGCCTCAAGGAGACGAACGACGGTCACGGGCACAAGGTCGGCGACGAGCTGCTCGTGAAGCTCGGCACGGCGCTCGACCAGGTCGGCGCCGCCCACGACGCGTCCGCCTACCGCCTGGGCGGGGACGAGTTCGTGCTCCTGGTGGACGCCGGCGACGACTCCGACCGCGTCGCGGCCGAGATCCACGCCGCCTGCGGGCGGAGCGCGGCGCCGCAGCCGTCGGCGACGGTCGCCGTCGCGTCGTGGGAGGACGGGCTCACCGCCGAGGAGATGATTCGCCGCGCCGAGGTGGCTCTGGGGACGGCGAAGGTCGATCGCGCTCCCACCCGCCACTACAGCGTCCAGCTCGAGTCCGGGCCGACGCAGGCCGACATCGAGCGCGCCCAGCTGCTGGCGGTGCTCGACACGCCCGGGGCGATCACGCCGGTGTTCCAGCCGATCTTCGACCTGCGCTCGCAGGAGGTCGTCGGCTACGAGGCGCTCTCGCGCTTCCCGGCCGACGTCGGGCACTCGCCGCAGGAGTGGTTCGACCTCGCCCGCAAGCACGGGCTGGCGGTGGAGCTCGAGGCGGCCGCGGTGCGGGCCGCGCTCGACGTGCCCGGGCGTCCCGCCGGCGCCTCGCTCTCGCTCAACCTGAGCCCCGAAGCGCTGCTCTCCGGCCGCGAGCTGCTGAACCTGCCCGCGGATCTGAGCTCGATCACGATCGAGGTGACCGAGAACGCGCTCGTGACCGAGGGGCCCGAGCTCGAGATGGCGCTCCAGGACCTGCGCGCCCGCGGCGCCCGCATCGCCGTCGACGACGCCGGCGTCGGCTACGCCGGCTTCGCCCAGCTCGTGCGCGTCCGCCCCGACGTGGTCAAGCTCGACCGCAGCCTGGTCGAGAGCGTGAACGTCCAGCCGACGAAGGCGGCCGTCATCAAGGCGTTCGTCGGGTTCGCCGAGGACACCGGCGCGCTGATCTGCGCCGAGGGCATCGAGACGGCGGGCGAGCTGCACGTCGTCCGCGCGCTCGGGTCGGCGACGGGCCAGGGCTTCCTGCTCGGCCGGCCCGGCATCGACTGGGCGCCCGCCCAGCCCGCCGTGCCGCTGCCGGCGCGCCAGGCCGAAGGCGTCGTCGAGCTGCGCCGCGCCGCCGGCTAGCGAAACACCTCCGCGAACTCCTCGAGCTCCCGCTCCACGTGGTGCCCGGGCAGGTCGTGCTCGCAGTAGTGGTACTCGACGATGCGCTTCGGCGCGGTGATCGCGTTGTAGGCCGCGAAGACGGTCGAGGGCGGGCAGCACGCGTCCATCAGGCCGACGCTGACGGTGGTCGAGGCCCGGATCCGCGGCGCGAGCACGGCGTTGTCGACGTAGCGGAGCGTGTCGAGCACGCGCGGGATGTGCTCCTGGTGCTGCGCCAGGAACTCGACCAGCTCCGTGTACGGCGGCTCGCCGGCGATCGCGATCGCGTGGGGGATGTCGCACAGGTACGGCATGTGCGCCTGGCACAGGTGGACGCGGTCGGGGACGAGCGCCGACGTCGCGAGCGAGAGCGCGCCGCCCTGGCTGAAGCCGCCGACGCCGATCCGGTCGGGATCGACGCGGTCGTGGGCGGCGGCCGTCTCGACGCCGCGGACCGCGTCGACGTAGAGCCGGCGGAAGTAGTAGGCGTTGCGGTCGAGGATGCCCCGCGTCATCACGCCCGGCGCCTCCGGCCCGGGCGCGGCGCCGGCGCCGGGGTCGCCGGTGTCGCCGGCCCGCCAGCTCCCGCCCTGCGAGCGCGAGTCGACGACGAGCTCGCAGAACCCGGCGGCCGCGTAGAGCGTGTGCTCCGCCGCGTGGCCGCGGCCGCCGCCGTAGCCGATGAACGTGACCCGGCACGGCAGCCGGTCGCGGCCCGGCGGGCAGACGAACCAGGCCCGCACGGGGTCGCCGCCGGCGCCGGTGAACGTGACGTCGTAGGCCTCGACGTGACGGTAGACCTCCGGGCGGTGCGGCTCGAAGGCGGCCGGGCGCGCCCGCGTGCGCGCGTCTTCGATCGCCTCCTCCCAGTACGCGTCCAGGTCGTCCGGGACGGTCACCGCGGTGCGGTAGACGCGCAGCTCCTCCAGTGGGGCGTCGAAGTACGGCACGGGATCCTCGCTTCGTCGGGCGGTTCCGCGGGTTATCGCAGATCCCGGGCCGTAGGATTGCGTCGACGTGGATGACCGCCCCTTCGACTTCTCCGGCCGGGTCGCGCTCGTGACCGGCTGCGGCAGCGAGTCCGGCATCGGCCACGCATGTGCGCGGCTGCTGGCCCGGCTGGGCGCGTCCGTCGCCGAGACCGCGACCACGAGCCGCGTCGAGGCACGGGCGGAGGAGCTGCGCGCGGCCGGCGCAACCGCGTCGGCGCACGTCGCCGACCTGACCGTGCGGGCCGAGGCGTTCGCGCTCGTGGAGGCGGTCGAGCGCGAGCACGGCCGCCTGGACGTGCTCGTGAACGCGGCCGGCATCGCCCAGACGGGCATCCCGGCGCCCGACGCCGCCTTCGCCGACCTGAGCGAGGCCGAGTGGCGGCGCGAGCTCGACGTCAACCTGATGACGGCAGTCCACACGACCCAGGCGGCGCTCCCCGGGAATGGCCCGGCGCGGCTACGGCCGCGTCGTCATGATCTCGTCCGTCACGGGGCCGTTCGTGATGGCGCCGCGACAGGCCGGCTACGGCGCGTCGAAGGGCGCGATGGACGCCGTGATGCGCTCGATCGCCCTCGACTACGGCCGCAGCGGCGTGACGGCGAACTCCGTCGCGCCGGGGTGGATCGACACCGCGTCCTCGCTCGACGACGAGCTCGTCGCGGCCCGGAGCACGCCGGTGGGCCGGGCCGGCACCGCCGCCGAGGCGGCGGCCGTCGCCGTCTTCCTGGCCTCCGAGGAGGCCGCCTACGTCACCGGCCAGACCTACGTCGTCGACGGCGGCAACATCATCCAGGAGCCGCACGGCGTCGACCTGTATGGGCCGTGAAAGGTGCCTGGCACCCGCCGGGTGCCAGGCACCGGTCTCTGGCTAGGAGGCGCTGACGCCGACGCCGATCGGGCAGGAGACGCCCGTCCCGCCGATGCCGCAGTAGCCGCCGGGGTTCTTCTCGAGGTACTGCTGGTGGTAGTCCTCGGCCGGGTAGAACGGCCCGGCCTCGGCGATCTCGGTCGTGATCTCGCCGCGGCTGTGCGCCCGCAGGGCCTCGGCGTAGGCGTCGCGGGTCGCGAGCGCCGCGTCGCGCTGCTCCGGCGTGCGCCAGTAGATGGCCGAGCGGTACTGGGTGCCGTGGTCGTTGCCCTGGCGCATGCCCTGGGTCGGGTCGTGGCCCTCCCAGAAGATGCGCATGACCTGCTCGGTCGAGATCCGCTTCGGGTCGTAGGCGACGAGCACGACCTCGGTGTGCCCGGTCATGCCGGTGCAGACCTCGCGGTAGGTCGGGTTCGGGGTGGACCCGCCGGCGTAGCCGACGGCCGTCGAATACACGCCCGGGGTCTGCCAGAAGATGCGCTCGGCGCCCCAGAAGCAGCCCATGGCCGACGTAGAAGTAGTCGATCCCCTCCGGGTAGGGAGGGAGGAGCGGCGCGTCGAGGACGGCGTGCCGCTCGGGCACGGCGAAGGCCGGCTCGTCGCGGCCGGGAAGCGCGTCGGCGGCACCGGGGATGGCGCGTGGCTTGCGCAGGAACATGCTCAGGAGTCCTTTCATCGATTCACTCATACGGTCTCGGCTAGGCCTCCAGCGTTACAGCGAGGCCGATCTCGACGTTGCCGCGCAGGGCGTTCGAGACCGGGCAGCCGCGCTCACCGTCACCGGCCAGGCGCTCGAACTCGGCCTGGTCGAGGCCGGGGACGCGGCCGCGCACCGAGAGGTCGATGCGGCTGATCGCGACCCCTCCGCCGTCGACGGGATCGAGCCGGCAGGAGGCGTCGACCGAGAGTCGCTCCGGCGTGTGCCCCGCCTCGGCGAGGGCGTTCGAGAACGCCATCGCGTAACAGGCAGCGTGCGCCGCGGCGATGAGCTCCTCGGGGCTCGTCTTCGGGTCGGGCCGGTTCGTCCGCGCCGCCCAGGTCACGGCCTGCTCGGGGAACGCGCCGCTGGCGACGCTCACCCTGCCGCTGCCGCTCAGCAGGTCGCCCTCCCAGACGGCGCTCGCTCGTGATTCGGCCATGTCCGCTCTCCTCCCGTACGACTTTCCCGCACGATAGCCGTGAGGGCCGGTGCGATACTCTGGCCGCATGCCGGAGGTGCACGTGCGGCTGTCGGGGACGATGGCGCAGCGGCTGGGCGCTCGCCGCACGATCGTCGTGGAGCACGGAGCGACCGTCGACGACCTCGTCGCCGCCCTCGCCCGCGACGCCGGCTTCGACCCGTCCGCACTGCGCGGGCTCGCCGTCGTCTCCGGCGGCGCGTTTCTGCCCCGCACGCGGCCCGTCGCCGACGGCGAGGAGCTCGACGTGCTGGTGCCCGTCTCCGGGGGCTAGATCGGCGCCTCCATGCCGTAGTGCGTCCGCACGAGCTCGGCCAGCCCGCGGCGGGCCAGCGCTCTCGCCGGCGCCAGGAACGTCACCTGGACGACGCCCGGCGCCCGGCCGATCTCGATCGCGCCCGTGATCGTCGCCCGGTTCTTCACCTCGGGCACCGTCGTGTCGAGCAGGTCGGCGGCGCGGGCCAGGCCGTTGTCGACGGCGCTGTTCAGGTCGGGGCCGGTGCCGACGACCGAGATGGGCAGCGACTCCTCGATCTCCGCCAGGCCGTTCCGCTGCGCGATCTCGGTCGCCCGCGCCCGCTCGGCCGGCGAGAGCGGCCGGGCCAGGAACGGCAGGTCCGAGGCGACGGGCAGCAGGATCGGGCCGTCGATCGTGAGGCCCTTGAGC
Organism: uncultured Actinomycetes bacterium; assembly: GCA_963731515.1. Lineage (GTDB taxonomy): Bacteria > Actinomycetota > Thermoleophilia > Gaiellales > JAICJC01 > JAICJC01. The sequence continues at coordinate 660,720 of CAVSVU010000014.1, read as the reverse complement.
ACGTGCACCTGCAGCGTCACCGTGCCGGACACGTCGCAGGTGTGGCCGGCGATCTCGCCGTCGCCCTGCATCGCGTGCATGTCGCCGAGGTAGATCCCGGCGCCCGCCACCTTCACCGGGGCGATCAGGATCGCGCCTGCGCGGGCGGCGTCGATGTCGAGGTGGCCGTCGGTGCGGCCCTCGAGCTGCTCCGGCGTCACGGCCCGCGCGTGGGGGGCGCCGAGCAGGAACGCGCCGAAGTCGCCCGCGTTGTGCGAGTCGGGCAGGTCGATCGCCGGGGTCGTCCCGATCTGGCCCATGAACGGCCGCAGGCGGGTGGCGACGCCGACCAGGTCGTGCGGCGCGAAGAGCAGGATCGGGTTCTGGACCGAGTTCGCGGGGATCGCGCCGGCCGTGTGGGCGTCGTTCGCGAACGCCTCGGCCTGCTCGCGGCCCACCGTGACGCCGACCCGCCACTCGTCGTCGAACGCGATCGTGTAGCCGTTCGTGAACGCGAACGGCGATGCCGGCTCGCCGCAGGCGGCGCAGCGGACGCTGTCGGGCCGATGCCCTCGACGACCGTGGCCTCGTCCTCGGCGCCGCACCTGGCGCACACCTTGGCGCAGTACGGGTCGCCGTTGAACCGGCCCTCGATCAGGCGGTCGTTCCCCGACGCCGTCGCGATGGAGGTCACCGAGATGTCGCGGATGTGGATGGCCACCGCGTCGCCCACCTCGGCCCCCTCGACTGCGACCGGGAGCGTCACCTCGTGGCCGCCCTTGATGGCCGGCGTGATCATCGGCCCCCAGCAGCCCGGGGCCGTGTTGGCGACGATGTGGCCGCCGTCGCGCACGGGGCCGAGCATCTCGCTCGACGGGCCGATGATGCCGTCGCAGAAGCGGTCGACGAACACCGTCTCCGCCCCCTGCCTCGTCGTTGGTCGCGTCTCGACAGCCATCGGAAACCTCCTACGCCGCGCGCTCGTGGACTGAAGCGAGACTCAACCTATCACCGCGGATGAGGGCCGACCGGTGCCAGGCACCCGTGCGGGTGCCAGGCACCTTCACCACTCGACCAGGCGCCAGACGCCGGGGCGGGGCTCGTCCTCGTGGCCGCCGACCTCGGCGAAGATCGCCACGGCGCGCTTCAGCTCCTCCATCGCCTCCTCGTCGCGGCCGGCGCGGTGGAGGGTGTCGGCGAGGTTGTTGCGCAGCGCCGCCTCGCGGTGGCGGTCGCCCTGCGCCGCGACCAGGTCGAGAGCCTCGCGGACGAGCTCTGCGGCCGGGTCGAGCTCGCCCGCGGCGGCGCGGGCCCGGGCCAGGTTGTTGAGGGCGGCGATGCGGATGCTGGGGTCGGGCAGCCGCGCGGCCAGCTCGAGGCTGCGCTCGAGGTGCCGCGCTCACCCAGCAGGCCGAGCGTGTTGTGGGCGCGGGCGGCGGCCTCGTCGTCGCCGTCGCGCTCCGCCAGGCGCAGCGCCTCCCGGCACAGGTCGAGGGCGCCGGGGTCGCCCCGCCTCCAGGCGACCAGGCCGCGGTCGGCCTGGACGCGGGCCGCCGGCGCGCCCAGCGCGAGCGCCTCCTGGAGGTGGCGCTCCGACGGCTCCCACTCGCCCCGGCGCTCGTGCACGGCGGCGAGCTTGTGCTCGATCCCGCCCAGCCGCTCGGCGCCGGCATGGGCGGCGGCGGCGTCGTAGGCGGCGAGCGCCGCCGCGTAGTCGCCCCGGAGCGTGTGGACATCGCCCAGGGCCTCGTGCAACCGGGCCGGATCGGGGTGCCCCAGCGCGAGCGCGGAGGCGTAGTGGTCGACGGCCTCGGCTCCGGCGGAGAGCGCCCGGGCGCGGTCGCCGGCGGCGGGCGAGCCCTGCCAGCGCTCGCTGGCCGGGCACCTCGGCGCGACAGGCGAGGTGGAGACGACGACGGTGTGCGTCGACCGCGGCCGCCAGTGGTCGCGGGCGGGGAACATCTGGCACAACGCGGGGATACGCTCCGGCATCTACATGACGGCCGCACCGATCCGCCTGATCGCGCGCCCCTTCCGCCGGGGCGGCTGACGGCTTGCCCGACGCCGTCGTCGTCGGCGCGGGGCCGAACGGGCTCGCGGCCGCGATCGAGCTCGCCCGCGCAGGCCGCTCGGTGCTCGTCTGCGAGCGGGCCGAGACGATCGGCGGCGGGGCGCGGACCGCCGAGCTGACGCTGCCGGGCTACCGGCACGACGTCTGCTCGGCGATCCACCCGCTCGCCGTCGGCTCGCCGTTCCTGCGGACGCTGCCGCTCGCCGACCACGGCCTCGAGCTGATCGAGCCGGAGGTGCAGGCCGCCCATCCGCTCGACGGCGGCCGGGCGGTCGTGCTGCGCCGGTCGCTCGCCGAGACGGCGGCGGGGCTGGGGCAGGACGGCGACGCCTACGCGGCGCTGATGCGGCCGTTTGCCGACGGCTGGGACGAGCTCGCCCCGATCGTCCTCGGCGCGCCGCGGCCGCCCCGCCACCCGCTGCTGGCGGCTCGCTTCGCCCGCGCCGGAGTGCGCGGCGTCGCCGGCCTCGCGGCCGCCCGCTTCCGGTCGGACGCCGCCCGCGCGCTGCTCGCCGGGATGGGGGCGCACTCGATGCGGCCACTCGACGGCGCGCCCACGGCGGGGTTCGCGCTCGTGCTGCTCGCGCTCGGCCACGCCGTCGGCTGGCCGGTGGCGCGCGGCGGCTCGCAGGCGATCGTCGACGCGATGGCGGCGCACCTGCGCACGCTCGGCGGCGAGGTCCGCACCGGCTTCGAGGTGCGGTCGCTGGCCGATCTCCCGGAGGCCAGGGCGCTGCTCTTCGACGTGACGCCCCGCCAGCTCGTCGCGATCTGCGGCGAGGCGCTGCCCGGCCGCTATGCCGCCGGCCTGCGCCGCTACCGCTACGGCGCCGGCGTCTTCAAGCTCGACTACGCGCTCTCCGAGCCGGTGCCCTGGGCGGCGGAGGCCTGCCGCAACGCCGGCACGGTGCACGTCGGCGGCAGCCTGCCCGAGATCGCCTACGCCGAGGCCGCGGTCACCGCCGGCGGCCACCCCGACCGGCCGTTCGTCCTCGTCGCCCAGCAGAGCCTGGTCGATCCCGGCCGCGCGCCGGAGGGCCGGCACACGCTGTGGGCCTACTGCCACGTGCCCAACGGCTCGCCGGTCGACATGACGGCGGCGATCGAGCGCCAGATCGAGCGGTTCGCACCCGGGTTCGGCGACGTCGTGCTCGAGCGGGCGGCCCGCGCGCCCGGCCGACCTCGAGGCGGAGAACCCGAACTGCGTCGGCGGCGACATCAACGGCGGCGCCGCCGACCTGCGCCAGGTGCTCGCCCGCCCCGCCCTGCGGATCACGCCGTACGCGACGCCGAACCCGCGCATCTTCCTGTGCTCGTCGTCGACCCCGCCGGGCGGCGGCGTCCACGGGATGTGCGGCTATCACGCCGCCCGGGCGGCGCTGCGCAGCGCCCTGCGGTAGATGGAGGCGCTCGACCGGAGCGCGGTGGAGTGGATGTCGAGCCTGCACTGGCCGGTCGTCACGCCGGCCATGAAGGGCCTGACCTATGCCGGCGCCGGGGGCACGATCTGGATCGTGATCGGCCAATGAGGGCGAGCAGCGCGAGCGGCCGCGGCTGCCAGCGGCGCACCAGGCGGGGTCAGACCCCTTCTGGTGCATAACCGGTGCCAGGCACCGGTTATGCACGCCGCGGCCGCGAAGCGGGGTCTGACCCCGAACGGCGGCCGTGACAGTTCCGTTGCACTTCCGTTCGGGGTCTGACCCCGGGTCGTTGGGGCATAATCGCCTCGATGCCCGACACCGTCCGCGCGCCCGGACTCGTCCTGACCGAGCACGAGTTCGCCGTTCCCCTCGACCACGACCGCCCGGACGGCGAGCGCATCACCGTCTTCGCGCGCGAGGTCGCCGACCCGGACGGGCGCGACCGGCCGTTCCTGGTCTACTTCCAGGGCGGCCCGGGATCGGAGGCGCCGCGCCCGACCCGGCGGCCGAGCGTGCCCGCCTGGCTCGACCGGGCGCTCGAGGAGTTCCGCGTGCTGATGCTCGACCAGCGCGGGACCGGGCGCTCGACGCCGGTCGGCGCGCTCGCCGGCCGCTCGCCGCAGGAGCAGGCCGAGTACCTGGCCCATTTCCGGGCGGACTCGATCGTGCGCGACGCCGAGTGGATCCGGCGCGAGCTCGGCGTCGAGCGCTGGAGCGTGCTCGGCCAGAGCTTCGGCGGGTTCTGCGTCACGACCTACCTGTCGTTCGCGCCCGGCGGGCTGCGCGAGGCGTTCCTCACCGGCGGGCTGCCGCCGGTCGGCCGCCACACCGACGAGGTCTACCGGCTCACGTACGAGCGCGTGCTCGAGCGCACCCGCCGCTACTACGGCCGCTACCGGGCGGATCGCGCGCGGATGCGCGAGCTGCGCCGCCGCCTCGACGCCGACGACGTGCGCCTGCCGTCCGGCGACCGCCTCACCGGGCCGCGCATGCGCCAGCTGGGGATGCTGCTCGGGATGGGGCCGGGGGCGGAGCGGCTGCACTACATCCTCGAGCTGCCGCACGACTCGCCCGCGTTCCTGCACGACGTCGAGACCGCCCTCGACTTCGGCCGCAACCCGATCTACTCCGTCATCCACGAGGCCTGCTACGCCGACGGGTGCGCGACCCGGTGGTCGGCCGAGCGGCTGCTCCCGGAGGCCTACCACGACGATCCCGAGCTCCTGACCGGCGAGCACGTCTACCCGTGGATGTTCGAGAACTACGGGACGCTGGCGCCGTTGCGGGAGGCGGCCGACCTCCTGGCCGAGCGCGAGTGGCCGCGCCTGTACGACCCCGAGCAGCTGGGCCGCAACGAGGTGCCGGCGGCGGCGATCATCTACGCGGAGGACATGTACGTCGAGCGCGTCCTCTCGGAGGAGACGGCCGCGGCGATCCGGGGCCTGCGGCCGTGGCTGACGAACGAGTACGAGCACGACGGCCTGCGCGTCGACGGCGACCGCATCCTCGGGCGCCTGATCGACCTCGCCCGCGGCAACGCCTGAGCCTTCTGGCGGGGCCGGCTTGACAGCTGATCTACGCTCGCGACCATGAGCGAGTCCGACCAGACCGCCGGGCCGTACTCCGGCCACACCGCCTGGGCGCGCAGCCTGGAGCGGCCGCTGCGCGAGTTCCTGAACACGGAGACGGGCAGCGCCGCGATCCTGCTCGCGGCGACCGTCGCCGCGCTCGTGTGGGTGAACGCCGACGCCGGCTCGTACCGGTCGGTGTGGGGGACGCAGCTCGAGATCCGCGCGGGCGGCCACGGGATCTCGATGGACCTGCGCGGGTGGGTGAACAGCGGCCTCATGACGTTCTTCTTCTTCGTGGTCGGGCTGGAGGCGCGGCGCGAGTTCGACATGGGCGAGCTGCGCGAGCGGCGCCGGGTGACCCTCCCGCTCGTCGCCGGGCTGGGCGGCATGGCGGTGCCCGTGCTGATCTACCTGGCGGTGAACGCCGGCCACGACTCGGCGCACGGCTGGGGGACGGCGATGTCGACCGACACCGCGTTCGCGCTCGGGATGCTGACGCTGGTCGGGCCGCGCTTCCCGGAGCGCCTGCGCTCGTTCATGCTGACGGTGGTCGTCGTCGACGACGTGGCCGCGCTGATCGTGATCGCGACCGTCTACACCGGTGAGGTGTGGGTGATGGCCCTCGCCGCGGCCGGGTGCGTCCTCGTCCTGATCCTGGCGGTGCGCGCGGCCGGCGTCCACGTCGGGCTCGTCTACGCCGCGCTGGGCGCGGCGCTGTGGGTGGCGCTCCTGAAGTCGGGCATCGACCCGATCCTGACGGGGCTCGTGATGGGCCTGCTCACCTATGCCTACCCCGCGCAGCGCTCCGACCTCGAGCGCGCGTCCGACCTCTTCCGGCTGTTCCGGGAACAGCCGACCCCCGAGCTGGCCCGGTCGGCGCAGGTGGGGCTGCAGACCGCCATCTCGCCCAACGAGCGCCTGCAGCAGCTCTACCACCCGTGGACGAGCTACGTCATCGTGCCGCTGTTTGCGCTGGCAAACGCCGGGATCGTCGTCTCGGCGAGCTTCCTCGGCCACGCGTTCACCTCGCCGATCACGCTCGGCATCCTGTTCGGCTACGTCCTCGGCAAGCCGGTCGGGGTGGTCACCAGCGCGTGGCTCGTCACCCGGGTGAGCCGCGGCAAGCTCCGGCCCCCGGTGGGATGGGTCGCGGTCGCCGGCGGTGGCACGGTGGCGGGGATCGGGTTCACCGTGTCGATCCTGATCGCGACGCTCGCCTTCCACGGACGCGACCTCGAGGAGGCCAAGCTGGGGGTGCTGTGCGCGGCGCTCGTCTCGTCGGGCGTGACGTGGACGCTCTTCCGCGCGACCGAGCGGCTGCCGAGGCGCCTGCGGCTGCGTGCGCTGCTCGGCTCGGCGAAGCCGATCATCGACCTGGCGGTTCCGGTCGACCCCGACCGCGACCACATCCGCGGGGCGCTCGACGCGCCGGTGACCCTGCTCGAGTACGGCGACCTCGAGTGCCCGTTCTGCGGCCAGGCGGAGCCGGTCGTCCGCGAGCTCCTGGCCGACTTCGGCGACGTGCGCTACGTCTGGCGCCACCTGCCGCTGAACGACGTCCATCCGCACGCGCAGCTGGCCGCCGAGGCGACCGAGGCGGCCGCCGAGCAGGGCTCGTTCTGGGAGCTGCACGACCTCCTTCTGCGCCACCAGGGCGCGCTCAAGCTGCCCGACCTGGTCGCGCATGCCGAGCAGCTCGGCCTCGACGCGGAACGCTTCCGCGAGGACATGCGCAGACGGGTCGGCCGCGCCCGCATCGCCGAGGACGTCGACGGCGCCGACCTCTCCGGCGTCTCGGGGACCCCGACCTTCTTCGTGAACGGGCGCCGCCACTACGGCGCCTACGACATCGAGACGCTCTCCCGGGCCGTCCGCGCCGCCCGCGCCCGCGCCGCGCTGAAGGCTGCGACCGGCTGACGATCGGGGACTGTCCCCGCCGAAGCGGGGACAGTCCCCATCCCGGGGGCGGTGCCCGTTCTCTTGCAGAATTGTTGCAACCCGGCCGGCGGGGCGAACCGGCGCCCGCGCCCGGACGTATACATCAGACGTGGATCTGACGCTGATCGTGGTCGCGGCGGTCGCCGGGCTCGCGACGTTTCTCTCGCCCTGCGTGCTGCCGGTTCTCCCGGTGGTGGCCGCGACGTCGACCACCGGAGGCCGCCGTCGCCCGCTCGGGATCGCCACCGGCCTCGCCGTCGCGTTCGTCGTCTTCACCCTGCTCGCCTCGCGCGTGCTCTCCGCGCTCGGCCTGCCGCAGGACCTGCTCCGCAACCTGGCCATCGTCCTGCTCGCGGTCGCCGGCGTCGCCCTGCTCGTGCCCGGAGTGGGCGAGGCCCTCGGCCGCGCGTTCCAGCCGCTCGCCGCCCGGGCCGGCGGCCGGCTCGCCGGCGGCGACGGGTTCTGGTCGGGCGTCGCGCTCGGCGCCGGGCTCGCGCTCGTGTGGACGCCCTGCGCAGGGCCGATCCTGGCGGCCGTCACGGCGCTCAGCGCCGAGCGGCGGATCTCGGCGGAGCTGGTCGCGATCACGGTCGCCTACGCCGCCGGCGCCACGCTGCCGCTGTTCGCGATCGCCCTGCTCGGGCACCGCGCGGCCGGCTACCTGTCCGGCGTGCGCCACAGCGGCCTCGTCGTCCGCCGCGTCTCCGGCGCCGTCCTGATCGCGGCGGCCTACCTCTTCACGACCGACATCCCCACCCAGCTCGCCGCCAGCACCCCGGGCTACGTCTCGGCGATCCAGAAGGTCGAGCGCGCGCACAGCATCGCCGGCGACCTGCGCCACCTGACCGCGTCGGCGGCCAACGCGCCCGCCGCCGTCGCGGCCGGAAGCTCGCCCGACACGCTCCGGAACTACGGCCCCGCCCCGGACTTCACCAGGATCACGAAGTGGATCAACACGCCCGGCTCGCGCCCGCTGACGCTCCGCGGGCTGCGCGGCAAGGTCGTCCTGGTCGACTTCTGGACGTACTCGTGCGTCAACTGCATCCGCACGCTGCCGTACCTGAAGGCGTGGTACGCCCGCTATCACCGCGACGGGCTCGTGATCGTCGGCGTCCACACGCCGGAGTTCGCCTTCGAGCACGTCGTCTCGAACGTCCAGCGGGCGGTGCGCGAGCACGGCATCCGCTACCCGGTCGCCGTCGACGACAAGTACGGCACCTGGGACGCCTGGGCGAACCAGTACTGGCCCGCCGACTACCTGATCGACCGCAACGGCGACGTCCGCGACGCCCACTTCGGCGAGGGCGGCTACACCCAGACCCAGGACGCGATCCGCACCCTCCTGGGCGAGAAGGCGACCGGCCCGATGGCGCAGGCGAAGGGGGCGATCTCGCCGTCGTCGCAGGTCGAGACGCCCGAGACGTACCTGGGCACGTACCGCGCGCAGGCCTACACCCAGCAGCTGCATCCCAACACCGACTCCGACTACGGCGCCCCGGCCGCGTCGCAGCCCAACGAGGTCGAGCTCGCGGGCCACTGGCGGGTCGAGAGCCACCAGATCGTCGCCGGCGCCGGCGCGAAGCTCCTGTTCGAGTACGTCGCGCCGCGGATCTACCTCGTCGCGGCGCCCCCGGCGTCGGGGCCGGTGACGCTCGGCGTCTCCGTCGACGGGTCGCCGAAGGCGTCCGTGCGCGTGCCCGACGACGACCTCTACCAGCTCGCGCACATGCCGACCGCCGGGCCGCACAAGCTCGTGCTCTCCGTGCCCGCGGGCACGTCGCTCTACTCGTTCACGTTCGGGTAGCGGCGGCCGTCCGCCCGATCTCCTCGAGCTCCGCGACCACCTCGGCGAGCGGCCGGGCGGCGTCGATCTCGTGCGTGCAGGTCGCCCGCAGCAGCGGCTCGATCGTGCGCAGGTTCTCGATGATGGCCGCCCGCTCCTCCGGCGCCCTGCCGTAGTCGTTCGTCGTCCGCGTGTCGACCCGCTCCAGGATCACCTCGAGCGGGGCGCTGAGGAGAACGATCGCGGCGAAGCGGTCGTAGAAGACGCCCTGGTTGGACTGGCAGCCGCACAGGTAGCGCACGCGGCCGTCGTCCGCCGCGAGCAGTCCGGCGATCCGGTCCTCCCGCCAGCGCCACTCGCCGTCGTCCGGGAACCACTCGCTCCACTCCCGCGAGTCCGTGTCGACGACCGGGTGGCCGCGCCGGCCGAGCTCGGCCAGCGCGCTCGACTTCCCCGTCCCCGACATGCCCGTCACGAAGACGGTCGGCATCATCTAGGGCCGGTACGGCGACGGCCGGTCGACCCAGATCCGGCGCTCGGACTCGTCGATCCGGTAGTCGTTGATGCTCGCGTCGCGGCGGCGCATGTAGCCGAGCTCGTCGAACTCCCAGTGCTCGTTGCCGTGGCTGCGCCACCACTGGCCGGACGGGTCGTGGCTCTCGTACTCGAAGCGCACCGAGATGCGGTTCTCGTGGAAGCACCAGAGCTCCTTGCGCAGGCGATAGGAGAGCTCCTGCGACCACTTGCGGCGCAGGAAGTCGACGATCGCGTCGCGGCCCTGGAAGAACTCGTCGCGGTTGCGCCAGGCGGAGTCGGGGGAGTAGGCGCCGCGCGACTCGCTCGGGGTCGCAGCTGTTCCAGGCGTCCTCGGCCGCCTGCACCTTCGTGCGAGCCGTCTCCTCGGTGAACGGGGGGACGGGAGGTCGTGGATCCATGCGCGACACCCTATCGCGGGGCTCTCTGCGCATCGGTACGCTGCCAGACCGTGGCCGTGACCCACCCAACGCGGATCGCATGAGCCAGATCTTCCTGCCCAACACCCGGCGCTCGCCCTACCACGCCGCCACCGAGGCGGCCGGAGCGACCGAGTACATGGTCTACAACCACATGTACCTGCCGCTCGACTACGGCCGCCCGCCGATCGAGGACTACCGCGCCCTGCGCGAGGCCGTCGCGCTCTGGGACGTGGGCGGGGAGCGCCAGGTGCAGATCCAGGGGCCCGATGCGGTCTCGTTCGCCGACTACCTCGTCACCCGCGACCTCACCGACCTCGCGACCGGCCGCTGCCGCTACGTCCTGGTCGCGGACGAGGCCGGTCGGGTGATCTGCGACCCGGTGCTGCTGCGGCCGTTCGACGACACGGTCTGGCTCTCGCACGGAAGCGTCGACCTGCTCCTGTGGGCCAAGGGCATCGCCCTCCACACCGACCACGACGTGCGCGTCACCGAGGCCGACGTGCCGCCGCTCCAGCTCCAGGGCCCGAACTCGCGCGACGTGCTGCGCCGGCTGGTCGGCGATGCGATCGACGATCTCGCCTACTACGACTGCCGCGCGATGGAGGTCGCAGGTATGCGAGTGATCGTGTCGCGCACCGGGTGGAGCGGCGAGCTGGGCTACGAGCTCTACCCGCTGGGCTCCGCCGGTGCCCCCGCGGTCTGGGACGCGCTGGTCGAGGCCGGTGAGCCCAGCGGCCTCCTGATCACCGGCCCCAACGTGCCGCACGCGATCGAGTGCGGCATCACCGACTGCCAGTACTACACCAACTTCGAGGTGAACGCGCTCGAGTTCAGCCCGCGACTGGTCGACCTCGACAAGCGCGCGTACGTCGGCCGCGACGCGCTGCGTGAGGTCGCACAGCGGGGCGTGCGGCGGCGCACGATCGGCCTTCTGGGCGGCCCCGAGCGCCTGCCCCGGCTGCAATGGGCGTGGACCGCCCACCGCGACGGCGAGCAGGTCGGCCGGCTCCGCTGGGCGGCGTACTCCCCGACCCTCGAGCGGATGATCGCCGTCGCGCTGATCGATGCCGAGCACGCCGACCCCGGCGTCACCCTGACGATCCGCCACCACACGGGCGAGGCCGACATGGAGACGACCACGCTGCCGTTCATCCCCCGCAAGGCCTGATGAGGCTCGAGATCCTGTTCGTCTCGGGCGACGACGTCGACCGGCTCGAGCTGACCGACGCCGAGGTGCTCGAGGCGGTCGAGACCGGGCTGCGCGCGCACGGCGACGGCGACGTCGTGCTGCCGCCGAAGACCCACCTCTCGCTGGAGGAGCGCCACGGCGGGCACTTCAACATCCTGCCGGGATATGTCGGCGGCCTCGACATCGCCGGCGTCAAGGTCATCGGCGACTACGCCCACAACCACCGCCACGCGCTGCCTTCCGAGCTGGCGCTGCTCACCCTCTACCACGCCGAGACCGGCACCCCGTTCGCGATCCTGGATGCGACGACGCTGACCTGGATGCGCACGGGTGCCGTCACGGCGATCGGGGCGCGGCACCTGGCGCGGTCCGACAGCCGGGTGCTCGGCCACATCGGCGCGCGCGGGACCGCCCGCTACAACCTGCGCTACCTGGCGGGCCTCTTCGACCTCGACGAGATCCGCGTGACCAGCCGTCGGCCCGAGTCGCGCGCGGAGTTCGCCCGGGCGATGTCGGAGGAGCTCGGCCGCGACGTCGTCGCGGTCGACACGGCCGCCGAGGCGATCGACGGCGCGCAGATCATCGTGGACGCGTCGCGCCTCACCGAGCCGGCGGTGCTCGTGCCCACCGCCGCCGTCCAGCCCGGTGCGCTCGTGGTGCCCTACGGCGCCGTCATGTCGACCGAGTCAGACCTCCCCGCGACCGCCGAGAAGTTCGTGGTGGACGACTGGGAGCAGGCGGCCCACGGGCAGTTCGGCCAGTACACCGCGATCATCCGCGCCGGCGAGCTGGCCCGCGAGCACCTGTACGCCGAGATCGGCGAGATCGTGACCGGCCGTAAACCCGGCCGCGAGCGGCCCGACGAGCGGATCGTGTTCTGGCACCGCGGCTTTGCCATCAGCGACGTGATGCTGGGCAACCTGATCTACGAACGCTCCGTCGCCGCCGGGGTCGGCAGCCGGCTCGTGCTGCAATCGGCGGCATACGAGCTCTGACCCGTGGCCGCCGAGCGCACCTACGACATGCACCAGCACCTGTGGCCGCCGGAGGTGCTTCGGGAGCTGGCCCGCCGCACGCAGCCGCCCTGGGTTCGCGACCGCATGTTCCAGGCACCAGGCCTGCCGCCACTGGCGCTTCCGCCGGGCGTGGACGACCTCGACCGGCGGCTGGCCTGGCTGGACGAGGCAGGCATCGACGTCGCCGTCGTCTCGCTCTCGCCCACCGACTGCTTCGACGGCCCGCTGCTGGAGCTGTGGCACGACGGGATCCTGCGGATCGCCCGGGCCTCCGACGGACGCGTCCTGCCGCTGGCCTACGGCCGCCGCCGCGCCGGGTTCGCAGGTGTGACGGTCGCCGCAGACGCGCTCACCGCCGGCCTCGGGCGGCTCCCGGCCGAGCTCCTGGCCGCGGGCGAGGTGCTGTTCGTCCACCCCGGGCGGGCGGCGCAACCGCCCGAAGGCGTGCCCGACTGGTGGATGGGCGCCGTCGACTACTGCGCCCAGATGCAGCGGGCGTACGTGGCCTGGCTCGCCCGCGACGCCGCCGCACACCCCGGCCTTGCCGCGGTCTTCGCGATCCTGGGCGGCGGAGCGCCGCTCCTGACGGAGCGCTTCCGCGCCCGCGGCGCCCGCATCGACCTGCAGCAACACCCCAACACGGTGGTCGACTCCGCGTCGTTCGGGCCGGCCGCGCTCGGCCAGTTCATCCAGATGCACGGGACCGCCCACCTGGCGCACGGCAGCGACGCCCCGGTGCTCCACCACTGCGCCGCCGCCGCCTGCCTGCGCGGCCTTGGCACGGCCGTGTTCGACGAGGTGGCAGCAGGGAACGCCCGGCCGGCTGCTCGCGCGCATGCGACTAGCGGCGCCGCCGCGAACGCGGTTTCGGTCCTTGCGTCGTGCCGGGATCGGTGAGATCGTCCGACCCGGACGGGCCCGACTCCGAGGAGTCCGGCCGATCATGACCGACATGGAGTCTATTGTGCAGTGCTTTGGTGGAGAATATCGCTACCATCGTCCCCTACAGCGCAACCCTTTCGACACCCGGAGGTACGCCTCGTGAGCACAACCACGGATCCGTTGACTGATCCCCTGACCCGACAGGCGCTGCTGCAGCGGGCCGGCGCCGGCGCGCTGGGCGTCACGGCCGCGTCGCTCCTGGCGGCATGCGGCTCGGGCTCGAGCTCGGGCTCGTCGGCAGCGGGCGGCTCGGGCCCCGCACCGATCACCGGCCAGGCGATCCTCAGCAACTACCCCGGCTGGATGGGCAAGGACAACCTGTCGGCGTTCGCCGCGAAATACCCCGGCGCCTCGATCAAGATGATCTCGAACGCCACCTCGAGCTCGGCCGAGGTCGTCCAGCAGTTCAAGAGCAAGCAGTACGACTTCCTGCTCTCCGACACGACCGACTCGGGCCAGGCTGCAGCCGCCGGGTTCACCTCGCCGCTCGACTTCTCGAAGATCCCGAACATCAAGAACATCGACGAGAAGTTCCGCAAGTCCTATCCGTGGGGCCTGCCCACCGACTACGGCAAGGTCGGCATCGCCTACCGCCCCGACCTCGTCGGCAACGCGACCATCGAGAGCTGGCACGACTTCTGGGAGCTGATCCCCCGGTACTCCGGCCAGACGATCTTCATCGACCTCGAGCGCGATTGCATGGGCTCGACCTGCAAGTACCTGGGGTTCTCGTCCAACACCACCGACCCCGACCAGATGAAGAAGGTGCAGGACACCATCGTGGCCGCCAAGCCGCACCTCAAGGCGTTCCTCAACACCAACGTCGGCGCCGGGCTGGTCAACGGCTCGACGTCGATGGCGATGGACTGGGACTACGACGTCGCCCTGCTCCAGCAGAAGAACGACAAGATCAAGTGGGTGTTTCCGTCCGAGGGCGTGCACGCCTACCTCGAGGGCTTCACCGCCGTGCAGGACACCAGCAAGCTGGCCGTGGTGCAGGCGTTCCTGAACTTCCTCGCCATCGCCGGCGCAGTACGCCGACTTCGTCAACACCACCGGCACCGCCTACATGATGTCGTCGGCGACGCCGCTCATCAAGAAGACGATCTCGCAGAACCCGATCCTCGTGCCCACCTCACGAGATGCTCGACAAGACCGAGTTCGACAAGTACCTGGGCCCTGACGGAACCACTCTGTGGTCGAACACGTGGGAAGCAATCAAGAACGCGTCATAACCCCCGGGCGCACCCAGGCGCCGCCTCCCCGGTCTGCGGGGAGGCGGCGCTTCGATTTGAGCAGCCTCGAGCGCCAGGCGCTGCTCCTGCCGACGCTCGTGATCACGACGCTCTTCTTCGTCGTGCCGTTGGGGCTGATCGCGCTCTACTCGTTCGGGTCGATCAACCAGATCAACTTCGACGTCTACTTCGGGTGGACGACCCAGAATTACCGCGAGTTCACCTCGTCGCTCTACGTGCACACGTTGCTGCGAAGCGTGGTGCTGTCGGTGTCGGCGACGCTGGTCTGCGGCGTCCTCGGGTTCACGTTCGCGTACTTCATCAGCCGCCAGCCGCCCAGGGCCCAGCGGCTGCTGCTCGTGGCGGTGATCGTGCCGTTCTGGACGAGCTTCATCGTGCGCACCTACTCGTGGGTCGACCTCCTGCAGAACCTCGGTCCGGTCGACCGGTTCGCCCGCGCGCTCGGCCTGGATGGGCACATCAACATCCTCTACACCCAGTGGTCGATCGGCATCGGCATCGTGTACTCGTACCTGCCGCTCATGATCCTGCCGATCTACGTCTCGCTCGAGCGGATCGACCCGGCGCTCTTCGACGCGTCCGCCGACCTCGGCGCCACGCCCTGGAGGCAGTTTCGGCGGGTGGTCTTCCCGATGGCGCTCCCGGGCCTGATCGCGGGCGTCATCATCGTCGGCGTGCCGGCGCTCGGCGAGTACGTGATCCCCGAGATCCTCGGCGGCGGCAAGACCTTCATGGCCGGGAACATCCTCGCCGACCAGTTCCTCGAGACCGGGAACTATCCGTTCGGCTCGGCGCTGGCGGTCAGCGTCATGGTCGTGCTGCTTCTGTTCCTGTTCCTGCTGCGCCGCGCCCAGCCCGAGGCGGATCCGCGATGAGCATCCGCCGGCACCCGTTCGCGGCGTCCCTCAGCCTGCTGATCCTGATCTTCCTGTGGCTGCCCCTGGTCGTCGTGGCCGTGAACTCGCTCAACTCGGAGACGCTGATGGCGAGCTGGGGCGGGTTCACGACCCACTGGTTCCGGCTGGCGTGGGGCGACGAGAACGTGCGCTCCGGCCTCAGAACCACCCTCCTGATCGCCGTGGCCTCGTCGCTGCTCTCGCTCGTGATCGCCGTCTCGGGCGCGCTGTGGTGGCGGCACGCGTCGCCGAAAGCGCGGGCGGTCTACGACGGGCTGATCTACGCCCGCATCATCCTGCCCGAGGTCGTCTTCGCCACCGCCATCTTCTTCCTCTTCATCAAGATCCACTTCGGCCTGGGGCTGACCGCGATGATCATCGGCCACACCGTCTGGAACTCGGCCTACGCGGCGATCATCGTCCAGGCGCGGATGGCCGGCCTCGACCCGGCGCTCGAGGAGGCCGCAGCCGACCTCGGCGCCACTCCCTGGCGCACGTTCCGGCGCGTCACGCTCTCGGCATTGATGCCGGCGATCATCGCAGCCGGGCTGCTGGCGTTCACGTTCTCGTTCGACGACGTGGTCACGTCGGTGTTCCTGCAGGGCACCGCCCAGTCGCCGCTGCCGGTGGTCATCCTGGGCATGATCCGCTTCCGGATCACCCCGGAGATCAACGCGATCGGCCTGCTCGTGATGCTGTTCACCGTGGCCATCATGAGCTTCGCCGTGATTTCGTACGCCACGGCCGGAGCGCTCGGTCGATCGAGCCGGCGCGGCGGCGGAGGATCGATGTTGGATATGTACCGATGAGCGACACGGCGGTCGACATCCAGGCGGTGGAGAAGCGCTTCGGCGACCTCGTCGCCGTGCGCCACCTCGACCTGCGCATCCAGGCGGGCGAGTTCTTCTCGATCATCGGACCGTCCGGCTGCGGCAAGACGACCACGCTGCGGATGATCGCCGGGTTCGAGGATCCGACCTCGGGGACGATCTCGGTCGGAGGGCGCGAGATGACGGGCGTGCGGCCCTACCGTCGCCCGGTCAACACGGTGTTCCAGAGCTACGCCCTGTTCCCGCATCTCGACGTCGTCGAGAACATCGCGTTCGGCCTGCGCGAAGCGAAGGTCGGAAGAGCCGACGTGCGCGCGCGTGTCGCCGAGGCCGTGAGCCTGGTACAGCTCGAGGGCCGTGAGAACGCGCGACCTCGACAGCTCTCCGGCGGACAGCAACAGCGTGTCGCGCTGGCGCGGGCGCTGGTCAACCGCCCCGAGGTGCTGCTGCTCGACGAACCGCTGGGGGCGCTCGACCTGAAGCTGCGCACCGACATGCAGAGCCAGCTCAAGGATCTTCAGCGCACCGTCGGGGTGACGTTCTGCTACGTCACCCACGACCAGGGCGAGGCGTTCTCGATGTCCGACCGCATCGCGGTCATGAACTTCGGCCTGCTGGAGCAGCTGGGCACGCCCGAGGAGATCTACCACCGCCCCGCCTCGCAGTTCGTCGCCGACTTCGTCGGCACCGCAAACCAGTTCCAGCGGCAAGATCGAGAGCGGCGCCGACGGCGTCTACTCGGTGGCAATCGACGGCGTCGGAACGCGAGGCGTGCCCGGGCCGGCCGGGTTGGCATCGGGCTCCCAGGTGTCGGTGGTGGTGCGACCCGAGAACCTGGCGATCGCGGACGGGCCGGCGAGCGGGAACGGTCTCGCGGCGACCGTGGTCGACACCGCGTTTCTCGGTGCCGAGCGCACGGTGCGCCTGAACTCCGCCCTCGGCGACCTCACCTCGTCGACGCACGGAGCGGGGCCGGCGCCGGAGCCGGGCACCACCGTCCAGGTGACGTGGGCCGAGCATCACGCCTGGCTGATCCCCGGGGTCTGACCCCGAACGGAACTGCAACGGAAGTGCAACGGCGGCCGTTCGGGGTCAGACCCCGATTTTCGGCTCAGCAGCCGTCCCGCGGGATCCGCTCGCGCCAGCGGCGGCGGTGGAAGGGCTCGCCGTCACGGCGCACGTCGAGGTCGAGGTCGACGACGAACTCGGTCTCGGTGGCGCGGAAGCGCCCGCGGGCGCGGGCCTCGACGTCGCGGCCGGGCGTCCGCACCCGGAGCCGCGTGCGCCCCTCGGCCTCGGCGGACAGCGGGTCGTCGTCGATCACGGAGGTGCGGTAGCGGTGCGCCTCCTCGCAGAGGAGGCCCTCGCCGGGAAGCTCGAAGGACGCCCAGTCCGACGCCTCGATCCCGGCACGCCCGGTCATCACGTCGGTCACGATCGTCCAGGTCGACGGCCGGTCGTGGGCGACCGCCTCGTCCGCCGTCACGGTGACGATCTCGCCTGCGGGCGTGTGGGGGACGGCGTCGGCGGGGAGCCCCGGCAGGACGAGCTCCACGGGCGTCGTCACCGCGAGCTCGTGCAGCGCCGGCAGCGGCCACAGGCACGGCCAGTCGTTCGCCGCCACCGCGACGCGGATGCGATGGCCGGGCCGGAAGCGCCAGCCGGTCGCCATCAGCGGCAGCTCCACCTCGGCCTCGCCGGCACATGCGAGGTTCACGGCGCCGCGCGTGACCGGGGCGGACTCGCCCGAGGGTGCGACGTCGTTCAGCTTCACCGAGACGATGGCGCGCGGCCCCGGGTGGCGGATGCCGAAGCGGACGACCGGCGCGCCGAGCACCTCGACCGGCCCGGTCAGCTCCGCGCCGGTGAAGCACGCGCTGCGGGCCTCGTCGCCGCGCTGGTCGGCGAACAGGCCGTGCTCGGGGGGTGGCGGGCACCAGTTGCCGGTGGCGACGCCGACGGCGGCGCTCGCGGGCGCGACGGCAGGCTCGCCCAGGCGCAGCACCGTCTCGCCGCACCCGTCGGGCCACGTCTCGCTGGCGTACCAGCTCCCGCTGACCCGGGCGTGCGGCACCGACGGCGGGTCGTGCTCGCCGAGGAACACGACGCTCCGCGGCGCGCCTCCCGGCCGGTTCGTCGCGCAGGTGGGCCGAGAAGAAGCGGATCAGCTCGGCCATGAACGGGTAGCGGGGCGCCGGGACGCCGCGATCGGGTGCGAAGTGCGCCCACGGGCCCGCGAGCAGCTGCCACGGAGCACCCAGCCGCTGCGCCATGCGCAGTCCCGCGGTGCGGTAGCCGTCCCGCCAGCCGCTGACGATGAACGTCGGGCAGCGGACGCGCCCGAACTCCGGGCGCAGCGAGCCGTTGCGCCAGTAGGGGCCGTCGTGCTGCTCGCGCAGCCAGCGCAGCACCCACGGCGGCGTCCGCTCGATCCGCTCCCGCCAGCGGGCGTCGTCGCCGTCACCGGGCGGGAGCGCGTTCATCGCGATCATGCGGATCGGGTAGTTGGTGAGCTCGAACGCGCACACCGCGCCGCCGTCGTAGTGCATGTCGTCGCTGTAGCGGTCGTCGGTCGCGTAGACCGGTGCGATCGCGCCGAGCGCGGGCGGGTTGCGGGCTGCGAGCTGGATGCAGGAGAAGCCTCCGTAGGACTTGCCCCAGGCGCCGACGCGGCCCGTGCACCAGTCCTGTTCCGCGATCCAGGCGACCACCTCGACGCCGTCGCGCTGCTCCGCGTCGGTGTACTCGTCGTCCGCGACGCCCTCGGACGCGCCGGTGCCGCGCACGTCGAGGCGCACGCAGGCGAAGCCGGCCTCGACGAGCGTCACGTTCTGGCCGCGATCCTGCGACGTGCGCAGGTCGTCCTTGCGGTAGGGGATGTGCTCGAGCAGGGCGGGGAAGCGCCCGGGCCGGTTGGGCCGGTAGACGTCGACGGAGAGCCGCACGCCGTCGCGCACGGGGATGCCGACGTCGCGCTCGAGGAGCACGTCGCCGCCGGCGAGCGTGATCGGCTCGGCTGGTGCTACGAGCCGCCCCCGGCCGGCGGCGGATGCGACCAGCGCTCGATGCCGCGGATCAGATCGTGCAGGGGCTTCGTCACGGCGCCGATGCCGAGACCGGTGACGATGACGTCGACGTAGCGCGGCGCGCCGTTGTCGCCGAACGCGTGCATCACCCCGAGCCCGAAGAAGCCGCAGGCGATCATGGCCACGGCGGCCGCGATGCCCAGGCAGAGCGCGGCCCGGTGCGGCCGCAGGCTCGGGTCGGCGGCGGTGTCTCCGCCCAGCGGCCGGAGGTGGTTCAGCGGCTCGAGCAGGCGCTCGATGGCCGCGGCCAGCAGGAACACGGCGGCGAACACGCCGAACCCGGTCGCCGGACCGATCTCGGGCGGGTTGCGGTAGTGCAGGAAGAGCATCCCCGCGATCGCGCCGATCGCCATCATGCCGAGCGCGAGGAGCCAGGTGTACGCCAGCGGATCGATCGCGGCCGGCGAGTCCGGCTCCGGCGCGGGCTGTTCAGGCTGGGTGCGTGTGGGGGCGTTCGGCATCTGCGGTCGTATAACAGGGCCCGGGAGCGGCTGTCAAACCCTACGCCCCCAGCCGGGGCAGCCGCTCGCGCCAGCGCCGGTCGGCCAGGCGGCGACCGTCGGCGGTCACGCGCAGGCGCAGGTCGACCTCGAAGTGCTCCGGCGTCGCCCGGAACGAGCTGTCGGCCCGCGCGACCACGTCGAGCCCGGGCCGGCGCAGCCGGAACCGGCGGTAGCCCCAGACCCGGGCCGAGAGCGGGTCGTCGTCGCGGGCCATCGCCATCCGCAGGCCGGTCTCGTCGCAGCGCAGGCCCTCGGCCGGGATCTCGAACCGATCGGCGACGGTCGTCTCGATGCCGGTCTCGCCGGTCAGGATGTCGTCGAGCACGCGCCAGCCGGGACGGCCGGACGTCCGCGCGCCCGGCTGGGCGATCGCCACCATCGGATCGCCCGCCGGCGTGAACGGACGCGCGTCCGCGGGCAGGCCGGGCAGGGTGAGCTCGACCGGTGACGTGATCTCCAGCGGGGCGATGGCCGGCAGCGGCCACAGGTGCGGCCAGTCGTTCACCGCCACCGCGACGCGGATGCGATGGCCGGTCGCGAACCGCCATCCGGTCGCGAGCAGCGGTACCTCCACCGCCGTCTCGCCGCGTGGCTCGATCCGCATCGCGCCGCGCGTCACCGGGGCCGAGGAGCCGTCCGGGGCAAGGTCGTTCACCCGCACCGACACGATCGCCCCCGGGCCGGGATGGCGGACGGTGAAGCGGGCGACGGGGATCCCGGCGACGGCCACCGGCTCCGCGAGCGGCCCGGTGTCGAAGCAGG
The DNA here is from genome assembly GCA_963731515.1 of uncultured Actinomycetes bacterium. GTDB lineage: Bacteria > Actinomycetota > Thermoleophilia > Gaiellales > JAICJC01 > JAICJC01. Next base: position 640,521 of record CAVSVU010000014.1, on the reverse strand, counting down.
CGCTGCGGGCGTCGTCACGGCGCTGGTCGAGGAACTGGCCGTGGTGGGGCGGGGGCGGGCACCATTGCCCGGTCATGACGCCGACCGTCACGCTCGCGGGCGCCACTGCGGGCTGCCCGATCGTGAGCGTCGTCTCCGCCGCGCCGTCCGGCCAGGAGGCGCTCGCGAGCCACTCCCCGGGGACGGTCTCGTGCGGCCGGGCCGGGTCCGGCCGGGCGCCGAGCCAGAGCACCGAGCGCGGCCGCTCCCCGCCGCCCGCCGGCCCGGCGCCGTCGAGGTGACGGTGGAAGAAGCGCGCCATCTCGGCCAGGAACGGATACCGAGGCCCCGGGCGGCCGCGGTCGGGCAGCACGTGCGCCCACGGCCCGGCCAGGATCTCCCACGGCGCCCGCAGCTCGCGCGCCATCCGCGTGGCCGCCGTCCGGTAGCCGTCGCGCCATCCCGCCACGATCAGCACCGGGCAGACGATCCGCCCGTAGTCGGGCCGCAGCGAGCCGTTGCGCCAGTAGGGACCGTCGGCCTGCTCTCGCACCCAGGCCACCACCCACGCCGGAGTCCCCTCGATGCGCCGCAGCCAGGCGGCGTCGAAGTCGGCGTCGCGGCGGCCGAGCGGCGGGAGCGCGTTCATCGCGATCATCTCGGTCGGATAGGCGGGCAGGCTGCTCGCGTTCAGCGCGCCGCCCTCGAAGTGCATGTCGTCGCTGTAGCGGTCGTCGGTGGCGTAGACGGGCGCGATCGCGCGGAGCGAGGGCGGCCGCAGCGCCGCCAGCTGGATGCAGGCGAAGCCGCCGTATGACACGCCCCACGAGGCCACCGCGCCGGTGCACCACTCCTGCCGCGCGATCCACTCGCAGACGTCGTAGCCGTCGCGCTGCTCGACCTGCGTGTACTCGTCCTCGGCGATGCCGCCGGAGCTGCCGGTGCCGCGCACGTCGAGCCGGACGCAGACGAAGCCGGCGTTGCACAGGAAGGTGTTCTGCGAGCGGTCCTCGATCGCGCGCAGGTCGTCCTTGCGGTAGGGGATGTGCTCGAGCACCGCAGGGAAACGACCCGGCCGCCTGGGCCGGTAGATGTCGACCGAGAGGCGCACGCCGTCGCGCACCCGGACGCCCACGTCGCGCTCGAGGAGCACGCGGCCGTCGTCGAGGATGATCGGCTCGCAGTCCGCCAAGGCTCCGAGCGTAGCTCGGGACCCCGTATGATCGGCGCAGGATGCAGGTGCCCGGCCCGGAGCGCAGGACCACCCGTGGGCAGATCGTCCGCCGTGCCGCCGTCGGCGTCGCGGCCGGCCTCGTGGCGACAGGGTGCCGCTCGCAGAGCGCCGCCCGCGCCGCCCGCTCGAACGGGCGGGTGGTCGTGATCGGCGCGGGCGTGGCCGGGCTCACCTGCGCGTACCGCCTGTCGCAGCACGGCATGCACGCGTCCGTCTACGAGGCGTCCGACCATGTCGGCGGCCGCACGATGACGCTGCGTGGGTTCTTCGCCGACGGCCAGATCGTCGAGCAGGGCGGCGAGGCCATCGACACCGACCAGCACGCCGTGCGCCGGCTCGCGGCCGAGCTGGGGCTGCGGCTCGACGACACCTACGCCGAGACGCCCGGCGGGCTGCGCTCGAACCGGTTCGACTTCCACCACCGCCGCTACCCCTATGCCCGCGCCAGCCGCGACTTCGCCGACGTCTACCCGGCGCTGCAGCGTGATCTGCTCGCGGCGGCGCACTCGCCCCGCGGGGCGCGCGAGCTGGACGAGATGTCGATCGCCGACTGGATCGGCTCCCGCGTCCCCGGCGGGAACGGCTCGCAGCTCGGCAGTCTGATCGGCGAGGCCTACTGCGCCGAGGACGGCGTGTCGATCGAGGCCGGCAGCGCCCTGGCGATGATCACGCAGCTCGGCGAGTCGGCGCGGCGGCCGCTGTCCCTCTACGGCGACTCGGACGAGCGCTTCAAGGTGCACGGCGGCGTCGACCAGATCGCGCACCGGCTGGCGCGGCGGCTGCCCCCCGGAACGATCGCCATGGGGACGCCGCTGGTCGGCCTGCGCCGGAACGCCGACCGGTCGTACACCTGCGCGTTCGCCGGCGGCCGCGACGTGCGCGCCGACCGGGTCGTCCTGGCGCTGCCGTTCACGACGCTGCGCGAGGTCGACTACCGCCACGCCCGCTTCTCGCGCGCGAAGGACGCTGCGATCCGCGAGCTGGGCATGGCCACGAACGCGAAGCTCACGCTCCAGTTCTCGCGCAAGACGTGGCGCCTGGACGGCTACGACGGCTACATCGAGACCGACCGCATCCCCGGCGACACCTGGGACACGACCGTGAACCAGCGCGGACGGGAGGGCATCCTCGTCGTCTACACCGGCGGCCGGCGGGGCGCGACGTATCCGACGCACCGGCCGCACGGTCCCGCCCCGGCGCACATCGCCCACGAGACGGTGGCGCAGCTGGCGGCGATCTACCCGCACCTCGCGCGCGACTTCACGGGCCGGGCGCACCTCGACGCCTGGGTCCACAACCCGTGGTCGCACGGCTCCTACGCCGCGTTCCTGGTCGGCCAGTACACCCGCTTCCCCGGGCACGTCCGGGCCGGGCGCGAGGGCGGCGTCCACTTCGCCGGCGAGCACACCGACACCGATCAGCAGGGCTACATCGACGGTGCCGTTCGCAGCGGCGAGCGCGCCGCTCGCGAGCTCCTCGCCTAGGGCGGCCGCCTACCGGGGCGCCGCTGCCGGCTCGGCCCGGGCCCAGCCGCGGAGCTCGTCCAGGCCGGGCAGCAGCAGCCGGCCGCGGTCGGTGAGCTCGTAGGCGGCCGGCGCGGCCGGCTCTCCCGAGCGGCACACGACGCCGGCGGCGACGAGCTCGTGCAGCCGCTCCGCGAGCACCCGGTCGGACAGGCCGGGGATGGCCCGGTGGATCTCGCAGAAGCGCGCCGGCCGGACGGCGAGGACGTCCAGGATCAGGGCCGTCCAGCGCTTGCCGAGCAGGTCGAAGGCGGCCCGCAGGGCGGGGCAGCACTCGAGCGGCGTGTCGTCGTTCATCGCACCAGGATACCGGAGGCCCTCCGACTTACCGACGAAAAGTAAGCACGATGCTACGCTGCGCCCAATCGTACGTCGTCGGAAGGTTCCGCTTCAACATGGGGGGTCGCATGCCGGGTCACATCGAAACCACGCTCTACACGGATCCCGCATGTCCATGGGCCTATTCGGAGATCCCGGCGCTGCGCGTGATCGACTGGCGGTACGGCTTGCAGCTCGACTGGCGGCTGGTGATGATCGGCCTCACCGAGAGCGCCCAGCAGTACGTCGACCGCGGCTACACGACGCTTCGGTCGGCCCGCAGCCACGCCGCCTTCCGCCGCTTCGGGATGCCGTTCTCGCCCCGGCCGAAGGCGCGCGTCTCGGCGACGGCCCGCGCCTGCCGTGCGATCGAGGCGGCCCGGCTGATCGAGCCCGGCAGCGAGTGGGCGGCGCTGCGGGCGCTCCAGCTGCTCCAGTTCACGACCCCGCTCGTGCTCGACGACGACGAGTCCGTCGCCCGGGTGGTGGGCGCGGCGACCGGCCACGACGCCGAGGCGCTCCGCGCCGCCCTCGACTCGGCCGAGACGACAGAGGCCTACGGGCGAGACCGGGCCGAGGCCCGCAGCGCCGCCGGAAGCGCCGCCGAGCTCCAGGGCAAGACCGCGTCCACCGACGGCTCGGTGCGGTTCACCGCCTCGTCCGTGACGTTCGCGCGGGACGGGGTGCGCCTGGTCGCCGGCGGGTTCCAGCCGGTCGCGGCGTACGACGTCCTGATCGCGAACCTCGATCCGGCTCTGGAACGGCGGGCTGCGCCGGACGACCCGGCCGAGCTCCTGGCCGCATACCCCGACGGGCTCACGACCCAGGAGATCGCGGCCCTGCTCGCCCATGACAACGACATGCCCGACCGGACGGCCGCCGAGACGGCGCTGCTCGAGCTCGTGTTCGACGGCCGCGCGGAGCGGATCGGCCTCGGAGACGACGCCGTCTGGATCGCGCCGGAGCGGACCGACTGGTTCCACGGCATCCTGCACGCCGTCGAGCCGGCCGGAGCGCGCGTCAACCGGGATCCAATCGGCGCGACCGCATAATCCCTCTCGCCGCCCCCTCTTCGACGGCCCTGGACAAGCTGGGAGGGGGTCGAGCCACAGGCCGCCGGGTCGAGCCCGGCGGCCTGTCGAGTTCAGCCGACGAGGATCTCTACCAGCGGGCTGCGCCCAGCTCCCGCGAGATCGCACGGGCGGCGTCGCGGACGCTGCCGATCAGGGCGGGCCGCGGCTGGCGGCGGGTGTAGAGGCGCTCGACCGGGCCGACGACGCCGATCGCCCCGGCGGCCTGGCCGGCGCGGTCGAAGACGGGGCTCGCGATCGACGCCTCGCCGATGATCGCCTCCTCGCGCTCGGCCGCCCAGCCCTTCTCGCGCACCTCCTCGAGCATCTTCCGCACGGCCGCCGGCGAGACGACCGTCGCATGGGTGAGGCGGGCGACGCCGCCCGCGAGCAGGTCGTCGGCGACGTGGGGGTGGTGGGCGAGGAGGGCCTTGCCGAGCGCGGTCGCGTGCAGCGGCAGGTGCGCGCCGACCTCGGGGATCTGGAGGCTGTTGTCCATTCGGAACACGTGGTGGACGACGATCACGCCGTCGCCGTGGAGGGTGCCGACGCGCACCGCCTCGCCGCTGCCCGACGCGAGCCGGTCGGACCACGCGATCGAGCGTGCCCGCAGCTCGTTCACGTCGAGGTAGCTGTTGGCGAGCTGGAGCAGCGCGGCGCCGAGCTGGTACTTGCCCGTCTCCGGGTCCTGCTCGACCAGGCCCTCCGCCTGGAGCGTGCGCAGGAGCCCGTGCGTCGTCCCCTTCGCCAGCCCGAGCCGCTCGGACAGGTCGGAGACCCCCAGACGGCGCTGGCCGCTCGCCAGCGCGCGCAGGATCGACGAGGCTCGCTCGATGGACTGGATTCCCATGGCTATGTGCCGCTCTTGCCGAACCCGGTTCGGCAATGTAGGATCGACCGTTGTATGGATGGAGACGAGCGGTGATCGGGATTGTATTGGTCTCGCACTCCGCGGCGCTCGCAGAAGGGCTTGCGGACCTCGTCGGGCAGGTCAGCGGCGAGGACGTTCGCGTCCGTCCTGCGGGGGGCTCCGGCGACGGAGGGCTGGGCACGGACCCCGACCGGATCGCCGCCGCGATCCGGGCCGCGGACTCCGGCTCCGGCGTCGTCGTGCTGGTCGACATCGGCAGCGCCGTACTGAGCGTGAAGGCGATCCTGGCCGGCGGTGACGTGAACGGGATCGACGTCCGCCTGGCCGACGCGCCGCTCGTCGAGGGAGCGGTGGCAGCCTCGGCGCTGGCCGCCACCGGGGCCGACCTGGCGGCCGTCGCGGCGGCCGCGGAGGAGGCCCGCGTTGTCGCAAAGCTCTGAGCTTCGCCGCACGGTCACGCTCCCGGCCGGCGTGCCCTTGCACGCCCGCCCTGCCGGCAACCTCGTGCGGTCGGCGGCGGCGCTCGACGCGACCGTCGTCCTCAACGCGAACGAGCGCACGGCGAACGCGAGCAGCATCCTGCAGGTGCTCGCGCTCGGCGCCGAGGGCGGCGCCGCCGTCGAGGTCGTGACCTCCGGCCCGGGAGCCTCAGAGGCTCTCGACGCCATCGCCGGGCTCCTCGAGACGCTCGAGTAGCGCGCCGTCGAGCGCGCCCCGGGCGGCGGCGCCCACCTCGTCGGCGGTGCGCGCGGCGAGGGCGTCGACGAGCGCGGCCTTGGCCCGCTGGGTCGAGAGACTGCGCACGTAGCGGCGCGTCTGGGCGATGCGGGCGGGCGACACGCTCAGCTCGTCCACCCCGAGCGCCACGAGCAGCGGCAGCAGCTCGGGGTCGCCGGCGGCCTCGCCGCAAACGTCCACCAGGATGCCGGCGGAGTGGGCCGCGGCGATCGTACGAGCGATCAGGCGCACCACCGCCGGGTGGTGGGCGACCGGGCGGAACGCGCCGGGGTTCTGGCGGTCGGCCGCGAGTGCGTACTGGGTGAGATCGTTCGTGCCGATCGAGAGGAAGTCGCACGCCTCGGACAGCCGGCGGGCCATCATGGCGGCCGCGGGCACCTCGATCATGGCGCCGATCATCGGGTCGGGCGCGTCGGGGGCGACCGCGTCACGGGCCTCGAGTGCGATCGCGCGCACGGCGTCGACCTCGGCCCGGTCGGTCACCATCGGGACGAGCACGCGCAGTACGGCATCGCCGCTTACCCGCAGCAGCGCCCGCAGCTGCGGCGCGACGCCCTCGGCGGCCCCCAGCGCGAGCCTGATCCCGCGCGGCCCCAGCGGCCCGCCGGTCGCGTCGGCCAGGAACGGCGGGGTCTTGTCGCCGCCGAAGTCGAGGGTGCGCACCGTCGCGATGCGGTGCCCGAGCTGCTCGAGCATCGGTCCCAGCGCCTCGGCGTGCTCCTCCTCTCCCGGCCACGCCCGCGCCTCCAGGAAGGCGAGCTCGCTGCGCAGGAGGCCGATGCCCTCGGCCCCCGCCTCGAGCGCTGCCCGCACCTCGGCGGTCGTGCCGGCGTTCGCGAGCAGCCGGATGGTGCGTCCGTCCGCGGTCCGGGCCGGCTGGCGGCGCTCGCGGCGGTCGCGCTCGGCGCGCTCCGCCACCCGGGCGGCCCGGTCGCGCAGCCGCGTGCGGGTGTCGTCGTCGGGGCGCAGCCAGACCATGCCGCGGTCGGCGTCGACCCCGATCTCGTCGCCCGCCCCGGCGCCGAGCACCCCCGGCCCGGCGCCGGTCACGAGCGGAATCCCCAGCGACCGCGCCACGATGGCGGCGTGCGCCGTCGTGCCGCCCCCGGCGAGCACGATCGCGGCCAGGTTGCCGCTCCACGCCGCCACCTCGCCCGGGCCGAGGTCCTCGGCGATGACCACGACCCCGGCGGGCGGCTCGGTCGAGCGGCCCGTGCTGAGCTCGGCGGCGCGGCGGGCGATCGCATGCAGGTCGGCCGCCCGGGCCGCGAGCAGCGGGTCGTCGAGATCGGCGAGCGCCCGGGCGTGCGGCTCGATCGCCCGCGCGATCGCCTCGGGCGCGCTCGCGCCGGCGAGCGCCTCCTGCTCGGCCGCGGCGACCAGCGTGGGGTCCTGTGCCATCAGCTGGTTGGCCTCGACGATCTCGGCGTCGCCGCCGTGGCCCTCGCCCCGGAGCGTCCCGGCCAGCCGCCCCAGCTCGTCGGCTGCCAGCTCGAGCCCGCGCCTGGCCGCGGCCGCCTCGGCGTCGGGAGGCCCGCCGCCGCCCTCCGGCGGGACGTCGCCGGCGCGGGTCCAGGCGGGGCCCACCGCGGCCCCCGGCGAGGCCGGAGTGCCGCGCATCACCCGGGAGGTCACGATTCCTCCGCCACCGTGCGTTCGAGGGCTGCCAGGATGAGGACGGTCGACGTGGCGCCGGGGTCCTGATGGCCCACGGAGCGCTCCCCGAGGTACGAGGCGCGGCCCTTGCGGGCCTGCATCGGGATCGTCGCGCGCATGCCCTCCTCGGCCGCCGCCCGGGCATCGGCGACGGCCTCGGCCACAGGGCGGCCGGCCTCGACCCGCTCGCGCAGCGTGGCCACGGCCGGCCCCAGGGCATCGACGAGCGTCTTGTCGCCGGGCTCGGCCGCGCCCAGCTCGACGATCCCGGTGAGGGCCGCGTCGAGCGCCGAGACGAGGTCGGCCGCGTCGAACGTCTCGGCGTCGCCGAGCGCCCGGCCGGCGCGGCGCATGCCCGACCCCCACAGCGGGCCGCTGGCCCCGCCGACGGTCGAGACCAGCGTCGAGCCCGCCAGGATGAGTGCCCGGCCGGGCGTCGTCCCGTCGTCGAGCTCGTCGAGCTTGGCCTCGACGGCCGTGAACCCGCGCGTCATGTTGGCCCCGTGATCGGCGTCGCCGATGGCCGCGTCCAGCTGGGTGAGGTAGTCCCGCTGCTCCGAGATCGACTCGGCGCACGCGTGCATCCAACGGGTCACGGTCTCGGTGTTCACATCGCCCTCCCTCGAGCCTCGAAGTGCTACGCGCCCCAGCGCAGCGCAGCCGTCTTCACGGGAGCATCCCACAGACCGGCCAGCTCGTCATCGAGCCGCAGGAGGGTGATCGAGCTGCCCGCCATCTCGAGGCTCGTGATGTAGTTGCCGACCAGGCTGCGGCCGACCTCGATGCCGCGCGCGCCGAGGCCCTTCGTGACCTCGTTGAAGAGCAGGTAGAGCTCGAGCAGCGGCGTGCCGCCGAGCCCGTTCACGAACGCGAGCACGGAGTCGCCCTTCGCGAGCTGGAGGTCGGAGACGATCGGCTCGAGCATCTCCTCGGCGATCTCCGCGGCGGGCTTCATCTTCTCGCGCCGCCGGCCGGGCTCGCCGTGGATACCGACGCCCACCTCGATCTCGTCGGGGCCGAGGTCGAAGATCGGCGTCCCCGAGCTCGGCGTCGCGCACGACGTCAGCGCGACGCCGAACGAGCGGCCCTGCTCGTTCACCTTGCGGCAGATGCCGGCCACGTCGGCCAGCGAGCCGCCGGCCTCGGCCTTCGCGCCCGCGATCTTCTCCGCCAGCACCGTCGCGCCGGTGCCGCGGCGGCCGGCCGTGTAGAGGCTGTCCTGCACCGCCACGTCGTCGTCGAGGACGACCGACTGCACCTCGATGCCGTCGTCCTCCGCCAGCTCGGCGGCGAGCTTGAAGTTGAGGACGTCGCCCGTGTAGTTCTTGACGATGTGCAGGACGCCGGCGCCGCCGTCGACGGCCTTCGTCGCCGCCGCCATCTGGTCGGGAACGGGCGACGTGAACACGGCCCCGGCGCAGGCGGCGTCGAGCATGCCGCTGCCGACGAACCCGCCGTGCAGAGGCTCGTGGCCCGAGCCGCCGCCGGAGACGAGGCCGACCTTGCCGGACACCGGGGCGTCGGCGCGGATGATGAGCTGGTTGGGCATGTCGACCCGGACGAGGCCGGCGTGCGCGGTCGCGATGCCCGCGAGCGCGTCCGGCACCACGGTCTCCGGGTCGTTGATGAACTTCTTGACGACTGCGGCGTGCGTGCTCATGGCGGGAGGATCCTCCTGGTCGTGGAGCCGTGGCGACACCCGCGCGCACGAGCCGGCGGACGGTGTCCGCGAGGCACGATGCCGTCGGTGTGTCGGGTTCGACAATGCCGAACGACTTTCAGGAGAATAACGCCTGACGGGCGCTCGTGTCAAGCGGGGCGATCGGGCCGGATCCCGGCGCCGCTCACCATGCCCTGGTCGACGTACCAGGCCAGCGTCCGCCGCACCATGTCGTCGAAGGAGCGGTACTCGAGGCCGAGCTCGCGGGCGGCCCGGGAGCCGTCGTAGGCGTGGCCGTGCAGGAGCGTCGCCACCATCTCCCGGCACAGGCGCGGACGCCGCCCGCGCACCCGAGCGGCCGCCGCCGCCACGTCTCCTGCGGCCAGCGCGACGGGCCGGGGAAGGTTCAGCGCCCGTCGCTCGATCCCGGTCACCCGGGCCAGGGTCGCGACCGCCTCCTCGGTCGTCACACACACCCCGGAGAGCAGGTAGCGGCGGCCGGGCACGCCGCGGGCCTCGGCCAGCACGTGGCCCTCGCTGCAGTCGTCGGAGTCGACGAGGCTGAAGCGGGAGCGCACCAGCGTGCGCAGGCGACCGTTGGCGTAGTCGAGGATCAGGCGCGCCGTGCCGCCCGTGCGCCCCGGCCCCTGCACCGAGGCGGGGTTGACGCAGACGAGCTCGATCCCGTGCCGCCCGGCCTCGCGGACGGCCGCCAGCTCGGCGTCGTGCTTCGAGCGCTCGTACGCCGACAGGAAGTGGCCGCGATGCGGCGTGTCCTCGGTGGCGACGACGCCGGCGGCCTCGCCGATCACCGCCGCCGACGACGTGTACACGACGCGGCGCACACCCGCCCGGGCGCACGCGGCGATCACGTTCTCCGTGCCGGTCACGTTGGCCGCCCGCATCGGCTCCGGGTCGCGCATGCAGAACCCGTTCACGCCCGCCGCATGGAACGCGACCTCGCAGCCGCGGGCGGCCGCCTCGACCGTCTCGGGCGCAAGCACGTCGCCCGCGACGACCTCGACCCCGAGCGCCCGCAGTGCGGTGGCGGCGTCCGGCCGGCGGGAGAGCGCCCGCACGTCGCGCCCGTCCGCCAGCAGGCGCCGGGCGATCCCGCCGCCGACGAAGCCGGTCGCGCCGGTGACGAGGACCGGGCTCACAGCTCGGTGCCGGACGCCGGGCCGGTGACCGAGCCCGAGAACCGCACGAGGTACTCGACGGCCGACGCGACCGTGATCAACGCCGCGGCGAACAGGGCCACCTGGTCGAGACGCCATGGGCCGATGTCGACGGCCGGGTGGAGGATCGCGAGCAGGATGGCGACGAACTGCGTGTTCGTCTTCAGCTTGCCCCAGATGGACGGCTTCATCACCACGCCGTCGGCGGCGACCAGCCCCCGCAGGCCCATGATCAGAAGCTCGCGGCCGATGATGATCGTCGCGATCCAGGCCGACGCCCGGCCGACCGAGACGAGCGCGACAAGCGTGCCGGACGTGAGCAGCTTGTCCGCAGTGGTGTCGAGGAACGAGCCGAGCGTCGTCTCGAGCCCCCACCGGCGGGCCAGGTAGCCGTCGAGCGTGTCGGTCGCCGCCGCGAGCGCGAAGAGCACGCCGGCCGCGTTGTCCGTCCCGCGGCCGTCGTCCGCAAGCACGAGCGCCATGACGACGGGCACCGCCAGCACGCGCACCAACGAGAGCGCGGTGAGCATCCCTTCAGAGCGCCGGATCACGTCCCTCCCGGACGCGGGCCCCGCCCACGGCGGCGGTCCCGACGGTGGTCGGCGGTGGGGGGCACCGGGGAACCATAACCCAGGGAGAAACGGCCGGTCCCGGCCGCCGGGGCGCCGGCGAAGCGGCTTGCGAGCCCGCTCGAGGGCGGCCTCGGGAGGCCGGAATTCACGCTTCCGAAGCGGGTTTGCGACGCTGGTGTGACGAAGTTGACAAAGGGGGATGTGTCGACTAGCGTGACCCCGGCCACAGTTCGGTGATGCCGAATCACGTTCATGTCTAGGGGCCCGTCGGGCTGGCGGGCCCATCCCGAATGACGGGAGGGAGGGCGCATGTTCGTTTTCGTGTCGACGGCTGACCGTGAGGGAGGGGCGACGTGATCGTCCTGACGTTCAACAGCGGTACGGTCTTCCTGTCCGAGATGGTCGGCACGGCACTGCTGATCCTCATGGGCTGCGGCGTCGTCGCCGGCGTGTTGCTGGCGCACTCCAAGGCCCAGAACTCGGGCTGGATCGTGATCACGTTCGGGTGGGGGCTCGGCGTCATGATCGGCGCCGCGTCCGTGGCCGACTACGGCGGCGCCAGCCTGAACCCGGCGGTGACGGTCGGTATCTGGGCGGCCGGCGGGTTCGACTCACAGTTCGGAGACAAGATCCCGATCTACTTCGCCGGCGAGTTCTGCGGCGCATTCATCGGCGCGACGCTCGTGTATCTCGCCTACTACCTGCACTGGAAGGACACCGAGGACCCGGGCCTCAAGCTGGCCGTGTTCTCGACGGGCCCGGCTGTCCGCAACTACGCCTGGAACCTGGTCACCGAGATCATCGGGACGTTCGTGCTCGTGTTCGGCATCTTCGCCGTCACCGGCAACTCGGGCATCGCCCGCAGCGGCACGGGAATCCTCTTCGTTGCCCTGATCGTCGTCGGCATCGGGCTCTCGCTGGGCGGCCCGACGGGGTACGCGATCAACCCGGCGCGCGACCTGGGGCCGCGCATCATCCACGCGGTCCTGCCCATCCCGGGCAAGGGCTCGTCCGACTGGGCGTATTCCTGGGTCCCGGTTGTCGGGCCGCTCATCGGCGGTCTTCTGGGTGGCATCCTCTATCACGCGTTCTACCCGATCTAGGAGGCTGCATCCATGTCGAAGTACGTTGCCGCGATCGATCAGGGAACCACCAGCACCCGCTGCATGGTGTTCGACCACGCGGGCAAGGTCATCTCGATCGACCAGAAGGAGCACGAGCAGATCTTCCCGCAGGCCGGCTGGGTCGAGCACTCGCCGACGGAGATCTGGGAGAGCACGCAGGAGGTGGTGAAGGGCGCACTCGAGAAGGGCGGCCTGTCGACTTCCGACCTGGCCGCGGTCGGCATCACCAACCAGCGTGAGACGACGGTGGTCTGGAATCGCAAGACGGGCACGCCCGTGCACAACGCGATCGTGTGGCAGGACACGCGCACCGACCGCATCTGCGACGAGCTCGCCCGCGACGGCGGCCAGGACCGGTTCCGGCAGAAGGTCGGCCTGCCGCTCGCGACCTACTTCTCCGGCCCGAAGATCAAGTGGATCATCGACAACGTCCCCGGCGTCCGCGAGGGTGCCGAGAGCGGGGACATCGTCTTCGGGAACATGGACTCGTGGGTCGTGTGGAACCTGACCGGCGGGCCCGACGGGGGCGTCCACGTCACCGATCCGACCAACGCGTCGCGCACGATGCTGATGGACCTGGCCACGCTCGACTGGGACGACGAGATCCTGGACACGATGGGCGTGCCGCGGGCGATGCTGCCCGAGATCAAGTCGTCCAGCATCGAGTACGCGAAGGCGAAGGGCGTGCTCGGAGGGATCCCGGTCGCCGGCATCCTCGGCGACCAGCAGGCCGCGGTGTTCGGCCAGACGTGCTTCTCGGTCGGCGAGGCCAAGAACACGTACGGCACGGGCAACTTCCTGCTCCTGAACACCGGCACCGAGCCGGTGCAGTCCAAGAACGGGCTGCTGACGACGGTCGGCTACAAGATCGGCGACCAGGACGCCGTGTACTGCCTGGAGGGCGCGATCGCCGTCACCGGGTCGCTGGTGCAGTGGCTGCGGGACAACATCGGCATCATCTCCAACGCCCCGGAGGTCGAGGACCTGGCCAAGACCGTCGACGACAACGGCGGCGCCTACTTCGTGCCGGCGTTCTCGGGCCTGTTCGCGCCGTACTGGAAGGGCGACGCCCGCGGCGCGATCGTCGGCCTCACCCGCTACGTGAACAAGGGCCACCTGGCCCGGGCGGTGCTGGAGGCGACGGCGTTCCAGACCAAGGAGGTCGTCGACGCGATGAACGCCGACTCGGGCGTCGCGCTCGAGTCGCTCAAGGTCGACGGCGGCATGGTGCAGAACGACCTGCTGATGCAGTTCCAGGCAGACATCCTGGACGTGCCGGTCATCAGGCCGACCGTGCCGGAGACGACGTCGCTCGGCGCCGCCTACGCCGCCGGCCTGGCGGTCGGCTTCTGGGGCGAGATCGAGGACCTGCGCGCCAACTGGGGCAAGGACCACGAGTGGACGCCGAAGATGGACGCAGACCGGCGCGACCGCGAGTACCGCATGTGGAAGAAGGCGGTGACGCGGACGTTCGACTGGGTCGAGGCAGAGGAGCACGCGCATGCCTGAGCGACCGGATCGGGAACACCCGAACCAGGAAGGTGACTTCGCAGAAGGCGAGGAGACGCTCACGCCGGACGAGCACGAGGGCGACTTCGCCGAGGGCCAGGAGGCAAAGCATCCTGACCATCACCGCGAGGGCAGCTTTGCCGAAGGGCAAGAGGAACGGCCCGAGGAAGAGGACGAGCACGAGGGCGACTTCGCCGAGGGCCAGGAAGAGGACGAATAGCGCCGCGAGCGGGGCCGCGCCCCGGAGGGGCCGAGCCAGAAGGCCGGCCCCTCCGGCGCGGCTGCCGCCAGGGCGTAAGGTTCCGGTGTGATCGAGACGCAGGTGCTGGTCGTCGGGGGTGGTGCCACCGGCGTCGGGGTCGCCCGCGACGCCGCGCTGCGCGGCTTTCGCGTCGTGCTCGTCGAGCGCCGCGATCTGGCCGAGGGCACGTCCGGCCGCTTCCACGGGCTGCTGCACTCCGGCGGCCGGTACGCGGTCAGGGATTCCCACTCCGCCCGGGAGTGCATCGACGAGAACCGCATCCTGCGCCGGATCGCGTCCCACTGCATCGAGGACACCGGCGGCCTGTTCGTGTGCACGCCGACCGACGACCCGGCCTTCGGCGACCGGTTCCTGGCGGGGTGCGCCGAGGCCGGCATCGAGACGGAGGAGATCGGGACGGCCGAGGCGCTGCGCCGCGAGCCGCGCCTCAATCCGGGCATCACGCGCGCCTTCTGGGTGCCCGACGGCGCCGTCGACACGTGGCGGCTCGTGGGGTCGTGCGCCGACGACGTCGAGCGCCGCGGCGGGGTCGTGCTCCGCCACCACGAGGTCGTCGCGCTGACCGTGGAGGGCGACGCCGTGCGGGGCGCGCGCGTGCGCAATGCCCGGACGGGCGAGGAGACCGACGTGCGGGCCGAGGTCACCGTCAGCGCGACCGGCGCGTGGGCGGGCCGCCTGGCCGCGCTGGCCGGCTGCGACGTGCACGTCCACGGCGGCCGCGGCGTGATGGTGGCCCTGAACCACCGGCTCACGCACGCGGTGGTGAACCGCTGTCGCATGCCCGGCGACGCCGACATCCTCGTCCCCGCCCACACCGTGTGCGTGATCGGGACGACCGACGTCTCGACCGACGACCCGGACGACACGAGCATCCCGGCGGAGGATGTGCGCAAGCTCCTCGACGAGGGCTCGGAGATGGTGCCCCACATCCGCGAGGCGCGGGCGCTGCGGGCGTGGGCCGGGATCCGGCCGCTCTACAGCGAGCGCGACACCGGGACGCCGAACCGGCAGATAAGCCGTGGCTTCACCCTCCTCGACCACCGCGAGCGGGAGGGCGTCGGCGGCTTCCTCACCATCACCGGCGGCAAGCTGACGACGTTCCGGCTGATGGCCGAGGTGACGGTCGACGCCGTCTGCGAGCACCTGGGCGTCGAGGTGCCCTGCCGCACCGCGGACGAGATCCTGCCCGGCTCCGAGGACGGCCACCCCCACCGCGTGGGGGAGCGGCTCGCCGCCCGCGAGCGCAACCTCCACGACGAGCAGGTGATCTGCGAGTGCGAGCTCGTCACCCGGGGGATGCTGCTCGACGCGGCCGCCGCCCACCCGACCACGAGCCTGGACGACATCCGCCGCGCCGTGCGGCTGGGGATGGGCCCGTGCCAGGGAGGCTTCTGCATCCCGCGTGCGGCGGCGCTGCTGACGGCGGCCGGGCACATGGACGCCCCCACCGCGAACGAGGCGCTGCGCGGCTTCGTCGAGGAGCGGTGGAAGGGCGTGTGGCCGGTCATCTCCGGCCGCCAGGCCCGTCAGGGCCGGCTGGACGACTGGCTCCACCACGGGGCCCTGGACATCGACCACCTGCCCGCATGAGCAACGCTCGCCTCCGGCTCGCGTTCGTGGGGGAAACCATGTTTCCCCCACGTGACCCCCTTCTTCTGAGAGCGTGGGGAACCTCCCGGTTCCCCACACCCTTCCCCGCTCACGCGCCGACCGAGGTCGCCGCATGAGCCGGGTGCTTGTGGTCGGCGCCGGGCTGTCGGGGCTGGGGTGCGCGCTGCGCCTGGCCGACGCCGGCGTGCCCGTGACCGTGATCGCCGCCGGCGCCGGCTCGCTGCAGCTGGGCGGTGCGACGATCGACGTCCTCGGCTACGCCCCCGACCGGGTGGAGCGGCCGCTGGAGGCGCTGGCGGGGCTCGGGGAGAGCCATCCCTACGCGCTGCTCGGCGCGGCCCGGGTGGAGGCGGCGGCGGCCTGGCTGTGCGAGCGCCTGCCCGCCCTGGGGCTGCGCGGATCGGCGGCGGAGAACATGCTGCTCGCCACCGCCGTCGGGGCCGCCCGCCCGACCGCCGTCGCGCCGGCGGCGATCGCGGCCGGCGACCTGCGCCGCGGCGGCCCGGTCGCGTTCGCGTCGGTGCGCGCGCTGAAGGACTTCGTGCCCGCGCTCGTGGCGGCGAACATCGCCCGCGCCGAGGGCGTCTCCGTCGACGCGCGCGCGTGCGAGGCCGACATCGCGGTCGAGGGCGAGGCCGACGTCTCGCCGCTCGGTCTTGCCCGGGCGCTCGAGCGGCCCGAGACGCGCGCCCGGGTGACGCGGGCGCTGCGCGACCGCATCGGCGCCGTCGACGGCGGGCGGATCGGCCTGCCGGCCGTGCTCGGCGTCGACGGCCATGCCGAGGTGGCGGCGGCGGTGGCGGACGACCTGGGCGGCGAGGTGTTCGAGGTGCCCACGCCGCCGCCGTCCGTGCCGGGCATCCGCCTGTACCGGGCGCTGACCGCGGAGCTGCGACGGCTCCAGGCGCGCCTGATCGTCGGCTCGACCGCGGTCGGCTGCGTCCGCGACGGTGCCCGCCTGGCCGGACTCGAGGTGCGCGTCGCCGGGCGCACGCGCACGTTCCCGGCGGACGCGGTCGTGCTGGCGACGGGCGGCCTGGCCACGGGCGGGATCGAGCTCGGTCGCGACGGCCTGCACGAGCCGGTGCTCGGCCTGCGCGTCGCCGGCGATCCCGGCGACGGCCGCTACGGCGATGCCGTCTTCCGGGAGAACCCGATCGACCGCGCCGGCGTGCCCGTCGACGCCGCCATGCGCCCGCTCGACGGGGAAGGCGGCGTCGTCCACCCCAATCTGCACGCGGTCGGCGCGCTGCTGGCCGGGGCCGTGCCCTGGCGCGAGCTCTCCGGCAACGGCCTCGCCCTGGCGACGGGCCTCGCCGCCGCCGACGCGATCGTCGCGGAGTCGGCGGCATGAGCGTCGACATCCGCGGATCGCTCGACAACTGCGTGAAGTGCACGGTGTGCGAGACGTTCTGCCCGGTGGCGGCGGCGACGCCGCTCTTTCCCGGCCCCAAGTACGCCGGCCCGCAGAGCGAGCGCTACCGCGAGCCGGGCACGAGCGTCGACGCATCGCTCGACTACTGCTCCGGGTGCGGGATCTGCACCCAGGTGTGCCCGCAGGGCGTCGACATCGCCGAGATCAACGCCCGCGCAAGGGCGCAGATGCGGGTGGAGCGGGGGATGCCGCTGCGCGACCGGCTGATCGCGCGGCCCGCGATGCTCGGCCGGCTCAGCCGCCCGGTGGCGCCGCTCGCGAACGCGGTCATGCACACGCGCGCCGGCCGCCGCGCCGTCGAGGCGACGCTCGGCCTCCATCGCGACGCCCCGCTGCCCGACTTCTCCAGGCGCACCTTCCAGGCGTGGGCGCGGCGCCACCCGCAGCCGCCGCAGGCAACCCGCACCGTCGTCTACTTCCACGGCTGCGCCGCCAACTACAACGAGCCTCGCGTCGCCCGGATGGCGGTCGAGGTGCTCGAGCACAACGGGTTCCGCGTCATCGTGCCGCCGCAGGACTGCTGCGGACTGCCGCTGCAGTCGAACGGGGCCTTCGAGCCGTCCCGGCGCTACGTGCGGGCGCTCGTGGCCCGGCTGGCGCCGTACGCGCGCGACGGTCACATGATCGTCGCCAACTCGACCAGCTGCGGGCTGATGCTGAAGCGCGAGGCGCGCGAGATCCTCGGCATCGACGACCCCGACCTCGCGCTCGTCGGCGAGCGCACGTTCGACATCTGCGAGCTCCTCCGCGACCTCCTGGACGCCGGGGAGCTGCGCACGGACCTGCGCCCGCTGCCGATGCGCGTCCCCTACCACCAGCCCTGCCAGGGCCGCGGCCACGGCTTCGGCAAGCCCGCCCTCGACCTGCTGCGGCTGATCCCCGAGCTCGAGGTGATCGAGACCGACCGGGAGTGCTGCGGCGTGGCCGGCACCTACGGCCTGAAGAAGGAGAAGTACGCGATCGCGATGCGGGTCGGCGCGGGCCTGTTCTCGGACATCGCCGAGGCGCGGGCGGACTGCACGGCCTGCGACTCCGAGACGTGCCGCTGGCACATCGCCAAGGCCACGGGCGTCGCGGCCGTCCACCCGCTCGAGCTGCTCCACCGGGCGTACGGGTTGTCGTAACGCGAGCGGTCAGCCGGGCGGCGGCGCCTGCGGCGCGCGCGGCGTGCGCCAGTCCCACGGTCGCCGCGAGAAGCCGAAGCGGTTCTCGGTGCCGTGCAGGAGCCGGCCGACGTTCTTGCGGTGGAAGACGACCACCGCCGCGCAGGCGACCGTGAGGAACACGAGCACCGGCGGCGGCGCGCCGAAGGTGAAGGCGAGCAGCGGCATCGCGACGCAGCTCGAGAGCGACGCGATGCTGGAGTAGCGGGTGGCGATGAAGAGCGTCCCCCAGATCAGGGCGACGCAGAGCGCCGCCAGCGGCGCCACGGCGAGCGCGGCGCCCAGCCCGGTCGCGACCGCCTTGCCGCCCTGGGCGAAGCCGAGGAAGAGGGGCCGGTAGTGCCCCACCATGGCGGCCGCTCCGGCGACGACGGCGCCGAGCGACCCGGCCACCGCCAGCCCGACGAGCGCGGCCGCGGCCCCCTTGGAGATGTCGAGCAGGGCGACGGCGATCGCCCACCGCGTGCCCGCGACCCTGGCCACGTTGGCCGCGCCGACGTTGCCGCTCCCGTGCTTGCGGACGTCCACGCCCTTCGACCATCGCGGCAGCCAGTAGCCCCACGGAATGCTGCCGAGGAGGTAGCCGACGGCGATGAGGAGGACGAGGTTCACCAGTGGACCGTGCTGCGCCCAGGGGAGCGCGTTGCCAATGTTACCTGCCCGATCGGGAGCCGTCCCGGACCCCGATTACCGGGGACTATCCTGCGCCGATGGCTCCGCGCGCACGCCCGCCGTATCGCGCCGACCATGTCGGCAGCCTGCTGCGGCCGCCGCGGCTGATGCAGGCCCGCGCCGATCACGCCGACGGCAGGATCGGCGCGGAGGAGCTGCGGGCGGTCGAGGACGACGCGATCCGCGAGGCCGTGGCGATGCAGCGCGACGCCGGCCTGCGCAGCGCGACCGACGGCGAGTTCCGGCGCGCGTCGTGGCACATGGACTTCATCTACCAGCTCGGCGGCGTGTCCCAGGTCGAGGGCGAGCGCATCCACGTGAAGTTCCGCAACGAGGAGGGCGAATACGACTTCTCGCCGCCCGCGATGCGTGTCGACGGCCCGGTGCGGATCGAGCACACGATCTTCGGCGATGCGTTCTCGTTCCTGCGCGAGACGGCGGGTGACGCAACGCCGAAGCTGACGATCCCCTCGCCGAGCATGGTGCACTACCGGGGCGGGAACTCGGCGATCTCGAGCACGGTGTATCCGCAGATCGAGTCGTTCTGGGCCGATCTCACGGCCGCCTATGCCGACGAGGTGCGCCGCCTCCACGAGCTCGGCTGCACGTATCTCCAGCTCGACGACACCAGCCTCGCCTACGTGAACGATCCCGCCCAGCGCGAGCACATCACCTCGATCGGCGGCGACCCCGAGCACCTGCACGAGCAGTACATCGCCAACATCAACCGGGCGCTCGCCGGCCGGCCGGAGGGGCTCACCGTCACGACGCACATGTGCCGCGGGAACGCCCAGTCGATGTGGGCGGCCGAGGGCGGCTACGAGTTCGTCGCCGAGGCGCTCTTCAACGATCTCGAGGTGGACGGCTTCTTCCTCGAGTATGACGATGCCCGCTCCGGCGGCTTCGAGCCGCTGCGCTTCGTCCCCCCGGGCAAGTGCGTCGTCCTCGGCCTGGTCACCACGAAGCGGCCCCAGCTCGAGGAGAAGGACATGCTCAAGCGCCGGATCGAGGAGGCCGCCCGCCACGTCGACGTCGACCAGCTGTGTCTCTCGCCCCAGTGCGGCTTCTCCTCGACCGTCGAGGGCAACCGGCTGACGATCGCCGAGCAGGTGAAGAAGCTCGAGCTCGTGGTCGAGACGGCCGCCGAGGTCTGGGGCTGAACGAAAGCGGGGACTGTCCCCGCTTTGGCGGTCCCCCAGTCCGGTGACGCCGCATATACCCCGATATGGGGATGGAACCCCCCCTCGACCTACGTAGGATGCGTTCGCAGTGTGGGGTGGAAACCGGGCTCCTCGAGCCCCCCGCGAAGGGGGGCCGGCGGTGATTACCTCGCGTACACGCACGGATGTGGAAGGCAGGCGGGCGAGCCTGCCCACCACAGCGGCGCCCGCGGGGGTCGTCGTCCTGGATGGCGATCAGCGCATCGTCGCGGTGCACGCTGCCGGCCGGCTGGGCCCGATCGGCGCGGAGCACGTCGGCGAGCCGCTCGCCGCGACGTACCCCGAGCTGCACCGGGCCGTTGCCGCCGCGGCCGCCCGCGTGCGTGCGAGCGGGCTCCCGGAGCTCGGGATCGAGCTCCCGACGGCGGCGGGGACGACCACGGCCAACCTCTACCCGGCCGCGGGCGGGTCACGGCCGACCGTGAGCTGCGTCCTCACCGGCGCGCCGGCTCCGCCGCCCGCCGGGGTCACCGCGGTCGTCGACTCGGCCGCCGATGCGATCGTGTCCACCGACCTCGGAGGCATCATCCGCAGCTGGAACGCCGGCGCCGAGCGCCTGTACGGGTACTGCGAAGAGGAGACGGTGGGGCAGCCGATCGGCCTGCTCGAGCCGCCGGCGCGGCGCGAGCGGTTCGGCGAGCTCGTGCGCACCGTCATGGGGTGCGCTCGCGAGGGGGGCGGCGACGTGGTGCGATGGCGCAAGGATGGAACCCGGGTCGAGGTCTGGCTGACGCGCGTCGGCGTGCACGACGGCGCCGGCCGGGTGGTCGGGATCACCGAGATCGGCCGCGACGTCACCGGCCGCTGCCGCGAGGCGCGCCGCGCCGCCCGGGCCCTGCGCGAGAGCGAGCGGCTGCGCTGCGAGGTCGTCGCCAGCATGCTTCAGGCCGAGGAGGTCGAGCGCAGCCGGATCGCGACAGAGCTCCACGACGACACGGTCCAGGTGATGATCGCGTCCCTGATGGCGATGGACCGGGTCGCCCTCGTCGCCCGGCGGACGGGCTCGCCCGGGCTCCAGTCGGCGGTCTCGGTGGCGCGGGAGACGCTGGAGGAGGCGACCGACCGCACCCGGCGGCTGATGTTCGAGCTGCGTCCGGCGGTGCTGACGCGGGACGGCCTCGTCGCCGCCGTGCGGGTGCTGGCACAGCAGGTCGCCCGCGAGACGGACGCGACCGCGCGCGTGCGCGGGGCGCTCGCGCGCTACGACCACGCGCTCGAGGAGCTCGTGTACCGATCGGTGCAGGAGGCGCTCGCCAACGTGCGCAAGCACGCCCGCGCCGAGGCGATCACCGTGACGCTTCGCGAGCTGGGCGGGTCGATCAGGGCCGAGGTGTGCGACGACGGGCTCGGGTTCGACGTCGTCGATGCCCGCACGCGCCGGGGGGCGGCGCTGCACCTCGGGCTCGACGCCCTGTACGAGCGCGTGCGCGCGGTCGGCGGCACCGCCTCGATCACCTCGTCCCCGGGGCAGGGAACGTGCGTGCGCTTCGCGGTCCCGCTCGCGGCGACGACGCGCGAGGCGGCGCGCGAGGCCGCCATGCTCGAGCAGTGACGCGCCGGCGAAACGTCACGCCGGGAGCGATTACGTCTCGCCGTTGATGACTTTTGGCCACGCGTTACGCGAAGGTGAGGCGTATCGCGGGTGTGACAATGCTGCTGCAATGGTGTCATGTAAGGTTCTCCAACCCCCCAAGGAGGATCCGACCGCATGCCCCGAAAAGCCACCATCGGCCCCGCTGTCTTCGAGCGCGTGAACCAGCTCGTCGCGGAGGGCAAGACCCGCACCGAAGCGTTTACGCAGATCGCGCAGGAGCGCTCGAGCCGGCCCGGCACGATCGCTGCGAACTACTATCGCACCGCCCGCGCGCAAGGGGCTTCGGGCGGCGGCCGGCGCCGCTCCACCCGCACCCGGCGCTCGTCCGCGGCCAAGCCGCGCGCCGCCGCCGCGGCGACTCGCTCGACGTCACGCGCCCAGGACGGCGACATCGGGGTGCTGGCGAACCAGATCAGCGATCTCGTGCAGCAGCTCGTGCGCCAGGTGCAGGACCGCGACCAGCGGCTGCGCGAGCTGCTCGGCTAGAGCACGCCTTCGCGACGGCCGGCCGGTTGCGGATGTGACGCGACGGCCGGCCGGCCGTTTGCGCCGGCCCTCAGGTGGTGACGGTTACGAGCGTGCCGTAATTCATCAGCCCGTACGCCGTCTCCGCAGCCGCGTACGGCAGCTCGACACATCCGAGGCTCTGCGGCGATCCGTACGAACCTCGCAGGAATCCGTGCACCGCGTCGCCGCCGTTGAAGTAGCTCACCCACGGCACGCCGGTGTCGAAGTAATGTGTCCCGTCAGGCTGCGTGCCCTGCATCGTCGTCGACGTGTAGCGTAGGTACACGGGATACGTGCCGAGCGCCGTCGGCGCCGCCGCGACGCCCGTGTTCGCAGGCGACGTGAAGGTCGCCAGCCCCGTGCGGTAGACGCTGATCGTCTCGGGCGACGACTCCCGCACGAGCGCATACGTGTACGGAACCTTGGTGAACGACCGCGGGCCCGTCAGCGCCAGCCACACGCGCCGTCCGGCGACGCCGTCGATCGCGAGGCCGTGGTCGGCCTCGAACGACATCACCGCACCGCGGGTCACGACCGAGAACACGCCGGGCTGCCACTGCGACCGCAGCTCGGGCGGCGCGTCGAAGCGCCACTGGAAGCGTCCATGGCGCGGTGAGAGCACATACATCGGCTGCGGCCCGAAGGCATGGAACTTCACCGGCAGGTATCCGCGCCGGGCGAGCAGCTGCTGCAGGCGCAGCACGCTCGGCCCGCGCGCCCCGTCGCTGAGCGTATGGAAGCGCATGCGCGGGTAGCCGAACGGCTGCACGGGCGCACGCCGATGGCCGTGCCGATGCACGTAGGCGACGACGTGATGACGGGCGGGCTTCCGCGTGGCCGCGCTGGCGGCTGCCGGCGCGCCCGAGCTGCGCGACACGGCCAGCAACACGCCTGCGGCTGCTGCCGCGACCGCGAGCAATCCACCGAGCACGAGCACGCGCCGCATCGAAGCGCAGTGTACCGGCGCCTCCGGCCGCGGCCAAGCGCCGCCGTCACCGCCGCCCGGCGTGCATCAGGCGCGCGGACGGGTAGATATTCGGGCATGCCGGATCCGCCGCTCGAACGGCACGCCGCCTCGTTCGGACGTGTCGCCGAGGCGTACGATCGGGGCCGGCCGCCGTATCCGCCCGAGGCGCTGGCATGGCTGGCCGACGAGCTCGACGTCACGCCGGCGTCGACGGTGCTCGACCTGGCCGCCGGCACCGGGAAGCTCACGGCCGCGCTCGTGCCGCTCGCCGGCCGTGTCATCGCCGTCGAGCCGGTGGCGGAGATGCGCCGCGTGCTCTCCGCCGGCCGCCCCGGCGCCGAGGTGCTGCCCGGGCGGGCGGAGGAGATCCCGCTCGCCGACGGCAGCCTCGACGCGGTCTTCGTCGCAGCCGCGTTCCACTGGTTCGACGCCGACGCGGCCCTGGCCGAGATCCATCGCGTGCTCCGGCCGGGCGGCGGTCTCGGCGTCCTCTGGAACCGGCCGGAGTGGGACGGCGAGCCGTGGTATGCGGAGTTCACGGCGCTGCTCGACCGCGCCAGGGAGGAGCAGCGGGCGCCGAACCGCTACGCCGCCGGCGAGTGGCGGGCGGCGCTCGAGCGCTCGTCGACCTACGGGCCGGTGCGCAAGCGCGAGTTCCGCCACGTCCACCACGTCACGCGGGACGGGATTCCTGGCCCGCGTCGCGTCATGGAGCGTGTTCGCGGTACTGCCCGACCACGATCGCGAGCGGCAGCTCGCGGCGGTGGCCGCCCTGCTCGATGTGCACGGCATCGCCGAGCTCGACCTGCACTACCGCACCGACACCTACCGCGCCCGCGCGCGGGCATGAATAAAAGGGGTCTGACCCCGTGTATTCAGCCGCAGCCGTCGGCCTTCGGCGAGTACGGCCCCTCGATGCCCGGCTTCGCCTGGAACGACGAGTTGCAGCCGCACGTCGAGGCGACGTTGGGGTTGTCGAAGCTGAACCCCGCGCCCATCAGCCCGTCGTGGTAGTCGATCGTCGAGCCCTGCAGATACGGAAGGCTGATCGGGTCGATGACGACGCGCACGCCGTTGACGTCGATCTCGACGTCGTCGGGCTCGCACTCGGTGTCGAAGCCGATGGCGTACTGGAACCCGGAGCAGCCCCCGCCCTCGACGGCCAGCCGCAGCACCTTCGCCTCGGGATCCTCCGCCGCGAGCGCCCTGACGCGCTCCGCCGCGATCTCGGTGAGCATGACCATGGGCCAATTGTAGCCGCAGGGTGCGGCGGTGCGCGAGCCCCTCATGCCGGCGGCCGTCTTTCCGTCAGGCCGTACGCCCACACGAGCGCCTCGGCCACCGCCGCGTAGAGCTCGGACGGCACGTGCTGCCTCAGCTCGAGCGTCCCGAGCGCCTGGACGAGGACCGTGTCGTCGCGCACGGGGCGGCCTTCAGGCGTAGCCATCGAACGCTCCCGACGGCGGGGTGGGTGAGGGCCCGACGGGGCGCGTGGCGAGACCGCGGCCGTCGCCGGGCGGCCCGTCGCCCGCTCGAGCGCGGCGACGAGCTCCGGCAGGGCCGACTCGGCCAGCTCCGACGTCTGCCCGGGCGGCGTCACGACGCCCGCGCGGACACCGCCGGGGCCGACGTGCAGGCGCACCTCGATCGCGCCCAGATGCGGGCAGTGGAGCGTGAAGGCGGCGTCGCCGCCGGCCGCCGGGCCCGATCCGGGGCCCTCGCCGTGGCCGTCCGGATCGACGGTCACGGTGGCCGCCGCGCCGCCGGGCAGCCACAGCGGGCCGTCGGCGAGCGCGAGCGCCGCCCGCAGGAGGTCGGCGTCGCCGCGCAGGGCGAGCTCGCCGGCCACCCGGCCCGCGGCCGCCCCGTCGAGATGCTCCGAGCCGTCGGACACGATCCTGACCACGACCTCCTCCGCGTCCGCCCGGGTGACCTGGAGGCGCAGGACGCGCCCGGCCTCGAGCCCCGCCGGCACCCGGGCCTCGAGCACGATGCCGGCGAGCGAGATCAGCCCACGGCCGCCGCCCTCCGGCGCCGCGACGACGCGGGCGGCGAGCTCCTTCCCGAGCGCGAGCGCAAGCGGCCGCGCGCCCGACGCCGGGTCTGCTGCGGCCCCCTTCAGGGTGATCTGCTCGAGGTTCATGTCAAGTCACGCTCGTCCCGGACGATCATCGGCGGGAGGGTCCGGACGCTCCGGACTCCCGTCATCGACCGGTTGGGAGTGAATTCGAGTCATGGAACGAGGTCTGTACATCGCGGCATCGGGGATGCTGGCCGAGCAGGTGCGCCAGGACCAGCTCGCGAACGACCTCGCCAACGCCTCGACGCCCGGGTACAAGGCCGACAACTCCGAGCAGGCGAGCTTCTCCGACCTGCTGCTCTGGAACTCCAGCACCGGCGCGCCGATCGGGTCGCTGAGCATGGGCTCGCGGATCACCCACGTCGTGACCGACCTGACGCAGGGCCCCCTGCAGAGCACCGGCGACCCGCTCGACGTCGCGCTCAACGGCCCCGGCTTCCTCGCCGTCGACACCGGCTCCGGCGTCCGCTACACGCGCGACGGCCAGCTGATGATCGACGCCCGCGGCCGGCTGTGCACCGACACCGGCAACCTGGTGCTCGGCACGAGCGGCAAGCCGATCACGGTCGGACAGGTGTCCGACCCGACCAAGATCTCGATCGACCAGCGCGGCACCGTCAAGGTGGGCGACCGCACCGTCGGCACGCTGGCCGTGATGTCGCTGACCGGCGCCACCAAGCAGGGCGACACCCTCTTCACCGGCACGCCCGGCGTGCGCCCCGGCGGCACGACCGTCCAGCAGGGCTTCCTCGAGGGCTCGGGCGTCCAGCCCGCCGAGGCGATGGTGGACATGATCGTGTCGTTCCGCTCCTACGAGACCACCCAGCGGGCGATCCAGTCGATCGACACCGAGCTGGGCCGCGCCGCCAACTCGGTCGGCAGCGCCACCGGCCAGTAGGGCAAAACGCCCCATCGCCACGGCGGCTCAAGAACCACGCCACCCCGCCGATAACGAGGCGGAACATATCGGGGATCGCACACGGCTGGACTGCACCGCAGAGGCCGACGAGAGAGGCACCGACGCATCTCTCAGCCCCGAGAGATTCCTTCGGGAAGGGCTTCGATGCTGAACGGACTGTATTCGGCCGCCAGCGGGATGCTGGCACAGCAGACACGGATGGACATGCTCGCCAACGATCTGGCGAACGTCGACACGACGGGCTACAAGCAGGCCCGCATCGGCTTCCGTGACCTGATCTACAACACGGAGCAGGGCATGCGCATCGGCGCGGGCTCGGCCATCGTCGACGCCGGCCGCAACGAGGCCGAGGGCGCCTTCCAGGCGACGGGCGACCCCCTCTCGATGGCCATCGCCGGGCCCGGATACTTCCAGGTGCGCCGCTCGGACGGCTCCGTCGCGCTGACCCGCTCCGGTGACTTCACGACCGACGCGAAGGGCGAGATCGTGACCGGCTCCGGCGAGCGGCTCGTGCCGCCGATCCGGATCCCGGCCGGCACCGACCCCGACAGCGTCTCGGTCGGCTCGGACGGCACCGTCCGCGCCGGGCAGACCCGCATCGGCAAGATCACGCTCGTCACCGTGACGAACACCGGCGGCCTCACGGCCCTCGGCAACAACCTGTTCGCGGCCACCGCCGCCAGCGGCAAGCCGCACGCCGTCTCCGGCTCGCAGATCCAGCAGGGCTACCTCGAGGCATCGAACGTCGACCTCGCCCAGACGATGGTCGCGCTGATCGACGCCCAGCGCAGCTTCGAGATGGACAGCCGCGCCATCCAGAACCAAGACCAGATGATGCAGGTCGCGAACCAGATCAGGCAGTAGGGATGAGCGACCTCTCGGCACAGGATCTGTCCGCGATCGGCTCGAGCATCGTGCCGACGGTGCTGCCGCCGGACGTCCGCGCGGCGGGCGCCAAGGGCGAGCAGCTCTACAAGGCCGCGCTCGGCTTCGAGCAGCTGCTGACCCAGTCGCTGACCGACCAGCTCGCCCAGACGATGCAGGGCACCGACGGCTCGGACGGCTCGGACGGCTCGGACTCGAGCTCCGACGACGGGTCGGACGATCCCTCGACGCAGTCGATCTTCTCGATGGACGGCGGCTCCTCGCCGGTCGTGAGCCAGATGCTGCCGCAGGCCCTGTCCGACGGCATCACCCAGGCCGGCGGCCTCGGCATCGCCCACCAGCTCTACCTCATGCTGGCCCAGTCGACCGGCCTCACCGCCACGACCGGCGCGGCCACGACCACCACGTCGCCCACGACGGGCACGCCGCCGGCGTCCGGCGCCGCCGCAGGAGACGCGCAGTGAACGGGATCGTCGAGCATCTCGAGCGCCAGCTGGCCTCGAACCGGCGCATGCTCCAGATCGTGCTCGCCCAGAGCGAGGCGATCAAGGTGCAGGACGTGCAGGGCGTGCTCGCGCGCCTGGCCGAGGTTCAGCAGGAGATGGTGCAGCGCTCGCAGATCGAGCGCGAGCGCGACGCGCTGCTCGGAAGCGCCGCTCAAGTTCTGGGCGTCCCTGCCGATCAGGTCACCCTGGACATGCTGCTACAGCTGACCCCCGAGCCCACGGCGACGCGGGTGCGCGTCCTCTCGGCAGAGCTCAAGGGCCTGCTGGCGGAGGTTGCGCGCATCCACCGCCAGAACCGCGTTCTGATCCGGCAGGAGCTCCTGTTCCTGGATCACCTGATGCGCGTGATGTCCGGCGCGCCGCAGGCCGGCTACACGGCGGTCGGCCACACCACGCCGACCCAGCCCGCGAACCTGGTGGACCTGAGGGGATAGCGTGGCGCTCTCCACCTTCATGGGCCTCGAGACGAGCCTCCGCGGCCTGCTCGCACAGCAGCAGGCGCTGGACACGACGAGCCACAACATCGCCAACGCGAGCACCACCGGGTACTCGCGGCAGGTGGCCGTGTTCCAGGCCTCGCCCGCGTACACGATGCCCGGCGTGTCGACGGCGCCGGCCGGCGCCGGCCAGATCGGCACCGGTGTCGACGTCGCCGGCTACCAGCGCATCCGCGACGCCTTCCTCGACGTCCAGTACCGCGCCCAGTCGATGCTCCAGGGCCAGGCCCAGTCACAGCAGGACGGCCTCCAGCAGGTGCAGCTCGCGTTCAACGAGCCCACCACGAGCGGCGTCTCCTCGCTGCTCTCCAACTACTGGGGCGCGTGGCAGAACCTCTCGAA
Organism: uncultured Actinomycetes bacterium; assembly: GCA_963731515.1. Classification (GTDB taxonomy): domain Bacteria; phylum Actinomycetota; class Thermoleophilia; order Gaiellales; family JAICJC01; genus JAICJC01. The sequence continues at coordinate 612,429 of CAVSVU010000014.1, read as the reverse complement.
CAACCCCGAGGACATGGGGACGCGCCAGGCGCTCGCCCAGTCCGCGGCCAGCCTCGCCGACGGCTTCCAGAGCCTCTCGTCGCAGCTGACGACGCTCCAGTCGCAGACGGGCCAGAACGTGACGGACACGATCAACCAGGTGAACAACCTGGGGACGCAGATCGCGCAGCTGAACGTCACGATCTCGAAGACCGAGGCCGCCGGCGACACGCCGAACGACCTGCTCGACCAGCGCGACGTGCTCCTGGACCAGCTCTCCGCGCTCGGGAACGTCGCGGTCACGAACGGCACCAACGGCTCGGTCGACATCAGCTTCGGCGGTGCCTCGCTCGTCACCGCCGGCGCGTCGGCCACGCTGGCAGAGTCCGACCTCACGAGCCTCTCCTCCGGGAAGATCCAGGGCCTGATCACGCTGCGGGACACCACGATCCCGGGCTATCAGACCCAGCTGAACACCATCGCCTCGACGCTGATCACGAAGACGAACGCCCAGAGCGCGGCCGGCTTCGACCTGAACGGCAACGCGGGCGGGGCCTTCTTCACCGGCACCGACGCCACGAACATCGCCGTGAACCCGGCGCTCATCTCCAACCCGGGCCTGATCGCCGCGTCGGCGACCGGCGCCGTCGGCGACTCCGGCAACGCGCTCGCGATGGCCGACATGCAGACGACGCCGACGATCGGCTCGTCGACGATCGACGCCGCCTACACGCAGCTCGTCACCCAGGTGGGCGCCGACGTGCAGCAGGCGACGAACCAGGTCGATACGACCACGGCGCTCACGAACGCGCTGCAGAACCAGCGCCAGTCGGTCTCCGGCGTCAGCCTCGACGAGGAGATGACGAACCTGATCACGTTTCAGCGCGGCTACCAGGCTTCCGCCCGCGCGCTGAGCGCGATGGACGACATGATCGATCAGCTGATCAATCGCACCGGGAGGGTCGGCCTGTGACCACCAGGATCACCCAGGGAATGATGAACCAGACGTTGCTCTACGACCTGCAGAACGTCACGACGCAGCTCTCGACGTCCGAGCAGCAGCTCTCGTCGGGCTACAAGCTGAACCAGCCGTCGGACGATCCGTACGGGGCCAGCCAGGCGCTCAAGCTGCGCGCCGACCTGGCGTCGAACCAGCAGTACCAGTCGAACGTCTCGGACGCGAACTCGTGGCAGAACGTGGCCGACACGGCCCTCGGCGACATCGGCGACTCGATCCAGCGCGCCCGCGACCTGGTCATCCAGGGCGCGAACGACACGAACGACTCCAGCGACCGCCAGGCCATCGTCACCGAGCTGAACCAGCTCATCGACTCGATCAAGACCGACGGCAACACGCAGTACGCCGGCCGCTACATCTTCTCCGGCACATCGACCAACACGCAGCCGTACCAGCTCGGCTCCAACGACGCGTACTCGGGCAACACCGCCATGATCACGCGCGAGATCGGCGTGGGCGTGCAGATCGCGATCAACCAGCCCGGCTCGAGCGTCATCGGCGACGGCACGAACGGCCTGCTGGCCACGCTGCGGGGAATCGTGAACGACCTCCAGTCCGGCAACACGAACGCGCTCAGCACGACCGACCTGCAGGCGATCGACACCGCCAACGACACGTTGCTGAACGCCCGCGCGCAGGTCGGCGCCCTCTCCGATCGCCTCACCACGGCGACGAACCGGCTCCAGTCGACGGAGCAATCGACGACACAGCTTTTGTCCAACGTCCAGGACGCCGATATGACCCAGGTCATGGTCAACTTCTCGACCCAGCAGGCGGCGTATCAGGCGGCGCTGCGCGCCGGCGCACAGATCATCCAGCCGTCGCTGATGGACTTCCTCAGCACGTAACAACCTCTGAAGGAGAGACGAGACACATGCACATCAACAGCACCCGTTTCGGCCAGATCGAGGTCCGCGACGACACGATCATCGTGTTTCCCGAGGGGCTCATCGGTCTCGGCGGCAATCGCTACGCGCTCGTCGGCCGCGACGACAGGTCGGTCTTCTTCTGGCTGCACTCGATCGACGATCCGTCGCTCGCGCTGCCCGTGACGAAGCCGTGGCCGTTCTTCGCGGACTACGAGGTCAAGCTCTCGGACGACGACGCCGCCACGCTGCAGCTGGAGTCGCCCGAGCAGGCGGAGATCTTCTGCGTCGTGCGCGCCGCCGACCAGCTCGGCGACTTCACGATCAACCTGCGCGGCCCGATCGTCATCCACGGCGCCAGCCGCCTCGGCCGCCAGGTCATCAACGAGGTCGGAGGCTACGGCGTCCGCGAGCCCCTGTTCTCGCGCGTGCCGCTGTCCGAGGTGCGTCCCGCGACCCCGGCCGCTCCGGTTGCGGCCACGGGGGTCTAGGCGTGCTCGTCATCACCCGTAGATCCGGCGAGCGCATCTGCCTCGGCGACCAGATCACCGTCACGGTGCTCGAGGTCTCCGGGTCGAGCGTCCGCCTCGGCATCGACGCGCCCAGCGACGTGCCCGTGTACCGGCACGAGATCTGGCTCGCGATCAAGGAAGAGAACGCCGCCGCCGCGCTGGCGTCCGTCTCGAGTGTCCCCACCGTCATCCCCCCGAACTAGATCAGCAATCCGTCCCCAAGGAGAACCGTCATGTCCCTTTCCGTCCAGACCAACATCGAGGCGTTCGACGCGCATCGCAACCTGGTCAACACCTCGAACCAGCTGTCCGAGTCCATGCAGAAGCTGTCCTCGGGCTACCGGATCAACAAGGCCGCCGACGACGCCGCCGGCCTGGCCATCTCCGAGAAGCTGTCCGCGCAGGTCAGCGGCCTGACCCAGGCTCAGCAGAACGCCCAGGACGCCGTCAACCTCGTGCAGACCGCCGACGGCTCGATGGCCGAGGTGCAGTCGATCCTGCAGCGCGTCCGCGACCTCGCGGTCGAGTACAACAACGGCACGCTGTCGGCCACCGATCAGGCCGCCATCACGGCCGAGGTCGCCCAGCTCTGCGCCGAGGTGTCCAGCATCGGCACCGAGACGACCTTCAACGGCATCGCCCTGCTGACCGGTAACGCCACGATCACCTTCCAGGTGGGCGCCAACGACGGCGAGACGATCGCCACGTCGGCCGTCCAGCTGTTCGGCTCGGGCTCCGGGTTCGCCATCGACTCCGCGATCTTCAACTTCACGGGCTCGACGATCAACCTGTCGTCGATCGACGCCGCCATCCAGAACGTGTCCACCGACCGGGCCACGTTCGGCGCCGTCCAGAACCGGCTCCAGCACACGCTGAACAACCTGGGCAACTACCAGGAGAACCTGTCGGCGGCGGAGTCGTCGATCAAGGACGTCGACATGGCGTCGGAGATGGTCAACTTCACGAAGCTGCAGGTGCTTCAGCAGGCCGGCATGAGCGTCCTCTCGCAGGCCAACCAGTCCTCGCAGTCGGTGCTCTCGCTGCTGCGCCAGTAGTCGTAGCGCGCGAGCGCATCACCCGTGGAACCCGGGGGCCGTCCACGCATCGAGCGTGGGCGGCCCCCGGCGCAATTCGGGGCCGATCGGCCCTCAACTTCCGCGGCCTGCGGGCGATCTAGAGGATGAATGAGCCTCTCGCCTGACGCCGTCACCCCCGCGAGCTTCACCGACGCCCTCGCCCGCATGCAGCAGCTCGAGGCGATGGTCGGCCAGGTCTCGTCGCCCTCCGGCCTCTTCGGCTCCCAGGCACCCGCGACGGCGTCCGGCTCCGCCACCTCGTTCCAGCAGGCGCTCGCCGCCGCCGGGACGACCGGCGTCAGCGCGTCCGGCGACTCGACCGGCAACGCCGGGCTCGCCGCCCTGCAGGTGGCCGAGAGCCAGGTGGGCGTCACCGAGCAGCCGCCGGGCTCGAACGACGGCCCCCAGATCGCCGAGTACCGCACCGCCACCCAGGGCGCCTACGCCGGCGCTCCCTGGTGCGCCTACTTCGTCTCCTGGTGCGCGTCCCAGGCCGGCGCGCCGATCGGCGACCAGGGCCAGGGCCTCGGCTCCGTCTCCGAGATCACCGACTGGGCCCGCTCGACCGGGCGGCTCACGCAGACGCCCGCTCCCGGGCGAGCTGATCCTCTTCGGCACCGAGCACGTGGGCATCGTCAAGTCGGTGAACGCCGACGGCTCGCTGACGACGGTCGAGGGCAACGCCTCGAACGGCGTGCGCGAGGAGACGCGGTGGCCGTCCGAGGCCACCGGCTACGTGACGCTGTAAACGGGGTCTGACCCCGAACGAAAGCGCAACGGAACTGTCACGGCCGACGTTCGGGGTCAGACCCCGTTTTGTCAGCCCAGGAACCGCTCGACAGCCTCTTGCCAGCGCCTCGGCTGATACAGGTGCAGGTCGTGGCCGGCGTCGCGGATGACCGCCGACGTTGCCCGGGGCGCCTCGGCGACCATCCGCTCGACGATCGCCTCGGGGATGCCGTCGTCGCCTGCGCGCACCACGAGCGTGGGGCAGGACACCTGCCGCCACTCGTCCCAGTAGGAGCGCTGCGCCGTCGCGGCCAGCGCCGCGACCATCACGTCGACGTCGAACGCCGGCCACAGGCCGCCGTCGCGCTCCTCGAGGCCGCCGGCCCACGCCCGGCCCCAGGTCGTGTCGCCGAAGAAGGCGAGGGCATCGTCCCGCCCGGCGAACGGCACGGGCCATGACCGCAGCCACGCCTCGACGATTGCCGGGGCGTCCGGGTCGGCCTCGGGCGTCGCCTCGGCGACGACGAGCGCCCGGACGAGCTCGGGGCGGCGGGCCGCCAGCAGGAACGCGGTGTGCCCGCCCAGCGACTGGCCGATCACGACGGCGGGGGCGAGTCCGAGCAACTCGATCCAGTGCGCCAGGTCGTCGACGAACGCCGCTCGCGACACGTCGCCGGGCCGGCGCTCGCTGCGGCCGTGGCCGCGGGCGTCCGGCGCGACCACCCGGTGCGTCCGGCCCAGCCAGGCCGCCGTGCCGTCCCACTCGCCGGCCTGCCCGGCCAGGCCGTGGACGAGCACGGCAGGCGGCCCGGCGCCGCCGTGGTCGACGCACGCGAGGCCCACGCCTGCGCGGGATGTCGTCTGCCATCGCGGCGTCGCCACCCCGCCACCTTAAAGCCGAAGGGCCACCCGAGGGTGGCCCTTCGATCGTCATGCGGGTGAAGCGTGGGACTAGCGCAGCAGCGAGAGGACCGACTGCGGCGACTGGTTGGCCTGCGAGAGGACGCTCATGCCGGCCTGCTGAAGCACCTGCAGCTTCGTGAAGTTGACCATCTCCGACGCCATGTCGACGTCCTTGATGCTCGACTCGGAAGCCGAGAGGTTCTCCTGGTAGTTGCCCAGGTTGTTCAGCGTGTGCTGGAGCCGGTTCTGGACGGCGCCGAACGTCGCGCGATCGGTGGAGACGTTCTGGATGGCGGCGTCGATCGCCGACAGGTTGATCGTCGAGCCGGAGAAGCTGAAGATCGCGGAGTCGACGGCGTAGCTCGAGCCGGAACCGAACAGCTTGACCGCGTTGGTGGCGATGGTCTCGCCGTCGTTGGCGCCCACCTGGAAGGTGATGGTGGCGCTACCGGTCAGCAGGGCGATGCCGTTGAACTGGGTGTCCGTGCCGATGCTGGAGATCTCGGCGCAGAGCTGGGCGACCTCGGCCGTGATGGCGGCCTGATCGGCGGTCGACAGCGTGCCGTTGTTGTACTCGACCGCGAGGTCGCGGACGCGCTGCAGCATGGAGGTGACCTCGCCCATCGCACCGTCGGCCGTCTGCACGAGGTTGACGGCGTCCTGCGCGTTCTGCTGGGCCTGGGTCAGACCGCTGACCTGGGCGTCGAGCTTCTCGGAGATGGCCAGGCCGGCGGCGTCGTCGGCGGCCTTGTTGATGCGGTAACCCGAGGAGAGCTTCTCCATCGAGCTGGCCAGCATGTTGCTGGTCTTCACCAGGTTCCGGTGGGCGTCGAACGCCTCGATGTTGGTCTGGACGGAGAGGGACATATCTTCCTCCTTGAAGATAGGTGTGTGTCCTTTGCGCCCGCGTCCTTGCGGTGCGCATACCGGTAATCGACCACCCCCCTGTGCTCTTTAGCGATCTGCAAAGATCGCAAGAATGACGTCGTGAAACGCGCTACGCGCGGACGTCGATCAGGTGGGGCTCGTCGTCCTCGGGCTCGTCGGCCGGGACGTGCGGGGGCTGCTTGGGACGGCGGGGATCGCCGTCGCGGCGGGCGTCGCGCTCGCGCAGGGCCCACGCCGGGGGCGTGTGCGGGATGCGGTCGATCGGGTCGGTCACGCGTCAGTCTCCGGCTGCGAGCCTCGCTGGAGGGCACGGTTGCGGTTCTCCTTGGCCCGGCGCACCGCGCTCTTCGCCTCGCCCTCGAGCAGGTGCTGCCAGAGGACGATCGCGGCGATCCAGGCCAGCATCTGGCCGGCGACGCCGGCGATCACGCCGCGCAGGAGCGCGTCGGGGATGCCCATCCCGCCCAGATAGCTGAAGCCGGTGACGACGACGAACCCGAGCAGGCCGCCCCATGCCTTGATCTGGCGGATCGAGCGGGAGGCCCGGGGGTGGTCGGAGAGGGCGACGAGCTGCGGCTTGGGATCCATCAGGGCATCACCAGTGCGGCCAGCTCGTTGGGATCGGCGGGGCGGAGCCCGCCGGCGGGCCGGCGGCCGTCGGCGACGTAGGAGATCGGCCGCTTCAGGCCGAGCGAGATGCCGACCGGGACGGCGGCCGTCGGCGCCTCGTCGATGCGCGAGATCAGGATCCGGTTGGCCGGGAAGAGCGGGTCGATCGCGGCGTTCAGGTGCAGCAGCGAGCGCGCGTCGTAGCCGGCCGGGGTGATCAGGTGCGTCTCGTCCGGCCGCGCGGCCGCGAGCAGCTTGCCGAGCGCGGCGAGGCCCTCGCCGTCGCCGGCGGACACGGGCGGCGTGTCGACCAGGACGACGCCGTCGTTGCCGGGCGCGCGCACGGCCGACTTGGCCGCCTCGGGCGTGTCGGCCTCGCGCCGGTCGACGTCGAGCCCGTCGGTCAGCGCCGTCAGCCGCTCGGCGCCCTCGCCGGGCTCGAGGCTGACCAGGCGCACCGAGAACGGCGAGCGTTCCGCGAACGCGTGGGCGAGCTTGGCGACGGTGAGCGTCTTGCCCGCGCCGGCGGGGCCGACGACGGCGATGGTGCGGCTCTTCGACCGCCAGCCGTGCTCCACCCGCACCGTGCGGGCGAGCATCTGGCGGACGAGGTCTGCCTCCTTCGCCTCGGGGTCGAACGGGGCGAGCAGGCGGATCGCGTCCGAGACGAGCGCCTCGACGACGTCGGCCGGCATGCCCGCGTCGAGGAGCTGTTCCGAGACCTGCTCCCAGTCGCCGGTCACGATGTGGCCGGCGCGGGCGGCCACCTCGACGGTGGCGCCTGCGGAGACGAGGTCGATGCCCTCGAACTCGTCACGGACGTCGGGATCCGGGTCGGGCTCGATCAGCGCGTCGTCGAGGACGTCGGCGAAGGGGCTCGCCTGCTGGATGAAGGAGCGCATGACGGGGCCGTCGGCGTCGGCGTCCGGGTCGAGGTCGGCGTCCATCTCGAGCTCGGGCTCGCGGGCCGCGTCGTAGGCGTCGAAGACGCTGCTCGTGGGGACGGACTGCACCGGGCCGCCGGCCTGCGCCTCGACCTCGACGCAGCGCTTTCCGAAGAAGCCGGCGAAGCCGCCGGTCACGCCCTCGCGCCGGCGCGTGATGACGGCGCCTGCGCCGAGATCGGCGCGGATCTGGGGGAGCAACTCCTCGAGGGACGCGCCCTGGTAGGTGCGGGTCTCTGGCATGGTCTGCATTCTCCGGCGGCGCCCTAGCCCGCCACGACCCCGGTGGACTCGACACGGATCCCCGGCAGGATCTCATTGTAGGACACGACCGGCAATTGCGGTAATGCCTGCTCGATCAGACGCCGCAGATGTCGGCGGATGCGGCCGGAGCACAGGAGCACGGGCCGCACGCCCATCCCGGTGGCCTGCTCGACCTCGCCGCTGAGGAGGCGCACGACGGTCTGCGCGCGCGCGGGATCCATGGCCAGGTACTCGCCGTCGCGGGTCTGTGTGACCGACTCGGCGATCTCCTGCTCCAGGTTCGGGTCGAGCGAGATCGCCTGCAGCGACTTCGTCGAGTCGAGGTAGTGGAGCGTGATCGAGCGCGCCAGCGCCTGGCGGGCGTACTCGGCCAGGATGGCCGGGTCGCGCGTCGAGGCGGCGCGGTCGCCGATCGCCTCGAGGATCGTGCCCAGGTCGCGGATCGAGACGTTCTCGCGCAGCAGGTGCTGGAGCACGCGCTGGACCTCGCCCACGCCGAGCTTCTCGGGGACGACCTCCTCGACGGCGGCGGCGTTCTGCTCCTTGAGCGCGTCGATCAGCTTCTTCGTCTCCTGGCGGGTGAGCAGCTCGTCCACGTGGCGGCGGATGGTCTCGGTGAGGTGGGTGACGATCATCGACTCGGCGTCGACGACGGTGTAGCCGAGCGCCTCGGCCTCGCCGCGGTGGTTCTCGTCGATCCACACCGCCGGGAGCCCGAAGGCGGGCTCGACGGTGGGGATGCCGGACACGCCGGGCGTCGCGTCGCCGGGGTCCATCGCCAGGCGGTGGCCGGGGATGACGCGGCCGCGCGCCACCTCGGCGCCGCGCACCTTGACGGCGTACTCGTGCGAGTCGAGCCCGACGTCGTCGTGGATGCGCACGGGCGCGATCACCATGCCCAGCTCGGAGGCGATCTGGCGGCGGACGACGCCGACGCGGCCGAGCAGAGAGCCGCCGGACTTCGCGTCCACCATCGGCACGAGGCCGAAGCCGATCGTGAGCTCGAGGGGTCGATCTGGAGGGCGCCGACGGCGGCGTCGCCGGGTGCGGACGCCGGCGCCGGCAGCGCGTCCTGCGCGGCCTTCGTTGCGGCGGTGGCGGCCGCATGCGTGACCATGGCCCGGCCGAGCAGGAAGAAGATGGCGCCGATGGTCACGAACGGGATGATCGGCATGCCCGGGACGAGGCCCATCGCGGCGATGATGCCGCCCGCGATCATCGGCGCCCGCGGCTGGCGCAGGATCTGGGTCGAGATGTCCGAGCCGAGGTCGGCCTCGCTGCCCGACCGGGTGACGATGATGCCCATCGCGGTCGAGATCAGGAGCGCCGGGATCTGGGCGGCCAGGCCGTCGCCGATCGTGAGGATGGGGAAGACGTGCGCGGCGTCGGAGAACGACATGCCCTTCTGCAGGAGGCCGACGCCGATGCCGCCCAGCAGGTTGATGGCGACGATCAGGATGCCGGCCATGGCGTCGCCCTTCACGAACTTGGACGCGCCGTCCATCGCCCCGTAGAAGTCCGCCTCGCGCGCGATCTGCTCGCGCCGGTCGCGGGCCTGCTGGTCGGTGATCTGGCCGGCGTTCAGGTCGGCGTCGATGGCCATCTGCTTGCCGGGCATCGCGTCGAGGGTGAAGCGGGCGGCGACCTCGGCGACGCGCCCGGCGCCGTTGGTGATCACGACGAACTGGATCACGACCAGGATCAGGAACACCACCATCCCCACCAGCACGTTGCCGCCGACGACGAACGAGCCGAACGCGTGGATCACGTTGCCGGCGTCGCCGTGCAGGAGCACGAGCCGGGTCACGCTGATGTTGATCCCGAGCCGGAAGAGCGTCGTCAGGAGCAGCAGCGACGGGAAGGCCGCGAAGTCGAGCGCCCGCGGCACGTACATGGTCGTCACGAGGATCATCAGCGCGCCGCAGATGTTGACCGTGATGAAGATGTCGATCAGCGCGCTCGGCAGCGGCACGAGCATCATCGCGACGACGACGACGACGCCGACGGCCGCCAGCAGGTCGTTGTGCTTGAGGAGGAGCTTGAGCCCGCCGCCCATGGCTCAGCGACCCATCACGGTGGGGAGTGACCCGGTCGGATCCGGGAGGCGGCCGCGGGGGGAGCGGCGGCGAAGCGAAGGGCATCCGATTCGCATTCGGGGACCCTCATCGGCGTTCGCGCGCGCCGACTTGAGCGTCCGCGGAAGGGCCGCGGTCACGACGCCCTCCGGCGGCGGCCGGCGGCGCGGTAGACGAATGCCAGCACCTCCGCGACGGCGGCGAAGAACTCGTCCGGGATCATCTGGCCGATCTCGACCTCCTTGTGGAGCGCGCGCGCCAGCGGCGGGTTCTGCAGCACCGGCACGCCCGCGTCCTCGGCCGCCTTGCGGATGGCCGCGGCGACCAGGTCGACGCCCTTGGCGACCATCTCCGGCGCCGGCCGGCTGCCGTCGTAGCGCAGCGCGACGGCGAAATGGGTCGGGTTCGTGACGACGACGTCGGCGGTGGCGACGTCGGCGATCATGCGCTGGCGGGCGCGGGCGAACTGGCGGCGGCGGATCGCGCCTCGCACCTCGGGAGCCAGGTCGGACTGGCGCGACTCCTGGCGCACCTCCTCCTTGGTCATCTTGAGGGACTTCTCGTGCTGGTAGCGCTGCCAGGTGAAGTCGACGATCCCGATCAGGAGGAACGCGACGCACACGTACAGGGCGAGCATCATGACCGAGCTCCCCAGCTGGCTCATGATCTCGCCCGGGGGCGCGCCCGCGAGCTCGCCCAGGTCCTGGAGGCGCGGCCAGATGGCGACGAACGCCGCCACGGCGACGACGCAGGTCTTCACCACCGTCTTCCCGCCCTCGAAGGCCGCTCGCGCGCCGAAGAGCCGCTTGAAGCCGCTGCGGGGATCGATCCGGTTCCACTGCGGGCTGAGCGCCGAGGTGGTGATGGCCGGGCGGTTCTGCACCACGTTGGCGACCAGGCCGCACGCGACCGCCGTCACCGCGATCGGCGCCACGATCCCGACCATCGAGGTGACGCCCCACGAGAACAGCTGGCCGACCCCGGCGCGGCCGGCCAGGTGGGTGTCGCCGGACTGGCTCAGGCCGACGCGCACGATGTCGGCGAAGTGGTCGAGCATCGACGGCGCCGTGACGATCACCGCCACGATGCCGCCGAGGAGCACCGCCGCCGACGTCAGGTCGGGCGAGCGGGCGATCTGGCCCTTGTCGCGGGCCTCCTTGCGCCGTTTGGGAGTCGGCTTCTCGGTACGGTTGTCGGCCATCGATCAGCCGCCGAGCGTCTGGACCGCCTGCACGACCGACTGCTGCAGGGCGCCCTGCACCTGGTTCGAGACGAACGGCAGCGTGGCGGCGACGACCGTCATCCCGACGAGGATCTTGGCCGGCATCCCGACGACGAACACGTTCATCTGCGGCACGGCCCGGGACACGAGGCCGATCGCGGCGTCGGTGATCACGAGCGCGACCAGCACGGGCGCGGCGATCTCGAGGCCGATCACCCACACCTGCTCGAAGGCGGCCAGCGCTCCGGCCGTGATCGCGCCGATGTGCGGGTAGGCGGTGATGGGCAGCGCCCGGTAGCTCGCGCCGAGGCCCTCGATCATGATGTGGTCGCCGCCCGACATCAGCAGCACCAGCACGGCGAACAGGCTGTAGAACTGGCCCAGGATCGCGGTCTGCTGGTTGTTCACCGGGTCGAGGATCGACGAGAACGAGAACCCGATCAGCGTGTCGAGCAGGCTGGCCCCGGCCTGGACGGCGGCGCCCACGAGCGCCATCGGGAAGGCGAAGATCAGCCCGACGCCGATCTCCTTCAGCATCAGCATCGCGTAGGCGCCGGCGTCCAGCGGGACGGTCTGGCCGTGCACGGCGATCGGCATCAGCGCGAGCGAGAGCGCCATCGCCAGCATCAGCTTGATCCGGTTCGGGATCATCGTCGCCGAGAACCCGGGGGCGAGCACGAACAGCCCTCCGACGCGGCAGACCACGAGCAGGAAGCCCAGCACGTAGGTGAGGGACTGGTCCGGCAGCGTGACGGTCACGGACCGACCAGGTTCGGGATGTTCGTGTACAGGTTGGTCGTGTAGGTGAGCATCTGGTCGAGCATCCACGGCCCGCCGATCGCGAGCACGGCGCCGATGACCAGGATCTTGGGGATGAAGCTGAGCGTCTGCTCCTGGATCGACGTCACGGCCTGGAAGACCGAGACGATCAGCCCGACCACGAGGCCGGCGAGCAGGAAGGGCATCGACACCTCGAGGGTGACGGTCAGCGCCTGCGTTGCGAGTGAGTTGACGGTGTCGGCGTTCACGGTCGTCAGGTGTGGAAGGACTGGACGAGGCTCTGGATCACGAGATGCCATCCGTCGACCAGCACGAACAGCATGATCTTGAACGGCAGCGAGATCAGGACGGGGGGCAGCATCATCATCCCCATCGACATCAGGGTCGAGGCGACGACCATGTCGATGATCAGGAACGGCAGGTAGATCAGGAACCCGATCTGGAAGGCCGTCTTCAGCTCGGAGATCATGAAGGCCGGCACGAGCACGTAGGTGGGGATGTCGGCGCGCGTCTTCGGGCGGGGCAGGTTCGCCATCTTCACGAACATGGCCAGGTCGGAGTCGCGCGTCTGGTTGAACATGAAGGTGCGCAGCGGCTGCTGGCCGCGCGTGGCCGCCTGCGAGAGCGTGATCTCGTGGCTCGTGTACGGCTGGATCGCGGTCGTGTTGATCTGCTTGAAGGTCGGCGCCATGACGAAGATCGTCAGGATCAGCGACATGCCCACGAGCACCTGCGACGGCGGGCTGGTCGGCGTGCCCAGCGCGTTGCGCACGAAGCCGAGCACGATCAGGATGCGGGTGAAGCCGGTGACCATGAGGAGCGCTCCCGGGAGGAGCGCGAGCAGGGTCATCGAGATGAGGATCTCGACGGGCGTCGAGAGCGCGTTGCCGTTGATCGAGATGCCCGATCCGGCGGCGGCGAGCAGCGGCAGGCCGGTCATCGCCGGGCCGTCCTCTTGCGCAGGGTCTCGAGGAAGCTCTCGGAGCCGGTGGACGGGCCGGGCGGAAGCTGGAGCGGCACGTCCGCGCCGCCGGCCTCGACCATGATGGCCTCGTCGGCGGTGTACACGCGCAGCGGGGTGATCGAGTGGTCGGTGGCGCCGACCAGGATCAGCTCGTCGCCGGCGCGGACGAGGTGGAGCGAGCGATTCGGCGCGAGCGGCGTGGTCGCGATGACGCCGATGCGGTCGTCGGCGCGCCCGGACTTCGCGCGGGCGGAGCTCTTGAGCAGCCAGTAGACGCCGTAGATCACGCCGAGGACGACGGCGAGGCCGACGATCGTGCGGATCACGTCGGCGCCGGCGCCCGAGACGGACGGTGCCTTGCCGTTGGCGGTGCCGGCCCCGGCGACGCCCGGGTCGAGCGGCGTCTTGTCCTCGTGGAAGGCGGGCGCCTTCTTCTTCGACCTCGCATGCCGGACGAGCGCCGTCTTCGCGGCAGCCTGCGTGGGCCTCGCGGCGGCGGAGGCGGACACGGGGTGGAGCAACGCGATCGCGGCGCACGCGGCCGCGATCAGAAGGATGCTCGTCCGAACTGGGGGGAGTCGGCGGGAGAGCAAGGCGAACACCACATCGGTCACCCGGCGCCCCGGCTTGAGCGTTCGCGGGCCGGCTCGGCCGGAATCCCCGATCGCGCCCCGGGGATACTCCAAAAGGGGGAGGGCGGGGACCGATGGGGCTGCCGATACGGACGACGTATGTCCCCCGGGCCCCACCCGGTGTGACGCTCCGATCAAGAGTTTCCCTCGCCCCCTTCGTCTCTGATCCTTCTGGAGGTCTCCTCTGTGGAAGCAACGCCCGTGTCCAGCTCACGACCCACGGCCGGAACCGCGGAGGCCCTGTGGCGAGCCTGGATTCAGAACAAGGATGTGGCGGCCCGTGACCGGCTCGTGCTCTCCTACGCGCCGATGGTCAAGTACCTCGCCTGCCGCAAGGTGCGCGAGCTTCCGGCCCACTGCGAGCTCGACGACCTCGTGTCGTGCGGGCTGCTCGCGCTGATCGCCGCCGTCGACCGCTTCGACCCCGTCAAGGGTGCGACGTTCGAGCAGTACGCCTGGACTCGCGTCTCCGGCGCGATCATGGACGAGCTGCGCCGGCAGGACTGGGCGCCGCGCTCCCTGCGCCGCAACGGCCGCGCGATCGAGCGCGCCCGCGAGGCGTGGCAGCTGCGCACCGGCCGCCTGCCCAGCGACGATGAGCTCGCCACCGAGCTCGAGATCGAGGTGGATTCGCTCCACAGCCACCTCGAGGGCCTGTCCCGGGCCGACCTGCTCAGCCTCAACACGCCCGCGCGCGGGACCGAGGAGGCCATGCCGGTCGAGGTCGGCGACACGATCGAGGCGCCTGCGGGCGAGTTCGACCCGGAGCTGGCCGCGCTGGCCGGCGAGCGGGCGGCCGTGCTCCGCGACGCGATCGCCTCGCTGAGCGAGCGCGAGCAGACGATCCTCGTCCTGCTCTACGTGAAGCACATGCAGGGGGCCGAGGTCGGCCGCATGCTCGGCATCAGCGAGTCGCGCGTGTCGCAGATCCTCTCCTCCATCCGCCGCACGCTGAAGGAGCGCATCGACACGTACGACTCGGTCGTGCCGCCGCTCCGCCGCGCCGCCTAGCGCAACCGCTTTGCCACACAGGTGCCTGGCACCGGCCGCCGCCGGAGCCAGGCACCTTTTTCATGGGCGCAAACGTGGGCCACCAAGCGGGGACAGTCCCCGCGCGCGGGGACTGTCCCCGAGTTCCAGGGCGAAACGCGGGGTCAGACCCCGAACGTCGGCCGTGACACTTCCGTTGCGCTTCCGTTCGGGGTCTGACCCCGGTTGAAGCTAGGCGGCGGCGTCGAGGCGGCGCTTGGGGGAGACGACGTGCGTGATGCGCAGGCCGAACTCCTCGTCGATCGCGACGACCTCGCCGCGGGCGATCGTCTGGCCGTTCACGAGCAGGTCGACCGGCTCGCCGGTCATCCGGTCGAGCGCCACGATCGAGCCGGGGCCCATCTCGAGCGTCTCGCGGATCGTCATCGTGGTGCGGCCGATCTCGACCGTCAGCTCGACGGGGACGTCCAGGACGGGGCCGAGGTCGAGGGCCGAGGGCCGCTCGCCGGGCTGCTCCTGGAGCGCCGGCATGACGAGCTCGGTGCCCACCTCTGCGGTGGGGGCGATGGCGGGATCGTGTTCGGACATGGTGATTCCCTACTGGACGACGACGTCGGTGAACAGCACCTCGGAGACCTTAACATCGGTCTTCTTCTGCAGATCCGTGAGGATCTTCTTCTCGATCGCGTTGCGCCTCGGGCGGTCGATCAGGTCGCTCGACGGCAGCCCCGTGAGGTCGTTCGTCACGATCGCGCGAACGACCGCGTCCTCGGGCAGCGTCGCCGCCGTGCCGTCCGTGGACGCCGCGGGGGCGCCGGCGGTCAGCAGCAGGGCGATCGAGACCTTGCCGTAGTGCTCGCCGTTCAGGTTGACGACGAACTCGGGCGAGAGCGGGAAGAGCGTTCCGACCACCCTGGGCGGCGCCGCCTTCGCGGGCTTGGGGGCGAGGACGAAGAAGTAGGCCCCGCCACCGCCGACGGCGAGCAGCAGGAGCACGGGCAGGATGATCTTGAGCTTGCCTTTCACGGGGTCGTTCCTCCGGAGGACTGGGTGGCGTTGGAGCGGATCACCACGATGTCGACGCGCCGGTTGAGCGACCGGCCCTGGGGCGTGGTGTTGGGGGCGACGGGGTTCTGGTCGGCGAAGCCGACGGCGGCGAGGTGCTGCTGGGCGACGCCGTGGTGGATCAGGAACTCGAGCACCGCGGTGGCGCGGGAGGTGGAGAGCTCCCAGTTGCTCGGGAACTCGCCGCCCGAGATCGGGACGTCGTCGGTGTTGCCCTCGATGCTGATCGGGTTCTGCATCTGCATCGACACGATCAGGTGCGCGACGCGGCTGAGGAGCGGGGAGGCGGTCGCCTTGAGCGTCGCCTCGCCGCTGTCGAAGACGAGGTTGTTCGTCAGCAGGCGGATCACGAGGCCGCGCTGGTCGATCGAGGTCGAGATGTCAGCCGCGAAGCCGTGCTTCTGGGCGTAGTCCTCGACCTTGCGCTGGACCTCGAGCAGGGTGTTCTGCTCCTTGGCGGCGGCCTTGGCCTTCGCCGCCGGGTTGGTCTTCGAGCCGATCAGCGTGTGCGTGAAGATGTTGAAGCTCGAGTCCACCGAGCCGCTCGGCGTCGCGGTCTGGACGCCCGAGATCCGGGTCGGGTTGCCCTGCTGGACGCCCTTGCCGCCGTCCAGGACGCCGCCGATGAACGCCTTCTGCAGGGCGTGCTGGAGCACCTGGTACTTGGAGATGTTCACCGACGAGATCGAGAACAGCACCATGAAGAGCGCCATGAGCAGCGTGATCATGTCGGCGTAGGTCAGGAGCCAGCGCTCGTCGCCGCCGTCATGGCCGCCGCCGCCGTGCCCGTGCCCGGCGCGCCTGCGGCGGCCGCGTGCGTGCCCGCCGCTCACGCCGCCTCCCGCAGCTCCGCCGAGGCCGAGCCGCCCTCACCGGTGGCCTTGCCGCGGTCGGACGGGGCGACGAACGCCTCGAGCTTCTCGGACAGGACGCGCGGGTTGTCGCCGGCCTGGATCGACAGGATGGCGTCGAGGATCATCATGCGGTGGTTGATCTCGACGGACGACATCTCCTTGAGCTTGTTGCCGATCGGCAGGAACATCAGGTTCGCGCTCGAGACGCCGTAGAGGGTGGCGATGAACGCGCCCGAGATGGCGGGGCCGAGGGTGGACGGCGCGGCCAGGTTCTCCAGCACGTGGATCAGGCCCATGACGGTGCCGATGATGCCGACCGTCGGGGCGAAGCCGCCCGCCGTCGCGAACAGCCCGGCCACCTGCTGGTGGCGGGCGGCGAGGCCGTCGACCTCCGCCTCGAGGATGGCGGCGACGAGGTCGGAGTCGGTGCCGTCGACGACGAGCTGGAGGCCCTTGCGGGTGTAGGCGTCGTCGATCTTGGCGACGTCCTCCTCGAGGGCCAGCAGGCCGTTGCGGCGCGCCTTCTCGGACAGCTCGACCATGAGGCCGATCGAGCCCGCGGAGTCGATCGCGGAGCCCTTGAACGACATGATCGCCGCCTTCGGCGCGGTCATGAACGCGCGAAAGTTCGTGGACGCCATCGTCGCCCCGGCGGTGCCGCCGGTGATCAGGATGAGCGCCGGGATGTTGAGGAAGGCGACCGGGTTCGTGCCCTCGAGGATGGCAGACACGAAGAGCGCGCCGAATGCGCACGCGATGCCGATTGCGGTGATTGCCTTCATGTCGTTCCGTTCCTTCGGGGCGAACGCGGCCGTCCGTGGCCGCGTGTTGCGTTTCCTTGCAGATAATCGGCCCGCATGGCTCGAGATTCAGTCTGCGGAGCCGGTGTCGCGGGGCATCTCGACCACGGCGGCGAGGCGGCCGAAGCCGGCCCGGTGGGCGACGGCGGGGCTGGGATGCTCGACGGCGGACACGATGGAGGCCCGCCATTGCCGCACGAGCTCCGCCACCTCGGTGGCGGTCTCGGAGACCACGAACCGGGTGCCGTTCGCGAGCACGATCACGGTGTCCGGGTTCGCCTCGATGACCTGGATCAGGTCCGGGTTCACGTAGAGCTCGTGGTCGGGCTGGGTGATGCGATGGACGGCGATCACGCCGGGTCCTTTCGGGGTCGGGGGTGCTGCGGGGGTGAAACCGATGGCGGGGCCGGCGCGTCAGGCGCCGGCCCCGCCTAACGCCGAGCTAGTGCTTCAGGTTGACGAGCTCCTGGAGCATCTCGTCGGCGGTGGAGATGACACGGCTGTTGGCCTGGAAGCCGCGCTCGGCCGTGATCATGTTGGTGAACTCCTGGGCGAGGTTCACGTTCGACATCTCGATCGCGCCCGGGGTGAGCGTGCCGAGGCCGTTGGTGCCGGCGATGTTCGCCGTCTCGGCGCCGGAGTTGTTCGTGGCGACCCAGTTGTTGCCGCCCACGCGCTCGAGGCCGGCGTTGTTCGGGAACGTGCCCAGCGAGATCACGGCCACCTTGGTGACGGCGCCCGTGGAGTCGGTGACCGACACGGTGCCGTTCTGGGCGATCGTGACGGACTGCGAACCGGCCGGGATCGTGATCTTGGTCTCGTTGGCGGCGCCCGTGAGCGGGTTGCCGTTGGTGTCGAACTTGAAGCCGACGACGTAGTCGCCGTCGTTCGTCACCAGGTCGCCGTTGGCGTCCGTGGTGAAGTTGCCCGCCCGCGTGTACATGTACGTCGGGTTGGCGCCCAGGGTGGTCGGGTCGGCGACGACGCGGAAGAACCCGTCGCCCTGGATGGCGACGTCGTAGGGGTTGCCCGTCGTCTGCACCGCGCCGGCGGTCATCACGTTGTTGATGCTGCCGAGGCGGACGCCCAGGCCGATCTGCTCGGCGTCGGTGCCGCCGGACGTGGCGGTCGGGGCGCTCGAGCCCTTCTGGAGCTGGGACAGCGCGTCCTCGAAGCTCGTCCGCTCGGACTTGTAGCCGATGGTGTTGACGTTGGCGATGTTGTTCGCGGTGACGTCAAGCATGTTCTGGTGGACGGCAAGGCCGCTGATGGCGGCGAACATTCCTCGCATCATGGTGATCGGTTTCCTCTCTGGCCGACCGCTTCCCCGAGGGGTCCGGCTGGTTGGCCCGTTCCGGTGGTTTGCTGGTTAGTTGATGACCGCGCTGTCGATGTTGGTGAAGACGCGGTCGCGCATGTTGTCGGCGCCGACGGCGGTGATCACGGTGCGGTTTGCCACCGAGACCACGAAGGCCGTGGAGTCGACGAGGACGAGTGCGTCACGCGACCCCTTGGCCGCTGCCTTGGAGACGCCCTCGCTGAGCCGTGCCATGGTGGCCGCGTCGACGGGGATGCCCCGCTGCTGCAGCCGCTCCATCGCGTGTCCGCTGAGGCGCAACGGCTTCGTGTCCGTCGCCGCGAGCCTCTGGTTGAGGAGCTGGTCGAAGCCCGGCCCATCCACGGCAGGCCGGGGCGCGGCCGCCGGGGGCGGCGTAGCGCCGGTGACGCCGGGAGGCGTCGTGGCCGGATTGATGCGGATGGGATCTGCGGACATGGGTTACGACACGCCCACGATCTGGCTGGGATCGATGGCAACGCCGCTCACGTCGATGACCGGCGAGCCCGAGTTGAAGGTGACCGCGTCCACGACGCCGGAGCCGGCGTTGCCGTCCGAGTCGGTGTAGGCGACCGTGTGGCCGATGAGCGAGATGCTCTGGGCCTGCTGCGAGCTCTGGACGAGGTTGGTCAGCTGCTCCACCGAGGAGAACTGGGCCATCTGCGTCACGCTCTGGGTGGGGTCCTGGGACGAGCTCAGCGGGTCCTGGTTCTGCATCTCTGCGACGAGCAGCTGCAGGAACCCGTCCTGGCCCAGGATCGCGGCGGGGTTCGACACGGACGACGAGGACGTCGCGCCGGTCGCGCCGGTGGTGGGGGGAACGGAACTCATGTGCCTCCTCCTATGCGAAGACGTCGATCTGCGACCCGGAGAGGGGCAGCTGCGACGGCTGGATCGTGATCTCGGCCTCGTCGGCGTCGGCATCGCTGCCGTCACCGCTCGGCCCCATTGCGCGCGCCATGTCTGCGGCGCGCTCGCCGTTGGCGTTCTCCCCGCGGGAGTCCCCGGAGAGGTGGACGTCGAGCCCGTGGACGGTGACGCCCTGGGACTCGAGGGATCGGCGCAGGTCGGCGCCGGCCTGGATCAGCTCCTGGGCCGCCGCGTGGTTCGACGTCGTGACGACCGCCGAGACGCCGTCCTGGTGGTAGCGCATCGTGACCTGCACGTCGCCGAGGTTCTCGGGGTGCAGGGTGATCCGGGCGACGGGCTGGCCCGAGCGCACGGCGACCCGCATGGTGGCGCCGGTGACGTCGGCGATGTCCTGCATGCGCGCCCGCGCCGTGATCGCCGCCGGAGCGGCGTCGGGCCGGGCGGCCGGCTGGGCCGGAGCCTGGGCCGGCGCCGCCGCGGGGGCGACGTTCGTGCCGCCGGCGGCGGGCGCCGCCGTTCCGGCGGCGGGCTGGTCGGCCGCGGGCGATCCGCCGGCCGGAGCGCCCTGCGGCGCGGCCGGAGCCTCGGGTGCGGTGGCGGCGGCCGGCTGTGCCGGCGTCCCCTGCCCGCCCGGGCGGCCGTGGCCGGTGCCGGTGCCCGTATGACCGGTGCTCGCGGCGGCCGGCGTGCGGGTGGCCGTGGTCGTTGTGCCGCCAGCTGCCGCCGGCGCCGGTGTGGCGGCGGGGCGGGCCGAGCGGCTCGCCGGAGCGGCCTTGGCCGCGGCGGCAGGTGCCGGCGGCCGGAGCGGCCGCGGCCGTGACGACGGCGGGAGCGGCGGAGCCGGCCGGCGCTGCCTGGGCCGCGTCCCCGGGCCGGGGAGCGGGCTGCGGCTGACCGGCCGCCTGGACGGCGTTTGCCTCCGGGGCGGGCGCGGCGGGCGCGGCGGGCACGGCCGGTGCCTGCGGCGTCGCAGGTGCGGCCTTCCCGGTGGCGGGCGGCGCGGGCTGGGCGGCCGGAGCCGGCCCAGGCGCGGCCGCGAGCGCGGCCAGCTGCGACAGCACCGCGGCGGCCGGAGCCGATCCGTCGGAAGCGGCGGGCGTGCCGGGGCCGGTGCCCTTGTCGGTGTCGGTGAGGCCGGAGGAGTCGCCTTCGGCCTTCGTGCCCTCCGCATCTGCGGTCCGGGCCTTGGTGGCGGTTGTGCCGGGCGGCGGCGATTCTGTCGCCGCGGCCGATCCGAGCGCCGTCTCGAAGGCGTCGGCCGGCGGGTCGTCGCCGCGTTTGGGCGGCGCCGGCGCCGGTGCGGCGGTGGCCGCGACGGCGTTCACGGGATCGTTCATGTGGCGCTTCCTGTCGGGGTGGTCGGGATGGATCCGCCCGAGTAGCGGGCGTAGTTCGCGAGGACGTCGGAGACGTAGTTCTGCGTCTCCGGGTACGGCGGGACGCCGCCGTAGGAGGCGACCGCACCGGGGCCGGCGTTGTACGCGGCCAGGGCGAGGCGGGGGTCGCCGTTGAACCGGTCGAGCTGGTCGCGCAGGTAGTGCGTGCCCGCGTCGATCGACTGCGCCGGGTCGTAGACGTTCGTCACGCCCAGTCCGCGGGCCGTCGCCGGCATGAGCTGCATCAGCCCGCCGGCGCCCGCCGGGCTCTGCGCGTTCGGGTTGAAGCCGGACTCCTGCTGGATGACGGCCTCGATCAGGGCGGGGTCGACGTCGTACTTGCGCGCGGCGGCCGTGATGTCGGCGGCGTACGGCGCGGCGGCGGCCGGAGCGCCCGAGCCGAGCGAGGCCGTGGACGTCTGCGCGCTCAGCATCTGGGAGAAGCTCGCGGACGCCGGCGGGGAGCCGAACGACGCGGCGGCAGGCGGCGCCAGCGCGGCCTGCAGGGAGAGCACCTGGTCGATGCGGCCGATGGCGGCGTCGAGGCTCACGCGGCGCTCCGGTTGCGAAGGTGGGTGGTGAGCGCGATCTCGGCCAGCGACTGCTCCTCGCGGCGGGCGTTCTCGCGGTTGTGCTCAGACTCGCGCCGGCGCTTCAGCCGCTCGAGCACCTCGCGCTCGCGGCCGGCCTCGACCAGGCGGCCGCGGCTGAACTCGACCTGCTGCGCGGAGGCCGCGAGCTCGTGCCGGGCGGCGTCCTGCTCGCGCTCGGTGCGGGTGACGAAGGCCTCGCGGGCCTGGAGCTCGTGCCCCGTGATCGGCGAGCCGTGGGAGGGCGTGCGCGCGCGCCGTGCGGCGGCAGCGCGACGGGCTGCGTCCCGCAGGGCCGACTCGCGGCGGACCTGGAGCGCCAGCTCGTGGGCGAGCTGCTCCTTGGCCTGCTGCTCAGCCTGCTCGCGGAGCGCCCGGACGGGCTCGAGATTGAAGGTGAACGTCTTTTGCATGGCTCGGACGGGGGCCGGCTCGGCCGGCGCCCCACTGGGTAATCGGCGGCCGGTCCTCCCGATTGAGGCCCGGCCCGGCGTTGCCCCGGCTTGCGGCCCTAGGACAGCGCCTTGCCGATCGCGTCGAGCACGCGGTCCGGCTGGAACGGCTTGACCACGAAGTCCTTGGCGCCGGCCTTGATGGCCTCGAGCACCTTCGACTCCTGGCCGAGCGCGGAGCACATGACCACCTTCGCCGCCGGCTCCATGGACAGGATCTCCCGCAGCGCGGTGAGCCCGTCCTTCTCCGGCATGGTGATGTCCAGCGTCATGATGTCCGGGCGCAGCGACTGGTACTGGGCGACGGCCTCCTCGCCGTTTGCGCCCTCACCGACAACCTCGTGACCGGCCTTGGCCAGCACATCGCTGAGCATCTTCCTCATGAACGCGGCGTCATCCACGATCAGCACGCGTGCCATCAGTTGGTTCCTCCTTCAGGTGTTTCCTCAGATGAGTGATGAGCCCCCGCGACGGGGAGCACGGATTCGATGCGAACGGCCCACTCGTCGTCGACGAGCAGGAGGCGTCCGGTGCCGAACAGCCGCCCGTTCACGAACAGGTCGACCGGATCGTCCGGCGCGCGGTCGAGCTCGACGACGGCGCCGGTGGCCAGGCCGACGGCGCGGCCGATGGGCATCTGCGTGCGGCCGAGCTCGGCCCAGACCCGCACGGGCACGGCCCGGACGGACTCGGACGAGATCCGCTCGCCGTCCCCGGGGCGGGCGCGGCCGTCGGCGGCCGCCTGGGCGTCCAGCTCGTCGAACGCCTCCTTCATGCGCACGACGAACGCGTTCGGGACGAGCTGCACGAGCCGGCACGGCTCGCCGAGCAGCGTGAAGCCGACGGTGGTGACGTGCGGCGTCAGCTCGTAGGCGTCGGCGGCCTCGTCCGGAGTGGCGAAGAAGCGCGTCTCCGGCGGGGAGATGTCGACCTCCTGGCCGAGCACCGCCGACGGTGGCGCCGGCCGCGGCCGCCATCATCTGGTTCATCGCCTCGCCGGCCGCGGACTGGTCGAGCTCGGAGAGCTCCTCGGAGTCCACGATCTCCATCGCCTCCACGCCCATCATCGCCGCCGCCAGCCGGCGGACGCCGAGGCGGGTCATCACGAAGATGTTGCCGCCGGTGACGCCGTTCACGTAGGAGACGTGGGCCGCGACCGCGGGCACCGGGATCGAGCTCAGCGGCGACTGGCCGCGAGGGCACGATCGTCACCGGGCTGCGCTCGATCGTCGCCGAGCTCACGATCTCGAGCACCTGCGCGATCGCGGCGCCGGTCGAGTCGGCCAGCTTGATGAGTGCTTCTTCGGTGGTCATACCGCCTCCCCCAGCCGGCCGATGACCTGCACGGCGCGGTTGTTGCCGTTGCGTCCGGGCTGGGCCCGGTGGGCGGGCACGCGGCCCGCGAACAGGCGCACGCCGTCGGCGGCCGGCACGCCGAAGCGCAGCACGTCGCCGGGCGCGAGCGCCAGCACCTCGTCGAGCGTCAGGTCGGTCGCCGCCACCTCGGCCCGGATCTCGACGTTCACGGCGGCCACGCTCGCCCGCATCGCCTCGACGGCGCCGGGCTCGATGACGGTGTCGCCGTACTGGCTCGCCGACAGCCGCCCCAGCACGGACTCGACCGAGCGGTGGGGGATGACGAGCGCGATCGTCGACGAGGTGCCGTCGAGCCGCACCTCCATCGTCAGCATCAGCGTCGGCTCGCTCGGCGGGGCCAGGTTCACGTTGGCGAGCTGCGACTCGATCGTGCGCAGCTCCATCGTCGTGTCGACGAGCTCGGCCCACGTCGCCGAGAGCTGCTCGAGCAGCGCGCCGAACATGCGCGACACGAGGGCGGTCTCGATCTCGGTCAGGTCGCGCGGGCGGGTCTTCGTCGAGCCGGTGCTGCCCAGCAGGCGCTCGACCAGGCGCAGCATCAGGCCGAGCTCGGCGGTCAGGAGCACCTGCGTGCCGAGCGGGTTGCAGTCGATCACGCCGCACACGGACGGCTGCGGGATCTGGTTCGTCGCCAGCGACCACGTCAGCTGGTCGATCTCGAGCATCTCGATCTCGACCGGCGTCAGGAGCTCGGTGGAGAGCCGCGACGCGATGGTGCGGCAGCAGGCCTCGTGGGCGCGCTCGAGCCGGCGCAGCTGGTCGATCGCGAACTTGTTCGGCCGCGAGAAGTCGATGTCGCGGACGCGCTTGGCGCGGCGCCGGTGCGCGGGCGCCTCGTCGGCCGGCTGGACGTTGCCCTGGCGCGCGGCCTCGACCAGCGCCGCGACCTGCTCGTTGGAGAGGACGTCGTTCATGCTGCGGCCCTCAGCAGGCCCGCGTCGCGGGTGGCGATCGGTCTCTTCCTTGCTGCCGGCCTGCCTTGCAGGTCACCAGGCCCGTGCCGACGTGGACGCGCATCGTCCGCCCGGCGGTCCCGCCGGTCAGCGTGGTCGTGACCGGGACGCCGGCGACCGCGAGGGCGGTGCGCACGGCCTGCTCGTTGCGGCGGCCGATGTCGAGCGCGCCGCCGGCGCCGGACGCGAACATCTGGGCGCCGCCGACGAGGACGGCGTGCAGGCGCGACGCGGTGGCGCCGAGCGCGGTCACCTGGCGCAGCAGCTCGGGGACGGCCGTGTCGGCGAACTTGCCGGGCGTCGCCGCGCCCGCGCGCGACTCCGGCAGGACGACGTGGGCGAGCCCGGCGGCCAGCGAGGCGCGGTCGAGCAGCGCGACGCCGATGCACGAGCCCAGCCCGAGCGCCACGAGGACGTCGGCCTCGTGTCGTGAAACGGCGATCTCGGCCATGCGTGCCATCAGCTCGGCCATCGCTCCTCCCGAGCGCATCGATTCAGCGGGGACGGCGTCATGGCTATGCGGCCTCCGCCAGGCCGAGCCCGGCCAGGAGCCGCCCGACGCCCTCGGCGCTGGGGACGAACAGCACGCCGAAGGTGCACTCGGCGCCCTCGACCAGCATCTCGGAGTCGAGCAGGAGGGCGAAGTCGGTCTCGACCGCCGAGGTGGCGAGCGCCGACGCGACGATCGCGCCGAGCATGTCGGCGAGCGCGGCCGGCGGCAGGGGCTCGAGCTCGAGGCCGGCCATCTGGGCCATCGCCCCGATGTACGAGCTGCCGAGGATGTTGCCCACCTCGCCGAGGGCCGAGAGGGACATCTCGGAGTCGGCCGGGTCGACGCCGAGCAGCGAGCAGATCGTGTCCGCGCTCGTCGGCTCGAACAGCAGGACGACGGTGGCGGCCAGGTCGCCGGCCACGCCCAGCACCACGGCTGTCACGTCGTCGTCGGGCGTGCCGATCGCGTCGACCGCGTCGGCGAGCTCCAGGGCGAGCGCCTTGGGCACGTTCAGGTCGACCGCTCGGCCGAGCATGCTGGAGAGCGCCGTCGCGGCGGTCCCCGAGCCGATGTTCGCGATCTCGCGCAGCCCGTCGAGCTGCATCTCGTTCAGTTCCATCTCACGCTCCTCATGCCGCGGTTTGAAGTCCAGAAGCCGCGCCCTGCCGGTGACCCGGGCGGGTCTCGGCGAGCGCGTCACAGTCGACGATCAGGCTGATCGTCCCGTCGGAGAGCACCGCGCCGCCCGAGAGGCAGCTCTGCGAGCCCGCCTCGGCCGGCAGCGGCCGGGTCACCAGCTCCTGCTGCCCCACCAGCCGCTCCACCACGAGCGCCATGCGCTGCTCGGCGCCGCGGGCGATCACCACGAACGCGGCCTCCGGGGCCGGCTCGTATCCGAGCGCCGCGGCCAGGTCGACCAGCGGCAGCACCCCGTCCGGCAGGACGAGCATGCGCCGGCCCGTCACCGAGCGCACGGTCTGCTCGGCCAGGTTCACCGTCCGCTCCACCCGCTCGAGCGGGATGGCGAAGGGCACGGTGCTGCGACTCGACGAGCAGGGCGGGCATGATCGCGAGCGTCAGCGGCAGGCGCACCTGAACGGTGGTGCCGACGCCCTGCTCCGATGTCATGACGACGTTGCCGCCGAGGCCGCGAAGCGTCGAGCGCACGGCGTCCATGCCGACGCCGCGGCCGGAGATGTCGCTCGTCTGCTCGGCGGTCGAGAAGCCGGCGGCGAACACGAGCTCGACGGCCCGGGGCATGTCGACCGAGGCGGCCTCCTCGGCGCGGATCAGGCCGCGCTCGGCGGCCTTGCGGGCCACGCGGGCGGGATCGATGCCGCGGCCGTCGTCGCGCACGGTGATGACGACGTTGCCGCCGGCCTGGCGGGCGCAGAGCTCGAGCACGCCGGTCGCGGGCTTGCCGGCGGCCTCGCGCTCGGCGGGGGTCTCGAGCGCGTGGTCGAGCGAGTTGCGGACGAGGTGCACGAGCGGGTCGCCGAGGGCGTCGACCACGGTGCGGTCGAGCTCGGTGTCGCGGCCGGTCAGGATCAGGTCGACCTGCTTGCCCATCTTGGCGGACAGGTCGCGAACGAGCCGGGGGAAGCGCATGAAGACGGCATCGACCTCGATCATCCGCACCTGCATCACGAGCGCCTGCAGCGCCTGGGAGCTGCGGGTGAGGTCGCCGACCGCCTCGGCCAGGCCCTCGATCGCGGCGCCCTGCGCGAGCGACTCGACCCGGGTGCGGTGGACGACGAGCTCGCCCATGAAGTGCATCAGCTGGTCGAGCCGGACGGCGTCGACGCGGACGGTCGCGGAGGTCCTGCGCGCCTGGGGCGCGGCGTGGGCCGGCGCCGCGGGCCGGGTGCGGCGGCCACGGCCGGCGCGGCGGGCGGGGCGACGGGCTCGGTGGAGCCGGCCTGCGCGAGCGCCACGGTCACGTCGGCGACGTCGGGGACGGCCCGGACGGCGGCCTCGATCGTGCCGGCGTCGTGCTCGGTCGCCACCCACGCCTCGACGGCGGAGCCGCTGAACGCGTCCACCTCGTCCGGGGTGGGCGAGCTCCAGATCGTCTCGCCGTGGTCGGCGACGGCGGCGAGCGTCATGTACGCGCGAACGGCCGGCATCACGACGTCGGCGGCCAGCGCGACCGACACGTGCAGAAGGGGGGCGCCGGCCGTGTAGGCGGCGACGGCCTCGGGCGTCGCGGCGGCGGCCGGGGCGGGGGCGGCGCCCACGAGCTCGCCCAGCCGGGCGATCAGGGCGGTCGGGTCGAGCTGCTCGTCGCCGTCGCGCTCGATCGCCTCGACGGCGCCCTCGAGCGCGTCCAGGCACTCCAGCAGGACGTCGATCACCCGCCGCTCGAGCGCGCCGGTGCGCCCGCGCAGGGTCTCGAACACGTCCTCCATCGTGTGCGTCAGCGCGGCCATCCGCGCGAAGCCCATCGTGGCGCTCATCCCCTTCAGGGAGTGGGCGATGCGGAAGATCTCGTCGATGGTGGCGCCGTCGTCCGGCGCCTCCTCGATGCGGATCACCGCCAGGTTCAGCGTCTGCAGGTGCTCGCGGCTCTCGGCGAGGAACATGCCCAGGTACTCGGAGGTGTCCATCACGCCCTCCGGTAGATGAAGGGGTGGGCGGTGGAAAGGCCGAACGCCTGGGGCGTCGCGACGCGCTCGCTCGAGCCGACCATCAGATAGCCGCCCGGGCGCAGGGCGCTCGCCAGCCGCTCGTGCAGGCCGTCGCGCACCGGCTCGGTGAAGTAGATGACGACGTTGCGGCACAGGATCAGGTCGAACGAGCCCTGCGGCACCGGGTCGCGGAGCAGGTCGCCGGTCGCGAACCTGGCCATCATCCGCAGCTCCGGCCTGGCCCGCCAGCCGTCGCCGTCGCGGTCGAAGGCGCGCTCGAGCTCGGCCGGCGGCGCCGTCCGGGCGTCGTCGGCGCTGAACCGGCCCTCGCGGGCGCGCGCCACCATGCGGGCGTCGATGTCGGTGCCGCGGATCTCGACCCGGCAGCCCGGGACGGCGCGGCGGCAGACGGCGGCCAGCGTGTAGGCCTCGGCGCCGTAGGACGAGCCGGCGCTCCAGGCCCGGATCGTGCCGGTGCGGGCCAGCTCGGGGAGGATCGCCTGCCCCAGCCGCGCCCACTGCTCGGGGTTGCGCCAGAGCTGGGAGACGTTGATCGTCATCCGGTCGAGGAACCCCTCGAGGGCGTCGCGGTCGGCGGCGAGCGCGGACAGGTACTCGGGCAGCCCGCCGACGCCGCGGCGGTCGGCGAACGAGCGGATGCGGCGCTCCATCTGGGGCCGCTTGTACTGGGCCAGGTCGATGCCGGTCAGGCGGCGCACGCCCTCGCAGAAGTCGCGGTAGTCGTCGCGCGTGAAGGCGGGCTGGGACATCACGCGGCCTCCGCGGCGATCGCGTAGGGCAGCTCGTGCAGGGGCAGCTGGACGTCGGCCAGGCCGGCCTCGGCCACCGCGCGGGGCATGCCGTAGACGGTGCACGTGGCCTCGGCCTCGATCAGGATCCGGCCGCCGGCGCGGCGCACGTCGCGGGCGCCGTCGAGGCCGTCCTTGCCCATGCCGGTGAGGACGACGAGCACCATGCGCTCGCCGAAGACGCGGGCCGCGTCGCGGATCGTGATGTCCGCGCGCGGGCGCAGGCCGCCGATCTCGGGCTCGTCGCCGAGCGTGACCCGGCCGCCCTCGTGCAGGTGCAGGTGGCGGCCGCCGGGCGCGACCAGCGCGGTCGCCGGCGTGAGCCGCTCGCCGCCCCGGGCCTCGGTGACGGTGAGGCCGGAGGCGTTGTCGAGCCGGGTCGCAAGCGACGCCGTGAAGCCGGGGGGCATGTGCTGGACGATCACGGTGCCGTCGCCGAGATCGGCCGGGAGGGCCGGGACGAGGCTGGCGAGCGCCTTCGGCCCGCCGGTGGAGCAGGCGATCACGACGGCGCGCCTGGGGCCGCGCGCCGCGCGTCGCAGCGGGGCCGGGCGCGGGGTGGCCGCGGCGGGCAACGGCGTTCGCGGCCGGCGCGAGATCGCCGCCAGGCACATCTTGTCGTAGAGCTCGCCGAAGAAGCCCGCGGCCAGGGCCGCGCCGGTCGGCTTGGCGACCAGCTCGACGGCGCCCTCCGAGAGCGCGTCGACGGCGTGGGCGCCGTGCGCGGGCGAGAACGCCGAGACGACGACCACGGCCACCGGCGACCCGATCCGGCGCAGCTCGCGCAGGACGGCGATGCCGTCCTTGCCCGGCATGGCCAGGTCGAGCGAGAGCACGTCGGGGCGGTGCAGGGCGCACAGCTCGAGCGCCTCGTCGCCGTCGCGGCCGACGCCGACGACCTGCGCTCCCCGCTCGGTCAGCGCGTCGGTGATGAGGCGGCGCATGAACGCCGAGTCGTCGGCGACGACGACGCGGATCGGCTTGGAGAAGGCAGGGGTGTACGCGGACATGGCGGGCCGGTCTGGTTATCGGCAGCCGGGGCCGCGAAATACAGGTCCGGCGACACCGATACCAAGGAGTGGGGAGGCGGGCCGGGTGGCCGGGCTGCCCGCGGCTACGCGGCGATCTGGACGCCCGCGAACAGGCCGTCCGGATTCAGCAGGATCGCGAGGCGGTCACCGACCTTGGCGACCGCGTCGACGTACGCGCCGTCCGCCGTGGGGATGTCCTCGAGCTGGTCGGCCGTGACGGTCATGACCTCGTCCACGTCGTCGACGATGACGCCGGCGGTGCCGGTGGCCGTCTCGACGATGACGATCTTGGCGCCCTCCGGGCGCTCGAGCCGCAGGCCCAGCCGCTCGGCCAGGTCGCACACGGGCACGATGTTGCCGCGGAGGTTGATGACACCGCGGATCCAGGGCGTCTGCGAGGCCACGCTGCGCGGCTCCGTGTAGCGGATGATCTCCTGCACGCGGGTGATCGGCAGCGCGTACTCCTCGCTCCCGAGCGAGAAGATGACGAGCTGGCGGGTGGGCTCTTCGGTCGGCATCAGGCCTCCAGCAGACGGTTGGCGTTCCCATAATCGACGCCAGTGCGTCGCAATTGAAGTACCTGTTGCTGGAGGTTCTGCAATCTGAGCGGGCGTGTCGCGGTCGGCCATGAGCTCCATCAGGCGCAGATCGGTCTCCGTGGCGTCGGTGGCCTCGTCGGCCGGCTGGCGCAGGAACGCGTCGATCTCCGGCACCTTCGCGATCGCGTAGTCGACGCCGGGATCGGCGCCGGAGCTGTAGGCCCCGATCGTGATCAGGTCCTCCTTGGCCCGGTACGCGGCGAGCGTCTCGCGCAGGGCGGCGGCCGCCGACTGGACGGCCGGGCTCGTGATCTCCGTGGCCAGGCGCGACACCGACTGGAGGATGTCGATCGCCGGGTAGTGGCTCTTGTGGGCGAGGCTGCGCGTGAGCACGCAGTGGCCGTCGAGGATCGAGCGCACGGCGTCGGCGATCGGCTCGTTCATGTCGTCGCCCTCGACGAGGACGGTGTAGAGGCCGGTGATCGAGCCGCGCCCGGACGTGCCCGCGCGCTCGAGCAGCTGCGGCAGCATGGCGAAGACGCTCGGCGTGTAGCCGCGCGTCGCGGGCGGCTCGCCGATGGCCAGGCCGACCTCGCGCTGGGCGATCGCCAGGCGCGTGACCGAGTCCATCATGAGCAGCACGTCGGCGCCGGAGTCGCGGAAGTGCTCGGCGATCGTCGTCGCCACGAGGGCCGCCTTGATGCGCACGAGCGCCGGCTGGTCGGAGGTGGCGACGATCACGACCGAGCGGGAGAGCGCGTCGCCGAGGTCGCGCTCGATGAACTCGAGCAGCTCGCGGCCGCGCTCGCCGACGAGGCAGATCACGTTCACCGAGGCGGTCGTCGCCCGCGCGATCGAGCCGAGCAGCGTCGACTTGCCGACGCCGGAGCCGGCGAAGATGCCCAGCCGCTGGCCGCGGCCGCAGGGGACGAGCGCGTCGAGCGCGCGCACGCCGAGGTCCAGCCGCTCGGTGATGCGGGGCCGGTCCATGGGCGACGGCGGTGAGCCCGCCACCACCCGCGGCCGGCCGCCGGAGATCTCGGGGCCGCCGTCGATCGGCCGCCCGAGCCCGTCGAGCACGCGGCCGAGCAGGGCGTCGCCGACCGGGACCCGGAACGGGCCGCCCGTCGGGGCGACCACCGTGCCCGGAGCGATGCCGCGCATGTCGCCGAGCGGCATGAGCAGCGCGCGGCCGTTGCGGAAGCCGACCACCTCGGCGGGGACGGCGGGCCGGTTGCGCCCCCCGGCGATCGTGACCAGCTCGCCCACCTCGGCCCGCAGGCCGGTGGCCTCGATGACGAGGCCGATCAGGTTCGTGACGCGGCCGCGGTGGCTCTGCAGGTCTGCCTCGGCGATCGCCCGGGCGTGGGCGGCGAGCGGCCGCTCCGCGGTCGACTCAGGCACCGCGGGGCTCCGCGGCGGCCGGCGTCGCGCCGCCCGCCTCGGCGAGCAGCTGGCGGACGCGCTCGAGCTGCGAGGTCACGCGGGCGTCGATCTCGCCGGCCTCGGTGCGCACGACGCACCCGCCCGGCTCGACCCGCCGCTCCGAGACGACCTCCATCCGGTTGATGCCCCCGAGCCGGGCGGCGAGCTCCGCCGCCGACTCGCGCACGAGGTCGAAGTCGTCGGGGTTCACCTCCAGCACGAGGTGGTCGCGGTCGGTCGTGCGCAGGAGCGCGCCGGAGACGACGCTCAGCACGGCCTCGCGGTCGGAGGCGACGGTCGCGCCGATCACCTTCTCGGCGATCTGGAAGGCGAGGTCGACGGCGGCTGCCTCGGTCTCCGCGACGTGGCGGTCGTGCAGCCCGGCGATCTCCTGCTCGGCGGCGGCGACGGCCTCGAGGGCCCGCTCGACGCGCGCGCGGGCCTCGGCCATGCCGCGCTCGAGACCCTCCTGGTAGCCGTTGTGCTGGGCCTCTGCCTGGAGCGCGGCGGCGCGCTCCTCGGTCGAGGCGGAGTCCTCGACGAGGAAGGCGGGGCGCTCGAGCGCCGTGAATTCGAAGACCTCAGCCAATCAACTCGTCCTCGTCGTCGCCGCCGCGCGAGATCACGAGCTCGCCGGCGTCGTCCAGCTTGCGCACGACGCCCACGATCTTCGACTGCGCCTCCTCGACGACCTTGCGCCGCTGCGGCGGCATGTACTCCATCTCCTCGCGGAGCATCTCGGCGCCGCGCTGGGACATGTTGGAGAGGATCTTCTCCTGCACCTCGGTCGAGGCGCCGCGCATGGCCAGGCCGAGATCCTTGGCGTCGACCTCGCGCAGCACCATCTGCAGGGCGCGGTCGTCCAGGTTGAGGACGTCCTCGAAGACGAACAGGAGCCCGCGCACCTCGTTGGCGACCGCCTCGTCCTCCTGCTGGAGGTGGTCGAGGATGTTGCGCTCGGTGGTGCGGTTGGCCGCGTTCAGGATCGCGGCGAGCGAGCGCACGCCGCCGGCGGCGGCCCACTCGCGCTGGAGCACGGTCTCGAGCTTGCCCTCCATCACCCGGGCGACCTCCTTGACGACCTCCGGGGAGGTCTGGCCCATGGTGGCGATGCGGACGGCGACGTCGGCCTGGAGCTCGAGCGGGAGCAGCTCCATCACCTTGGCGGCCAGGGCGGTGTTCGGCAGCTGCGCGACGACCATGGCGACGGTCTGGGGATGCTCGTTCGCGAGGAACGCGGCGATCTGGTCGGGCGGCGTCTGCCGCAGGAACTCGAACGGCGTCGTCTCGATGATCACCGAGAGCCGGTTCATGATCTCGCCGGCGCGGGCGCTGCCGACCGACTTCTCCAGCACCTCGCGGGCGTAGCGCAGGCCGCCCTCGGCGATGTAGCCGCGGGCGTTCGCCATCGCGACGAGCTCCTCCATCACCGAGCTCGCCTGCTCCGGCTCGACGGTGGGCGTGCGCGCCATCTCGACCGTGAGCTGCTCGATGACCTCGTTCGGCAGGTGCTTGAAGACCTCGGCGGCGCCGCGCGCGCCGAGCGAGACGAGCAGGACGGCGGCCTTGCGGCGGCCGGTCAGCGTCATCGTCGCGGGTGCTACTCGTTCATCCACTGCTGCACCTGGAGGGCGACGTGCTCGGGCTGGCGCTGGACGATCTCCTCGGCCTCCTTCTGCATCAGCTCGCGATGCTGGACGGCCCCGGACGGCATGGTGGCGGCCTCGAGGGCGGCGATCGGCGTCGCCTGCGAGATCTCGCGCAGCCAGGTCGGCTCGGCGAAGCGGGCGTCGCCCTCACGGCTCTTCAGGTTGCGGCGCAGCATGAAGAGGAAGACGAGCGCGGCCAGGCCGATCAGCGCGTCGCGGACGAGCACCGACGGGCTGGAGACGCCGATCATGCCGAGCGGCCCGCCGCCGGCGCCGGCCGCCGCGGTCTGCTTCTGGAACGGCACGCTCGCCATCGAGATCGTGTCGCCGCGGCTGGGGACGAGGCCGACCATCGTGGCGACGGTCGCCTGCAGGGCGTGCTGGGCCTTGGGCGGCACGGACGAGTCGAACAGGAGCGCGACGTGCAGCTGGTTGACGGCGCCCGGGGCGACCACGGTGTGGCTGACCGTCTTGTTGGCGCCGTAGCTCGTGTTCCCGGTGGTGTTCAGGTACACGGTGGGGGCACCGCTCTTGCCGCTCGCGGCGGAGTACACCGGGGGGATGTTGGCCGAGGTGCCGGCGACGCCCGAGGTGCTGCCGCTCGTGGACTGCAGGTTCTCCTTGGAGGTCTGGTTCGTCAGCGGCACCTTGGTGCCGTCGTACTTGACCGAGTCCTGGGTGACCTGATCCATGTTCAGGTCGGAGCTCACCTGCGCCTGGCCCTTGTCGCTGCCGAGCGTCTGCGCGAGCAGCCCGTCGACGCGGGCGGCGAGCTGCGAGTCGTAGCTCTGCTGGACGGCCAGCTTCGAGGTCGCGCCGGGCATGCCGTCGGCGCCGACCGAGCCGCCCGGCCACAGCATCGCGCCGGTCTGGTCGGTGATCGTGACGTTCTGGCTCGAGAGCCCCTGGACGCCGGAGGCGACCATGTGGGCGATCCCGCTCACGGCGCCCGGGTCGAAGGTCGCATCCGTCGTCAGGAGCACGGATGCGGACGCCTCCGAGGCCTGGTCGGCGAAGAGCGTGTCGGTCGGCATGACGATCTGCACCTGGGCGGACGAGATGCCGGTGATGCTCTCGATCTGGCGTTCGATGTCGCCCTGCAGGCCGAGCTGGTACATCGCCTTCTGCTGGGCGTCCGTCTGGCCGAGGTTCGTCTTGGTGAAGTTCGCGAGGCCGGGCTGCGAGCCGGGGCCGACGCCTGCCGACGCGAGCGCGACCTGTGCGGCGGAGAGCTGGCTCTGAGCGACGCTCACGGTCGTGCCGCCGTTGCCCACCTTGTACGCGACGCCGGCGCCGGCGAGGGCCTGGGTGACCCGGTTGGTCTGCGTCGGAGCGAGGCCGGTCTGGAGGGTCGTGTAGCTCGGCTTCGTCGCGTAGTTGAAGAGGAAGTACGCGGTCACGAGGATGAGCAGGAACGACACGACCATCGTGAGCTGGCCGCGCGGCTCGATGCTCTTCCACGTGTCCTTGATGCTGGAGAAGTTGGGCATGTGCGAGGCGGGGGGTTAGGCGGGGGCGGGGGGAGGTTCTGCGGAGGGGCGGGGGAGGTTCTGCGGGCGGTACGAGGCGGCTAGATCTGCATCCGCATGATTTCCTCGTACGCATCGACAGCCTTGTTGCGAACCTGAACAGCCAGTTGCATCTCGAGGTTCGCCTTCTCGACGTCGCTGACCACGGAGGTGACGTCGGAGGCCTGGCCGGTGGCCAGCGCGACCGAGTCGGTGGAGGCCGTGTTCTGCGAGTCGTTCAGGCTGGAGATCGCGCTCGTCAGCATCGAGCCGAAGCCGCCGCCCGAGCCGGAGCCCGAGCCGGAGACCGAGCCGACGCCGTCCGTGCCGCCGGAGAGCCCGGAGACGCCGGTGATGCCGGAAACGCCGTTTGAGATGGCCGGGATCTGCATCAGCGGAGGACGTCGAAGGTCTTGGAGAACATCTGCTTGGCGGCGTTCATCGCGGTCACGTTGGACTCGTAGCCGCGGCTGGCCGAGATCAGGTCGACCATCTCGGTGACCGGGTTCACGTTCGGCATGGTGACGTAGCCCTGCTTGTTGGCCTCGGGGTTGCCCGGGTCGTAGACCTGGCGCAGCGGGGTCGGGTCGTCGACGATGCCGTCGACCTGGACGCCGCCGAGCACCTCGCCGAAGCTGGGCGAGGCCGCGGACAGCTCGATCTCCTTGCGCCGGTACGGCTGGCCGTTGGCGGCCTTGGTGCTGTCGGCGTTCGCGAGGTTCGAGGAGATGACGTCCATCCACGTCTGGGTGGCGGTCATCCCGGACGCCGAGACGTTGAGTGAGTCGAACATTCCCATTACGATGTGCTCCCGATCGCGGTCTTCAGGATCGACATGCGGGTGCCCATGACGGACTCGAGCGCCTGGTAGTCGAGGGTGTTCTCGGAGAGGTCGGCGTTCTCGGTGTTGATGTCGACGGTGTTGCCGTCGACCTGCATCGCCCCGGTGGAGGCGACCTGCGGCGAGAACGTCATCTGATCCAGCTGGCCGGTGGTCGGCGAGCCGGCGAACGCCTGCGCGAGCGCCGACTGGAAGTCGACGTCGGAGCGCTGGTAGCCGGGCGTGTTGGCGTTGGCGATGTTGGAGGCCAGCACCTGCTGTCGCAGCAGGGAGCCCTGCATTGCCTTCTCGATGCCCACGATGGAGGTGTCGAACAGGTCCACCTAACGGTCCCCTTCGCCTTGAGAGACCCATCCTTGGGCATACGGTCGCCCGCGATCCGTGCGGGCTGCCTGGTCATCGGCGCGCGTGCCTGCGACTTGAGCGACGTCCCACGAGAAACCCGGGGACAGTCCCCGCACGCGG
Organism: uncultured Actinomycetes bacterium; assembly: GCA_963731515.1. Lineage (GTDB taxonomy): Bacteria > Actinomycetota > Thermoleophilia > Gaiellales > JAICJC01 > JAICJC01. The sequence goes on along the minus strand of CAVSVU010000014.1, from coordinate 576,918 downwards.
GGACTGTCCCCACACCCCAAGCGGGGTCTGACCCCGAACGTCGGCCGTGACCCTTCTGTGCACTTGCGTTCGGGGTCTGACCCCGAGAAATCGGGGACTGTCCCCACGCAGGCCGGCTAGCGCCGCGTGTCGATGCGGCCGCTCGGGGCGGTGCCGGCGTAGGCGCGCATCGCCCGCCGGCCCTCGGCCAGGTGGGCGAGGGTGGCGCGGGTGCGGTCGCGGGTCGCGACGGCGTTGGCCAGGTTCGTCTGCATCTGGGCCAGGGCCTCGGCGACCATCCCGCGGGCGGCCTCGGGCGGCGTCGCCGGCAGCGCGGCCACGATCTTGGCGCGCTCGCTGCCGATCGTGACGACGCCTTCCCAATCGCCGGAGGCGATCAGGTCGCGCTCGCAGCGCGTCAGCGAGAGCAGGGCCAGGTAGGGGGCGACGGCGGGATCGGACATGGCTAGACGGCGACCGCGGTCGCGGCGGGCGGGTTGGCGGCGATCTGCTGCCAGGCCTCGCGCAGCTCGGAGAGCAGCCGGATGACGTCGTCGATCTTGCCCGCGTCGCGCTCCATCGTCGCGGCGGTCAGGTGCAGGTCGCAGAACTGGTAGATCGCCCGCAGCCGCTGCGAGACCTCGCCGCCCTGGCGCATGTTCAGCGTCAGGTTGAGCTCCTTGATGATCGCCTCGCCGCGCTGGACGCGGTCCAGGAAGACGCGCTGGTTGTCCGCCCGCATGGCGACGGCGGCCTGGCCGAGGAAGCGGATGGCGCCGTCGTACAGCATGACGACGAGGCGCTCGGGCGGGGCCGTCAGGATGCTCGACTCGGTGTAGGCTCGCTTGGCGTCGTACGGGTTCATATGGCTCACCGTTCAGAGGGGGGACTCGGGCGACCACATAATCGGCGTCAGCGCGCCGGATCTTGAGGCTCGAACGGGCTGAATCAGCCGGACGAGGAGCCCGACGACGAGAGCGCGGAGCTGCTCGACTGAAGCTGGGCGACGGCCGCCTCCATGGCCGTGAACTGCGACCGCAGGCTGGCCTCGTGCAGCGTCACGCGCTGCTCGATGTCGGCGATCTGCTGCGAGTAGGACTGGATCAGCGACGCCTCGGAGGTGATGCGGCCGGCGAGGACGCCGGTGATGCCCGCCTGCGGGTTGATGATGCTGTCCATCCGCTGGGAGAGGCCCTCCGAGTCGAAGCTGCCGGTCGCGTTCGTGAACAGCGACTTGACGCCGCTGAAGTTGCTCGCGAGGGCGGACTGGAGCTTCGTCGTGTCGAGCGTGATCTTGCCCTCGAGCGAGTCCTGGCTGATCGTGCCCGACCCGACGGCCGCGCCGGTCGAGAGGCCGATGTTGCCCAGGTAGCCCATGCCGCTCGCGGCGCCGCTCATGGTCGACGTCACCGACGAGCGCAGGTTCGAGAGGATCGAGAGCAGCTGCGGGTCGCCCTGGAGCATGCCCGCCTCGCGGTCGGCGTCGGTGGTCGGATTCGCGACCTTGGGGTCGTTCACGTAGCCGTAGACCAGGTCGACCGTCGAGTTGTAGGCGGTGACGAAGCCCTGGATCGCGGTCGTGATCGTGTTCGTGTTCGGCGCCGGCGCGCTCACCACCAGGGTGGCGTCGCTCGAGGTCGTGCCGTTCAGCGTCAGGCTCACGCCGGCGAGGCCGTTCGAGACGGTGTTGGTCGCGCTCGTCATCGCCTGGCCGTTGATCGTGTACTGCGCGTCGTTGGCGACGAGCGACTGCGTCATGCCGAGGTCGGACGCGAGCGTCGAGTCGCTGGTGACCGAGATCGTGTTCGCCGCGCCGGTGACCTGGCCGGACAGCACGAGCTTGTTGTTCACGACCGACGCGTACACCTGCGAGTTCGTGTTGGTGTTGATCTTGCCGGCGATGGTGGCCAGGGTGTCGCCGGCCGAGATCGAGACGTCCGCGGTGGTGCCCGCGCCCACCTGGATGTGGAGCGTGTCGTCGCTGTTCGCGGCGGCCAGGCTCGTTCGCTGGGTGACCTGGTCGGCGGACGCGAGCCGCTGGACGCCGATCTGGAAGCCGCCTGCGGCGGCGCCGCCGGTCAGCACGGCGCTGACGGCGGTGGGGTTCGCCGACGTCACGGTCTGCGAGTTCGCCCACACGGACGGGTCGCGCAGCGCCTGGGCGGCGGTCTGGAGCGACTGCATCGACGTCTGGATCGACTTCAGCGCCGCCTGCCGCGCGGTCTCGATGGTGCTCTGCTGGGTGAGCAGCGTCTCGGGCTGGCGGTCGATCGCGAGCAGCTGGTCGATGATCGAGTTCGTGTCGAGGCCGGTCGCGATGCCGCCGACGTTGAAGAACGGCGTCGCGCTGGTCGACTTGGTCGTCGTCGAGGAGCTGGAGGCGGGCGTGCTCATGCGCTCATGCCTGCTCGTCGACGAGCAGGCCCCCGCCCGAGAGCGTGTCCAGCACGCGCCCCGCGGGGATCTCCTTGATGACCTCGCCGTTCCCGTCGAGCATCTCGATCCGCACCTTGCCCGTGTCGTGGTCGACGTCGAAGTGCAGGTTCACCTGCCGTGCGGCCAGGTCGGCGATGACCTGCTGCGCCGTGGCCAGGTCGGCCTGCACCTCGGGCGGAGGCGATGCCGGCGTCTGCCCGGCGCGAAAGAATCGCGACGTGGTCCCCGTGCTCGGTCGCAGCGGGATCACTCTGCCGATTGCGTCTGTTCCGTGTTCCATCACGAAGGTCTCTCTCGATCCGTCCATGGATCGGGTCGCTGACCGCGTGATCGGCGAGATTGGAATAGAGTTTAGGCAACTTGCGCTAGTTTCTGTACGATAGCGTTGTAGGCGATCCGGGCGCCCTCGAACTGCGGCTCGAGGCGGACCGCCTCGGCGGCGAAGCCGACCGCATCCTGGTCGTAGCCGCGGGCGAGCGCGACCTGGGCCAGGCCGAGCATGGCCGAGGCGTCGGGCTGCGTCGTCGCGACGGCGATCCACTCGTCGGCGGCGGACTCGAGGAAGCCGCGCCGCAGGTACATCGTGGCCAGGAGCTCGCGCCGCTGCCGCTCGGGGAGCTGCACCCGCGCGAACACGGCCAGCAAGGTGGTGAAGGCCTGCGTCTCGGTGACGCGCAGGAGCGCCTCGAGCATGCGCATCGCGGTCGGCCCGGCGGCGGTGCCGAGCGCGGCCGGCGGCTCGCCGCCGCGGATGGCGGTGGCCCAGGCGCGGTAGAGGTCGGCGTCCGCGTCGAGGAGGCTCGGGAGGGCGCGCTCGACGGCGGCGTCCATCTCGTCGCTGCGGCCCAGGACCGCGGCCGCGAAGACGACGGCCTCGGCGGCCCGCCCCGCGAGGGGCGAGTCGGCCGGCTCGCCGGCGGCGACCTCGGCCGCCTCGGCGTAGCGGCGCTGCGCCAGCAGCGACTCGGACAGGCCCATGCGGGCGGCGGGGTTGGACGGCTGCACCTCGAGCGCGCCGCGGAACCAGCGCTCCGCGTCGGCCGGGCGGTTGCCCTCGAGGTAGGCGCTCCCGGCCAGCAGCCGGGCGGGCACCTTGGCGGGAACGAGCCGGTCGATCTCGGCCGAGTCGACGCCGCGCGCGATCAGGCGCTCGGCCAGCGGCAGCACGGGTGCGATGTAGTCGGGATGCTCGGCCAGGCAGCGGCGCAGGATGGCCTCCTGGCCGGCCCTGTCGCCCATGGCGGCGCGGATCTCTGCGAGCAGCGTCAGCGCGAGGAACGTGCCGGCGCCGGTGGTGCTGGCGTACTCGGCGGGCGCGTCGCCCATCTCCAGGCAGCGCTCGGCGAGCTCGGCGGCGTGGCGCAGGTCGCCGCGGCTGCGGGCGCTGAGCGCGGCCTCGAGCACGAGGTCGGTGTGGTCGGGGAAGCGGGCGAGGCCCTCGTCGACGGCGGCCATCGCGGCGTCGAAGTCGCCCACCTCGCGGCGGGCGCGGGCGGCGCGCGACACGAGCAGCGGCGCGTAGCCGACCGACTCGAGGCCCTGCTCGCGCAGCGCGTCCCAGGCTCGGTCGAGGTGCAGGCGGGCGGCGCCATGGTCGGCGAGCACGAGGTACTCGGAGCCGAGGTTGTAGTCGGTGAAGGGCGTCCGCGACTCCTGGGCCTCCTGCTCGAGCAGCTGGATGTTGCGGCGCGACTTGTCCTTGGAGACGATGCGCTGGTTCAGGTAGCCGTAGTGGCGGACCCGGATCCGGGTCGTCTCGAAGCGCTCCGGCAGGTAGGTCGGCATCGTGTGCGTCTTCTGCTCGTGGATGCGCCCCGCGAACCGGTACTGGGGCCGGTTGCGCCACACCCGCAGCGCCATGTGCGTGACGGCCGAGCCGGCGTCCGAGCCGCCGGTGTAGTTGGTCTCGACGAGGTAGAAGCCCTCGCGCCAGGTGCGGCCGAGGAGGGCGCGCAGGTGGCGGGCGTCCTGCGCCTCCATGTGCTCGTCGGCGTCGAGGTAGATCAGCCAGTCGCCGCTCGCGGCCTCGATCGAGGCGTTGCGGGCGTCGGCGAAGGAGCCGTTCCAGGGGAAGTGCACGACCTTCGCGCCGAACGACTCGGCGATCTCGACCGTGCGGTCGGTCGAGCCGGTGTCGACGACGATCATCTCGTCCACGATGCCCGCGAGCGGCTCGAGGCAGCCGGGGAGCATCTCCTCCTCGTCCTTCACGATCATGCACAGGGACAGCGTCAGCTTCTTCACGGGCCTGGCGCGGCCGGCCAGGCGGCGGGCGCGCTCGGCCAGCAGCCGGGTGCGGGTCGCGCCGACGCCGGGCAGGCGGGCGCCCGCGCGGGCGCGCAGGCGGGCCTGCTCGAGGTTCGTGCGGACGTGGGGCAGATCGGGGTCGAGCCGCGAGGCGGCCCGGAAGAGGTCGGCGGCGGCGCCGGCCTCGCACAGCTCGTAGAGGAGCACGCCCAGGTGGTTCAGGAGCACCGGCTCGCGCGGCTCCCGCTCGAGGGCCTCGAGCAGGTGGGCCGCACCCGCGACGAACGCGCGCACCCAGGCGTCGACGTCGTCGGGCCGGTAGGCGAGGATGAGCTCCGCCAGGCGGCAGCGGGCCTGGTAGGCGCGCTGGTCGTCCTCCCACGTGGCCACGTCGGCGAAGACCGCGGCGAGGCCGTCGAGATCGGCGGCGGTGAGCCGCGCGGCGGCCACGCTGACCGCGAGATCGACCCGGCCGCGCCAGTCTGCGGGGGCGGCCGGCGCCGTCTGGGACGGGGCGATGGAGGACGTGCGAAGGGCCATTCGCGGCAGTCATCGGCATCCTGGGCCGGCCCTTTAGACTGGCGTTCATGCGAGACCGGATGAGCCGGCTCGGGGGGCGGCTCGTCCCGCCGCTCGGGGGGCGCGCCTGGCGGCTGCTGGCAGGGGTGGTCGTATTCGAGGTCGGCACGGGCATGACGCTGCCGCTCGTGATCGTCTACCTGCACGAGTCGCGCGGGCTCGGTCTGGCGTCCGCCGGGCTGGCGCTCGCGGCGGTCGGCGCCGGCGGTCTGGCGGGCACGGTCGCGGCGGGGCCGCTCGTCGACCGCTGGGGGGCCGGCTGGACGGCGGTCGCGTTCCTCCTGGTCGCGGGGGCGGGGACGCTGGGCTACCTGGCCGTCCACGGCCTCGCCTCCGCCGTCGTCGCGTCGCTCGCGCAGGGCGCCGGCTTCGCCGGGACGTGGGTCGCGATCATCCCGTTGCTCGTGAACGCGGTCGCGCCCGGCCTGCGCGGCGACGTGCTGGCGACGAACTACGGCCTCATCAACCTCGGGCTGGGGCTCGGCAGCACGGTCGCGGGCATCGTGCTCGCCGTCGCGCCCGACGCCTTCGGGCCGCTCTTCGTCACCGACGCCCTCACCTACGCGATCTTCGCCGTCTGGCTGTGGTGGCTGGGGGAGCTCCGCCGGCCGGCCGGCGCGGCGCGCGTCGAGCCCGAGTCGCGCACCGGGTACGCGGTGGTGATCCGCGACCCCGCCCTGCTCGCCGCCACCGGGCTCAACCTGCTGCTCGTCACCGCCGGATACGCCCAGATGACCTCCGCCTTCCCGGCGTGGGCGACCGGCCCGGTCGGGCGTCTCCAAGAGCGTCGTCGGCTTCGCGTTCGCCGCCAACACGTGGGCGATCGCCATCGCCCAGCTGCCCGTGCTCGCCTACGTGCGCACCCGCCGGAGGACGCGGGCCGTCGCGGTGACGGGCGTGCTCTTCGCGCTGTGCTGGGTGATCGTGCTCGGCGCCGGGCACGCGTCGTCGCCGGCGGCTGCGACCGTGGCGCTCGTGGTGGCGGCGGCCGTGTTCGGGCTCGGGGAGACGTTCCTCTCGCCGAGCCTGCCGGCGATCGTGAACGACGTCGCCGCCGACGACGTGCGCGGCCGCTACGTCGCCGTCTACAGCACGTCCTGGCAGGTCGGGCCGATGGTCGGGCCGGCGATCGCGGGCGTCGCCCTGGGCGCGGGCGCGGGCGGCGCGCTCCTGCTCGGGCTGGCGGCGGCGTGCGCGCTGGCGTGGCCCGCCGCGGTGCTGTGCGAGCGGCTCGTGCCGGCGTCGGCGAACGTGGCAGGAGCCGCGGCGGCCGGGGAGTGAGCGACGGAAGGGGACGGGCGGCCGCCGGTGAATACGGCCTTGCCCGGTTCCCCCAAACGTGTGACGTAGGTCTCGGGTGGTGGCTACTAGACTCCCCGTGCTCGGGCCCCTCCCCGAACCGACCGAACTGCCGATAGAGCGTCCGTGACATCCCCCGCGCGCAAGATCTCGTCCGTGCCGGCGCCCCAGCCCGACCGGGTCTCCGACGAGTCCGCGATCGAGCTCTACTACTGGATGTCCCTCACGCGGGCGGTCGAGGAGCGGGCGCTGAACCTCTACCGCCAGGGCAAGCTGCCCGGGAGCTACTACACCGGGCGCGGCCAGGAGGCGATCGCGGTCGGCATCGCCCTGCCGCTGCGGCGGGGGGAGTCCGGCGACTGGCTCTCGCCGTGGATCCGCGACCTCGGCTCCTACCTCGTGCACGGCGTGCCGCCGTGGCGGATCTTCGCCCAGTTCATGGGCAAGGCCGGGTCGACGACGCGCGGCAAGGACGGGAACCTGCACATCGGCGGGCGGGAGTGGAACATCCCCTGCCAGGTGTCCCACATGGCCGACATGATCCCGCTCACGGTGGGCGCGGCCCTGGCGTACAAGCAGCGCGGCGAGGAGCGCGTGGCGATGACGAGCTTCGGCGACGCCGCCACCTCGCGCGGAGATTTCCACGAGGGCCTGAACATCGCGGCCGTGCTCGAGGCGCCGGCGGTCTTCGTCGCCGAGAACAACGGCTGGGGCTATTCGACGCCGATCTCGAAGCAGACCAAGGTGACCGAGCTCTACCGCAAGGCCGCCTCCTACGGCATCCCGGCCGTGTCGGTGGACGGCAACGATGCATTCGCCGTGCACGGCGCGGTGAGCGCCGCCGTCGAGGCCGCCCGCGCGGGCCAGGGGCCGCAGTTCATCGAGTGCCGGACGTACCGCATGGGCGGGCACGCGGCGCACGACAAGTACGAGAGCTACATGCCCATGGAGGTGCTCGCCGAGTGGTCGGACAAGGATCCGATCAAGCGGCTCGAGAACGTCCTGGTCGAGGAGCGTGCGGTGCCCGAGGGCAAGCTCGAGACCGTCCGCGACCGGATCCGCGACGAGGTGCGCGAGGCGGTCGAGCAGGCCGAGCACGACGGCTATCCGGACGCGTCCGAGGCCCACGTGGGCGTCTTCGCGGACGAGGCGCCGTAGCCGATGCCGGAGCTGACCTACCTCGAGGCGATCAACGCCGCCCTCCACGACGAGATGGAGGCCGACCCGCGGGTCTTCTGCCTGGGTGAGGACGTCGGCCGCCAGGGCGGCGCCTTCGGCGCCACCAAGGGCCTGCAGCAGAAGTACGGCGTCATGCGCTCGATCGACACGCCCGTGGCCGAGGCCGGGATCACCGGCGTCGCGGTGGGAGCGGCGATGGCGGGCCAGCGGCCGGTGGCCGAGATGCAGTTCGGCGACTTCGTCTCGATCGCGTTCGACCAGCTCATCACCTGCGCCGCCAAGATGCACTACCGCATCGGCTGGGCGGTGCCGATGGTCGTCCGCTGCCCCAACGGCGGCGGCGTCGGCGGCGGCCCGTACCACTCGGAGAACGTCGAGGCCTGGTTCCACCACCACGCCGGCCTGAAGATCGTCTGCCCGGCCACGGCCGCCGACGCCTACGGCCTGCTGCGGGCGGCGATTCAGGATCCCAACCCGGTCGTCTTCTGCGAGCACAAGTTCCTCTACCGGCGCGAGAAGGCCGAGGTGGCGACGGGCGTCGACGCCGGGTTGGCGACGATCGGCGAGGCTCGTGTCGCCCGGCCCGGGGCCGACCTCTCGATCATCACCTACGCCGCCACCGTGCAGCTCTCGCTGGCGGTGGCCGAGACGCTCGCCGCCGAGGACGTGTCCGTCGAGGTGATCGACCTGCGCACGCTCATCCCGCTCGACATCGAGACGGTGCTCGGGTCGGTGCGCAAGACGGGCAAGGCGCTGATCGTGCACGAGGACAACCTCACCGGCGGCTTCGGGGCCGAGGTGGCCGCGCTCGTCGCGCAGCAGGCGTTCGAGTATCTGGACGCGCCCGTCACGCGGGTGGCCGGCCTCGACACGCCGATCCCCTTCACGCCCGTGCTCGAGCGCGAGTACCTGCCGACCGAGGAGGACATCCTCGCCGCGGCCCGCGACCTCGCCGCGTACTGAGACGGGCGCGAAACGAGGATCGCCGCTCTCCGCGGCGAAAAAGCCCTGGTTGGAGCGGGAATCGTGTAATTTTGTCTGAGGAACGGGTCGTGCGAGAGGGTTAGACGCCGGATGCGCTTTCGCCACAAGCTTTCCATCGTGCTGGTCGGGCTGGCGATCGTGCCGCTGGCGGCCACCGGCGTGCTCGTCGGGGCGCTGCTCGAGCACGACCAGGTGACCCGCGTCGACAACCGCGTCGCCGTGTCGGCGACGGCGGCGGCGGCGGCGTACCAGATCAAGCTGAGCCAGGCCACGGCCTTCGCGCAGCAGGTCGCGCAGAACCCCAAGGTGCAGCTCCTGTTCGTCGGCAAACAGAGACCGGCGCATCTTCCCCAGGCGATCCACACGCCGGCGGGAATGCGGCTCGTCCTCGTCGGGAAGAACGGAAAGCCGATCTCCGGCAACCCCCCTCCGGAGACGGCGGCGAAAACGCAGGTGGTCTACAGGAACGCGAACGGCCGAAGGATCGGCGCGGTCGACGTCTACCTCCCGATCGGTCCCGAGCTCCTGGCGTCGATCACGAAAGGGAACGACTGGCCTGAGAACGTTCAGATCGCCCTCGTCGCCGGGGGGAAGGCGGTCGCATCGACCAACCACGTCCTCGGGCCGGTAACGGGCCTGCGCGCCGGCGTCGGCTCTGCAACCGTCTCGGGCACGGCTGTGCGTGCCCGCGCGATCCACATCCCGGGCACCACGGGGGGCCGTGCGTACGTCGTCGCCACCTACCCGTCGTCCACGCTCTCGAACGCCATCGACTCGCAGCGCCTGCGCATCCTCGTGCCCCTGCTGCTGCTCGGGCTGGTCCTCGTCGGCGGCGCCATCTTCGCGGCCGATCGCATCTCGCGCGCGCTGACCGAGCTCGCCGGCCGCGCCGCCGGGCTCACCCGCGCCCGCCCCGCCGGCGACGAGCTGACGCAGCTCGGCACCACGATCGACGAGATCTCGACCGAGCTCACCTCGCGCATGGGCGAGCTCGAGGCCGAGCGCGGCCGCTTCAAGGAGACGCTGCAGCGCTACGGCGAGACGCTCGCCGCGACCCACGACCTGAACGCCCTCGTGGGCGCCGTGCTCGACACGGCCGTGCAGGCCACGCGCGCCCGCGGCGGCCGGCTGCTCCTCTACGACGCCGAGCGGGGCGAGGCGATCGAGCAGTCCCGCATCGGCACGGCCCGCGGCCTGCGCTCCGACCTGCCCGTTGTGGTCGCCGCCGGCGACGGCCTCGAGGGCGACGCCCTCGCGACGCACGAGCCCCGCGTCAGCCAGGTGCCGCGCGCGGTGCTGGCTGTGCCGATACTGCGCGAGCATCACCTCCTGGGTCTGGTGACCGCGATCGACCCCGAGGAGGGGGCCTTCTCGGACGAGGACGTCGAGGCCCTCTCGGCCCTCGCCCTGCAGGCCGGCGTCGCCATCGAGAACGCCCGCCTGCACCGCGTCGTCGAGCGCCAGGCCGTGACGGACGCGCTCACCGGGCTTGCCAACAGGCGACAGTTCTACGAGGTGCTCGGCCGCGAGTACGAGCGCGCCCAGCGGTTCGGGCAGCCCGTCTCGCTGATCCTGCTCGACATCGACGACTTCAAGGTGATCAATGACAGCCGCGGCCACCTCGCGGGCGACGCCGTTCTCCACAGCGTCGCCGCCACGCTGGCCGAGGTCATCCGCGAGATCGACCTGGCGTCCCGCTACGGCGGCGAGGAGTTCGCCGTCCTGCTGCCGCAGACCGGGCCGGACGGCGCAGCCAACCTGGCAGAGCGGCTCCGGACCGAGATCGCGGCCCGTTCGATCCGGTTCGGCACCGAGGAGATCACGGGCGTCACCGCCAGCTTCGGCGTCGCCGCCGGCCCCGTGGACGATCAGACGCAGATCGACCTCATCGCCTCGGCCGACGCCGCGCTCTACCAGGCCAAGCGGGAGGGGAAGAACCACGTCACGGTGTCGGGCGCATGGTGACGAACAGAGTCAGAATGCGGACGCAGAGCACCACGAGTTGGTACACTCGTCCGAGCGCGCGGGCGGCGCTGGATGAGTGAATCCGATCTTGAGAGGGGATTGCCCATGACCACGGACGGCTCGCTGTTCGCGTCTGCGATCGAGCATCATCTCGAGCTGAAGCGCAGGAACCAGCACCTCGATGACGACCAGCCTCTGGACGAGTTCATCGGTGACGATCCCTTCGCCAACCACCCGCTCTTCAAGACCGAGGCCGATGCCCGGCGCGAGGAGGAGGAGACTGGCGAGCACCCCGTGGTGGCCGACCCGCCGCCGCCCGACACCCTGAGCATGCCGGCCGTGGAGGCCACGGACGAGCCGCTCGGGTGGATGGAGACGAAGACCGCCTCCGAGTTCAGCTGGGACTAAGCAGCCCCCTGCTGGTGCCTGGCACCAGCGGCGATGTCCGGGCTTCCGAGTCGTCGCTGGCGTTTAGCGGCCCTACGCCCGGTGCCTGGCACCGGACCAGCGAGAATCGGCGCTTGGCGTTCAGGCCGACCGGTGCCAGGCACCGCTGCGCGGAGCCAGGCACCTGATGCCCTAGGGCGACGGGCGCCGCTGCGCGCTCTCGGCCGCGAGAGCGTGGTCGACGATCTGGCGCTGGGTGGGCCGGTCGAGGCCGTGGAAGCGCAGGCCGTAGGCCCAGCGGTCGTCGCCGACCATGTTGGCCCACACGACCTCGGCCACGCACGCCACCCGGTAGGCCGGCTCGTCGACGTCGAGCTGGATGTGCACCTGGTCGCCCGGCACGAGCGCACGGTCGCTGACGATGCGGGCGCCGTCGCCGGCGAGGTCGATCGTCCGCGCCTTGAACTGCTCCCCGCCCGCCGTCGGCTCGCACCACGCCGGCACCTCGACCGGCACGCGGACGGCGGCGCGGCGCTCGGCCACCCGGCGCTGCTCCGAGAACACCCAGCGCACGATCCGCTGCTCGATGTAGATGTCGAGGTCGTCGAACCGCAGTGCGCACTCCACCCGCCCGTCGGCGGCCGGGTCGACCCGGGTGACCGTGGCGTCGGTGAAGACCAGGAACGGCGGCTGGGCGAAGCGCACCTCGATCCGCAGGCGCTCGCCCGCGGCGACGTCCGCCGGGGCGATCATCTTGGCGCCGCCGGCGCAGATGTTCACCGTCGTCCCCGAGAACGACGACTCCTGGTCGTCGCTCGCATCGAGGCGGGTCACGCCCACCGGGAACTCGGCCATGACACGCAGGAACGCGCGGCGGTCGGTGTGCATGAGCGGGCAGTCTAATTGGTGCTCAAGTCGGGGCGCCGGACCGCCGAAGAAGCGGCCATGACCGACTCCCCCAAGGTTCTCGTCGCCGATGACGAGCCGCATCTGCTCCGCCTGGTGAAGTTCCGCCTCGAGCGGGAGGGCTACCAGGTCGTGACCGCCCCGGACGGCCAGGCCGCCCTCGAACTGGCCCGCTCCGAGCAGCCGGATCTGTGTGTGCTGGACGTCATGATGCCGAAGCGCAGCGGCTTCGACGTGCTGCGCGAGCTCCGCTCCGACAGCGAGTGCTCCCACATGAAGGTGATCATGCTGACCGCGCGCGCTCAGGACCGTGACGTCGACGCCGGCTTCTCGCTCGGCGCGGACGACTACATCACGAAGCCGTTCAGCCCGCAGGAGCTGCGGGTCCGCATCGGCGCGCACCTCGCCAAGCGCTAGCGCTTACCACTGCGCCCGCACCGGGTTCGGGGTATCGTAGGAGGCCGTCCCTCGACCCCCTCCGGTGTGGTGCGCATGCGCAAGCTCGTCTGGATTCTGCCCGTCCTCGTCGCCTCCCTCGCCGCCGGCTGCGGCACGGCGAAGAGCGGCGCGACGGCCGGGTCGTCGGCGCCCGGCTCGAACCCGTGTGCCGTGAAGAACCTGGCGCTGCTGCATCCCGGCACGCTCACGATCGGGACGGACAACCCGGCCTACTCGCCGTACTTCACCGGCGGCCCCGGCGGCGGCTGGACGGGCCAGTACAACAACAACCCGTACACCGGCAAGGGCTTCGAGGCCGCCGTGGCCTACGCCGTCGCGAAGCAGATGGGCTTCACGAAGCCGCAGGTGAAGTGGGCGGTCACCCACTTCGGCCAGTCGTACGCGCCGGGCCCGAAGAACTTCGACTTCTACCTGGCCCAGGTGTCGATCACGAAGAAGCGCGCCGAGACCGTCGACTTCTCGAGCCCCTACTACACGGAGAACCAGTCGGTCGTCGCGCTCAAGAGCAACAAGTACGCGCACGCGAGCAGCATCGCCGCCTGAAGGGCGCCAAGCTCGGCACCCAGCTCGGGACGACCAGCTATGACCTGATCACGAACGTGATCAAGCCCGGCCCGCAGCCGTCCGCCTACCACACGCTGAACGACGCGATCAACGCGCTCAAGGCGCACCAGATCGACGGCATCGTCGTCGACCTGCCGACGGCCTTCTACATGACGGCCGTGCAGATCCCCGACAGCACGATCGTCGGCCAGTTCCCGGCCTCCGCAGGCGGCAGCGGCCAGTTCGGTCTCGTGCTCGCCAAGGGCAGCCCGCTGACGTCGTGCGTCGACAAGGCGATCGCAGCGCTCAAGTCGAACGGCACGCTGGACCAGATCCAGACGACCTGGCTCTCCGACAAGGCGAACGCGCCCGTCCTCCACTAGTGACGCCGGACCCCGGGCGGCGCTCGCGCATCCTCCAGGGCGGGACCGGCCCGCTGGCGAACGTGTCGATCGCGCTCCTGAGCACGGTCGTGTTCCTGGTCGTCGTCACGCTGGTGATCGTGAACGCGCCGGGCTGGGAGACGGTCAAGCACTCGTTCTTCAACGGCGCCGAGGCGCGCGACTCCTTCCCGCTCATCGCCCGTGCCTTCCTGCTGAACGTGAAGATGTTCGTGATCGCCGAGGTGCTGATCCTGATCTTCGCGCTGGTGATCGCGATCCTGCGCGGCCTGCCGGGGCCGGTGTTCTTCCCGCTGCGGGCGCTCGCGATCGTCTACACCGACCTCTTCCGCGGCATCCCGACGATCCTGGTCGTCTACCTGCTCGGGTTCGGCATACCCGGCCTCAACCTGACCGGGATCCCCACCAACCCGGTCGTCTGGGGCGTGGTCGCGCTCGTGCTCGTCTACAGCGCCTACGTGTCCGAGGTGTACCGGGCCGGGATCGAGTCGATCCACCCGAGCCAGGAGGCGGCCGCACGCTCGCTCGGGTTGACGCGCGCCCAGACGCTGCGCTTCGTCATCCTCCCGCAGGCCGTCCGGCGGGTCATCCCGCCGCTTCTGAACGACTTCATCGGCCTGCAGAAGGACACGGCGCTCGTGTCGGTGCTGGGCTCGGTCGACGCGCTCCAGCAGGCGAACATCAACTCGGCGGCCGACTTCAACTACACGCCGTACGTGATCGCGGCCCTGTTCTTCGTGGCCTTCACGATCCCGCTGGCCCGGTTCACCGACTGGCTGATCATGCGCGAGCGGCAGCGGCGGCAGGTGGGGGGCATCGCATGAGCGAGCCGGCCGGCGGGCTCGTCGTCGAGGGCGTGCGCAAGTCGTTCGGCAAGAGCGAGGTGCTGCGCGGGATCGACCTCACCGTCGCCGAGCACGAGGTCGTGTGCCTGATCGGCGCGTCCGGATCGGGCAAGTCGACGCTGCTCCGGTGCGTGAACCTGCTCGAGCCGATCGACGCCGGCCGGATCGTCGTGAACGGGGAGGAGATCACCGCGCCCCGCGTCGACGTGAACCGCGTCCGCCGCGGAGTGGGGATCGTCTTCCAGGCGTTCAACCTCTTCCCGCACATGAGCGTCCTTCGAAACGTCACGCTGGGGCCGCGCCGGGCGCTCGGCCTGTCCCGGGCCGATGCCGAGGAGCAGGCCCGCGACCTGCTGGCGCAGTTCGGGCTGGCCGAGAAGGTCGACGACTACCCCGACCGGCTCTCCGGCGGCCAGCAGCAGCGGGTCGCGATCGTCCGCGCGCTGGCGATGCGGCCGCGGCTGATGCTGCTCGACGAGGTGACGAGCGCGCTCGACCCCGAGCTCGTCGCCGAGGTGCTCGAGGTCGTGCGGGGGCTCGCCCGCGACGGCATGACGATGGTGATCGCGACCCACGAGATGGGCTTCGCCCGCGACATCGCGAGCCGCGTCTGCTTCCTCGACGGCGGCGTGATCCTGGAGCAGGGGCCGCCGGGTCAGATCTTCACGGCGCCGCGCGAGGAGCGCACCCAGCAGTTCCTGGCCCGGATCATCGCCGCCGGCCGTATGTGAATAAACGGGGTCAGACCCCGTTTATTCACGAGCGATGGGAACTGTCCCCGCTCTTCGGCTAGGCAGCCCGCCGGCGGGCGTACCAGGTGCTGTAGCCGCCCTCCGAGGCCGTGGCGCCGCCGTCGCGCACCTCGACGATGCGGTCGGCGATGCGGTCGAGGAAGTAGCGGTCGTGCGAGACGAAGACCACCGTGCCGTCGAAGGCCTCGATGGCCGCCTCGAGCATCTCGACGGAGTCGATGTCGAGGTGGTTGGTGGGCTCGTCGAGCACGAGGCAGTTCGCGCCCGCGCGCATGAGCAGCAGCAGCTCGAGCCGCGTCCGCTCGCCGCCCGAGAGGTCGTTCACCTGCTGGCGGCACTGCTCGTAGGTGAACAGAAAGCGCAGCAGCGCCGACACCGCCTCCTCCTCGGTGCACGGCTTCTGCGCCCGCAGCGCGTCGACGGGCGTCTGCCGCACGGGCGCCGGCGCGTGCTCCTGGGGCAGGAAGCCGACCTCGATCGACGGCCCGACCCACATCTCGCCCTCGGTCGGCTCGAGCTCCCCCGAGAGCAGCTTCACCAGCACGCTCTTCCCGGAGCCGTTGTCGCCGATCACGCCGATCCGCTCGCCCCGGAACACCGTCAGGTCGACGCCGATCAGCACCGGGTCCGCGCCGAACGCCACCGTGACGTCGCGCCACTCGGCCACCCGTTTGCCCCCGCGGACGCCGCTCCGCAGCCGAAGCGCGATCTTGCGTCGCTCGAGCACCGGACGGTCGACCGTGTCCATGCGGTCGATCCGTCGCTGCGTATTGCGGGCGCGTGTCGTGTGGCGGGGATCGTCGATGATGCTCGCCCACTGCTTGTAGCGGCGGATCGCATCCTCGAGCCGCGCGATCTCCTTCTGCTGCGCCTGCCAGGCCGCCTGCTGCTGATGCAGCTCGAGCTCGCGGGCGGCGTGGTACGACGAGTAGTTGCCCGGCCACATCCGCACCCGGCCGCGGTCGACCTCGGCGATCGCCCGCACCGTCTCGTCGAGCAGGTAGCGGTCGTGGGAGACCATGACGACCGAGCCCGGGAACGCCCGCACGAGCTCCTCGACCCGGCTGCGCCGGTAGGCGTCGAGGTGCGTCTCGGGCTCGTCGAGGAGGAGCAGGTCGGCCTCCTGCACCAGGCACGCCGCCAGCGCGACCAGCTTGCGCTTGCCGCCGGAGAGCTCCTCCTGCGGGCGGGCGGAGTCCGCCTCCGTCACGCCGAGGTCGTCGAGGATCGAGCGCACCGTGCCCGCGAACGCGTGCCCGTCGAGCTGGTCGAACTCGTCGAGCAGCCGCTGCTGCCGGTCGAGCGTCCGCTGCATGCGGCGGAGGTCGGCGGCGACGGCGGGATCGCCCAGCGCGGTTGCGCAGCGCTCGAGCTCGGCCTCGACCCGGGCGATGTCGGGGCGGGCGGCGTGGCAGATCTCGATCGGCGTGCGCGAGTCGGCGCCGACGAGCTGGGGCAGGTAGGCCGCGCTCATCCCGCGCCGGCGCACCGGTGGGTCGGAGTCGGGGTCGTCGAGCCCCGCCAGGATGCGCAGCAGCGTCGACTTCCCGGAGCCGTTCTGGCCGACGACGCCGATGCGGGCGGCCTCGTCGACCTCCAGGTCGAGGCCGTCGAGGACCGTGCGCGCGCCGAACGACTTCACGGCGCTCCGGAGCGAGATCAGGGTCGCCATCGAGCGGGTACTGTATCGGCGCGGTAGGGTGCCGCCCCGTGGAAAAGACGCGCATGGAGGCGTTCTCCGACGGGGTCTTCGCGATCGCGATCACCCTGCTCGTCCTCGACCTGCATGTGCCCGAGGTGGGGGACGGATCGCTCGCGCATGCCCTCGCCCGGCAGTGGCCGGCGGACGTGAGCTACGCCGTCAGCTTCCTCACGATCGGCATCATCTGGATCAACCATCACGGGCTGATGCGGCACATCGAGCGCTGCGACCGGCCGCTGCTCTGCCTGAACATCTTCCTGCTCATGATGGTCGCCGTCCTGCCCTACCCGACGGCGCTCATCTCCCACTACGCGCGCAGCCCGAACGCCGCCGCCGCGGCGGTTGCCTACGGAGGCGTGATGGTCACGATGGCGCTCTTCTTCAACGCCA
This sequence comes from uncultured Actinomycetes bacterium, assembly GCA_963731515.1. Classification (GTDB taxonomy): domain Bacteria; phylum Actinomycetota; class Thermoleophilia; order Gaiellales; family JAICJC01; genus JAICJC01. The sequence continues at coordinate 559,865 of CAVSVU010000014.1, read as the reverse complement.
TCTGGCACTACGCGATCCGTGCGGGCCTGCTGGCCCCCGGCGCCGACCCGCGCGAGGTCTCCGGCATCACGCGCAGCTACCTGCCGGGGCCGCTGCTGTACCTGACCGGGACGCTGCTCGCGTTCGTGAGCGCCGACGCGAGCCTGGTGATGTACGCCGCGATCGCGATCTTCTACGTCGCGTCGGCGTCGCTCTGGGGCCGGCGCGACCCGATCTGAGCGCGGGGCCTACGCCGCGGCGGCCAGCTCGACGTCGCCCTCGCCGTCATCGCCGAGCACCGCGATGACCGCCTCGACGATGCGCGGGTCGAACTGGGTGCCCGAGCAGGCCCGCAGCTCGGCCCTGGCCTCGGCGGCGGTGAGCGCGGCCCGGTAGGGCCGGTCGGTCGTCATCGCGTTCAGGGCGTCGCAGCAGCACACGATCCGGGCGACGAGGGGGATGTCCTCGCCGGCCAGGCGGTCGGGGTAGCCGGTGCCGTCGTAGCGCTCGTGGCACGAGCGGACGAGGCGGCCGATCTCGGCCAGGGAGCCGCCGACGCGGTCGAGGATGCGCTCGCCCTCGACGGTGTGCGTCTCGATCAGGCGGCGCTCGTCGGCCGTGAGCGGGCCGGGCTTCTGGATGATCGTCTTGGGGATGCGGATCTTGCCCACGTCGTGGAGCAGCGCCGCGAACTCCGCCTGGGTGCGCTCCTCCGGCGTCAGGTCGAGCACGTCGGAGACGGCGAGGACGAGCTCGACGACTCCCTGGCTGTGGGTGCCCGTGTAGGCGTCGTCGGCCTCGATGATGTCGCCGAGCAGCTCGACGGTGCCCTTGAGCGTCCGCCAGAGCTTGATCTCCTCGGTGATGCGGCGGCCGCGCTCGCCGGCGAAGACGGTGAGGACGATCGCGACCGGGAGGACGAGCAGGAAGGCGTAGTGCATCTGCGTGGAGGCGAAGGCGGCGAGGAGCCCGAGCGGGGCGAGGGCGGTGTCGACGCCGTAGGCGATGCCGGCGGCGGTGAGCAGGCGCCGCGGCCAGCTCGCCACGGCCCGCCACTCGCGCAGCGCGGTGCTGGCGAGGTCGGCGCCGAACTGGGCGGCGAGGGCGGCGACGTACACCGGCCAGCGGTCCCATTGCGGCGGGCCGTCGCCGAAGGCGAGCAGCACGAGCACCGGGCCGATCACGTACCAGCAGGAGCACAGCAGCACGAACACCCGCTCGCGATGGCGGCGGCCGCGGACGACGTCGGCGTTCAGCGACAGCCAGGACGCGGCCGCGACCGCCAGCGGCACCCATCCCAGCGGGAGCAGGAAGAGCATCGGGACGAACACGAGCTGGGTCGGGATGGCGGCGCCGGTGCCGATCTCGAACTCGACGTTCGCGAGCGCCGCGAAGGCGAGCACGAGCACGCCGACGTCGATCGGGCCGGGCGCGTGGCCGCCTCCGGCCGTGAGCGCGAGCACGACCGCGACCACGAGGAAGGCGCCGCCGAGCAGGGCCGAGAGCAGGCGCTCGTCGGCGTCGAGCGGCAGCGCGACGCGCGAGCGCTGGCTCGCGTAGAGCTCCTCGTCCTTCGAGGAGGCGGCGGGGGTGCGGGGGGCGTCGCGCATCGCCCCGGGAAATCGGCTGCCGACGCCAATTGTTAAGCCCGCCGGGGCGCGGATCTCAGCCGGATCGGACGCCGGCGGCCGCGTCGACGAGCGCGGCGATCAGCGGATGCAGCGCGCCGGTCTCGGACGCGCCCACCTGAGGCTGGAAGAGCGTCGCCACGTAGAACGGGTGATCGGGCAGCTCGACCGCCTCGACGCCGGCGTCCGCCGCCGTCGCCGAGACCACCAGCCCGGCCGCGACCAGGCGGTCGAGCAGGGACGGCTCGAGCCCGTAGTTGCACCAGTGGAACCCGGCGAACGGGCCCGGGCCGCACAGCTCGGCGACGCGCGTCCCGGGCACGGTCGTCACCTGGCGGACCTCACCCTCGAGGCTGCAGGCGAGCGGCGAGACGGCGTGCACGTCGGCGTCGGGCGCGGTCTCGGCGTGCGCAGCCTCGGGGATGCCGGCGGCGTTCCGCGCGTACTCGACCACCATGTGCTGGAACCCGCCGCACGTTCCCAGGATGGGCACGCCTTCCGTTCGGGCGCGCTCGATGCCTGCGAAGACGGGCCGCTCGTCGCGGTAGGGCGTGCCCGGCACCACCCAGAGCGCGTCGAAGCGATCGAGGCGGGTCGCCTCCGGCCCGTCCGTCGCCACCCAGCGCGCGTCGACCCCGGGCGGCATCAGCGCGAGCGTGGCGTCGAGCTCGCGGTGAGTGAGGTAGCTCGGGTCGCGGTCCCCCACGACGGCGATCCTGGTGGGCATGGGGGGATTGTGCCGGAACGCCCGGCGGCCCGGGCTGACTTACCAGATTCTGGGCAGGGCGGATGGCCGTTGCGGGGATGGCCGCGATCACCCCGTTCGGGCATGATCGGGCCGATGGCCGTCGACCCGGATTTCCGGCGGCCGGCCCTGGTCGACCGGATCGTCCGCGGGACCACCGAGCCGGACCCTGTCCGCCTGCACGGCGCGATCGTCGCCGCCCTCGAGCTCTACGGCCGCGCCGACGCCCTGCGCGAGGTGTTCGTCCCGGCGCTCCGGCGGATCCGGGTCGACCACGGCCGGGCGGCCCGCAGCCGCGCGTCGTCTGCCATCCGCGACCAGCTCGGGCCGCGCGGCTACCAGTCGCCGTCGGCGTAGTAGCGCCGCCAGAGCGGGTCGGTCCCGCTGCGGACCCGCTCGGTCTCCTCGGGGGAGAGCTGCGACGTCCACGCCCGCACCTGTGATGCGCTGGCCCGCCGGATCGAGTCGGCCCGGCGGGCCTCGCCCGTGTTCGATGCCGAAGACGTCTCGCGCACGAGCCGCTCGACGGGCGCCGTCCACTCGAGGCCGAGGCCGGCGTAGAGCTCGCGGTAGCGCTCGACGGGGCTCGCCGCGACGTCCTCGTGGCGGACGTAGATCCAGTCGGGCCGGCGCTCCTGGAGCGCCGCGACGGCGGCGTAGAGCACGTTCCAGAGCAGGATCGCCTCGTCCAGGATGTCCGGCCGGCGTGCGGCGGCGGCGCGCAGCTCCGCCTCGTGCGGCGCCAGGAAGTCGCGCACGAGGAGCGGCTGGTCGAGGAAGTCGCCGAACCGGTGGCGCCAGTTGCGGCGGCGGATGCTGACCGCGAACGCGGCCGGATGACGGATCATGACGACGACCTGCATGCCGAACGTCCGCGCCAGCCACTCCGACGAGAAGAGCGCGATCGGGTCCTTCACGAGGGCCGTCGCCCGCCGGCGCCGGTTGCGGGCGAAGCGGCCCCAGTCGCGGGCCATCCGGGCCGGCGTCCTTGGGGCTGCGCAGGCTGCGCAGCTCGGCGCCGGGCCGGTAGCGGAACGCGAGCGCCGCGGTCATCGGCTCGACGTACGGGCCGCCGTTCTCGGCGCACACGTACTCGAAGTAGCGGGGGAAGCGCACGGTGAAGGTGCCCGGCCGGTGGCGGGGGTTGAACGGCTCCCACAGGTAGCCGAGCCGGGGGCTCGTCGACGCGGCCAGCACCCGGCCCACCCAGGTCGTGCCCGACCGGTGCGCCCCGGTGACGAGGATGGGCCGCTCAGCTGGGGTCAATGTTCCTGCCGGTCGCCGCGAGCTCGGCCGCCGAGACCGGAGGGCAGGTGCGGATCGGCGCCGTCCAGCGCGGCAGCGGGTGCGAGAACTGGAACGCGTCGCGGATCGAGTTCGCCTCGTGCTCGCGCCGGCTGAGGATGGGCATGCCGAAGTCCTCGTCGATGAACTTGAGCACGGACGTGAAGTCGTACGTGGTGTGGTCGATGCCGTGCTTGGCCCACGGCGAGATGATGAGCATGGGGACGCGGACGCCCAGCCCGAACTGATCCGGCTGCGGCGGCGGGACGTGGTCGTAGAACCCGCCCCACTCGTCCCACGTCAGCACGATCGCCGTGTGGCGCCAGTCCGGCATGCGCATGATCCGGTTGATCAGGTCGGCGGTCCAGTTCTCGCCCTCGCACAGCGAGGCGCCGCCGGGGTGGTCGCTGCGGGTGTACGGCGGGACGATCCAGGTGACCGCGGCCAGGTAATTCTGATCGAGGTCGCCCGGCAGCCACCCGAGCGGGTAGACGTGGCGGGCGTAGCTTGCGCTCTCCCGGATCGGCTTCACCGCGTCGTAGGCGACCCAGCCGTAGCCGTGGCCGTTCTCGGGCGGCCCGTACTCGCTCCAGGGGATGCGGCGGCGGTCGAGCTGGGCGCCGATCGAGTCGATCCTGAAGCACGGCCGCACGTGGACGAGCCGGCCGTGGCGGATCACGGGCACGGTCAGGTTCACGGGGCCGTCGCAGCCCCAGTTCTCGACGCCGTAGTTGGGGCCGTCGACCGCGCCGGCGGCGTCGGCTGCGACGGTGTAGAGGTGGTTGGGGAAGCTGGACGTGTCGCCCGACGAGAAGGTGTGGTCGAGCAGCTCGTAGCGCTTCGCCCAGCCCCAGTAGTCGGGCAGCTGGCCGGGGAACGCGGTCGTATAGGCGAGCATCGTCTTCTTGCCGTCCTTGTCCGGCACGGCCGAGAACCCGTTCATCGCCCCGCCGGCGATGTCCGTCACCGCGGCGTGGTGGTTGTGCTGGAGGTCGGTCTGGACGTCCTGGAGCCGGCGCAGCCGCACGACGCGGCCGTCGGCGGTGCGCCCGGTGCGCGTCCCGTCCCCGCCGGGGAACAGGCCGTACAGGTTGTCGTACGAGCGGTTCTCCTTGACGATGAAGACGATGTGGCGGATGGGCGTCCGGGCGTCGTGGATCACGGCGGGGCGGCGGTCGGGGCCCTTGCCGACGCTCGCCACGACGAGCCCGGGCTCGACCGAGCTGCGGCCGACGACCAGGACGCCGACCAGGGCGGCCGCGGCCAGGATCCTCCACGCGATCCGCTGCACGCGAGGGACGCTACCCGGCGCGCGCGGCCGAGCGCGTCGGCGAGGCCGGCACACACGCGCGGCAGGGCGTCCGCGTCGGCCGACGCGTGATGGGGGTTGAGCTCGGTCACGGTCAGGGCCTGCGCCCGGCCGTCGGCCATGATCCCGGCGAGGGCGGCGAGCGCCGCGTCGAGCGGCACGCCGATGTTGCGGCCCGTGTTCTCGGACAGCGGCGCGTCGACGAAGTCGACCACGTCCACGTCGAAATGGACGAGGATCCGGGTGCACCCGCGGGGGAGGGCGGCGATCGCCGCGGCGGCCGCGGCCGCCGGGTCTGCCCGGAGCGCCTGCGCCGGCACGCACGCCACGCCGAGGCGGCGGATCAGATCGCGCTCCCAGCCGGTGGCCTGGGAGTCCTCGTGGCCGAGCACGACGATGCTCGCCGGGTCGAGCAGCGGCGTGCGCGGGCCGACGTCACGCAGCTCCGGCCGGGCGCCGTCGACGGCCAGCATGTGCGCGACGCCCATCCAGTCGAGCGCGCCGTCCGGGACGCTCGCGGGGACGTTCAGGTCGGCGTGCATGTCCAGGTAGACGACCCCGGTCTCGCCGCCCGCGATCACGCTCCCCGCGACGGTGCCGACCCCGACGGTGCAGTCGCCGCCGAGCACGAGCGCGAATGCGCCGGATCGGAGCACGGGCGCGACGGCCTCGCGCACCCGCACGGCGGTTGCCGCCACCTCGGCCAGGTTCTGGGCCGCCCGGTCGGCGCGGTCGGGCCGCCACCGGAACCCGGGCAGGTCGCCGGCGTCACGCACCTCGACCCCGGGGTCAGACCCCAGCAGCTCGAGCAGACCCGCCGCGCGCAGCGCCGCGGGCGCCTCCTCCTGCCCGGGGGCGTAGGCGCCCGCGCTCGACGGCGCGCCCACGACCGACACGATCCGGCTCATGCCCCACTGTAGTGCGGGCGACCGCCGCGGGGCCTCAGTGCAGGTGCAGGTTCGCGCCCAGAAGGACGATCGGCCACAGCACGACGGCCAGGGCGGCCGACGCGACCGGGCGGATGGCGTGCAGGTGGCGGAGGTAGTGGTGCGACTGCGCCACGAGAACGCCGACGACGAGGAACGCGATCAGAAGCGCGCTGCGCATGAAGCCGAACATCGTTGCCTCCTCTCTGCGGCGTGAAGAGAGATCCACGGGCCGGCGGCGTCAGCGCTGCACGCCGCCGGCCCGGGCCGCCGCGATGGCTAGAGGGCGCTCCCGCGACTCCCGAAGAGACCGCGGCCGAGGAACCCGGCGACGAGCGCCACCACGAGTGCGATCAAGAGCACCCAGAAGGCGATCTTGATCGCGCCCCAAACTCCGAAGAGGATCAGGGCCAGGATAAGAAGTATGAGCAACCACATGCTGCCCAGGTACCCGCGGGAGCCCGGGCCGAAACCGGAAGCGTCAGGATGCGGCCGGCTCGGCGCCTTCCGCGGGCGCGACCGTCTCGGCCCACGTGCGCTCGAGCGCCTGCAGCAGGAGGTCGCTCGGCTGGGCGCCGGAGATTGCGTAGCGGCGGTTGAGCACGAAGAAGGGGACGCCCGTGACGCCGATGGCGGCGGCCTCGCGCTCGTCGTCGCGCACCTCGTCGGCGAAGCTCCCGTCGGCGAGCGCCGAGCGCGCGGTCTCGGCGTCGAGGCCGGCGTCGGCGGCGAGCTCGACCAGGGTGTCCGCGTCGGTCAGCCTGCGGCCCTCGGTGAAGTAGGCCCGCAGGAGCCGCTCCTTGGCCTGCGGCTGGAGGCCGGCGGCCCGGGCCGCGTGCAGCACGCGGTGGGCGTCGAACGTGTTCCCGAGCTGGGCCAGGTCGGGGCGGTACTCGAGCCCGGCCTCGGCCGCGAGGGCGGTCATCTGGGCGTCGCGCTCGGCCGCCTGCTCCGGGGTCATGCCGTAGCGGGAGAGGAGCAGGGCGCGGCGGCTCTCGGCGGCCTTCGGCGCGTCCGGCTCGAGCTCGAAGCTGCGCCAGACGACGTCGACGTGGTCGGCATGCTCGAAGCGCTCGAGCGCGCCCTCGAGCCGGCGCTTGCCCAGGTAGCACCACGGGCACACGAGATCCGACCACACCTCGACCAGCATGCGCTCGGCCACGGCCGGGTCAGGCAGCGCCGCGCTCGCCGTAGCGGGCGGCCGCGCGCTCCCGGGCGCGCGCGATCTCGAGGGCGCGGTCGCGCGGCGGGGCGTTCGTGACGAGCTCGTCCAGCAGCCGCGCCGACGCCGCGGTGACGGCCTCGACGGCCCGGGCGAACGCCTCTTCGTTGGCCTTCGCCGGTTTGGTCATGCCGCTGATCTTGCGGACGTACTGGAGCGACGCGTCCCGGACGTCCTGCTCGGTCGTCGGGGGGTCGTAATTGTGGAGTGGGCGAATTGATCGGCACATGTCCGCACTGTACCCCCGCCCCTCGTATGATCGCGCGATGGCAGAGGAGGGGTTCGTCTGGACGGCGTCGGGGACGCCCGACCGCGCCCGCCCCGGGACGGTGCTGCGCGACGTGATGGTGGAGATGCGCGACGGCCTGTCGCTCGCCACCGACGTCTATCTGCCCGAGGCGGAGGGGCCGTTCCCGGCGGTGATGATCCGGCTGCCGTACGGCAAGACGGTGGAGTACTGCGGCATCCCGGACATCGCCGCGCACTGGAACCGCAAGGGCTACGCCTTCGTCGGCCAGGACTGCCGCGGCACGTACGGCTCCGAGGGCGTCTTCGACCCGGCGCACCCGACCAACGAGGCCGAGGACGGCTACGACTCGGTCGCCTGGATCGCCGAGCAGCCGTGGTCGTCGGGAAAGGTGGCGCTGACCGGCGAGTCGTACTACTCGGTGACGAGCTTCGCCGCCGCCTCGATCCCGCACCCGGCGCTCGCGTGCATCGCCCCCGGCGACTTCCCCGTCGACCGCTACGACGGCACCTACCGCAACGGCTGCCTGCGGCTCGCGGCCGAGGCGCTGTGGGCGATCTGGTGGGTCGACCCGCTCAAACATCCCATCCCCGGCGAGCCGCTGCCGGGCGTCGACGTGTGGCACCTGCCGACGCTCGACATGGCCGCTGCGGCCGGCCGCGGGAACCACTACTTCTCGGAGATCGTCGGCTTCTGCCTGCCCGGCTCGCGCTACTGGCAGGTGCGCTGCCGGCGCGCGGCCCACGACGCGATCGACATCCCGATCCTGCACTGGTGCGGCTGGTTCGACAACTACACGGGCCAGCAGCTGCGCGACTGGAAGCGCTACCGCCGGCTCGACCGCTCCGGCGGCCGCAACTCCCTCATGATCGGCCCCTGGAGCCACGAGGGCCCGCCGGGCCCGGCCGAGCGGGTCGGGATCCTGCCGGTCCGTGACGATGGCACCCACCGCTGGGACCGGCTGCAGCGGTTCTACGACCGCTACCTGATGGGGATCGACAACGGGTTCGAGGACGAGCCGCTCGTGAGCTACTTCGTCATGGGCGCTGACGAGTGGCGCACCGCCGACACGTGGCCGCCGCCGGGGGGCGAGACACGAGCCTGGTACCTGCACGGGGCCGGCGCGTCGGCGGAGGGGGGAAGCCTGGACGGCGACACGCCGGGGGAGGAGCCCCCCGACGCCTACGCCTACGACCCCGCCGACCCGGTGGCATGGACGCTCGGCACGAACCCGTGGACGTTCGGCCTGAACATCGGCGACCGCCGCCCGATCGAGGCCCGGGCCGACGTGCTCGTCTACACGAGCGAGCCCTTCGCCGAGCCGGTCGAGATCGTCGGCGACCTGCAGGCACGGCTGCACGTCGCGACGGATGCCGTCGACACCGACTTCACGATGGCGCTCGTCGACGTCTTTCCCGACGGCGCCGCGAACCTGATCCAGGACGGGATCCTGCGGATGAGCCTGCGCGCGCCGGAGCGGGGCCGGCAGCTGCTCGAGCCCGGCCGCGTGTACGAGGTCGAGATCGACCTGTGGGCGACGGCGTACCGCCTGGGAGCGGGCCATCGGCTGCGGGTGGAGGTGTCCTCGAGCGAGTTCGATCGCTACGATCGGAACCTGAACACGGCCGAGCTGCCGGGGAGGGGCAGCGAGATGCTGGTCGCCCACCAGACCGTCTTCCACGATGCGGCCCGGCCGTCGCATGTCCTGGTTCCCATGCGCCCCGTGCGCGAGGAAGGAGATCCCTTGAAGCTCAGCGCCCGCAACCGGCTCGACGGCACCGTCGTCAAGATCACCCGCGGCGAGGCGATCGCAAACGTCGTCCTCGACGTCGGCGGCCAGCGGATCGTCGCGTCGATCACCGTCGAGGCGGTCGACGAGCTCGGCCTGAAGGAGGGCTCGAGCGCGACCGCCGTGATCAAGGCGTCGGACGTGATGGTCGCGATCGACGCGTAGCGTCGTTCGCGTCAGTCGCTGCTGCGCGGGTGGCAGGTGCCGGGCGCCCAGTTCCAGACACCGAGGACGCCCGCGGGCGGCGTGACGGCGCACCTGAAGTTGCTGTTGCCGGGAATACCGGCATCCCACGCCTTCCACGGCCCGGAGCCGGTCCGCCGGAACACCAGGTAGGCGCCGTCGTCCTGGTTTCCGATCTGGGCCTTCTGGGAGCTCTTGGCGGCGACGAGCGCGGCCCCGGCCCAGTGGTCGCGGGTGGCCGGGTCGAGCGCGTAATAGGTCTCGCCCTTGACGAGGCCGGTGTAATCCGACACGGGCAGTTGGTGGAGGGCGGCGCCGGCGGCGAGGAGCTGGCTTCGGATCGCGTTCGTCACCACCAGGTTCTGGACGCCGGACGCCGTGGTCTGGCCCGAGACGGCCGTCGACGAGGAGCCCGCACTGCTCGCGCTCTGCGTGGTCGTGACGGTCTTCGTCACCGTCGGCGCGGAGCCGGACGACCCCGATCCGCCGCATCCGGCCAGGACGAGCGTGGCGGCGATGAGGAGCAGCGGCGCGGGGAGAAGTGCGGTGCGCACGGTCGGCCGGAGACGATAACGCGCGCACCGTCCGGGCGCACGACCCGTCTTGGAGCCTGGTTGTAAACGGTAATTGAGCGTGTTGTGAGAATCTCTTGGAAGCATGTGGAAGCGGCGTCCGATTGCCGATGATGGCCGCATGCAACGAACCAGCAAGCTCACAGTGTTCCTCGCGGTCCTCGTCGTGGCGGCGGGCACACTCGCCGCCCAGGCGTCGGCCGCGACCCCGCCGCCGGTGTCGGCGCGGTTCCCGCAGCGGATCTTCTACCGCCAGTTCCAGCTGCCGCTCGCTCGCCACACCTGGACGCTCTACAACGGCGTCCCGGGGTGCTGTCCGCAGTCGCTCTGGGCACCCTCCCACGTAGTGTCGAAGGCCGGCGCGCTGCGCATCCAGACGTACAAGGATCCGCAGTACGGCGGCCGCTGGGTGTCGGGCGGCACGTCGATGGCGCGCCTCGTCAGCCAGACGTACGGCCGCTGGGTCGTCCGGTTCCGCATGAACCGCGGCAAGGGCGTCGGCATGGACGTCGCCCTGCGCCCGAACGGCGGCGGCACGGTCGTCGACTGGATCGAGGAGTCGTCCGACAAGGGCGCCGCCCGCCGCATCGAGACGGCGACGCTCCACTACGGCAGCACGCGCGTGCACGCCCGCGTGTCCGCCGACTTCACGAAATGGCACACGATGACGCTCGCGTGGGTGCCGGGCCAGATCACGGTCCGCCTCGACGGCCGGCTGTGGGCGAACTACAAGAGCCACATCCCGTCGTCGCCGATGCACCTGGCCATGCAGACGAACGTCGGCTCGAACGGCTTCACCGGGGTGATGCCGGACTCGACGACGCCGCGCAAGGTCGCGCTGCAGATCGACTACGTGGCCATCTACCGGTACCGCCACTAGGTACCGCGCGCTCTACCGAGGGGTCGACGCCGCCGGCCGGGAGGGAACGTCCTCCCGGCCGGCGGTGGTTTCAGCTTCCGCCGGCCTCGCGGCGCGAGCGCCGCGACGACATCTGCACGAGCCGGGGCTTGCGGTGCTCGACCTGGAGCGTCGTGTGGTGGATGTGGTAGCGGTCGTCGAGCACCTGCTCGAGCTGCTCGCGGATCCCGTGGCAGTCGGCGTCGTGCTCGACCAGGACGTGCGCGGACAGGGAGGGGAAACCGGACGTCACCTCCCACACGTGCAGGTCGTGCACCTCGACGACGCCGGGATGGCCGGCGAGCGTCGTGCCGACCTCCTCCACGTCCATCCCCTCCGGCGCGGCCTCGAGGAAGATCCGGCCGCTGGCCTTGAGCAGGCCGTAGGCTGCACGCAGCATGAGCGCCGCGACGAACAGCGAGGCGATCGGATCGGCCCGCTCGAAGCCGGTGGTGAGGATCACGACCGCGGCGATCCCCGTGCCGATGAACGCGTAAAGGTCGGTGAGGATGTGCTGGTAGCTGCCCTCGACGTTCAGGCTCCCGCGGTTGGCCTGCGCGAGCACCCAGGTCGCGAGCAGGTTGACGCCGACGCCGAGAACCGCGACCGCCAGGATCAGCCCGGCGTCGACGGACGGGGGCGAGTACAGGCGGCGCACGGCCTCGATCACGATCAGGACGGCCAGGGTGAGCAGTGTGGCCCCGTTGAACTGGGCGGCCAGGATCTCGGCCCGGCGGTAGCCGTAGGTCAGCGAGCCCCTCGCCGGGCGGGTGGCGAGCCACGCCGCCCACAGCGAGAGGCCGATCGCGACCGCGTCGGTCAGCATGTGGGCCGCGTCCGAGATCAGGGCCAGCGAGTCGGCGACCAGGCCGACCGCGATCTCGACCACCATCAGCCCCAGGATCAGGCCGAGCGCGATCGCGAGCTGGCGCCGGTTCGCGTCGGCAGAGACGGCGTGGGAATGGCCGCCGTGGCCGTGATGATGGTCGTGGCCGTGGCTCATCGGATCGAGCCCCGTGAGGATATCGGCCCGATGCGCCTTCTCACGAACTGCGCCCCCGCGGCGTTCTTCATGCGATGAGTGCGCTCGACGAGGCTCCGGCGGTCGTCCCTGTGACCCGCGACGTGCCCGCGCTGGCGGCCGGGCTCGTCACCGTGACGGCGTGGGGCTCGGCGTTCGTCGGCATCCGCGCGGCCGGGCATGCCCTCTCGCCCGGGTCGATCGCGCTCGGGCGGCTGCTGGTGAGCTGCGCCCTCCTCGGCGCCGTCGCGCTCGTCCGCCGGGAGCCGCTGCCGGCCCGCCGCGACGTGTCGCAGATCGCCGCCTACGGCGTCCTCTGGCTCGGCCTCTACAGCGTCGCGCTGAACGCGGCGGAGCGGCACGTCGACGCCGGAACCGCGGCGATGCTCGTGAACACCGGGCCGATCGTGATCGCGATCATGGCCGGGGTGTTCCTGGGCGAGGGCTTCCCGCACGGCCTCTTCGCCGGGTGCGCGGTCGCGTTCGCCGGGTGCGTGACGATCGCGTTCGCCACCACGGAGTCGGCGTCGCGCGGAGGGCTCGGCATCCTGCTCTGCATCGTCGCGGCGCTCGCGTACTCCTCGGCGGTGGTCGTGCAGAAGCCGGTGCTCGCGCGCGTCTCGCCCTTCCAGGTCACCTGGCTGGGGTGTGCGGCGGCGACCGTCGCCTGCCTCCCGTTCGCGCCCGGACTCGTCTCCCAGGCCGCGGACTCCGGCGCCGGCCCGATCGCGTGGACGATCTACCTCGGCGCCGTGCCGACGGCCCTGGGGTTCGCCACCTGGTCGTTCGCGCTGGGGCGGACGAGCGCCGGCCGGATGGGCTCGCTCACCTACCTGGCTCCGGTCGTGGCGATCCTGCTCGGGTGGGTCGTCCTGAGCGAGCGGCCCCCGTGGCTCGCCTTTGCCGGCGGGGCGCTGTGCCTCGTCGGGGTGGCCCTGGCGCGGCGGCGGTGAGGGCGGGCATGGAGGACTGGCCCACGCCCGAGGACGCCGCGCTGGAGACGATGCCGCGCGCGATCACGCATGTGGTCGAAACGCGGTACAAGGCCGGCGGCGACGCCGCCTACGTGCTCCTCGCGATCGAAGCGCGGCCGCCCGGCTTCTACCTGGACGCAAACCTCTGCCAACGCGGGGCCGGCGGCGGCTGGAACCCCGCCGGGAGCGTGGGCCGCGGCTTCACCGACCGGACGCTCGAGGACCTGCGCGCGAACCCGCCACCCCAGGGGATCTACGACGGCTTCGACCACGCCGGGTGGGGTGACGACGTGTGAGGCGTCGGGCCCGTCGTCCTGACCATTGATGCCGGGCTCGTCCACCGCCGTGCTACCACAGCCGCTGCCCTTGAGTACCGGTAAAGTTGCGTCCGCCATGACATCAGGCATCGTTGGCCGCGAAGCGCAGCTGCTCGAGGTCGAGAGGTTCCTCGACGCCGCCGCTGTGGGGTTTGCGGCGCTGGTGCTCGGCGGCGGCGCAGGGATCGGCAAGACAACGCTGTGGCGTGAGGCGCGCATGCGGGCAGAGGCGCGCGGCGCTCTCGTGTTGTGGTGCCGCTCGCCGTGGCCCATGGAACACGACAGGAGGCAATGATGAGCGAACGCAAGAGGATGTCGAGGTGGACTGCGGCGCTGATCGCCGGGCTCGGCATCGCGGTGACGCTGACGGTCGCGGCGTGCGGAGGGGGCGGCGGGTCGTCGTCGACGACGCAGACAACGACGCCCGCCACCGTCTCGACCCCGACGACGACGCAGACGACCACGACGGAGACGACGGAGACCACGTCGTCGGGCAGCGATCTGTCCGGGAAGTGGAACGGGACGTACAGCGGCACCTTCTCCGGCACCTTCGTCCTCAACTGGAACCAGTCCGGATCGACCCTGACCGGGACGATCAAGCTGTCGACCGCCGGCACCACGAACGTGAACGGAACCGCGGACGGCAGCTCGATCAAGTTCGGCACCGTCGGCGGGTCCGCGATCCACTACACGGGATCGGTCTCGGGCGAATCGATGTCGGGCAGCTATTCGACCGCGGCGGGCGACGGAACCTGGAGCGCGACCAAGGCGTCGTGACGAACGCTCAGGCGGCGTCTGCCTCGCTGAGCCCACCCGGGACCCGGCCGGTGAGCTCGGCGATCGCCCGCTCCAGCGCCGGCCGGGCGCCGGCGTCGCCTGACCACGACCCTGCAGGAAACCCGTCGGGCCGGACGAGAAGCGCGCCGGCGGAGCGGATACCGAGCGCGCGCGCCGTGATCTCGTCGACGCATCTGTGGGTGAGCGGCGGGGCGCCGTCGAGCATCCTCGCCGCAGTCCTCCAGGCACCGGGGGTCGGGCCGGTCAGGAGCGTGAGCCCGCCCCCGAGCACGTCGAGTGTCGAACGGCGGCGACCGGCGACGGTGATCCAGTGGTGGCCGATCCGCCCCGCCAGGTCGATGTGGAGCTCCTCGCCGGGCGAGCGGCGGTTTCCGTTCGGGTCGGCGGAACGTGCGACGTTGTGTTCCACCAACGGCCGCCGCTCGCGCTCGTAGCCGTCGAGCAGGTCGGCGTCCGCCCAGCCACGGAGGACCCAGGCGAGCCTCCAGCCCAGGTCGTGCCCGCCCTGGAAGGCCGTGTTCATGCCCGTGCCGCCTCTCGGCGTCACACGGTGGGCGGCGTCGCCGGCCAGGAACGTTCGATGGCTGCGAAAGCGATCGGCGATCTGCGCGCACGACGAGAACCAGCCGCTTCGCTCGATCCGCACCGGCAGGTCGTCGATGCCCGCCGCGCGCCGCATCCTGCTCACCAGGTTGCGCGGAGCGGGCACACCCGACTCTCCCGCGCCGGGCTCGAGCCGGTAGCTGAAGATCCAGCGGTCGTCCCGGCCCGCGGGCAGGAACAGGCTCTCCTCGCCGCCATGGTTGGTCGCGTAGAGGCCGTAGCGGTGCTTCCCGAGCGCGGCCCAGAGCGGCGCCTGGAAGAGTGTCGTGAAGCCCGACAGAACGTCGCCCGAACCGTGCATCGAGATGCCGTTGAGCGCCCGCACCGTGCTGTTCGCGCCATCCGCTCCGACGACGTATCCCGCGGTGACGACGCGTTCGCGACCGGCCGCATCGCGAAGCCTGACGCGGACACCGGCTCGCTCCTCCTCGAGGCCGACCACGGCGGTCGCAGTCTCGATGCGGGCGGATGGGAGCGAGCGCAGGTGCTCGCGCAGGACGGCCTCGAGGTGGGGCTGCGGGGCACAGAGCGGCCGGGTCGGGCTGATCAGCGCGGCCTGGGCTTTCGTCGGGAGCCCGACCTCGACGCCCGTGCCTTCGCCGACACGTGACAGCGTGTCGCAGACCCACATCAGCCACTCGACGTCGACTCCGCCGGCCACCATGCGATCCTCCAGCCCCATCCCGCGCAGCAGCTCCATCGAGCGCGTGCTGACGACCGTCGCGCGCGGATGCGTCGATGGCTCGCCGCGGCGCTCGACGACCAGGCACTCGATCCCATGGCGGGCGACGCCGATGGCCGCGGCCAGGCCGGCCGGGCCCGCTCCCACCACCAGGACCGGAACTTCCCTCGACTTCGTCGTCTCCTGCTCCATTTCATCGGACATACTGTATTCACCGGACAGTATGTCTTACATCGGACGATCTGTCAAGTGAATGCTAGGATCCCCCCGATGAGCACTCGTCGCTACCAGCAGAACGTGCGGGCGGACGCCGCGGCGGAGACCCGCCGGCATATCCTCGACACGCTCTACGAGCGGCTGCGCGAGGCGCCCGCGGAGCCGGTGAGCGTCGACCAGATCGCACGGCGTGCCCGCGTCTCCCGCTCGACGATCTACCTGGTCTTCGGATCACGCAGCGGTCTCTTCGACGCGCTGACCGACCGCCTCATCCAGGGCGCCGGCTACGACCGCATTGTCGAGGCCACCCGCCACCCCGACGCCCGCGAGACGCTGCGCGGCGGACTCGAGGGCGGCGTCCACATGTACGCCGCGCACCACGAGGTGCTTCGCGTCCTCTACGCGACCGGCAAGCTCGACCCGGACGGCGCGGGCCGCGCGATCGCCCGCGGAGAGCAAAAGCGCTTCGACAGCATGGGCTGGCTCGCAGACCGGCTGCACGAGCAAGGCCACCTGCGCCCCGACGTCACCCCCGAGGATGCGGCCCACACCATCTGGCTCCTCGCGAGCTTCGACGCCTACGATCTGCTCGCCTCGGGCCGGGGCCTCGAGCCCGAGGGTGTCACCCGGATCCTGCGCGAGACCGCCGAGCGGGCCCTGCTGGCATCCGGATGATGCGCGCAGCGTGGGCGATGGAGCGCTGAGCCGGCCTAGGGGCCTCCGGCGGCGGCATCGGCATCGGGCTCCCAGAGCTCGATTGGATTGCCCTCCGGATCATGGATGCGGGCAAAGCGACCGACGCCGGGCGCGTCCCAGTCGGGATCGGTCGTGACCTCGACGCCGGCTGCGGCGAGCGCCGCCAGCATGGCGTCGAGGCCCTCCACACGGAGGTTCAGCATCCACTGGCGGTCCGCCGCGAAGTAGTCGCTGTCCGGGGGAAAGGGTGCGAAGACGCTTGGGCCCGCCGCCGTCTCCCACACGCCGTGCTCGCCGGTGCCGACGCCCAGATGCTCGGCATACCAGGCCCGCAGCACGTCCGGCTCCGCCGCCCGGAACACGAAGCCGCCGATCCCGACTACGCCCATGACGCCTCTCCTCAGTAGTCGTTCTTGAACGCGAAGTAGGAACCGCGAATGGTCCCGGCCAGCTTCGACCTCTGGCGTGCGAACGTGAACCTCGGGGCGAGCTCGGCGGGGACTTCCATGCCTTCGGAGAGCTTGAACCCGACCGCACGCCGCTTGGGGTCGTCGACCGAGTACATCACATTGATCGACAGGCCGCTCTCGTAGAAGACGTAGGCCATCCGGATGTGCTCGACCTGGAACGCCGTGGCCTCGAGAGGGCGCGACGAGATGACGATGTCACGCTCGTCCTTGAGGATCCGGTGCACCCAGTCGACGACCGTCCTGGCGCCGCTCGCCGGCTCCACCGTGAAGACGTGGTCGTACTTGCGCTTGAAGTAGCGCGCCTCGTTCGCCCGCAGGCCGGCGAGCGTGTCGGCGACGGGCGACGACTCCAGGCCGACGGTCGACACGTTGGTGAAATCCACGGCGTAGGACATGACGGCCTCCCGGGCCGCGCATGCTCGCGAAGGCCGGCGCGGGTGACGACCATGGAGCGTACCGGGATCGAACCGGTGACCCCCAGCTTGCAAAGCTGGTGCTCTCCCAGCTGAGCTAACGCCCCGCGGGCCGGAAGGATACCCGGCGCATGCCCCGGGCGGGCGGGGGGAATGGAGCGGACAGGCCCGTGCCCGGCTCTGCCTCCTCATTGCGTCTGCGCTATACCCTATACTCAGCCGCCGTGCCCGCCGTCCTCCGACGTGTCCGGCGACAGGCGGTTCTGCCGATCGCGTGCGCCGCGCTCGCGGCCCTCGTGGTCGTGGTGCTCCTGACCTTCGTGCCGCCGTCGGGCGACGCGCCGTCGCACCTGTTCCAGACCTGGCTCTACCGCCACGGGGGCTTCCAGCTCTGGAACAACCTGTGGTACGCCGGGCGGTACGAGTTCGTCAGCTACAGCGTCCTCTACTACCCGCTCGCGGCGCAGACCGGCGAGCTGCCGGTGCTGGCGGTGGCGGCGGCGATGCTGGCCGGGTGCTTCGCCGCCCTGTCGCGGCGGGAGTGGGGGCGGGCGGCGCGCGGGCCGGCGATCGCCTTCACCTGCACGACGACGTTCGTCCTGATCGTCTCCGGCTCGTACCCGTTCACCGCCGGCGCGGCGTGCGCGACGGCCGCGCTCCTGGCGCTCCAGCGCCGTCAGCGGGGCCTCTTCGGCGTGGCGGTCGTGGCGACGCTCGGCTTCTCGCCGCTCGCGTTCGCCGTCCTGCTCGCGCTGCTGGCCGGGCTCCTGCTCGGCCATCCCCAGCCGATCGACGCGGCCCGCCGCCACTGGACGGCGCTCGCGATCGTCATCGTCGCCCTCCTCGCGGGCGTGCTGCTCCAGCGCGCGTTCCCGAGCGGCGGCATCTACCCGTACAACTTCACCGACGCCCTGGTCGTCGTGCTCTTCTCGCTCGCCGGCCTCTATGTGACGGGAAAGAGCCCGCGCGCCCGCTCGCTGCGCATGCTCTTCGTCGCGTACCTGATCCTGAACCTGATCGCGTTCCTGTTCAAGAGCCCGGTCGGCTCGAACGCGACCCGCCTCTTCGCCGTCGCCGGCGCGCCGCTCCTGTGGCTCGCGGCGAACGTCAGCCGGCAGCGCTCGCAGGTGATCGTGCTCCCGCTCCTGGCGGCGACCGCCGCGCTCCAGGTGGGGCCGTGGATCCGCGACGCCTACTCGGCCTGGGGCAATCCGGCGGCGTCGGCCGCCTACTGGCGGCCGGCCATCGACTACCTGCGCGCCCGGGGCGACGACCAGCACCGGGTCGAGGCCGTCGCGACGTGGGGGCACTGGGAGGCGTACTACCTGGCCCGGGCCGGCTTCCCGCTCGCCCGCGGCTGGTTCCGGCAGGACGACTTCCCCGAGAACCGGGTGCTCTACGACCACCATCTGTCGGCGGCCACGTACGACCACTGGCTGCGGGTGCTCGGCGTGCGCTACGTCGTCCTGCCCGACACGACGCTCGACTACAGCTCGGCGGCCGAGGCTCGCCTCCTGCGCTCCGGCGACTCGGGCCTGGAGCTCGTGTGGAGATCGGAGCACCTGAAGATCTACGAGCTGCCGGCCGCCGCGCCCATCGTGTCGGCGCCGCCCGGCGACCGGGCGGCGACGCTGATCCGGTTCGGCCACCAGGGCATCACCTTCCTGGCGCCGGATGCCGGCCGCTATCTCGTCCGGGTGCGCTACAGCCCGTACTGGCAGCCACACGCGCCCGACGCCTGTGTCGCCCGCGGGGCCGACGGGATGACCGACGTCACCACGGCCTATCCGGGGGTGGTCGACCTCAGCCTCGTGCCGTCGCTCGAGACCGTCGCCGACGCGATGACGAGCAGCCGGCCCGACTGCTGAGCGCGGCCGCGGGCCTCCGCGGGTTGCGCCGACGCGATAGAATGGCTGGCCCGCGTCGAGGACGGAATGCCGAGCACGGTCGAGGACACCGCGAGTTGCGCGCTTTGCCGCCGCCATCTTCTGGTGGGCGAGCCCGCGCGCCTGTACCAGGATCCCCAGTCCAAGCGGTTCGCGAAGGTCTGCCCGCTCTGCTACGAGCGCGCCGACCGGCGCGGCTGGCGGGCCGAGGGCCGGCCGATCGTGGCCGTCCACGCCAACCCGCCCTCCGACCATCTGCTGCGCGAGCGCGAGTCGCTGATCGACCGGCTGCGCGGTCAGCTGCAGTCGGTCGAGTTCGACCTCGACCGGGTGCGGTCGGCCCTCGCCAAGGCCGAGCAGCAGGCGGCCGAGCTGCGCGGCATCAAGCGTGAGCTGAAGGACCTCCAGGGCGAGGTGCGAAAGCACGAGCGCGAGGTGCGCTCGCTCCAGGACGAGAAGCATCGCGCCGACGAGCGCGCCGCCCAGGCCGAGGCCGCGCACAAGTCCGAGATCGCCCGCCACCACGCCGCTGCCGCGGCGCTGGACGAGCGCGGGGCCGAGATGGCCCGGTTCGAGCAGGTGCAGACGCCAGCTCGAGCAGGAGCTCGAGTCCCAGCGCCGCGCTACGCCGAGCTGGCCGAGGCCCGGCGCAAGGAGTCCGACGCCCGCCACGTCCGCCGGCTGGCGCTCGAGGCGTTCAACCGCTCCGAGCACGTCGAGCGCGTCGTCGCCATCTCGCGCAGCCTGGGCGATCCGATCGTGAACGTCCACTGCGACGGCCTCGAGCTGCCGCGGCCGGTCAAGGTCACCATCATGTGGGACATCTCCTGGTACGAGTACGTCGTGCGCCTCGACCTGCTCGAGCGGACGGTCACCGTCGAGGAGACGCGCCGCGGCGACGACCCGCGTGAGCTCCCCGCCGCGCAGCTCGAGCCCAACGGCGTCCTGCGGGCCGACCGGATCGTGCTCGCGATGCAGGCCTACGGCGTCGGGCCGAGCGCCGCCGCCGGGCGCTAGCCCTTACCGCTTCCGCTTCCGCTTCGCCCCGCCCGGCCCCGCGCCGGACTTCGCCGCCGGCCCGGGCTTCGGCTTCGCCGGCCCGCCCGGCGGCGTCGTCCACACGGCCTTGCCGGTCTGCGCCCGGATCACGGCGAGGAGCGCGTCCTCGTCCGACGTGCGCAGGAACTCGGCCGCCGTCGGATCGACGTCGGAGAGCGTGATCGCGAGCAGCTCGCCGCGGCGGCCGTACTCGGCCACCGCCTGGGGCGAGAGCGGGCGGGTGCGGGCCGTGCGGCCCTCGCGCAGGCGCACGAAGCCCGATCGCGACTCGGGGTCGTAGCGGACGTTGAGCATGCGCGCACCTTACAGATCGGCCGGCCAGGCCGAGGGCGGCGCGCGGCGCTCGTTCAGCGCAACCCACCAGCGGATCGTGAGCAGCCCGAACACGAACCCGCCGATGTGCGCGTAGTAGGCGACGCCGCCGCCCGCGCTCCCCACCTGCCCCGACCCGGCCGAGTACACCTGGAGCACGATCCAGCCGATCAGGAAGAACACCGCGGGCAGGGGGAAGAAGAAGATGGGCGGGATGTAGGTGATCACCGCGGCCCGCGGATACAGCACGAGGTAGCCCCCGAGCACCGCCGCGATCGCCCCGGACGCGCCGATGTTGGGGACGTCCGACCCCGGTCCGGTCAGGAACTGGAGCGCCGCCGCCGCCAGGCCGCCGAGCAGGTAGAAGAGCAGGAAGCGGCGTCGCCCGACCCGGTCCTCGATGTTGTTCCCGAAGATCCACAGGAAGAGCATGTTCCCGAGCACGTGCGCCCAGCTCCCGTGCATGAACATGGCGGTGAGGACGCTCGCGAGCACCGGCACGTGATGGACGCGGGCATACACCGGCCGGTCGTCCTCGAACCCGAGCAGCACGGAGTCGTCGCCGTGCGGGCACGTCTCCCGCACCTCGCAGGGGACGAAGCCGAACTCGGCGGTGACGGCGGTGAACCCGGAGACGGGCAGGCGCACGCCCAGGTTCGTCGGGAGGCGCTCGCTGGGCGCGTGCTGGGCCCAGACGAAGATCGCCAGGTTGGCGACGATCAGCGCCAGCGTCAGGATCGGGAGGCGCTGGGTGGGGACGTTGTCCTTGAGCGGGATCATCCCGGCCGGTACAGGGCGGCGACCGCGTCCGGTCGCGACGCCCTGGCGGCGGCGATGCGCTCCTCGGCCAGCCGGTCGGCGGCGACGTGGGGGGCGATGCCGTCCCGGCGCGAGCGCTCGAAGACCGCCGCGAGCGTGGCGGCGATCCGTTCCACGCTCGCACGTGCGCGCTCGGCGTCGTAGGGGCGGCCGAGCTCCTCGGCGATGTTGATGACCCCTCCGGCGTTGATCACGAAGTCGGGCGCGTACACGATGCTGCGGCTGTGGAGCGCGTCTCCCATCGAGCTGTCCAGAAGCTGGTTGTTGGCCGCGCCCGCGACGACCCGGCAGCGCAGCTCGCCGACCGTCTCGGGCCGGATGGCGGCGCCGAGCGCGCACGGCGCGAACACGTCGCAGTCCTGGCGGTGCACCTCGCCGGGCGGGCAGGTGGACGCGCCGAGCGCGACGAGCTCCTCGACCCGCTCCGGGTAGATGTCGGCCGCGATGACCTCGGCGCCGGCGTCGAGCAGGTGGCGGACGAGCCCCGCGCCGACATGCCCTGCGCCCTGCACGGCCACGCGCGCGCCGCGCAGGTCGTCGCCCAGCCCCGCCTCCGCGGCGGCCGCGCGCATCCCGCAGAAGACGCCCCATGCGGTCATCGGCGACGGGTCGCCGGAGCCGCCCCGGCTGACCGGGAGGCCGGTGATGTGGTCGGTCTCGAGCGCGACGATCTCGGCGTCGTCCGTGCTCGTGCCCACGTCCTCCGCGGCCAGGTAGCGGCCGCCGAGCGAGTCGACGAACCGGCCCAGCGCGCGGAACAGGAGCGGCGTCTTCTCGGTGCGGGGATCGCCGAGCACGACGGTCTTGCCGCCGCCCAGGTCGAGCCCGGCGGCGGCGTTCTTGTAGGTCATCCCCCGCGAGAGCCGCAGGACGTCGGTGAGGGCGGCCTCGTCGGAGTCGTAGCGCCACATCCGGATCCCGCCGAGCGCCGGGCCGAGCGTGGTGTCGTGGACGGCGATGATCGCCCGCAGCCCCGCCTCGGGCTCGTGGCACACGACCACCTGCTCGTGCTCGTGGAAGAGCTGCACGAGCGGCGAGTATATCCAGGCACCTCGCGGCGACTGTCCCCTCGCGCCGCGTTCAGGCGGCGCGCAGGCGCTGCCAGATCTCGGCCCGCTTCTGCAGGCCCGCGGGGGTGACCGCCGAGAGCTCGTAGCGGCCGACGACCGCCGGGTCGAGCACCGCCAGCGGGTCGTTCCGCACCGCGGGCGGAAGCAGCCGTGCGGCCGCACGCTCCGGAGCCGGCAGGCTCGACGCGGCCCACGCCCGCGCGGCCGCGGGGGGAGCGAGCTGGGAGTCGATCCACTGCGTCGCCGTGTCCGGGTGGCGGCCCGCGAGCGGCGTCACCCAGCCGTCGATCCACATCTCGGAGCGGCCCGTCGGGAGGACGAACGCCGTGTCGACCGCCCTGAGCGGCTGCTGCCGCACGCGCGAGAAGTCGGCGTTCGTCCCCATCGCCAGCACGAGCTCGCCGCGCCCGAAGCGGACTGCCGGGTCGGCGCTGAACGTGTTGATGGCCGGCCGGGCGGCGAGCAGCAGCGATTGCGCGCGTGCGAGCGTCGAGTCGTCGTCGGTGTTCGTGTCCTGGTCGAGGGCGGCGAGCGCCGCCGCGACCGGCTGGATCGGCCCGGGCAGGAGCGAGATCCCCTGCTGCGCGTACCGGTGCACGAGGTCGAAGAAGTCGTCCCAGCCCGTCGCCTTGCCCGTCACGACGCCGCGGCGGTAGCCGAATCCGTACACGCCGTAGCGGGCCGGCGCCGACCACCGGTTCCTGCGGTCGTAGTCGAGGTCGAGGTAGGCGGGGTCGACCAGGCCGAGGTTGGGGATGCGGTCGTGGTCGAGCCCGCGCAGGAGGCCGGCGTCGCCGAGCACGGTGACGTCGTCCTGGCGGGCGAGGACGACGTCGGCCGGGTAGCCGGATGCGAGCAGGGATATCAGATCGGGGCCCGTCGGGCCGGCGTGGATCTCGACGTGCGACAGACCGCGCCTGGGCGAACGCGACCCGGTTCGCCGCCGGCACCGCGCCGGCCGGGGCGAGCACGCGCAGCGGGCCCGTCAGGCGGGCCGCTCGCGGGTGGGCGGTCTCGGGCGGCGGCGCCGACGAGCCTCCGCCGACGCAGCCCGGCGCGGCGAGCACCGTCCCGGCGGCGACCAGCAGCCGCCGCCTCGTGATCCCCCGCCGGGGCACCCTCAGCCGAGGCCGAGCATCGATCCCAGTCCGCCGGTGGTGTCGCCGGGATCGGCGACGCGGCTGCGCCGCAGCACGATCACGGTGATGACCACGAACACCGCGGTCACGAGCAGCATCAGCGTCGCGAGCGCGTTCACCGCCGGCGTGATGCCGAAGCGGACGGCCGAGTAGAGCACGATCGGCCACGTGTTGGTGGTGCCGTTCGTGAACGTCGGCAGCACGTAGTCGTCGAACGAGAACGTGAAGCACAGAAGCGCGGCGGCGATCACGGCGGGCATCAGCCGCGGCAGGGTCACCTGGCGGAACGTCGAGACCGGCCCCGACCCGAGGTCGTAGGCGGCCTCCTCCAGCTTGTCGCCCATGCCGACGAAGCGCGCACGGATGATGAGCATCGCGAGCGAGGCGTTGAAGACGATCTGCCCGAGCAGGATCGTGCTGCGCCCGAGCTCCGGGAAGAACGCGAAGTTCTGGCGCGCCTGCACGAAGAAGATCAGCGAGGCCACCGCGATCACGATCTCGGGCACGACGAGGGTCAGGTAGACGAGGATGTCGAACGGGATCCGCCAGCGCCGCTTCATCCGCGCGAGCGCGAGCGCGGCTCCGAGACCCAGGACGGTCGCGATGATCGCCGCCTCGGCGGCGATGCCGAGGCTGGTCTTGATCGCCGGGATGTAGGTCGAGTCGTTCAGACCCTCCTTGAACCAGCAGGTCGTGAAGCCGTTCCAGACGGCGATGTTCCCGATCTGGACCGGCGACATGTTGCAGATGTTCGACCCCTTGTACGCGGCGACCGACGCCGCCGACGGCTTGTTGAACGCGAACACGACCACGACGATGATCGGCAGGTACAGGAAGGCGTAGACGATCAGCGCCCAGAGCGGTGAAGCCCCGCCGCGACGTGAAGATCCGGCGCCTACGCACCGAACTGCTCCTCCTTCGTCGCGAACAGGATGTACACGACGACGAAGATCGAGAGGGCCGCCATCAGCGAGATCGAGAGGGCCGAGCCGAACGGCCAGTTCTGCGCCGCTCTGGAACGTGTCGCCGATCGCGTTTCCGACGAATTCGAAGTTCCCGCCGCCGAGGATGTTCGGGATGATGTACTCGCCGGACATCGGGATGAAGACGAGCAGTGCGCCGGTGACGACGCCGGGGAGCGTCAGCCGCAACGTCACCTCCCAGAACGACTTGAACGGCCGCGCGCCGAGGTCGGTGGCCGCCTCGACGAGCGTCCAGTCCATGCGCTCGAGCGACGCGAACACGGGCAGGATGAACAGCGGCAGGTAGTTGTAGACCAGGCCGATCCCGACCGCCTTCCACGTGTAGAGGGCGTTGAAGCCGAGGTCCTTCGCCAGGTACCCGTTCGGGTCGAGGATGATCTTGAGCGCGTACGTGCGGATCAGGAACGACGTCCAGAACGGCACCACCAGCAGCAGCAGCGCGAGCATCTTGTACGTCGAGAGGTAGCGCGCCATCCAGTAGCACACCGGGTAGCCGATCGCGATCGTGAGCAGCGACCCCGACCGATCGCCATCACGAGCGTGTGCCAGAAGACGGTGATGTAGAAGCTCGAGAAGACCTGGTGGAACTGGGACAGGTCGAACGTGTAGGTGACGCTGCCGAACCCGGACTGGATCGATACCGAGAAGACGGCCAGGATGGCCATCGGCCCGAGGAAGAAGATGGCGTAGTAGAGCAGCGACGGCAGCGTCAGCCAGGTCGGGTAGCGCGGGGCGAAGCCTCGCCCACGGCGGCGCGGCGCCTGGCTCGCGGCCGTCGCTGTCGCGGCCGGTTCTCCTCCGGCGATCGCCACCTAGGCCGCCTTGAACTCCCCGTAGATCTCGGTGCGCTTGTTCACGACCGTCGGGCTCACGTTCAGGATGTACTTGTAGTTGTCCGTGTACTTCGCCGGCACGTTGAACAGCGGGTCGCTCTGGAGCGACGCCGGCATCTCCTTGAGCGCCGTCGGGATCGGGATCGGGTAGTTGTGGTAGTTCATCTCCGCCACCGCCGTGGCCGGCTCGAGCAGCCAGTTGATCCAGGCGTGCGCGGCGACCGGGTCCGGCGCCGTGGACGGGATGCACCAGTTGTCGGCCCAGACCTCCGACATCTCCGTCGGGATGATCGGGGTGATGTCGCCCTTCTTCTTGCGGGCCTGGTAGATGCGGCGGACGTCGCCGTTCCAGCCCTGGCTGAGGATGATCTTGCCGGCGATGGCGTCGTTGATGTAGCCCGACGAGTCGATCGTCGTCACGCCCTTGCGGATGCTGAGCAGGAACTTCTTCACCTTCGAGAAGTCCGCGTCCTTGTCGGTGTTCGGGTCGATGCCGAGCGCCATGAGCGCCAGCGGGACGACCTCCTCCGCGCCGTCCAGCACGTTCGTGCGGCCCTTGCTGACGTACTTGGGCAGGAGGTTGTAGAAGTCGAGCATCGTCTTCGGGTGATCCGTCACGACGGTGTTCATGAAGAAGAACATCGTGATGCCGTAGTCCTTGATCACGTGGAACTGCCCGGTGGGGTCGTACGACGGCTTCAGGAACTTCGGGTCGAGGTTCTTCAGGTTGGGCAGGAGCGCCTGGTCGAGCGCCATGAGGCTGTTCTGGGTGATGAGCTGGGCGACGGCGTTCTGGCTGGGGACGATGATGTCGTAGCCCGTCCCGCCGGCCGAGAGCTTGGCGAGCAGCTCGTCGTTCGACGAGTAGAAGGTCTCGCTCACGTGCGTGGCGGGGTGAGCCGCCTTGAACTTCGAGAACGTGCTGTTCGCGTCGTACTCCGACCAGTTGTAGATGACGAGCTTGTTCTCGATCGGCTTCCCGGCCAGGGTGTTCCCGCCGCCGGCCGGGGCGCTGCTGCCGCCCCCGCCACCGCCGCCCGCGTTCGTGGAGCCGCCGCAGGCCGCGGCGATCAAGCCCAGTGCGCCCAGCCCGAGGAGCTCGCGCCGGGACAGGCCCGACCGCTCGGCTGCGTCGCGGTAGAGCTGGCGGTGCAGGTAGTCCAGCTTCGGCTTCGCGCTCACCGGTGCCAGGATGTTCAGCGTGTCGCGGGGCTCGTCGGTCACGGCGTCTCCTTCGGATCGTCAGCTGCGGGGGCGTCGCCGAGCAGGAGCGGCGCGGCCTCGTCCCATGTGATGGCGACCTGGTCGCCGGGATTGATGGTGTCCAGCGCGGGGTCGGCGCTGGTGCGCTGCTCGCGCACGATCACGTCGCTCCCGCTGGCGAGCCGGGCAACGATCTGCACCTGGTCGCCGAGATACATCTTTGTGACGACCTCGGCGGGCGCGGAGTTGGCGGTGCCCTGGCCGGCGCCGGGGTGGGCGGCCATGCGCTCGGGGCGGACGCCGACGCGCACGCGGTCGCCGCGGGTCGCCTGGCCGCGGCCGCGGACGACGACGCCCGCGCCCGCATCGACCGCGAACCCGCCGTCGGCGGCCTCGGCCACCTGGCCGTCGATGAAGTTCATGTCGCCGATGAAGTCGGCCACGAACGGCGTCAGCGGCCGGTCGTAGATGGCGCGCGGCTCGTCGAGCTGCTCGATCACGCCGTTCGACATGACCGCCACCCGGTCGGACATCGAGAGCGCCTCCTCCTGGTCGTGGGTCACGTAGACGAACGTGATCCCGACCTGGTCCTGGATGCGCTTGAGCTCGATCTGCATCTCCTTGCGCAGCTTCAGGTCGAGCGCGCCCAGAGGCTCGTCGAGGAGCAGCACGCGCGGGTTCATGACCAGCGCCCGGGCGAGGGCCACGCGCTGCTGCTGGCCGCCGGAGAGCATCGACGGGCGGTGCGTGTCGCGGCCGACCAGGCGGACGAGCTCGAGCGCCTCGCCCGCCTTCTGGTGGCGCTCCTTCTTCCCCACCCGGCGCTGCTTGAGGCCGTAGGAGACGTTGTCGAGGATCGACATGTGCGGGAAGAGCGCGTACTGCTGGAACACCGTGTTCACGTCGCGCTTGTACGGGGGGACGCCGCTCACGTCGCGGCCGCCGATCAGGAGCTCGCCCTCGTCGGGCTGCTCGAACCCGGCGATCATCCGCAGGGAGGTGGTCTTGCCGCAGCCGGACGGGCCGAGCAGCGACAGGAACTCGCCCTTGTGGACGCGCAGGTTGACGGCGTTCACCGCCGTCAGGGAGCCGAACCGCTTCGTGATCGCGCGGAACTCGACGTCGACTTCGCCGTCAGAGCTGAACGCTGTGGTGGCGTGGTCGGCGGAAACTTGCGTCATCCCGGGGTCAAGGGTATATCGTTGCATTTCGAACTGTCAACTGCGAAGTTCGCACCTGAATCGGGGTTCGGGCAGGTATCTCGCATGAGCGCTCCCGCCGTCAAGCTCGATCCGGTCAACCGCCGGATCATCGAGATCCTCCAGCGCGAGGGCCGCAGCCCCTATACCGCGATCGCACGTGAGCTTGGCATATCCGAGGCGGCCGTGCGCGCGCGGGTGCAGCGGCTGACCGATGCGGGCGTGCTCGATGTGGTCGCCGTCACCAATCCGCTCAAGCTCGGCTTCGACGTCATGGCCCTCGTCGGCGTCCAGGCGAACAGCGATCTCGGCCGCGTCGCCGACGTCGTATCCGAGTGGCCGGAGACGAGCTACGTCGTCATCACGTCGGGCAGCTACGACCTGCTGGTCGAGATCGTCTGCGAGCACAACCGCCATCTCCTCGACGTGGTGCAGCGGCTGCGGGAGATCGACGGCGTGAAGTCGACCGAGACCTTCATGTACCTCGACATGGTCAAGATGACGTACGCCTGGGGGACGCGATAGCCGCGGAGCCCCCGGCCGGCTCGCCCCGCTCGGGAGGCCTCGGCATCGCCGCCGGCCTGCTGGGCGCGCTCGTCGCCGTCGGCGCGGCGGCGGTCGGCATCAGCTCCCAGGGCGGCCAGCTGCTCGCGTTCCTGTCCGCGATCCTGGCGCTGGTCGCGCTCGCGTTCGGGTTCATCGGCTTCACCGTCGCCCGCCTGGGCGGCACGAGCCGCCTGCCCGGCCTGGCGGCGATGGTGCTCGCGGTGGCAGTGATCGCCGCCCTGATCGTCATCGCCGTCTCCTGAATAAACGGGGTCAGACCCCTTTTATTCACGCCGGAGGCGGTCGGCCAGGCGGTCGTCGCCGATCGCCTCGAGGTGGGCGATCGCGCCCGGGACGTCGAGGGCGGCGTCGGCCGGCGGCGCGGCGGGCGCGCGCGCGTCCATCGTCGCGATGCGCTTGAACAGCGGCAGGTTGGGGTCGCGCACGGCCTCGGCCTGGCGCGGTCGCAGCTCGCCGGCGTGGGCGACGATCGCGTCCAGGTCGGGGTAGCGGCCGAGCAGCTCCGCCGCGCCCTTGGCGCCGATCCCGCGGGCGCCGGGAAGGCGGTCGGACGGGTCGCCGCGCAGCGCGATGAAGTCCGGCACCTGCTCCGGGCGCACGCCGTAGCGCTCGACCACCTCGGCGGGGTCGATCCGGTCGGGGGCGTAGGCGCCCGAGCGGGGCGCGAGCACGGTGACCGCCTCGGTGACGAGCTGGTAGGCATCCCGGTCCGAGGTCACGACGAGGGCCGTGCCGCCCGCCTCCCCCTCGGCGCGGACGGCTGCCGCCAGCAGATCGTCGGCCTCGTAGCCGGCCGCCTTCGCGGCGGCGAACCCGAACGCCTCGACCAGGCCGGGCAGCCGGTCGAGCTGCTCGACGATCTCGGGGTCGAACTCGCGGCCGGACTGGTACTCCGGCCACAGCTCGCCGCGGTACGTCGGCACCCCGAGCGTGTCCCAGCAGGCCAGCACGGCCCGCGGCTGCTCCGTCCGGACGAGGGCGAGCAGCATCACGGCGAACCCGTGCATCGCATTGATCGGGCGGCCACCGGCGCCGCGCAGCGGCCGCGAGCCGTGGTATGCGCGGTGGGCGAGGGAGTCGCCGTCGATCAGGAGCAGGGGGCGTCCGCAGGCCACGGGCGGCGACGGTATACGATCGGCCGGTGCATCGTCTCAGCGTACGGACCGAGCGTCGCGAACAGATGCTGGACATCACCGACGCCGTCGCGGGCGCCGTCACCGCGCTCGGCGTCGACGACGGCGCGGTGCTCGTGCACGTGCCCCACACGACGGCGGCGGTGACCGTGAACGAGGGCTACGACCCGGACGTCGCGGCCGACGTCGTCCGCCACCTGGCCGCGATGGTGCCCGTCTCGCCGGCCTTCGCGCACGCCGAGGGCAACAGCGACTCGCACATCAAGGCGATCCTGGTCGGCTGCGCCCACCCGATCGCGGTCGAAGGCGGCCTGCCCGCGCTCGGGCGCTGGCAGCGGGTGTTCCTGTGCGAGTTCGACGGCCCGCGCACGCGCGAGGTGTGGGTGACGCCGCTCCGGGCGTGAACCTCCTCCACGGCGACGTAGGCCTTACGCAGGGACGCGGACGACGGCAGGCGTGTCGCCTCCGCGGTGGGCGGAGGGAGCATCGCGGTGCAGCTCGTGCACCTGCGGCTCGCCGAGCTCGGCTGAGCCGCGTCAGCGAGCGAGGCTGGCGGCCGCTGCGGCGAGGACGGCCAGGGCCGCGGCGACGGCGAGCAGCGAGTTCACGAGGCGCATCGACCCGTGCTGGATCGTGGCGGCGCGGACGCGGCTGCGGGGGGAGGGGGAGGGCATGTCCGCCAGGATCGGCCATCCGCCTCGCGGCTCGCATCACCCTCTTGAGGGAATCGGGCGGATCGCCTAGTCGCCCTTCGCCGTCGGCGGCTCGCCGATCTCCGTGCGGGGGCGCACGGCCCCGAACCCGTAGCGGACGAAGCGCACCATGAGCACGGCCGCGCCGACCAGCGCCGTGAGCGTGCCGACCGCGAAGAACGCGAGGCCGAGGGCGATCGCCTCCGGGCGGGTGGCGTAGCCGTGCAGGAAGTAGACGAACACCGCCTCGCGCACGCCGATCCCGTTCAGCGAGACGGGCAGCGCCAGCGCGGCGAACACGACCGGGCCGGCCAGCAGCAGCACGGAGTCCGGCACGTTCAGGCCGAGCGCCTGCGCGAGCATCCAGATGACTCCGACCCGCGCCGCCTGCACGAGCAGGGCCAGCAGCCCCACGGCGACCAGCGTGCCGCGATGGCCGCGGTAGGCGTGCAGGGCGTCGTAGAAGCGCCCGCCCACCGCGAGGCGGCGCCCGGCGGCGCGCGGCTCGAGCCAGCGGGCGACGGCGCCGCGCAGGCGGCTCGAGAACAGCAGCACGAGCACGGCCGCGGCCGCCGCTCCGAACGCCGCCTCGGCCGCGATCACGCCCGGCCGCCGCTCGCCGCCGCTCACGAGCACGGCCACGATCGCGAGGACGACCAGGGACACGAGGCCGACGAGCCGGTCGATCAGGACGGACGCGACCGCCTCGGGCGCGTCGCCCGTGCGCCGGCCGAGCTCGACCACCCGCACGGCGTCGCCGCCGATGGCGGCCGGCAGGAACTGGCCGGCGAAGAGGGCCACGAAGTAGGTGCGGGTCAGCCAGCCGAGCGGCACCGAGATGTACTTCGCCTGGAGCAGCACCTGCCAGCGCAGGGCCATCATCGGCACGGTGGCCGTGCTGACGACGACCGCCGGCAGGAACCAGGCGAGGTCGGTGCCGCGCAGCGTCGTCGCCACCTCGTGCAGCCCCGCCCACCGCAGGAGCAGGCCGAGCACCACCGCCGAGACCACGGCCTCCACCGCGACCCGGGTGCGGCGGTCGATCCTCACGGCGAGCAGGCGGCGTGCACCTTGCGCACGGCCTCGACGGCGTCATCGATGTCGGCGTCGGAATGCGCCGCCGCGAGCGGCAGCGAGAGCACCTGCGCGCCGGCGAGCTCGGTCACCGGCAGCGGCGGTACCGCCAGGTTCTGGCGGTACCAGGTGAGCGTGTGCACGGGCAGGAAGTGCAGGCCCGTGGAGACGTTCTCGGCCATCAGCGCCGCGGCGTAGACGTCGCGGTCGGCGCCGGCCGGGCCGGGGTCGATCCGCACCACGTAGAGGTGGTGGGCGTGGCGGCCGTAGTCCGGCCGGCCGATCGGCTCGATGCCGGCGAGCGGCGCGAGGCCGGCGTCGTACCGGGCGACGAGCTCGGCCCGGTGCGCGTGGAACGCCTCCAGCCGGTCGAGCTTCGGCAGCGCCGCGGCCGCCTGCAGGTCGGCCAGGTTGGCCTTGAACCCGGGCTCGACGACGTCGTAGTGGCCGAGCGTGTGCGTGCGCGCCCGCTTCCACGGGTCGCGTGTGATCCCGTGCGCGCGCAGCAGCCGCAGCCGCGCGGCCGCCTCGGTCGACGAGGTCGTGACGATGCCGCCCTCGCCGCCGGCCAGGCTCTTCGTCGCGTAGAGCGAGAAGCAGGTGAAGTCGCCGATCGCGCCGACCCGGCGGCCGCGCACGTCCGCCTCGACGGCGTGGGCGGCGTCCTCCACCACGCGCAGGCCGTGGGCCGCGGCGATCTCGCAGAGCGCGTCCATGTCGCACGGGCCGCCGGCGAAGTGCACGGGCATGAGCGCCCGCGTCCGCGGCGTGATCGCCCGCCGGACGGCGTCGGGATCGACGTCGAGCGTCCCCGGGTCGACGTCGGCGAACGCCGGCGTCGCGCCCGTGTGCAGGATCGCGTTCACGGTCGCCGGCCACGTGAAGGAGCTCGTGATGACCTCGTCGCCGGGGCCGATCCCGGCGGCCACCAGGGACAGGTGCAGGGCCTCGGTGCACGACGACGTGGCCACGGCGTGGGCGACGCCGGTGCGGGCGGCGAAGCGCTCCTCGAGCTCGGCCGTGCGCGGGCCGGACGTGAGCCAGCCGGAGCGGAGCGTGGCCACGACCGACGCGACCTCCTCGTCGCCGATCACCGGCGGCGAGAAGTCGAGCATGGTGGGGCGCACGGGCGTCCCGCCGTCGAGGGCGAGCCGGGTGTCGGTCGAGCCGCTCATCGCACCTCGAACCTGACGGCGTCGACGGCGTCGGCCGCGCGGCGCAGCGCCGCCGGCCCGGTCGGGGCCGGTCGCGAGCACGTAGCCGGCCCGGTCGGTGGCGATGCGGAGCGGCCCGTAGACGTGGCCGGGCCGGTCGAAGAAGCGGACGTCGGACGGCCCGGTCGCCGTCACCAGCTCGCCCGGCGGCGCGGCCAGGAACTCGATCACCGCGGCGCCGTTGGGCTGCGGCTCGAGCGATTCCGCGGCGACCCGCTCGCCGACGGCCGCCAGCACGGCGGCCGCCGCCAGGTCGACGCCGGCGGCCGTGCGGCAGATCTCGGAATCGTGCCCGCCGCCCAGCCGGGCGGCGACCTCGACGACCCGGGGCCCGTCGTCGGCCAGGATCAGCTGGATGTAGCTCGGCCCCGCGCCGATCCCCACCGCGGCGGCGGCAGCCCCGGCGACGCCGGCCGCCCGCTCGGCACCGATCGCCGCCGCCGGGTAGACGTGCCGGCGGGCGACCCCGTGGACGCCCTCGAAGTGGATCCGGTCGGTCACCGTCACCGGCACGAAGCGATCGTCGGCCGAGAAGGCGTTCACGGTCACCTCGGGGCCGGGCACGAACTCCTCGTAGAGCACCCGGCCGCTGCGGGAGCCGCGGCGGGCGCGCTCGGCCGCCTCGTCGAGCCCGTCCGCGTCGCGGACGATGGACATGGCCCGCTGGCCCTGGCGGTCGGGCGCCTTGACGACGCACGGGTACGACGGCGGCGCGTCGGTCGACCAGCGCGGCTGCGGGACGCCGGCGGCGTCCAGGCGCGTGCGCTGGGCGATCTTGTCGGTGCAGGTCACCGCCACCGCCGCCGGGATGGGGTGGGGGATGTGCAGCTCCTCGGCCGTCTCGGCGGCGATTCGCACGGGCCAGTCGGTGCCGGGAGCGATCAGCCCGTCGGCGTCCCTGGCCGTGCGGCGGACGCCCTCGCCGTCCTCGCTCGAGACCGGGACGTCGGCATACCGGGGATCGGAATCGCACACGATGGTGCGCATGCCGAGCGCGCGGGCCGCGTCGATCGCATGCCGCTGCGCGGGCCCGCCGCCGAGCACCACCAGTGTCGGGGGGCGCGTCAGACGGCCTGCGCCGTCTGCTCCGAGGCCAGGACGGCCTGCCACCATTCCGGATTCTCGCGGTACCAGCGGATGGTGCGCTCGAGCCCGTCGGCGAACGGGGTCTGCGAACGCCATCCCAGCAGCCGCGCTGCCTTGTCGGTCGAGCCGATGTGGCGGTCGACCTGCCCCTGGCGGTCGGTCACGTGCCGCTTCAGCGACACCGGCTTGCCCAGGATGTCCAGGATCATGTCGGCGATCTGCTCGACGGTCTCGTCGATGCCGGTGGCGACGTTGATCGTCTCGCCGACGATCGCCTCGAGCGGCGCCTCGCACGCGGCCATGATCGCCTCGGCGGTGTCGAACACGTGCAGCCAGTCGCGGCTGGCGTGGCCGTTGCCGTGGATCGTGAGCGGGCGGTCGCAGAGGGCCTGGATGATGAAGCGGGGGATGACCTTCTCGGGGTGCTGGTACGGCCCGTAGTTGTTGAACGGGCGGATGACCGTGATGGGCAGGTCGTACGTGCACCAGTACGAGTAGGCCAGCCGGTCGCCGCCCGCCTTCGTGCCCGCGTAGGGGGAGCGCGGGTTGAGCGGGTGGTCCTCGTCCATCGGGTCGCTGACGGCGGTGCCGTACACCTCGGACGAGGAGATCAGGATGAACCGTTCCACCGGGTGCTTGCGCATCGCGTCGAGCAGCACCTGCGTCCCGACGACGTTCGTCGTCACGAACTCGGCGCCGCCCTCCTCGATCGACTTCGAGACGTGCGACTCGGCGGCGGCGTTCACGATCACGTCGACGCCCTCGAGCGCGGCGGTCACGTCGGCCACGTCGCGGATGTCGCCGTGGATGAACCGCAGCCGCTCGTGCTCGTTCACGTCCGCCAGGTTCGCCATGTTGCCCGCGTACGTGAGCGCATCCATCGTGACGACGTCGTGCGGCGTCTCGTGCAGCAGATAGCGGATCATGTTCGACGAGATGAAGCCGGCCCCGCCGGTCACCAGTATCCGTTTCACCGTGTCTCCCCCATCCGGCCTATCCGAGCTCGCGTTCGATGTAGTACAGCGGCCGTCCCTCGACGTCGCGCTGGATCCGCTGCAGATTCTCGCCCACCACGGCCATCAGGAACCCCTGCAAACCGAGGACGAACAGGACGAGGCCTCCCAGAAAGAGCGGGCCGGGGAAGTTGCCGTTGCGGATCCAGTAGACGACCCCCCAGAGTCCCACTCCGAAGGACGTAAGGATACCGAGCACGCCCAGGATCGTCCCCAGCCACTGCACGAGCTGGGCCCAGAACCCGGTCAGGACGTGCAGCGCCAGCTTGATCAGGCTGACCAGCCCGTAGCGGCTGCGGTCGGCCCGGGCGCGGTGGTCGAGGTCGACCTCGGTGACGCTCGCGCCGGTCGAGCAGACGAGCGCCTTGGTGAACTTCTGGCGGCCGATCCGGTGCATCACCGGCTCCAGCGCGTCACGCCGGTACGCGTTGAACGCGCAGCCGAAGTCGGCCACGCGGGCGCCGGTCAGGCGGGCGAGCAGGCGGTTGATCACCATCGAGGGCACCCGCCGCACCAGCATCGCGTCGCGCCGCGTCACCCGCCGGCCGCTGGCGACGTCGGCCCCGGCGTCGACGGCCGCGACCAGCCGGGGGATGTCCGCGGGCTGGTTCTGGAGGTCGCCGTCCATGGTGACGACGATCCGGCCCCGGGCGCGCGCGATCCCCGCGTGCATGGCCGGGTGCTGGCCGAAGTTGCGCTTGAACGAGACGACGCGCACGCGCGGGTCGGCGGCGTGCAGCCGCTCCAGGATCGCGAAGGTGCCGTCGGTCGAGCCGTCGTCCACGAAGATCAGCTCGGCCGCGATCCCGGCGGCGTCGAGCGTCGCGACGACCCCGTCGTAGAGCGGCTCGACCGTGGCCTGCTCGTTCAGCACCGGCACGACCACCGTCACGTCCGGCGTCGCAGCCGCGGCCGGTTCGGCCGGGCCGGCCAGCACGGGGTCAGAAGCCATGCGCGAAAGGGTACCGGGTGGGGGCGCCGTGACACGCAGGTGACCATCGCCACGATCTTTGACGGCAGCGCGACCGGCCCGGCGGCCCGTAACGGATAATGCCGCGCCGATGCTGACTCGCGACGGTGCAGGCCGTTTCCTGCGCGCCCGCTGGCCGCCGCTCGTGGCGCTGGCCGCCACCCTGGCCTACGCCGTCGTCGTGATCGGTTTCGGGCTCGACTTCCGCCCGCTGCACAACGACGAGGGCGTCACCCTCGGCGTCGCGTCGCGGCCCTCGGCGACCGACGTGCTGCGCGTCGCGGTCGAGGATCGCCACGGCCCGCCGCTGCACTACCTGCTCGTCCACGCCTCGCTGGCATGGCGCTACGACATCCTCGGCCTGCGGCTGCCGTCCGCGGTGATCGGCATCGTCGCGGTGGCCGTCAGCTACGGGTTCGGGCGCGAGCTGGTGGGGCGGGCCGGCGGTGCGGTCGTCGCCGTCGTCACGGCCTCCTCGCCGATCATGATCCACCTGGGCCAGTTCGCGCGCGGCTATACCGCCATGATCGCGGCCGCGTACGCGAGCGCGTGGGTGATGCTCGTGCTCATCCGGACAGGGAAGGCGCGCTGGGTCGCCCCCTACGCGGTCACGGCCCTCCTGCTCGTGTCGGCGCACCCGTTCGGCCTCTTCGCCCTCTTCTCGGAGCTGGTTCTGATGGCCATCTTCGCCGCGGTGCGCCTGCGCCACGGCCTGCGCGGCCAGCGTCGGCTGGCCGCGGCCGTGGTGGCGGCGCTCGTGCTCGGCGGGCTCGCGCTCCTGCTCCTGCGGCACCTGTACGCGCCCCTCCAGGGCAAGTACGGCGTCGGCTCGGGGACGTCCGTCATCAAGCTCGGGTCGCAGCGGTTCTGGGAGCGGTTCGGCGACGCCGTGTCCGGCTCGACGCACATCGGCTTCGCCGTCGCGCTGGCCGTCGCCGCCGTGCTCGGCGTTGCCGCGCTCGCCGTCCGGAACCGGCGGGCGGCGATCTTCGCGGCCGTGTGGCTCGTGCTGCCGCTGATGCTCCTGTCCGTCCTCACCGCGTCGTCGGGCGACTTCGCTCCGGAGCGGCACCTGTCGTTCCTGCTGCCCGGGTACGCGGTGGCGATCGCCGGGTTCGCGCTCGAGCTGCGCGCCCGCGCCGGCGCCCGGTTCGGCGGCCTGGTCGCCGCCGCGGCGGTCGCGGTGCTGCTGGCGCCGGGGTGGGTCGCCGACCACAACGAGCTCGCGGACTTCAACGCCGACCTGCGCGATGCGAGCCTGTACATGGCGGGCCGGTTCGGCCCCGACGACGTGCTGGCGACGACGGCCGGGACGCTCTCCCAGGCCGAGGATCCGCGCCTCGTGGGCGCCTACGCCGTCCTGGCCGCGCCGAACTCCTCGCCGCTCGCGTCGTGGCAGCACGCCGGATCGGCGCGCGGCTGCAAGCTCGTCCGCCGGATCGGCCAGCGCGGACGGCCGGTGGGGAAGCTGTGGCTGGTGATGTCGGTGCCCGACCCGCGGCCGGTCGCCCAGTCGCTGCGGACGGCGGGCGCGGACGTGCACGGATTCGGCACGTTCCTGGTCGCGTCGGCGATCCCGCGGCAGCCGACGGTGGTGTCGGCGCTCCTGGCCGCGCACTACCTGTTCCACACGGCGGTCGAGGCCGACCCGTCCGCCTACGACGTGCGCCGGATGGTGCGCCTCTACCGCCACGCCGCCGCGGTCGACGCGGCCGGCGAGTGCTCACGCTGAGAGAGCTTCTTCCGCCTCCGCCGTGAGGACGGCGAAGTCGAGGTCGGCCCCGGCCACCTGCCGCAGCAGCGCCTCGGCCCGCAGCGACTGGCCGAGCGCCCACATCTCGCGCAGGAGGGCGCCCGCCCCGGGCTCGCCGAACCAGGCCCGGCCGAACCGCGTGCGGAGATGGCCGGTCAGCTGGGCGTCGAACGCCCACGCGCGCAGGTAGGACGTGCAGTAGAAGCCCTCGTCGACGTCCTCGAGGTAGTCGGTCTCGGGGTAGGGGACGCCGACGGCGCCCGACAGCAGCTCGGCGTAGCGGGCCGGCAGCCGCTCGCGGCTTGCCCCCGCGGCGTGCAGCTCGAGCTCGTAGGCCAGCTTGGCCGCATAGCGGCGGACGAGGAACAGCTTGTAGAGGGCGGAGAAGCGCGGGTACTCCGGCGCATCGTCCGCCATGCGGGCGCGCCGCCAGGCCGGATCGGCGAGCAGGTGCTCGAAGAGGAACGCGAAGCCCTCGGTGACGGCGTTGTCGCCCAGGAGCCGGTCCTCGGCCGGGAGCCCGGCCGGCATCCCGGCGAAATGCTCGGCGTGCCCGGCCTCGTGGAACAGGGCCCGGTAGTCGTCCTGGCCGCCCTGCGGCAGCATCACGAGGACGACGCGCCCGGGGACGCGGATCGGCGCGCAGAACGCCCGCGGCCGCTTGCCGGGCCGGGCCTCGACGTCCAGCTCGACGTTCGCCTGCGCGCCGAGGTCGATGCCGAGCCCGGCCAGGGTCTCCCGCAGCGCCGGCAGCGCGCGGTCGGTGGGGAAGGCCGCGTCGAGCTCGGGCGCCCGCCACATGCGGGCGAGGTCGGGCGGCTGCGCATCGGCCAGCGGCACGCCGACCCGGCGGCGCAGCTCCGCGTCGATGCTGCGCCGGTAGAGGGCGTCGGTGTCGGCGAGGAACGCGTCGGTCGATCGGTGGAGGCCGCGCGGGTCGAACCCGAAGCGCTCGTAGAGCTCGAGCGTCGACCCGGCGCCGAGGTCGGCGACGAGCTCGCGGACACGGGCGTCGACCCGCTCGTGGAGCGGGTTCATGTGCTCCGCGGTGACGGCGCAGCGGGCGCTGTAGAGCCGGCCGCGGCGGTTGCGGTCGGGCTCGTTCAGGAGGCGCGGCGTCACCTCGCGGTAGGGCACCTCCTCGCCGTCCAGCGGCACGACCAGCGTCGCCTCGGCGTTCGCGATCTCCTCGCTCAGGTGCTTCGTGCCGTCCCCCAGGTACGCCTCGCAGGCGAACCGGTGCAGCTCGACGGGCGCGCCGGTCTCGAGCGCGCGGGCCTGCTCCAGCGTCGTCAGGTCGGCGTAGCGCCCGTAGACGGCCGCGATCTCGTATGCCGGCTTGCGGCCCGCCGCGTGCAGGTAGTGCTCCTCCATCACCTCGGCGGTCATCTCCTCGAGGCGGTCGCGGTAGGCGTCGACGGCGAGCGGCATGGGCGGCCATAGACTAGTTAGGGCATGGGAGCGCTCGCGCGTGGGGAGGAGATCGAGGTCCGGGTCGACCGGCTGGCCTACGGCGGCCGCGGCGTCGCCCGGCACGGCGAGCTGGTCGTCTTCGTCGCCCGCGGGCTCCCCGGCGACCGCGTCCGCGCCCGGGTCACCAAGTTCAAGCGCCGCTACGCCGAGGCCCAGGCGATCGAGCTGCTCGAGCCCGGCCCGGGGCGGGTCGAGCCGCGCTGCGCCCACTTCGGCGTCTGCGGCGGCTGTGCCTGGCAGGACCTCGACTACGCCGAGCAGCTGCGGCACAAGCACGCCCAGGTGGGCGACGCGCTCCGGCGGATCGGCGGCTTCGACGACGTCGCGCCGGAGCCGATGATCCCGGCCGAGGGGCTGTACGGCTATCGCAACAAGGTCGAGTACTCGTGGTCGCAGACGCCCGACGGCCCGCGGCTCGGCTACCACCGCCTCGGCCGCTGGGACCGGCTGATCGCGGTCGACCATTGCCACATCGCCTCGGACGCCTCCAACGACGTCCGCCGCGCGTTCGAGCGGTGGGCGACCGAGCTCGGCCTGCCCGCGTACGACCAGCGCAGCGGCGAGGGCTACCTGCGCCACCTGGTCGTCCGCGAGGGCGGCGCCACCGGCGAGCTGCTGGCGATGCTCGTGACCGCGCCGGGCGAGGTGCCGGGCGGCGAGCGCCTGGCCGCGCTCGTGCCGGAGGCCGTCGTCGGCATCGTCCACGCGGTGAACCCGGGCCCGGCCGAGGTCTCGCTGGGCCTGGAGCAGACCCTGCTGGTCGGGCGCGACCATCTCGCCGAGCGCATCGGCGGCGTCGAGTTCGCGGTCACGGCGGGCGCGTTCATGCAGACGAACACCGTCATGGCGGAGCGGCTCTACGCGCTCGCGATCGAGCTGGCCGACCTGCGGCCGGCCGACGTGGTCTGGGACCTCTACTGCGGCGCCGGGGCGATCGGCCTCCTGGCGGCGCCGCACGCGGGCAGGGTGTACGGCATCGAGATCTCGGAGGAGTCGATCGCGGGAGCGCGGGAGAACGCCGCCCGCAACGGGATCGGGAACGCCGAGTTCGTGGCGGGTGACGTGGCCAAGAGCGTCCGCCCCCTGCTCGAGCGGGTGCCCCGGCCCGACGTGGTCTTCGTCGACCCGCCCCGCTCGGGACTGACGCCGAAGGCGGTGCGGCGCGTGCTCGAGCTCGCCCCCGAGCGGCTCGTCTACGTGTCGTGCAACCCGACGACGTTCGCGCCGAACGCGCGCCAGCTCGTCGACGGCGGCTACGCGCTCGAGGTCGTGCGGCCGCTCGACATGTTCCCGCACACGCCCCACATCGAGTGCGTCGCCCGGCTGCGCCGGTCCCACGAGCCACCTGGGGACAGTCCCCGGACGGGGACAGTCCCCGACACTGCTCCATCTCCATCCGCGCAGTGACGGGGCGCTAGCCGCAGAAGTCGCGGGCGACCGACTCGAGGACGTCGGCGCAGGCGGCCACCGAGGCCAGGTCGACCCACTCCTCGGTCGCGTGGGCGCCGGCGCCCGCGGGCCCGAAGACGACGGTGGGGATGCCGGCCGCCGACAGCACCGCAGCGTCCATCCAGCCGGCGTGCCCGACGATGGACGGCGCGTGCCCGAGCACGTCCGCCGCGTGCCGCCG
Source organism: uncultured Actinomycetes bacterium (assembly GCA_963731515.1). Taxonomy (GTDB): domain Bacteria; phylum Actinomycetota; class Thermoleophilia; order Gaiellales; family JAICJC01; genus JAICJC01. The sequence goes on along the minus strand of CAVSVU010000014.1, from coordinate 519,785 downwards.
CAGCGCGCGCACGACGGTGACGTCGGGGTCGACCTCGAACGGCGCCCGCTCGAACGTGGTGCGCACCTGCGCCTTGCCCGCGAGCGCCCGCACCTGCGCCTCGACGAGCTCCCGCGTCTCGCCCGGGATCGTGCGCCGCTCCAGGGCGAGCGTGCAGTGGTCGGGGTAGCTCGAGAGCTCCCGCCCGCCGTGGATCAGCGAGGCGTGCACCGAACCGGGTCCGAGCAGCGGGTGGCTGCGGCCGGCGGCGAGCGCCGCGGCCAGGCGCTCGACCCCGACGAGGACGCTGCCCATCGCGGCGATCGCGTCGACGCCGAGGTCGGGGCGCGAGCCGTGCGCGGCCACGCCCGCCGTCTCGACCTCGAGCCACAGGAAGCCCTTGTGTGCGACGCAGATCTCGAGCTCCGTCGGCTCGGTGACGATGGCCGCGTCGGCCCAGACATCCGCGGCGACCGCCTCCGCGCCGATGCTCGCGTACTCCTCGTCGCACACCGCCGCCACGATCACGTCGCCGCGCAGATCCGCCCCGGCAGCACGGGCGCCCGCGAGCATGATCGCGGCCAGCCCGCCCTTCATGTCGAATCCGCCGCGGCCGTACAGGCGGCCGTCCTCGATCCGCGGCGAGAAGGGATCGGCCATGCCCTCGACGCCGACGACGTCCATGTGCGCGTTCAGGAGCAGGTCGCGGCCGCCGCCGCTCCCCGTCGCGCGGGCGACGACGTTCGGGCGGCCCGGCGCGGCCTCGCGCACCGACACGTCCAGGCCGGCCGCCTCGAGCCAGCGGGCGACGAACGCCCCGATCTGCCCCTCGCCCGCCCCGCCGGGGACCAGGTCGGGGTTGATCGAGTCGATCGCGACGAGCCGTGAGACGAGCTCGGCTACGTCATCCACGCGTGCGCGAGCTCGATCGAGGGCAGGCCGGGGTCGGGCGCCAGGTCGGGGTGGAGCAGGAACGCGAGCTGCTCGACGCCTTCGGCCAGCCGCGGGGCCGGCCGCGAGTAGCGGGCGTTCGCGTCGACCGCGACGGCGCGGCACGGGAACGCCATCCCCGCCGCCTCGGTCGCGATCCGGGCCGCGTCGAACCCGCACGCCGCCGCGACGACGATCTCCGGGCGCGCGGCGAAGACCTCGTCCCAGGTCGTGGGGAAGGAGGGCCGGCCGGCCTGGCCGAGCACGTCCGCGCCGCCGGCCGCCGCCACCATCTCCGGCAGCCAGTGGCCGGCCGCGAACGGCGGGTCGAGCCACTCGGCGACGAACACGGGCACGGGCGCCGCGCACGCGACGGCTGCCGCGGTCGCCGCGACCCGCCCCTCCATCTCGGCCGCCACCGCGTCGCCGCGCTCCGCGACGCCGAGGCGGCCGGCGACGATCCGCACCGACTCGGCCACCTCGGCCAGCGTGCGCGGGTCGAGCGCGAGCACCTCGGCGTCGAGGCTGCGCACCCGGGTCACGTCCTCGCTCGAGACGGCGCACACGTGGCACAGGTCCTGCGTGATGACGAGGTCGGGCGCGAGCTCGCGGATCAGGGCGTCGTCGAGCGCATAGAGCGACCGGCCGTCGAGGACGGCCTCGCGCACGGCGGCGTCGATGTCGCGGCTCCGCAGCTCGTCCGAGTCGATGCGGGCGGCGGTGACGACGGGCAGCGCCGAGACGCCGGGCGGGTGGTCGCATTCGGCCGAGCGCCCGACCAGCAGCCCGGCACAGCCGAGTGCGCCGACGATCTCGGTGGCGCTGGGGAGGAGGGAGCAGACGCGCAGGCGATCAGCGTACCGCAGCCAGGAACCAGGGCACGTTCAGCGAGCCGAGGCCCGTCACCGGGTCCCATCCCGGCCCGGCGGCGAGCGAGCTGTCCCGGTCGAGCGAGCGCAGCCGGGTCAGGATCGACCCGTCCGGCGCGAGCGCGTTCCGCAGCACGGCGAGCGTGCGATGGCCGCCGGTGACGTCGTTCAGCGCAGGCGTCCCCCGCAGCCGGTACAGGGCGGGGTTGATGAAGCCGTGCGGACGGCCGCTGCGCTGGTCGGCCATCGCCATGACGCCGGCGACGAGCGGCGCGGCCAGGCTGGTGCCGCCGATCCACGAGTCGATGATGCGGCGACGGCCGTTCGGCAGGACGTAGGTCTGGGCGAAGGTCACGCCGGTCTGCGGGTCGGCGTCCATCGCCAGGTCCGGCTCCGACCGCCGCGCCGTGCCCTTCCAGGTTGCGTCGGCGAGCGGCACGGCCCCGGCCTGGTAGGACGGCATCGGGAACACGTGGCTGGGGCCGCCGCCGGATCCGTACATGAAGTCGCCCGGCGCCTTCGGGGCCCACCTCTTGCCGTTCCAGTCGGTCGTCGTCGTGCCCCAGCCGGCCTCCCACTCGTAGCCGCCGCTGCGCGAGATCGCGAGGCTGGTGCCGCCGACCGACGTCACCCACGGGCTCGAGTCGGGGAAGCCCGCGGAGATGCGCCCCGCCGCGAGCCGGTTGTCGCCGTCGTCGCCGGAGGCGACGTAGACGCCGATGCCCTCGGCGGCCGCCTGCTGGAACACCGCGTTCATGGCCAGGATCTCGCCGCGCGGCGCGAGCGACTCGGGCAGGCCCCAGCTGTTCGAGACGATGTTCGCGAGGTGGCGGTCGACGACCTCGTTCACGGCCTGGTCGAGCCCGCCGGCGTCGTTGGCCGCGCCGACGTAGACGATCCGCGCGCCCGGGGCGACCGCGTGGGCCCACTCGACGTCGAGGGCCTGCTCGATGTACCAGCTCTGCGTCTCGGCCGGGTCCTGCGGGATCCGGCGCGTGCCCGGCGCCGTCATCTCGCGGTAGTTCCAGGGGCCCAGCCGGGGCAGCCCGAACTCGCGCGAGAAGCTGTTCGCGTCGTCACGGATGGTGGGGGAGAAGAAGGCGCCGGTGATCGCGATGGTCTGGCCGCGGCCGTCCAGGCCGGCCCCGCGGAGCCGGTCGATCCCGTAGGCGGAGTCGATCTGGGCCGGCGTGTACCCGCAGATCAGCCAGGGCAGCGGCGTGCCCGGCGCGTACGGGTTCGGGAAGGCGGTGGACGTCTGCTCGCCCCAGTAGCGCGAGCACGGGCCGACGGACGTGCCCGCGGGCGGCGGCGGCGCCGGCGAGCGATGCTCGGGGGTCGCGAGCGTGAGCGAGCCGTCGAGGCCCGTGATCGCGCGGACGTCCGCCGAGATCCCGGCCGGCACCGCCGGATCGGCGTCGGGCGCGCGCACGGTGCGCCCGTCGATCCGGTACAGGTTCTCGTGGACGTCGAACGTGCGCTCGACCTGGTCGACGGTGCCGGACGCGGTCACGAACAGCCGGTTGCGCGGCACGTCGAGGATGGCGAACCCGGAGTCGGCGAGCCAGGTGCGGACGGCGGCGACCTGTGCCCGCGACGGTGAGTAGCGGGCGCGGAACGCGGCCGGCGTCATCCAGCGCGAGTACGCCGGCGAGCCCGGGTCGTACAGGCCGGTGAGCGTCGCGTCGAGGCCGGCCGGGTCGCGCCACCCGAGCCAGACCGAGAACGCCATCCGGTCGTCGCCGGCCGCCGGGCGGGCGAGGTTCGCCGGCTTCGCCCAGGCCGGCTGGGTGTCAGCGACCGTCGTGTGGCCGGCCGCGCTCGCCGGGGCGGCGGCCGATGCCGTCGCCAGCCCGCACGCGGCCAGCGCAAGGAGTGTCCGGAGCGGCCGCGAGCGCATGGTTCATGGATCGGCAGGTCATGGCCCCGCTCCGCTCTCCCGTTCGGGTGAGCTGCGTCTCCCCCGCGTGCGCTCGAGCAGGAGGTCGGCGTTCGCGCCCAGGAACGCCAGCGAGAGCAGCGGCAGGGCGGGAAGGGCCGTGTCGAGCATGTAGGAGAGCGCCATGGTCGCGCCCAGCGACGCGGTCGTGGCGATCCACGTCGCGCGCACGCGCAGGCCCATCCGCACGCTCGCCGCGGCGAACAGGGCGAAGAACACGAAGTCGCTCGCGCCGATCTGGGCGACGGCGTAGGTGCCCGGCGGGTGGAAGGCGAGCGTGAACGCCCCCAGCACCTGCTGGTGGTGCAGGACGATGGCGTGCGTCGGGCCGGCGGCGACGCTGTAGGCGTCGACCGCGGCGATGAGGACGGCGATGGCGACGACCTCGGCCGGCGCCTGCAGGAGGCCGGCGAGGGCGATCCCGATGCACGCCGAGGCGACCAGCTTGGCGAGGGTCGCAGGCGTCCCCTCCAGGCCGGCGGCGATCAGGGCCGCCGTGAGCGCGGCCGCCGCGACGGCGACTGCGATCAGCTGCGGCGCCGTCGCCCGGGTGGGAGCGATCGCGGCGACGAACAGCGTGGCGAGCGGGAAGGACACGAGGGCGAGAGCGGCGATCTGGACAGGCCGGCTCGGCGCGGGCAGGTGCGGCGCGACCAGGTTCACCGCCCCCAGCGCTGCCAGGCACGCGGCGGCGCGGAGGATCATGCGCCCAGGTACCGCGCGGCGATCGGCGTCTCGCGCACGACGGCGCCGTCGAGCTCGACCCGGTAGGCGCCGGCGCCGGCCCGCGAGCTGACCGCCTCGGCCAGCTCGGTGCCGGCGAAGTGGAGGCCGCAGAAGTCGTCGGCCGCGATCCCGGCCGGCAGCCCGGCGGTGATCTCGCGGTGGTACGTCGGCCGCCGCTGGGCCTCGCCGTCGTAGTGCGGGCAGTTGCTTCCCGGGAGGATGCCGAGGCCGTCGTGCAGGCCCCGCAGCGGCCCGAACGAGTCGGTGATGCCGGCCTCGAACCAGCACAGCGAGCCGGCGCTCATGCCGCACAGGACGACGCCGGCCTCCCACGCATCGCGCAGGGCGGCGTCCACGCCGTGCGCCCGCCAGACGGCGAGCATGTTCACGGTGTTCCCGCCGCCGACGTAGATCACGTCCTGGGCGAGCAGGTGCGCGCGCGCGTCGCTGCTCGTCGCGCGAGAACAGGTTCAGGTGGGTCGCCCGCGCCCGCTCGGGCGGGAACGCCCGGTGGAAGGCGGCGATGCCGCCCGGCTCGTCGCCGGTCGCCGTCCCCAGATAGCAGATGCGCGGCGTATCGGCGCCCGCCACGCCGAGCACGTAGTCGTCGAGGAGCGAGTCGCCGTCGTGCAGAAACCCCCCGCCCCCCATCGCCACGATGTGCCGCTCCGCCATCTCGCGGAGTATGGCCGAAAATCGGGGACAGTCCCCGTCAGGCGGGGAGGGTCCCCATCAGTACGGCGGGAGGTTCTCGTACCAGGTGCCGAGCACCTTGAACGCGTCCCAGAAGGCCTGCTTGGCGCCCGCGTCGTCGAGGCAGCGGTCGATGTCGGGCACCGCCAGCGTCTCGATCGTGGGCGTGAAGCGGGCGATCGTGCCGACCTCGCCCTCGCACGGCACCGACAGCGGGAACTCGATCGCGTCGAGGAAGTCGCGGGCCTCGTCGCCGAGCGTGACCACGATGCGCGGCTGGGTGATGTGCAGCTCGCGGGTGAGCCAGCTCCGCGCCTCCGCCAGGTCCTCGGGGGTCGGCGTCGATCGCCGCCTTCAGGCAGGTCGTCCCGTACAGCATCAGCGGGTCGATCCGCAGCCGCTGGAGGCTCTTCAGGATCGCCTGGCCGGCGCGGCCGAAGAACGCGACGCCCTCCTGCACCTCCGCCGGCATCGGCCGGTGCTTGACGAGCATGATGTCGGCCAGGGGATGGCCGGTGCCCAGCACGGGGGCTGCTCCGGCATGGCGCTCGCCGAGCCACTCGGCGATATCGTGGCCGAGAGCGTTCGTCTCGTCGATCGCCTTGGCCTGGTAGCGCTCGTAGATCTCGTCGTCGGCCACGGTCACCCACCGCCCTATTCGGCGGTCGCCTCCCGAAGCCTGCGCCCCTATCTGGCCACGCTTTGCACCCACTTGAGCCCCTGAAGATACAGCAGGCTCTTCGGCCGCCGCAGGATCTCCGACTGACGCATGGCGAGCAGGAACTCCTCGGGGCCGTCAAACGCGGGGATGCGGTTGACCGCCGTGCCGATGCCCGGGAGCACGTGGGCGTCCGAGCCGGCGGCCTGGATCAGGTTGTACTTCGCCGCGAATCGCAGCGCGTCGTCGTTGAAGCTGTCGAAGAGCAGGCGCGAGTTGTAGACCTCGAGGATGTCGATCTGGTCGAGGTGGCGCAGCAGCGTCGCCGCGTCCGGGATCGTGTGCAGGCGGTCGAACGGGTGCGGCATGTAGACCAGCCCGCCCTGCTCCTGGATGGCCGCGATCGTCTCGCCCATGTCCAGGCCGGGCTCGATCCGCTCACTCAGGAAGAGCCCGATCACCTCGCCCTGCGTCGTCTTCACCTCCTCGCCGACGATCACCGTGATCGGCTTCCCGAGCGCCGCGGCGGCCTGCGCGCCCGACACCTCGTTGTGGTCGGTGATCGCGATCGCACCCAGGCCCTGGGCGATGCAGTGGTCGACGAGCGCCTCCGGATCGGTCGCGCAGTCGTAGGAGTGGCTCGTGTGCATGTGCAGGTCGGCCGAGATCGTCTCCCGGTCGGACAGCGCCGGGCGGCGGCCGGTCCGCCGGCGCGAGCCCAGGTTGGCGTAGATGTCCTCGATCCGCTCGGCGACCGCGGCGAACGACCGCTCGCCGGCGGCCGTGCGCCCCTCGTCGGCCTGGCGCGCGCGCAGCCCGGCGTCGTCCAGCAGCCGGGCGGTCGCTGCGGCCGCCAGGGCGGGCTGGTCGACCGCGAACCCGAGTCCGGGCGCGCCCAGGTCGAGCGACCCCTCCGCGAGCGGTGCCACCACGGCGCAGCCGCAGGCACGCGCCTCCCAGGCCAGCGACGGGTCGCCGCCTTCGCTGGCGACGAACACGTCGGCGCCTGCCAGGACAGCCGCGCGGCCGTCCGCGTGCTCGGGGCTGGTCGCGTGGATGCGGCCGCGGGCCTGGGCCGGGACGAACGGCCGCAGCGGCCGGCGGCTGCGCCGGTTCCACAGCAGCACCAGCTCGAGACCGGGCGTCGAGGCGACCAGCTTGACCAGCGCGCGCACGACGGCGCGGCCCTCGCCGTGCCACTCGACCGCGATCGTCGTGCCGTCCTTGGCGCCCGGCGCGAACGCGGCGCCGATGCCCTCGGGGATGATCGTGTAGTCGCCCGGGTAGATCTCGGCCGCCTGTTCGGCCGCCTCCGCCGAGGTGGCGAGCAGCGCGTCGATGCGCGCCCGGTAGCGCTCGAGCGTGCCCGACCGGACGGGGTAGTGCAGCGCCCGGTCGGTGGCGTGGAACGTGGCGACGGTCAGGCCCGGCGAGTGGCGCAGCGCCGAGGTGGCCACGCCGGGCAGGATCGGCTCGAACGCGTGGACGATGTCGAACCCGCCCTGGCCCACGGCCAGCGCGACGTTCGCGCGGGCGCCGACGGGGATGCCCGCCCCCCGCCGCCGGCCGCGCTGGCGCAGCGGCACCCCCGGCGCGACCGCAACCTGGAGCGGCTCGCCGTCGAGCGCGATCAGCGCCTCGTCATCGCCGCCGTCGAGCGCCCGCAGGCGGCGCCGGCCGCTGCGCAGCGCCCGCGTCGAGGAGCTCGGTGCGAGCACCGTGACGCGGTGGCCGCGGGCGGCCAGTGCCGTGGCGACCCCGCGCACGTGCTCGGCGACCGGATGGGCGCCGGCGAGCGCGAACGGGGACGCCAGGCACAGCTTCAGCTGGTTCACCGCCGAGAGGCCGGTCAGGCCTTGGCCGAGGCCTTGTCGCGGGCCTTCTTGGCCTGCTTCTGGCCGTGCTTCTTGATGAACGCCTCGACCTGGTCGCGGCACTCGTCGTCGTGGTGCTGGAACGGCGGCGACTTCATGAAGTAGGCGCTCGGCCACTCCAGCGCGCCGGCGAGGCCGTTGTCGAGCCCCAGCTTGGCGCAGCGGACGGCGTCGATCACGATGCCGGCCGAGTTCGGGGAGTCGACGACCTCGAGCTTGAGCTCGATGTTCAGGGGCACGTCGCCGAAGCTGCGGCCCTCCATGCGGATGTAGGCCCACTTGCGGTCCTCGAGCCACTGCACGTAGTCGCTCGGGCCGATGTGCACGTTGCGGGCGCCGATGTCGTAGTCGAGCTGCGAGGTGACCGCGTTCGTCTTCGAGATCTTCTTCGACTCGAGCCGCTCGCGCTCCAGCATGTTCATGAAGTCGGTGTTGCCGCCGACGTTCAGCTGATGGGTGCGCTCGAGGCGCACGCCGCGGTCGGCGAAGAGCCGCGTCAGCTGGCGGTGCACGATGGTCGCGCCCACCTGGGACTTGATGTCGTCGCCGACGATCGGCAGGCCCTGCTGCTCGAAGCGGCGCCGCCAGTACGGCTCGCGGGCGATGAAGACGGGCACGCAGTTCACGAACGCGCACCCGGCCTGGAGCACCTGCTCGACATACCACTTGGTGGCCTGCTCGGAGCCGACCGGCAGGTAGGAGACGACGACGTCGGTCTGGGTGTCCTTCAGCACCTGGACGACGTCGGCGGTCTCGCCCGGCGCCTTCTTGACGACGGCGGAGAGGTACTTGCCGATGCCGTCGTGCGTCATGCCGCGCTGGACGGGGACGCCCAGCTCGGGCACGTCGCTGAAGCGGACGGTGTTGTTCTGGCCGCGGCCGATGGCCTCGGCGAGGTCGTGTCCGACCTTGTCGGCGTCGACGTCGAACGCCGCCGAGAACTCGATGTCGGAGATGTGGTAGCCGCCGAGATCGGTGTGCATCAGCCCGGGCACGAACTCGTCCGGCTTCGCGTCGCGGTAGTAGTGGACGCCCTGGACGAGCGCCGAGGCGCAGTTGCCGACGCCGACGATGGCGACGCGCACCTTGCCCGTGCCCTTCCGGTGTCCGTTGGAGTTGCCGTTGGTGGTGGAGGCCGTTTCGGCCATGCCTATTCCCCCCCGTCGAGTTGCTTGCGTACGTGATTGACCCGCTGGACCACGGTGAGCGCCGTGAGCGCCGCCAGCAGGTACATGGCATAGGGCAGCGATCCGCGGCCCGCGAAGGGCAGCGCGACCGCGACGAGCACGATCCGCTCGGCCCGGCCCATCAGCCCGACCGCGCCGCTGAGGCCGAGGGCCTCCGCCTTGGCGCGCGTGTAGCTGACCAGGAACGAGCCGACCAGGGCGACGAACACGCTCGCGAGCGCGGCCTCGTGGCCCTGCTTGGACAGCACGAGGGCGATCGCGCCGAGCACGAGGCCCTCCGAGATGCGGTCGGTGGTCGAGTCGAGGAAGCTGCCGAACTGCGTCAGCTTGCCGTGCGACCGCGCGAGCGCGCCGTCCAGGATGTCGAGGATGCTGCCCGCGATGAACGCGACCGTCGCCCAGACGAAGTGCTCCTCGTAGATGAGCACGCCGGCGACGGCGTTCAGCGAGAGGCCGGCGACGGTGACCTGGTTGGGCGTGAACGGCAGCGACCGGAATCGCGCCATCAGCGCCATACCGAGGCCGCGGCCGCCGTTGGTGTAGCCGGTCTTGATCCGGGTGAGCGTGGTGCTCATCCCACGCACTATACCACGGAGGCTATCTTGCGGTGACCGGTGTCCCGGACCGCGCCGGCGCCTCGAGCCGCAGCCGCACCCGGGTGGCGTGCGGCAGCGTGGGGCGGAAGCGCTCGATCAGCCAGGCCGAGCCGAGGGCCACGCACGCGAGCACGCCGCCCAGGAAGGCGTCCGTCCAGAAGTGGTTGCCCGTCGCCACGATCGAGAACACGATCAGGACGGGATAGAACAGCCAGGTGAAGCCGAGCGCGCGGTGCCGGACGAGGAAGAAGCAGGTGACGCCGATGATGAGCGAGTAGCAGGTGTGGATGCTCGGCACCGCCGCGAACGGGTTCGCCAGGGCGGCGACCGGCCCGGAGTAGTTCGAGATCGACGCGTATCGGTCGAGCGTGTCGGTGAAGCCGAGGTCGGTCAGCATCCGCGGCGGCGCCGTCGGGAACACGGTGAACCCGATCAGGGCGATCGCGTCGGCCACGAACACCGCGTTGCGGATGAAGTAGTAGTGCTGGTTCCGGCGCAGGTAGAGCCAGAACATGAACGCCACCGTGATGACGAAGTGGGCGTGGAAGTAGGTGAAGTCCGCGATGTCGAGCGCCCAGTGGCGATGCAGCACCCAGCGCTGCACGTCGAGCTCGGTGAAGACGCCCAGCGACCGCTCCAGGGAGACCACGTCGCGGGCGTGCGAGAACGCCGGCAGCACGCTCCCCTCGGACAGCCCCCGGGTCAGCTCGTAGGCGATGTCGACGAGCGTGAACAGGAACAGCTGCAGCAGGAAATCGCCCCACCCTTTGGGGAGAAATGCGCTCATGCGCCCGCGCAGGCGAAGGCCCGAACTGCTTCCCGTGACGTCCATGGGACCGTTCATCGTATCGCAAGCCGCGGTCGTTCCATGCGAATAGGAACGTCCGGGAAGCCGGGTCCATTCCCGGATCGGGGCGGAATCAGCCGCCGATGTACGACATCTCGACCCGCGGCGACTCGGCCGTCTCGGCCGTCCGCAGCTCGGAGTAGCGGTCGCCGCGGCGGCGCCAGATGCGGCCGATCAGGGCCTCGAGGTCGGCGTCGGACGCTCCCGACCGGAGCGGGCCGCGCAGGTCGGGGCCGACGTTCGCGAAGAGGCAGGTGTAGAGGCGTCCGTCCGCCGACAGGCGGGCGCGGGTGCAGTCGCGGCAGAACGGCTGGGTGACGGATGCGATCACGCCGATCTCGCCGCTGCCGTCGGCGTAGCGGTAGCGGTTGGCCACCTCGCCGCGGTAGGCGGCCTCGACGGGCTCGAGCGGCCACTCGGCGTCGATCGCGGCCACCATCTCGGCGGCGGGGACGACGTCGTCGAGCCGCCAGCCGTTGGAGGCCCCGACGTCCATGTACTCGATCAGGCGCAGGACGTGGCCGGTGCCGCGGAAGTGCTCGGCCATCTCGAGGATGCTCGAGTCGTTCAGGCCCCGCTTCACGACCATGTTCACCTTGACCGGGCCGAGCCCGGCGGCCGCCGCCGCCTCGATCCCCTCGAGCACGTGGGCCACGGGGGCGCCGACGTCGTTGACCGCCGCGAACACGTCGTCGTCCAGCGAGTCGAGGCTGACGGTGACGCGGTGCAGGCCGGCGTCGGCGAGCGCCTGCGCCCGCCGCGCCAGGAGCACGCCGTTCGTGGTCATCGCGATGTCCTCGATGCCGGGCACGGCGGCGAGCATGGCGACGAGGTGGTCGAGGTCGCGGCGCAGGAGCGGCTCGCCCCCGGTCAGCCGCAGCTTGCGCACGCCCGCCCCGGCGAAGAGCCGCGCCAGCCGCTCGATCTCCTCGAACGACAGGATCTGGGAGCGGCGCAGGAACTCGAAGTCGCGGCCGAAAACCTCCTTCGGCATGCAGTACACGCAGCGGAAGTTGCAGCGGTCGGTGACCGAGATCCGCAGGTCGTGCAGCGGCCGGGCGAGGGTGTCGGTGACGCGGTCCACCTATGCAGGGTACCCGCCCGTAAGCTCCGTCACACCATGATCGACCTCATGCTCGACCGGCTCCGGGAGCGCTACGGGCCGCCGCACGTGCATAGGCGGCTGCCGCCGCTGGACGAGCTCGTCCTCACGATCCTGTCCCAGAACACGAGCGATGTGAACTGCGAGCGTGCCTATTCGAGCCTGCGGGCCGCGTACCCGGAGTGGGCCGACGTGCGCGACGCCGACACGGCCGAGCTCGAGGGGGTGCTGCGGCCCGGCGGCCTGGCCGCGCAGAAGGCGCCGCGCATCCAGGCCGTCCTGCGTGAGCTCTCCGACGGCGGGCCGCCGCGGCTCGACTGGGCCGCGGAGCTCGAGCCGGCCGAGGCGATGGCCCGGCTCGAGGCGCTGCCGGGCGTCGGCCCGAAGACGGCCAGCTGCGTCCTCCTCTTCAGCCTCGACGTCCCGGTGATGCCGGTCGACACGCACGTCGGCCGGGTTGCCCGCCGGCTGGGGCTGATCCCCGACCGGATGGCGGACGGGCCGGCGCACGCCGCCCTGACCGCGCTCGTCCCGGCCGCGCGCATGCTCGAGGCGCACCTGCTCCTGATCACGCACGGCCGCCGCACCTGCCTCGCCCGCCGGCCGCGGTGCGGCGAGTGCCCGCTGCTCGACCTGTGCCCGTACGGCCGGTCGGAGCTCGCGGCGGCCGGCTGAGCGCACCTGTTGCCGCGTTCTGCGAAACTTGCTATAACTCGACATAGATTTGCTTCGTGGAATCAACTAAAGGAGTAGCAAGGCATGGCAAGAGTGATCGGCATCGACCTGGGCACGACGAACTCGTGCATGGCGGTGATGGAGGGCGGCGAGCCCACCGTCATCCCCAACGCCGAGGGCGGTCGCACGACCCCGTCGGTCGTCGCCTTCACCAAGGATGGGCAGCGTTTGGTCGGCACACCGGCCAAGCGGCAGGCGGTGACGAACCCCAAGAACACGATCTTCTCGATCAAGCGGTTCATGGGCCGCAAGGCCTCGGAGGTCTCCGAGGAGCAGAAGATCGTCCCCTACGAGGTCGCGGCGGGCCCGAACGGCGACGCCCGCGTCAAGGCCGGCGACAAGGTCGTTCCGCCGCCGGAGATCTCGGCCATGATCCTGCAGAAGCTGAAGGCCGACGCCGAGGCCTACCTGGGCGAGACCGTGGGCGAGGCCGTGATCACCGTCCCGGCCTACTTCAACGACGCCCAGCGCAACGCCACCAAGGACGCCGGCAAGATCGCCGGCCTCGAGGTGCTGCGGATCATCAACGAGCCGACGGCGGCGTCGCTCGCCTACGGGCTCGACAAGGAGGGCGACCAGACGATCCTCGTCTTCGACCTCGGCGGCGGCACGTTCGACGTGTCGGTGCTGGAGCTGGGCGAGGGCGTGTTCGAGGTCAAGGCGACGTCCGGTGACAACCACCTGGGCGGCGACAACTTCGACAAGGCCATCGTCGACTGGCTCGCGGCAGAGTTCAAGCGCGACCAGGGCATCGACCTGAGCAAGGACGCGATGGCGCTCCAGCGGCTGTACGAGGCCGCGGAGAAGGCCAAGATCGAGCTCTCGACGACGCAGTCGACGAACATCAACCTGCCGTTCATCACCGCCGACGCCGAGGGGCCGAAGCACCTCGACACGACGCTCAGCCGGGCGAAGCTGACCGAGCTCACCGGCGACCTGATCGAGCGCACGGTCGGCCCGACCAAGCAGGCGCTCTCCGACGCGGGCCTGCAGGCGTCCGACATCAACCAGGTCATCCTGGTCGGCGGCATGACCCGCATGCCGGCCGTGCAGGAGAAGGTCAAGGACCTGATCGGCAAGGACCCGCACCGCGGCGTCAACCCGGACGAGGTCGTCGCCATCGGCGCCGCCATCCAGGCCGGCGTGCTGAAGGGCGAGGTCAAGGACGTCCTGCTGCTCGACGTGACCCCGCTGTCGCTCGGCATCGAGACGAAGGGCGGCGTGTTCACCAAGCTGATCGACCGCAACACGACGATCCCCACCCGCAAGTCGGAGATCTTCTCCACCGCGGAGGACGGTCAGCCGTCGGTCGAGATCCACGTGCTCCAGGGCGAGCGCGAGATGGCCGTCTACAACAAGACGCTGGGCAAGTTCCAGCTCGTCGGCATCCCGCCGTCTCCGCGAGGCGTGCCCCAGATCGAGGTCACGTTCGACATCGACGCCAACGGGATCATGCACGTCTCGGCCAAGGACCTGGGCTCGGGCAACGAGCAGAAGATCCAGATCCAGGGCGGCTCCGGCCTCTCCGACAGCGAGGTCAACCAGATGGTGCGCGACGCCGAGTCGCACGCCGAGGACGACCGCCGCATGAAGGAGCTGGCCGAGGCCCGCAACACGGCCGAGCAGGTCGCCTACTCGACCGAGAAGTCCCTCAAGGAGCACGAGGACCGGCTCGACGAGGAGACGAAGACCGACATCCGCTCGAAGCTCGAGGCGGTGCGCCAGGCCCTCGAGGGCGATGACGCCGGCGAGATCCGGTCGCGGCTCGAGGCGCTGCGCGAGGCCTCGTTCAAGCTGGGCGAGGTCGTCTACCAGCAGGCCCAGCAGGCTCAGCAGAGCACGGGCGGCGGCGACGGCTCCGCGAACGGGACCGACGCGTCCGGCGACGAGGAGATCGTCGACGCGGAGGTGGTCGACGAGAGCGGTGACCGGGCGTGACCGCAGATCCACGCAAGAGCGCGCCGGCCCCCGAGGCCGACGAGACCGTCGGCGACGACGGGGCCGGCGCGCTCGAGTCGGAGCTGGACGAGGCGCGGCGCAGGGCGGACGAGTACCTGAACGACCTGCGCCGCGTCGCGGCCGACTTCGACAACTACCGCAAGCGCGTGGCGCGCGACTCCGAGGCCCAGGAGGGCCGGGCGGCGGAGTCGATCGTGTCCGAGCTCCTGCCCGTGCTCGACAACCTCGAGCGGGCGGTCGACGCCTCCGAGCACCACGAGGAGGCGCAGGTGGCCGAGGGCGTCGCCCGCGTGCGCCAGCAGCTGGCCGACATCCTGCGCCGGCGCGGGCTCGAGGAGATCGAGGCGGTGCCGGGCGAGGCCTTCGACCCCCACGTCCACGAGGCCCTGAGCCATCAGCCCTCCGAGCTTCCCGAGGGCGCGATCGCGGCCGTGTGGCAGCGGGGCTACCGCCTGGGCGACCGGATCGTGCGCGCCGCGCGCGTCGTCGTCTCCAGCGGCCCCGCGACCACGGAGGACGAGGAGTAGCGGGTGGCGGACTACTACGAGACGCTCGGCGTCCCCAAGGGCGCGAGCGCCGACGAGATCAAGAAGGCCTATCGCAAGCTCGCCCGCCGCTACCACCCCGACGCCAACCCCGGCGACGCCGCGGCGGAGGAGCGCTTCAAGGCGATCGGCGAGGCGTACGACACCCTCTCCGATCCCGACCGGCGCAAGCAGTACGACAGCTTCGGGCGCACGTTCCGGCCGGGCCAGGGCCCGGGGCCGGGCGGCGGCTTCCAGGGCTTCGACTTCGGCGGCGCCGCGGCCGGCTTCGACCTGGGCGATCTCTTCGGCGGCCTCTTCAACCGCGGTGGCCGGGGCGACGGCTCCGCCGGCCCGCGCCGCGGAGCCGATGTCGAGGCCCAGGTCAGCCTGTCGTTCGAGGACGCCCTGCGCGGCGTCACGATCAAGGTGCCGGTCGACAAGGCCAACGCCTGCCCGACCTGCCACGGCTCCGGCGCGGCGGCCGGGACGTCGCCGACGATCTGCCCGGTCTGCAAGGGCCGCGGCGTGACGTCGGAGAGCCAGGGATTCTTCTCGATCAACCAGCCCTGCACCCGCTGCGGCGGCGCGGGCACCGTGATCGAGAACCCCTGCCCGACCTGCCACGGCTCCGGCCGCGTGCGCTCGACGAAGACCTACCAGGTGCGGATCCCCGCGGGCGTCCGCGACGGGACGCGCATCAAGGTGAAGGGCAAGGGCGAGGCCGCCCCGCGCGGCGGCGAGCCCGGCGACCTCTTCGTGGTCACCCGCGTGACCGCGAGCCCGCTCTTCACGCGCAACGGCGACGACCTGGTCATCGACGTCCCGGTCACCTTCGCCGAGGCCGCGATCGGCGAGCAGGTGGAGCTGCCGACGCCGGACGGCACGACCGTGCGCGTCAAGATCCCGTCCGGCTCGACCGACGGGAAGACCCTGCGCGTGAAGGGCCGCGGCGCGCCGCGCCTGAACGGCGGCGGCCAGGGCGACCTGCTGGCCCGCCTGCGCATCGCCGTCCCCTCGAAGCTGTCGAAGCAGGAGCGCGAGGCGCTCGAGCGCCTGCAGGAGATCCAGCAGGCCAACCACGGCGACCCCCGCCAGAAGCTGTTCACCGAGAAGGCCGCCGGGTGATCATGAGGGCCGCCGACGATCATCCCCGCTACTCGATCTCGGTCGCGGCCGAGCTGGCCGGGATGCATCCGCAGACGCTGCGCACGTACGAGGCGAAGGGCCTCGTGCGGCCGCGGCGCACCCCCGGCGGCACCCGCCGCTACTCCGACCGCGACGTCGAGCGCCTGCGCAAGATCGGCGCGCTGACCGGCGACCTCGGCCTGAACCTGGCCGGCGTCGTCCGCGTGCTCGACCTCGAGGACGCGATGGAGGTGCTCGTCCGGGAGGTCACCGCGCTGCGCGCCCGGCTCGACGCCGTCGCGGAGGAGTCCCGGCGTGAGGTCGACCGCGTGCATCGCAGCTACCGCCGCGACCTCGTCGTCTATCAAACCCCGAAAACACCGGTGCCATGGACTTTCAGAAGCTGACCATCAAGGCCCAGGAGGCCTTTGCATCCGCCCAGGGGGACGCGATCTCCCGGGGCAATCCCGAGCTCACCCCCGACCACCTGCTGGTGGCCCTGCTCGACCAGGACGGCGGCGTCGCGCCGCGCATCCTGGAGAAGTCGGGCACGAACCCCGGCGAGGTGCGCGCCGCCGCCGAGGCGCGGCTGCAGTCGCTGCCCCGGATCGAGGGCGCGCAGCAGTCGCCGGCGGCGAGCCGCGCGCTGCGCGAGGTGCTCGAGCGCTCGTTCTCCGAGGCCGAGGCGCTCAAGGACGAGTACGTCGCCGTCGAGCACTTCCTGCTCGCGCTCGCCGACGCCGCCGGCCTCGACCGCGCGGCGATCATGCGCGCGATCACGGAGGTGCGCGGCGGCCAGCGCGTCTCCTCGCCCGACGCCGAGGGCACCTACGAGGCCCTGCGCAAGTTCGGCCGCGACCTGACCGAGCTGGCCGAGCGCGGCAAGCTCGATCCGGTCATCGGCCGCGACGAGGAGGTGCGCCGCGTCATCCAGGTGCTCAGCCGGCGCACGAAGAACAACCCGGTGCTGATCGGCGAGCCCGGCGTGGGCAAGACCGCCATCGTCGAGGGCCTCGCCCAGCGCATCACCTCCGGCGACGTGCCCGAGGGGCTGCGCGACCGGCGCGTGTGGGCGCTCGACGTGGGCTCGCTGCTCGCGGGCTCGAAGTACCGCGGCGAGTTCGAGGAGCGGATGAAGGCCGTGCTGGCCGAGATCAGCGCCTCCGAGGGCCAGATCATCCTCTTCATCGACGAGCTGCACACGATCGTCGGCGCCGGCGCCGCCGAGGGCGCCGTCGACGCCGCCAACATGCTGAAGCCGATGCTCGCCCGCGGCGAGCTGCGCGCGATCGGCGCGACGACGCTCGACGAGTACCGCAAGCACATCGAGAAGGACGCCGCGCTCGAGCGCCGCTTCCAGCCGGTGATGGTCGGCGAGCCGAGCGTCGCCGACACCGTCGCCATCCTGCGCGGGCTGAAGGAGCGCTACGAGGTGCACCACGGCGTGCGCATCTCCGACGACGCGATCGTCGCCGCGGCGATGCTCGCCGACCGCTACATCAGCGACCGCTTCATGCCCGACAAGGCGATCGACCTGGTGGACGAGGCCGGGTCGCGCCTGAAGATCGAGATCGACTCGATGCCGGTCGAGATCGACACCGTCCGCCGCCGGATCGTCCAGCTCGAGATCGAGCAGTCGGCGATGGCGAAGGAGACCTCCGAGGCCGCGGTCGAGCGCCGCGAGGCGATCGCCGAGGAGCTCGCGAACCTGCGCGAGGAGCTGCACGGCATGGAGGCCGAGTGGATGGCCGAGAAGGAGTCGATCGAGCGCGTCCGCGGACTCAAGGAGGAGATCGAGGCGATCCGCGGCGAGGCCGAGCGGGCCCAGCGCGACGGCGACTACCAGCGCGCCGGCGAGCTCACCTACGGCCGCCTGCCCGAGCTCGAGCGCGACCTCGAGGCCGCCGCCGCGCGGCTCGACGAGCAGCAGGCGGGCTCGAGCATGCTGAAGGAGGAGGTCTCGGCCGAGAACGTCGCCGAGGTGGTGGCGAGCTGGACCGGCATCCCCGTCCACAGCCTGCTCGAGGGCGAGATGGAGAAGCTCGTGCACATGGAGGGCCGCCTGCACCAGCGCGTCGTCGGCCAGGACGAGGCGGTGACCGCGGTCGCGAACGCGATCCGGCGCTCGCGCGCCGGCCTGGGCGATCCCGACCGGCCGATCGGCTCGTTCATCTTCCTCGGCCCGACCGGGGTGGGGAAGACCGAGCTCGCGAAGGCGCTCGCGGAGTTCCTGTTCGACTCCGAGCGGGCGATGATCCGCATCGACATGTCCGAGTACATGGAGAAGCACTCGGTGTCGCGGCTGGTCGGCGCGCCGCCGGGCTACGTCGGCTACGACGAGGGTGGCCAGCTGACCGAGGCCGTGCGCCGGCGGCCGTACTCGGTTCTGCTGCTGGACGAGATCGAGAAGGCCCATCCGGACGTGTTCAACATCCTGCTCCAGCTGCTCGACGACGGCCGCCTCACGGACGGCCAGGGACGCACGGTCGACTTTCGCAATACGATCGTCATCATGACCTCGAACGTCGGCTCCGAGTTCATCTACCGCGGCGGCGACGAGGCGCTCGTGCGCGAGCGCGTCGACGAGGCGCTGCGGGAGACGTTCCGGCCGGAGTTCCGCAACCGCGTCGACGAGGTCGTCATCTTCCAGCGCCTGTCGCGCGAGCAGCTGGCCGACATCGTCGAGCTGCAGGCCGCCGGCCTGCGCCAGCGGCTGGGCAGCCGCCGGATCGAGCTCGAGCTGACGGACGCGGCCAAGCGCGTGCTCGTCGAGCACGGCTACGACCCCGCCTACGGCGCCCGCCCGCTGAAGCGCACCGTACAGCGCGAGCTGGAGAACCCGCTCGCGATGATGGTGCTCCAGGGCGAGGTCGGCGAGGGCGACACGGTCGTCGTCGACGCCGAGGGCGACCGGCTCGACATCGTCGTCCGGCGCTCGGCGGCCGCGGCCGCGTGAGCGACGCCCCCAAGACACAGACGCCGATGTCCGACCTGTTCGCCTCGGCCGTGCACCGGTTCGGCACGGTCTGGGCCGATCTCATGGTCGCGTCGGTTGCGGCGCTCGTCCTGGCGACGGTGCCCGTCGTCCTCGTGTGGGCGACGGGCGGCTCGCGCGCCCAGACCGTCCTGGTCGCATTCTTCGCCTACGCGATCGCCTACTTCTGCCTGCTCGGCTGGGTCGTCCTGCGGGGGCTGCCCGAGCCGGCCCCGAGCCGGCGGGTGGTGTGGACGTACATGACGGGCGTGCTGATCGGGATCCTGTGCGGTGCGATCACCGTCGTGTTCTCGACCTACGCCGTGATCGTCCTGCCGCTCTTCCTCTTCGCCGTCCCGGCGATGGCCGCCGGCGACGTCGGCCCCGCGACCGCGCTCACCCACTCGGCCGCGCTCGCGGTGCGCAACTTCTCCCGCACCTGGCTCGTGTGGCTGATCATGGTGCTCTTCTCGGCGCCGGTCGTGCTGGCGATGCTCCTGATCGTCTCGGCGTTCGCCGACAACACGACCTCGACGGTCATCGGCCTGGCGCTGGCGGCGCCGATCGTGTGGCCGTTCTCGGCGCTCTTCGTGCGCGCGCTCTACGGCGATCTGACCGGCCGCGCGGTCGTCGCACCGCAGGACCGCACCGCCTAGGCGGAATCGGGGACAGTCCCCCGCGGGGCCCAGCGTGCGGACCGGCTTCCAACCCGGCGTTGCTAGCGTGCTCCGGATGCGGCGCCGCACCATTCTCACGATCGGCGCGGCCCTGCTCGTCCTGCTCGTCGTCGGCGCGGCCGCCGCCTACTGGGTCGTCAACCGGCGTACCGCCGACGTGCACAACGGGGACAAGCTCCCGTTCACGCTCACGTCCGACCCGACGACGACCGCGCCGCCGTCGACTCACACGACCAAACGCCAGCGCGCCCTGGGGCCGTCGTGGCCGGTCTACGGGTTCTCGGACGCCCGCACCCGCGACGCGTCCGCCCTGACCGCCATCCACCCGCCGTACCACGTCCAGTGGAGCGCGCCGGTCGGCTTCCTCGAGTACCCGCCCGTGTACGCGAAGGGCGTGGTCTACCTGTATGCGAACGGCGGGTTCGTGAGCGCCCGCAACGTCTTCACCGGCAAGCTCCTGTGGTCGCGCAGCCTGCTGCACACCGCCAACAACCTCGGCCAGGGCTCGCCGGCGGTGCACGCCGGGGTCGTCTACCTGGGCGCCCGCAACGGCCACATCTACGCGCTCTCCGCCAGGACGGGCCGCACGATCTGGGACACGAACGTCGGCGCGACGATGGAGTCGTCGCCGGCGTTCGACTCGCGCTTCCTCTACATGGCCGACCAGAACGGCGTCGTGCGGGCGCTCTACCTCGGGAACGGGCACGTGGCGTGGTCGTTCCACGCCGGCGGCGCGGTGAAGCACGGGCCGGCGGTGGTCGGCGGGCGCGTCTACTTCGGCGACTACGGCGGGGCGATGTACTGCCTGCGGGCGTCCGACGGGCACGAGATCTGGCGCAGCACGACCGACGGGCTCTCGTCCGGGCTGCGGTCGGGCAACTTCTTCTCGACGCCCGCGGTCGCCTACGGCCGCGTCTACATCGGGAACACCGACGACAAGGTGTACTCGTTCGTCGCCGGCACCGGGCAGGTGGCGTGGACGTACACGATGCCCGACTGGGCCTACGGCTCGCCGGCCGTGTCGAACGGGCGCGTGTTCGTGACGAGCTTCAACGGCACCTTCGCCGCGCTGAACGCCCGCACCGGAGCGGTGCTCTGGTCGCACAACCTGCCCAATCGCAGCCTGGCGTCGCCCGTCGTCATCGGCAGGTACGTGTACGTTGCCGATCTCGGGCCGACGCCCGGGGCCAAGGGACGCCTCCTGGCCTACAACCCGATCAACGGACGTCTGGAGTGGCAGTTCATCGACGGCAAGTACGCGACGCCGATCGCCGCGGCGGGGCGGCTCGTCGTCGCCGGCGCGACCCACGTCTACGTGCTGCGCCCGCTCAAATGAGGAGGCGGTGAACAGCGAGGCCGTCGGCGCCGTCGTGGCCGCGGCCGGCCTGGGGATCCTGCTCGTCGTCCGCGACCCGGCCGCGCGCCGGGCCGGCGCCGTCCTCTGGGTCGCCGGCACGGCCCTGCTGGCCGTGCGCCTGCTGCACTCGTCCATCGACCGGGCCGGGACGCTCGTCTCGGAGCATCCGGTCTTCGTGCTGCCCGCGGCCGTCGTCGCGGTCGCCTGCCTGGTCGCCGCTGCGGCGGCCTTCCAGCGGTGGCCGTGGGCCTTCGCCGTGGCCTGCGTGCTGGCCGCTCCCGTCCGCATCCCGGTCCACTTCGGCTCGCAGGACGCGAAGCTGCTCCTGCCGCTCTACGGCGTCCTCGCCGCCGGCGCGCTGTGCACGCTCTACGACGTCGCGCGCGCCCGCGAGCCGGAGCTGCCGCCGCGGGGGCCGGCGACGCCGCTCGCGGCCTTCGTCGCGTTCTCGGCGCTGTCGCTGATCTGGACGGTCGACCTGCACCAGGGCGCGGTGACGATGCTCTTCTTCTACCTCCCGTTCGCGTTCATGGCGATGCGGATCGGGCAGCTCGGCTGGAGCCCGGACGGCCTGCGGGCGACCTTCGCCGCCCAGGCGGCGCTGGCGGTGCTCTTCGCGGCGGTCGCGCTCGGCCAGGAGGCGACGCACCGGATCTTCTGGAACCCGAGCATCGAGGTCTCGAACGCCTACCGCTCGTTCTTCCGGGTCAACTCGCTCTTCTGGGACGCGAGCGTGTACGGCCGCTTCATGGCCGTCACCCTCGTCCTCTGCGCCGGCGTCGCCGTCTACCGGGGCGTGACCGTGTCGCTCGGTGCGGCGATGGCGTTCATGTTCGCCGGCCTCTACTTCACGTACTCGCAGTCCAGCTACTTCGCGGTGGCGGCCGGCGTGCTCGCGGTGGGGACGGGCCTGTGGTCGCGGCGGATCACGATCGGCCTCATCGTGGCGGGCGCCGCCGGGCTGCTCGCGGTCGTCGCCGTCGCGCTGCGCGGGAACTCGGCCAACCGGGTGTCGGACGAGCGCTCCCACCTGATCCGGCTGGGCTGGCGCGTCATCCGCCACCATCCCGTGCTCGGCGCCGGCCTGAGCGGCCTGCCGAAGGCGGCCGTCGCGGGCACCGCCCACCCGTTCCGGGTGAAGGGCGCAGCGTCCCACACGACGCCGGTGACCGTCGCCGCCGAGCTCGGCCCGATCGGGTTCCTGCTCTACCTGTGGGTGCTCGGGGCGATCACCGCCGCCGGCGTCCGCATCCGCGGTGCCGGCCCGGTGCCGCGGGTGCTGCTCGCGGCCCTGGTGGCGATCTTCGCGAGCTCGCTCTTCTACGACTCGTTCTTCGAGGACCCGACGATGTGGCTCCTGGTCGGGTTCCTGGCCGGGACGACGATGGCGGCAGCGGGGACGGCGCGCCCGGCGGCCGGCGCGTGAACCCGGCCACGATCGCGATCGCCTCCGGGCTCGTGCTCGTGCCCGGGCTGGGGGCGACGCTCGCGGCCTACCCGCCGCGGCGGGTCGGGCCGGTCACCCGGCTCGCGCTCATGTTCGGCCTCGGCTACGCGGTGGTCGGGATCACGGCCGTCGCGCTCGTGATCGTCCACGCGCTCCAGCCGGCGACGTTCTTCCCCCTCCTTGCGGTCGTCACCGCCGGCCTGTGGATCTTCGGCCTGCGCCGCGGCGGGGCGCGCGAGCACCTCGCCGCCCTGCGGGAGGAGGTCGCCGCCGACCGGTGGGCGCTCGCGGCCGGGGCGATCGTGTTCCTCGCCATCGCGATCGTGCGCCTGCGCAGCTCCCCGCTCCTCAACTTCGAGATGTTCGGGCCGTGGCGCTACTGGGCCGACGGGCTCGAGATCGCCGACGCCGGGCGCGTCCCCGCCGAGACGCTGCAGTGGGGGGCGGCGTGGACGCCCACCGTCTCGAAGGTCGTGCTGAACAGCTACCACGCCGCCCTCTCCTACGCGATCGGGCGGGCGCCGCTGCCGGCGATGGGCGCGCTGCTGTGGGTCGCGTCCACCGGCCTCGCCGCCGGCCTGTGGGCGCTCGGCCGCGAGCTCGGCCTGCGCCGCCTGGCCCCGCTCCTGCCGCTGCTCACGCTGGTGGTGCTGGACGACGAGCTGCACCGCAACCTCGACGTGTACACGGCCGAGAACGTGGGCCGCATGGTCGCGGTGTGCGCGCTCGTGCTGGGGGTGCGGGCGCTGCGCGACCGGGACGGCTGGATGGAGCCGCTGCTCGCCGCGCTCCTCTTCGGCGCCGGCTTCGCCACCCACGGCGTCCCGGTTGTGGCGCTGATGATCGCCATGGGCTGGTACGCCGTCGCCCGCGGCCTGCTCGACCGGGCCTGGCGGGCCATCCTGACGCGGCTCGTCGTCGTCGCGGCGGCCGCCGTCGCGCTGACGGTCGTGCTCCTGCTCGCGTCCGGCGGCTCCATCGGCTTCCAGGGAGCGTCCGGGAACAGCTCGTACGCCTCGTTCGGCCACGGGGTCGACCCGACGGCCTCGCTGCTCTCCGGCACGGTGCGCCACTCGCCCACCGACCACGGCCACTGGTACGTGCGGCCGGAGGCGATCATGGACGACTTCACCGACAGCGCGACGACGCTCACGAACGCCCCGACGTGGCTCGTCTGGCTGCTCCCGATCGGGGTGTGCGTGGCCGCCGTCGTCGTCCTGCGCCGGTTCCCGACGGAGCTTGCGCCCCTGGGTGTGGTCGCCGCCGGGACGGCGGCCACGCTGCTCGCCGTCGCGTTCGTCTTCTCCTACCGCTACCGCACCCAGATCCCCGGCCGGTTCGGCATCGACCGCGAGTTCGACTACGTCCCCCTCGTGCTCGTGCTGGCGGCGCTCGGCCTGGCCGAGGCCGCGCTCGTGCGGCTGCGGGCGGTACGCACGTGGATCCCGGTGGCCGTGGTCGCGGCGGTCGTCGTCGTCCCTGCCGTGGCCGTCGCCGCCACCGTCGGCCCGGCCCGGCACGGCTGGGAGCAGAACGGGCGCGATTCGGTCGCGGTGCTCGACTGGGTGGACGAGCACGCCCCCTGCGGTGCGCGGATCCTGCCCGACCGGGTGACGCTGGGGACGTTCGCGGCCGCCACGGGCCGCGTCAGCGTGGTGGAGGGGATGGGGCCGTACCTGCGCCCGGAGATGCTCCACACGGTCCTCGGGCTCGTGCTTCGTGCGCACCGCTTCTTCGAGGACCCGGCCGGCGGCGCGGCCATGCTGCACCGCCTCGGCGTGGACGAGGTGCTGGTCGTGAAGGGCGTGCGCATCGGCAGCATGGTGGGCACGCTCGAGTCGGGCGTCGACCCGGCCGCGTTCCGCTCGGTGCCGTACCTGCGCCTGATCCACTCGAGCCCCATGCTCGACGTCTACCGGGTGCGCGGCGCCGCCGGCGGGAGCTTCCCCGACCCGGCGGCGATGGCCGGCTTCCACTGCGAGCGCGGCGCCGTGCCGGGCGGGTAGCCCGTTACCAGACGCCCGGGACGAGCCGTGAGGTCGAGCCGGCGTACTCGGCGTCCTCCGCGCCGAACGCTCCGGGCAGCGCCCAGCGTGAAGATCGCCCAGCTGCGCAGCCCGACGCCGGCGGCTCAGGCGTAGTAGGCGGCGGCGATGTCGGCGGCCAGGCCGGCGTTGTCGACCAGCAGCCGCCGGTTGGCGACCAGCGAGCGGCCGTCGGTGGCCTCGTGCAGGCGGGCGAGCACCCACGGCGTCACGGCAGGCCCGCCGATCCCGGCCGCCTCGGCCTGGGCGAGCGTCTCCTCGACCAGGAACTCGGTCTCGTCGGGCGGGAGCGCCACCTCCTCGGCGACCGGCTGCACGACCAGCAGGCCGGTGCGGCGGGCGAAGCCCCAGTGCGCCGCGGCAGCCGCGGCCACGGTGTCGGGGTCGTCGGCCCGGTCGGTCAGGGCGTGGGCGCTCTCGGTCACGTAGAAGAGCGGGAACGTGTCGGTGCCGAAGCCGATGACGGGCACGCCCCGCGTCTCGAGCAGCTCGAGCGTCGCCGGGATGTCGAGCAGCGACTTCGCCCCCGAGCAGACGACGCACACCTCGGTGCGGCCGAGCTCGGTCAGGTCGGCCGAGACGTCGAGCGTGCGCTCCCACCCGCGGTGGACGCCGCCGATCCCGCCGGTGGCCATGAAGTGGATCCCCGCCATGGCGCACACCGCCAGGGTGCCGGCCACCGTCGTCGCGCCGCTCCGCCCGGAGACGGCGCAGGTGGCCAGGTCGCGCCCGCCGACCTTGCGCACGTCCTCGTCGTGCGC
Organism: uncultured Actinomycetes bacterium; assembly: GCA_963731515.1. Taxonomy (GTDB): domain Bacteria; phylum Actinomycetota; class Thermoleophilia; order Gaiellales; family JAICJC01; genus JAICJC01. The sequence continues at coordinate 494,778 of CAVSVU010000014.1, read as the reverse complement.
GAGCCGGTCGATCGCGGCGTCGTCCAGGCCGACGCGGACGGCGCCGTCGAGGATCGCGATCGTCGCCGGCACCGCGCCCGAGTCGCGCACGCGCTGCTGCGCCTCGCGGGCGGCGTCGGGGCCGATCTCCGGCGGCAGGCCCTGGGCGATCACCGACGACTCGAGCGCGACGACCGGCTCGGAGCGGATCAGCGCCCGCTCCACCTCCCCGGTCATCTCCATCAGCCCGGACGGGTGCGGAGGCGTCACGCGGCGCCCGGCGCGAGATCCTGCAACATGGTGCAGATGCTACACTCGGAGTTGTGTCCAGCGTCGACCCGGGGATCGCCGCGCCGGTTACCTGCGCCAATCATCCGAAGGTCGAGACCGGCGTCTCGTGCTCGAGCTGCGGCAAGCCGATCTGCCCGGATTGCATGGTGCCCGCGCCGGTCGGGATCAAGTGCCGCGAGTGCGCACGCCAGCCGCGCTCGGCCCGCGTCACGCTGCACGCCGACAAGGCGGTGCGGGCCGTCCTGGCGGCGCTCGGAGCGGGCACGGCGATGGGCGTCGTGCTCGCATACGCCGGCGGCTTCGGCGTCGGGTTCTTCACCTTCATCCTGGCGTACTTCGTCGGGATCGCGGCCGGGCGGGCGACCCTGTGGGGCGCCGGCTACTACCGCGGCGGCCCGACCGCCTGGATCGCGGCGGGCGGGGCCGCGTGGGCGTACATCATCGCCGGCGTGGTGATCGCCGCCTCGGTCGGCGGCAGCCCCCGCGCCTACGTCCAGGTGCTCGGGCTCCTGATCGCCGCGTTCTTCGCCCACCGCGAGGTCTCGTGAGCGACGCCCGCTCCGGCCGCCGTCGCAGCCGTCGCGGCGTGGTGCGGTCGTTCGTCGTCGGCGGGCTCGTCGGCGCCGCCGCCGCGGTCGTCGCGCCTCGCCTCCGCCGCGGGCGCGGCCCGGGCCCGACGCCGCGGCCCGTCTCCGGCCTCGAGGCCTTCGAGGGCGCGCCCTGCTGGCAGGGCGACGGCGATCGCGCCTCCGCGTCCGGCGAATAGCGCCGGTCGGTAGACTCCGCCGCCGTGCCCCGGGCCCTTGTCACCGGCGGCGCCGGGTTCATCGGCTCGGCGCTGGTTCGCGCGCTCGCCGCGGCGGGCTACGACATGCGCGTCCTGGACGACCTCTCCTCGGGCAACCCGGGTAACCTCGAGGGCACCGGCGCCGAGCTCGTCACGGGCGACGTGCGCGACCTCGACCTGGTCGTGGGCGCGGCCCGCGGCTGCGACGTCGTCTTCCACCTGGCGGCCGGGGCGGGCGTGGTCGAGTCGATCTCCGATCCCCTGGCGAACTTCGACCAGAACGGGCGCGGCACGCTGACGGCGCTCGAGGCGGCCCGCCGGGCGGGCGTGCCCCGGCTCGTGTTCTCGTCGTCGAACGCGCCGCTGGGCGAGAACGCCTATCCCGCCCGCGAGGACAAGCCGATCGCGCCGCTCTCGCCCTACGGCGCCTCCAAGGCGACCGGCGAGGCCTACTGCTCGGCCTTCCACGGCGCGTACGGGATGGACGCCGTCGTCGTGCGCTTCTCGAACGCCTACGGGCCGCGGTCGGCGCACAAGGGCAACGTCATCCCGCTCTTCATCCGCCGCCTGCGGGCGGGCGACGATCTCGTGCTCTTCGGCGACGGCAGCCAGACGCGCGACTTCGTGTTCTGCGAGGACCTCGCCGCCGGGCTGGTCGCCGCCGCGACGACGCCCGGTATCGGCGGGCAGATCTTTCAGCTCGCGAGCGGGGTCGAGACCAGCCTCGCCCGCCTGATCGAGCTGATCGGCGAGACGGCGGGCATGACGCCGCGGGTGCGCCGGGAGCCGCCCCGCCAGGGCGAGATCCAGCGCAACTACTCGCTGATCGACAAGGCCCGGGCGGCGCTCGGCTACGCCCCGCAGGTCACGCTCGAGGACGGCCTGCGCCGGACATGGGAGTGGTTCGCGACCACCTGAATAAAAGGGGTCTGACCCCGTTTATTCAGCGGAGCCAGGCGCGGACGAGCGCGTTCGCGAAGCCCATGCCGTAGCGGAAGTGGGGCGGCTTCTTGGACGTGCCCGAGAGCCGGGTCGAGACGGTCACCGGCACCTCGATCGTGTGCAGGTCCTTCTTCGACGCCTCGACGATGAACTCCGAGTTGTGGAACTGATCCTGGCGGAACTCGAGGCCGCGCAGCGACTCGGTGCGCACCGCCCGGTAGCCGCAGGCCGGGTCGGTCACGCGGCTCCAGGTGAGGATCGAGAGCAGCTGGGCGAACATGCGGATGCCCATCTCGCGGGCGGCGTGCGACGGGTCGGCCTCGCCCAGGACGCGGGAGCCGTTCACGACGTCGGCCTCGCCGTCGGCGATCGGCTGCACGAGCCGGGACAGCTCCGACGGCTGGTGCTGGCCGTCGGCGTCCATCGTGACGACGATCTCGGCGCCGGTCGCAAGCGCCAGCCGGTAGCCGGTGCGAAGCGCCGCTCCCTGGCCGCGGTTCAGCGGCAGCCGGACGGCCGCCGCCCCCGCTGCGCGGGCGCGGTCGGTGGTCGCGTCGGCCGAGCCGTCGTCGACGACGATCGCATGCAGCGGGTAGCCGCACACGATGCCCGGCAGCGAGCCGAGCACGTGGTCGATGTTGTCCGCCTCGTTGTAGGCGGGGATGACGACCGCGACACCGCCCGCGAACTGCTCCGGATGGCCGGTGGCGCGGAACTGCTCCAGCGCCAGGTTCTCGATCAGGCGGGTGAGGTCGCGGCGCGACTTCTCGCCCCGCCCGGCCAGCGAGAACGCGAACAGGTAGAGCACGCCCACGGCGAGCACCGTCGCGCCCATGATCTGGTGGCCGCCGCCCTTGCGGAACGAGAGCTCGTCGAACGTCCACTGGAGCGCGGCCGGCTCGAGCGAGAAGATCAGCAGCGGGAGCGTGAAGACGGCCAGCCGCACGAGCAGGTCGCCGTTGCCGATCCTGCCGCGGCGGTAGGCGTAGATCGTGAGCGCCGCGAACACGAGCGCGGCCACGAGGCCGGCTGTGCGAAGCGGCGTCACCGGCGCGCCGCCATCACGAGGCGGGCTGGCCCACCGGCGGCGCGGGCCGCCACCGGGTGCTCGGCGCGATGACGTCGGAGATGACGCGGTCGCGGTAGCGCTGGATCACGCCGAGGGTCGACTCGATCAGGTTCTCCGACAGCAGCGTCGGCTGCAGGCCGAGCGACGGCAGCTTCGTGTGCACGGGGTTGTAGTAGTGCTCCTCCGCCTCGAAGCGCGGGTTCTGGAGGTTGTCGATCGTGACCGCGATCCCCAGCTCGCCGCCGGCGTGCTTGACCTTCGCGGCCAGCTCGGCGACGGTGAACGTCTCCGTGAACTGGTTGAACACGCGGTACTCGCCGGCGCCGGCCGGGTTCTGGGCCGTGAGCTCGACGCACTGGAGCGTGTCGACGATGTTCAGGAACCCGCGCGTCTGGCCGCCGGCGCCGTAGACGGTCAGCGGGCGGCCGACGACGGCCTGGACGCAGAAGCGGTTCAGCGCCGTGCCGAAGGCCTCGTCGTAGTCGAAGCGGGTCAGGAGGCGCTCGTCCAGCTTGGCCTCGGGCGTCTCGATCCCGTACACGACGCCCTGGTTCAGGTCGGTCGCGCGCAGGCCCCAGACCCGGCAGGCGAAGTGGATGTTGTGGCTGTCGTGCACCTTCGAGAGGTGGTACAGCGACCCCGGCATCTTCGGGAACGGGAGCACGTCCGTGCGGCCGTTGTGGGTGATCTCGATGAAGCCCTCTTCGATGTCGATGTTCGGCGTGCCGTACTCGCCCATCGTCCCGAGCTTGATCAGGTGCGCGTTCGGCGTGTGGTCGCGCATCGCCCACAGGAGCTTCAGCGACCCGACGACGTTGTTCTGCTGCGTCGTCACGGCGTGGTCGACGCTGCGCATGGACCACGGCGCGCTCGGCTGCTCGCCGTAGTGGATGATCGTGTCCGGCTGGAAGTCGACCACGACATCGGCGGCGAGGGTGTCCTCGGCCAGGTCGCCGACGTACGACGTGATCCGCTTGCCGGAGACCTCGCGCCACGCCTCGATGCGCTCGTCCAGCGACACGATCGGCGTCAGCGAGTCTCCGCCCATCTCCTCGACCCAGCGCCTGCGGGCGAAGTTGTCGACGACGGCGACCTCGTGGCCCTTGCCCGAGAACCGCATCGCGGTGGGCCAGCCCAGGTAGCCGTCCCCGCCGAGGATCAAGACTCGCATACGCGTCACTCCGTACGTTCGTGGTGGAATCGTGCGGCCCCTCCGACCGCGGGGCAGTAACGATAGCCGGAATGCTATCTGGGGTGGCCGATAGCGGTCGCCGCCACCGTCGCCGTGACGAGCGAGGGCTTCGTTAGCATCCCGCCCGTGCATGCGCGCAGGCTCGAGCTGGCCGCCGTCGCCGCCATGGCCGCCGGCCTTCTCGTCGCCCGCGGGCTGGGCCTCGACGCGATCGCGGTGTGGCTGGCGTTCGCCCTCGTCCTGCTGCTGCCGGGCTGGCTGGCCCTGCGGGCGCTCGAGCTCGAGGGAGAGCTGGGCCGGGCCGGCTGCGCGCCCGTCGCGGCGGCGCTCGGGCTGGTCGCATGGGGGCCGCCGCTCGCCCTCGCCTTCCTGATCGGCCTCCCGCTCGGGTTCGTGATCGGCGCGGTCGCGTGCGAGATCGCGGCCCTCGCGATCTGCGTGCGCCGCCCGCCGGCGCTGCCCTCGGCCGGCGCCTGGGAGCTGGGCGCGGGCTCCGTCGCCGTCGCCGCGTTCGCCTACCTGGGCTGGCGCCTGTCGCTGCCGGTCGTCGGCGACGGCCTCTTCCACGTCGGGCTCATGCGCAAGCTGGAGGACGTCTCGTCGATCTCGTTTGCCAGCGTGTCGCCGTTCCTGCACGGCCCCGCCAACGCGGGCTACGCGTTCCCGGTCATGCACGCGGCGCTGGCGTCGGTCGCGCGCCTCGCGGGCACCGACCCGGTGACGGCGTTCCGCGACGTGCAGCCGCTGTGCGCCGGCCTCGCGATCGCGTCGGCCTACGCGCTGGGCACGGCGCTGACCGGTCGGCGCGGGATCGGCGTCCTGGCCGCCGTCTTCGTGGCCTGGGACCTGTGCTCGCTCCTGAACGGCCTCGTGATCCAGATCAACCAGCCGGCGCCGTTCTCGGTGTGGGTGCTGACCCCGGCCGTGCTGATCCTGTTCCTGCTCGAGATCGGTCGCGTCCGCCGGGCCGCGCCCGCGACGGCGGCCGCGTTCGTCTCGATCGCCCTCGTGCACCCGACCTACGCGATCCCGGCGCTCGTGCTGGCCGCAGGCCTGCTGGCCGGGGCCTGGCTCGCCGGCGGGCGGCAGGTGCGCACGCCCGCGCTGACGCTGGCCGGCGCGACGGCGCTGATCGGGGCGATCTCGCTCTGGATCTACGTCATCGCCATCCGCGGCGGCCACCGCCATCCGGTGCTCTCCCACGCCGACGAGTTCGTGCTCCACGGCCGCCGGGCGCTCTTCATGTACCCGTGGGCGCCCGTCTTCGGCCGCGGATACGTGCTCGCCGCGATCCTGCTCCTGGTCGTGATCGCCCGCTACCGCCGGCTGCTGCCGCTGGCGGCGGCGAGCGTCGCCCTGCTCCTCCTGCTGCTCGTGCCGGGGGTCAACACCGCCGTCATCGCGGCGGTGGGGATGGGGCAGTTCCATCGCTTCTGGCAGCCGCTCCTGTGGCCGGCCGTGGCGGCCGTGGGGGCGTGCATCGTGGCCGCGGCGCTGGGCCGGTGGACGTGGCCGCTCGCGATCGCCCTCGGCCTCGGGCTGCACCAGGTGCGCGGCGTCGACTGGGTGTGGCAGACACCGACGAGCGTGCTCGTCGTCGCCGCGCTGGCCGCCGTCCCGCTGGCCCTGTGGAAGCCGTCGCGGTACCCGCCCGCCCTCTCCGTCTCACCGGCGGCGGTCGCCCTGGTCGTCGCGCTGCTCGGCCCGTGGGTGTGGCACTGGGGCCCGATCGTGCGCAACGCCGCCGAGGCCGGGCCGTACCGCCCGGAGCCCGCGTTCGAGACGGTGCGGCTCACGCCGGGCGTGGTGCGCGCGTTCCGCCGCCTGCCGGGGCCGGCGCCCGTGGTGCTCGGCGACCCGCAGCGCCTGTTCGAGCTCTTCGCGTTCGCCGACATCCGCGCCGCCGTCCTGCCCGAGGCGCGCACGCGGGCCGTGCCGAAGCTCGACGAGGCCTCGCGCAACCACCTCGGCCAGGCCTTCTTCTCGCTCGAGACCACCACCGCGCGCCGGAACCAGATCCTGCGCCGCCTGCACGCGTCCTACGTGCTCCTCGACCTGCGCAACCAGCCGCCCGACGTCCTGCGCCGCATCATCGCCGACCCCGCGCTCGCCTTCGTCTACCGCGATCCGGCGGACGTGCCGGATCACCTCGGCCGGTTCGAGATCCTGCGGGTGAAGGACGCGACCGACGCGCGCTCCGCCGCCGGCAGCCCGGCGGGCAGAAGCACGGCGTAGGCGACCGCGCCGGCGACCGTCGTCGCCGCGACGACGACCCACCACGGATGGGCGTCGGTCGCGGCCCGCGCCGCCCAGGCGGCGGCCGCGCAGCCGGCGGCCGGGACGGCCAGCCGGGCATAGGCGGCATCGAACGGCTGGATGCCGACGCGCCGGGAGACCTGCGCCAGCCGCACGAGGTTGACCGCAACGAGCGCCACGGCCGACGCCGCGGCGGCCCCCGTCGGCCCCTCGGCGGCGGCCAGCGGGATCGCGAGCGCGAAGAGGACGGCCGCGGCGAGCACGTTGTCCGCCAGGTCGAGGCCGGTGAACCCGGCCATCACGAGCACGAAGGCGACGCCCCCGGTGGCCACGTTCACGGTCTGCCCGACGAGCATGATCCGCAGCGGAGTCGAGCCGGTTGCGTAGCCCGGCCCGAACGCCTCGAGCGCCTGCGGGGCGGCGACGAAGAGGACGATCGCGAGCGGCAGCGTCGCGGCCAGCGCCCAGCGGGTGGCGCGCTTGAAGAGGGCGTCGAGCCGCTCCCGCTCGCCGCGGGAGTGCAGGTCGGCCGCGAACGGCGAGAAGACCAGGTTCACCGAGGTGAGGAAGAGCAGGATCAGCTGCGAGATCCGGCCGGCGGCGGCGTACGCGTCCAGGCGCCGGCCCGACGCGAAGTGGGCGAGCACGAACAGGTCGCCCCAGAAGAGCGCCTGTGCCAGCAGCGCCGACGGCGCCCGCGGCGCCCCGTAGCGCAGGACGGCCGAGACCTCCGCCCGGGTCGCCGGGCGGCTGTCCGGCCAGACCGCCAGCCGCCGCCACATCGCCCAGGCGGCGACGAGGCCGACCAGCCAGGACAGGTCGTAGGCCGCGATCGCCGCGTCCGTTCCGCCGCCGAAGGCGATCGCGACGGCGGCGAGGGCGATCCACACCACCGGCTGCCCGATCCAGAACACCCACAGCGTCGGCCCCATCCGCTTCAGGCCCCGGGTCGCACCCAGGTAGACGTTGGCGGTCGCGATCAGCGGCAGCGCCGCGGCGCCGACGGCGATCGCCTCGGCCCGGTCGCCGGCGAGGGGCGAGAGCGCCGCCACGACCGCGCCGAGCACGATGCCGGCGGCGAGCGCGATGCCGGCGCAGCGCTCGACGAGGCTGCGCAGGTGGGACATCTCGCCGGTGCCGGCGCCGATCGCGACCGCCCGCACGGACGCGAGGTCCATGCCGAAGCGGGCGCCGGCGGCGGCGACGAACGCGAACTGGACGGCGACGGTGACGAGGGCGAGGCCGCCGTTCGGGAGCGACCGCCCCAGCAGGAGCTGCACGCCGAACGCGGCCACGACGCCGACCGCGAGGCCGATCACGTTCGCGCCCGTCCCGTGCAGGAGCGTGCGCTCGTCCGTCACGCCGTCGCCGGCCGCCGTCGCTCCGCGCTGTGCAGGGCCGCTACTCGAGGTAGCCCAGCCCGCGCAGGCGCTCCTCGACCTCGCGCTGCTCCTGGTCGGAGAACACCGCCGCCGGCTCCTCCTCCGGGGCGGCCGACCAGGCGGCGTCGGGCTCGACGCCGGCCGCCCCCGAGATCAGGGCGGCGAAGTCGGTGAGCGAGATCTCGGCGCCGTTCGCCGGGCCGGCACCCGGGCCGGCGGCGACGTACACGCCCTCCGGCCGGTGGTCGCCCGACAGCCAGTCGGCCTGCTCCACCATCTGCCGGGCATGGGTGAGCGAGTAGAGCGGCGCGGCCTCGAGCAGCAGGTCGGGCGCCCGGTCGAGGTAGGCCCCCTCGAGCACCTGCTCGCGCGGGACCGCGCGCCGGATCGGGTGCTCGCCGGTGGCCGGGTCGGCAAAGCCCTCGAGCGCGGCGGCCAGCTCGGCCCGCGCCGCCTCGTAGTCCCCCGGCGCGACCGTCCCCGCGGGCTCGCGACCCTGGAGCGCGAGCGACACGCCCTCGCCCGTCGAGACGACGCTGGTGTAGGCCCGCGTCCGCGCCCAGTCGATCGGCGCCGTCGGCACGGCCACCTTCCCGTGCAGGCCGAGCCGGTCGTAGGCGACCCGGGCGATCGACCGCACCCGGCCCCAGGCGAGCAGGCCGACCAGCGCCGAGCCGCGGCCCTGGTGCAGGTAGCCGAGGTGCTCGAGGACGCGGTTCATGTTGAGCGCCCGGGTGCAGGGCTGGTGGCCGTGGTCGGACATGACCACCACCGTGTCGGACTCGTCGGTGCGCTCGACGAGCGTCCCCAGCTCGCGGTCGAGCAGGCGGTACACGTCGCGGACGCGCTCGGCGACCGGCGTCGCCGCCGCGCGGGCGTGGTCGGGGTGCCCGGGATGCACGTACTCGAGCAGGCAGTGCTGGATCCGGTCGGGCGAGACGAACACCGCGCAGGCCACGTCCCACGGATGGTCGTCCATCAGCCGGCGGACGGCCTCGGCCCGGGCCGTCGTCACCTTCTCCACGTCGGCGACGAGGTCGAGCGGGCGGTTGCGGAACGTCGTCCACGAGCCGCCGTTGATCGGCCAGCCCAGGTCGGGCCCGGCCTCGGCCGGGTGCGAGTAGACCGCCTTCGGCGGGATGACTCCGCCGGAGATGACGACGCCGCGGATCGGGATCGGCGGGTACGTCAGCGGGACGTTCAGGAGCAGCACCGTGCGGCCGGCGTCCGACAGCCGCTGCGGCCACGTCGGCGCCAGGATCGAGCGTGACGAGACCGGCATCCGCCGCGTCTGGCCGGGCCGGTGCTCGAGGATGTCGAAGACGCCGTGGCCGGCGGGGTCGACCCCGGTCAGGAACGACGGCCAGGCCGCCCACGAGTGCGACGGCACCACCGACCGGGCCACGCCGCGGGCGCCGCGCCCGGCCAGCGCCGCCAGGTTGGGCAGATCGCCGGCGGCCAGCAGCGGGTCGAGGATTTCCCAGTCGGCGCCGTCCCAGCCGACCACGAGCACACGGTTCGCCATGGGCGGGCAGGATACCGGCGCCGCTGCGGGCAGGGCACCGGCGCCGCCGCTCCCGCACGCATACTTCGCCGGGATGAGCGCCTCCGTCCTGCCCGATTCTGCGGCCGTCGCGGGCGGCCGGCTGGCCGTCGGCGGCGTGCCCCTCGGCGACCTCGCCGCCCGGCACGGCACGCCGCTGCTGGTCTACGACGAGGCCACCCTGCGCGGCCGCGCGCGGGCGTATCGCGAGGGCCTCTCCGCCTATCCCGGCCCGGCCCGGATCGCCTTCGCCTGCAAGGCGCAGACGACCGTCGCCGTGCTGCGGGTGCTGCTGGAGGAGGGGCTGGGCATGGACGTCGCCTCCGAGGGCGAGCTGGCGTTCGCGCTCGCCGCCGGGACGCCCGGCGAGCGCCTGATCGTCCACGGCAACAACAAGTCCGACACCGACATCTCGGCGGCGCTCGCCGCCGGGGCGGGCCTCGTCGTCGCCGACCACGACCGCGAGCTCGACCAGATCGAGCGCCTGGCGGCCGCCGCCGGCCGCGTCCAGCCGGTCCTCGTGCGCGTGAACCCGGCCATCGAGGCGGACACCCACCGCAAGATCGCGACGGGCCATGCCGCGTCGAAGTTCGGGCTCGCGCCGGACGAGGCCGCCGCCGCGCTGCGCCGCGCCGCCGGCCTCGAGCACGTCCGCCCGATGGGCCTGCACGTCCACCTCGGCTCCCAGATCGGGACGGTCGACACCTACCTGGAGGCGGCCGCCTGGCTGGCGGCGTACACCGACCGGGAGGGCCTGGGCGGGCTGCCGCTCCTCGATCTGGGCGGTGGGCTCGCCATCGCCTACACCGACGGCGACCGGGCGCCGGACGTGCGCGCGGCGGTCGCGGCCACGGCCGCGGCTGTCGCCGAGGAGCTCCGGGGCCGCGGTCTGCCCCTGCCGGAGCTGATCGTCGAGCCGGGCCGCTCGATCGCCGGACCGGCGGGCGTCACCCTCTACACGGTCGGGGCGGTCAAGCGCACGGCGGCCGGGGTGACCTACGCCGCGGTCGACGGCGGCATGGCCGACAACCCCCGGCCGGCGATGTACGGCGCCCGCTACCAGGCCTTCGCCGTCGACCGGGCCGGTGAGGCGGCGACGCACACCTACGCGATCGCGGGCAAGCACTGCGAGTCGGGCGACGTCCTGATCGAGGCGGCCGAGCTGCCCGAGCTGCGCCCCGGCGACGTGCTCGCCCTCGCCGCCACCGGCGCCTACACGGCCACGATGGCGTCGACCTACAACGGCCTGCCGCGTCCCGCGGCGGTGATGGTGGCCGGCGGCGCGGAGCGCACCGTGGTCGCCCGCGAGACCGTCGCCGACCTGCTCGCGCGGGAGATCATCTAGGAGCTCTACGAGGCGTAGCGCAGCAGGCCGACGTGGTTCGCCTTGGCGATCGCCTTGGCGTCGTCGAAGCGGTAGACGAGCAGGTAGCCCGTCTCCTTCTGCGGCGTCGGGTAGACGAGCGAGCCTGTGACCGACTTGCCGGCGGGGATCGGCATCGTGAGCAGGTTGTCGGGCACGCGCGCGGTGGCGGCCGCGAGGTAGGGGCTCCCGGCGGCGTTGCGCAGCCAGATCTGGGTCAGCCCCACGCGCTCCGGCTTGCTGGTCATGTTCTTGACGGTGAGCGTCACCACGCCGTAGGTCTTCGTGCCCGGCGGCGGCGTGACCGCAGTCCCGCCGACGGACCCGAGGTCGACCTTCGGTTTCCAGACGACGCTCTGCACCTTGACGGCGATGTCGTCGAGGCGCAGGACGGTCCCGAGCGGGGCGACCGTGTAGACGCGGCCGTCGGTGTAGGTGGCGGTGCCCGACGTCGGCAGGGTCGCGACCCGCTTCGGCCCCGACGAGGACGCGCTCGAGCCGCCGCCGCCCGAGGAGCACCCGGCCAGGCACGCCGCGACCGCGACCAGCACGACGGCTCGCCTCACGCTTCCTCGTCCTCGGCCTGGGTTTGCAGCTCCTTCACCGACAGCCCCTCCATCGAGAGGAACACGAACCCGACGCCGACCCCCAGCAGGGCCTCGATCAGCTGGAGGCCGATCGAGAACGTCAGGGCCAGATTGGCGGGCACACCGTACAGGAGCGTCAGGCTCGTGGCGGTCGCCCCCTGGAAGACCCCCAGGTTGCCCGGGGTGATGGGGAAGAGCTGCACCAGGTTCGACGCCAGGAAGACGACGGCCGTGACGCCGAGGCTCTTGTGGATGTCGTACGCCGCGAGCGTCAGGTAGATGCCGGCCATCTGCGCCAGCCAGCTCGCCGTCGCCGTGACGAGCCCGAGCAGGAGCAGGCGCGGCCGCTGGAAGATGGCCTGGCCGCGGCGCATCCCCTGGACGGTCGACGTGAAGCTGATGCCGAGCAGGTGCCACCAGCGCTCGACGTAGTCGTCGTTCGGCATGCGCCGCCGGCGCAGGCGGCCCCAGACCTCGATCCCGGCGGCCACGAGCCCGATGAAGATCACGACGCCCGAGAGCACGGCCAGCAGGTTCACCGCCGCCCGCGGCACCGGGACGTAGATCACGACGCCGACCAGCACGCCGACGAGCGTCGCGCCCGAGAGCAGCTGCTCCGTGACCAGCGTGCCGACGACGGGCGGGACGGGGATGGGGTGGCCGCGGGCCGCCAGCCTGCGGCGCACGACCGAGACGCGGGCGACCTCGCCGAGGCGGGCGAACAGCACCGTGTTCAGGAGGAAGCCGATGAAGATCGCCGGCACGACGTCGCGCATCCCGACGTCGACGGGCTCCTCGTCCTCCACGCGCGGCATCGCGTCGAACGCGGCCTTCCAGGTGAGCGCCTTGAACGCGACCGAGAACAGGTTCGCGATCAGCGCCGCCAGCACGTAGAGCGGGTTCGCGCGGGTGAAGACGTCGGCCACGACCTGGAGGTCGAACTTGCGCGAGAGCGCGAAGACGATCGCCACGGCGATCGCCGTGAACGCCGCCGCGCGGGGCACCGTGTTGCGCCTCGGGCGCAGCTCCTCGGCCAGCTCGGACACGGTCACGGGCTCGAGCCCGCGCTCGCGGGCCGTCTGCAGGATCTGGGGCAGGGCCTCGACGGTCTGCGAGCGGTCGCCGCCCTCGCCGGAGCCGTCGCCGTCGTGCAGGAGCACGATCGCGCCCGGCTCGAGCACCCCGGCGCAGCGGTCGACGATCACCTCGACGCCCGGCCGGGCGGTGTCGAAGATCGAGCCGGTCCAGCCGACGATGCGGTAGCCGAGCCGGCGCGCCACCGGCGCGAGGAACGGGCCGCGGTAGCCGTGCGGCGCCCGGAACAGCCGCGCCACCGACGCGCCGACGGCCTCCGTGACGGCCTCCTCCGCGGCCCGGAACTGGTGGGCGATCGCGGCCGGCCCGGCAAACGTGAGCAGCGAGTGGTCGTCGCCGTGGCTGGCCAGCTCGTGCCCCTCGGCCACGATCCGGCGGGCGATGTCGGGATGGGCGCGGACGTGGCGGCCGAGCACGAAGAAGGTGCACCGCGCGCCGGCGGTCCGGAGCGCGTCGAGCACGGCGGGCGTGTGCTCCAGGCTGGGGCCGTCGTCGAACGTGATCGCCACCTTGGGCGACGGCGAGGTGCCTCTGCCGATCACCCGCCCGAACAGGCGGGCGTTGGGGGTGAACGCCGACCACGCCACGAACAGGAGCAGCAGCACGGCAACGCCCTCCACGATGTCGCCCGCGACGCCCCCGACGGCCTGCCCGATCACGGCCGTGGCCGCGATCCAGAGCGCCCCCAGGATTACGAAGCGGGTGATGACTTCGCGCTTGCCCATACCGGTTGCTCGCCGGCGAGGAGGTCGGCGTAGTAGGCCTCGAGCGTGGCGGCCACCCGCGGCCAGGCGTAGGTCTCGAGCGCGGTGCGGCGGCCCTCCGCGCCCATCCGCGCGCGCAGGCCGGGATCGTCGAGCAGCCGGCGCAGGGCGGCGGCGTGCAGCTCGGCGGAGTCGCCGGGATGCACCAGGAACCCCTGCCGGCCGTCCTCCATCACGAGCTGGAAGCCGCTGATCCGGCTCGCGACGACGGGCCGTCCACAACTCATGGCCTCGAGCAGCACCATGCCGAACGATGCCCGGTTGCAGGGCGTGCAGAACACGGATCCCGACGTGAGGTAGTTGGGGCGGCTGCGGTTCAGGCGCCCGGCGAAGTGCACGAACGGCGCCAGCTCCTCGCCGACCTGGCGGCGGTAGAGCTTGCGCAGCGGGCCGTCGCCGACGACGACGAGCCGCACCTGGCCGCCGCGCTCGCGGTGGAGCAGGCGGAAGGCTTCGATCATCGTGTCGAGGCCGTTGCGGGGGTCGAAGCGGCCGCAGAAGACGATGTTCTGGTGGTCGCCCATGAGCTCGGCGACGGGCTCGGCGTCCGGGCTGAAGTGGCCGGCGTCGATCCCGTTCGGGATGACGTCGTAGGCGTACGGGTAGTAGGGCGCGAGCGAGCCGATGCAGGCCTCGCTGACGCAGATGCGGCCGTCGAGGCGCTCGATCCAGGGCCGCGTCCACTCGGCCAGGATGTCCATGCCGGTCGTCTGCGGGAACACGCTGTGGAAGGTGGCGACGCAGATCGTCTCGTCCGGGCACTGGTCGATCGCCCAGGCCGGGAACGGCGGGTTGTAGGGGGCGTGCACGTGCACGACGTCGAACCCGCGCTCGCGGAAGAACGCCCGCAGCTGCTGCCCGAGGCGGGGGCCGTAGGTGTGCAGCGTCTGGGCGTTGTTGCCCCAGTGGGGGACGTAGAGCGGGATCGCGACGCCCATGCGCACGATCTCGAAGTTCGGCTCCGGCACCGGCAGGGCGTCGTCCGAGACCGGGGGCGTCCGCAGCATGTGGCCGGTGACGACCGTGACGTCGTGCCCGCGGTTTGCGAGCTCGCGCGCCTGCCCGTCGACGTGCTCGGTGATGCCCCCGAGCGACGGGTAGTAGAAGTCCGTCACGATCGCGATCCGCACGGGGCTGATGCTACAGAAGGGACGCCGGCTGGCACTCTCGCCCCGAGTGTGCCAAGGAGGCGCGTTTTCACGCCGGTTGCGCGCGGTATACTTGGTTTGCATGCCGATCTACGAGTACCGATGCACGAACGGGCACAGGTTCGAGGTGTTGCAGAGGATCGCCGACGACCCTCTGACCGAGTGCGAGGAATGCGGTGCTCCCGCGACCCGGGTGCTGCACCCGGTCGCGATCCACTTCAAGGGATCCGGCTTCTACTCCACCGACTACGGCCGCGGCAAGAAGGCCGCCTCCGCCGAGCGGGCGGAGTCCTCGAGCGACGGCAAGTCGTCGGACTCGAAGTCGTCCGACTCCAAGCCGGCCGAGTCGAGCAAGGGCGAGACCAAGAAGGCCGCCGAGGGCTGAACGCACCGTCCGGGGTCAGACCCCTTTTGGTGCAGCGTTCGGCGGCGCAGGTGCCTGGCACCGGCGCCGACCCGGCGGCATCGAGTGGCCGCTGCGATTGGCGATCCTCCGCCCGGTGCCTGGCACCGGTAGGAACGAGCGACCGAGGTTGTGGTGGATGACCGGTGCCAGGCACCGCTGCGCGGAGCCAGGCACCCGTTCGTCTACGTGGTGCAGCGTTCAGTGGACCGTGCAGCCCGGTGCGCGCGGACAGCAGCTGTGGTCGTCGGGCGGCGCCGGCTGGGGGGCCTGCTTGCCGAGGAACATGCCGACCACGGCGGCGTTCTGCTCGCTCGGCTGGAGCACGTCCTGGCCGTCGATCGAGGCGGGCGTCCCGCCCAGGTGGCACTCGAGCGTGCGCGACGCCCGGAACTTGATCCAGCCCATCGCCAGCAGCTCCGGCGCCGACAGGTCGGTCGCAAGCGGCTTGGCCAGGTCGCGGCCGATCGAGGGCAGGTGGAAGACCGACGACGGGGTGACGAGCTGGCGCATCAGCGCCTGGGTCACCCGCTGCTGGCGCTCCGTGCGGGTGATGTCGCTGTCGCGCGGGTTCGTCGTGTGGCGGATGCGGGCGTAGGCCAGCGCGTGGCGCCCGTCGAGGTGGATCGTGCCCTTGGCGAAGTGCCAGATCAGCCCGTCGAACGGCTGCGAGGAGACCACCTTGTACGGGTTGTAGATGGTCACCCCGCCGAGCGAGTCGATCAGGTCCTTGAAGCCGGTGAAGTCGACCAGCACCATGTGGTTCACGCCCAGGCCGGTGAACTTGTCGACCGTGCGGATCAGGAGCGGCGGCCCGCCGTAGGCGAACGACGCGTTGATCTTGTTCGTCCCGTGGCCGGGGATCGCCACGTCCAGGTCGCGCGGGATCGAGAGCATCGAGATCAGGTGGTGGGAGGGATCGGTGCGGACGAGCAGGATCGAGTCCGACCGCGCCCCGCTGATCGCGTTCGCCCCGCGGCTGTCGGAGCCCATGATCAGGCTGATCTGGGGGTTCGTCATGATGTTCCCGGCCGGCTGGAGCGCGGCCAGGGTGCGCTTGTTCAGGCGCTTGTTCGCGTTGGCGATCTCGTTCGAGAAGCTGCGGTACCCGAGGTAGAGCCAGCCGGCGAAGAGCAGGAAGCAGACGGGGATCCCGATCGCGAGGATGCGTTTCCAGCGCCTCCGCAGGAACCTGCGCGGCGGCTGGCCGCCGGGCGCCGCCACCGGGCGGCCCGGCAGCGCGTCGGGGCCGCGGAAGCCCGGCCGCGGCATCCCCTCGGGCGTGCGCGGCCGCGGCGGAGCGGCCGTCCCCGAGCCCCCGCCGCCGAAGTTGAAGCGCGCCGATTCGGGGTCGTCGCGCCCGGCTCGGCCGCCCCGGTACGTGCGGTACGACTTGGTCGGCTTGGAGTCGGCCACGACGCTTTAATGGTACTCGCAGTGCCCGAATCCTCCCCCCGACCCGGCGCGCTGGTCGTGTGCCCGACGCCGATCGGGAACCTCTCCGACGTGACGCTGCGGCTTCTCGACGAGCTGCGCTGCGCCGACGTGGTGGCGTGCGAGGACACGCGCCGGACGCGGATCCTGCTCGAGCGGCACGGGATCTCGGTCGCGCTGCTCTCCGTCCACGAGCACAACGAGGCCGCCCGGGCCGGCGAGGTGGTCGAGCGCGTCCGCGCCGGCGAGCGGGTGGCGCTCGCGACCGACGCCGGCATGCCGGCCGTCTCCGACCCCGGCGCCCGGATCGTCGCCGCGGTGGCCGGCGCGGGCCTTCCGGTGACGGTGCTGCCGGGGCCGTCGGCGGTGACGGCCGCCGTGGCGGCCTCGGGGCTCGCCGGGGGCGGGTTCGTGTTCGCCGGCTTCCTGCCCCGGCCGGCGGCGAAGGCGGCGGCCGAGGTGCGCCGGCTCGACGCCTGTGGGCTGCCCGTGGTCGCCTTCGAGTCGCCGAAGCGGCTGCCGGCGACGCTCGCGGCGCTGGCCGAGGCCCAGCCCGACCGCCGAGCCGCCGTCTGCCGCGAGCTCTCGAAGCTGCACGAACAGGTCGAGCGCGGCCGCCTCGCCGACCTGGCCCGGACGTTCGCGACGCCCCCGAAGGGCGAGGTCACGCTCGTCCTCGCCGCCGCGGGCGCGCCCGCGGCCGACGTCCCCGAGGACGCGCTCGCCGAGCTGGCCGCCGCGGTCGGCGCGCGCCGGGCCGCCGCGATCGCCTCGCAGCTGACCGGCCTGCCCCGGAACCGCCTCTATCGCGTTGCTACGAAGCCCTGACTACGAGGCCCTGACGACGTCGCCCGAGAGCTCGACCCGGCAGGTGCTGCACACCTGACGGCCGTGGAACTCGTCGAGGCCGCCGGTGCGGCCGCAGAACACGCACGCGTCGTGCGGCTTGGAGAGGACGATCGTCTCGCCCCGCACGCTGATCTCGAGCGGATCGCGAACGTCGATGCCGAACCGGCGCCTGATCTCGACCGGGATGACGATCCGGCCGAGCTCGTCGACCCTGCGCACCACGCCCCCTGCCCGCGCGGATGCCGCTCTGCCGCGTGCACCCGCGGAATGCCTGATAACGCTCATAGTGACCCTCGCCATCTCGTTAGGATGGAGCCCACGTCTGAGCATAGATGGCTTGCTGCCAATTTGCCAGAGGGCGGGCACGATTATGTCGTTTTCCCTTACAACTCCCATCTACTACGTCAACTCGGACCCGCACCTCGGGCATGCGTACACGACGGTCGCGGCCGATGCGCTCGCCCGTCATCACCGCCAGCGCGGCGAGGACGTCTTCTTCCTGACCGGCACCGACGAGCACGGCGCCAAGGTGGCCCAGGCCGCCGCCGAGGCCGGCCTCTCGCCCAAGGAGTTCTGCGATCGCGTCTCGGCCCGCTTCCGCGACCTGGTGCACCGGCTCGAGGCCTCGAACGACTTCTTCATCCGCACCACCGACCGCGAGCACGAGCGCCGCGTGCAGGACTTCATGGTGCGCCTGCGCGACGCCGGCCACCTCTACGAGGACACCTACACCGGCCTCTACTGCACGGGCTGCGAGCAGTTCTACTCCGAGGACGAGCTGGAGCAGCCGGGCAACATCTGCCCGCTGCACAAGCGCCCCGTCGAACGGATCGAGGAGGAGAACACCTTCTTCCGCCTGTCGGCCTTCCAGTCGCAGCTGCTCGAGCTGTACGACCGCGACCGCGAGTACGTCATGCCCCGCGCCCGCTACAACGAGGCCCGCTCGTTCATCGAGTCGGGCCTGTCCGACTTCTCGGTCAGCCGCGCCACGGTGAGCTGGGGCGTGCCCCTGCCCTGGAAGCCGGAGCAGACCGTCTACGTGTGGGTGGACGCGCTCCTGAACTACCACACCGCCCTCGAGTACGGCCTGGGCCGCGACGTGTCCGCCACCTTCTGGCCGTCGATGCACCTGCTGGGCAAGGACATCCTGCGCCTGCACTGCGTGTCCTGGCCGGCCCTGCTGATGGCCGCCGGGTACGAGCCGCCGAAGCGGCTCTTCGTGCACGGCTACCTGACGAGCGGCGACCAGAAGATGTCCAAGTCGCTCGGCAACGTGATCGACCCGCTGGCCGTGATCGACGAGCTCGGCGCCGACGCCCTGCGCTTCTACCTGCTGCGCGAGGTGCAGTGGGGCCAGGACGGGAGCGTCACCCGGGACGGCCTCGACCGCCGCTACGCCGGCGAGCTCGCGAACGACCTCGGCAACCTCGTCTCGCGCGCGACGGCGATGATCGTGCGCTACCGCGGCGGCGTCGTCCCCGACGGCCGGTGCGAGCTCGAGCCGATCGACGCGGCCGTGGCCGAGCGCTTCGAGGCCATCGACCTGACCGGTGCGCTGGACGTGATCTGGGGCCTCGTCCGGGCCGCCAACCGCTACGTCGAGGAGCGCCAGCCGTGGGTGCTCGCCCGCAGCCAGGCGGCCGCCGACCAGGCGCTGCTCGACACGACGCTGTACACGCTCGCGGACGCGGTGCGCTCCCTGGCGGTGCTGCTGCACCCCTTCATCCCCGCCTCCTCGGCGCGGATGCTGGAGGCGATCGGCGATCCCGGCGCCGTCGCCTGGGAGCGGGCCGGGCTGGGCCTTCTGCCGGCCGGCATCGCGGTCACCCAGCCGCCGCCGCTCTTCCCGCGGGCGTGATCGACACCCACGCGCACCTCGACCTCTGTGAGGGGCCGGCCGAGGATCTGGTCGCCGCCGCCGCCGCGGCCGGGGTGGGGCGCATCCTCACGGTCGGGCGCGAGCAGGCGCTCGAGCTCGCCGGCCGCTTCGCCTCGGTGTGGGCGATCGTCGGCATCCATCCCCACGAGGCCGCGGACGCGGGCGACGTCGGTGCGCTGCGGCCGCTGCTGGCCCATCCCCGCGCCGTCGCCGTGGGGGAGTGCGGCCTCGACTTCTACCGCGACTACGCCCCCCGGGCGGATCAGGTGCGCGTCTTCGAGGCCCAGATCGGCCTCGCGAACGAGACCGGCCTGCCGCTCGTGATCCATACCCGTGCCGCCGACGCCGACACGTTCCGGATGCTCGAGGCGGCCGAGGGCCCGGTCGTGCTGCACTGCTTCAGCTCGGTCGACCGCCTCGACGAGGCGATCGAGCGCGGCTACCACTTCTCGTTCGCGGGCAACGTCGCCTTCCCCAGGGCGGACGACCTGCGCGCGGCGGCCGCCCGCGTCCCCGACGACCGCATCCTGGCCGAGACCGACTGCCCCTACCTGGCGCCGCCGCCCCATCGCGGCCGGCCCAACCAGCCCGCCTACGCCGCCATCACCCTGGGCGTCCTCGCGCGCGAGCGCGGCGTGTCCGAGGCGGCGCTCGGCGAGCAGATCGACCGCAACGCCGACCGCCTGTTCGGCCTGTGAGCCGGCAGGTGTCGCTGCGGCGCCTGGCCGAGTTCGGGATCTCGCCCGACCGCGACCTCGGCCAGAACTTCCTGATCGACAACAACGTCCTCCAGATGGTCGGACGCCTGGCGCCGCTGGCGGCGGAGGACGTTGTCGTCGAGGTTGGCGCCGGACTCGGAGTGCTGACGGTGTGGCTCGCGCGACAGGTGGCGCTGGTGCACTCGCTCGAGATCGACCGCCGCCTGCAGCCGGCACTCGAGGAGACCCTGCGCGGCGTCGAGAACGTCCGCCTGCTCTTCGCCGACGCGCTCGACGTCGACCTGGCCGACCTCGACCCGCCGCCGCGGGCGATGGTCGCGAACCTGCCCTACGGGGTGGCGACGCCGGTCGTGATCCGGGCGCTGCCCGTCGTCGAGCGCTTCTGCGTGATGGTGCAGCGCGAGATCGGCGAGCGCCTCTTCGCCGTGCCGGGCACGAAGGCCTACGGCGCGGTGTCGGTGCTCGTCCAGCTCGCCTGCGAGCGCACCGGCGCCCGGGCGGTCTCCCGGACCGTGTTCGTGCCCCAGCCGAACGTCGACTCGATGCTGGTCGCGTTCCGGCGCCGGCCCGGGTTCGTCGCCGGCCCGGACTGGCCGTGGATCGGCACCGTGGTCCACGGGGCGTTCGCCCACCGGCGAAAGACGCTCGCGAACTCGCTGCGGCTGGCGGGCCTGCCGGCGCCGCCGGCCGAGATCGCCGGCCTGCGCGCCGAGCAGCTGCCGCCGGAGCGGTTCGGGCAGCTCGCCGCGGAGCTGCGGCGATGATCCTGCGCGCGCCCGCCAAGGTGAACCTGTGCCTGCGGGTGGGGCCGCTGCGGCCGGACGGCTACCACCGGCTGACGACGCTCTTCCAGGCCATCGACCGCTACGACGAGCTCGACCTCTCCGATGCGGCCGAGACGACCGTCGAGGGGTTCCCCGGCGACACGCTCGTGACCGGGGCGCTGGCCGCGCTCGGAGAGACGCGGCGGGTGCGGCTGACGAAGCGGATCCCGGTCGCCGCCGGCCTCGGCGGTGGCTCGTCGGACGCCGCCGCGGTCCTGCGGGCGCTGCGCGGCGAGCGCGACCCGAACGAGCTGCACGCGATCGCCCGCGCGCTCGGGGCCGACGTGCCGTTCTTCCTCACCGGGGCCGAGACGGGCTTCGGCACCGGGCGCGGCGACCGCATCCAGCCGCTGCCCGACTTCCCCCGCGGGCACGCGTTCGTGCTCGTCCCGTCCGAGGACGGGCTCTCCGCCGGCGAGGTGTTCGCCGCCGGCGAGCCGAACCCGATCTTCCGCGCCGCCGAGGGCGACCTCGTGCGGGCGATGCACACCGTCCGCCGGGTCGAGGACGTCGCGGCGCTCATGGCCAACGACCTCGAGCCGGCCGTGCTGCGGCTGCGGCCCGAGGTGGCCGGGGCGCTCGCCGCGCTGCGGCGTGAGGGCGCGCTCGCGGCCATCGTCTCCGGCTCGGGGCCGACGGCGTTCGGCGTCTTCCCGCACCGCGGCGAGGCCGAGGCGGCGGCGCTCAGGATACCGGGGTCGTTCGCGGCCTCTCCGGTATGATTTTGGGCATGTCAAAGTGGAACGTCTCCGGGGACGCGCTCACGATCGAGCCGCGCGAGCGCCGCTCCCCGACCCGCTGGCTCCACCAGCACAGCCTGCGCATCGCCGTCGTCCTCGGCCTGGCCGAGGCGGTGTTCGCGTGGGCGACCGGCCATCGCCTGCTCCTGACCCTGATCGGGGTCGTCGCGGTGGTCGGCTACCTGTACGTCCGCCAGCACCTGCCGGAGGTGATCCGGCGGCCGCTCTGGGTCGTCGTCATGGCCCAGGCGATCGGCGGTCTCGTGCTGCCGCTCATCTACGTCGGGCTGGCCATGTTCTTCATCGTCGGCTCGCTGCTCCTCGTCGTCCTGGTGCTCGTGATGCTGGGCGACCGCATGCGCAAGTAGCCGGGGCCTGTGGCGAAGCGCCGAAGCGACGACGCCCGCACGCTCCTCGACCGCGCGCGGGAGGAGGCCGGCGGCCTCCACGCCGACTACGTCGGGACGGAGCACCTGCTGCTGGCGCTGCTCTCCGACGGCGGTCCCGCCGGCGACGCGCTGCGGACGCTCGGCGTGAGCGCCGGCGACGTGCGCGAGCGGGCCGCGGGCGTCCGCCCGCCGGCCGAGCCGGTGGCGAGCCGGATGGGGCTGACGGCCCGGTCGGAGCGGGTGCTCGAGCTGGCCGCGGAGCTGGCGGAGGAGCGCGGCGCCGGGCAGGCGGATCCCCGCGACGTCCTGATCGCGCTCGTGCGCGGCGACGGCGGGCCCGGCGCCCGCATCCTCCGCGACCTCGGCGTCTCCGCCGACCGGGTCGAGGACGCCGTCGAGGAGGCCACGGCGGGCTGAGGGCCCGACGCCTCGCGGCGGCCTGGACGGCCGCCGCTCGGTATACTCGCTCGGCCCGGCAGGCGCGCCCAGTGGGGCGTGGCCAAGTGGTAAGGCAACGGGTTTTGGTCCCGTGATCCCTGGTTCGAATCCAGGCGCCCCAGCTCCAGCACCGACCGCCCTCAGCACCGACATGACCACCTCGCCGCTTGCATGCGTCATCCTGGCCGCCGGCCGGGGAACGCGAATGAAGTCGGCGACGCCCAAGCTGCTCCACCGGGCCTGCGGCCGTCCGGTGCTGGCGTGGGGGCTCGCCGCGGTGGCCGAGCTCCGGCCCGACCGCACCATCGTGGTCGTCGGGCCCGACAGCGACGACGTCCGGGCCATCCTCCCGGAGGGCGTCGAGGCGGTCGTCCAGGCCCAGCCGCTCGGGACGGGTGACGCCGCCCGCAGCGCACGGGCCGCCCTGGAGGGCTTCGCCGGCGACGTCGTCGTCATGAACGGCGACCATCCCCTCACCGACCCGGCCAGCCTCCGCGACCTCGCGGCCGCGCGGGCGCAGGCGGGTGCGGCGGCCGCGGTGCTGACCTTCACGCGCACCGCCGGCATCGGCGCCGACTTCGGCCGCGTCATCCGTGGGCCGGACGGGAGCGTCGAGCGCATCGTCGAGCTCCGCGACACCTCGCCCGACGAGCGGGCGGTCACCGAGGTCAGCGCCGGCATCTACGCCTTCCGCGCCGACCTGCTGTGGCCGGCGCTCGAGCGGCTCTCGACGGCGAACGACCAGGGCGAGCTCTACCTCACCGACGCCGTCGGCCTGCTCGTCGGCGACGGCCACACCGTCGCCGGTCACCTGCACGACGACCCCACCGTGGCCCTCGGGATCAACACGCGCGCCGACCTCGCAGAGGCGGCGGCGCTGCTCCGCGACCGCATCAACCTCGCCCACATGCTGGCCGGGGTGACGATCGTCGACCCCGCGTCGACCTGGATCGAGCCCACGGTGACGCTCGCTCCCGACGCGTGCATCGAGCCGTTCACCGTCCTGCGCGGCGCCACCCACGTGGGCGCGGGCGCGACGGTCGGCCCGCACGCCGTCGTGATCGACGCGGCCATCGGCCCGGGGGCGAGCGTGGGGCCGTTCTGCTACCTGCGCCCGGGCGCCGAGCTGGCCGGCGGTGCGAAGGCGGGGACGTTCGTCGAGATCAAGAACTCGCAGCTCGCGGCGGGGGTGAAGGTGCCGCACCTGTCCTACATCGGCGATGCCTCCATCGGCGAGGGGACGAACATCGGCGCGGGCGGCATCACCGCCAACTACGATGGACGAGTCAAGCAGCGGACCACGATCGGCAAGGATGTCCACACCAGCTGCGACAATGTCTTCGTCGCACCCGTGACGATTGGAGACGGCGCGTGGACAGCGGCGGGATCGGTGATCACCGAGGACGTTCCCCCCGACGCGCTCGCCGTTGCCCGTGCCCACCAGAAGAACATCGAGGGATATGGACGACGAAAGCGCGGTTAGTCTCGAGACCCCCCTGCCGCTCTTCTCGGCCGCCGGCATGTCGGCGGCCACGATGAGCGCGGCCGAGCACGCGAGCTGGATGGAGCGGGCGCCGCACAAGCGGCTCATGCTCTTCAGCGGCCGCTCGAACAAGGCCCTCGGCGAGGCCATCGCCGCGCGGATCGGCATCGAGCTCGGCGACGTGCTCCTCAAGACCTTCACGAACGGGGAGGTCTACGTCCGCTACCAGGAGTCGATCCGGGGCGCGGACATGTTCATCGTGCAGTCGTGCTCGTCGCCGACGAACGACTCGCTGATGGAGCTCCTGATCATGGCCCAGGCCGCGCGGCTGGCGTCCGCCAAGCGGATCACCGCCGTCATGCCGTGGTACCCGTACGGCCGCCAGGACAAGAAGAGCATGCCCCGCGAGCCCATCACGGCGAAGCTCGTGGCCGACATGCTGGCTGCGGCGGGCGTCGACCGGGTGCTGACGATGGACCTGCACGCCGGCCAGCTGCAGGGCTTCTTCGACGGGGCCGTCGACCACATGACCGCCGCCCCGCTGCTGGCGGATCACTTCAACGACCTGCTCGATGTCGAACCGGAGGACGTCGTCGTCGTCTCGGCCGACGCCGGCCGGGTGAAGCTCGCGAAGAAGTTCGCCGAGATGCTGGGCGGGCAGCTCGCGCTGATCACGAAGGAGCGGCCCGGGCATCAGGAGGCCGAGGTCACGAACGTGATCGGCCGGGTGCGCGGCAAGGTCTGCATCCTGCTCGACGACATGATCGACACGGCCGGCACCCTCTGCGCGGGCGGCGTCTCGCTGATGGACGAGGGCGCGACGCGCGTGTTCGCCTGCGCCACGCACCCCGTCTTCTCCGGCCCGGCGCTCGAGCGGCTCGGGAAGAGCGTGTTCGAGAAGGTCGTCGTCACGGACACGATTCCGATCAACCCGCTGCACCGCCCGGACAAGGTGCAGGTGCTGTCGGTGGCGCCAATTCTGGCTGATACCATCTGCAACGTCTTCAACGACGATTCCGTGTCGGGGCTGTTCCACGGCGGGAATCAGCTGTTCTGACGGAAACCGGGGACTGTCCCCACGGAAACGACGGTGGTGAGGGCGGGATGGAGCGAGTGAAACTGGCGGCGCGCCTGCGTGAGGGGCGCGGCACGAAGGACGCGAAGGCGCTGCGTGCGGGCGGCGACGTCCCCGGCGTGATCTACTCCGCGACCTCGGAGACCGAGTCGATCATCCTCAGCATCCGCGACCTGCGCCATGCGCTGTCGGCGGCCGGGGTGCACTCCGTATTCGACGTCAGCATCGACGGGAAGACCGACCGGCCGGTGCTGATCAAGGAGTTCCAGCTCGACCCGGTGCGCGACCGCGTCATCCACGTCGACCTGCACGAGATCCGGCTCGACCAGAAGATCAACACCGCCATCCCGGTCCACATCGAGGGTCACGCCGAAGGCGTGAACATGGGCGGCGCGCTCAGCCAGCCCACCCACGAGGTGCACGTCGAGGCGCTCCCGGCCGACCTGGTCGAGGCGATCGTGGTCGACGTGACGGAGCTCGAGATCGGCCAGTCGATCCGGCTCGCCGACGTGACGCCCCCGGACGGCGTCACGTTCACCGACGACCTCGAGGGCACCATCCTCGCGACGATCGCGGCGCCGGTCTCCGAGGAGGAGCTCAAGACCGAGTCCGAGCTCGAGGCGGAGGCCGAGGCCGAGGCGGAGGCCGCAGCGGCGGCGGAGGCCGGCGAGGCCGGCGAGGAGGGTGGCACCGAGGGCGGGGAGGGCGAGCCAGCCCCGGCCGAGGAGCCGAGCTCGGAGTAGGCGGCGCGCGGGGTGCGCCTCGGACGGCGCGACTTCGGCCCGTCGCTGGACTTCCTCGTTGTCGGGCTCGGCAACCCGGGCCCGGAATACGCCGCGACCCGGCACAACCTCGGCTTCATGGTCACCGACCGGATGGCCGGCGAGTGGTCGCTGGGCTGGAAGAGCAAGTTCTCGGGCCGGGTGGCCGAGGGCCGCGCCGGCGATGCCCGGCTCGCGCTGCTCCAGCCGCAGACCTACATGAACCTGTCCGGCCGCAGCGTCGCGGCGGCGATGCGGTTCTACAAGCTCGAGCCGGACGCGCTCGTCGTCGTGCACGACGAGATCGACCTCGAGCTCGGCGACGTGCGGGCGAAGTCGGGCGGCGGGCTGGCCGGCCACAACGGCCTGCGCTCGCTGCGCGACACGCTCGGCACGGCCGACTTCGTGCGCGTGCGGATCGGCGTGGGCCGTCCGGAGCGGGGCGAGCGCCAGCCGGTGGCCGACTGGCTGCTGCGGCCGTTCCCGGCCGGCGTCGACGTGGACGAGCTCGTCACCCGGGGCGCCGACTGCGCGCGGGTCGTCATCCGCGACGGCGTCGACGAGGCCATGCGCCGGTTCAACGGCGGGGGACCGATGTGACCTCGTTTCGCCGGCCGGGCCGAGCGGGTATGGTGTCCACATGAGCGACGGGACAGAAGGCCGGGCTGTGGTTCGCCCGCAAGCATCCGCGCACGACGGCGCGCGTCGGCTGGACGATCGCCCGCCATCCGAAGCGGACGGCGACGGTCGTCAAGATCGGCCGTGTCGCGCCGGACGTCGCCCGCAAGGCGCGGGCGGCGAAGGACGATCCCAAGGTGCGGAGCTCCGTCGCGGAGACCCGCGACGCGCTCGGCGCGGCGGGATCGCGGCTGCGCCGGTCCGATGACATCGCGGGGGCCATGACCGACGAGAAGCTCTGGGCGGAGCTGCGCCGGGCGGCGGCGGCGATGGCCGCCGGCTACGCGGCGGCGCAGGCGCCCCCGCCGAAGCGGCGGCGCAGGCTGCGGGGGCTCGTGCTCACCCTCGGCGTGATCGGCGCCGGCGCGTACGCCGGCTACCGGGCGACGCGCCGCGGCAGCGGCGACGACCTGCCCGGCGCCTAGCGTCTGACCCGGGGAGCTGCGACAGGAAGCGGGGACTGTCCCCGCATGGGGACAGTCCCCAGACAGCGGCGAACCGGGGTCTGACCCCGAACGCCGGCTGTGACGATTGCGTGCGGCTTCCGTTCGGGGTCTGACCCCGAACGCCGCCCATGCAGCGACGTCGCTAGGCGATCAGGCGCATGCGCGGGCCCTTGCCGGATGCGGCGGGGGCGGCCACGACGTCGGGCACGCGCTGGTCGAGGCGCGACTCGAACGCCCGGCGCATCTCCTCGCCGCGCATGTGGGCGCCGTTCGCGATCCGCCAGCACGCGAGCTTGGAGTCGAGGCGGCGGACGCCCTCGGGTGGGTCGTAGAGGTGCGCACGCACCTGGTACTCGCTCATTCCCCTCGTCGCCGTCCGCATTGCGGCCGCAAGCGTATCGAGAACGGCGGACGGAGTAAAGCCCCTACCGTCAGGAAACGGACGGGGATTCAGGCGATGTCGGGCAGGGCGCGGAAGATCTCGCGGGCCGAGGCGTAGGCCCAGTCGAGGCGGCGCAGCTCCATCCGCTCGTTGGGCGAGTGGATGTTGTCGTCGTCGGTGCCGAAGCCGGACAGGATCGTCGGGATCCCGCGCCCCGCGAAGGCCGCCGCGACCGGGATCGTGCCGCCGGAGCGCACCGCCAGCGGCCGCACGCCCGTGGCCCGCTCGATCGCCTCGAAGCCGAGCCGGAGCACCGGCTGCTCGGGGTCCATCCACGCGGGCTGCGCCGGCGGCCACATCTCGACATCGAGGGTGGCGCCGGGCGGGCAGGCCTCGCGCAGCGTGCGCTCGAAGAGCGCCGACATCGCCTCGGCGTCCTGCCCCGGCGCCAGCCGCAGGGAGACCGACGCGCGCGCCTCCTGCTGGATGCTGGTCTTGTGCAGGTCGGGGTCGCCCGCGCCGACGGAGTGGACGGTGAGCGACGGCCGCGCGCCCGTGCGCTCGTAGAACTCGCTCCCGGCGGCCGGGTCGGCGGGGATCGCGCCGGCCTCGCGCAGGAGGGCGTCGCCCGCGGGGAGCTGCGCCCACGCCGCCCGCTCCGAGTCGGTCACCGGCGCGATGCCGGCGGAGAAGGCGTCCGGCAGGTCGATCAGCCGCGCGAGGACGCGGTTCAGGTCGTGGACGGCGTTCGCCGCCGCCCCGCCGTACATCCCCGAGTGCAGCTCGCGGCGGCCGGTGCGGAGCCGGAGCTGGGCGCCGGCGAGGCCGCGCAGGCCGGTCGTGATCGCGGGCCGCTGCCCGTCCACCATGCCGCCGTCGAAGATCACCGCCGCCCCGAAGTCGCCCTCGACCGTCGCCAGGTGGTGGATGACGGAGTGGCCGCCGATCTCCTCCTCGCCGTCGGCGAGGACGCGCACGTTCACGCCCAGCTCGCCGGCCGCGGCCAGGTCGAGGGCGGCGCGCAGGACGGCGAAGAAGTTGCCCTTGTCGTCGGTCACGCCGCGGCCGTGGATCCAGCCGTCGCGCACCTCCGGCTCGAACGGGTCGCTGTCCCACAGGTCGCGCGGGCCGGGAGCCTGGACGTCGTAGTGGCCGTAGGCGATGACGGTCGGCGCGCCCGCCCGCGAGGCCGGGATGAGGCCGTCGACCAGCGGGTTTCCGTGCTCGGCGGTGACGGTGGCGCCGCCGCCGATCAGGTCGGCGATCCAGTCGGCCGCCGCGCCCAGCTCGTCCGGATGCGCGCCGTCGCTCGAGACCGACTCGATCCGCAGCAGCTCGTACAGCTGTGCCAGGAAGGCGTCAGTCGTGGCGCTGGGTGTGCTTGCCAC
Organism: uncultured Actinomycetes bacterium; assembly: GCA_963731515.1. Taxonomy (GTDB): domain Bacteria; phylum Actinomycetota; class Thermoleophilia; order Gaiellales; family JAICJC01; genus JAICJC01. The sequence continues at coordinate 466,492 of CAVSVU010000014.1, read as the reverse complement.
GGGCGATGTCGATCAGCGTCAGGGTTCCGAGCAGCAGCGGAATCGAGAGCGCGATGAAGAAGATCGTCGTCAGCGTCCAGTCGTGGCCGGTCGGCTTGCCCTCGCTGGTCGAAGCCGCCGCGAACGCGGCGGCGGGGAGCGCGAGCGTCAGGACGACGATGTACAGCGAGACGATCAGGCGGCGCACCGAAAAGACCTCCGTCGGCAGGGCGGCATGGAGCCTACCATGCCTGTGTGGACGGCTTGGAGCAGCAGGTGGACGGCCCCCTGGCCGGGGCCGAGCTGGCCCTTGCCTACCTGCTCGGCGAGGAGTCATTTGCCGCCTACGCCCGCCGCACCGCGGCCGGGATCACGCGGGCGCGCGTGTCCGAGCCGATCCTGCCCGCGCTCGTCGCCGCCCTCTGGCACTCGCGCGACGGCGCCGAGCCGCGCGCGCTCGCGGTCGTCTGCGCGGACGACGACGACGCCCGCTCGCTGGCCGAGTCGGCGGCGGCGTTCCTGCCGCCGGACACGGCCGCGTTCCTGCCCTCCCGGGGGGTTGGCTGGGGGAGCGGCCTCGACCCCGCGCCCCACCTGGTCGGCGAGCGCCACCGGGCGCTGCACACGCTCGCCCGGGGCGGGCTCGTCGCCGTGTCGGCCGATGCCCTGATCGAGCGGGTCGACCCGCCCGACCGCCGCCCGGCCCCGGTGGAGCTGCGGCTGGGCGAGGAGCTTCCGTTCGACGACCTCGTCTCGTCGCTTGCGGAGGCCGGCTACGAGCGCGCCGACTCGGTCGAGGAGCGCGGCCAGTTCTCGGTTCGCGGCGGCCTCGTCGACGTCTTCCCGACGACCGGCCGCGAGCCGGTCCGGGTCGAGTTCTTCGGCGACCAGATCGAGCGGCTCTCCGCGTTCTCGGCCTTCACGCAGCGGTCGCTGCGCGACTGCGACCACGTCCTGATCCACCCGGCCGCGGAGTACCGGGCCGCTCCCGAGCAGTCGGGCTGGGGGCAGGAGGACGGCGACGGGCCGTTCGTCCCGGCGGGGCTCGTGCCGCTCGGCCCCGAGCTCGTCGCCGGCGCGGCGGTGCTCGCGTGGAACCCCGCCGACCTCGTGTCCGGGATCGAGGGCGCCCACGCCGAGGCGGCCGAGCGGCTGCACGACCCCGCCGCCCGGGGACGCGGCTACGTGCAGCTCGACGCGGTCACCGACCTCGTCGAGTCGGTGCCGGCCCTCGAGGAGATGCCGCTCGGCCAGCCGTTCCAGTTCGAGGCGCAGCTGCCCGCGCTCGCGTCGACCGGGATCGCCGAGGCCGAGAACGAGCTGCGCGCGCTCGTGCGCGCCGGCTACCGGGTGCTGGTCTGCTTCGCCCACCTGGGCGAGGCGAGGCGCACGCACATGGCCCTCCGCCGGATCGCGGCCGACGTGCCCGCCCCGGGTGGTCGCGGCCCCGACGAGGCGGGCGTCGCCTTCGTCGTCTCACCCCTGCGGCACGGCTTCGTCTCGCCGGGGCTGCGCGTCGCGGTGCTGCCGGCCGCCCAGCTCCTGCGCCGCCGCGGCGCCCGCGGGCCGGCCCGGTTCGGGCGGGCGCTCTCGACCGTCGCCGACCTGCGCAGCGGCGACTACGTCGTGCACGAGGACCACGGCGTCGGCCGGTTCGTCCGCTTCGACACGAAGGAGGTGGGCGGGGTCGTCCGCGACTACCTCTACCTCGAGTTCCGCGGCGACGACCGCCTCTACGTGCCGCACGACCAGCTCGCGAAGGTCAGCCGCTACGTCGGCGCCGACGGCCGCGCCCCGGCGCTCGCCCGGCTCGGCGGGAAGGCGTGGAGCACGCTCAAGAGCCGCGCCCGGGTCGCCGTGCGCGAGCTGGCCGGGGAGCTGCTCGCGCTGTACGCCCGCCGCCAGACGGCGACGCGGCAGCCGGTCGCGGCGGACGACGAGTGGATGGCGCGGCTCGAGGCGTCGTTCCCGTTCGACGAGACGGACGACCAGGGCGTCGCCATCGACGCCGTGAAGCAGGACCTCGAGGCGCCGCAGCCGATGGACCGGCTCGTCTGCGGCGACGTCGGCTTCGGCAAGACCGAGGTGGCGGTGCGGGCGGCGTTCAAGGTCGCCTCGGCCGGCCGCCAGGTGCTGATGCTCGTCCCGACGACGATTCTCGCCCAGCAGCACGCGGCCACGCTGCGCGAGCGCTTCCGCGACTTCCCCGTGCGGGTCGAGATGGTGTCGCGGTTCCGCGCCCCGGCCGAGGTGAAGCGCGTGCTGGCCGAGTTCGCCGCCGGCAAGGTCGACGTCCTGGTCGGCACCCACCGCGTGCTCTCGCGCGACGTCGTGCCCCAGAACCTGGGCCTCGTCGTGCTCGACGAGGAGCAGCGCTTCGGCGTCGCCCAGAAGGAGCTCCTGCGCCAGCTGCGGCTCGAGGTCGACGTGCTCGCCATGTCGGCGACGCCGATCCCGCGGACGCTGCACATGAGCCTCTCCGGCCTGCGCGACATCAGCGTGATCACGACGCCGCCGCGCGGCCGCCACCCGATCAAGACGCACGTCGGCGAGTTCGACGAGGAGCTGATCGCGGCGGCGCTGCGGCGCGAGCACGCCCGCGGCGGCCAGTCCTTCTACCTGCACAACCGGGTCGAGACGATCGACGACGTCGCCGAGCGGGTGCGGCGCTGGGTGCCGGAGCTGCGCGTCGGCGTCGCCCACGGGCAGATGGCCGAGCGCGCCCTCGAGGGCGTGATGATGCAGTTCCTGCGCGGCGAGTTCGACGTGCTCGTCTCGACGACGATCATCGAGTCCGGCCTCGACATCCCCCAGGCGAACACGCTCGTCATCGAGCGAGCCGACACGCTCGGCCTGGCCCAGCTCTACCAGATCCGCGGCCGCGTCGGCCGCTCCGAGGAGGTCGCCCACGCGTTCCTCTTCTACCCCGACCGGCGTGAGCTCTCCGAGGAGGCCCGCCACCGCCTCTCCACGCTGGCCGACTACACCGAGCTCGGCTCCGGCTACCGGATCGCGATGCGCGACCTGGAGCTGCGCGGCGCCGGCAACCTGCTCGGCGACGAGCAGTCCGGTCACGTCGCCGCGGTCGGCTTCGAGCTCTACTGCGAGCTGCTGGCCGAGGCCGTCGCCGAGCTGCAGGGCGCGCCCCCCGCAGCCGCGAAGCCCGTACGTGTCGAGGCCCAGGTGGACGCCTACGTGCCGGCGAGCTACGTGCCGCTCGAGGCCGTCAAGATCGATCTGCACCGGCGGGTCGCGCTGGCGGCCGACCGCTCGGAGCTGCGCGAGATCGAGGCCGAGCTCGCCGACCGCTTCGGGCCGCTGCCCGAGCCGGTCGCGAACCTGCTCGCGATCCAGGAGCTGCGGCTCGTCGCCGCCGAGATGGGCATGGCCGTCGCGACCCTGCGCTCCGGCACGTTCAGCGTCGGCCCGATCGCCCTCGGGTCGCCCGAGGTGCGCGCGCTGCGCGAGCGCTTCCCGGCCGTCCGCTACACCGTCGCCAACCGCGAGCTCAGCCTGCGCCCCGTCGTCGAGCCGCCGGCGACCCGGCCGGGGGTCCACCAGGGCCTGGAATTGCTCGATGCTATCATTGATATCCGCCGCGAGATCGCGGCGTAGTTTGTGATGGGCCGAACATCCTGGATCATCTGCCTGGCCGCCGTGGCGGCGCTCGCGGCCGCTTGTGGCGGTTCGTCGTCGTCATCCTCGAGCTCGGCCAGCATCGGGTCGGACGACGTCGCCGTCGTCGGCCAGAGCCACATCACGAAGGAGCAGCTCGACCACCAGATCAAGCTCGAGCTGGCCGCGATGGCGGTCAAGAAGCAGAAGATCCCCAAGGTCGGTACGACCAGCTACACGAGCTCGGTCGTCCAGCCGGTGCTCGCCTACCTGGTGCAGGACGCCCAGGTGCACGACATCGCCAAGCAGCTCGGGGTGAGCGTCACGCCGAAGGAGATCCAGGACCAGGTCACGAAGGCCATCCAGCAGTTCTACGGCGGCGACCAGGCCAAGTACCAGGCCGACCTCAAGAAGTACAAGCTGACCGACGCCGACATCGCCCAGCAGTTCGAGCTGACGCTGCTCGAGCAGAAGATCGAGGCGAAGCTGCGCAACCAGGTCAAGGTCACGGACCAGGACATCGAGAACTACTACAAGTCCCACCAGCAGCTCTACGAGACGAGCGCGGACTCGCGCACGGTCGACTACGTGCTGCTCCCGAACAAGGCGGCCGCCGAGAAGGCACACGCCGCGCTTGCGTCCGGCAAGAGCTTCGCCGACGTCGCCGCCGGGTCGATCGACGACAGCTCCCACCACGAGCCCTTCACGTTCAGCAAGGGCGGCGGTGACGTCGCCTTCCAGGACGCGACGTTCAGCCTGAACACGAACCAGCTCTCGGGGCTCGTCCCGGTCGACAAGGCCTACACGCAGTCGTCGCTCGCCGGGAAGTGCCAGCCGACGTGCTACTTCGTCATCCGGCCCACCGGCGACATCGTGAAGGCCGGGACGAAGAAGTCGCTCGCCGACGTCAAGGCCCAGATCCGCACCCAGCTCCTGCAGACGCAGCAGTCGACGCACATCGAGCAGGTCGTGAAGAAGCTCGAGGCCGCGCAGAAGAAGCAGACGAAGTACGCCCCCGGCTACGCCCCGCCGAAGACGCAGACGCCGTCGACGGGGCAGCCCACAAGCTGACACCCGGGAGCGCCGGCTCGTGGCCACGCTGATCGCGCTTGGACCGGGCGATCCGGAGCTGATCCCGCTCGCGTCCTGGCGGGCGCTCGAGGTGGCCGGCCCGGTTGCCCTGCCGGAGGACGAGCCGCTCCGCGCGTGGCTCGGCGGCCACGGCATCGCCGTCGACCCGGACGCTGCCGTGGCGGCCGCGTCGGGCGAGCGGCTGCGGCGCCTGCTGGCGCTGCGCGGGTGGGACGAGACGGTGCCGTCGGGGCCGGTCCTGCAGACGCTCCTCCTGGCCGACGCGCTGGTGGCGATGCAGCGGCTGACCGAGCGGCTGCGCCGGGACTGCCCGTGGGATCGCGAGCAGACGGTGGGCACGATCGTCCCCCACACGATCGAGGAGGCCTACGAGGTGGCCGAGGCGGCCGCGGGCGGCACGGGGGCCAAGCTCGTGGACGAGCTGGGCGACCTGCTGTTCCAGACCTTCTTCCTCGCGCTCCTGTGCGAGGAGCAGGGCGACGGCGACCTGGCGAGCGTCGCGACGGGCATCACCGCGAAGCTGATCCGCCGCCACCCGCACGTGTTCGGCGAGCGGGAGGCCGAGACGGCCGGTGCCGTGCGCGCGAACTGGGAGCAGATCAAGCGCGACCAGGAGGGCCGCAGCGGCATCTTCCACGACGTCCCCGGGGTGCTGCCGGCGCTGCTCCACGCCCGCAAGGTCCAGCGGCGGGCGTCGGCCGTCGGCTTCGACTGGCACGCCTGGGACGGCGCGTGGGGCGACCTGGCCGACGAGCTGCGCGAGCTGCGGGCCGCGCTCGACTCCGCCCCCGCCCCGCGGGCCGAGCATGCGCCCGACCCCGAGGTCGTGCACGAGCTCGGCGACCTGCTCTTCGCCGCGACCAACGTCGCCCGGCTCGCGAACGTCGATCCCGAGCTCGCGCTGCGCGCGGCCGCCGGCCGCTTCCGCGACCGCGTCGAGACGGCCGAGCGCCTGGCCGCCGAGGCGGGGGAGGAGTGGGCCGGGCTCGACCTCGAGGCGCAGGACGCCTGGTACCGGCGGGCGAAGGCGGCCCTGCAGGGGACGTAGGGCTAATATCCGGCCCCGGATGAGCGCCATCGTGTCAGTCACCGGCCGGGAGATCCTCGACTCGCGCGGCAACCCGACCGTCGAGGTCGACGTCGTGCTCGAATCGGGCGCGGGCGGCCGCGCGGCGGTGCCGTCCGGTGCCTCGACCGGCGCGCACGAGGCGGTCGAGCTGCGCGACGGCGATCCGGCCCGCTACGGCGGCAAGGGCGTGCTGCAGGCCGTCGGGCATGTGAACTCCGCCATCGCCGCGGCGCTCCAGGGCATCGACGCCACCGATCAGCGGCTCGTCGACTCCTACCTGATCGAGCTCGACGGCTCCGACAACAAGGCCCACCTCGGGGCGAACGCGATCCTCGGCACCTCGCTCGCCACGGCCAAGGCGGCGGCGGCCGAGGCCGGCCTCTCGCTCTACCGGTACGTCGGCGGCGCCGGCGCGCACATCCTGCCCGTGCCGATGATGAACGTCCTGAACGGCGGCGTGCACGCGGACAACAGCGTCGACATGCAGGAGTTCATGGTCGTGCCGGTCGGAGCGGACTCGTTCGCCGAGGCGCTGCGGATCTGCTCCGAGACCTACCACGCGCTCAAGGCGCTCCTCAAGAGCCGCGGCCTGGAGACGAACGTCGGCGACGAGGGCGGGTTTGCGCCGAACCTGAGCTCGAACGAGGAGGCCATCGCGGCGATCATGGAGGCGGCCGAGAACGCCGGCCACCGGGGCGCGGTCATGGTCGCGATCGACCCGGCGGCCACCGAGCTCTACCGCGACGGCGTCTACCACCTGACGGGCGAGGGCCGCACGCTGCGGGCGGGGGAGATGGTCGATCTGTACGACGACCTCTCGACCCGGTATCCGATCGTGTCGATCGAGGACGGCCTGGCCGAGGACGACTGGGACGGCTGGGCGCACCTGACGGAGCGGCTCGGCGACCGCCTCCAGCTGGTCGGCGACGACATCTTCGTCACCAACACGAGCCGGATCCGCGAGGGCATCCGCATGCGGATCGGCAACGCCGTGCTCATGAAGCTGAACCAGGTCGGCACGCTGTCGGAGACGCTGGACGCGATCCGGCTGGCGACGTCGGCGGCCTACGCGAGCGTCATCTCCCACCGCTCGGGCGAGACCGAGGACACGACGATCGCCGACCTCGTCGTCGCGACCGGCTGCGGGCAGATCAAGACCGGCGCGCCCGCGCGCAGCGACCGCGTGGCCAAGTACAACCAGCTCGTCCGTATCGAGGAGGAGCTGGGCGCGTCCGCGCGCTACCCCGGCCGCGCGGCGTTTGCCGCCCTCGCCGTCGCGTCGTCGCCGGCGCGGTGACCGACCCCCGGCCGCGCCGCACCAAGATCGTGTGCACGATCGGGCCGGCATCGTCCGATCCGGACACGATCGAGCAGCTCGCGTGGTCGGGCATGGACGCCGCCCGCCTGAACTTCTCGCACGGCGACCACGAGATGCACCGTGGCACGCTGGCCGGGGTGCGGCGCGCCCAGGCCCTGATCGGCCGCCCGCTCGCCGTGATCGCCGACCTGCAGGGGCCGAAGGTGCGGATCGGGCGGCTCGTCGAGCCGCGCTCGGTGAGCCCCGGCGACACGCTCGTCCTCACCGCGCCCGGCCAGGGCGCCCCCGGCGATCTCGACGTGACCTACGCGGGCATCGCCGAGGCCGTCTCGCCCGGGCGCGAGGTGCTGATCAACGACGGCCTGGTGCGGGCGCGGGTCTCGTCGGTGGAGGGGGCGCGTGTGGTCACCCGGGTCGAGGTGGGCGGGCTGATCTCCTCCGGAAAGGGCGTGAACCTGCCCGGCACGCACCTGCCGATCCCGTCTCTGACCGAGAAGGACGAGTCCGACCTCGAGTTCGCGCTCGGGATCGGGGCCGACTACATCGCGCTCTCCTTCGTGCGCACGGCTGCGGACGTCGAGAAGCTGCGCGAGCGGATCGTCGCCCTCGGGTCGCACGCGCGGATCGTCGCCAAGATCGAGAAGGCCGAGGCGATCGAGAACCTCGACGACATCGTCGCCGTGAGCGACGCCGTCATGGTGGCGCGCGGCGACCTGGGGGTCGAGATCGGCGCCGCCGACGTCCCCCTCGTCCAGAAGCTCATCATCCGCACCGGCCGCGACGCCGGCCGGGCGGTGATCACGGCCACGCAGATGCTCGAGTCGATGATCTACCAGCCGGAGCCGACCCGGGCCGAGGCGTCGGACGTCGCGAACGCCGTGCTCGACGGGACCTCCGCGCTGATGCTCTCCGGCGAGACCGCCGTCGGCGCCTACCCGCTCGAGGCGGTGGCGACGATGAACCGGATCGCGCGCGCCGTCGAGCCGTCGCTGGCCTACCACGACGCCGGCCGCCGCCGCGAGGGCGAGATGGGCACGATCCTGGCCCACGCCGTGTGCGACGTCGCCGAGGACCTCGACGCGACGGTGATCGCCTGCCCGACCCAGTCGGGCTCGACCGCGCGCAACGTCTCCAAGTTCCGGCCCCGGCGCCCGATCGTCGCCGCCAGCCCCGACCCGGTGGTGCTGCAGCAGCTCGCGCTCGAGTGGGCGGTGGTGCCGATCGTGATCGAGAGCGCCACCTCGACCGAGGATCTGTGGCGGCGCACGGTCGACGCGATCCGCGCGAGCGGCCTGGCCGGGCCCGGGCAGCGGGTCGTCCTGTCCGGGGGGACACGGCTGAACCGCCCCGGCACGACGGATCACATCGTCGTGCGCACGATCGAGTAGGAGTCCGGGCGCGAGCGTCGAACCGGGGGCGAGTGGCACGGACGCGCACGCGGACCATTCGACGTGGCCTGACGACGGGCCGCCTCGTCGCCGTCGGGGTGCTCGTCCTCATCGCCGCCCTCTATGTCGGGCCGCTGCAGAAGGAGCTCCACCTGCGCAGCGAGCTTGCCGCCGGGCGCAACCGCGTCACCGTCCTCGACAGGCAGAACCGGCGCCTGCACGACCTCGAGGCCTCGCTGCACACCCGGGCCGAGATCGTGCGCTTCGCCCGCGCGTGCGGCTGGATCTTCCCCGGCGAGCAGGCGTACGTGGTCAAGGGCCTGACGGCCCGCTCCTGCCGGTGACGGCAGTACGCTGACCGGATCGACGACGAGGCCGCCATCACGCGCCAGCTCGGCCGGGCTCCCCGCGGGGAGGTGGCCGTCGTGGTGCGCTGCCCCCACGGGCGTCCGGCGGTGATCGGACAGCCGGCCTACCTCGACGACGGCAGCCCGTTCCCGACCACCTACTACCTGAGCTGCCCCCATGCCGTCGCCCGCATCGACGCGCTCGAGGCGGCGGGCGGGGTCGACCGCTACGAGCGGCTGGTCGCGAGCGATGCGGGCGCGCTGGAGGAGTACCGCGCCGGCGCCGCCCGCCAGCGGGAGCTGCGCCGGCCGGGGATCGCGATGGCCGACGGCGGCGCCAGCCTCGGCCTCGGCATCGCCGGGACGAGCCGGGAGGGCGCGGTCAAGTGCCTCCACGCCCACGCCGCGTTCGCCCTCGCCGAGCCGGGCTACGCGCTGGGCCGCCGCATCCTGGCCGAGGCGGCGCCGCTCTATCCGGACGGGGAGTGCTGCACGGCGTGACCGTCGCGGTCGAGCTGGCCATGGTGGAATGGGCGGAGGGGGCGCGGAGGCTCGCGGCGCTCGACCTGACGGCGCGCCGCCGCGAGGTGGTCGAGCGGGTGGCCGCCGAGCTCGAGGCCGAGATCGTCCGCCGCGTCGGCCAGACGTTCGACCTGGCCGGGCTGGCCGCGGTGTACGCCACCAGCGAGTGGTGGTGTCTCGACGTGGCCCAGCAGGTCACGTCCGAGCCGTGGGCGTACGACCTCTCCGCCGTCCAGCCCGCCGCGTTCGCCCGCGTCGCCCGCAGCGCGACGGACTACCGCGGCCCGTGAACGCACCAGGCGGGGTCAGACCCCTTTTGGTGCATCGCTTCGCGACGACACCACCAAGGGTCTGACCCCAGGTTACTCGCGGTCGTCGGGGCGGATCACGATCTGGTCGGCCTCGACGCGGACGAGCAGCGCCCGTCGCCCCGACCAGTGCTCGGCGAACACCGGGTCGTCGCGCACCGCGCCGTCCAGCCAGAAGCCGTAGCCCTCGTCGCCGTGGTCGAGCACGGCCTCGTACCCGGTGGCCTGCTTGCGGCCGCGGCCGCCGCGGCGGCGGCGGCGCCGGCCCGTGCCCTCCTCGCCGGCCGAGTCGTCCGCGGCGGCTGCCGGGGCGGCCGCGGCCGTTGGGGCGGCGTCGGGGAGCGGCCCGCTCAGGGGAGCCACGCCGCCGGTCGCCTTCTTCGACCGCCGCCGCCGCGTCTTCGTCGCCGGCTCCTCCGGCGGTGCGTCGGGCGGGATCACGGGCGGCGGCACCGACGCCCCGCGGCCCTCGGCCGCGTCGCGGCGGAGGATGCCGTGCTGCGACCGGAACGCGGAGATGCTCGCCGGGGTGGAGTTCAGCGTGTGGGCGATCCAGATGTCGGTGCGCCCCTGCTCCACCCACTGGCGGATCTCCTCGAGGTACGGCTTCAGTGTTGCCTTCTGCGTCGGCACGGCGGGCAGCATATCGGCCACGGCGGAGGCCGCAGCCCGGGGACCCGCGTGAGACGGAGCCGTCTCTTATGTTAATTTCATGTTGAGCAAGGGCTCCGGAGCGGCTACCCTACGGTCTCCAAGCGAGGAGCGCCCAGTGGAGTCGACGCTGAACAAGGAGGGCCTCGCCGCCGACGCCGAATGGGTCGCGGGGGCGAGAGCAAAGGGCGAGTTCCGGTGTGGAGGCTGCGGGTACGGCGTGACGGTGTACCGGTCACTTCCGGTATGTCCGATGTGTCACGGCACCGAGTGGGAACGGGTGCCGTGGAGGCCGTACACGCGAGTCGTCTCACCCATGAACGAGTAGGTCGCCCTGCGGCGGTCGACGGCCGGAAGGCCGCCGGCCGCCCGGGCCGGGGCGTCCTCGGAGTCAACCATCTACAGTTCGGCCGTGCGCAGAGGCGCGAGACTCGCTCTGCAGGCGGCCGCGGTCGCGTTGCTCGCCGGCCTGATCGGGCTCTTCGCTCGCAGCCTGCTGCAGGGGTCGACCACCGTCTCGGCGGAGCTGAACGACGGCCAGCGCCCCGCCGCGCCGAACTTCCGCCTGCCGCAGCTGGACGGCCGCGGCGACGTCGCGCTTCGCAGCCTCCGGGGCAAGGTCGTGCTGCTCAACTTCTGGGCCTCGTGGTGCCCGCCGTGCCAGCAGGAGGCGCCGCTGTTCAACCAGATCCAGGACACCTACGGCCGCCGCGGCGTCGCCGTCGTCGGCGTCGACTCGCAGGACTTCGCGAGCGACGCGCGCGCGTTCGCCCGCCGCCTGCACGTGAGCTACACGCTCGTGCGCGACCCGTCGAGCGACGTCACCAACCGCTGGGGCGTGACGAGCGGCTTCCCGGTCACGTTCGTGATCGACCGCTCGGGGGCGGTGCAGAGGATGTTCTCGACCCAGGTCGACGGCGAGATGCTGCAGTCGGCGCTGCGGCCGCTGCTGCGGCAGGGGTCGGCATGAGGCGGGCCGGGCTCGCCGCCGCGCTCGCGCTGCTTGCCCTGCTCGTCTTCCCGGCGGTCGCAGAGGCGTGCAACGGCTGGCGCGAGCCGGACATGGAGACGCAGCTCATGTGCCCGACCTGCCACCAGGTGCTGGCCTACTCCCAGTCGACGATCGCCGACAACATCCGCGCCCATCTGCACCAGTGGTGTGCGGCGGGGTGGACGTCCGGCCAGGTGAAGAGCCGGCTGATCGCCCAGTTCGGGCCCGAGATCCAGGCCTCACCGCCGAAGCGCGGGTTCGACCTGCTGGCGTGGGTGATCCCGGGGGCGGCGCTGCTCGCCGGCGCGATCGTGGCCGCGGCGCTGGCGATGCGCTGGCGCGGCCGCCGCGGCCCGCCGCCGCCTCCCCCGGTCGAGCCCGGCCTCTCCGCCCGGATCGACGCCGACATGGCGAGCTTCGAGTGAGAGAGGCCGCCGTCGCGTTCTCGGCCGGCCTGCTGTCGTTCGCGACGCCGTGCGTGCTGCCGCTCGTGCCCGCCTACCTGGGCGCGATCGGCGCCCGCGCGACCGATCCCCGCCGCTCGCTGCAGGCGTCGATTCCCTTCGTGCTCGGCTTCTCGGTCGTGTTCATCGCCCTCGGCGCGGGAGCCGGGCTCGCCGGCGGTGCGCTGACCGACCACCGCGCCGAGCTCATCAAGCTGTCCGGGATCCTCATCGTCGCGATGGGCCTGCTCATGCTGGGCCTGATCCCGATCCCGGCGCTCGACCGCACGCTCGCGCCGGGCCTCGAGGGCGCGCACGCGTCCGGGTCGGCGATGCTGCTGGGCGGGGCGTTCGGGCTCGCCTGGACGCCGTGCATCGGCCCCGTGCTCGGCTCGATCCTGACGCTGGCCGCGACGGGCGCGACCGCCGCCCGCGGGGCCGCGCTCCTGGCCGCCTACGCCGCCGGGCTGGCGGTGCCGTTCCTGATCGCGGGGGTCGCGCTCGGGCGGGTCATGTCGGCCGCCCGGATCGTCCGCGACCGCTACACGCTGGTGCGGGCGCTCTCCGGGGCGGTGCTGATCGCCGCCGGGCTGCTCGTGTTCTTCGACAAGACCTACCTCGTGAACGCCTGGGTGGGGCAGTTCACGTCGTGATGGCCGTCGTCGCCCTCGCCGACGTCGACCTCTTCTTCCGGGCCAAGATCGAGGCGATGCTGACCGCGACCGGACACCGGCTGGCGGCCGCGGGCGAGCCGCCCGACGTCGTCGTCGCCGACGTCAACCGCTGCGACCCGGCGGCGGTCGTCGCCGCCGCCGGAGCGGTGCCCGTGCTGGGCTTCGGCAGGCACACCGACGCCGCCCTCCTGCGCTCGGCGCGGGCGGCGGGGTTCGCGAAGGTGGTGCCGAGATCGGTGCTGGCGGGGCGGTTGGGGGACCTGATCGCCGACCTGGTTGGATAAGCTTCGGCTTCGGTCCGGGAGTTCCAGGAGGGGCGCTTGACGTACATCATCGCGGAGCCGTGCATCGACCTGAAGGACAAGTCGTGCATCGACGTCTGCCCGGTCGACTGCATCCACGAGTTCGCCCGCATGCTCGTGATCGACCCCGAGGAGTGCATCGACTGCGGCGCCTGCGAGCCGGAGTGCCCGGTCGAGGCGATCTACCCCGAGGACGCGCTGCCGGACAAGTGGGAGCCGTACATCAAGATCAACTACGCCTATCCCGACGGCGAGTCGATCGACAAGCTCGTGAACGAGGTCAAGCCGCCCGAATGAGCGGCGAGCGCGAGCGCCCCCGCCCGGACGATCCGCCCGCCGGCGAGGCGGACGACGCGGACGAGCAGGACGAGGCGTACTCCGAGGACGAGGAGGCCGCCGTGGCCGCCCGGCTCGAGGACCTCGGGTACATCTAGGCGATGGCCTCGCCACGCGTGTGCGTGATCGGGCTCGACGGGACGCCCGCGAGCTATCTGCGCCGCCGGATCGCCGACGGCTTCCTGCCCCACCTGGCGGAGCTGTCCCGGCAGGGGACGCTGATGTCGGCGCGGGCGCCGCTGCCGCCGATCTCGTCGGTCTCGTGGGCGAGCGCCTCGACCGGCGTGAACCCCGGCCGCCACGGCGTCTTCGGCTTCGTCGAGCGCAAGCCCGGCTCGTGGGACCTGACGTTCACGAACGTGTTCACCATCTCCGAGCCGCAGGTGTGGGCCAGGGCGGCGCAGGCCGGGATGCGCTCGGTCGTCGTCAACATCCCCGGCACGTACCCGGCCCAGCCGAACGGGACGGGCGTGCTCGTCTCCGGGTTCGTCTCGCCGACGCTCGAGCGATCGGTGCAGCCGCCGTCGCTGATCCCGTTCCTGCAGGAGCGCGACTACCTGATCGACGTCGACCTCGGGCTGGGGCACAAGGACCTGGATGCGTTCTGCGAGCAGCTCTTCGCCCACCACGCCGCCCGCACGCGCGTGCTCGTCGACCTGCTCGACGGCGAGCCGTGCGACCTCTTCTACGTCGCGTTCACGGGCACCGACCGGCTGCACCACTTCCTGTGGGAGCAGATGGAGCGGGGCGAGGAGCCCTGGGCCACGCGGTTCCACGACTACTACGCGGCCGTCGACGCGTCGGTGGGCGAGATCGTCTCGCGCCTGCCGGCCGACTGCCGGCTGATCCTGCTCTCCGACCACGGCTTCTGCCGCCTCGACCAGGAGGTGTTCGTGAACCGCTGGCTCGAGCGGGACGGCTGGATCGCGCTCGAGGAGCCGGCCAGGTCGATCGCGTCCGTCATCCCCGGCCGCACGCGCGCCTACTGCATGGACCCCGGCCGCCTCTACCTGAACCTGGCCGGCCGCGAGCCGGGCGGCATCGTCTCGCCGGACGAGTACGAGAGCGTGCGCGACGAGCTGCGGCGGTGGGCCGAGGCGCTGCCCTTCGTCCAGCGGGTGGCGACGCGCGAGGAGGCCTTCTCGGGGCCGCATGCGGACCGTGCGCCCGACCTCGTGCTCGTGTCGGAGAACGGGTGGGATCTGAAGGGCGCGGTGCGCACCGCCGACCTCCAGGGCAAGGGCCGGCTGACCGGGATGCACACGCAGGACGATGCCTTCGTGCTGGTGCGCGGCGCCCATCCCGAGGGCGAGGCGGACGTGCAGGACGTCGCCGCGACGGCGCTCGACGGGCTCGGCCTCGACGCCGCGGGCGTCGACGGCCGCGTCCTGCGGTAGTGGAGCCGCCCGCCGGCCTGCCCTGGTCACAGCCGGGCTGGCGGGAGCGGGCGCAGGCCTGGATCGAGGCCGAGGTCGGGCGCCGGGGGATGGCGCCGGCGGGCGCCGCCTGCGAGGTGAAGATCCGGCCGTGGTCGGCGGTGCTGCGCCAGCCGACCGGCGCGGGCGACGTGTACTTCAAGGCGAACCTGCCCGCGCTCGCGAACGAGCCCGAGCTGACCCGGCTCCTGCACCGGATCTGCCCCGAGCACGTGCTCGACGTGCTCGCCGACGAGCCCGGCGAGGGGTGGATGCTCCAGGCAGACGGCGGCCCGACGATGCGCAGCCGCCTCGACGGGACGGACGACCTCGACCGCTGGGAGCGGATGCTCGCGGTCTACGCCGAGGTGCAGGTGCGCGCGGCCGGGCACGCCGGCGAGCTGCTCGGGACGGGGGCTCCCGACCGTCGCCTGCCCGAGCTGCGGCGGCTGTTCGAGGAGCTGGTCTCGTCCACGGAGCACGCGGATCTGCGCGGTCTGGCCGGGAAGGTGGGCGAGCTGGCCGCCGAGCTCGATTCCCACGGGCTCCCGGCGACGATCGACCACTCCGACCTGCACGCGGGGAACGTGCTCGCGCCCGGCGAGCGCTACGTCATCTTCGACTGGCACGAGGGCGCCGTCACCCACCCCTTCTTCAGCATGCTGGTGGCGACCCGGTGGCTGGCCCACAACCACGGCGTGGAGCCGGGCGGGGCCGACGACCGGCGGCTGCGCGACGCCTACCTCGAGCCGTGGGCGGCGTACGGCTCGCGCGCGGAGCTGCGGGCCGCCCTCGACGTGGCGCTGCAGGTGGGGCCGCTCACGCGTGCCCTCGGGTGGAGCCGCGTGCTCGGCGGCATGCCGGCGGCCGCCGCGGGCGAGTGGGCCGGCCACCTGTCCGGATGGCTGGACGACCTGGCGACGGAGCTCGGCCGGCCGTGACCGCCTGGACGTTCACCCCGATGACCCAGGCCGAGGCCGACGAGATCGCGGGCTGGCACTACCCCGGCGAGTACGCGTTCTACGACGCCGACTGGATCCCCGAGGGGCTGGGCGAGCTGCTCGACCCGGAGCAGCGCGGCGACCAGTACCACTCGGCCTGGAACGCGGACGGCGAGCTCGAGGGCTTCGCCCAGCTCTCGCCGCTCGAGGGAGGTGCCACCGAGGTCGGGCTCGGCCTGCGCCCCGACCTCACGGGCCGCGGCCTGGGGCAGGCGTTCACCGACGCCGTGATCGAGCTCGCCCGCCGACTGGGCGCCGGCCGGATCACGCTCGCCGTGGCGACGTTCAACATCCGCGCGATCCGCGTCTACGAGCGCTGCGGCTTCGTCGAGACGGGCCGCCACGTGCGCACGCTCGGCGGCCGCGACTGGGAGTTCACCGACATGGAGCTGCTGCCGGGCCGGCGTCGCATCGGGTGTTAGAGAAGCCCGGTGCTCTCCACCCCGTAGATGGCCTGGTCGTGGGTGAAGCCGTCGCCGTACCTGGCCTTCAGCCGCTGGATGAGGTCATCGCGGGAGAACGGCCAGTCGGCGAGGTGCTGCTTCGCCGCCCTGACCGCCTGCTCGTTCCAGTTCACCGAGAGGTGGTCGACGGCGTAGACGGCATCCGCCCTGGGATAGCCCTCGCCGTGCGCGGACGAGAGTTGCTGGATCAGGCCCGAACGGCTGAAGCCGGACATGGCCAGGTACCTCTCGGCTGCCTGGACGGCGTTTGCCTGCGAGACCGTCATCGGGATTCGGGACGTGTCGTCCGTCTGCATCTCACTCCTATAGCTCTTGTGCGATACAGCCTAGGTGGGCAGACTAAGACCGCCGTAAGAACTTGGGTCCCCGAGGCCCACGCATAGAATCACCTGATGCCGCTCCAGCTCGTCCTCGGCCCGGCCAACTGCGGCAAGATCGCACTCCTGCTCGACCGGTTCCTGGAGGCTGCGGACGCCGACGCCGACCCGTTCCTGATCGTCCCCAACCGCCCCGACGTCGAGGCCGTCGAGCGCGAGCTGGTGCGCCGGCGGGGCGTGCTCGTCGGCGGCCGGGTGGGGACGTTCGACGACCTGTTCGAGGAGGTGCTCGGCCGCTGCCGCGAGGCCCGCCCGCTCGTCGGCGACGTCCAGCGGCGCCTGCTCCTGGCGGACGTGGTCGGGCAGGCGCCGCTGCACGCGCTCGCCGCCTCGGCCCGCTTCTCCGGCTTCGAGGACGCCGTCGGTGCGCTCGCCGACGAGCTCTCGGCCGCGATGACGGAGCCGCGCCCCGCCGCCGGGTCGGCCCGGGCGCAGGAGCTCTCGGCCCTCGTGGCCGCCTACCGCACGGCGGTGGACGGCATCGGCATGCACGACCGCCCCGGCCGCCGCGCGCTCGCCGCCGGGCTGCTCGAGGGGCGCCTCGACGCCTGGGACGCACGGCCGGTGCTCGCCTACGGCTTCGAGGACATGTCCCGGGCCCAGGTGCGTGCGCTGCGTGCGCTCGCGGCCCGCTGCCCGGTGACCGTCTCGCTGCCCTACGAGGTCGGCCGGCCCGCCTACGCGGCCGTCCGGCCGCTGGTCGACGCGCTCTCGGCCGGCGCCGAGATCGAGGAGCTTCCGCCCGCCGCCCACCACGATTCGGCCGCCCTCGTCCACCTCGGCGAGACGCTCTTCTCCGACCGTCCGCCGCCGCCCGCGCCCGACGCCGAGGGCGCCGTCGCCCTGCTCGAGGCCTGCGGGCGCCGCGGGGTCGCCGAACAGGTCGCGGCCGAGGTGGCCGCGCTCGCCCGCGACGGCCTGGCGCTGGACGAGATCGGCGTCATCGTGCCGTCGGTGAGCGGCCACCGGGCGGCGATCGAGGCCGCGTTCGCCGCGGTCGGCGTCCCGGTCTCGATGGAGGCGCGCGTCCCGCTCGACCGCACCGCGTTCGGGGTGGCGCTGCTGGGGGCGCTCCGGTTCGCCTGGATGGGCGGCGAGCGGCCGGAGCTGTTCGCGTTCCTGCGCAGCCCGTTCTCGGGCATGCCGCGCCGGCGGGTGGACTACCTGGAGGGACGCCTGCGCGGCCGCGGCGTCGCCGGCCACGACGAGGTGATCGCCGCCGCCGCCGAGCTGTCGAGCGGCGACGCGTTCCCGGCCCTCGACCGGCTCGCGGCCGAGGCCGATCCGGTCGCGGGGATGGCCGCGCTCGTACGCGACATGGTGCGCGCGTCGCGCTCGCTCGGGGCGAAGTTCGTGCCCGAGCACGCCCGCGCCGAGGTGCGCGCCGCCCGGGCCGTGCTCGAGGCGGTCGACGAGATCCGGGCGCTGGGCCGTCCGGTCGAGCGCGAGCAGGTGCTGGAGGCGGTCCAGCGGCTGCGGGTGCGCACGGGCGCGGAGGCCGAGCCGGGGCGCGTGTCGGTGCTCGACCTGCGCCGGGCGCGCACGCGCCGGTTCCAGGTCGCGTTCGTGCTCGGGCTGGAGGAGGGCTCGCTCCCCGGCGGCGGGGCGGAGCGGCGGGTGCTCGACGCCGCTGCGGCCGCCGAGCTGGGCGTGGAGAGCCCGGATCCGGCGGAGCTCGAGCGCCACCTCTTCACGATCGCCTGCACCCGGCCGTGGCGGACGCTCTACCTGGCCCGCCAGGCGGCCACCGACGACGGCCGCCCGCTGGAGCCCTCGCCGTTCTGGGCCGAGGTCGTGCGCGTGCTCGGCCCGCAGTCGACGGGGCTCGTCCGCCGTCGCGGCCTGGCGGACGTGAGCTGGCCGCTCGCGTCCGCGCCGAGCGACCGGGAGCGGCTGCGCGCGCTCGCCCGCGGGCTGCGCACGGATGCGGACTGGGCCACGGACGTCGGCGCCATGATGGGGTGGGAGCGCAAGCTCCGCCGCGCCGCCGTCGCCACCCGCCACCCGACCCAGGTGCGCGACCCGGAGCTGCTGGCCGAGCTGGCCGCCGGCGAGCGGTTCTCGGTCACCGAGCTCGAGCGCTACGGCGACTGCTCGTCGATGTGGTTCGTCGACCGGGTGCTCTCGCCGCGCGAGATCGACTTCGAGCTCGACGCCCGCATGCGCGGCTCGATCGCCCACGCCACCCTGGCCCGCTTCTTCACGCTGCTCCCCGCCGAGATCGGGCTCGAGCGCCTGACCGAGGACGACCTGCCCGCCGCCTACCCGCTCATGCGCCGCTGCCTGGGCGAGGCGCTCGGCGGCCAGCGTGTGCCCGACTCGGTGGCCGGCAAGGAGCTCGCCCGCGCGCTCGAGCGCGACCTGGACGCGTTCCTGCGCGCCGAGGCCGACCTGGCGCTCCCGCTCGTGCCGCGCCGCTTCGAGGTGCGCTTCGGCGGGCCGATGGCGGCGCCGGGGCTGAAGGACGGGCTGCGCATCGGCGACTTCGCCGTCTCCGGCCAGATCGACCGCATCGACATGGATCCCGGCATGTCGCCGCGCGGGCTCGTCTGGGACTACAAGTCGGGCGCGAGCGCGCACTCGGCCGGCGAGATGGAGCGTGACGGCCGGCTGCAGATCCCGCTCTACATCCTCGCGCTGCGCGACCTGCTCGGCGTCGAGCCGCTGGGCGGCATGTACCGCGCCCTGGCGGGCAAGCGGGCGGCCCGCGGGCTCGTGCTGGCCGGCGAGGTCGAGGCGGAGGGGATCGCCGCGAAGGACAAGCTCGGCGCCGACGACTTCTGGGCCCAGGTGCGGCGCGCCACCGAGGTGGCCGAGACGGCGGTCGCCGGCATGCGCGCCGGCCGCGTCCGCCACGATCCCCGCACGGGCGAGTGCCCGGGCTGGTGCACGCTGCACACGATCTGCCGGGTGCCGCGGCCGTGAGCGCCGACCGCTGGAACCCGGAGCAGCGCGCGGCGGTCGATCGGCGCGGGCACGTGTTCGTCGCCGCGGGCGCCGGCACCGGCAAGACGGCCGTCCTGGTGGAGCGCGTGCTGGCGCAGGTGCTCGGCGGCACGCCCATCGACCGCCTGCTCGCGATCACGTTCACCGACCGGGCCGCGTCGGAGCTGCGCCGGCGGGTGCGGGAGGGCCTCGAGCTCGCGGGCGAGATGGAGCGGGCCCGGGCGATCGACACCGCCTGGATCTCGACGATCCACCGCTTCTGCCTGCGCATCCTGCGCGCGAACGCCTTCGAGGCCGGCCTCGACCCCCGCTTCGCGGTTGCCGACGAGGTGGGCGCGCGGCTGCTGCGCTCCGAGGCGTTCGACATCGCGCTCGAGCGCTTCCTGGCCGAGGCGCCGCCCGACGACGGCGGCCGCCGCCTCGACCTGCTCGCCGCCTACACCCGCCGGCGGCTGCGGCAGACGCTCTCGGAGGTGCACGAGCAGCTGCGCAGCGCCGGCCGCCCGCTCGAGCTGCGCCCGCACCGCACGCCCGACCTGGCGGCCGCGGTGGAGGCGGCGCGTCCGGCCGTCGCCGCCGTCGACCACGAGCGGGCCGCGGCGCTGGCCGCCGTCCTCGCCGGGCCGCTGGATCCGGCGGTCCTGGCCGACCTCTCCGCCTACCGGCTGCGCAACACGTCCGGCCGCCAGGAGTACAACGCCGCCCGGGAGGCGGTCGAGGAGGCGGCCCGCGACACGGCGGCCGTCGCCGACCTCGGGCTGCTCGAGGAGCTCCTGCGGCTGCTCGACGCCGCCTACGCCGAGCGCAAGGACGGCCGCAGCCTGGTCGACTTCACCGACCTCGAGCTGCGCACGCGCGCCCTGCTCCAGGCCCGCCCCGACCTCGCGGAGGCCTACCGCGAGCGGTTCGCGTGCGTGCTCGTCGACGAGTTCCAGGACACGAACCGGCTCCAGTGCGAGCTGATCGACCTGGTGGCCGGCGGCGAGCTCTTCCTGGTCGGCGACGAGTTCCAGAGCATCTACCGCTTCCGCCACGCCGACGTGGCCGTCTACCGGGAGCGGCGGCGGCAGGCCGGCGACGGCGTGATCGCGCTGCGCCGCAACTACCGCTCCCGGCCGCACGTGCTGGAGGCCGTCAACGAGAGCTACCGGCGCGAGTTCCCCGACCGGTACGAGCCGCTGCTCGCCGAGGGCGTATTCGACGGGCCGGCGCCGGCGGGCGGGCGGGTCGACCTGCTCCTGACCGACAAGGCGGGGTTCCGCACCGCCGGGCACAGCTGGCGCGAGGCCGAGGCGCGCGTCCTGGCCGGCCGCATCGCCGAGCTCGTCGACGCGGACGAGTGCCGGCCGGGGCAGATCGTGCTGCTCTTCGAGGCCGGCACCGATGCCGCCCGGTACGAGGCGGCGCTGCGCGAGCGCAACCTGGCCACCGTGCGCGCCACCGGCCGCGGCTACTACGCCCAGCAGCAGGTGTCCGACGTGCTCGCCTACCTGCGCCTGATCCGCAACCGCTACGACGACTTCGCGCTCCTGACCGTGCTCGCCTCGCCGCTCGTCGGCGTCTCGAACGACGGCCTCTGGCACGTCCGCCGGGCGGCGGTGCGGCGGCCGATCTTCACCGCTCTCGAGCGGGACGAGCCGCCGCCGGGCCTCGATGCCGACGAGCGCCGGCTCGTGCTCGCGTTCGGGCAGCGGTTCGCGCGGCTCGTGCGGGCGTCGTCGGAGGTGTCGCTCGAGCGCCTCTGCGATCTGATCGTCGCCGAGCACGACTACGACCTGGCCTGCCTGGCGATGGCGGACGGCGACCGCCGCATCGCCAACCTGCGCAAGCTCGGCCGGCTCGCGGCCGAGTTCGAGGCGGTGCGCGGGCCCGACCTGGAGGGGTTCGTGCGCTTCTGCGACGAGCAGGCGGCGCTGCAGGTGCGCGAGGGCGAGGCGGCGACGGCCGAGGAGGGCCGCGACGCGATCGTGCTCATGACGGTGCACGCCGCGAAGGGGCTCGAGTTCGACGTCGTCGCGCTGGCCGACTCGGGCCGCGAGCGGCTCGCCCGGGCGACGCGCGACATCCTGGTCGCGGCGGGCGGCGGGATCGCGCTGCGCGCCGCCGATCCGGCCACGGGGCTGCTCGGCCCGGCGCTCGGCTACCAGGAGGCCGCCGCGGCGGAGCGGGCCGCGGAGGGCGAGGAGGCCCGCCGCCTGCAGTACGTGGCCATGACCCGGGCCCGGCACCACCTGATCGTGAGCGGCGCGTTCGAGCCCGGCGAGGAGACGGCGATCGCGAACCTCTGCGGCGTGCTCGGCATCGACCTCGACTCCGAGCCCGAGGTGGATGCCGGCGACGCCCGCCTGCGCGTGCGCGTCGAGCGCCCGGCGGAGGACGGCGAGGAGCCGGCGAACGGAACCGTGGCCGTCCCCGAGCCGGTCACGGCGTCGCGTCCGGTCGGCGAGCAGCTCGCCCTCTTCGGCGAGGGCGGGCGCACGGTCGAGGCGCTGCCGGCGCTGGCGGCGATCCCGGCCGCGCCGCCGGTGCCGCTGCGGCGGCTGAGCTACAGCGCGCTCTCGCTCTACCGCCGCTGCGGCTACCGCTACTTCGCCCAGCGCGTCCTGGGCCTGCCGGAGCCGGAGCGGGCGGCCGCCGAGGGCGGCGGCCTCGACCCGCTCGAGCTCGGCGACGCCGTCCACCTCGAGCTCGAGCGGGCCGACGGACGCTGGCGCGACCGCTACCCGCACGCGAGCCCGGAGAACGAGGAGCGGATCGGCGGCTTCGTCGCCGCCTGGGGCGCGTCGCCGCTGCGGGGGCGGGTCGACGAGCTGACCGACGCCCGTCACGAGGTGGGATTCGCCTTCGAGGTCGACGGGGTGCTGCTGCGCGGCCGGTTCGACCTCTACGGGCACCTCGGGGACGGCACCGTGCTGATCGTCGACTTCAAGACGAACCGGCTCGGCGAGCGCACCGCCCAGGACGTGATGGACGGCGCGTACGCCGAGCAGGTGAAGACGTACGCGCTGGCGGCGCTGCGCTCGGGCGCGCCCGCGGCCGAGATCGCCTACGCGTTCCTGGAGGACGCCGAGGCGGTCGCCGTGCGGCGGTTCGCGGCCGCCGACGTCCCGGAACTCGAGGCCGAGCTGCGCACGGCGATCGAGGCGATCAGGGCGGGCCGCTTCCCGGCCCGGCCGGGCCCTCACTGCCAGGAGTGCCCGGCGCTCGACCTGCTCTGCGCCGGCCCCGCCCTGGAGTGGGAGGGGTGAACGCCGGGCGCCGCCGCAGGGCGGCCGAGATCCTCGACCGGCTGGCGGCGGAGCATCCGGACGCCTCGATCGCGCTGCACTGGTCGACCCCGCTCGAGCTGCTGGTGGCGACGATCCTCTCGGCCCAGTCGACGGACGTCGGCGTGAACAGGGTGACCGAGACGCTGTTTCGCCGGTTCCGCACGCCGGAGGACTACCTGGCCGTGCCGGTCGGCGACCTGGAGCAGCTGATCAAGCCCACCGGCTTCTTCCGCCAGAAGACCGCCGCGATCCGCGGCTGCTGCGCGGCGATCCTCGAGCGCCACGGCGGCGAGGTGCCGCGGACCACGGCCGAGCTCGTGAAGCTGCCCGGCGTGGGGCGCAAGACGGCGGCGGTGGTGGCGTCGAACGCGTTCGGCGCGACCGAGGGGATCGCCGTCGACACGCACGTGCGGCGGCTGTCGAAGCGGCTCGGGCTGACCCGGCACACCGATCCGAACAAGATCGAGCGGGTGCTGATGCAGCTCTACCCGCGCCCCCGCTGGCTGCAGGTCTCGGACGTCCTCATCTTCCACGGCCGCCGCATCTGCCACGCCCGCGCGCCGCGGTGCGAGGAGTGCGCGGTGACCGACCTGTGCCCGTCCGCGTTCCGCGTCGGCCTTGCCAGGAAGCGGGGACAGTCCCCGGCGAAGCGGGGACAGTCCCCATCCCGGCGCCGGGGCTGATCCGGCACGCTCCTGTGACATGCCGGGCGTAGACCCGTGACGGGGCGGTGGGGGACGATTCCCGCATGCCCCGGATCGAGCTCGAGCTCTACGCAGACCGCCTCGCCCGGCACTCCGAGCGCCTGCGCGACGATGTCGACGGCGCCCGGCTGCGCCTGGTCTGGGAGGAGCTCGAGAGCCGCGTGCGCGCCGAGCTTGGCGCGCGCGACGCGGCCGTGCTCGAGGCTCTCGGGGTGCTCGTCGCGGTCGATGCCGCCGGCGAGAGGCGGCTGCTCGAGCGCAGGCTGCGCCAGCTGCAGGCGCTCGAGCGGCTGCAGTCGCTCGTCGAGCGCGAGCTCACCGAGGCGCGGTCAGGATGAGTCGTGCTCCCGGTGGCCGTTCATCTCCGGCGCGAGCGACGCCAGCAGTCCGCCGTCCTCGTCGTAGGCCGGGAACAGGTCCACCCGCACCCGTTTCTGGCGGCCGGAGTGGTGTCTGAGCGTCACGTGCTGGTCGAGCTTGCGGACGCCCCATTCCAGGACGACCGGGATCGGGTCGGACCCGTCGGCGAAGCCCGAGAAGCCGAACGCGTCGCCGAGCGGCTTTCCCATGAGCTCCCGCTCGGAGTAGCCGGTCAGCTCGAACACGCCGCGGCCGCAGGAGAGCACGCGGCCCTCCTGGTCGCAGGTGACCATGCCGGCCCCGGCCGGGGGGAAGAAGTCCTCGAGGAGCTCGAACAGATACCCGAACCCGCACTTCTCGCAGCCGACGGGCTGGTGGGTCAGGCCCGCCTTGCCGTCGTCGTCGAGCGCCCGGGTCGTGCAATTGGGGCAGATGAAGAATCGCATATGCGTTGCAATCTACCGAAGCGTTCCGTGCGAACATGTGGCATGCAATCCCACGCCAATCGCCCCCGTACGCTGGCCGGGCGCCCGCCGCCGGAGCTCGAGGGGCTCTTCGCCCGCGGCGTCCCGCCGGAGCCGCCGCTCGACGGCCGCTACGACGGCGCGCTGCTCCACCTGACCCTCGCTCCCGGGGTCGACCTGGCCCGGCAGAGCCTGCTGCGGCTGTGGCTGCCGTGGCTCGGCAAGCGCTTCGACGCCGACGCCGCGAGCGGCGAGAACGTGTTCGACATGAGCGCCTACCGGGCCGGCGAGCGGCTGACGCCTGCGCCCTACCGGGCCTGGTGGCCGGAGGACGCCTCGAGCTACCGGGCGCTGCGGTTCCGGACGTCGGTGGCCCCCGGCCGGCTCGATCCCGGCGTCGAGGTGCTGCGGATCGACTACGACCTGCCGGAGAACCCGCCCCCGCTGCGCCTCGTCGTCGACGAGCTGGTCGCGGTGCAGGCCGGCGTCTACCTGGCCCAGGCGATCCTGCGCCGGGGGGACGGCGGCAGGCGCCTGGCCTGGTTCACGCTGGAGTAGCGGCCGTCTCGGGCGGGTCCTCGCTGTGGGCCAGCCAGCGCTCGGTGTCGAGCGCCGCCATGCAGCCCATGCCCGCCGCGGTGACCGCCTGGCGGTAGACGTGGTCGACGACGTCGCCGGCGGCGAAGACGCCCTCGACGTTTGTCTCGGTCGAGCCCTCGCGGGTGATCAGGTAGCCGGCCTCGTCCATGTCCAGAACGCCGGAGAAGAGGGCCGTCGTCGGGTCGTGGCCGATCGCGACGAAGAGGCCGTCGGCCTCCACCTCGCGCTCCTCGCCCGTTCCGGTGTCGGTCAGCTTCACGCCCTTCACCTGGCCGTGCTCGGTGCCGAGCACCTCGCTCACGACGGCGTTCGTGATGAAGTCGATGTTGTCCTTCGCCCGCGCCCGGTCGAACATGATCGGGGAGGCGCGGAACTCGTCGCGGCGGTGTACCACGGTGACCCTGGTCGCGAACTTGGCGAGGTGCGTCGCCTCCTCCATGGCCGAGTCGCCGCCGCCGACGACCACCACGTTCTTCGCCCGGAAGAAGGCGCCGTCGCAGACGGCGCAGTAGCTCACGCCGCGGCCCTGGAGCGTGACCTCGCTGTCGAGGCCGAGCTGGCGCGCGGTCGCGCCCGTCGCGACGATCACCGAGCGGGCCCGGTGCTCCTCGTCGCCGACGTAGACCTTGAGCGGTTGCTCGGAGAAGTCGACGCGGGTCACGTCGTCGGCCACCAGCTGCGCGCCGAAGCGCTCCGCCTGGGCGCGCATCGTCTGCATGAGCTCCGGGCCGAGGATGCCGTCGCGGAAGCCGGGATAGTTCTCGACGTCGGAGGTGATCATCAGCTGTCCGCCGTAGGCGAAGCCCTCGAACACGAGCGGGTTCAGGTTCGAACGGGCGGCGTAGAGCGCCGCCGTGTACCCGGCCGGCCCGCCGCCGATGATGATGACCTCGCGGATGTCGTTTGTCATGTGGCTCCTTCAGTGTCTCCAGGGGCCTCTTCGGACCCCTCATCTAGATTAACGATCGAGACGCGAAAAGATTCCTGGCAGCGCTCGCACCAGCGGCTGCCGTCGGCCATGCGGTTGCCGAAGAACGACCCCAGCGGCTGACCGCAGAACGGGCAGAAGCGCGGCTCGGCCGCGGCGTCGGGCACGTCGCTCACGACTCCACCAGCCAGGCGCCGGCCAGGATCGCCGCCAGGGTGAGCGCGAGCATGAGCGCGGAGGCGGCGATGCGGGCGTTGCGGCCGCGCACGTAGGCATGGCCGCCCAGGAGCACGACGATCGCGATCAGCAGGGCCTCCTTCAGCCCGACGACGCCCGGGTGCGCCTTGGCCGAGCTCTCGTGACGGGCCAGCGCGACGCCGCTCGCGGCGACCATGACGAGGGCCGTGCCGCCCACGATCGCGAGGCTCCGGCCGGCCTTGCGCACGACCTCGCGCACCTGCTCGGCGGGCAGCTGACGCCGGAGCGCCGGCACGAGCACGAGCAGCGTGACCTGCATCCCCAGCCAGATCGCGGCGCCGGTCAGATGCACGAACCGCACGAGCGTCCATGTCCACATGCCCGGCCAATATAGGCGGTGTTCGGGACGTGGGGCCGTCGCTATCATGTGGCAGGATGGGCAAGGCCAAGAAGCAGCTCACGAACGAGCGCCGCGCGCGGCGGCTCGGGACGGGAGAGGGCATCGAGCCGACCAAGCCCAAGGGCGGCGGCATGCCCGGGTGGGCGTTCATGGTCAGCGGCGCGGTCCTGCTCGCGGCGGTCATCATCGCCGCGGCGTTCGTCGTCACCCGCGGCTCGAGCTCCGCCGGCGCGCAGTCGGCGTCGGTCGTCCAGGACCGGCTGACCCACTCCAAGATCGACTTCGTCGCCGAGGGCACGTGGCCGCCGAACTACGACAACCTCGACGGCGCGCTCCAGAAGCTGGCGCTCTCGCCGGCGAACGAGGTGAACCCGCAGGTCCACTACCACTGGCACGTCACCGTCTACGTGGACGGCCACAAGATCGTGGTGCCGCGCAACATCGGCCTGCAGAACCCGCCCGCGATGTCGTCCGAGATCCACACGCACTCGGTGGCGGTCGACAAGCACTCGGGCATCATCCACGTCGAGTCGCCGGACGCGAACTTCCGGGCCACCGTCCTCCAGCTCTTCGACGTCTGGGGGGTCTACGCGAGCGACAAGTGCCTGGGCGGCTACTGCGACGGTGTGAAGGTGTACGTGAACGGCAAGCTCTCCCCGAAGGGGCTGCAGACGAAGCCGGGCGAGCACGACGCCGTGACCGTCGTCGCGGGCAAGCTGCCCCCCGGCGTGAAGCCCGACACGAAGTTCACCGGCTTCAGCCCCGGCGAGTAGCCGGCTAGGCCGTCTCGTCGTCGGCGAACAGGTCGACGGCGCCCATTCGCCCGACCTTGGGCACGACCTCGAGCTCGCCCGGATAGCTGTAGTAGAGCCGCCTCGGCGTGCCCGCGGCCATGTAGGGGCGGTCGAGCTCGACGAGGACGCTGCGCCCGGCGACGTGCTTCACCGTGCCGTGCTCATCCCGTCTCGGGCTGTTCCGGCCCACGATCCGCACCCGGTCGCCGGCCGCCACCTTCGGCGGAGAGGGGCGCACCTTGTAGGTGGGCTGGTCGGGGCGCTTGCGCAAGTGCACGGCGGGCGGATTGTAGGGCGGCGACCGGCGATTCGGCTCGGATGGCGTCGCGGCTGTATGTGAGCGCCGCCGCGGCCAGGGCACCGCCGAGCAGGAAGCCGCCGGCGATGTCGCTCGGCACGTGCAGCCCGCCCAGCTCGAGCACCGTGGTCACGTAGGCGACCCAGCCAACCGCCAGCGGGAGCACGCGCGGCCACAGCGACACGACCATCGCGGCGACGATCACCGACCGGGTCGTGTGCCCGCTCGGGTACGTCCCGTCGATCGTGACGCCGAACACGGTGGAGGGCGGGGTGTAGGCGATCTGGGGGATGACGAGCTTCCCGGTCACCTCGACCACCACCCCGGCCACTATCGCCGCGATCCAGATCCCGCCGGCCCGCCATGGGCCTCCGCGCCGCCTGAGCAGGATCGTGGCCCCGGCCGCCAGCAGAAGCGCGGAGATGGTGTCCGCCGGCGCGAACGCGAGCGCGCCGAGGCTCTCCCTGACGGAGCGATGGCCGCGCACGATCGGCTTGATCGCGTTCTCCGGCTCCGACGGCGCGATCGTCCCCGCCACCGAGTCGGACGCGAACGGCTGCAGATGGTGGATCGCGTAGCGGTCGACCGGCCGCAGGGCATCCGCCGCGACCGCGGCCGTGAGGACGGCGAACGCGGCGACGAGGACGAGCGCGAGGCGCATCCACGCACCTTACGTCGTCGTCCCGGAGGCTCGCGGGTGCTCGGATCGCTGGAGGCCGCCCGGGATCGGGTGTACCGTCGCGGGTGACCCTGTGGCGGAACTGGCAGACGCACCGGGCTTAAACCCCGGAGGCCCACCCGGGCCGTGTGGGTTCGAGTCCCACCAGGGTCAACCTCACAAGGACGACACCCCTGCCATACCCGGACAGTTACGCCGAAACCCCGGTATGGCGGGGTGTTCCGAGTGGAGCCTCCATGCAGGGGTTTCTCGGCGTTTGATACGAATGTGGAACGAGGCTTGTGCGTCCGGCAAACCCTCCGCGGATCTGCGAACCTGTGTTCCCCATGACCTCGCAGGGCCACGCCTACGCCCGCTTCCAGCGCGCCCTCAAGACCGGCAACGCGCACATCGCACTCGCCGCCGCCGCCGAACTCCGGAGGGTCGGCCTCGCCGACGCGCTCTCGCTCGTGCTCCTGATCCGCGACGACAACCCCGTCCTGTACGACAAGGCGGCGGTGCGGTGGTTCGCGAAGTACGCCGCCGACGACCCGCTATCTCATGCTGCGCGATGCGCGCGAGTTGATCGACCTGCTCGACGGCGTCGGCCGGCACGACCAAGTCGCCGTCGTCCGCCTCGAGAGATGGCTCAGAGCTCGCGGGTTCGGCGAGGAGGCGGACCGGGTCGCGTGACGCGGTGGACGAGCCTCTAGGGCGGGTTGCGTGTGCGTTAGGCGAGGCGTAGGGTCGTGGCGATCATCACGAAAGGAGGAGAGGATGAAACGATCGCCCGAGATCGAGCAGCTGATGCGCGACATGGTGGGTGCGATCAATCGGGGTGACGTCGATCGTGCCGATCACAATGTTTCCCGCGAACAGGGCGTCGTCATGATCGGCACCAGTCCTGACGAGTACACCCGTACGCAGGAGGGAATACGCCAACTGCTGGAGGACTCCACTCCGGAGGGGCCGATCCACATCCACGTCTCCGTGGACGAGGTCTATGGATATGAGGAGGGAGACGTCGCCTGGGCCGACTGCACCGGCAGCTTCAAGCGCGGCAACGACGTGGTTGCCACCCGGTTCACCGAAGTTCTCCACCGCGAGCAAGGAGAGTGGCGGAGCGTGCAGGGGCATACGTCTATCGGCGTCCCCAACGAGCGCATGTTCGACGCAACTCTCCGAGCCGAGCACGCGGCGCAGACCTAGAACCACGCCCGATAAAGCATCTGTTTGACGGGGAGCACACTCGTGCGCGAGTTCGTCGACTTGCTTGACGGCGTTGGCCGGCATGACCAGGTCGCGGTCGTCCGGCTCGAGCGGTGGCTCAGAGCTCGCGGCTACGACGACGAGGCTGACCGTGTCGCCTGAGCCTTGGTCCGACTGGACTCGGCTGGGGCGCTTGTTCACACATCGTCCCTTGATGACGATGAAGGGTTGTTGACGCGTGCATGGACGCTCCCGCGCGCCGTCGTTTGCGACCTACCCGGGCTGGATGCGCGCAGTCCGGCACGTTTGGCGGCGGCGGTGCCCGGCCAGTCGGGCTCGATTGAGATGACTGGCGGGCCGCGCGCTTGCCGTCTCCGCGCGACCTCGTGATTAGTGATACAATGCCGCTAGGCGATGAGGTCGCCCACTACGGGTTCGGTTTTGCCCGCCCACTACGGCTTTTGGACGGCCATGACGGGGCGCTCTGCGTCCGTCACATGGCTTTGGGAAGGCTCCAGGCGCGGACATCCGCCGGGGGCCTTTCTCCTGTCCGGAGCAACCTCGAGCCGTGCTCGCTGCCGCCGGTCATAGAGGCGCGGGCGATCGGGTGGTGAGACTGTTCGAAGACCCGACGGTGTGCCGGGCAGCCTGTTCGCCGGGATAGTGACGACCGCGTCCGGCGTCAGCTGGCAGCGGGGTGGAGCCAGATCAGCCACAGGCTGGATGGCGTAACCACGTCTTCCCGTACAGGGGGTGATGCATGAGCCGGGTGGCATGGAGAAGGGTTGGCCCGCCCGTGGCGGGCGTCGTGGTGGGGCTCGTGGCTGTGCTCGCGCTCGACGCTGCGGGGTACACGAGCGCCGTCGTCACGATAGGCGCGGTGTGTGGGGTGCTGCTGCTCTGGCAGTACTACCGGCGCTCGCGGCGCTGAGGTGAGCGTGGTGAATGGCGCCGCTGCCGTCGCTGGACGGCGTCCGTGATCGGTCTGCGCGAACTCGGTCTCCGGCTCGCCGCGGTGCGGCTTGAGCGGTTTCGCAGGGGGCTACGCGGCGGAGGCGACGGAGTCGCCTCGATCAGCGCGCCGATTCGCGGAGGCAGTCGACGCAGTGGCAGCTGGAGAACACCGTCGGTCGGCCTCTGACCTTCAGGCGGTACACCACATGGCCACAGACAAGCGTCACCCGCCAGTACACGCCGGCATCCTCGACGCGGCGGACGCCTCTCAGCGGTCCCCGAGCGGTCATCTTGGGGGGCGGACCGGACTGGGAGGATTGGGAGCCTTTCACCATGCGCCTTGTGGCTGTGGGAGCCGGAGGCATCAGGCACGGCGTGGAGCCAACCGGCTCCCAGAGAATGGTAGCCTCGCCTGATTGCACGTGTCCGGCGCAAGTAGTACAGCCGCGGCCCTCGCAATCCGCGCTCACCTCGAGCGACGTCGCCGAGCTGGCCGCCTTCGCAGAACAGATGGGTGGCGCTCAGGGGGTGCGCCATACGCATCGGCAGCGACCCGGGCGCTATCGGCGTTGCCAGCGACGACCGGAAGCGGGTGGGCCATCAGCGCCGCGGCGCTGCCCTCATCGGCGCCGCGCTTCCTCTCCCGGCCGCCGCATGGCGAGCCTACGCCTCTGCCCACCGAATACAAGGGGGCGGCCAGGCGCCACCGCGTTAACGAACGCGCGAGCCGGATCGTTGTCCCGCTCGGCCGGGTTCGCTGCGCTCGTTGAATCCTAGGTCGCGGCGCGCTCGACCTGCGCGCGCTTCCACTCAGGGTCGACCGACTTGTGGGGCATCCCAAACAGACGCCCAGGGAACCACCAACGCACAAGCCGTCCGATCCAGGTCCGCTGGCACCAGCAATCCGCTCGGCACCCGCACACACGGCCACGCGGATTGTGGATTCGCTGCAGAACGCTCATGTCGTCGATCGTACTCCACCGCCAGCCACGATGTACCACCCGGTCTACTCCTCAGCGTGGCCACGCGCCCGGCCGCGGACGTTGGTGTGGGGAGCCGGCGCGGGCATGTGGCCAGCCCCCAACCCGACGATACGCACGGAGGGTTGGAGCCCGTTTTGCGCCGGCCCTTGCCTTGGGGGAGCGAACGCCGGGGGGCCGGCGGCGCGGGTACGACCCGATCGGTGGCCACGGACCCCGCCTCATCGTACGACCCGTCGCCTGGAGTGCGACTCCGGCCGGTCCCCAGGTTGTGTATTGGCAGGTCAGCGACGTTACGACCAAAACGGGGAGGGGAGGCTACGTGTGGTCGATTGGAGCTCTCATCGCCCGGCGGGTCGGACATGCATCGCAAGTGTGTGAGGTACTCGCCGGCAGGCGCTCTGGCTAGGCGAGGCCGGTTGCAGCGTGGCGGCTGATCGCGGCGAGGACGGTGGCGCGGCATTCATCGCCCTGCTCAGCTGCGGCGGCAATGGCCGGGTGGAACACGTCACGTTCGGCAGCGACGGTGCCGTGCAGCTGCAGGGCGGCGACGATCGCGCCGTGCAGGCGCACCGCGTCGGCTTCGACGGCGCCGAGGACAATGCGCGCGACCAGCGCGGGCGGGCGGAACTCGTCAGGGAGCTTCATTGCCGGGTAGTCGCTTGGTGTTCGACGCGGCGCCATGCTCATCCCGAGTATTCCC
Organism: uncultured Actinomycetes bacterium; assembly: GCA_963731515.1. Taxonomy (GTDB): domain Bacteria; phylum Actinomycetota; class Thermoleophilia; order Gaiellales; family JAICJC01; genus JAICJC01. The sequence goes on along the minus strand of CAVSVU010000014.1, from coordinate 434,735 downwards.
GCAACCATTCTGGAGTAGTCGCCGGTTTCTGTCGGGAAGGCGTACCCTCGGGAGTTCGCCTAGCCGGCGAATGCGAAAGGAGCCGAACATGCCACTCCTCGTATCCAGCGCACTCGTCATCGTCGTCATCGCCGTGGTCGTGCTGGCCGTAGCCGGCGCTGTGATGGCTTCCCGGCGCAAGCGCGCCGTGGAGCTCGACCAGCGTCGCACCGCCGCCGATGCGCATCGTGACGAGGCCGCCGCGAGCAGCCGAAGCGCCGAACGGGCCGACCTCGCCGCGCAAGAACAGGCCGCCCAGGCGGAACGCCAGCGTCTCGAGGCCGAAGAGCAAGCCCGACGCGCCCAGCAGGAACGCGCCGCCGCTGAGCACCACGAAACTCAGGCTCGAGACATCGACCCCGACACAGACAACTAGCGCCACGGCCCGGCGGCGTGAATACCGCCGCATCCGACCGACCGAAACGGACATTCAGGGCTAGAGAAGGCGTAGCCGTTCTGGCGTTCGGGACGGGACCTGGCATCGGGGTGCCATTGGTCGCTTGGGAGGGCGGCGACCATGGCCACAGCAGCCGCGCGGCGATAGACTCGCTCTCGTGCTCGTCAGTCGAAACGAAGGGGAATTGAGCCCGCAAGGCGTCCGCGTCCTCATTGAGTTCCAGCTTTCTCCTACGCCCGATTCGGATTGGGCTCGGATATTCACTGCGGAGGGTGGCCGATATCCGGAGGGATACGCGCACCCGACTTCAATGGCACAGCCCGAGTTGAGCGGCAGTCTGTTGTCTCTCTACGCTCCGAGCGGAGAGGTCTCCGAGTACGTCGGCAAGCTGGACGAGCGCATCGATGCCGCAAACAGGGTCTACGAGCGGGACGTTGCGCCAACGCGGGAGCGAGAGCGCCAAGCCAGGGACGAACAACTCGCCGACTCTGAGCGCAGGCTCGCAGGGGATCAGCAGGCGCTTGACGAATTGAACGAACAGCGGCAGCAGTCCGAGTAGAGCTGGTTTCAATACTCAGTGGAGCGAGCTCGGTCCGCGGCGAACGTATAGCGTGTGTGCCGTGACGCGGTTCGTCGTTGACTGCGAGACGCTCCTCCGGATCGCTGCTGGGAACATCGAGGTCGCGGCCGAGCATAGGCTCGTCGCGCCGACGCTCGTGCGCTCCAGGCGTTGTCGGCGCGGTACCAGGCGGCACGACGGGGTGAGATCTCCGCCGCCGAAGGGCGCGAGCGCCTGAAGCGGATCAACTCGCTGAAGGTCCGCCTCCTCGGCGACAAGGTGCTGCAGTCGCAGGCGTGGAACGTTGCGGATCAGCTCGGGTGGGAGACGACATACGAACGATCCTCCGTACGGCCTCGCCACACGCGATACCCGGCATAGGTAGTAAGGGGGAATCGTCTCGAGGGGGACCTGACTGCCTGACCGATCCCAGAGGCCGGTGTGCAGGGGAACAGGGCATGCCCCCGCCAGGCACGAAGACCCTGCCGGGTCCCCTAAAGGGGGGAATCGCCTCGGACGCGGGCCGCGATCAGCCTGGTTGAGCCAACCGCGAGGGTAACCGGCCGACGACACGACGCCAAGGGGGAACCATGGATACCCGGAATACCCCTGGCGACACCGCGCGATCCCAGTCACAGAGCCGATTCTGGGGGGGAAACGGTCATCCCTTTTGGGGGAATCCAAGAGGACGCCTGCCTTCCGCCTGGCGCCGCCGCGATGCGGCGTGGCATCGACCAGTCCACCGCAGGGCCGTTCTTTCGCTTGGCTTTCCTATGCGGCTAGCGATGGATTCGGCGTCGTAGTCGGCCGAGCGTCGACCGGCCTGTGATCGCGACCGCCGCGGCGATTGCCGCCCCGGCCGGTGCCAGCGCCAGGACACTCTCCTCGATGGGAATCCCCATGATGTGATAGGCGATCACTGGAAGATCTCCGTGGTGCAGTCGCCGCCCTGAAGCCTCACCTCGTGCGCCCGAGCCGGGCCGTTCGGGCGGTCGTGCAGATCGACGAAGAAGTCTCGGTCGACTTCCATCCCGCCCCCGGGCAGGCAGTTGACGCGCAGCAGCCAAGAGCGCATGTCTGGGTAGAACTGCTTGTCCCAGGTTGAGTAGAGCGAGTTGGTGACGTACAGCCTGCGGCCGTCGAGGGAGAGCTGCAGCATCTGCGGGCCGCCGTTCAGCTCGCGGCCGGCGTCGCTCGGCTCGCCGAGCAGGCCGCCGAGCCAGAGCCGGGCGGTCAGCTTCGGGTTCGCCGGGTCGGATACGTCGTACTGGCGCAGGTCGCCGTGCAGCCAGTTGGAGAAATAGAGGAAGCGGTCGTCCATCGAGAGGACGAGGTCGCTCATCACGCCGGGAACCGCGAACGGCCAGCCCTCGAGCTCGACCGGATCGACTGCGATCACCTGGTCGGCGGCCCAGCGGCCGTTGTCGCGTCGGAAGCGCCACATTGTGCTCGAGAGCGCAGCGCCGCAGAAACCATCCTCCGCCTCGGGATCGTGCTTCCAGCGTACCTCGAACGGAAGCAGCCCGCTCTCGCCGAGGTCGACGGTCTGCTCCAGCTTCCGCTCGGCCAGATTCCAGAAGTGGAGACGGTGCCCGTAGCGATCCGCCTGGACGTCCGCGAGGTCGAACCCCGGCTCGTAGGCGTTCGGCTCGCCAAACTCCGAGGAGATCAGGACGTTCTTGCGCGGCTGGTACCAGAAGTCGTAGTTAAGCCGCGGGGTCTCGCCCCCGGTCTCCCAGCGGCCCTTGACCTCGAACGTCTTCGCGTCGAGGAGGGCGAAGCCGCAGACCCCGTTGCCGTCGGCGTCCCCGAGCATCGAGACGACGACGTTGTCGCCCGGCATGCAATGGACGGTGTGCGGCCGCGTGTAGCCGGTCTTGGCGACGAGCTCGTCCCGCTCGATCACCTTCTCGATCGTCGGTGCGCGTGGGTCGCCGGCGACGTTGAGGATGTGGATCCGCGAGGAGCGGAAGCCGGGGACGATCAGATGTGAACGGTCAGGCCCATGGCAGGCGGAGCTGCAGCGGTTCCAGCCGTAGTGGTGCAGCTCGTCGCCGACGTTCGGCATGGGCGTCTCGTGGACGATCCGACCCCGCTCCGCGTCCACGACGGCGATGAAGTCGGGCGCCTCCACGCCGGTGCCTCCGTGCAGGCAGGCAAGGTAGAGGAACTCCTCCGGCGGCGCCCGTAGCGCCTCCTGGGGTGACGAACGGAAGGAAGCGGGCGTTTCGGGGTGGATGGGCATCTTGGGCCTCCCAGCCGCGTCGATGGTGAGTGACCGTTTTGGTCGGGCTGGAGGCATGGTCGCGCTCGGCGGTTTCTCGAACCTTTCGCCGATCTTTCCTAAGCTTCGGGCGATGGTGCCAGCGGGTGAGACCAGGATCCAGTTGTGCGGCCGGTTCGTCGTGAGGCTCGATGGGCAGCGCGTCGAGGACGCGCTGGCCGGGGCCAAGGGGCAGCTGCTCTTCGCCTACCTCGTGCTCAACCGCTTCCGCCGCATCGGCCGCGACGAGGTGTTGGACGCGATCTACGGTGAGGAGGCGATGCCCGACTACCGCGCCCGTTTGAGCGTCTTGCTGTCGAAACTCCGCCGTGTCGTGGGCGCCGAGCTGCTGGCCGGGCGATCGCAGATCGACATTCTGCTCCCGCCCGACGCGTTCGTCGACGTCGAAGCCGCGCTCGACGGGCTGCACCGAGCTGAGTCGCACGTTGCGGGGGGCCGGTGGGCGGAAGCGTGGGGCCCCGCTGGAATCGCCTACCACGTGGCTAGCCGGCCGCTCCTCCAGGGGCACGACCGCGCCTGGCTGGACGAGTGGCGGCGACGCCTCGAGGACGTTCGCGTGCGCGGGCTCGAGTGCCTGGCGGCCGCGAGGCTCGGCCTCGGCGGACCGACCCTGCCCCAAGCCGAAGACTGCGGCCGCCAACTGATCGCGCTGGCCCCATACCGCGAGAGCGGCTACCGGATCCTGATGGAAGCACTCGCGCAACGCGGCAACGGCGCCGAGGGGCTGCTCGTCTACGACCGCCTACGCGTTCTGCTGCGCGAGGAGCTCGGGATCGCGCCCAGCCCAGCGGTTCAGAGCGTCCACCGGCGCCTGCTGAGCGACGCGGCCGGAACGAGCGTCTAAATCTCCTCGGCCTGCGCGAGGATGTCGTCGCGGGAGACCGTGCCGACAAGATCGGGATGGTCGGCGGCGAGATGCGCCTGCGCCTTCGCCCACAGCTCGTCGTCGTCCTTGCCCTCGACGACCTTGCCACACACGCAGTTGATCCGCTTGACGATGGCCATCGGCTCCATGAAAGGCACTCTAGACGCCCGAGTCAGAGCTTGGCCGATCCGCGCGGTCGTCAGCAAGCCTACGCAAGCTCCGCGAAAGGTTCAGGAAACGGGAGGCGGCGACCATCCGTTCCACGACGAGCAAGGAGGAGCGATGAGCGTCCCAACGACTGCCGCACGAACGCAGCACAAAAAGGTTGAGGTTGACGGCCTGGACATCTTCTACCGGGAGGGCGGCGATCGGGCCAACCCGGCGATCCTGCTCCTGCACGGATTCCCGACGTCCTCGTTCATGTTTCGCAACCTGATTCCGGCCCTCGCCGACGAGTTTTACCTCGTCGCGCCCGACTACCCCTCATACGGCCACAGCTCGTTCCCGGACAGGCACGAGTTCGACTACACCTTCGAGCGCTTCTACGAGATCGTCCTCGGGTTCGTCGACGCGGTCGGCCTCGACGCCTTCTCGATCTACATTCAGGACTACGGCGCACCTATCGGACTCAGGATCGCCTCGCGCCACCCAGAGCGGGTGGAGGCGTTGATCGTCCAAAACGGGAACGCGTACATGGACGGTTTCACCCCCATGTGGGAGCCGCTGTTCGCCTTCGCCGAAAACCGGAACCACGAGACCGAGGCTCCGGTGCGCGGACTCCTGACGCACGACGCGGTCAGGTGGCTATGGACACACGGAATGCGGCACCCCGAAGCCGTTCCGCCGGAGGCCTGGACACTCGACGCGCATAACCTCGACCGCCCCGGCAACCGCGACATCCAGCTGGATGTCTTCTGCGACTACCGGCACAACATTCCCGAGTACGAGACGTTCCAGCAGTACTTCCGTATGCATCAGCCGCCCACGCTGGTCACCTGGGGCAAAGGCGACGAAATCTTCGGACCGGAGGGGGCCGCGGCCTACAAGCGCGACCTCCCCAACGCCGATGTCCACCTCCTTGAGACGGGACACTTTGCCCTGGAGGATGACCTCGAGCTCATCGCCGACAAGATGCGCCGCTTCCTGCGGCGGAACCTCGACACCTCCCGCTCCACTGCGGAGGTGGCTCCGGTCGACCCAAACTAGTCGGCGTGATGGCCGGGATGCAGGTCGCAGTGGTGGCGGAACCGGGCCGTATCCAAGCGGGATCCGACCGGGGGTCAAAGGGGCGTGTCCTTTTGGGAGCATGCGGCAGCTCGCCGGCGTTTTCAATCCGCGAACGGGAGTCCCAGGGGGCCGAGGCGGGTCGAATCGACACACGCTCCGTACCCGCCGTAACGAATGTCTGCGATCGGAGGCGCATGGATCGGCCGAGATGCCCCTCATGCCCCCACCCGTCGCGGGAACCGTGGACCAGAGCCAAAGCTCGTGGCGGTATGTCCCTCCCTTTCCTTTGGGGGTATGCGACAGCGGCGCTGCGTCCGAGCGGCCGACCGGGGCAGATTTGCCCAGGCCGAGGGAGGACCGCCGGCGATTCCGTGTGCGGCCCCACGAGATGCCGGAATCACCGTATCCAAGCCGATCCACCCGGGGGCATGTCCTTTTGGGGTGTACGGCAACTCGCCAACCTTTTCGGGTATGCCCCAGAACGGCTGCCTCGCGTCGACACCCATGACGCACCATCAGGCCGCAATGCTAGAGCACGACACGGCCGGCTAACGCTACCTAGGACGTCTCTCGCAGTGAAGGGTGAACGCTTGGGTTGGCCTGAAACGCGCGTTCACCGACACGGCGGTGCGGTCGACCGCGGGACTTTACGCCTCCGCACTCAGGCACACCGGTGCAATTCTACGCAGACGAGTACTGATCGGTCGGCAGTCGGCGGCGTAGGAGGAAACACTTCTGGGGAAGGGCCCGGCAGTGGCGGTGCGGTAAGCACCCGCTCTACTATGCCCGAATCTTCGTCCATCGGGTTGTAAAGCTCTAGCGTTCCGGCTCCGAGGTCTATCTGGTTGCACTTCGCTTCGGGCTGCGCCTTCAGGCTCACGGTGTGGATGGGCCTGAGTGCTTTGCATTCAGGCGCGGTGCAAGTCTGGATTGTATTGCTTTTCAACGCGAGGGCGCCATTCCATGTTGCATGAGACCGCCTGCACACAAACAAAGTGCGCGTAGAACTTGGCCATGTCAGGGGGAAGATCTTGGTCAACACGCGCGACGGCTTGCTTTCTGGTCGGATCTGGCGCCATAGTGGCGTATCTCCTTGTTCATGGACCGGTGGTCGCAGAGTCGCCGTCCTGCTGTGCCTCTTGGCGGAATGTCAGCTTGGGCAGCCGCCACGACGCAGCCGAAAGGGGCCGGCAAGGCGGGACTTTGAACACGCACAGGCACCATCATCCTTCTCAAGGTAGCGAACGCCGCGGCGCTCGTAGGTATGTCCTCTTCTGCCTCCGCGGGAAGACGGCGCGTCGCTCGAACGCCTCGGCCTGCGCCTACCAAGAGAGTTAGAGGGCGGACATGGCCGCGCGGAGGCCCGCGACCCGCCTCACAGACTCAAGCTCCCACCGCGGAAACGCCGCCTCACCTGCGCCGCGACCGACCATACCCCTCTCTCTTTTTTTGGGGGTATGCACACGCACTTCCGCCTTGGGCGTCAGGCCAACTGCTCCACTCGCGAGGGGGTCTTCGGAAATAGCGTGTCGACCAGCAGCCGCCTTTCCGGTCCGTACCCAGACGTCGGGGAACATCGTCGTCAGCTCGTCGAGGCTGCGGTAGCCGAGCAGGAGCTGCACGAACGTCAATGGTGGGGAGCCCATCGCCGTCGACTCGTCCTCGGGCACCGGCGCCCGCCAGGAGTCAATCGCGACCAGCCGGCCTCCTTCGACGACGAGCCGAACGCCGTCGCGGTACAGGTCGATGTCGAGGCTGCCGCTGGAGTGAGCGAAGACCGATTGCTGCCAGGCGCGCCTCGAGGGCCGGCCGCACATGCCGGAGGAAGGCGGGCAGGTCGGGGACGCGGATCAGCCAGGCGTAGGGAGGCGACCCGCTTGGGGGCGATGTCGTCGCCGAGCAGGTCGTAGAGTGGATGGCTAGCGCCCAGTGCGAGCTCGATCTCGCCGCAGTCGCCGGCGTCGTCGCGGACGGGCGGGGTTCGCATGCCGACCTCGCGCAGCGCCCGCATCAGCGCCGGTGCGATCGAGACGACATCGGCGCCCGGCGCGAAGACCAGCTCGTCCACATGCAGCGCGCGCCCACGCCGGCGGCTGGCGATGCGGATCAGAGCCGGCGACCTCCCCAGCCAGGCGTCTCAATCACCCAATAGCGGCTGTCAGCGCCATGCGATCGCACGTCGGCATCGCGCACGCGCGGGTCGTCCCACATGCCGATCTCAGAGCGCCAGTGCTCCGGCGGCGCCTCATGCCAGACCAAGCTCGTCCCGCGGGAGGCGTCGTACATCGCCTTCAGCCGGTCGACGTCGGCGAGCGTTGCCGGGCGCAGGCTGCAGGCCTCCGCCTGCCCAGCGTCCGCATTCGGGATCAGCGGGAAGAACGCGGTGCGGCTGCCCTCGAGGTCAAGCGCGTACTCATACCCGAACTGGCGATAGAAGTATGGGATACCGGTGATCGCAGAGAGCAGGTGGCCCTCTGCCGCGCCGCGGGCGTGCACCATCTCGAACAGTGCCCGCACCAATCCCCGGCGGCGATAGGACGGTTCGGTCGCGACCATCTCCGGCCGGGTGACCCCGAACGGGATGCCAGCAAAGCTCCACGTGTGGCGCCAGAAGAAGACGCAGGCCACGATCGCCCTCCCACCTCTCCCCGGGTCCTCGACGATCGCCGCGTCGGCAGCGCTCATGTAGGGAAAGTCGGATTGCATGAGCAGGTGGGTACCGGCGACGGTACGCGGATTCGGCATCTCGTCCTGCGCGCGCCGCAGGGTCGCACCGAGCAGCGCCGAGATCGGCTCAACATCCGCGTCGGTCGACCAGCGGCGAACGAGGCCGTCCGCCAGTTCCTCGCGAAACCCAGCTGAGGCGAGGTCATGCACGCACCGATGCTACGCCACGCTCGCCGCCAACGATCCTCCGTTCCTGCCGTCGCACCCCGCAAAGCCGACTGCGAGTCGTCCCTTACATCCGGAGTCGCCGCGATGTCGTATCCGAGACGGCTGGTGCGCGTCCCCCTCGAGCTGCGGCGATCACTCGGTGTGTGTGCGTGCCACGTCGCCGGCCAGGACGACGAACGAGCCGTTACGCGAGCGGACGGGCTCGGGAACGCCGAGATCCGTTTCGCGTCCTAGCGCGCCGAGCCAAGCCATCTCCGATTCGATGGTCTCTGCGGTATGCACCTGCGGTCGACTAATCCGCAGGACGTACGGCCCGCCGCGCGCCTCGACTCGAAACGTCGTGTTGTACTGATCGCTCAACAGCGTCAGCCGCGCATCCCCCAAACCATGCGCCGCCAAAGCAGCGCGCCCGACACGCCGAAGCGAGACCAGTTGCCCGCGCCGACTCAACGACCGCCATTCCTCAGCGGAATCTTGGACGCCCGGCGAGCCACTGCGCCCTGTGTCCGCCAGCCCCATCCGGGCCAGGATACCTCCGACTGCGATCCGAATCGCGGCAGTCGTCCCGCACGCGTTACGGTCCGCACCTCCCAACATGGTCCCAACAGCCTTCCCCTCAAGTGTGGTTGGGGTTATAGGGATTGCAGGAAGTCGGACACCGGCGCTACGCACTCGCCGACAACCGGATCGCGTCAGGATCGAGGCGCGCCTAAACGCCCTCCGCCTGCCCGTCGATGACAGCCTCACCCGTGGATCGGCGAATAGCGGGCGCACGTCCTCGGGGACGTCGGCTGGGGGCGCACCGTCCGCGACCGACGTCGAGGCCTCGGGATGCGATGCCAGGCAATCCGCGAAGCGCGGCCATCGAAGGGTAAGTAGTGTCCAAAGTGCTGTGCGGTGCTGGGCTTGCTTCCCCGCCCAGATTCTGTCGACTAAGGAGCTCAAGCCCGCGGGCGAGTCCGTGAGCGTTTGACGAGCCGCTTCATATAGCCCGCGGGTTGGGGCTCAGATACTTGGATATGCTGGCGCCGTTGCCCTTCAATGATGAGGCATAGGGCAGCCAGTCGCCCAGCGTGGTGAACTCGGCGTCCCCCGGCGACATCCTCCAGGAGGATCTGAACGACCATGATGGATCGATCGATGCCTCAACCTGCTCAATCGTCGATGCGGAGACTTCCGCGAGCCGAACCTACGTTTCCTTGAAGAGTTGGCTCCCGCACCCATCCGACGACGATCCCTACCCCACAGAGCCTTCCATCTGCAGTTGGATCAGTCGGTTCATCTCCACGGCGTACTCCAACGGCAGCTCCTTGACGATCGGCTCGATGAACCCCGAGACGATCATCCCCGCCGCCTGAGCTTCGGAGAGGCCGCGGCTCATCAGGTAGAAGAGCTGCTCGTCGCCGATCTTGGAGACGGTCGCCTCGTGGCCGATGTCGACCGCGTTCTCCTTGATGTCGATGTACGGGTAGGTGTCGGTGCGGCTCTCGTCGTCGAGGATGAGCGCGTCGCAGACGACCTTGGAGCGCGAGCCCATGGCGCCGTCGTTCACCTGCAGGAGGCCGCGGTAGGAGCTGCGCCGCCGTCCTTGGAGATCGACTTCGACGTGATCACCGACGACGTGTTCGGCGCCATGTGGGTGATCTTGCCGCCCGCATCCTGGTGCTGGCCCTTGCCGGCGAACGCGATCGAGAGCACCTCGCCGTGCGCGCCCTCGCCCTTGAGCAGGACGGCCGGGTACTTCATGGTGAGCTGCGAGCCGAGGTTGCCGTCGACCCACTCCATCGTGGCGTTCTTCTCGGCGACGGCCCGCTTGGTGACGAGGTTGTAGACGTTCGTCGACCAGTTCTGGATCGTCGTGTAGCGGCAGCGCCCGCCCTCGCGCGACGATGATCTCGACCACGGCCGAGTGCAGCGAGTCGGTCGAGTAGATCGGCGCGGTGCAGCCCTCGACGTAGTGCACGTAGGCGTCGCGGTCGACGATGATCAGCGTGCGCTCGAACTGGCCCATGTTCTCGGCGTTGATCCGGAAGTAGGCCTGGAGCGGCAGCTCCACCTTGACGCCCGGCGGCACGTAGATGAACGAGCCGCCCGACCAGACGGCCGAGTTGAGCGCGGCGAACTTGTTGTCGTTGAACGGGATGATCGTGCCGAAGTAGCGGTGCACGAGCTCAGGTTGCTCCCGTAATGCCGTATCCATGTCGAGGAAGATCACGCCCTGGTCGGCCAGATCCTTCTGGAGGCTGTGGTAGACGACCTCGGACTCGTACTGGGCGCCGACACCGGCCAGGTACTTCTTCTCGGCCTCGGGGATGCCCAGCTTGTCCCACGTCTCCCGCATCCCGTCCGGCAGGTCGTCCCAGCTGCGGGCCTGCTCCTCGACGGGCTTCAGGTAGTAGTAAATATTGTCGAAGTCGATCACCGACAAATCGGCCCCCCACCGCGGCAGCTCGCGCTCGACAAAGTGGCGGTAGGCCTTGACCCGGAACTCCGTCATCCACTCCGGCTCGGACTTGTGGGCGGAGATCTCGCGCACGACGTCCTCGTCGAGCCCTCGGCGGGTGCGGAAGACGGCGGCGACCTCGTCGTGGAAGCCGTACTTATACTCACCGACGTTGGTCGCGTCGAGCTCCTGCTGGCTCAGCTGCGTCGCAGCCATCACACTTCATCCTCGGCTCGTCGCATACAGTCCTCCGTGGTGAGACGACCGGTGGTCGTCGGTGGAGGGTCAGCGAGCTACTTGGGAGCGTCCATTCGAGATGCGCGGCCATGCGGCGGGCATACCCTGAAGTCGTATCATAGCACCCTAGACCACCTGCAAGCGATTGCGGAGCCGTCTACTCCCGTCGCGTCTGGCGGCGGGTGGATGATTGGGCAGCCTCGACGCGAACACGCGCAAAGCCAACGATGAGCTCCGCCCGATCCTGAGCAAGACGCCCGGGTTCGTGTCGTACGAGCTGCTCAAGCCGGAAGGGGATGACGGCGCGGTCACCTCGATCAGCGTGTTCGACTCGCGGACCGCGGCAGAGGCCTCGAACAAGCTCGCGCAGGAGTGGGTTCACAAGAACCTGCCCGACATGACAAAACCGCACCACGTGGCCGGCGAGCTCGTCGCCCACTAGCCAGCCCCGAGCGGAGGGTGCCAGGCAGGGGCGCCGACGAGCACACAGGTCATCGTGCCTGGTAGGGCATGCGTCGTTCTCCCACGCACGATCCGGCTGTCGACCGCTCACGCAGCCGTCCCCTTGTGTGGCGGGAAGGCGGAATCGCGGGCGGTGCGGACGAAACTCGGGCCCCGCCCGACATCGAGATCCACGCCCGTGAGATCATCGAGATGCGCACGCGGCTCGATCAGATTCTCGCTGACGACACCGGACAGCCGCTCCAAGATGTTGCCCGTGACACTGAGCGCGACTACTTCATGAGCGCCGATGAGGCCAAGCAGTACGGCATCATCGACCGCGTGATCGTCAGGCACTAGGGTGGTGGATCGACGTGGCGTTTCTGCCTGGCGCTCGCCGCCGGAGCAGGAAGGGCCGGATGAGATCGTGGATCCGCGGGCTGTTCGCTGGAGTGGGCGGGCAGGACGAACTCCTGCACTCTGCTTGGGGCGATGAACTCGACGTCGGTCAACGATCCAGGGTTTCTCGGTGTCGGCCCTGTGCGGCGTAGGGTGGTAACCCGAGCGGCACGGATGCGGCGGCGTCGTGTGGCGGGGTTGGTGGCTGGTGGTGACCCCGGCGGTGTGGTTCTGGTGAGAATACGGTGGGGCGTGGCTGGGAGGCTGATTGGCCTTGGCTAGTGACGGTGACCGGGTGGGGATGGGCCTGTTCTTCTACCCGCGCGGCGGCTCGGCGCAGGTGGTGGGTTACCTGTCGCGGGCGCTTGCAGGGCGCGGGTGGGATGTGACGCTTGTGTGTGGGTCGCTGGGTGGGAGCGGTGCGCTGGGCAACGCTGCGAGGGTGTTTGCCGGTGTGGAGATCGTGCCGGCCTTCTATGACGACGCGGTCGCTCGCTGGGAGCGGGGCGAGGATCCGATGGATGCGCCGTTTCCGTTGCAGCCCTCCTACGAGGCCCGGCCGGGGGTACCCGACCGCGGGTTTGGGTGGGTGTCGCCGGCGCAGGGTGGGCGGATGGCGGCGGCGTGGGCGCGTCTGATCGCCGGATCTGGCGGCATGTCGCGCGCGCGACTGCTGCACCTGCACCACCTGACCCCGCTCCACGCCGCCGTCGCGGCGGCCCTGCCGGGCGTGCCGGTCGTGACGCACCTGCACGGCACCGAGCTGCGGATGCTGGACGCGATCGCGCGCGCCAACCCAGAGGTCAGCGAGGCTCCGCATGCCCAGTGGTGGGCGTCGCACCTGCGCCGCGCCGCGCGCCGGGCGGTCGCGACAATCACGATCTCGCCCTACGACAGAAGCGAGGCCGTGCGGCTCCTCGGGCTGGATCCGGCGACCGTCTCCTGCATCCCCAACGGCGTCGACGTCGAGCGCTTCACGAACCAGCGGCCAAGCCTCCAGGAGCGGCGCGCGCACTGGCTCGGCTGGCTGGTGCGCGACCCGCACGGCTGGGATGAGGCGACCGCGACGCCGGGCAGCGTCGGCTATACCGAGGCCGAGGTGCTGGACGCGTTCTTCGATGCCACCAGCGGCCAGCCGCGGCCGGTGCTGATGTTCGTCGGCCGCTTCCTCGCCTTCAAGCGCGTTCCGTTGCTGGTGCGCGCCTACGCCCGCGCCCGCGCGCGGATGTCGGTGCCGGCGCCGCTCGTCGTCTGCGGCGGCGTCCCGGGCGAGTGGGAGGGCGAGCATCCCCATACCGTCGCCACACGTGAGCACGTCGAGGGCGTGTTCTTTACCGGGTGGCGCGGCCACGACCAGCTTCCGTTCGGCCTCAGCTGCGCCGACTGCTTCGTCGCGCCGTCCACCAACGAGCCGTTCGGTCTCGTCTACCTGGAAGCGATGGCCTGCCAGCTCCCCGTGATCGGCACCCAAAGCGGCGGGCCACCCAGCTTCATCAATCTCGAGCACGGCGAACCCGACGGCTGGCTGGTGCCACCCGACGACGAAACCGCCCTAGCCGACGCCATCGTCACCGCCATCGACACTCCCACCCAGCGCACCCGACGCGGCACCAACGCCAGCCGCCACGCGCGCCAACGGTACTCCTGGCACCACGCCGCAGGCCGCCTCGTCGCGCTCTACCAACAGCCACACAAACGACCGCACCACCACCCCTAAAACGTAGACGCGAAGGCTACCGCGCCAGACCGAAAGCTCGCGCCTCGTTTGAGGACAATCAGACTCGCTCCAGCTTGCGGCTAGTCCTTTTTCGGCGGTGGTGTGGTTCGGCGACCTGGTCGTCGCTTACTGCTTGAAACGACGCGCAGAGCACCATCTGTCGGCGAGATGATGCTCCAGCCGCCACTGTCCCAGCGCACCTGGTAGCGCGGCGGCGACTCTGCCAACACCGCCTCAACCGTCCCCATTCGCTCCGGCGCGTGCACACTCCTCGCCTGCACTCCCACCCGATCTCCGACGATCGCGGCCATCTCGCCCTCCCTGATCCTTGGACGGCTCGCCGGCCGACCTTGCCGGTGATTCTACGCCTTGCGTGGCGGACTAGAACACGGACTCCACGCCGACGTCGCCGACTGCACGGAAGACACGTTCGTGGACGCTCCACCGGCTCCCGATCGTCCGCGCGGCGGGCAGCCTGAGCAGCGCGCCGCGTGGTCCACGACACGCTCCTGCACGAGTTCGGGCACCTGTTCGGCATGGCCGAGGGCAACCTCGATGAGTTCTCGATCGGCAATCACCCCCGACCGGAGGCGACGAGGGTGCGTCCGGCTCGCGAGGACGGTGGACCGGCGTGACCGTCGCGGGTCGGTGCGCGATTACCACGGGCCGATCCCGCGCAGGAACGCGTCGACGGTGGCGTTCAGGTCGCCGGGCACGAGGTTCGAGGCGTACGAGGAGAAGGCCAAGAGGTGGTCGTCCGCGCTGAACGCGGCGGGTGCGCTGCTGTCGTTCCCCTGGACGCCACTGCTGCTCACGCTCGCCAGGATCGTGGCGCCGGTCACGCGATCGTGCACGAACGCGTCGGTGATGCCGTTGGCGTCGCCGGACACGAGATTCGTGGCGAGCGAGGTGAATGCGACCAGGCGGCCGTCGGGGCTGATGACGGGGCTTCCGAGCGTCTCCGCGTTGGCCTGACTGCCGTTGGAGGACACGTTCACGCGCAGCGTCGTTCCGGAGCGGCGATCCCGGACGTAGATGTCGAAGGTACCGTTGGTGTCGTGGCGCACGAGGTTCTGTGCCTCCGAGTGGAATGCGACGTAGCGGCCGTTGGCGCTGATGGCGGGCGAGTTGCTGCCGGTGCCGGTCGGGAAGCCGGCGGCCTGGGCTCCGGCGCTCGACACGCTCACCCGCGTGGTGCGCCCGGTGTCGCGATCGTGCACGAACACGTCGGCGATACGGTTGGTATCCCCCGCGACGAGATTCGATGCGTCGGACGTGAACGCCACGAAGCGGCCGTGGGCGCTGATCGCCGGCTCCTCGCTGTCGCGGTTCCCCTCGATCGCTGCGGAGCCGACGCTGACGCGGCGGGTGCGACCGCTGACCCGGTCATACACGAAGACGTCGCTGGTGGCGTTCGTGTCGTGGGCGACGAGGTTCGATGCGGACGACGCGAACGCGACGTAGCGGCCGTCGGCGCTGATGGCTGCAAAGCCGCTCGCGCCGTTGGCCTGACGGCCCTCGGGTCCGACGCTGACCCGCGTCGTCTTGCCGGTCACGCAATCGTGGACGAAAACGTCGGAGACGTGGTTTGTGTCGCCGGCGACCAGGTTGGCGGCGGACGACACGAAGGCGACCTCGCGGCCGTCCGCGCTCACGCTGGCAGGGCCAGAGCACCCCCACGGGTCGCTACAGCGTGCCTGCGCGCCTCGACTCGAGACGCTGACCCGAATGGTCGCACCCGTGGTGCGATCGCGGCGGAAGACGTCGAGGCGGCCGTTCGTGTCACCAGGAACGAGATTGGTCGCCCAGGACGTGAAGACGACATAGCGGCCGTGGGCGCTGATCCCGGCCGCGAAGCTGTCATGGTTGCCCTGCTGGCCGCTGCTCGAAACGCTGACGAGCACCGTCGCGACCGGCGACGCGGCTCCAGCGCTGCCGCCACCTGCCATCACGAGCGCCGTGACGCAGCCGGCAAATGGGATAAGCGACCTCATGGCGAGCCTCCATGGTTTGGTAAGACCATCATGCGCCGTGAATGTGACACCCCGGTCACGCGCACGTCACGGTCTTGGCACAGCGGTCAGGGCGCCCATCCCCGGCCTGTCCCGCCGGAGTGGCCTTGGCACCAGGTATCGGGTCCCACAGGAGGTCCACGATGCTGACATCGGCGGATGGCGATTCAAGGTGAGCACGCTGATGCGGCGGGCGACGGTCAGCGAGGCACGCGCCTACCTTGAGGAGAAGCAATGACCAACACCGCCGCTATCGAGGCATGTGCTCACGCTTGGGCGCGAGACGAGCCGTACAACGGGCGGCATCTGACCGACGCTGAACAGCAACTCGCGTTCGACCGGATGCGGGAGATCTACGAGGGGTTGTCTGAGGGTCTGACCCCCAGACAACCCCGCCATCTGCGGCTCGTCTGAGCTGTTGGAACGACTTTGGCACAACCCGTTCCACAACTCGGCTCCTAGAGCCAAGAACGGGTGATTGTTCGAGTCCCACCAGGGTCACTCGCGACGGCCGCGCGCCTCAGTAGCCGTAGCCCCCGCCGCTCGACGTCGGCGGCGGCGCCGCGACGGCGCTCTTCGAGGTCGTCGCCGCCTGCCACGTCCCGACGTCCTTGAAGCCGTTCCCGGCGACGCTCCCGGGCCTGTGGTCTCCGGCGAAGATGTACAGCGGCAGACCCCGGTACGTGACCTGCATCGGACCGCCACCCGGCCGCTGGATCGTGCCGAGCGCGCTCACGGGATCACCCTGGAGACCGCCGCTCGGGGCGATCAGGGGATGCCAGAGCTTCAGGCACGACGAGCTCGTGCACACGAAGCGGCCGTGTCGCTCCGCGGACAGCGAGTAGAGCGTCAGGCCGCGCCGGTTGACGAGCACCGTGGTGCCGAGCGATGTGTTCTGGGTCGTCCTGACGGGGCCGGCTGCGCTGCTCCCGCTCCCTCCGGTGCTCGCCGACGACCCGCATGCTGCTGCAACGACGAGCGACGTCGCCATCAGCGCCGCCGCCCCGCGTGTTCCGATTCGAATTCGCATTTCGCGTTCCTCTCCGAGTTGGGCTCTTTGAGGGACATACCGGGTGCGAGCAGCCGCGGGATTGTGACCCCGCGCCCAATCCGCTCGGCGGCCGGGGCGGAACGCGCGCAGACGCGCGAGCGGAGGCCGGCGCGGTGCCGGCCTCCGCTCGCGGTGTCCACTCCCGGCTAGCGCCGGGTGGTGTCGTGCTCGGGCTCGCGGGCGTCGGTGTCGACGTCCGGGTCGAGCTCGTCGGCGCGACGCTGGAGCGCGTCGGCCTCCTCGCGCTGGCGCTCCGCATCCGCGTGGCGCTCCTGCGCCGCCAGTTGCTGCTGCTTGGCGTGGGCCGCCTGCTCCTCGGCGGCCGCGCGCTCGCGATCGGCAGCGAGCGCCTGCGACTCCGCCTCGCGGCGGTGGTCGTCGGCCGCGATCCGCTTCTGGTCGATCCGCCGCGCCTGGGCCTTGCGCCCCAGGGCGACGACGATCGCGAGGATCACGATCACTGCGACGACGATGATGATGATTGCAGTTGTGCTCATGCGCCAACCTGTTCCCGGGCGGTCCGGGCCTGAAACGCGGATGTCCTCGTCGGGCGGCTACAGCCGTGCGGCTGCGAGGGCGGCGCCGTGCAGGATGTCGCGCTCCGAGACGGTCACGACGTCCGCGCCCGTCGCCCTGACGATCGCCGACAGGATCACCGCGCCGGCGACGATCGTCGGCGCCCGCTGCGGCATGAGCCCGCGCACCAGCCGGCGCCGCTCGATCGGGAGGACGGCGAGCTCCGCCAGCAGCCGCTCCACGGTCTCCGGCGGCCAGGCGGTGGCCGTCGATGACCTCCGGCAGCTCGACCTCGAGCCCCATGTCGATCGTGGCGAGGGTCGTCACGGTCCCGGCGACCCCGACGAGGCCGCGGGCGGCGCCGGTCAGCCGCCGCGGCAGGGCGGCGTCGGCCTCCGCCCGGAGCGCGTCGAGCTGCGCCGGGGTGGGCGGGTCGTCGTGCAGGTGCCGCTCGGACATGCGCACGCAGCCGATGTCGAGGCTGGCCCGGTCGGTGACGCCGTCGCGCCCGCCCAGGATGAGCTCGGTCGACCCGCCGCCGATGTCGCAGATCAGTGCCGATTCCGCAACCGCCTCCCGCGAGCACACGCCCCGGTAGGTCATCTCCGCCTCCTCCTCGCCGGTCAGGAGGCGGGTCTCGAACCCGTGACGGGCCACGGTGTCGTCGAGGAACGCGCGGCCGTTCGCGGCGTCGCGGACGGCGCTCGTCGCGACGGCCAGGACGCCCTCGGCCTCGAGCTCGGCGGCGCGGGCGGCGTAGCGCTCGAGCACGGCGTCGACGCGCGCGATCGCCTCGTCTGAGAGGCGGCCCTCGGCGTCGACACGGTCGCCGAGGCGGGTGATCTCGAGCAGCCGCTCGGCCTCGGCGATGCCGCCCTCGTCGGACACGTCGGCGACGAGGAGCCGGGTCGAGTTCGTGCCGATGTCGACGGCGCCGACCCGGCGGGTCATCGGCGCACGATGCGCCGGAGCGTGAGCAGCACCGACGTCGCGGTGCTCACGGAGTTCGTCAGCACCTGAAGCCCCGCCAGCGAGTGCTCGAGGCGCTCGAGCGCCGCGGTCATCGCGGCCATCTTCTCGTTCAGCTCGGCCGTGCGCTGCTCGAGCGGCCCGACCCCCTCGGCCTCGAGCGTTGCGATGCGGCCCTGGAGCGTGGCCTGGGCCGCCCGCACCCGCCGGAACGTGCGCAGGCCGTGCACCGCCGCGTAGATGAGGCACCCACCGACCGCCACGGCCCAGATGATGATCGCCACCTCGAGCATCGCCTGATCTTAGGGCATCTGCTAGAATCTTGGCCCTCGACGCGGGGTGGAGCAGTCCGGTAGCTCGTCGGGCTCATAACCCGAAGGTCGCAGGTTCGAATCCTGCCCCCGCTACCTCAAAAAGGCCCGCATATGCGGGCCTTTTTCTTTGTCGCGCCGTGCGGGATACTCACGTCCAGATGCCGCTCGTCTGCTACCTCGCCCACTGCCTGCTGAACGCCAACGCGAAGGTCGACGAGGGCGCGCGCTGCGCGGGCGTATCGACGCCCGTGCTGAGCTTGCTGCGCGAGCACGGCGTCACCATCCGCCAGATGCCGTGCCCGGAGCTGGCCTTCGGCGGCACCCGCCGCTTCTGGGCGGTGCGCGAGCAGTACGACACGCCGGCCTACCGCGCGCACTGCCGCCGGCTGGCGGAGCCGGTTGCTTCGCAGGTGCGGGCCGACCTGGCCGGCGGCGCCCGCGTCGTCATCATCGGCATCGACGGCAGCCCCAGCATGGGCGTCGAGCTGACCGCCGCCGACGGCGACTGGGGCGGCCGCCCGGACAAGCCGCGCGACGAGGACTACCCCGTGACCCCCGGCGCCGGTCTGTTCACGGAGACCCTGCTCGGGCTGCTCGGCGAGGATCTCGCCGCCGTCCGCATGGTCGGCATCGGCCAGGATCTGTTCGACTACGACGAGCACCGCGAGCTGGCGAAGCTGGGAGGGATCCTGGACGGGGAGGAGCGAACCCGGTGCGCGGTGATCAGCGCTCCCGGCGGGTGGCGGTCGTGCCGGATGCGTTCCTGAACCCGGCGATCGGCGTCGACGACCGTCTGGCCGAGCTGGCCGAAGCCGGCTGGGGCGTGGTGGCGCTGCCACAGCCGGGGCTGCCCCCGGACGTCGAGCAGGCCCTGCTGGCCGACGTGGCCGATCAGCTGGCGGTCTTTCTCGACGACGGCTACGAGGTGGCGCTGGCCGAGCCGGACGACCCGATCGCGGCACGTCTGAACGATCTGCTGGCCGCCGAGGGCCGCCGTCTCGATCCGTTCCCACCTGAGGTAGCGTGACGCCCATGAGCGTTCGCGAGGGTGGCTGTGCCTGTGGTGCGGTTCGCTACCGGCTGACGTCGGATCCGCTCTTCGTCCACTGCTGCCACTGCCTCAACTGCCAGCGCCAGACCGGAAGCGCCTTCGTGATCAACCTGCTGATCGAGGCCGGCCGCGTCGAGCTGCTCGCGGCCGACCCGCAGCCGGTGGAGGTGCCCCGCGACGACGGCCGCCCGCAGGCGATCTTCCGCTGCCCGGCCTGCCAGGTGGCGCTCTTCAGCACGTACGGACGGCCGGAGCTGCTGTTCGTCCGCGCCGGGACGCTTGACGATCCCGCGGACATCACGCCCGACGTCCACATCTTCACCCGCTCCAAGGTCCGGTTGGGTCGGGCTCCCCGATTCCGTGCCGGCGTTCGAGGTCTACTACGACCAGCGCACGCTCTGGCCGGCGGCCAGCCTGGAGCGGCTCGAGGCGGTCATCGCCGGGGAGCAGCCGTAGGATCCGCCGCCGGCCGCGGCTACACTGAGCCCATGACGATCGAGCACCGCTGCGTGAGCGACCTCCGGCCGGTTTCGGCCGTCGTTCCGCTGCCTCCGCTCGTGCACGTCCCGGCGTAGGCGCTTCCGCCGCTCTCGGCCGAAGCGCCGCGACCAGCTGCCAACGTCGGTGTACGTCGTCAAGGAGGTCGGCATGAGCGCCGCCCGGTTACCACAGCAGTCACAGGACTTCCCCGCCTGGTACGGCCAGGTGGTGCGTCGCGCGGGGCTGGCCGAGAACTCGGCCGTCCGCGGGGCGATGGTGATCAAGCCGTACGGGTATGCGATCTGGGAGGCGATCCAGCGCGAGCTGGACGAGCGGATCAAGGCGACCGGGCACGAGAACGTCTACTTCCCGGTGCTCGTGCCGGCGTCCGTCCTCGCCCGGGAGGGCGAGCTGATCGAGGGCTTCGCGCCCGAGGTCGCCGTCGTCACCGAGGCGGGCGGGAAGGCGCTCGACGAGCCGCTCGCCGTCAGACCCACGTCCGAGGCGATGATCTGGGCCGCCTACGCCCGCTGGATCGAGTCGTACCGCGACCTGCCCCTGCTCTACAACCAGTGGGCGAACGCCGTCCGCTGGGAGCTCCGCCCTCGCATCCTCCTGCGCACCAGCGAGTTCCTGTGGCAGGAGGGCCACACCGCCCACGAGACCGAGGCGGAGGCGATCGCCGAGGTGCTGATGATCCTGCACGACGTCTATGCCGACGTGCTCGAGAACGTGCTGGCGATGCCGGTGCTCCGCGGCCGCAAGAGCGAGAGCGAGCGCTTCCCCGGCGCGGTCGAGACGTACACGCTGGAGGCGCTGATGCGCGACGGGAAGGCGCTGCAGGTGGCGACCTCGCACTATCTCGGCCAGGGCTTCGCCCGGGCGTTCGACGTGACGTTCACCGGGCGCGACGGGACCGAGCAGCACCCATACGCCACATCGTGGGGTGCGACGACGCGCCTCGTCGGAGGCCTGGTGATGGCGCACGGCGACGACACCGGGCTGCGCCTGCCACCCGCGGTTGCGCCGCATCAGGTCGTGATCGTCCCGATCGTTCGCGAGCAGGATCGGTCGGAGGTGCTGAGCGCCGCGGCCGCCGTCGAGTCGCAGCTGCGTGCCTCGGGCCTGCGCGTCCGGCTCGACGACCGCGAGGAGCATCGCCCGGGGTTCAAGTTCCACGAGTGGGAGCTTCGGGGCGTGCCCTGCCGCATCGAGCTCGGAGCGCGAGATCTCGCCGCGAACGCGGTCACGGTGGCCCGCCGCGACACCGGCGCCAGGACGACGATCCCGCTCGCGGCGCTCGGCGGCGAGCTGCGAACGCTGCTCGCCGACATGCAGCGGTCGATGTTCGGCGCGGCCCTCGAACGACCAGCGCCGGCGCACGGCTCGCCCGGAGAGCTATGCCGAGATGACCGCCTACCTGCGCGAGGCGGGCGGCTTCGCCCGGGCCGGCTGGTGCGGCGGAGGAGACTGCGAGGCCCGGGTCAAGCGGGACAGCGCGGCCACGATCCGCTGCCTCCCGCTCGGCGAGGACGCCGCGCCGTCGGACCGGTGCATCTGCTGCGGCGGCCCCGCCGCCTCGGTCGCCGTCTGGGCGCAGGCGTACTGATCGGGCGCCCCGGTTGCGCGGCCGCCAGGGGCGAACGCCCCAAAGGGGTAACGGCCCGGGTGGCTTTGGCCGATAACTGGAGTGCGAGGTGACCTCGGCTCGGCCTCGCTCGCCCCCATGCTCTCCGACCATCGATCCAGGCTCTGCGCTTTGTGCCATGAGGCGGGTCAGACGCTGCCTGTCGTGGTGCTGTTCATGGTCGGCCTGTTGGGGGTCTCGGGGCTGGTGATCGACGCCGGCAGTCTGTATCAGCAGAAGCAGGCCGTCCAGGCGGCGGCGGATGCGGCTGCGCTTGGGGGCGCCTCTCAACTGCCTGCTGGCTGGGCGGCTGCCCAGTCCGCCGTGAACCACGAGTATTCGTTGAACGGCGAGGCGGCCGACTCGGTGTCATCTGCGCAGACGACCGATCTCGCCGCCGGCGACTCGGTGACTGTCACGGCAAGCCGAACCACGCCCACATTCTTCTCGCGTTTGTTCGGCATCAACTCCGCCACCGTGACCGCCACCGCACGCGCCACGGTGGAGTCCTACAGCAGCTACACCAGCACCGGCAACGTGATGCCGTTCGGCGTCATGCAGGGGAACTACGTCCTCGGGCAGTCGTACACGATCTACGGCGATGGCAGCTCGTCCAACAACGGCGCGCTGTCACTCGACCTCTCCTCGGGCGGCGGCTGCAGCGCGGCGAACGGCGCCAGCGATCTGCGCAACACGGTCAACGGCAGCTCCATCGCCTGCCCCATCTCCGTCGGCCAAGACGTCGACACCAAACCGGGCAAGAACACCGGCCCCATCGCGCAAGGATTGAACACCCGCATCACGACCTGGAAGCCGTTCAACCAGATCGTCCAGGCCGGCGCCAACGGCCAGTACACACTGCTCGACCCAACCAGTCCCCAGCTTGTCCTTATCCCGATCGTGCTGAACACCGACGGCGGCACCACCTGGCCGAACGGCAGCGGCCAGGTCCAGGTCGTCGGCTTCGCGTGGTTCGTGATCACGGGCTGCGGCAACCCCTCCATCCAAGGGACGTGCGCCAACAGCGACGGAAAGTACGTGAACGGCACCTTCGTCGGCCTCATGGACAGTGGCACATCGGGTACCAGCGGAGCCTGGAACCCCAACGACGGTAGCGCCACGACCACCCGGCTCACTCAGTAACGCTTCTGATCGACGAGCACACGCCCGCCGACCGGCGCGTCCCCGGCGGCGCCCATCCCAATACTCGATCTCGAGTAGAGGATGAGAGTTGGCGTCGGATAAACGACGGGCCCGAGGCGAACGCTGGGGGCACCTCCCGAAGGGATCGGCCGGCCCATCCGGCATGCCCGGATGGGCGTTTTCCCCCATTGCGGGGCGCCGTGCGCGTGCTCTAGCCTCGACCTGCCGCCACACCGACCCTCAGCGGACGGCGGCCTGGACAATCGAAGGCCGCCGGAGGCTGACCACCCCTCGGCGGCCTTCATCGTTCCGCGGTGATTCCCGGCCGGCATACCCGTCGACCGACGCGGTAGTTGTGGCGCGCCGGGGGCGGGGATAGCGTCTCGATCGGGCGTCGCCGGGCTCTTCCTCTCCTGAAGCTGGCTGCCGGCTCGCCGACGCGCCCTTGGGGAAGGATGGGGGGCCGTCGCACGTCCAACCACACGCGGACGTGCCGGCGGCCTCCCAGCCGCCCGCCGGAGGCGTCAGGGGCGGCCCGGCTCGTCGGCGATGTCGCGCGCGGCCCCCTCGACGGCCTCCGGCCCGCCCTCGGCCTCGAGGTCGCCCGTGCTCATGATGCGGACGCCGGTCGGCGTACGGCCGCGGGCGTCGGCCAGATTCTGGTACGCGGCGGCGGCCAGCGACGCGGCCAGACGGCGGTCCTCGGCCACGGCAACCGCCACCCACCGCCGCCCGCCGGGATATCGCACCTGGACGTAGAAGTCCTCGCTCATACGCCGCCCACCGTCCTTCACGGACCGTCCCTGGCCCGCAGCTCCACCCTAGACCCCGCCCGCGGGGCGCCGCAAGCGCTCAGCGGGCGGCGGAGCCCGCCCGCCCCCAGGCGCCGACGACGGTCGGCGGCAGGAACACGGCGTCGATCGTCCGCAGCTCGTCGGCGATCCGCTCCTCGAGCGTCTCGAGGCCGAGCTCCTCGGCCGTGGCAATGCCGGCGGCGGTGATGGCGGGGGCGAGGCTGCGCACCACGGCGGCCAGGAGGCGCGGGCCGGCGGGGTCGTCCGGCGCCAGGTAGCCGGCGACGCCGAAGGTCGCGACGTCGCGCAGGCCGGCCGTCGTCAGGATCCGGGCCAGCCGGGCGCCGATCGTCGGATCCGCCCGGGCGTGGCGGAAGGCGTCCATGACCCAGCCGGCGGCCCGGGCGACCAGCGGGCCGGGCGGGTCCGTGCGCGCGCCGCCGATGTCGAAGTCGATGCAGACCACGAGGCCCTCCCGGCGCAGGCCGGCCGCGTGGTGGCGGACGACGGCGACCGGGTCGGCGGCGTGGAAGAGGAGGAGCCGCTCCACCACGGCATCGAACGGCTCGTCGTCGCGCCAGGTGGTCACGTCACCCTCGACGAAGCGGACGTTCCCCAGGCCATGATCGTCGGCCCGGCGCCGCGCCACCGCGAGCGCCGCGGCGGCCTGGTCGACCCCGACGACGGCGCCGGACGGCCCCACCATCTCCGCCAGGATCAGCGCGACGTGGCCGGGTCCCGTGCCCAGGTCGAGCACGCGCATCCCGGGCCGGACTCCCGCCGCCCGCAGGATCAGCCCGGTGGCGGGGGCGATCGCCGCGGCCTGGTGGTCGAGCCGCTCGAGCTCGTGCGGGTCGCTGCCGAGGACGTAGCCGGGGCCGGTGTCTGCCATCGGCTCCAACGGTATCGCGCCGGGCGACACCCGACCGAGGTCGAGACGGTTACCGCTCCCGGACTGCGTAGGTCAGGTGGGTCACCCGCTGCGTCGGCTCGGCGTGGACCGGCTCCAGGGCGACGCGGCCCGCGTCCACGCCCTCGAACAGGCTGATCCCGGAGCCGAACAGCACGGGTGAGAGCGCGATCGTGAACTCGTCGATCAGGCCGGCGTTCACGTACTCCAGGATTGTTGCGCCGCCGCCCGCGATGCGGACGTCCCGGTCGCCGGCGGCCTCGCGGGCCCGGTCGAGCGCGGGCTCGATGCCGTCGTTGACGAAGTGGAAGGTGGTCCCGCCCGTCCGCTCCCAGGGGTCACGCTGCTCGTGCGTCACGACGAAGACCGGCGTGTGGAACGGCGCCTCCTCCGGCCACGCCTGCTCGCCGAGGTCGAACATGCGCTTGCCCATCACGCTCGCGCCGGTGCGCTCGAACGTCTCCCGCGCGATGTCGTTGTCGCGCCCTTCCTCGCCGCCCTCGCCGAGCTTCAGGTTCTCGCGGAAGAACCGCTGCGGGAATATCCACTGCTGCAGTTCCATCCACTGCGCCGTCCAGCGCTGCGCATCCGGGTCGTCCATGCGCTCCTCGGGCGCGATGAACCCGTCCAGCGACATCGTCACGCTGAAGAACACCCTCCCGGCCATCAGTCCTCAACTCCCTTCCGAACGATCTCGGTGACGTAGGCAGCCAGCTTGCTCAGGGTCTGCCCGCCGCCCTCGATCGCGTGGTACTTCTCGACCGCCTCGTCGCGCAGCTCCCTGGTTGGGAACACCGTGC
This sequence comes from uncultured Actinomycetes bacterium, assembly GCA_963731515.1. Taxonomy (GTDB): domain Bacteria; phylum Actinomycetota; class Thermoleophilia; order Gaiellales; family JAICJC01; genus JAICJC01. The sequence goes on along the minus strand of CAVSVU010000014.1, from coordinate 409,565 downwards.
GCATCTCGATGCGGGTCGCCGCGCCGTCGGGCGCGCAACGTCAGGACCGACTCGAAGGCGTTCGGGTCGCCGCGGGACTCACCGTGCAGCAGCGCGATCCGCTCCGGCGGGGCGATCTCGGTCCAGGAGATCCACTCCTGGTAGTCCGTCCCGTCCGGTCCGTGCATCACGAAGTCCCACTCCCCGCCGACCCGGAACTCGAACGCGCGCGTGGTGGTGGTGAACCCCTCCGGTCCCCACCACCGCGACAGGTGCCGCACCTCGGTGAACGCCTCGAACACCAGCTCCCGTGGGGCACCGATGACCCGGGAGATCACGATCTCGCGGTCGGCCGTCGCTGCTCGTGTCATGGCGCAATCATATTCCGATATCGGCATATGTCAAGCCGGGAGGAAGCCCTCCGGGCTATGGCGTCGGGGATACCCCGCTCGCGTGCCTGCTGGCCAGCTCGGCGCGGTTGCGGATGCCCAGCTTGCGGAAGATCCGGGACAGGTGCGCCTCGACGGTCTTCTCGCTGATCCAGAGCGCGGCCGCGATCTCCTTGTTCATCTTGCCCTCGGCGACGAGGCTCGCGACCTCGAGCTCCGCCGGCGTGAGGTCGTCGCGGCGGGCCGCCTCCTTGCGCAGCACCTTGCCGCTGCGGGCGAGCGCCGACGTCGCCTGCTCCTCCCACGGCACGGCGCCGAGCCGCTCGAACTCCGACCGGGCGGCCTCGAGCATCCGCCGCGACTCGACCCGGGCGCCCGCGCGGCGGAGCGCGTCGCCCCAGGCGAGGGCCGTGCGCCCCTTCGCGAACCGGTCGGCGGTCTCGGCATGGAGCTCCCACGCCCGCTGGAAGCGGGCCGCACCGTCGTCGCTCACGAGCGCCAGCGCGCGCTCGGCGAGCGCGAGCGCGGAGTCGCGCCCCGAGCGGGTCGCCGCGGCCCCGAGCGCCGCCGCCTCGGCGGTCGCCTCCTCGACCCGGCCGCAGCGCACGAGCGCCTCGACCAGGTCGGCGCCGACGACCGGATGGGTGGTTGCGTCCTCGATCTCGCATTCGCGCTTGATCGCGAGGGCCGCCCCGAGCGCCGTGGCGGCGGCCTCGGCGTCCCCGGACGCGAGCGCATGCAGGCCGCGGCAGGCGTGCACGCACATGCGCTGGTAGGGGAGGTCGAGGCGCTCGGAGAGCGACTCCTGGTGGGACAGCATCTCGTCGTCCAGCCGGCCCTGGGCGGCGCCGAGCCACGTGAGGATGCTGAGCCCCCAGCACTCGTCGTTCGCGCGCCCCAGCTGGCGGGAGAGGCGCACGGCCCGCTGGCAGTCGGCCTGGGCGCCCTCCCACGCGCCGGTGATCCGGCGCAGCCAGGCGCGGCTGATGAGCGGGTAGGTGAGCGCGCCCGGCGCGGTCTGCTCGCACTCGTCGATGACGTCGTCGAGCGCGGCCGCGGCCCGCTCGATGCGCTCGGCGAACGCGAGCGTCATGCACAGGTAGGAGCGCAGCTGCAGGTCGGAGACCACCGCCGGCGTGCGGGCGGCCTCGTCGGCGGCCGCCTCGATGTCGTGCTCCGCGCCGACGGCATCTCCGAGGAAGACGAGGGAGGCCGCCCGGGCGATCCGCGCCGCCAGCCCGAGCGCGTCTCCGGGAGGCGCCAGGTCGAGGGCGCGGCCGGCGGCCGCGAGCGCCTGCTTGGGGCGCCCGGCCCGGATCGACGGGTCGACCGACTCGATGAAGAGCGCGGCGGCGGCGACCGGGTCGGCGGCCTCCAGCCGCTCCGCCGTGCGCAGGAGTCGCGCGCTCGCCGTCAGCGTCGAGCTCGAGCGGGCCTCGATCCGGCCCCGCAGGAGCTCGACACGGGCCACGTCGGCCGGTGTGCGGCACTCCGGCTCGACCTCGTCGAGGATCGCGGAGGCGGCGTCGGCGCGCCCGCTCACGTGTGCCGCCTCGGCGGCCATGACCATCCGCCGCCGCCGCTCGGCCGGGTCGGCGCTCAGGCTGCCCGCGCGCTGGTACCACTCGATGGTCGCCACCGCGCCGCCGCGCAGACCGACGTCCGACGCGAGTCGCTCGACCGCGGCGGCGAGCGCCTCGTCGGGCTCCACCGCGGCCGCCGCGCGGTGGCCGACCCGCTCCCACTCGAGCTCGGGCTCGACGCACGCGGCGGCCAGCGCCTCGTGTGCCCGGCGGCGGTCGGGGCCGGTCGCGGCGGCCTGGACCGCTGTGCGGATCAGCGGGTGTCGGAAGCGGATCCGGCCCGGCTCGACCCGGACGAGGCCGGCCCGCTCCGCCGGCGCGAACGCCTCGTCCGAGAGCCCCCGGGCCGCGAGCGCCCGCCCGATCACCGCCGTTCCCTCGGACCGGCAGGTCGCCAGCAGGAGCAGCGCCGCCCGGCCGGGCTCCGGCAGCGTCTCGACCATCGCGGCGTATGCCTCCTCGAGCGTCGACCGCCCCGGCTCGAACCGGCCGTCGTCGAAGGTCGCGAGCTCGACCAGGGCCAGGGGGTTCCCGGCGGCGTCGCGCACGGCCGCCTCGAGCCCCGTCGGCGTGAGCCCGCGCCGCTCGAGCAGATCGCGGGACTGGCTGGCGGTGAGCGGGCGCGGATGCAGCGACGGGATCCCGGCGTGGCCGGGCGTGCGGGTCGCGATCAGGAGCGCGATCGGGTCGGCGCCGATGCGGCGGGCGGCGAAGCCGATCGCCTCCGCCGAGGCCGCGTCGAGCCAGTGCGCGTCGTCGACGAGCGCGACCAGCGGCCGGTCGGCGGCCGCCGCGCAGAGCAGGTTGAAGCCGCCGACGAGCACCGCCAGCCGATCGGCGGGGCGGGGCGGGCCGATGGCAAGCGCGCTCTCGAGCGCCTCGGCCTGGCGCTCGGGCAGCGCGCCGATCGACTCGACGAGCGGCGTCAGCAGGTCGACCAGGGCCGCGAACGGCACCGCGGTCTCGCTCTGCACCCCGCGCGCGTGCACGATCCGCATCTCGCCGGCCCGCGCGCCGGCGTAGTCGAGCAGCGACGTCTTGCCGATGCCGGGCTCGCCGCTGATCGCGAGCGCGCCGCCGCGGCCCGCCCGTGCGTCCTCGAGCAGCCGGTCGACGCCTGCGCACTCCTCCACCCTGCCCACAAGCATGGGCGCCGATTGTACAGATTGTCGCGTGCCTTGCCCGGGCGAGTTTCGCAAAGACGAGGGGTATCCCCGACGCCCGGCACCCGCGGCGGTTCCTAGGTTGCGCCCACCTCGCGGCAGCCGTCACGAGGGAACCGGAAGGGGAGGCACCATGACCGAGGAACGCATACACAGAAACCCCGCGTGGTGGTTCGTCGCGGCCTTCGGCGTCATCGTCGCCGTGGCGCTCGCCGTGCCCGCCATGGCGCGGGCGTCGGCGATCTCGGACCCGGACGACGTGCACGGGAAGCTGGACATCGCCGCGCGTCACCCAGGAGCACGGGGCGACCGGGCCGGTCGTCCACACGATCACGACGTACGGGCCCTGGCGCAGCCGGGCGATCGCCCTGCGCCGGAGCTCGTTCTTCCTGATCGACTTCGACACCGCCGGCAACGCCCGGGCGGAGCGGTTCGCCATCGTCTACCGGAGCCACGGCGTGCTGCGCGTCGCCGTGGTCACCCGTCGTGGACGCGAGCTCGGCTTCGGATCGGCGACGCGTCCGGACAACCGGTCGATCCGGGTCTCGATCCCGCGCAAGCTGCTCGGCAAGCCGGGTGGATACCACTGGCGGCTGTTCTCGGTCTACTTCGCGCCGGGCGCCTGCCGGGCGGGGTGCGTCGACCGGGCGCCGAACAGCGGCCAGGTGCTCCACGACATCACCGCTCCGACGGTGAGCTTCCCGGCGCAGGGCCTGCCGGCGTCGACGACGACGGCCGTCCACTTCGCCGTCTCCGACAGGGGCCATTCCAGCCTGAACAGGTGGACGTTGCAGGGCCGAAACGCCGGCGACACCACGTGGACCGACGTGGCCAGCGGCTCGGCCAGCGGCAACCAGACCGTGTCGGTGAACGGGGCGGAGGGTGACCGGCGCGAGTTCCAGGTGGTCGCCGGCGACAACGCCGGTAACGTGACCACGAGCCAGATCCGGCGGATCACGTTCCCGTTCGACGACGGCAACGCCGGCATGACGTACGCCGGCACCTGGACGCCGACCGCGGTCGACCCGCTCGACTATCTGGGCACGCTGCACACGTCGACCGACACGACCACGCCCGCGACCGTGTCCTACACGTTCCAGGGCGCGTCGGTGGCGATCATCGCCCGCGGCTCGTGCGGCACCGCGTCCGTCGCCATCGACGGCACGCCCGCCGGGCCGGTCGCGCAGCTGTGCGGCGGCGCGCACCGCGCGGTCGTCTTCACGGCGCCCGTCGACCCGACGGCCTCGCACGTGCTCACGCTGACGGTGACCGGCGGGCAGTTCGACTTCGACGGCATCGTCGTGCGGTAGCGATCCGCGGGTTCGAGGGCGGTGCCCGCCGCGAGCAGGCGGGCGCCGCCCTCCAGGCCGGGCGCCGGGTCGAGGAGCGGCCCCGAAAGGGTGGGAGCGGCTCCCCCGGAAACGGGGGGTTCGTCTACGGCGTTTTGCGGGCACGTTTGCCGTGCTCCCGCCGATTACCAGGGTATGAGCGCCGAGCGCACCCCACCGCCGATCCTCGCGTACGAGACCCAGGCCCGCTACGGGCCGGGCGAAGCGTGGATCACCCTCGACGTGAGCGTGTCGCACGCGCTCGCGGTCGACGAGGCGTTCTTCCGCCGCGATCCCTGGGGGCGCAAGCCGACCGAGGTACGGGTGCGCTCGATCGTGCAGCAGCCCGGGTAGGCGCGCGTTACGGCCCCGGGCGCGGCGCTCGCCTACGCTGGATCGCGTGCGGCGCCGTGTCGATCTGTGGGTCCTGGGGACGGCGCTCGCGGCGTCGTTCGCCACGGGCGTCCTCGGCCTGTGGGTGAGCGAGCGCCACGCCGGGCTCGTCGTGTGGGCGCACGGCGCCGCCGGGATGGCGGTGATCGCGCTCGTGTGGTCGAAGCTCGGCGTGATCCGGCGCGGCCTGCGGCGGCGCTGGCCGCACGTCGGCGGGTCGCTCGCGGGGGCGGTCTGCGCCGTCGGGCTGCTGGGGTTCGGGCTCCTGCATTCCGCCGGCGTGCGCGACGTCGGCCCCCTGACCGCGCTCGGCTGGCACATCGCGTTCGCCCTCGCGCTCGCACCGCTGGTCGTCCTGCACCTGGCGACGCGGCCGATCCGGCTGCGGCGCGGCGACCTGACCCGGGCGGCGTTCCTGCGGCTGGCCGCGTTCACGGCGGCCGGTGTCGCCGGGAAGCTCGTCTTCGACCGGACGCTGGGCGCGCGCAGGGCGGCGACCGGATCGCTCGAGCAGGCGCGGCCGGCGCCGACCGTCTGGATCGACGACCCGACGCCGCAGATCGAGCCGTCGGCGTGGCGGGTCGACGTCGGCGGCCGCCGGCTCGGCCTCGCCGACCTCGCCCGGCTGCCGCAGCACGAGTGGACGTGCACGCTCGACTGCACGAGCGGCTGGTACGCGCGCAACCGCTGGCGGGGCGTGCTCATCTCCGACCTGCCGCTCGCCCTGCCGCCCGGGACGGGCAGCCTCGAGGTGCGCTCGGCCACGGGCTACGCGCGCCGGTTCGACCTCGCCAGCCTCTCCGGGCTGATGCTGGCCACCCACCTGGACGGCGTCCCGCTCGACCCCGGAAACGGCGCGCCCGCCCGCCTGGTCGCGTCCGGTCGGCGCGGGTTCTGGTGGGTGAAGTGGGTCACCTCGGTGCGCCCGAGCGGCCGCCCGCCGTGGTGGCAGTCACCGTTCCCGCTGTAGCGGGTCTACCATTTGCGCATGGCTCCCGACGAGCTCGAGGCGGCGGCGACCCGGGCCTTCGACGAGGCCCTCGACCGCATGGGCGCCGACGTCTGCGTCTGGTCGGTCGACCTCGCGATCGACGGCATCGCCGCGGATCTCGGCGTCGATCCGGGCGACGAGGCGCGGGTGCGCGTGCTCCTGCGCGACCGGTTCGGCCTGGCGGTCGATCCCGCCGACCGGATCTGAACCGGGTACCATCGCCCGGATGAGCGACGAGCCCCTCCCTGACATCGACGCATGGGCGCGCGCGCACGGCTTCACGCCGTCGAGCGACCAGATCGGCGGCGCGACGCAGCTGCTCCAGCTCGGCATGCTCGACACGACGGATTCCGCGTACCGCGGCGCCGTCGACGGCAACGAGGCCGTGCTCGCCGAGTTCTCGGTCGGCTCGCCGGACTGGTCGGGGGCGTTCGGCGGCTGGAACGTCGACTCCGCCGGCTTCACCGTGTTCCTCGTGTTCGTCGACGCGTCGCGCTGGCCGCGGCTCACGGTGCATCCCACCCGCTTCGACGACCACGACTGGGCCCGGCGCCTCATCCGCTCCGACCGGCGTGTGCACACGGCGTCGCCGCAGATGGACGAGCGCTACCGCATCGTCGCGTCGAGGCACATCCCCGGCGACCAGCTTGGCGCCGTGTTCACGCCGGAGCTCGCCGACTGGTGGGTCGCCCAGGAGCCCGAGGTGCTCCTGGACATCGAGGATCACGGCGGCGAGGGCGGGTTCCTCACCGTCGCCCGGATGGGGATGGGCATCGGCGACGAGGCGCTCTCGACCCTCCAGGCCCAGACGGCGCACCTGCTCTCGGCGTTCTTCCCGGCCTGAAAACCGGGGTCAGACCCCGCCCGGAATGCGTCACATCTCCGTCACGGCCGCCGTTCGGGGTCTGACCCCGGGGTGGCGAGGGCGGTCTCGAGCGGGGTGAGGTCGGCGAGCGGGGGCTCGCCCTGGCGGCGGCGGGGGGCGTGGGCGCGGACGAGGTCGTACGCGCGGCGGGTGCCCTCGCCGAGCTCGCCGGCGCGCTCGCGCAGGTCGACCGCCTGGGCGGCCAGGTAGAGCTCGACGGCGGCGACGTAGCGGCCGAGCCGGGTCATCTCCTCCACCCGGCGGGCGGCGACCGGCGTCGGGATGACCCGGTCCTCGATCCCCTCGGCCGTCGAGGAGGTGGAGAGGTCGAGCGTCGCCGGCATGGCCAGCAGCCGGGCCTCGGCCGCGGCGGCGTTTGCGCCGTAGACGACGATGCCGAGCCCGTCCTGGCTGGTCGCGTCGTCGTCGCGCAGACCGGTGGGGAGGCCGCTGAAGGCGGAGTGGACGAGCTTGTTCGACCGCTCGCAGGATGCGGTGATCACGTGGGCGAGCGCGAGCCGCACGTAGTCCAGGGTGACGCCGTAGGGCACCGAGTCGAAGTTGCCCGTCGAGAGCGCGCGCCCGTCTGGCGTGATGCACGGGTTGTCGTGCGAGGACGTCAGCTCGGCCTCGACGATCGCCCGGGAGTGGGCGAGGGCGGTGTGGGCGGCGGCGTGGGTCTGGGGCACGACCCGCATCGTCAGCGGATCCTGGAGGTGGCGGTGCAGGGTGCCCGAGAGCAGGCTGCCCCCGGCCAGCAGGGCCTGCAGCCGCGCGATCGCCTCCGCGATGCCGGGCACCGGGCGGGCGTCGGCGACGGCCGGGTCGAGCGCCTGCACGTTCCCGAGCATGCCCTCGAACGTGAGCGCCGCCGCCTCGTCGAAGCGGTCGAGCAGCGTGCCGACGCCGACCAGCGCGAGCGCCGACCAGCCCAGCGAGAAGCCGTTCGAGTTCACGAACGCGAGCGCCTCCTTGGCCGTGGGCTGCCACGGGACGAGGCCGCGCCGGTCGAGCTCGCCCGCCCAGTCGCCGTCACCGGTGAGCGCGGCCGCGAGATCGGCCAGCGGGCCGAGGTCGGACTGGCCCAGCGACCCGGTCGTGCGCACCCGCGGCACGAGCCCGGCGTTCAGGGCGCCGACCAGGTGGTCGGCCAGCTCGACGCGCACACCGGAGCGGCCGCGGGCGAACCCGGCCACCTGCGCCAGCATCACCGCGCGCACGACCGGCTCGGCGACGTCCGGGCCGGTGCCCGTTCGGTGGGAGAGCAGCATCAGGCGGTTGAACGCGAGCTGCTCGCCGCCGCCGACGGCGACCCGCTTGAGCGCGCCGACGCCCGTCGTCAGCCCGTAGACGCGCTCGCCCCGGGCCAGCAGCCCGTCGGTCGCCTCGCGCGCCGCCGAGATCCGCGCCCGGGCGGCGTCGGCCAGGCGCACGGGCCGGCGGCGCAGGGCGACGTCGGCGACGTCCTCGAGCGCGAGGCTCGCGTCGAGCAGGAGCGGCTCGGTCACGACGCCCGGAAGAACGGCTCGCCGAGCGCTTCCTCGCGCACCTCGACGCCGAGGCCGGGCGCCGACGGCGCCGCCATCCGCCCGCCGGCGTGGCCGGGGAGGCCGTCGCCGTTCGCGACCGTGACCCAGTCGGTGAAGTCGACGGTGTGCAGCCGGTGCGGCTCGGGGGTGGAGAGCGAGAGGTGCAGCATGGCGGCGGTGTCGATCGTAGCCCCGCCCGTGTCCTCGACGGTGACGGTCATGCCGAGCTCCACCGCGACGTCACGCAGCGTCGCGGCACGGGTGACGCCGCCGACGCGGGCGATCTTGATCGTGACGCCGTCGGCGATGCCCTCCCGCCCCGCCCGGACGAGTGCCGGCAGCGCGTCGATCGACTCGTCCAGGATGAGCGGGTGAGGGCAGTGCGGCCGCAGCCCCGCGCACTCCTCGAGCGTCGCGCACGGCTGCTCGAGCGTGTACGTGTGGCCGGACGTGGCGAGCAGGAAGCGGCGGGCGGCCGCGGTCGTCCAGCCGCCGTTCGCGTCGGCGAAGAGCACGACGTCGGGGCCGACGGCGTCGCGGACGGCCGCCAGCCGTTGCGCGTCCGTGTGCGGATCGCCGCCGACCTTCACCTGCAGCCGCCGGTAGCCGTCGGACGCGTAGCGGCGGGCGAGCGCGGCCGCGGCCTCGGGCGCGGCCGGCGGCAGCGATCGGTACAGGTCGACCGCCTCGCCGAAGCGGCCGCCGAGGGCCTCGCACAGCGGCTGCCCGCGGAGGCGGGCGGCGGCATCCCAGCAGGCCATGTCGAGCGCCGACTTCACGTAGGGCTGGCCGCGCATGGCCGAGTCCATCCGCCGCACCAGCCGGCGCGGCTGGCACGGGTCTGCGCCGAGCACGCTCGGAGCGAGGTCGGCGATCCCGGCCCGCGCCCCGGACGCGAAGGCGTCGGCGTAGAAGGCGCCCAGCGGCGCCATCTCACCCCAGCCGGTGACGCCCTCGTCCGTGTCGACGGCGACGATCAGCGAGTCGAAGCCCTCGGCCGACCCGCCCGCCGTCGCGTAGGTGCCGTCGGCGAACGGCTGCAGCTGCCGGTAGGCCCGGACGGCGGTGATCCTCAATCGCCGAGCTCCGCGCGGCGGCGGGCCGCGTAGCCCTCGAGCTCCGCGTGCAGGTCGGCGTCGATCGGCGGCGGCTCGTACGCCGCCAGCGTCTCCCGCCAGATCTCGCCCGCCCGCTCGGTCTGCGTCGCGCCCGCCCTTGGACTTCCACCGCTCGAAGTTCTCCGTCGAGGACAGCAGCGGCCGGTAGAAGCAGGTGCGGAACCGCTCCAGCGTGTGCGCCGCCCCCAGGAAGTGGCCGCCGTGGCCGACCTCCTGGTGCGCGCCGTAGGCGAGGCTCGCCTCGTCGATCTCGAGCGGCGTGAACTCCTCCTGCAGCATCCGCAGCATCTCGATGTCGACGATGAACTTCTCGTAGCAGGCGACGAGCCCGGACTCGAGCCACCCGGCCGCGTGCTCGACGAAGTTCGCGCCCGCCAGGAACGCGGGCAGCATGGTGTTCAGGCCCTCGTACGCGGCCTGGGCGTCCGCGGTCTGGCTGGACGTGAGGAAGCCGCCGCCCGCGCGCCACGGCAGGCCGAGCCGGCGCGCCATCTGGCCCGAGCAGAGCAGGCCCATCGCCGACTCGGGGCCGCCGAACCCGGGCGAGCCGGACTGCATGTCGGTGTGGGAGAGGAACGAGCCCAGGACGACCGGCGCGCCCGAGCGCACGACCTGGGTGAGTGCGAGGCCGGCCAGCGCCTCGGCGGTCTGCTGGACGAGCGACCCCGGCACCGAGGCGGGCGACATCGCGCCCATGAGCAGGAACGGCGTGATGACCACGGCCTGGCCCGCGGCCGCGTAGACGATCATCGCCTCGATCATGCGCGTGTCGTAGCGCATCGGCGAATTGGCGTTCACGACGCCGAACACGCGCACCTGGCCGTCCTCGGGGCCGCCGAACAGAAGGTCGGTCATCGCCATCGTGTCGACCGCGGCCCCCTCGGTGATGACGGCGCCCATGTACGGCTTGTCGGTGAGCGTCTGCACGGCGAGCAGCATGTCGAGGTGGCGCGAGTCGAGCGGCCGGTCGCCCGGCTCGCAGCAGAGGCCGCCCGGCGTGTCGAGCTGGTCGAAGGCCTGGCTCAGGCGGCACAGGTTCTCGAAGTCGGCCATCGTCGCCTCGCGCCGCTCATCGCCCTCGCGCACGAAGGGCGGCCCCTGGGTGGGCGAGAACACCATGTGCCGGCCGCCCATGCGGACGGTGCGCGCGGGGTTGCGGGCGACGAGGTCGAACTCGCTCGGCGCGCTCGCGACGCACTCGAGCACCCAGTCGGGGTCGAAGCGCACGATCGAGCCCTCGACCCGCTGGCCGGCGGCGCGGAAGCGCTCCAGCGCCCCGTCGTGCAGGAACTCGACGCCGATGTCGGAGAGCAGCCGCCGCCAGCCCCGCTCGAGCACCGCCATCGCGTCCCCGGAGAGGATGTCGTAGCGGGGCATGTCGTTGCGGAACACGGCTCAGCCGTTTCTGCCGGCGGCCGGGATCGTCACGCTGAAGACGGTGTTCCCGGGCCGCGAGCGCACCGCGATCCCACCCCGGTGGCCGATGATGATGCGGCGGGCGATGTCGAGCCCGAGCCCGGTGCCGTCGCCGACCTGTTTCGTGGTGTAGAACGGGTCGAAGATGCGCGGCTGCACGTCGGCCGGGATGCCGGGGCCGTCGTCGCCGATCTCGACGAGGACGTCGTCGCCGACGCTGCGGGTCGTGATCGTGATCGTGCCGCGGCCCTCGATCGCGTCGAGCGCGTTCGTCAGCAGGTTCGTCCACACCTGGTTCAGCTCCGAGCCGTGCACGGTGACGGGCGGGAGCGTGCGGTCGTAGCGCGCTCGACCTTCACCGGCTCGTGCTTGATGCGGTACTTGAGCATGGTCAGGGTGCTGTCGAGCCCGGCATGGACGTCGACGTCCTCGACGGCGGCCCGGTCCATGTGCGTGTAGTCCTTGATCGCCGCCACGAGCTCGGAGATCCGTGTCGTCGACTCGTGCAGCTCGCCGACGAGCGTGTGCGCGGTGAGCGAGGCCGCCACCCACTCGAGCGCCGCGCCTGTGGCCGGTCCCGCTGCCGTCTGCACCTGCTCGAGCCAGTCCTCGTCGAGGCCTGCGCGCGCCAGCGGCTCGGCCAGCCGCCAGCCCTCCTGGCCCATGTCGTCCAGCAGCCCGGCCAGCCGGTCCTCGCGGTCGGCCGCGGCGACGCCGCCCTCGCCGTCGCCGGCGCGCGTGAGCGCGGCCTGCTGGAGCGCGACCAGGCGGCCCGCCTCCTCGCGCTCGACGCCGCTCGAGACGAAGTGGTGCACCGTGTCCTGCAGGGTGGCGAGCGCCTCGCCGAGCTCGCTGGCCGTGCGGCGGGCGGCGGCGGCCGGGTTGTTCAGCTCGTGGGCGAGTCCGGCCGACAGCGTGCCGAGCGCGGCCAGCTTCTCCTGCTGGCGCACGAGCGCGTCGGCGGCCTGGGCGATCGGCGCGATCAGGCGCAGCGCCGTGTTCATCGCCGTCGGGGCGTCGCTCAGGAAGGCCCGGAACGTCGGAATGTCCCACGTCAGGAGCTCCACCTCGGTGACCGCCCGCCCGCTCGCGACCGGCGGGTCGCCCGTGAGCACGTTCGAGGCGCCGGCGTAGGTCGGCCCCTCGCGCTGGCTCAGGATCACGTCGACGCCGTTGATGCAGCGCGACCACTCGATCCGGCCGCTGACGACGACGGAGAAGCGCTCGAGCGCCTTGCCCTCGGTGAAGAGGTCGTCGCCGATCGCGAGGCGGTGGGGGACGGCCCTGGCGGCGAAGTCCTCGAGCACCGGCCGCTCGACACCCTCGAACAGGTCGAGCTCCTCGAGCACCCCGAGCGCCTCGCTCATACCGCCGCCGCCAGGTACTCGTGCACGAAGTGCACGGCCATCGACCCCTCGCCGACCGCGGATGCGACCCGTTTCATCGACTCGCTGCGCACATCGCCCGCGACGAAGACGCCGGGCATGCTCGTCTCGAGCAGGTACGGATCGCGGTCGAGCCGCCAGCGTGGCCGCACCTCCTCGCGCAGCACCTCGGCGCCGGCGAGGACGAACCCGCGCGGATCGCGGGCGACGCCGCCGGGCAGCCAGTCGGTCTGGGGGCGGGCGCCGATGAAGACGAACATCGCCGCGAGGTCCACGTCCTCGGTCTCGCCCGTCGCGGTGTCGCGGATGGTGATCCGTTCGAGCGACGCGTCGCCGTGCGCCGCCGCCACCTCGCCGTGGAGGCGGACGGCGATGTTCGGGGTGGCCTCGATGGTGTCGATCAGGTAGCGGGACATGCTCTTCGCGAGGCTCGCGCCGCGGTAGACAAGCGTCACCCGCTGGGCGTAGCCGGCGAAGTAGATCGCCGCCTGCCCGGCCGAGTTCGCACCGCCGACGACCACGACGTGCTCGTCGCGGCAGGAGACGCCCTCGCTGCGGGAGCCGCCGTAGTAGACGCCGCGGCCGGACAGCTCCTCGATCCCGGGTGCCTCCAGCCTGCGGTAGTCGACGCCGGTCGAGATGATGATCGCCTTCGCGCCCAGCTGCTCGTGCCCGGCCAGCTGCACGAGCCGCGCCGGCCCGCGCTCGTCGATCGCGGTCACCTCCTGGACGGTCAGGAGCTCGGCGCCGAAGCGCTGCGCCTGCGCGGTCGCCCGCCGGGCCAGGTCGGCGCCCGACAGGCCGACCGGGAAGCCGAGATAGTTCTCGATCCGCGAGCTCTGCCCGGCCTGGCCGCCCGGCGCCTCCCGCTCGATCAGGGCGGTGCGCAGCCCCTCGGACGCCCCGTACACGGCGGCGGCGAGGCCGGCCGGCCCGCCGCCGACGATGACGAGGTCGTAGAACTCGAGCTCGGCCCGCCGGCGCACGCCGGAGCGCTCGGCCAGCTCCGACACGGTCGGCCCGTGCAGCACGCCGCCGTCGGGGAAGAGCACGAGCGGGAGCGCGGCCTCGCCGTCGGCCGCGGCCAGCAGCCGGCGGCCCTCGTCGTCGCGCTCGACGTCGAGCCAGCGGTACGGCACCTGGTTCCGGGCCAGGAAGTCGCGGGCGTCGTGCGACTCGCGCGACCACCGGTGCCCGACGACCTGGATGCGGTCGGCGTCGGCGGGGGCGTCCGCCCGCCACGCGTCGAGGAGATCGTCGACGACCGGGTAGAGCTGCTCGTCGGGCGGGTCCCAGGGCTTCAGCAGGTAGTGGTCGAGCGAGACCCGGTTGATCGCGTCGATCGCGGCCTGGGTGTCGGCGTAGGCGGTGAGGAGCACGCGCTTCGCCTCCGGGGCGAGCCGCATCGCCTCCTCCAGGAACTCGACGCCGGACATCTCCGGCATGCGCTGGTCGGCCAGGAGAAGGGCGATCTTCGCGCCGCGCAGCTTCGACTCGCGCACGGCGGTCAGGGCGTCCTCGCCGCTCTCGGCGCGCAGGACGCGGTAGTCGCGGCCGTACCGCCGGCGCAGGTCGCGCTCGACCGCCCGCGCCACCGAGGGCTCGTCGTCCACGGCCAGCAGCACCGGCCGGGCAGCGTCCGGGCTGCCCGCCTGGCTGCTCGTCACGCTCCCGCCGCCGGCGGGGAGACCGTGAACGCCAGCTCGTCCTCGTAGCACCAGAACCAGTCCTCGCCCGGCTCCGCCGAGCGGATGATCGGATGGCCGGTCGCGTGCACGTGCGCGGTGGCGTGCCGGTTCGGCGACGAGTCACAGCAGCCGATGTGGCCGCACGTCGCGCACATCCGCAGGTGCAGCCAGCGCGCGCCCATCGCCAGACACTCCTCACACCCCGCGATCTCGTCCGGCAGCTCGGTGCGCTCGATCCGATCTGTGTGCGTGCAGGCCTCGGCCATGTTCCCCCTCCGTGTCGCCCGGATCCTGAAGAGGGAAGCCTATCCGCGCCGCGCCAATTGGCGGTCGCCGCATGTGCCAATTGGCGGCGTCAGCCGAGGCGGAAGTGCGAGACGAGCCGCTCGAGGCTCTGGGCCGTCGCGGCCAGCTGCTGCGACGAGGCGCTGATCTGCTGCACGGCGGCGTTCGTCTGCTCGGCCGAGGCGGACACCTGCTCGGTCGCGGCGGAGGACTGCTCGGCGACGGCGGCGACCTCGGACGAGGCGACCGCGATCCGCTCGATGCGGTGCGACATGTCCTCGACGGCGACGCCGATCTGCCCGAACGCGACCCGGGCCTCGGCGACGATGGTGGCGCCGTCGTCGCTGCGGGTGGCGCCCTCGGTGACGGCGCCGACCGTGCGCTTGGTCTCGACCTGGATCTCGCCGACGAGGGCGGAGATCTGCTCGGCCGCGCGGCGCGACTCCTCGGCCAGCTTGCGCACCTCCTCGGCGACGACCGCGAAGCCGCGGCCCTGCTCGCCGGCGCGGGCGGCCTCGATGGCCGCGTTCAGCGCCAGCAGGTTGGTCTGGCCGGCGATGGCGGTGATCGTCTCGACGATGCCGCCGATGCGGTCGGACCGGTTGGCGAGCTCGCCGATCGCCTCGACGACCTCGGCGGACGAGCGCTTGACGACGCCCATCGCGTCGGTCGCCTGCTCGGCGGCGCCGATGCCCTCGCTGGCGACGGTGCTCGCCTGCTCGGCGGCCGTGGCCGACTCGGCTGCCAGGTTGCGCGTGGTCTGCACCATCTGCACCTGGCGCTCGGCGCCCTCGGCCACCTCCTGGACGGCCCGGGTGATCTCGTCGACGGCGCGGCTCGTCTCACCGGACGTCGCGGTCAGCTCCTGCGAGGCGGCGCTCATCTCCGAGGCGGCGGTGGTCACCTGGGCGATGATGCCGCGCAGGGCCGCGATCATCTCGGCGACGGCGGCGCCGAGCACGTCGCGGTCGGACTTGGGCTCGACCGTCACGGTCAGGTCGCCCTGGGCGACGCGCGTGACCGAGTCGGCCGTCTCCTGGAGGTAGCGGACCATGTCCTGGAAGGCGCGGGACGTCTGGCCGATCTCGTCGCGGCTCGTGCTCTCGACGTCCTGGTCGAGGTCGCCGCTCGCGATGCCCTCGGCCGCGCGGAGGATCCTGCGGGTGCCGCCGGAGATCCGGCGCGTGTGCACGACGGCGAGGGCGGTGGCGACCGCGACCTCGACGAGCGCGAACAGGACGACCGCCCAGCGCACGGTGGTGGCGGTGGACCCGGCCGAGGCCGCCAGCCGCTGCTCGGACGCCTTGAGAGAGCTCCGGTAGGCGGTGAGCGCCCCGACGATCCCGTCGCTCGCGTCGTCGGCCCGGCCGTTCATCAGCGCGACGGCCTGGGCGCGATGGCCCGAGGAGAGGAGGGCGAACATCTTCGTGTCGACGGAGTCGGCCGTGGCGACCGCGGCGTCGACCCGGCGCAGGGCGGCCCGGCCGGCGGCGTCGGTGGCGAGGCCGCGGAGCGTGCGCAGGTCGGCCACGAAGGTGGCGTGGTCGCCCATGAAGTCGTCGCGGGCGGACGCGGTGCCGTCGAACACCGCGCGCGTTTCGGAGAAGTGCATGTCGCCGGCGGCGGAGCGGACGTCGTCGACCGCGATCAGGCGCGGCGTCACGGAGCGATCGATCCGCTGCGACACGGACGTCGTCTGCGAGAGCCCCCAGCTGGCGACGCCGCACAGGCCCAGCAGGAGGACCACGACGAGGGCGAAGCTCGCTCCGAGCTTCGAGCCGATCGATCCGGTGAATTGCGACGTGCGCATGGCACACCGGGTGATCGGCAGCGTCACGGCCCGGATTAGGGCTGCGGCGCCCGATTCCGGACGTGCGCGCATACTCCCATCGGCCATGCCGACGGGCCCCCGCCAGCACCTGATCTTCGACGCCGACGACACCCTGTGGGAGAACAACGTCGTCTTCGAGGGCGTGATCGCCGACTTCATCGCCTGGCTCGACCACCCGGGGCTGACCGCCGCCGAGGTGCGGGCCGTGATGGACGGCATCGAGCGCGAGCACGCCGCCGAGTACGGCTACGGGACGAAGGTGTTCGAGCTCACCCTGGAGGCGACGGTGCGGCGGCTGCACGACGGGCGCCTGACGCGCGCCGACGAGGAGCAGATCGCGACGCTGATGGCGCGGCTGCGCTGGGACCGGCTGGACATCATCGACGGCGTTCCCGAGACCCTCGCCGAGCTGCGCCGCCGCCACGACCTGCTGCTCCTGACGAAGGGCGACCAGGAGGAGCAGGTGCGCAAGATCGAGCGCTCGGGCCTGGCGGAGCTCTTCCGGCGCACGCTCGTCACGCCCGAGAAGACCGAGGCGACCTATCGCGGCGTGGTGGCCGGCGAGCGGCTCGACCCGCGCCCGCACCTGGATGATCGGGAACTCGCCGAAGTCGGACATCCTGCCGGCGGTCGCCGCCGGCCTGCGGGCCGTCTTCATCGCCCACCCGCACACGTGGCACCTGGAGGTCGTCGCCCTGCCGGACGACGCCCGCATCCTGCGCGTGGCCACGTTCCGCGGCCTGCTCGAGCTGTTCTGAGCCCGCAGGAGGCGGGGACAGTCCCCACGGGGACTGTCCCCGGGTTGACCGGGGTCAGACCCCGAACGTCGGCCGTTGGACTTCCGTTGCGCTTCCGTTCGGGGTCTGACCCCGGTTCTCAGGGCTAGTAGCGGTAGTGGTCGGGCTTGTAGGGCCCGTCCTCGGGCACGCCGATGTAGGCGGCCTGCTCCGGGCGCAGGCGGGTGAGCCTCACCCCGAGCGCGTCCAGGTGCAGCCGCGCCACCTTCTCGTCCAGGTGCTTCGGCAGCGTGTAGACCTGCCGCTCGTAGGCGTCGCCCTTCGTGTGCAGCTCGATCTGGGCGATCACCTGGTTCGTGAACGAGTTGGACATGACGAAGCTCGGATGCCCCGTCGCGTTGCCGAGGTTCAGCAGCCGGCCCTCGGAGAGCACGATGACGGAGTGGCCGTCCGGGAACGCCCACTCGTCCACCTGCGGCTTCACGGTGATCCGGCGGATGCCGGACACCGCGCCCAGCCCGGCGACGTCGATCTCGTTGTCGAAGTGGCCGATGTTCCCGACGATCGCCTGGTGCTTCATCCGGGCCATGTGGTCGGCCGTGATGATGTCGCGGTTGCCGGTGGCGCTGATGAAGATGTCCGCCGTCTCGACGACGTCGTCGAGCGTCGTCACCTGGTAGCCGTGCATGGCGGCCTGGAGGGCGCAGATCGGGTCGATCTCGGTCACGATCACGCGCGCGCCCTGGCCGCGCAGCGACTCGGCGCAGCCCTTGCCGACGTCGCCGTACCCGCAGATGACGGCGACCTTGCCGCCGATCATGACGTCGGTGGCGCGGTTGATGCCGTCGATCAGCGAGTGGCGGCAGCCGTAGAGGTTGTCGAACTTCGACTTCGTGACCGAGTCGTTCACGTTGATGGCGGGGAAGAGGAGCTGGCCGGCGAGCTGCATCTGGTAGAGCCGGTGCACGCCCGTCGTCGTCTCCTCGGTCACGCCGCGGACGCCGGCGGCGAGCGCCGTCCAGCGGCCGCCGTCCTCCTCCAGCGACCGCTCGAGCAGCCGCAGGACGACCTGCATCTCCTCGGAGTCGGCCGACTCCGACGACGGGACGGCGCCGGCGCGCTCGTACTCGGCGCCGCGGTGGACGAGCAGGGTGGCGTCGCCGCCGTCGTCGAGCAGCAGGTTGGGGCCGCCGTCGGGCCAGGAGAGCGCCCGCTCGGTGCACCACCAGTACTCCTCGAGCGTCTCGCCCTTCCAGGCGAAGACGGGCACGCCGCGCGGGCTCTCCGGCGTGCCGTCGGGGCCGACCGCCACGGCGGCCGCGGCGTGATCCTGGGTCGAGAAGATGTTGCACGACGCCCAGCGCACCTTCGCGCCGAGGGCGACCAGCGTCTCGATCAGGACGGCGGTCTGGATGGTCATGTGCAGCGAGCCGGTGATGCGCGCGCCGCGCAGCGGCTGCGACTCGCCGAACTCGCGCCGGGTCGCCATCAGGCCGGGCATCTCGTGCTCGGCGAGCTGGATCTCCTTGCGGCCGAACGCGGCCAGGCCGAGGTCGGCGACCTTGAAGTCGGCGCCGGTGGGGATCGTCGTCGTGTTCATCGATGCTCCAGGTGGGTCGGTTGCGGGGGCCTGCGGCCGGGCCGGCTCATGCCGAGACGGCGGCGGCGGCAGGGGCGTCCAGGCCGGCGGCGGCGCGCAGGGCGTCGGCGCGGTCGGTGCGCTCCCAGGTGAAGTCGGGGTCGTCGCGGCCGAAGTGGCCGTAGGCGGCGGTCTTCTGGTAGATGGGGCGGTGCAGGGCGAGCTCCTCGCGGAAGGCGCCCGGGCGGAGGTCGAAGTGCTCGGCGACGAGCTCGGCGATGCGGCCGCGGCCGATCCGCTCCGTGCCGAACGTCTCGACCATCACCGACACCGGGTGGGCGACGCCGATGGCGTAGGCGACCTGCACCTCGGCCCGGTCGGCGAGGCCGGCGGCCACGACGTTCTTGGCCACCCAGCGGGCGGCGTAGGCGGCCGAGCGGTCGACCTTGGACGGGTCCTTGCCGCTGAAGGCGCCGCCGCCGTGGCGGGCCATGCCGCCGTAGGTGTCGACGATGATCTTGCGCCCGGTCAGGCCGCAGTCGCCCATCGGGCCGCCGATCACGAACCGGCCGGTCGGGTTGACCATGAAGTTCGCGCGCAGGCGGCCCTCGTCGTAGAGGTCGGGCGGGAGCACCGGCACGACCACGTGCTCCCACAGGTCGGGCTTGATCCGCGTCTCGCAGTCGACGCCGTCGGCGTGCTGGGTCGAGATCAGCAGCTTCTCGATCGCGACCGGGCGGCCGTCCCGGTAGCGCACGGTCACCTGCGTCTTGCCGTCCGGGCGCAGATAGGGCACGACCTCGGAGCGGCGCACCTCGGCCAGCCGCCGGGCGACCCGGTGGGCGATCGAGATCGGCATGGGCATGAGCTCGGGTGTCTCGCGGGTCGCGTAGCCGAACATCATGCCCTGGTCGCCCGCCCCGGCCCGGTCGAGCTCGTCCTCGTCGTTCACGTCGGTGCGCATCTCGTAGGCGCGGTCGACGCCCTGGGCGATGTCGGGCGACTGGCGGTCGAGCGCGTTCATGACGGCGCACGTGTTGCAGTCGAAGCCGTAGAGGGCGTTGTCGTAGCCGATCCGGCGCACCGTCTCGCGGGCGATCTCGTGCACGTCGACGTGGGCCGTCGTCGAGATCTCGCCGGACACGACCACGAGGCCGGTGTTCACGAGCGTCTCGCAGGCGACGCGGCCGTACGGGTCGTCGGCCAGGACGGCGTCGAGGACGCCGTCGGAGATCTGGTCGGCCATCTTGTCGGGGTGACCCTCGGTCACCGACTCGGACGTGAAGAGATATTCGTTGTCGGCTGCGGTCATGCCGGTGGAGCCTCGCTTTCTCCGTCGCGCCTGACCTCGATCAGGTACGCGACGATGACATTCTGGTCGCCCAGCCGGATGTGGTATGCGTCCGACAGCTGCTCCACCCGCTGGATCTGCTGCTCCTTGTCCTGGAACAGCTCGGTGAATTCGAAGAACCCGAAGTCTACGACCCTGGACGCGAAACCCGCCCGGTCGAGCAGCGCCGCCGTCCGCCGCTGGCCGATGATCGAGAGCTGCATCAGGTACGCGACGCCGTTCTGCGCCAGGGCTTCCGGCAGCATCGCGATCAGGTGGTCGATCAGGTTCCGGCCCCAGTAGTCGAGCGGCCGGTGGGTCGAGGCGCCGTCGAACGGGTCGACCGGCATCTGGTAGAGGCTCGCGACGATCACGTCGTAGCGCTCCTCCGGAACCCACGGGAAGAGGTCGACCGGGGCCGCGGTGACGCGGTCGGCGACGCCGTTTCGGAACGCGTTCGTGAGCGTGTTCTGGGCGGCGCGGCGGTCGACGTCGATCGCGTGGACGTGGGCGGCGCCGTTGCGGGCCAGCTGCACCGTCTGCAGGCCGGTCCCGCAGCCCACGTCGAGGCAGCGGGCGCCGCGGCCGATGCCCTCGCGGAACAGGTACTTCCACACCAGGTAGCTGCCCTGGGTGGGGACGAAGACGCCCGGCTCGCACAGGATGTCGGGGAAGTCGAGGGGGAAGAGCGACGAGCCGCGCGCGTTCGTCCACGGGCCGGGCCGGGCGCCGGCGGGCGCGTCGCCGCCGTAGTCCTCGGCCGCGATGCCGCGCGGGCGGGCGTGCCCGGGGGCGGTGCCGGCCAGGGCCTCGCGGGCGGCCGCGACGTGCTCGGGGCCGACGCCGCAGCAGCCGCCGATGATCTGGGCGCCCTCGTCGCGCCAGGCCAGGGCCATGCGCGCGTACTCGGCGCCGTCGACGCCCGCCTCGGTGCGCCAGCCGGCGGTGGAGAGGTAGCCGAGGTTGGGATAGGCGCCGAGCGGGAGGTCGGTGAAGTCCCGCATCCACGAGATCATCCCGGCGACGTGGTCGGGCGGGATGCAGTTGATGAGGAGCGCCGAGACGCCCATCTGCTCGAACCGGCGCGCCGCCCGGCCGAAGGAGTCGCCCTCGGGGCCGCCCCAGTGCTCCCCGTAGACGCCGCAGACGCCGTTGCGGCAGCGGCGGAAGCTGAGCCACACCGGGATGCCGGTGCCGAGCAGGCGCTCGACGGTGTCGTATGTCTGCGGCCGCACGAGCGAGAGCGTCTCGAGGAGCACGATGTCGGGCGGGTCCTCCTCGAACACGCGCGCGAGCAGCCGGATCGTCTCGGCGCCCTCCGGCGTGTCCACGTCGCCGTTCATGCTGAACGCGACCGCGCACTCGTCGTCCCGGCCGCCCTCGGCCGCCGCCTGGCGGGCGAGCTGCACGCCGCGGCGGGCGACGTCCATCCAGTGCACCGGCCGGTCGGCGTCCCACAGCTGCGGCCGCTCGTCGCGCAGCGCGGTGGGCAGGCCCCACGTGTCGGTCGAGATCACGTCGCAGCCGACGTCGACGTAGCGGCGGTGCACGCGCAGCACGTCGTCGGGCGAGCGCACGAGCGCCCCCGTGCCCCACAGCCGCTCCTGCAGGTCGGGCCGGTCGCCGACCACCTCCGCGAGCTCCGTCGCCGTCCCGCCGTCGAGGACGACGCACCGATCGGCCTCGATCAGCTCGATAATGCGTGCGTGCCTGCTCAAGATCGCCGGAATGGTAGGGGAGTGACGGGTCGTGGGCGGCCGTGACCGGGCCGCTGCCGATCGACTGGGACGGACGGGAGTTCTCCGAGCTGCGCCCGGGCATCCGCGGCTCGACGATCGTCTCCGCCGGCCTGACCGTGTCGATGTACCGCTACGCCGCCGGCTCGCGGTGGGAGGAGCACGCGCACCCGGAGGACCAGCTCACCGCCGTCCTCGCCGGCGAGATCGTGTTTCACTCGGGCGGCGCGGAGCTGCGCCTGGGGCCCGGCCAGCAGGTGCTGATCCCCGGCGGCGTCCCGCACTCCGCCGCGGCCGGCCCGGTCGAGGTGGTGACGCTCAACGTCTGGCCCCCGCGCGAGCGACCCTGACAGGTGCCTGGCACCGGATCCGGTGCCAGGCACCCTTTACCATTGGGGGATGGCCGCCGTGTCCGACGTGCCGTACTTCGACGTGTCCGACCCCGACTTCTCGGTGTCGTCGGCGGCGGTGCTCGCGGCGCGCGAGCGGAGCTGGTACGCGCGGACGAACTTCGGCATCGCCGTCCTGCGCTACGAGCAGACGAGCGCCCTGCTGAAGGACCGGCGCCTGCGCCAGGGCAGCTTCGCCTGGCCGGAGCAGCACGGGATCACCGAGGGGCTCCTGCACCGGTGGTGGTCGCTGCTGATGCTGAGCGCCGAGGGCGACGACCACCGCCGCCAGCGCCGCCTCGCCAACCCGGCGTTCTCGCGCGCGCTGATGGAGGCGATGGTGCCCGGCTTCCGCCTCCTGGCTGGGGAGCTCGTCGACGCCTTCGCCGAGCGCGGCCGGTGCGAGTTCGTGTCGGAGTTCGCCGAGCCCTACTCGGCCCGCGTCCTCTGCCGGCTCGTCGGCCTGGACGAGTCCCGCTGGCGCGACCTCTCGCACTGGTCGACCGACATCGGCCTCGCCTTCGGCGTCACCATCGCCCGCGACCGCACCCGGATCGAGGCGGGCCTGCGCAACATGTACGCCCTCGCCGACGAGCTGATCGGCGAGCGCCGCCGGACGCCCGGGGCCGACGTGATCTCGGCGCTCGTCGCCGCCCACGACGGCGAGGGCCGGCTGTCGCACGAGGAGCTCGAGGCGATGATCACCCTGATCGTGTTCGGGGGCATGGACACGACCAAGAACCAGCTCGGCCTGGCCATGCAGCTCTTCGTCGACCACCCGGACCAGTGGGAGCTGCTCGCCCGGCGGCCGGAGCTTGGGCCGGGCGCCGTCGAGGAGGTGATCCGCTGGAACCCGACCGTCGTGTGGACGACACGGCGGGCGATGGAGGACGTGACCGTCGACGGGCTCGACATCCCGGCCGGGACGACGCTGCACCTCCTCAACCCGGCGGCGAGCACCGATCCGCTCGCCGTCGGCGACGAGCCCTTCGATATCACCGTCGAGCGGCCGGCCCACTTCGGCTTCGGCGGCGGCGCCCACCACTGCCTCGGGCACTGGCTGGCCCGCGTCGACATGCGCGAGGCGCTGCCGATCCTGGCCCGGCGCCTGCGCCGACCGCGGCTCGAGCGGGCGCCGGTGCTGCGCCCCGTGAGCGGCGTCACCGGCCCGGTGGAGCTTCCGATCACCTTCGACCCTGGAGAGCACGCATGAGAGTCACCGTCGACGAGCACACCTGCGACCACCACGGGCAGTGCATGATCGCCTGCCCCGAGGTCTTCAACCTGGTCTCGCCCGACAAGCTCGAGTACGTCGCGGAGCCCGACGAGAGCCTGCGCGACTGCGTCGAGGAGGCCGAGGCTGCCTGCCCGACCCTGTCGATCCTGATCGAGGACTGACGGCGGGCTCATGGCGCCCGACGAGACCCCGGCGGACTTCTACGACGACCTGGCCGGCGACTACCACCTCATCTTCACCGACTGGGACGCGTCGATCGACTGGCAGGCGTGCGTCATCACCGGCCTCCTGCGCGACGGCCACGGCCTGACCTCCGGCGCGGTTCTGGACGCGTCGTGCGGCATCGGCACGCAGGCCATCGGCCTGGCCCGCGCGGGGTTCACGGTGACGGCGACCGATATCAGCCCGGCATCGGTGGAGCGCTGCGCGCATGAGGCCGAAGCGCGCGGGCTCTCGATCACGACCGGGGTGGCGGACATGCGCTCGCTCGACATCGACGGCGGGGGCCGCTTCGACGCGGTGCTGTCGTTCGACAACGCGCTGCCGCACCTGCTCGACGACGAGGACCTGGAGGCCGCCTGCGCGGCGCTGCGGCACCTGCTGCGCCCCGGCGGGGCGCTCCTGGCCTCCACCCGCGACTACGACGCCGTGCTGCGCGAACGGCCGTCCGGCGACCCGCCGCGCCGGTTCGCCACCGGCTCCGGCGAGCGCATCGTCTTCCAGGTCTGGGAGTGGACGTCCGAAGACCGCTACACCATGCGGCACTTCATCATCGACGACGGCGGCAGCGGCTGGTCGGTGACGGAGCGGCGGACGACCTACCGCGCGCTGTCCCGTCGTGCGCTGTCGGCTGCGTTGCGCGGCGCCGGCTTCACGGACATCGCGTGGCTGACGCCCGAGCAGACCGGCTTCTACCAGCCCGTCGTGTCCGCTCGTGCCGCATCGGCGCCCGCCGGATGATCTGCCTCCTCCCCAACTGCTGCTTCCTCTCGGAGACGTCGCGGATGCTCGAGATCGGCCGCGCCCTGCGCGAGCGCGGCGCCGAGGCCCGCATCGCGACGCACGGCGGCACGTACGAGTGGGTGCTGCGCGAGGCCGGCGTCGACTACGACCTGCTCGGCGAGGGCCTCTCGCCGGCGCGGTGCGCCGAGTTCGTACGCTCGGTCCCGGGCGTCGGCCCGCCCGAGAGCTCGCAGTGGAGCGACGCCGAGATCCGCGCCTTCGCGGCCGCCGAGGCGGAGCACCTGCGCGCAATCGGCGCCCGGGCGGTCGTCACCGGCTGGACGCTCACGGCCCTGCTCTCGAGCCGCCTGGCCGGGATCCCGCTCGTGACCGAGCACGCCGGCTCGTGGGTGCCGCCGATGTACGAGCGCGGCCTGCTGCCGCTCCCGTTCTTCCCCCTCGGCGTCCCGCTCGAGCGGTGGCTGCCGCGGGCGATCCGGCGGCGGATGTTCAACGCGCGGGTCACGAGCCTGACCGCATACACGGCCGGGTTCGCCCGCGTCGCCGCCGAGCTCGGCGTCGAGGGCGTGCCCAGCTTCCCGGCGCTCCTGCTCGGCGACCTCACCCTCGTCACCGACGTGCCCGAGCTGCTCGGGATCACGGCGTCGGCCGTCGACGGCTGGCGCCCGCGCGACCCGGCGCCGTACCGGAGCGGCACGCGCCTCAAGCTCGTCGGCCCGATCTTCGCGCACCTCGACGTGCCGATCCCGGAGCGGGTCGAGCGGCTCCTCGCCGGCCCGCGGCCGATCGTCTACGTCGCGATCACGTCGAGCGAGCCCGGGCCTCGTGCGGGCCGCCGTCGGCGCGCTGCGCCCGCTGGGGGCGCGCATCCTCGTCGCCGGCACCGTGCACGACCTGGCCGGTCTCGAGGACGACCAGGTGGCGGTCGAGGGCGTCCTGCCCAGCCACCTGATCATGCCCCGTGTCGACCTGGCGGTGATCGCCGGCGGCCAGGGCAGCGTCCAGACCGCGCTCGCTGCGGGCATCCCGTTCGTGGGGCTGCCGCTCCAGCCGGAGCAGCACCTGAACGTCGCCCTCGCCGAGCGCGCCGGCGCGGCCAGGGCCGTGGCGCCGCCGCTCGCGGGGACGCCCGAGCTCACGGCGGCAGCGCGCGAGCTCCTGACGGTGCCGCGCCACCGGGTCAGCGCCGAGCGGCTCCGCGACGCCTTCGCCCGGGCCGACGGCCCGGGCCGGGCCGCCGACGCGATCATCGCCGCGGCGTCAGGAGTGGCCGTCCATCCAGGTTGAGGCGTCGACCAGGTAGTCCGGCGCGCGGTCGGCCCGGATCTGGGTGAGCGCCCGGATCTCGTCCGCCCGGTAGAGCCGCGCCCGGCCGGTGCCGCGCCGGTACGAGCGCAGCCGCCCGCGCGAGGCGTACGCGTACAGCGTCTCCCGCTTCACGCCGAGCGCCGCGGCCGCCTCGGCGGCGGTCAGGTACTCGACTCCCTCCACCATCACGGGCATGACGACCAGTCTACGGAACCCCGTCGCGGACGACTCGCTCGTCATGTAGAATCAATGTATGTCCATACAAATCAATGACACGAATGCGCCCAACCGCCACCGCGACGCCTACCCCGTCGGCGCCGCGCCGCGCGTGATCGCCGACGGCGGGCTCGACGCCCGCGTCCTGCGGATCACCGACACCACCTTCCGCGACGGCCAGCAGGCCGGCGAGCCGTTCCCGCTCGCCGCCGCGGTCGCCCTCCATGAGGTGCTGGCCCGTCTCGACGCCGGCACCGGCCGCATCGCCCAGACCGAGCTCTTCCTCTACTCCGACCGCGACCGGGCGCTGGTCGACGCGATCCGGGCGACGGGCGCGCCCGCGCCCGAGCCGACGGCCTGGATCCGCGCCGACCCCCGCGACCTCGGCCTCGTCCGCGCCGCCGGCCTCGCCGAGACCGGCATCCTCTGCTCGGCGTCCGACCACCACATCTACGGGAAGCTGCGGTGGACGCGGCGCGAGGCCTTCGACCGCTACGTCGAGCTCGTCCGGGCGGTGATCGACGCCGGCATCCGCCCGCGCGTCCACCTCGAGGACGTCACCCGGGCGGACCTGGACGGCTTCGTCCTCCCGCTCGCAGGCGCGCTGGCCGACCTGGGCCGGGAGCGCGGGGTGCCCGTCAAGCTGCGCCTGTGCGACACGCTCGGGCT
Source organism: uncultured Actinomycetes bacterium (assembly GCA_963731515.1). Taxonomy (GTDB): domain Bacteria; phylum Actinomycetota; class Thermoleophilia; order Gaiellales; family JAICJC01; genus JAICJC01. The sequence goes on along the minus strand of CAVSVU010000014.1, from coordinate 383,458 downwards.
GGGGCTCCCCTGGCGCGAGGCGGCGCTGCCGCGCAGCGTGCCGCGGCTCGTCGAGGCGCTCACGCGCTCGGCCGGCGTCGCGGGCGAGCAGCTCGAGTGGCACGGCCACGACGACCTCGGCAAGGTGCACGCCAACGCCACCGCGGCCTGGCTCGCGGGCTGCGCCGCGGTCAACGGGACGCTCGGCGGGATCGGCGAGCGCACCGGCAACGAGCCGATCGAGCTCGCCGCCGTCGAGCTGGCCGGGATCGATCCCGCCTGCGGGCTCGACCTGGCTGCGCTGGGCGACCTTCCGGAGGCGCTCGCCGCCGCCGGCGTCGGCGTGTCGCCGCGCCGTCCGGTGATCGGCGCCGACGCCTTCCTCACCCGCGCGGGCGTGCACATCGACGGCCTGCTCAAGGACCCCGAGATCTACCTGCCCTTCGACCCTGCCCTGGTCGGGCGCAGCGCCGACGTGGCCCTGAACGACCGCTCCGGCGCGGCCGGCGTCGCCTGGGTGCTGGGCCGGGACAAGCGTGACCCCGTGGTGGAGCAGGTCGCCGCCCGCATCACCGCCGCATACGCGGGCGGCCGCACGGCGGACGTGTCGCCCGCCGAGGTGCGCGAGCTCGCGGCGAGCCTCGCCGCCTGACGCCCCGCCGGTCGCGGCGTCCGCCTCGCTAGACTCGGCCGCGATGGCGGACTGGGTCACCATCTCGTCGCTTGCGACCGCGGGCGGGACGCTCGTGCTGGCCGTGGCGACGTTCTCGTCGGTGCGGTCGTCGAACCGCTCCGCGCGGCTGGCCGAGCGGTCGCTCCTGGCCGGGGTGCGGCCGGTGCTGCTGCCGTCCCAGCTCGAGGATCCGGCCGTCAAGGTCGGATTCGTCGACAACCGCTGGCTGTACGTGCCGGGAGGCGGTGGTGCGACCGAGGTCACGGCCGATGCGGTGTATCTGGCGATGTCGGTGCGCAACGTCGGCAACGGGATCGCCGTGCTGCACGGGTGGAGGTTCTGGCCCGAGCGCCAGACCGGCTCCGGCGAAGCGCCGTCGGTCGAGGAGTTCCACCGGCTCACGCGCGACATCTACATCCCGGTCGGCCAGGTCGGGTTCTGGCAGGGCGTGTTCCGCGATGTCGCGTCCGACGAGTTCCGGGCTGCCGCCGACGCTGTCTCGGGCCGCGTGGCGGTCACGATCGACGTGCTCTACGGCGACCACGAGGGCGGCCAGCGCGCCATCACCCGCTTCGGCATGACGCCGCGCCAGGGCGACGACGGCACCTGGATGGTGTCCGCCGCCCGGCACTGGAACCTCGACCGCGACGATCCCCGCTAGCGGTAAAGGCTCCGGGCGCGGTGCCGATACACGAGCCTCGACGAGCCGCCCGAGCTCTGATCCGGGCCGCGCGTACACTGCCCCCGTGAGCGTTCCCGCCCGCGCCGGCACCGTCACCCGCACCCGCCTGACCGCGGTCGAGCTCGGCGACGGCCGCCGCCGCACCGCCGACGCGCTGGCCACGGAGGAGCCCATGGAGATCCGGGTCGACTCGCCCGGCATGGAGCAGCGCCGGGTCGCCGTGACGATGCGCACGCCGGGGCACGATTTCGAGCTCGCGGCCGGGTTTCTCCTCACCGAGGGCATCGTCGCCGCCCAGGGCGACGTCAGCCATGTCCGCTACTGCGACGTCCCTCGCGAGGAGCAGCAGTACAACGTGGTCACGGTCGACCTGCGCCGCCCGTACGACCCGGAGCTGCTCCAGCGCAACTTCTACACGACGTCCAGCTGCGGGGTCTGCGGCAAGGCCTCGCTCGACTCGATCTCGGTGCGGTGTGCGCCGGTGGCCGAGGGGCCCGAGGTGGCCGAGTCGGTCGTCGTCGCGCTTCCCGACCGCCTGCGAGAGGCCCAGCGGGTGTTCGACCGCACCGGCGGCCTGCACGCGGCCGGCCTCTTCGACACCGCCGGGACGCTGCTCGAGCTGCGCGAGGACGTCGGCCGCCACAACGCCGTCGACAAGCTGGCCGGCCGGGCCCTGCTCGCCGGGGAGCTGCCGCTGTCGGAGCGGGTGCTGATGGTCTCGGGCCGGCTCAGCTTCGAGATCGTCCAGAAGGCGGCCGTGGCCGGCATCCCGATCGTGTGCGCCGTCTCGGCGCCCTCCAGCCTCGCCGTCGACGCCGGCCGCCGCTTCGGAATGACGCTGGTCGGCTTCCTCCGCGGCAGCCGCTTCAACATCTACACCCACCCGGAACGCATCACCGCTGAATAAACGGGGTCAGACCCCGTTTATTCATTTGCGGCTCTGGACGTGCTGGAAGCCGAACCGGCCCTTGATGCAGAGGTTGCCGCTGGTGACGTCGTGGTCGAGCGGTGAGGTGACCTTGACGATCGTGTTGTCCTGGACGTGCAGCGTCAGGTTGCAGCCGACGCCGCAGTACGGGCAGATCGTGTCGGTCTGCGTCTGCTCCGACTCGTTCCAGGTGCCGGCGCCGCGGTGGTCGTGCTCGCTCTTGAACATGAGCGCGCCGGTCGGGCAGACGGCGATGCAGTTGCCGCAGTAGACGCAGGCCGAGCCGGGCAGGGGCACGGCGAACTCGGTGGCGATGCGGGCGTCGAACCCGCGCCCGGCGACCGCGATCGCGAACGTGTTCTGCCAGTCGCTGCCGCAGCCCTCGACGCACTTGTAGCAGAGGATGCACTTCGCGTAGTCGCGCACGTAGAGCTCGTTGTCGACCTTCACCGGCTGGGCGACGGTCGCCGCCGTCTGCCCGTCGCCGGGATGGTGGTGGCCGGCCTGGGCGTGGTCGCGCTCGCCCGCCTCGGCCGGCGGCGCCGGCGGGCCGTAGCGCTCCGGCCTGGCGCCGTACTCGCCCATCCACTCGCCGGCCCGCGGCGTGGTGGAGAGGTCGACCGAGGAGCCGAGGAACTCGAGCACCATCTTGCGGGCGTGGTTGACGCGCTCGGACGCCGTCTTGATCTTCATGCCGTCCTCGACCTTGCGCGCGCAGGAGGGGACGAGCACCCGCGAGCCCTCGACCTCGACCATGCACACGCGGCACGCGTTCACCGGCGTGAGCGTCTCGCCGAAGCAGAGCGTGGGGATGTCGAGGCCGGAGCGGCGGCAGGCGTCGAGGATCGTCTCGCCCTCGCGGGCGCGCACCGCCTCGCCGTCGATCTCGAGCTCGACGGAGCGCCGCAGCGTGACCGGGACGGCGCTCATGCCGCCCCCGCCGCTGCGAACGGGCGGAGCGCCCGGATGGCCGACTCGATGGCGTTCGCGGCCGTCTGGCCCAGGCCGCAGATCGACGCGTCGCGCATGCCGCGGGCGATCTCGTCGAGCAGCGCGATCTCGTCGTCGACCGAGCCGCGCGGGCGGCCGTTCGCCAGCCGCAGGAGGGCCTCCTGCTGGCGCACCGTGCCGACCCGGCAGGGGACGCACTGGCCGCACGACTCGTCGCGGAAGAAGCCGGCGATGCGCAGCAGCACCGGCACGAGCGGGACGGTCTCGTCGAAGACCATGATCACGCCCGAGCCGAGGGTGACGCCCGCCGCCCGGGTGGCCTCGAACGAGAGCTCGAGGTCGAGCATGTCGGGGCCGACGAACGCGCCGGCCGCGCCGCCGAGCAGCACCGCCCGCAGCTCGTGCCCGGCGCTGACGCCGCCCGCCAGCGTCGATCACCTCGCGCAGCGTGATCCCGAACGGCGCCTCGTAGAGGCCCGGCCGCTCCACGCAGCCGGAGAGGCAGAACAGGCGCATGCCGGTCGAGCTCTCGGTGCCGCGCTCCGCGAACGCGCGGCCGCCCTCGAGGACGATGTCGAGCACGTTCACGAGCGTCTCGACGTTGTTGATGACCGTCGGCTTCTGGAAGAGGCCGGCGTCGACGGGGAACGGCGGCTTGTTGCGCGGCTCGCCGCGGAAGCCCTCGATCGAGTTGAAGAGGGCCGTCTCCTCGCCGCAGATGTAGGCGCCGGCGCCCTTGCGCAGCTCGATGTCGAAGCGCATGCCCTGGCCCATGATGTCGTCGCCGAGGAAGCCGTGGCGGCGGGCGACGGTGACCGCGTTCACGAGCCGCTCCCACGCCAGCGGGTACTCGCCGCGCAGGTACACGTAGCCGTGCTCGGAGCCGGTCGCGAAGGCGGCGATCGTCATCGCCTCGATCACGCTGAACGGGTCGTGCTCGAAGACGATGCGGTCCTTGAAGGTGCCCGGCTCGGACTCGTCGGCGTTGCAGATCAGGTAGTGCGGCCGCACCGGCTGGCGGGCGACCGCCTCCCACTTGCGGCCGGTCGGGAAGGCGGCGCCGCCGCGGCCGAGCAGCCGGGAGTCCGACACCTCGCGGATCACGCCCATGGGGCCGAGGGCGAACGCGCGCCGGAGTGCCTCGTACCCGCCGTGGGAGCGGTAGCTGTCGAGGCTCTCGGGGTCGACGACGCCGAAGCGGCGCATGAGCCGCAGGTCGGGGCTGCCCTGCTGGGCGACCGGCTCGGGCACCATCCGCTCCGGCAGCTTCCCGGCCAGGGCCGCGGCGACGTCCGCCGCGGTCGCGGGGGCGATCGAGCGCTCGGAGGGGTCCTCGCCCGCCTCGGTCAGGAGCACCGCTGGCGCGCGCTCGCACAGCCCCAGGCACGGGCTCTCGAGCCAGATCGCCTGGCCGTTCCCGGGGTGCTCGCCGGCCGGCCCGACGGTGCGCTCGAGCTCGGCGACGAGCTCGTCGCTGCCGCGGCACATGCAGCCGATGTCGGTGCAGACGTGGGCCACGACCGGCGGCCGCGGCTCGAGCGCGAAGAGGGCGTAGAAGCTGGCGACCCCGTAGGCCTCGGCCGGCGGGATGGTCAGCCGGCGGCAGACGTAGCCGAGGGCGCCGGGGCTGATCCAGCCGACCCGCGCCTGCACCGCGTGCAGCGTCGGCAGCAGCAGGTGGCGGCTGGCTGCGGGCGGCGTGGCCGCTCCGGGCGAAGTGGCCGTCGGCATCCGACCGCTCGGCGCCGACCCAGGCCGAATCGGGCTCGCCGAGCACCGCGTCGACCGCCTCGCGCTCGACCGCGGTCGCCGTCTGATCCTGGATCCGGAGGTCCACTACCTGGCGGGGAGGGCCACCCGGCCCGGGGCCGCGTCGGTCTGGGGCAGGGGCAGCTTCTCGACCCGGATCGCGCTCGCCTTGAACTCGGCCGTGCCCGACTTCGGGTCGGTGGCCTCGATCGTGAGGATGTTCGTCTGCACCTGGTCGGGGAAGTGGAGCGTCATGAACGCGAGGCCGGGGCGCAGCGTCGGGTCGATCCGCACCGGCGCGACGACCGTACCGCGCCGGGAGCTGATCTGGACGCGCTCCCCCTCCTCGACGCCGAGCTGCTCGCAGTCCTCCGGCGAGAGATCGAGCGTCTCGGGGCGCCGCAGCGGCGACGTGTAGCCGCCCGTCTGCACGCCGGTGTTGTACGAGTCGAGCCGCCGTCCGGTGGTGAGCCGGATGGGGAACTCGTCGGTGAGCCGGTCGACGGGGAGCTCGTGCTCGACGACGAAGAACGGCGCGGGCGGGCCCGAGATCGGGTTCTCCCACAGGCGCGCGTGCAGGAAGAGCGCGCCGGGGTCGTCCTCGCTCTCGCACGGCCACTGGATCCCGCCCAGCTCCTCCAGGCGGGCGTAGCTCATGCCGGCGTGCATCGGCGAGAGGCTGCGCAGCTCGTTCCACGCGTCCTCGACCGAGGCGTACCTCCAGTCGTGGCCGAGCCGGCGGGCGACGTCGCAGATGATCTCGATGTCGTCGCGGGCGCTCCCCGGCGGATCGAGGGCCTTGCGCACCCGCTGCACCCGTCGCTCGCTGTTCGTGACCGTGCCCTCGGCCTCGCACCAGCTCGCCGAGGCCGGCAGGACGACGTCGGCCATCTCGGCGGTGCGGGTGAGGAAGATGTCCTGGACCACGAGGTGGTCGAGGCCCTCGAGCAGCTCGTGGGTGTGCTTGGCGTCGGCCTCGGACTGGGCCGGGTTCTCGCCGATCACGTAGAGGGCCGTCAGCTCGCCCCGCTCCATCGCCGCGAACATCTGGGTCAGGTGCCAGCCGTACTTGGGCTCGATCTCGACGCCCCACGCCTTGCCGAACCGCTCGCGGGCCGCGGCGTCGCGCTCGATGTCCTGGAAGCCGGGCAGCTTGTTCGGGATCGCGCCCATGTCGCCGCCGCCCTGGACGTTGTTCTGGCCGCGCAGCGGGTTCAGGCCGGAGCCGTAGCGGCCGACGTGGCCGCACAGCAGCGCGAGGTTGATCAGGGCGAAGACGTTGTCGACGGCGTTGTGGTGCTCGGTGATGCCGAGCGTCCAGCACAGGATCGCGCGGTCGGCGCGCGCGTACGTCAGCGCCAGCTCGCGGATCACGTCGGCCGGGACGCCGGTCTCGCGCTCGCCCCGCTCGAGCGTCCACTCCTCGACCGACGCCGCGTACTCCTCGAAGCCGGTCGTGGCCCGCTCGATGAACTCGCGGTTGTGCAGCCCGGCGTGGATGATCTCGCGCGCGACCGCGTTCGAGAGGGCGATGTCGGTGCCCACGTCGATGCCGAGCCAGCCGTCGGCCCACTGGGCCGAGACGGTGCGCCGCGGATCGACGACGAACAGGCGCGCGCCGTTGTGCACGCCCTTGAGGACGTGGTGGAAGAAGATCGGGTGCGTCTCCCGGGCGTTCGATCCCCACAGGATGATGACGTCCGTCTCCTCGACCTCACGGTAGGAGCTCGTGCCCCCGCCCGCTCCGAACACTGTCGCCAGACCGACGACGCTGGGAGCGTGTCAGGTGCGGTTGCAGCTGTCGATGTTGTTCGTGCCGACGGCCACCCGGGCGAACTTCTGCGCGACGAAGTTGACCTCGTTCGAGGCCTTCGAGCACGAGAAGATCCCGAGCGCGTTCGGCCCGCCGGCCGCGACCGCCGAGCTGATGCCCGCGGCGGCCCGGTCGAGCGCCTCGTCCCACGTCGCCGGCCGCAGCACGCCGTTCTCGCGCACCAGCGGCTCCGTGAGCCTGGTCAGGGTCTTTGCCATCCCGATCACCTCCCTTCCGAATGTCTACCCAAATCGTAGCCCGATGCACCGATGCCGGGCGATGGCCGAGCGCCCACACTCGGACGGCGGCGCCTGTGTCAGAACCTGCGCCGGCCGGTGCGGATCACGATCGTGCCTCCCCAGCGGTCGCCCAGCCGCTGGTTGCGCGGCGACGACCACACCATGACCGCCGCCACGATGGGCGTGATCAGGAAGCAGTCGATGAACCGGGCCAGCGTCCGCAGGAACACGGCGCGGCCGCTGAGCGGGCTGCCGTCGAGCATCGCCACGCGCAGGCCGACGAGGCGCTTTCCGACCGTCGAGCCCCACGCGCTCTCGAGGCCGCCGAAGTAGACCATGGCCGCGGCGGCGATGACGAGGCTCGCGCCCGTGTTGGGATCGGTCAGGAGCTGGTTCTCGGCCGTCTGCTTCACGCCGCCCGCGAACGCCCAGACGATGACGATGAGCAGGGCCAGGAGGGCCCAGTCGATGACGAAGGCGACCGCGCGCGGGCCGACGCCGACGGGGGCGCGGTCGAACATTTCGCGAGTCTACCGGTGGGCGCTTGGCGGCTTCTGGAGAGCCGTCCCGGCCGCCTCGAGCTCGGCCAGAAGCGCCCAGAACGGCGAGCCCGCCGGCGGGATCCGCGGCGGTCGCACCCGGTGCTGGCGCAGCTCCGCCCAGGTCACGTAGGAGCGCAGCCGGCGCCCGGCGCTGCGGCGGGCGTGGTCGGACAGGGGCACGACCGCGTTCGCGAGCGCCCACCGCCACGCGGCCGCCTCCTTCTCGAGCCGCGTGCCCGAGCGGCCCGGCCCGAGCAGGTGGCCCAGCTCGTGCAGCGCGACGGCGTAGGTGACCTGGCTTCGGATCGGCGGGATGCGGATGCCGGGCCGGCGCCGCCCGGCCGGGCCGCGCCGGTAGGCGAGCCCGCGCCCGCCGCTGCGGCGCTCGACCCCGTGGGCGTCGCACAGATGCTGGATGTGGGCGTCGAGGTCGGCGACGGGGGGACGGGCGGCCATCCCGGGAGACGCTAACGGAGGCAGCGGCGGGCGGCGGGCGAGCGACCGTTCAGACGAGACTTGACTTTGCGGTGCAAACAATGCTAGTTTGCATCGCAAACAAGGTGTGGATCAGGGAAGGAACGACACATGCACCCAACACACGACGACGAGCAGCCGGCTGGTTCTGGCGAAGGTTTCGATCCGCGTCAGGCGGCGGCACTACTGGATCACACCGTCCAGGATGCGCGGCGGCAGTTCGATTCGCGCCCGCCGGTGGTGATGGCGTTGATGGCCGTGCTGGTGTTGGCCGCGTATGCAGCGTTGTGGCTGTCGACGCGCGGTCAGCATCCGTACCGCGGTCCGAGCGGCGACGCGATCGCGCTCATCTACGGCGTCGTCGCCGTATGCGCCGTGGTCGCGTCGATCGTGCATCGGCGCGCGAGAGCCGGGGTCGGCGGCTCCTCGATCCGCCTGCAGCGGATCGAAGGGGTTGCGCTCGCCCTCTCGGTGGCGGGTAGCCCGATGATCCAGGGCGCGATGCGCCACTACCACGCGAGCGACACGATCGTCTACGGCGTGATCCCTGCGGCAGGGCCGCTGGTCGTCATCGGGACGACCCTGCTGGGAATCGCCGCCGTCAAGGCCGACCGGCCGGAATTCGCGGCCGGCCTCGTCGTCGTCGCCGGCGGGATGGTCGCGCTGTTCGTCGGGCCCAGCGGCGCATGGCTGGCGGCCGGGATCGCGATCTTCCTCGCAATCATCAGCTTCGCCGTAGGCCGCGCGGGGGCACGGTCGGGGCTCGCGTGGGCACGGACGTCCTCGACCCGGTAATCCATGCCCCGGCGCGGCTGCGGATCGTCGCCACGCTGGCGACGCTGCCCGTCGGGGACACGCTGTCGTTCGCCCGAATGCGGGACGTGCTCGATCTCACCGCCGGGAATCTGATCACGCATCTGCGGAAGCTGGAGGACGCCGGGTATCTCACCGCCGAGAAGACCGGCAATGGGAGTGCGGGCCGCACGTCGCTGGCGCTCACCGCAGAGGGCCGCTGGGCCTTCGCGAGCTACACCGAAGCGCTGCGCGGTCTGCTCGGCGGCCTGTGACGCGCTCACCGCGGCGCGGTTCCATTCCCTGCCCCCGTAATATGGCACTCCTGATGGCCGAGAACCCACCCAGGGCCCGCGATCTCGGGATCGTCATCGGCGACCTTCCGCCCGGCCCGGCGAACGCGATCACGGATGTCGCGGGCGTCCGCGTCGGCCACACGACGCTGATCTCCGGCGACGGCCCGCTGCGGGTCGGCGAGGGGCCCGGTGCGCACCGGCGTCACGGTGATCGTCCCCGGCTCGGACGACCCGTGGGGCGAGCCGGCGGCGGCAGGGGCGCACCGGCTGAACGGCAACGGCGAGCTGACCGGCCTCGAGTGGGTGCGCGAGTCCGGCCTGCTCACGACCTGCATCGGGCTCACGAACACGCACTCCGTCGGCGTCGTGCGCGACTCGCTGATCGCCGCCGCGGCCGCCGACCGCCCGCCCGGCGAGGTCCGCTGGTACCTGCCGGTCGTGGGCGAGACCTACGACGGCGACATGAGCGACATCAACGGCATGCACGTGAAGCCGGAGCACGTCCGCGCGGCGCTGTCGGCGGCCGCGTCCGGCCGCGTCGAGGAGGGCGGCGTCGGCAGCGGCACCGGCATGGTCAGCCACGGGTTCAAGGGCGGGATCGGGACGTCGTCGCGCGTCGTCGGCGGCCACACGGTGGGCGTGCTCGTCCAGGCCAACCACGGCGCGCGCGAGCGGCTGATGGTGGGCGGGGTCCCGGTCGGGCGGGCGATCGGCCCCGACGAGGTGCCCGACCCGCGCGGCGAGGGCCCGGCGGGCGGCGGGTCGATCATCGTCATCGTCGCGACCGACGCGCCGCTCCTGCCCGGCCAGTGCGCCCGGCTCGCGCAGCGCTCGGCGCTCGGGGTCGGCCGCACGGGCGGTGCGGGCGAGAACGGGAGCGGCGATCTCATGCTCGCGTTCGCCACCGGGAACCGCGGCCTGCGGGCCCTGGCCGACTCGCTCGACGGCGAGACCGATCCCGTGTCCCTCCGGGCGGTGCCCGCCGCGGCGCTTGACGGGCTCTTCTATGCCGCCATCGAGGCGACCGAGGAGGCGATCGTGAACGCGCTCGTCGCCGGCCGCACGATGACCGGCCACGGCGGCACCGCGTACGGCATCCCGCACGACCGCCTCGCCGCCCTCGCGGGCGACCGGAGCGACCGAGCGACCGGGACTAGGCCGGGTCGGCCTCGACCGTGCCGGCCTCGGCGACCACCTCGGGGACGTGCGCCGGCGGGGGCGCCGTCCAGGCGAAGTGGCAGGCGGCGAGATGGCTGCCGCCGTCGGCCGCGAGTGCCGGATCGTCGGTGTGGCAGATGTCCTGGGCGATCGGGCAGCGGGTGTGGAACCGGCAGCCGCTCGGGAGGTTGATCGGGCTCGGCGGGTCGCCCTCCATCGCGGGGGCCTCGGACACGCGGCCCGGCACGAGGTGCGGCACGGCTTTCAGCAGCCCCTGCGTGTAGGGGTGACGCGGGTTCGAGAAGAGCTCCTCGGTCGGCGCGGTCTCGACGATGCGCCCGAGGTACATCACCGCCACCCGGTCGCAGACGTGCCGCACCACGGCCATGTTGTGGGCGATGAAGAGGATGGTCAGGCCGAGCCTGGCGCGCAGCTCCTCGAGCAGGTTGAGGACGGTCGCCTGGACGGACACATCGAGGGCGGACACGGGCTCGTCGGCCACCAGCAGCTCGGGCTCGAGCGCGAGCGCACGGGCGATCGACACGCGCTGGCGCTGTCCGCCCGAGAAGTTGCGCGGATGGGAGTCGAGCGCCCGTGGCGGCAGGCCGACCAGCTCGATCAGCTCGCGGCAGCGGGCGTCGATCCCCGCTTTCGGCACCATCTTGTGCACCCGCAGGAGCTCGGACAGCACCTGGCGCACCGTCATGCGCGGGTTGAGCGACGAGTACGGATCCTGGAACACGATCTGCATCCGCCGCCGCTGTGCGCGCGTCCGCCGGGCCGTCAGCGGCTCGCCGGCGTAGCGCACCTCGCCCGCCGTGGGCGAATACAGGCCGACGATGCAGCGGCCGAGCGTCGACTTGCCGCAGCCGGACTCGCCCACGAGGCCGAGCGCCTCGCCGCGGGCGATCTCGAGGTCGACGCCGTCGACCGCCCGCAGCACCTCGGCCGGGATCTGCCGTGCGCGGCGCACCATCGAGTCGGAGAGGACGAACTGCATGTGCACGCCGCGGACGTCGAGCAGCGGGGTCTCAGGCACCGGCGATCACCGGGTTCGCCGCCGCTTCGGCCGCGCAGTCGGCGTCGTGGATGCACGCGGTTGCGCGGCCCGGGGCGAGCGGGCGGAGCGGGAAGTCGCCCTCGAGGCAGTCGTCGCGCGCGAACCCGCACCGAGGCTGGAACGGGCACCCCGCCGGCGCCGCCACCAGGTCGGGCGGCTGGCCGGGGATGAAGTCCAGCGACTGGCGCACGACGTCGAACCGCGGCACCGAGCGCAGCAGGCCGAGCGTGTACGGGTGCCGCGGCGCCCGGAACACCTCGTCGACGGTGCCCGTCTCGACCACCTGGCCGGCGTACATGACCGCGATCCGCTCGCACGTCTCGGCCACCACCGCCAGGTCGTGCGTCACGAAGACGACGCTCACACCGAAGTCGCGTCGCATCGCGCTCAGGAGCTTCAGGATCTGATCCTGGATGGTGACGTCGAGCGCCGTCGTCGGCTCGTCGCACAGGATCAGCTGCGGCTCGCAGGAGAGCGCGATCGCGATCATCACCCGCTGGCGCATGCCGCCCGAGAGCTCGTGCGGGTAGGCCTGCGCCCGCCGGGCCGGATCGGGGATGCCGACCTTGCGCATCAGGTCGAGCGCGGTCTGCCGTGCCTGCGAGCGGCTCTTGCCCAGGTGGGCCCTCGGGCCTTCGGCGATCTGGTCGCCGACACGCATGACCGGGTTGAGCGCCGTCATCGGCTCCTGGAAGATGATCCCGATGCGGGCGCCGCGCACGTCGCGCAGCCGCTTGGGGTCGGCCATCGCCAGGTCATCCCCCTCGAACAGGATCTCGCCGCCCGTGATCTCTCCCGGCTGCGGCAGTAGCCCGAGGATGGCGCGCAGGGTCATGCTCTTGCCGCAGCCCGACTCGCCGACGAGCCCGAGCGCCTGGCCGGCCTCGACCGTGAACGAGGCACCCTGGACGGCGTGGACGGTGCCGCGTGTGAGCGGGAGCTCGACCCGGAGGTCGCGCACCTCGAGGATGGGCTTGTCGCTCATTCCGGCCGCAGCAGGTCGGCCAATCCGTCACCGATCAGCGAGAGCCCCAGGGCGGTGACCACGACCACCACACCGGGGATCGTCGACAGCTCCCACTTCGTCGTCAGGAACGCCTGGCCGTCGGCGATCATGCCGCCCCAGTCGGGCGTCGGGCGGCTGGATGCCGAGGCCGACGTAGCCGAGCGTGACGATGCAGAGGATGTCGAGCACGATGTCGGACATCGCGTAGACGATGGCCTGGGTGATCACGTTGGGCAGGAGGTGGCGGGCGATGATGCGCCGGTCGCGGAAGCCGGCCGCCCGGGCGGCCAGGATGTACTCCTGGCGTTTGGCGACGAGGATCTCGCCGCGGATGATGCGGGCGTAGGAGACCCAGCCGACGAAGGTGATCGCGATGTAGATGCTGCGCGCCCCCGGCCCCAGCACGAACACCATCGCGATGATCAGGACGTAGACACCGGGATCGCCACCATGACGTCGACGAGCCGCATGATCGCCGTGTCGTAGAACCGGCCGTAGTAGCCGGAGATGCAGCCGAGGGTCGTGCCGATGAGGAACGGCAGGAGCACGGCGAGGAACGCGACCCGCAGGTCGACGCGGCCGCCGTAGAGGATGCGCGAGAACACGTCGCGGCCGAGCTGGTCGGTGCCGAGCAGGTGCTTCGACGACGGGCTCGCGAGGATGTTGTTCAGGTCCTGGTGGGTCGGGCTCTGGCTGGTGAGGACGGGCGCGAGGAGGCACATCGTCACGATCGTCCCCAGGATGAGCACTCCCGGCCACGAACGAGGGCGTGCGATACCAGCGGCGGCGGAACCCGCCCCGGTGCTCGCTGACCTCGTCGATCGCGCCTTCGGCGACGGCGATGGCCATCAGTCGAACCTCACGCGCGGGTCGAGGAGCGAGTGGAGCACGTCGGTGGCCAGGTACACCAGCACGACCATGACTCCGAAGACGAGCGTGACCCCCTGGACCACCGGGAAGTCACGCTGGAAGATCGAGCTCAGCATGAGCTGGCCGATCCCGGGCAGTGCGAAGACCTGTTCGATGACGACGGTGCCTGCGATCAGAAACGCGATGTTGACGCCCAGGACGGCCACCGTGGAGACGACCGCGTTCCGCAGCGCGTGGCGGGCGAGCACTCGCCGCTCGGAGAGCCCCTTCGAGCGGGCCGTCGTGACGTAGTCGGACTCGAGCACCTGGAGGAGGCTCGCCCGCAGGGAGCGGATCAGGAGCGGTGAGATCCCGAGCGCGACCGTGAGCGCGGGCAGGAACATCGAGTGCAGGTGGCCGACGACGCCGGTGCCGTAGCCGCCGACCGGGAAGAGACGGCCCAGGTGGAGGCCGAACACCAGCAGCAGCATGATTCCGAGCCAGAACGGCGGGAACCCGAGGCCGACCAGCGGCACCACCCGGACGGCCTGGTCGGCCGCGCGGTCCTTGCGCGTCGCCGCGAGCGTCGCCAGCGGCAGCGCGATCATGATCGAGAGCGCCGTCCCGTAGCCGATCAGCCACAGCGTCACCGGCAGCCGTCCCCTGATCAGCGACGCCGTCGACACCCGGTAGAAGAGCGACGTGCCGAGATTGCCGTGGAGCACGCGCTTGAGATACAGCCAGTACTGCTCGGGCATCGATCGGTCGAGGCCCCACTCGTGGTGCAGGGCGGCGACGCGCCCGGGGGTGGCGTGCACGCCCAGCATCGTCCGGGCGGGATCGCCCGGGACGAGATGGATCATGAAGAACACGAGCAGGGTGACGCCGAACAGCACCGGGATTGCCTGCACGAGCCTGCGCAGGATGTATGCGAACCGGTCCACCGTGGTTTCCGGGTGCCCCTCAGATGCCGGCTAGTGGGACAGCCAGACGTCCTCCATGTGGAAGTTGCCGGTCGGGTAGACGAGGAAGCCGTGCAGCTTGCTCGTGTAGGCGTACCGGTACGGCGAGTAGTACATGAACACCATGAACGCGTCCTTCGCCGCCTGGGCCTGGATCTTGCTGTAGAGGGCCTGCCGCCCGCTCGCCGAGAACGTCTTCTCCGCCTGATGCGTCCACTTGATCACGTCGGGGTTGTTGTAGTCCGTGTAGAACGACTTCGCGCCCGCATTCGGATCGACGGCGAACGTGACCAGCTCGTCCGGGTCGGCGATGTCCATCGTCCAGTAGCTCAGGCCGAGCTGGTACTTGAACTCCTGCTCGTCCTGGAACTCGATGCTGGGGTCGACCGGCTTCAGGGTGATCTTGATGCCGATCTTGGCCAGCTCCTGCTGGTAGATCTGGGCGACCGACTTCTCGTCGGCGACCCCGGCCCCGACCAGCATCTGCACGTTGAAGCCCTTCGGGAACTTCGACTGGGCCATCTCCTGCTTGGCCTGTGCCAGGTTGTACTGCAGGCCGGGCGAGTGCGGGTCGTAGAACGGCACCTGCGGCGGCATGAACGAGTTGGCCGGGATGCCGTGGCCGAACAGGACCGACTTGATGATCGCGTTGCGGTCGATCGCCAGGCTGATCGCGCGGCGCACGTGCACGTCGGCCAGCGGCGGATAGCGCTCGTTCATCATCGTGTAGTCGGTGCGCGTCGACGGGAAGAGGGTCATCGTGATCCCGGGCGTGCTCTTGAGCGTGTTCACCGTCTGCCAGTCCGGGAACTGGTCGATCTGCTCCTGCCCGCCCTGCAGCTGCAGCTGGCGGGTGTTGGTGTCGGTCACCGTCAGGAACGTGATCTGGTCGAGATACGGCTTGCCCTTCTGCCAGTAGTGGGGGTTGCGCTTGAGCACGATCTCCTGGCCGTGCGTCCAGTGGCCCCACATGAACGGCCCGGTGCCGATCGGGTGGGTGTAGAACTGCTTGGCCGTCTCGCCGCCGTAGTTGTTCGGGACGATGCCGTTGGCGAAGAGCGCGATGTCGGCCAGGAACGGCGCCCACGGGTACTTCGTGTCGATGACGACCGTCTCGGGATCGGGCGTCGTGATGTCCTTGATCGCCGAGTTGAGGTACCCCCAGCCCTGCGAGCCCGTCTTCGTGGTCTGGTCGATCGAGAACTTGACGTCGGCCGACGTCATCTTCTTGCCGTTCGAGAACTCGACCCCCGGCCGCAGGTGGAAGGTGTACGTCTTCTTGTCGGGCGAGAGGGTGACGGACTTCGCGAGCCACGGCTTCACGCTCTTGCCGTCGGCGCTGACGGTGTAGAGCGGCTCCATGATCTGCTCGAGCACCCAGATCGACTGGTTGTCGAAGACGTTCTCCTTGTCCATCGACTGGGGCTCGGCCGACCAGCCGATGGTGATGCTGCCGCCGTGCTGCGGCGCGCCTGCGCTGCTGCCGGACCCGCCGCCGCTGCTGCCTCCGCCTGATCCACCGCAGCTCGCGGCCACGGCGACGGCACAGACGACGAGCAGCAGTGCTGAGATTCGGGCTTTCATGCGGCGCTCCTTGCGCAGGGGGCCGAAAGTATCCCACGCGGCGCGGATGCCGTCTATGTGGTGAAGCGATGAAGGCGCTCCGGCCCCGCGGTAGGATCGGACAATGCGCTATGCCGTCATCGGGGCGGGTGCGATCGGCGGCACGGTTGCCGCCGGTCTGATCCGGGACGGTCACGAGGTGCTCCTCTGCGACGCGGACGCCGAGCACGTCGCGGCGATCAGCTCCGACGGCCTGCGCATCGAGGGCCCGGTCGAGCAGCTGACGGTCGCGGCCACCGCCGTCACGCCCGACGCGCTTCCCGACGGCCTGGACGCCGTCCTGCTCGCCGTGAAGGCGCACCACACCGCCGCGGCGGTGACGCAGGTCGCGCCCCGTCTCGGACCGGACGGGTTCGTCGTCTCGCTCCAGAACGGCTTCAACGAGGACGTGATCGCCGGTGCGGTCGGCCGCGAGCGGGTGGTGGGCGCGTTCGTGAACTTCGGCGCCGACGTGATCGCGCCCGGGCGGATCCTGCGCGGGAACCGGGCCGCGTTCTGGATCGGCGAGCTCGACGGCGCGGACACGCCGCGCGTCCGGGGCCTGGTCGCCGACATCGCCGACGC
This sequence comes from uncultured Actinomycetes bacterium, assembly GCA_963731515.1. Taxonomy (GTDB): domain Bacteria; phylum Actinomycetota; class Thermoleophilia; order Gaiellales; family JAICJC01; genus JAICJC01. The sequence goes on along the minus strand of CAVSVU010000014.1, from coordinate 367,118 downwards.
CCGCCAGACCGCCAACATCCACGGGTTCCTGTGGTCGAAGGAGGCCTACGGCGCCATCCTCTTCGCGACGGCCGTCTCCGACCTCTCGATCGCCGACGCCCTCGCCGAGCCGCGCTACCGCCCGCTCTACCTCGCGCTCGCGCGCGAGGTGCTGGCGGCCGCGACCGCCGACCCCGAGCCGTTCGACGGGTTCGACCCCGCCGACCTGGAGGGGTCGATCGACCGGCTGGTGGAGTTCAACCGCGGGTCGGCGAAGACGCACTCGGGCATCTACCGCGACCTGGCGGTGCGGCACCGCAAGACCGAGGTCGACGCGATGCTCGAGGTGCTCGACGGCCCGCTCGTGCGCCACACCGCCGCGCTCATCCATGCCATCGAGGACGGCCGCCGCGCCTGCGAGCGTGCGAACCTCGAGCTGCTGGCCGCCTACGAGCGGCTGGAGCGGCTGGGCCGGCCGCTGAACGCCGTCATCGCCACGATCGAGGCGCCCTCCCGGGCGGCCGCGGGGCCGCTTTCCGGCCGTCCGATCGCGATCAAGGACAACATCGACGTCGCCGGCCAGGTGACCACGAACGCCTCGACGGTCGGCGTGCCGCCTGCGGCCGCGGCCGACGCCGAGGTGGTCGCGCGCGTGCGCGCGGCCGGGGGAGACGTCTTCTGCAAGACGAACCTGCTCGAGTACGGCGCCGGCAGCGTCAACCCGGCCTACGGGATGACGTACAACCCGCACGACGCCGGGCGCACGTCCGGCGGCTCCTCGAGCGGCTCGGCGGCCCTCGTCGGCGCCGGCGTCTGCGAGTCGGCCGTCGGCACCGACAGCGGCGGCTCGATCCGCGTCCCCGCCTCCTACTGCGGCATCGTCGGCGTGAAGCCGACCACGGGATCGGTGCCCGCGACGGGGCTCTTCCCGCTCTCGCCCACGTGCGACGGGATCGGGCCGCTCGCGACGACCGTCGCCGGCGCCGCCCGGCTCCTCGAGGTGCTCCAGGCCCGGCCCTGCCCGATCGAGCGGGTCGGCCGCCTCCGGATCGGCGTCGTCCGCGGCCAGCTCGACGACCCCGACGTCCGCCCGCTCGTGCGGGCGCGGGTGTCCGAGGCGATCGAGGCGCTCGCGGGCCTCGGCCACGAGCTCGTCGACATCGAGATCCCGGAGCTGGCCGTGGCGGACGACGCGCTGGGGACGATCGTGCTGCGCGAGGCGTGGGACGTGCACGCCGAGATGTACAGGGCCGAGGGGCAGCGGTACGGGTTGGGGACGCGGGCGCTGCTCGACCTGGCCTCGCGCATCACCGAGCCCGAGTACCGCGACGCGCTCGCAGACGCCGACCGGGTCACCGCCGGATTCGCGCGCGCGTTCGCGCAGGCCGACATCCTGGCCGGGCCGACGATGGCCTACGTGGCGCCGGCCGAGGATCCGCCCTTCGGCACGCCGGACGGCGACGTCGAGGCCCGCTTCACGGGGCCGTGCAACCTGGCCCGGATCCCGGCCGTGACGCTCCCCTGCGGGCTGGCCGAGGACGATCTCCCGGCCGGGCTGCAGCTCATGTCCGTGGCCGACAGCGAGCCGCTCCTGCTCTCGGTGGCGGCCGGATACGAGGAGGTGGCGCCGCGATGAGGGTGCACGACTGCACGTGGATGCAGATCGAGGAGTACCTGCGGGGGGACGACCGCGTCGTGCTGCCGCTGGGCTCGACCGAGCAGCACGCACTACCTGTCGCTCGGCGTTGACGCCATCCTGTCGGAGCGGGTCGCCGTCGAGGCGGCCGAGCCGCTCGGCGTGCCGGTGCTGCCGTCCCTGCCGTACGGCCTGACGCCCTACTTCGCCGCGTATCCGGGCAGCCCGACGCTGACCGTCCACACCTACGTCGCGGTCGTGCGCGAGCTGCTCGAGTCGCTGCACGATCAGGGCTTCCGCCGCTTCGTGGTCGTGAACGGCCACGGCGGCAACTCCCCGGCGTCCGGCATCGGCCCCGAGCTCATGCGGGCGCGGCCCGGCTGCCAGGTGATCTTCCACAGCTGGTGGAACGGCCCGCGGGTGTGGCCGGTGGTGCAGTCGATCGACCCCGACGCGTCGCACGCCTCGTGGCTCGAGAGCTTCCCGTGGACGCGGGTGGAGGGGGTCGAGATCCCCGGCGGGGCACAAGCGGCCGGTCGACGCCGGCCGCCTGCGCGTCTCCGATCCCGCCGGCGTGCGCGAGCTGCTCGGCGACGGCTCCTTCGGCGGCGACTACGGCCGTCCCGACGCCGACTGGCAGGCGGTCTGGCAGGCCGGGGTCGAGGAGGTGCGCGACCTGATCGCGTCCGGCTGGCGGTAGGCGTGGGCTGGCTCCCCGACGGCGTCGAGACGCCGCAGCGGCTCGACCTTCCCACCGGCCACCACCTGCGGCCGATCCGCGCCGACGACGTCGACATCGACTACCCGGCCGTGATGGGCTCGCGGGCCTCGCTCTGGGCGCGCTACGGCGGCGCCTGGGGCTGGCCGCCCGAGACGATGACGTACGAGCAGGACCGCGACGACCTCGCCCGCCACGAGCGCGAGATCGCGGCGCAGGAGACCTTCAACTACGCGGTGCTCGACGCCGGCGAGACGGAGCTCCTGGGCTGCGTCTACATCGACCCGCCGGACGAGGGCTGCCCGCCCGGCACGGACGCGCTCGTGTCCTTCTGGCTGGTCGACGCCGCGGCGGGCACCGATCTCGAGCGCGCGCTGGCCGCCGCCGTGCCCGGCTGGCTGGCGGACACGTGGCGCTTCCGCGCGGTCCACTACGCCCCCTGAGTGATGGGTCGCAGCAGGTGCCTGGCACCGTCCCGGTGCCAGGCACCGGTGGCCGCTAGAGCGGCTTGATGCCGGCGCCCAGGCCGAGCAGGAGGCCGTCGTCGGCGACGGCCGGGCTGGACGTGATGAAGAGCGGCACGCCCGCCTCGGGAGCCTCGATCGTCTCCAGCTCGTCGCCGTAGGGGTCGAGCACGGCGCCGAGCCGCCCGCCCGCCGGCACCTCGTCGCCGACGCGCACGGACGGCTGCCACCAGCCCGCCTTGCGGCAGCGCAGCCAGATGAAGCGGTCGACCGTGCGCGGCGGCTTCGGCGGCGGCTGCACCGGGCCGGCGAGCATCCCCAGCCGGCGCATGACGTTGCGGCAGCCCTGCACGTGGGCTGCGACCGCATCGGCCTCGAGCAGGCCGCAGCCGCCGACCTCGGCGGTGATCCCCGGCACGCCCACGTCGGCCGCGGCCGCGCTCGTCGTGCCCGCGATCGGCGCGCCCTCGCGCTCCGTGCGCACGATGAAGGGAAGCCCGAAGGCGACGGCCATCGCCCGCGCCGTCTCCTCGACCGGCGAGCCGTCGTAGAGCACGAACGGCTCGAGCGCCTCGACCATGTCGCCGCCGTGCAGGTCGATCAGCGCGTCGGCCGGCGCGATCACCTCGTCGTGGACGTGGTGGGCGAGCTGGTCGGAGTACGTCCCGCGGAGGTCGCCCGGGAAGCAGCGGTTCAGGTTCTTGCCGTCGGCGGGCGAGACGAACGGCGTCCGCTGCCGGTACGACTCCAGGTTCACGATCGGGACGGCGGTCACCCGCCCGCGCAGCCCGGCCGGGTCGAGGCCGTGCATGAGCTCGACCACGGCGGCGATCGACGAGTACTCGCAGCCGTGGATCCCGGCGATGACCGCGAGATGCGGGCCGTCCTCGGCACCGCGGGCGTCGAAGCAGGGCCACTCGAGATGGCGCAGCGCCGGCGAGTCGAAGCGGAGCTGCCGCCGGGAGATCGTCCCCGGCCCGGCGCTCACCCCTCGACGCCCCGCGTGAGCGCGACGATGGTGACGAACGTCCGGTAGAGCTGGAGCGGGTCGTCGTCCTTGACCGCCACCGACCGCGCGGAGGAGCGCACGACGCCGCGGATCGCCGTGGCCGCCTCGGCCATGTCGGCCGTCAGGAACGTGATGTCGAGCGTCGCCGGCAGGTCGATCTTGGGCGGGCCGATCTCGGCCAGGCGCTCGAGCGCCGCGCGCGCGCCGGCCCGGATCAGCTCGCACGCCTGGCGCGGGTGCAGGCTCTCGGCGGCGAAGCGGCTCACGGAGCGCTTGACGACCACGGCCTCGATCGCCGGGGCGAAGGTGCGCGCCTCGTCTGCGGTCGCCTGGTCGCCGGTGATGAGGACGACCGGCACGCCATGGTGGAGCGCGACCAGGGCGTTCAGCGCGCTCTCGCCGACGATCGTCCCGTTCAGCTTCACCTCCCAGATCGCGCTCGGGTTGTACGTGTGCGCGAGGATGGCGCGCTCGTGCCCGATCGAGCCGTGGTAGGCGATGAAGAAGGCGGCGTCGAAGCTCCCGTCGAGCCCCTCCATCATGTAGAGCGGCTTGTACCGGCCGGACAGGTAGGACGCCTCGCCGTGGACGGCCGCCGGGGGCAGGTTCGCCATCGTCGCGTGCGCGTCGTTCACGAGGAACGTCGTCGCGCCCGCCTCGGCCGCGCCGTCGATGGCGGCGTTCACCTCGGCCAGCAGCAGCCGCCGCCCGACCTCGTACTCCGGGCTCGGGCCGAGCACCTGGCCCCAGTCGACGATCCCGGCCGTGCCCTCGATGTCGGTCGACAGGTAGACCTTGGCGGCACTCACTCGCGCTCCTCCCCGACGCGGGCCACCGCGTCCATCTCGACCAGCATGCCCTCGAACAGGAACCCGCCCGCCACGATCGCCGTCGACGCCGGGTAGGGCGGTGCGAAGAGCTCGCCGCGGACGCGCTTGAACGCGTCGTAGTCGGACGCGCGGGCGAGGTAGACGGTCATCTTGACGATCGTGCCCAGCGACGCGCCCTCGGCCTCGAGCACCGCGGCGACGTTCGCGAACGCCTGCCGGATCTGGGCCTCGGCGTCGTCCGGGTCGACCACCGCGCCGTCGGGCCCGAACCCGCCCTGGCCCGCCGTGAACACGAGCTCACCGTCGGCGACCACGGACTGGGAGTACTGGTAGTCGGCGGCGAACGGGAACGGGTTGCGTCCGGCGCGATTCACGGCCGCGGATACTACAAGGGTGGACGAGCGCGGGCGGATCCCCGATCTGGACGCGCTCCAGCGTGCGCTGCGGCCGTGCCGCCGATGCGTTGCGGCGGGCATCCGGGTGGAGTCGATGCCGGTCGTGAGCGGGAGCCGCGACGCCGACGCCATCCTGGTCGGCCAGGCTCCCGGCATCCGCGAGGCGGACAACCTGACGCCCTTCAGCGGGCCGGCGGGGCGGCGGCTGCGGGCGTGGCTCGAGCCGGCCGGGCTGGGGGACGAGGAGTCGTTCTACGGCCGCCTCTACGTGGCCGCGGTCGTGCGCTGCTTCCCGGGGAAACGGGCGGGCGGCGGCGATGTGCGGCCGTCGGGGGCGATGGTGGCCCAGTGCGTCCCCTGGCTGCGCCGCGAGCTCGAGCTCGTGCCCGCGCCGGTCGTCCTCTCGGTGGGCACCCTGGCGCTGGAGGAGCTCGCGCCGGGTGTGAGGTTGGACGACGCCGTCGGCGCCGAGCTCACGCTCGCGGACGGCCGGCCGCTGTTCGCCCTCCCGCATCCCTCCGGGGCGAGCACCTGGCCGCACCGGCCGGGCAACGCCGACCGCCTGGAGCGGGCGCTGCGGATGGTGGCGGAGCGGCTGGGGCGGTAGGCGGCGCCAAGTGGCGCGTGCGTGGCGGCGCCAAGTGGCGCGTGGTGGCGACGCCAAGTGGCGCGTGGTGGCGACGCCAAATGGCGCATGGTGACGACGCCAAGTGGCGCGTGCAGGCGACGCCAAGTGGCGCGGGCCGACGAGGACAAATGGCGCGTGCAGACGACGCCAAGTGGCGCATGCGGCGGCGCCAAGTGGCGCGTGCTGGCGACGCCAAGTGGCGCATGCTGGCGGCGCCAAGTGGCGCATGTGGCGGCGCCAAGTGGCGCATGGTGCCGGCGCCAAGTGGCGCATGGTGCCGGCGCCAAGTGGCGCACCGCGTGACGACGCCAAGTGGCGCGTGCGGCCGCGCCAAATGGCACATGCAAACAACGCCAAGTGGCGCGTCCCGCCCCGCGCCCCGACCTACCCCTGCGCCTCCGGCGGCTGGACGACGTGCTCGCGCTCGGCGTCGGCCCAGCCCTCGGCCCGGACGACCTCGAGCAGCGCGCGGACGCAGTCGGGGTCGAACTGGGTGCCGGAGCAGCGCTCGATCTCGGCGACCGCCTCCTCGTGGCGGAGCGCCTTGCGGTAGACGCGGTCCTCGGTCATGGCGTGGAAGGCGTCGCAGACGCCGATCACGCGGGAGCCGAGGGGGATGTGGTCGGCGACGAGGCCGTCGGGGTAGCCGCGGCCGTCGAAATGCTCGTGGCTCGCCCGCACGAGCGGGACGAGCTCGGCGAAGTGGGGGACGGGCTCGAGGATGCGGGCGCCGATCTGGGGGTGGCGCTGCATGACGGTGGCCTCCTCGGCCGAGAGCGGGCCGGGCTTGCGCAGGATCGACTCGGGGATCCCGATCTTGCCGATGTCGTGCAGGAGCGCGCCGAGCCGGATCAGGCGCGCATCCCCCGGCGCGATCCGCAGCTGCTCGCACACCGCCCCGGCCAGGTCGGCGATCTCGATGGCGTGGTCGTTGGTGTACGCGTCCTTGGCCTCGAGCGCCGCGGCCAGCGCGCCCAGGGTGGCGAAGTAGGCCTGCTCCAGCCGCTCGCCCATCCGCTTCTGCTCGACGACCTTGCCCGCCTCGGCGGCGAGCGCGCGGCACAGCCGCACCTCGACGCCGCCGAACGACCGCGTCCTGGTGTCGTAGATCTCGATCAGCGCGTACGGCTCGTCCTCGACCGTGACCGCGAACATGAGCAGCGAGCGGAAGCCGAGCTGCGACACGCGCCGGGCCTCGGCCGGGTCGGCGTCTGCCTCGTCGACCCGGACGACGATCGCGACGTCCTGCTCGATCGCCTCCGCGGTACGCGGGTAGTCCTCGAGCAGGTACTCCTCGGCCGCGTCCCAGGCGTGCGGCGGCCGTGCGTAGCCCGCCAGGTCGCGCACGGCGGAGGCGTCCATGTCGACCGAGGACACCATGCACGCCTTCGCGTCGACGAGCTCGCACAGGCTGCGCGCGAGCACCGCGAGCATCTCGGCGACGTCGTCGTGCGTGAAGAGCGCCTGGGCCGCTTCGAACACGCCCAGCGCCGGCTCGAGGTGCTCGGCCGCGATCCGCGCGACCGGCGGCTCGAACGGGGGTCTCTCGCCACGGGGTGGCATCCGGTTCAAGTTCGCTCCGGTTCGAGGGGATCCCTCCATCTGGAGGGGCTGTTCCTGGTCGGTTCCCGGATCGGTCCCATCGCACGCCCGGGGGACACCCTACGTGACCGGCCGCGTTGAATCGACGCACCCGCGCCGGTATTGTCGCGCGGCAACTCGACCACCGGGGGGTCAGATGGCGACCGTCGACACGAGCGTGCACGAGACAGGGGACAAGGGCCTGAAGTCGGGCGCGCTCGGCTTCATCTCGAGCGTGGTCATCGGTGTCGCCTCGACCGCCCCGGGCTACAGCCTGGCGGCCAGCCTCGGCCTGGTCACGATCGTCGTCGGCCTGCAGGCGCCGGCGATCATGCTGCTCGCGTTCGTGCCGATGCTGTTCATCGCGTCGTCCTACTACTACCTGAACCGGGCCGATCCCGACTGCGGCACGACGTTCGCATGGGTGACCCGGGCGATGGGGCCGCACCTGGGCTGGATGGGCGGCTGGGGGATCATCGCCGCCGACATCATCGTGATGGCGAACCTGGCCCAGATCGCGGGCCAGTACACCTTCTACCTCTTCGGCGCCGACAGCCTCGCGAACAGCAAGTGGTGGTCGCTCGCCCTTGGCGTGCTCTGGATCGTCGTCATGACGTGGATCTGCTACGTCGGCATCGAGGCGTCCGCCAAGACGCAGTGGTTCCTGCTCGGGGCCGAGGTGATCATCCTCGGCCTCTTCGCCGTCGTCGCCCTGGCGAAGGTGTACTTCCAGAGCCCGGAGGGCTCGATCGAGCCGTCGCTCAGCTGGATCAACCCGTTCGACATCAAGAGCACCGGAGCGTTGGCGGACGGGATCATCCTGGCGGTGTTCATCTACTGGGGCTGGGACAGCACCGTGACGGTGAACGAGGAGACCGAGGACTCCACCCAGACGCCGGGCAAGGCCGCCCTCTGGGCGACGGTGATCCTGGTGCTCCTCTACGTCATCGACTCCGTCGCCGCCCAGGCCTACCACGGCGTGGCGTTCCTGAACAACAACTCCGACGACGTGTTCAGCGCGCTCGGCAACGACGTGCTCGGCTCGCCGTGGGACAAGCTCCTCATCATCGCCGTGCTGACGTCGGCCTCGGCCTCGACCCAGACGACGATCCTGCCGACGGCGCGGACGTCGCTCTCGATGGCCGCCCACGGCGCCATCCCTAAACGGTTCGCGAACATCCACCCCCGCTACCTGACGCCGTCGACGTCCACGATGTACATGGGCGTGCTCTCGATCGTCTGGTACGTCGGCCTGACGATCATCAGCGAGTCGATCCTGTTCGCGTCGATCGCCGGGCTGGGCCTGATGATCGCCTTTTACTACGCCCTCACCGGCTACGCCTGCCCGATCTACTACCGCCACCACCTGGGGAAGAGCCTCAAGAACGCCCTCTTCATCGGCGTCTCGCCCATCATCGGCGCGCTGATCCTGACGTGGGCGTTCTTCCGCTCCGCGCACGACCTCTACTTCACGAGCGACAACGGCACCTGGTTCGGCGTCGGCCAGGCGTTCATCATCGGGATCGGGTTCCTCGTCGTCGGCGTGGTCCTCATGTTCGTCTACCAGAGCATCGCGCCCGCGTTCTTCCGCCGCCGCCCGGAGGTGGTCGACGACTACGTCGCGGTCCACGGCGCCGTGCCGGTGCCGGAGGGGGTGGACTGATGGCATCGACGATCGTCCTCGGCTACGACGGCTCCGACTGTGCCAAGGCGGCCCTGGCCGCCGCGGTCGACGGCGCGAAGGCCTACGGCGACCGGATCGTCGTCGCGTTCGGCGCGGGCGTGTACCCGATCGGGGAGGACGCCGACCACCTCAAGCTGGTGCACGAGATGGGGGTCGACTGGGCGGACGAGGCGCTCGCGGCCATCCGCGCGGCGGGGGTCGACGACGCCGAGACGGCCGTCGTGGACGCCCGGCCGGCCGAGGCGCTGCTCCAGGTGGCGGCCGAGCGCGACGCGCGCATGATCGTCGTCGGCACCCACGGCGAGCACCCGCTGACGGGCGCCGTGCTGGGGTCGGTGCCGCACAAGCTGCTGCACCTGTCCAAGGTGCCGGTGCTGGTCGTGCCGTCGGCGTCCTGAAAACGCCGCCGTTGCGGGCTAATCCGCCCGCATGACCGGCCGATCATGGGGTGGAGGTCCGATCTCCCAGGCCCCACGAGATGACCGACACGCCGTCGCCCAACCTGCCCACCGCGGCCGAAGCCGCAGCCCTGCTCGTGGAAGCATCCGCGATCGACGTCGACACGGACCGGGGCGAGACGATCGAGATCTGGACGATCGCGAGCGACGGCGCCTCGGTCACCGCCAGCGGGCCGCGCCTCGCCGTCGCCGGCGGTATGACCCTGTCGTGCCGGCTGTCGCACGACGGCCGGCCGATCCAGGTCGATGCCGTGATCGAGGAGGCCGAGTTCCGCTCGCAGGCCCGGGCGTCGCTCGTCCTGCGGGTCGTCGCCGTCGCCGCGCACGGCTACCGCCGCCGCACGGAGCGCCTGGCCGTCAGCTCGGCCGCCTCCCTGCGGGCCGTCATCTGCGACCGGGTCGTGCCCGACGAGGTCATCCCGGTGACGCTGACCGACCTGAGCGACGGCGGCTGCGCGATGAGCCTGACCGACGACCGCCTGCGGGACGGCGACCGCATGGCGCTCACCGCCCGGTTCCTCGAGGGCGAGCTCACGGCCGACGTCCGCGTCGTCCGCGTCCACTCGCCCGGTTCCGACGTCTACACGGCCGGCTGCTACTTCATCAGCGTGCCCGCCGCCGCGCTGCCGGTCCTCGAGCGCGTCCTCGCCCGGCTCGCGGGGCACGCGCGGCCCGCGGCCGACCTGGGGGCGATCCGCGACGACCTCGGCGAGGCGGCAAATTCGCTCAAGTCGCCGGCGCAGCCTGCCGATGATGCATATTGGACGTTTGCCAAGCGTTCCGCTGCACGCATTCCTCAGGCTAGACGAGTGGTCTGAGCCCACGGCCCGCCGAGGTACTCCGCATGTCCCAGCCCGGAACCGCACCCCCCGCCAAGACCGAAGCTCCCGCCGCCGACCGCCGCACCCGCCGCAGCCGGGGCCAGGCGATGGTCGAGTTCACGCTGATCCTGCCGATGCTCCTGCTGCTGATCCTCGGCATCTACCAGTTCGGGCAGACCTACGCGGACTACATCCAGGTGACGAACGCGGCCCGCGACGGCGGCCGCAAGGCGCTCGTCTCCCGCAGCGACGCGTCCGGCGTCGCCGATGTCGTCACCACCGCGAAGAACTCCACCTGGTGGCTCGACAAGAACCAGATCGGCGTCGCGGTCTCACCCAGCCAGCCCTGGACGACCGGCCAGAACGTCACCGTCACGGTCACCTACCCGTACAGCATCAACCTGCTCGGCTTCGTCGTCGCCTCGGGCACCCTCAAGTCGACGACCACCGTCCGGATGGAGTAGCGCCGGTCAGCTCGCCCAGGCGAGCTGCATCCGCTGCGGCCGCCGGAAGGCGAAGCCGCTCGGCTCGTCGACATCCACCAGCTCGATCGCCGCCAGCGCCTCGAGCAGGCGCCCGACGGCGGTGACCGTCTCGAGCCGTGCCAGGTGCGCGCCGAGGCAGTGGTGCTCGCCGAACGAGAAGCTGAGGGCGTGGCGGGCGTTCGGCCGGCCGGGATCGAACCGCAGCGGGCCGGCGAAGACCGCCGGGTCGCGGTTGGCGGCGATCACCGAGACGCCGACGAACTCGCCCGTACCGATCGCGACGCCGCCGATCTCGAGCGGCGCGCGCGTCCACCGCTCCATGAAGGCGACCGGCGGGATCATGCGCAGGGCCTCGTCCACGGCGCCGGCGAGCGTCGCGCCGTCCGCCCGCACCGCCGCGAGCGCGGCCGGGTTGCGCAGGAGCAGCAGCACGGTGTTCATGACCGCGCCCTGGATCGTCTCGATCGCGCCGAACATGATCACGCGCAGCTGCGAGGCGATCTCGGTGTCGCTGAGCCCGGCGGCCGGGTCGTTCGCGACCTGCGACGTCAGGGACGCGTCGGGACTCGTGCGGCAGCGGTCGAGCTCGGCCTGGAGGATGCCGTCGAGGTCGGCCCGGGCGGCGTCCGCCAGCCGCTGCGGCTCCGGGTTGCCGTCGTAGCTCATCGCGCCCGCGAACGCGTCGTAGAAGGCGTCGATGCGGGCGGCGTCGCCGAGCGAGAGCCCGAGCATGCGCCCGGCCATGCGGATCGCGAACGGCGCGGCGAAGTCGGCGCCGAGCTCGCACTCCCCGGCCGGTGCGACGGCGGCGGCCAGCTCGGCGGCGGCGTCGGCGATCGCGGCCCCGAAGACGTCGCCGGCCTCGCGCATCCGGAACGGGCGCTCGAACGGCGCCCGCATCCGCGTGTGCTCGCCCGCGTCGGAGGTCAGCATCATCCGTCCGAGCGACGCCCGCACCAGGTTCTGCTCCGCCTCGACGGTCGTCGCCGCGCGCGGGCTGAGCGCCTCGCGCGCCGGACCGTGGCCGGTGACGAGCCAGCCGCCGAGCGCCGGCAGCCACGACACCGGCTCGGCGTCGCGCAGGCGGTCGAGCGCCGCGTCGCCGCCGGCATCCTCGAGGTCGGAGAATGCGATCGCCGCCCCTGCCGGGAACCGCTCCCGCCGCGCCGCGTCGGTGCCCGGGTCGAGCTCCACCTGCTGCAGCAGGGCCGCCATCGGCTCACCGTACCATCGGGCGGTGTGCGCACACCGACGGGGTCTGACTCCGAACAAGAAGAACGACCTTTGCACGAATCGATCTTCTTCGATACATTGACGGGTGTCTATCTGATGTGGGAGGCGAATTGTGCTCAGCTTCCGAAGGTCTAGGGAGTCTGCGGTCGAGTTCTGCGATCGCTGTGGGAATGTGTGCGATGCGGCCTGTCGGCGCCAGTCGTTGCTCGCGGAGGCGCGCGACACGACGATGCGCTGGGGGCGGCTGTGAGCACCGTCGAGGCGGTCGCGTGCTGCGGTCCGTTGGGCGCGGCGACGCTGTCGGATGACGAGGTGGCGGCGACCGCGGATGTGTTCCGGGCGCTCGGCGATCCGGCGCGGGTGAGGATCGTGAACGTGCTTGCGACCAGCGGCGAGCCGGTGTGCGTGTGCCACCTGGTCGAGCCGCTGGGGCTGTCGCAGCCGACCGTGTCGCATCACATGAAGAAGCTGCTGGACGCGGGGTTGGTGGAGCGGGAGCAGCGGGGCAAGTGGGCGTACTTCTCGTTGAATCCCGCGGCGGTCGAGAAGCTGGCGGCCGTCGTTGATCTGAAGGGAGCGTGCTGCTGATGGCGTCGACTGCGGATGATCTGCGCGAGGAGGTTCGTCGCCGCTACGCCGAGTCGGCGCGGGCGGTGTCGGACGGGGATGGGTGTGGCTGTGGCAGCCGTGGCTGTTGCGCCGATGATGATCCGAACGCGTTTGGCGAGGCGCTGTATGACGTCGAGCAGCGCGGCGAGCTGCCCGACGCTGCGGTGCTTGCTTCGCTCGGCTGTGGGAACCCGACGGCGGTTGCCGACTTGTACGAGGGTGACGTCGTGCTCGACCTGGGGTCGGGCGGCGGCATCGATGTGATCCTCTCGGCCAAGCGGGTCGGTGAGACCGGCACCGCCTACGGGCTGGACATGACCGATGAGATGCTCGCGCTCGCCCGGCGAAACGCCCGCGAGGCGGGTGTCGGGAACGTGCACTTCCTGAAGGGGCTGATCGAGCAGATCCCCCTGCCGGCGGACTCAGTGGACGTGGTCATCTCCAACTGCGTCATCAACCTGTCCACGGACAAGTCGGCGGTGCTCGCAGAGATCTCGCGTGTACTGAGGCCGCGTGGGCGGATCGGGATCAGTGACGTCGTCGCCGAAGATCGACTCGCGCCGGCGGAGCGAGCGCAGCGGGGAAGCCATGTCGGCTGCATCGCCGGCGCGCTCTCCAAAGGCGAGTACGAGGCCGGACTCGACGCGGCCGGATTCGAGCAGATCACGGTCGAGTTCACGCACGAAGTCGCCGACGGGATGCACGGCGCCATCGTCAAGGCCGTCAAGACTACCCAGCCACAGTCGAAGGGTCTGCCGATCGTCCAGCCGGCCACTCGGGCTGGCTGCTGCTGATGAGCGCCGGGCTGGCGCGCTCGCTGCTGGCTGAGGTGATCGGCACGTTCGCGCTCGTCTTCGCGGGCTGCGGCGCGATCATGGTGGACGCCAAGACGCATGCCCTCGGGCACGTCGGCGTGGCGATCAGCTTCGGCCTGGTGATCATGGTCATGATCTACGCCGTCGGTCACATCAGCGGCGCCCACTTCAACCCGGCCGTCACCCTCGCCTTCGCACTCAGCCGCCACTTCCCCTGGAGGCGGGTGCCGCTCTACTGGACGGCCCAGCTCGTCGGAGCTCTGGCGGCCGCGCTCGTGCTGCGCGAGTCGCTCGGCAACATCGCCCACGTCGGCGCCACCCTCCCCGCGGGCAGCGACGGGCAGGCGTTTCTATGGGAAGCAGTGCTGAGCTTCCTCCTGATGTTCGTGATCATGGCCGTGGCCACCGACACTCGAGCTGTGGGCGAGGCGGCGGCGATCGCGATCGGCGCCGCCGTCGGCCTGGATGCGATGTTCGGCGGGCCGATCAGCGGTGCCTCGATGAACCCGGCCCGCTCGCTCGGCCCCGCCATCGCCGCCACCGACTACACCGCCATCTGGGTCTACCTGGCGGCGCCGATCCTGGGCGCCGCGGCGGCCGCCGTCACCTACCAGTTCCTGCGCGCCGAGGAACGCCCCACGCTCTCGGTGAGACCGACGTCCCGACGGAGGTGGCTGCGTGAGCAACGTCCTGTTCGTCTGTATCCAGAACGCCGGGCGAAGCCAGATCGCGCAAGCCCTCTTCACCCGTGCGGCCGATGGCCGTCACCATGCCCGCTCGGCCGGTAGCCGCCCGGCCGGGCACGTCCACGCCGAGGTCGCCGAGGTCATGGCCGAGCTCGGGATCGACGTCTCCGGGAACGTGCCGCACCAGCTCGACCAGCAAGACATGGAGTGGGCCGATCTGGTCGTCACCATGGGCTGCGGTGACGAGTGCCCCTACATCCCCGGCAAGCGCTACATCGACTGGGAGCTCGAAGACCCAGCCGGCCGGCCGCTGGATGAGGTGCGCCGGGTCCGTGACCAGATCCACGACCGTGTCCGGGAGCTCGTGTCGGAACTCGCCACCGCCGAGGAGGTGACGTCGTGAAGTACATCCTGTTCGTGTGTACCCACAACGCCGGTCGAAGCCAGATCGCCCAAGCGTTCTGGCGCAGGTACGCGCCCGCTGACGTGCGTGCCGAGTCGGCCGGCCAGGAGCCCGCCAGTGCGCCATGGCCCGAAGTCGTCAACGCCATGGCCGAGGTCGGCATCGATATCTCGGCCGAGCGGCCCAAGAAGCTCGACCTGGAAATGCAGCTGCACGCCGACTGGGCCATCACGCTCGGCTGCGGCGGCGCCTGCCCCTACGTCCCCACCCGCGTGGACGACTGGGACATTCCCGACCCGCACGGCCAACCGATCGAGGTCGTACGCGAGATCCGCGACGACATCGAACGCCGCGTGATCGCCTTCATCGACTCGCGCCTGGACGACATCCGCGCCGACCGCACCGCGCACCAGGTTCGCCTCGCGCGACTGCTGCCCGACCTCGACCGGGAGTTCGCGGCGGTCCACCCAGCCGAGGAGATCCGCGCCTGCGCCGACGCGATCCTGGAACGCTACGACGACGCGCCCGTCCGCTCCATGGTGCAGACGATCGCCTACCGCGAGACGCGGGAATGCCTGCGTGATGACCATTGCCGCGTGCTCGAGTTGTCTCGTTGAGGTGGAGGGTGGGGCTCCGGAGATCTGGACATGACCCAGCAGTCTCGCTCTCCAAGCCCCATGACACCTATCGGCCGACTGCGGCGACCAGCGAGCGGCTGACGCCCATGAGCGAGCGGGCCGCCCGCGACCGCGGATCGTCCGAGACGACGGCCCGGCCGCGGTTGACCGACAGCGGCACCGCCCGGTCGGACGGGAGCGCGTAGGCGATCTCGCGCCGCAGCGTCGCCTCGATGTCGGCGGTGTCGAGGCCGACGTCCGCGCCGGCGCGGTTCATGACGATGCGGACGTCCGGCAGGTCGAGCTCGAGCAGGTCGAGCGTCTCGAGCGCGATCCGCACGCTGCGCACCGCCGGCACGTCGGGCGCGCCGACCAGCAGGAGCGTGTCGGTGTTGTCGAGAGCGAGCAGCGTCGTGGGCGAGAACGCCGACGCGGCGTCGATGACGACGGCGTCGTAGCCGGCGCGGGCGGTCTCGAGCAGCCGCTCCAGGCGCTCGACGGCGATCAGCTCCTCCTGCTCCGGCCGGGCGGGCGCGGCCAGGACGTCGGCGCCGCTGACATGGCGGGTGACGGTCTGTGCGAGCGCCTCGGCGTCGATCGGGGCCGGGCCCGTGACGAGGTCGAGCATCGTCGCCCGCGGCGCGAGCCCGAGCACGAGCGCGCAGTCGCCGGAGTGCAGGTCGAGGTCGACGAGCAGCGTCCGCAGGCCGGCCTGGGCGAAGCACACCGCCAGGTTCGAGGCGATCACCGTGCGGCCGGATCCGCCCTTCGTCGAGAAGACGGTGAACACGTGGCCGCCGCCGGCAGGGCCGTCGCCGCTCGCGGCCGGCGCCCTGCGCGCGCGGGCCGCGCGCGCCTTGGCGGCGGCCATGCCGAGCGACTGGGGCGTCTGCGGCAGGCACAGGACGTCGTCGACGCCGAGGCGGAGCGCCTCCTGGAACCAGCGGACGGGGTGGCGGTCGGCGAGGACGACGACGCCCGGGGCGGCCGGGTCGGCCAGCGCCGCCATCACGTCCGACGGCAGCCCGCCGGCGTCGTGGGGGAGGTACCAGACGAGCACGTCGGGCACCGCGTCGACGACGCGCACCATCCCGGAGCGCTCGAACAGCTCGCGCAGGCCGGGATGGTGGCTCATCAGCGCCACGCGGATCAGCTCGGGATGCGGGGGGTGCTCGGGGATGCCGGTCATCGGGCGTGCTGCGGCCAGGGGGAGTGGGACGGCCGCGCCTGTACGTTGCGGCCCTACTCACAGTGATAGCGACGAAAGTGCAGTTTGTCGAGCTTGCTATGAGCGATGGCGGCGGCGGCCGGCGGGCGCGCCGGTAGGCTCCCCGCGCCCGTGATCCTGTCGCTCCCCAGCCCCGGCGATCCGTACGTCTTCAAGCTCGGCAGCTTCCAGCCGCGCTGGTACGGCGTGATCCTGGTCGTCGCGATCGTGGCCGGCATCTGGATGACCCGGCGCGGGTTCGCCCGCCGCGGCCTCGACCCGGAGCAGGTCCTGCCGATCGCCGTCGCGGCGCTCCTCATGGGGTTCGTGGGCGCGCGGGTCGAGCACGTCCTCACCGACTGGAAGCCGTTCGCCACCATCCCCCAGAACGCGTTCATCATCTGGCGCGGCGGGCTCGGGATCTACGGCGGCGTGATCGGGGGCATGATCGGAGCCGCCCTCGCCTGCCGGGTCATGCGGCTGCCGTTCTGGGTGGTCGCCGACTGCGCCGCTCCCGGCATCGTCCTCGGCCAGGCGATCGGGCGCTTCGCCAACTACGCGAACCAGGAGCTCTACGGCCACCCCAGCGGCCTGCCCTGGGCGATCCGGATCGACAACCCGGTGCCGCCGTACCTGCCCGGGCGGGCGTTCCAGCCGGCGTTCCTGTACGAGTCGCTCTGGGACCTGGCGGTGCTGGCCGTGCTGCTCGGGTTCGCCCGCCGCACCGGCGGCCGCACCCGGCCGGGGACGGTCTTCGCGCTCTACGCCGCCCTCTACGCGGTCGGGCGGCTGGCGATCGAGCGGATCCGCATCGACCACACCACGTACCTCCTCGGGCAGCGGGTGGAGGTCTGGGTGTCGCTGGTCGTCGCGGTGCTCGCGGCGAGCGCGTTCGCCGTGCTCTGGCGGCGCCGCGTACGGCTCTAGGGCAATCGCCGCCGCAGCGGCTCGCGCCCGGCCGCGACGCGCAGCGCCGTGCCGGCCCGGCCGGCTGCCTTGATCACCAGCGCAGTCGCCGCCGGCGGCCGGCGGTCGATCGGCGTCGCCGCGCGCAGGAGCCCGGGCAGCGACGCGGCGTCGACCGGCCCCGCCGCCACCGCCTGCAGGCAGGTGCCGATCGCCGAGGGCTCGTGCGCGTCCGACGAGGCGGCGTGGGGCAGGCCGCAGGCCCGCGCCCAGGCCAGCGCCCGGGCGTTGGCGCTCGCCGCGAACGGCCCGCCGTTCGCCGCCTCGACGATGTCGACCAGCCCGCGGCCGCGCAGCCCCTCGCGGGCGGCGGCGCGCATCCGGCCGCGCACGATGCGGTAGAACGGATGCTGGAGGTAGACGAGGCCGCCCTGGGCGCGGATCCGCTCGGCGGTCTCGACGGCAGGGAGCCCCGCGCGGACCGGCTCGGCCAGGAAGAGGCCGATCAGCTCGCCGTCGGCCGTGTCGATCTCCTGGCCGACGATGACGGGGAAGCTCGCCCGCTCGCGCAGCTCCAGCGCACCCGCGATCGTGTTGTGGTCGGTGATCGCGACGACGTCGACCAGGCCCGCAGCGTGGGCCCGCTCGTAGTCGGCGGGCCGGTTCTGGGCGTCGTAGGAGTGGTGGGTGTGGTTGTGCAGGTCGAGCAGCTGCCGGCCCGCGCCCGGGGCGGTCACACCCCGGCGGTCTGGTCGGCCAGGAGCGTCTCGAGCGCGCGCATGCAGCCCGGGTCGAACTCGCCCCGGCGCTGCCACATGTCGGCCAGCGCCCTTCCGGCGCCGGCGCTCGAGACGTGGCCGCCCGACTCGACGAAGGCCGCCGCGACCGCGATCACGCGCGACTCGATCGGCGCCTCGCGATCCATGTCGTGGGCGGCCAGGAGCCACTCGGCCGCCTCGGCGTCGAGCGCGTTTGCGACCACCTTGGAGGCGACCCGGGCGCGCTCGTCCCGGTCCCCGCCGGGCGTCGTCGCGTCGTACAGGAACGCGGCCAGCCGGACGCGGTCGGTGCGGTCGGGGGAGAGGCCCACCTGCGCGGCGATGTGGCCCGCGTACTCGCTGACGGCCCGCGACGTGGCCGACTGGCCGCGGGCGGCCTCGAGCGCGCGCATCGTCCGCTCGTAGGTGTCGCGCTCGAGCTGGCTGGCGCGCTCCTCGGCGGAGAGCGCCTCGACCACCTCGGAGTCGTACGCCACCGCCCGGCCGCCGCCGCCGCGCCGGGCCCAGTAGAGCGCGCCGGTCGCGAGCCGCACGAGCTCGGCCTGGGTGTCGCCGTCGGCCGGGAAGCCGGCCACGCCGGCCGAGACGGTCGCCCCCTGCGCGGAGGAGGCGAACGCCGCCGCCAGCCGCTCGAGCAGCGCCCGGGCCACCTCGGGCTCCATGCCGGGCAGGACGAGCCCGAACTCGTCCGGGCCGATCCGGGAGACGTTGTCGTAGGTGCGCACGCCCGACGCCAGGCAGCGCGCGGCCGTGCGCAGGAGCTCGTCGCCGGCGGCGTGGCCGCGGCGCTCGTTCGCGGCCTGGAACCCGTCCAGGTCGACCATCGCCACCGCGACCGGGACGCCGCCGCGCATGGCGCGGGCCAGCTCGCGGGTGAGCGCGCGCTCGAAGCCGCGGTGGTTGGAGAGGCCGGTGAGCACGTCCTGGGTGCCGGAGCTGTCGCCGGCCCGCTCCCACAGCCGGGCCGACTCGATCGCCTGGGCCGCGAGCACCGCGATCAGGCGGATGCCGGAGAGATCGGCGTAGGCGGGGGCGTGGGTGACGATGCAGCCGACGGTGCGCCGGGCGCTGATCAGCGGCACGAGCCAGCGGTCGCCGATGTGCACCGGGCCGTCGGGCTCGGGCGGGTCGAGCTCGTCCGCGCCCTCGCCGGCCGCCAGGCGCAGGTTGGCGCCGTCGTCGGTGAGCACGTAGGCGGCCGTGGCGACGCCCGAGAGCGACTCCGAGACCGCCTTGCACACGGCCGCCATGACGGCGGGCAGGTCGAGCCCGTTCTCGCACGCCTCGACGAGCGCGTCGACGGGGCTCGGCGACTGCTTCTGCCTACGCCACATCGGCATGGTCGTGCGAGGGGAGGGAGACGCGCAGCTCGGTCCCGGCACCGGGCACGGAGTCGATCCGCAGCCGCCCGCCGAGGATCTGGGCGCGCTCGCGCATGGCGGTCATGCCGTGGTGGGGGAGGCCGTCGTCCGGCGGCGAGACGGCGAAGCCGGTGCCGTCGTCGCGCACGACCACCTCGAAGCCGCTGCCCGGGTCGCCGGAGACGCTGACGGCGACGGATCGGGGAGTGGCGTGCTTGACGGCGTTCTGGACGGCCTCGCGCACGATCTGGTACAGGAACACCTGGTCGTCGGCGGGCAGGTCGCCGGCCGCCTCCACGTCGAGCTCGACCGAGACCGCGTGGCCGCGCTCCATCTCGTCGGCGAGCGCCCGGACGGCGACGACGAAGCCCTGGTCGCGCAGCACCCACGGCTCCAGGGCGAAGGAGAGCTCGCGCAGCGACCGGATCACCGAGCGCTGGCGCTCGCGGGCCGTCTCGAGCACCCGCAGCGCCGAGTCGGTCGAGCCCTCGGCTGGTGTCCTCGGCGACGGCGTCGAGCATCATGGCGATGCCGGACATCGCCTGGAGGGGGCCGTCGTGCAGGAACAGCGAGAGCTTGCGCCGCTCGTCCTGCTCGGCCGACAGGATCCGGCGCGAGAGCTCCGCCCGCTCCGATTCGCGCATGCGCGCCTGGGCGAGCAGCGACTCGACCCGCTGGAAGAGCTGGGCGTTCGCGGCGGCGCTGGCGCCGAAGTCGGCCACCAGCACGGCCTGGGCGACCTCGGCCGGCCCGAAGACGGCGTCGCCCTGGAGCCGGAAGAGCACGAGCAGGGCGTGCAGCTCGTCGAGCACGACCAGCGGCACCGCCAGCGCCGCGACCGGGCGCAGGTGCTTCGTGAGCGCGTCTCCGCCGGGCTTCACCGGCCCGGCGGCGGGCGTGCGGCTGGTGGCCGCCGCGGCCAGGAGCGAGTCGGCGCTGGCCGGGTCGACGCCGAGACCGGCGATCGGGCCGAGCGCGATTCCGCGGGCGACGGCCGGGCGCAGATCGCGTCCGTCGGCCGACGGGACGAGGACGACGGTGGCGTCCGGGCGCAGCAGGCGGTGGGCCTGCTCGGCCGTCGCGGCGAGCACGTGCTCGGCATCGCGTGTCGACGTCATGGCCGCAAGGCTGCCGACCACCTCGTCCAGGAACGCGGCCTGCGACATCAGCTCGCCGCGCAGGCGCCGCTGCCACTCCTCGGACGCCTGCAGGCGTCCGGCGTCGCGCTGGACGGCGTAGGCCGCGAGCGCGCCCACGAGGGCGATCGCCGCGATGCCGGCGACGAGCAGCGCGACCGGGTTGGAGAAGACGCTCGCCGCGAGGGCGAACGCGATCGCCGTCACCGCGACGGACAGCACCGCCAGCCCTCCCACCTGCACGATCCGCGTGGGCGCCGCGACTGCGCGGGCCCCGGGATCGGCGGGACTAGTCGATGATGGCCTGTCTGAGGGCGATGGCGACTGCATGCGTACGGGTATCCGCCTCCAGCTTCGAGAGGATATGCCGTACGTGGCTCTTGACGGTCTCCTGGCTGATGAAGAGCTTCGCGGCCACGTCGGCATTCGACATACCGTCGGCCAGGAGCTGCAGGATCTCGCGCTCGCGCGCGGTCAGCATGTTCTCGCGCTCCTTGGTGAGGAACGCGGGCATCAGCGCGGGATCGACGTACCCGTCACCGCCGGCGACCTTCTGGATCGCGCGCACCAGCGTCTGGTGCGGCGCCTCCTTCAGGATGTAGCCCTTCGCGCCGGCCTCGAGGCCGCGGGTGAGCAGGCTGCGCTCGCCGTAGGCCGTGAACATGAGGACGTAGGCCTCGGGCACCTCGGTCGAGATCTCGCGCGCGGCCTGGAGGCCGTCGGTGCCGGGCATGCGGACGTCCATGATCACGACGTTCGGGCGGCGGCGCCGGGCCAGCGCCACGGCGGCGCTTCCGTCGGACGCCTCGCCGACGACGCGGATGTTGTCCGTCCGGGACAGCGCGAGGCGCAGACCCTCTCGGACGACCTCATGGTCATCGACAATCAGACAAGTTATCGGCTCGGGCACGTGTGCTCCACTCGTCGCATAGACCAGCTTCGGGCTTTAGCGGGTATCGGCAGAAATCGGTGCGGCCGTTAGCACTCGCGTGCCTGCCGTCCGGTTTCGCCGGTCTGGGGGTGATCCCTGCTGGAGTGAATCGGCAGTTGCGCGTCGCGCTTGAGCGGTTCTGTGTTCCCTCTCAGAAGCCGTACGACCCCCCGACTATACTGGCGGGGCTTGAGCGACGACGGTCCGAGTACTCGATGACAACCGCACTCGAGCTGGTGGCGGTGGCGGTGATCGTGGCCGCGAATGGCTTCTTCGTGGCTGCGGAGTACGGCCTGGTGACCGTGCGGCGGACGCGCATGCAGGAGCTGGACGCGCAGGGCAGCCGCTCGGCCAAGCGCGTGCTGCGCCTGCTGGAGCAGCCGCCCCGCTTCATCTCGGCCATCCAGCTCGGCGTCACCCTCTCCAGCCTGGGCCTCGGCGCCATCGGCGAGCCGGTCATCTCACGCCTGCTGGAGCGGCCGCTCGACCTGCTCCCGGACAGCTGGCACACGAGCGTCGCGACGACGATCTCGGTGATCCTCGCGTTCACGATCCTGAGCTACTTCCACGTCGTGATGGGCGAGATCGTGCCGAAGTCGTTCACGCTCCAGTACCCGGAGCGGGTGGCCCTGTTCGCCGCCGGCCCGGTCAGCTCCTTCTACGTGATCTTCCGGCCGTTCATCTGGGTGCTCGTGCGCTCGAGCGCGGCCGTGCTGCGCTGGTTCGGCGTGACCGCGTCGAGCGGGGTGACGCTCGTCCACTCCGAGGAGGAGCTGAAGATGCTCGTCACCGCGAGCCGCGAGAAGGGCGTGCTCGAGGAGGAGGAGCAGGAGATGCTCCACAAGGTCTTCGAGTTCGCCGACAAGGACGCCGTCGACGTGATGGTGCCGCGGCCGGACGTGGTCGCCGTCCCGGTCGACCTGCCCGTGCAGGAGGTGCTGCGGCTCGTGCTGTCGCACCCGTTCACCCGCTACCCGGTGTTCGAGGAGGAGCTCGACGACATCGTCGGGGTGCTGCACGTCCGCGACCTGTTCTCGGCGCTGCACGAGCGCGGCCTCGAGAGCACCGACCTGCGCACGATCCTGCGCGAGGCGATCATGGTGCCCGAGACGAAGCCGCTCGACGAGCTCCTGGCCGAGTTCCAGCGCACGTCCAACCACCTCGCGATCGTGGTCGACGAGTACGGCTCGGTGGAGGGCCTCGTCACGCTGGAGGACCTGCTGGAGGAGATCGTCGGCGAGATCGGCGACGAGTTCGACCTGCCCGACGCCGGCGTCCTGCGGATCGGCCGCGGCCGGGTGCGGCTGGTGGGGTCGTTCCCGATCGAGGAGTTCAACGAGCGCTTCGGCAAGAGCCTGCCCGTCGACGACTACCACACCATCGGCGGGTTCGTGTTCGGCGAGCTCGGCCGGGTGCCGAAGGTGGGCGACACGGTGGCAGTTCGACGGCGCCAGCTTCGAGGTGAGCGCGATCGACGGGCCGCGCATCCGCGAGGTCGACGTGACCCTGACCGCCGCGGCGCCGGCGCCCGCGCCGGCCCGCCCGCCCGCGCAGTCGGGTGAATAAGAACGGTTCTAGGCGGCCGTCCCGAACCAGGTCGTGAGGGCGTCGTCCAGCCCTGCCTGACCTTCCGTTCCGACCCAGGCGACATGGCCGTCCGGCCGGACGAGCACGGCGGCCGGGGCCGCGACCGCGCCGACGACCGGGAGATCCCACACGCCGGCGTACTCGGCGTCGACCAGGCG
Organism: uncultured Actinomycetes bacterium; assembly: GCA_963731515.1. Classification (GTDB taxonomy): domain Bacteria; phylum Actinomycetota; class Thermoleophilia; order Gaiellales; family JAICJC01; genus JAICJC01. The sequence goes on along the minus strand of CAVSVU010000014.1, from coordinate 344,002 downwards.
CACCCGAGCGGCCCTGGGCGCGATGTCGAAGGCGCCGGGCTCGCCGAGGTTGAGGAGCACCGGCCGGGCGTCGTGCAGCAGGCGAAAGACGCGGGTGGGGCCGTCCGCGGTGACGACGTCGAGATCGGGCATGCGACGGCCGAGGAGCGGGTGTCCTTCGCCGAGGTCGTAGCGGATGTCCAGACCGGAGGTCTTCGCGGCGAATCGTGTTCGCGGCTCATCCAGGCTCAGCAGATCGGCCATGGTCTCCCGCAGAGCTTCGATGCGCGGGTCGGCGCGCGTGAGCGCCGTCTGCGCCATGGTCGTTCGCAGCACGTCGGCGGCCACGGGATGACGCTCGGCCCGGTAGGTGTCGAGGAGGCGCTCGGAGGACGTTCCCTCCACCACCTGGGCGAGCTTCCAGCCCAGGTTGACCGCGTCCTGCACGCCCAGGTTCAACCCCTGCCCGCCGACCGGGTAGTGCACGTGCGCGGCGTCTCCTGCCAGCAGCACCCGCCCTTCACGGTAGGACGCCGCCTGCCGGGTCATGTCGGTGAACCGGGAGATCCACGTCGGGCGTCGAACTCCGAAGTCGGTTCCCCAGATCGCGATGAGCGCGCGGCGCAGGTCGGGCAGCGTCGGCTCGGGCGTCTGCCCTGCGTACCGTTCGGTGACGACCACCCCCACCCGATTTCCGCCGTCGAGCGGACCGATCGCCTGGGTGCCGTTCTCGTCATAGCGGATGCCGTACTCCGGCTCCTCGCTCACCTCGGCCTCGGCGATCAGCGAGCTGACCGACGGATCCCAGCCGGGGAACTCGATGCCGGCGGCCTTGCGGATCAGGCTGCGACCCCCGTCGCATCCGACGAGGTAGCGAGCGCGTAGCGGTCCACCGTCGGCGAGCTTGACGTCGACGCCGTCGTCGTCCTGCGTGAAGCCGGTCACCTCGCACTCGCGCATGATCGGCACGCCGAGCTCCTCGACCCAGCCGGCCAGGATGCGCTCGAACGGCGCTTGCATCAAGGCGAGGCCGTAGTTGTGCCGGGTGGGGAAGCGCTGATGTCCAGCAGGACGCCGGCGAAACGGCCGATCTGCATCGGTCTGCCCTGCAGCGATGAAGCGATCGGCGATCCCCCGCTGGTCGAGCACCTCGATCGTCCGCGAATGTATGCCGCGGGCGCGTGACCCGACGAGCTCCTGGCTGGCTCGCGGCTCGACGATGACGACGTCGACGCCCGCCAGCGCCAGCTCCCCTGCCAGCATGAGCCCGGTCGGCCCGCCTCCGGCGATCACGACCGCATGCTCTGTCATCGCCCTATTCGGCCAGCTCGTCGCTCTTCGCGGCCATCTCGACGTCCTTCTCGGTGATCCCGCCGGCGCTGTGGTTCACCCAGCGCAGCGTGACCGTGTTCCACGAGACGGCGATGTCGGGATGGTGGTCGGCCGCGTTGGCGGCCTCGGCGACGCGGTTCACGTACGCCATCGAGCCGTCGAAGTCGCCACGGTCGTAGGACTTCTCGAGCGCGCCGTCGCGCACCTCCCACCCCTGCATCCCCGCGACCTGCGACCGGAGCTCCGATTCGGCGAGCACCGCCATGGCGTCCCTCCCTTTCGGTTTTTGCCGACGCCCGGAGGGTACCCGGGGTATGGTTCCGCATCACCCCGGACGTGAAAGACCTGAACGACATCGATCGAGCGATCGTCGGCGTGCTCCAGGTCGAAGGGCGGTCGACCTTCGCCCAGATCGCGCAGCACGTGGGGCTCTCGCCCGCAGCCGTTCACGAGCGGGTGAAGAAGCTCGAGGCGCGCGGCGTCATCACCGGCTACCGGGCCGTGGTCGACCCGGAGAAGGTGGGGGCGGGGGTGAGCGCGTTCATCCTCGTGACCCAGATCGCCGGGCCCCGCGGCAGCCTCGAGGAGGCGTTCGAGGGCATGCCGTGGGTCGAGGAGTGCCACCACATCGCCGGCGAGGAGAGCCTGATGCTGAAGGTGCGGGCCGAGTCCACCCGGGCGCTCGAGCACCTGATCTGGGACATCCGCGCGCTCGAGTCGGTCGAGCGGACGAAGACGGTCGTGGTGCTGGCGACGGAGTTCGAGGGCCGGCCGGTGGCGCCGATGGCGAGCGACGTCACGCTCGACCAGGCCCAGAGCGGCTAGATGAATCAATCATCGAAGTAGCTCCTTCGGGTGCTTGCCGGTCCGGCGACCGGCGCGTATGCCTGGGAAGTGACAGTGATTTCCAGCACGAGCGACCGTCGCAGGCGTCGCGGGCGGGGTCGCGGACCCGTCGGCGCCGCGCAGGCCCGGCCGCGCCGGCGGGCGCGGCGGCGGGCCCGCTTCGCCGTGCTGCTGGCGCGTCCCGAGGACGCCGGGCTGCGCCGGCTGGCGGCCGCGGCCGCCCGCTCCGAGGCCGCCGCCTGCGATCTGGCGGCCGAGGTCGACCGGGCGTGGCCGCTCCTGGCCCAGGCCGACCGCGACCTGCTCCGCTACAACCTGCGGGCGACCGGCGTCGCCCTGACGCTCGAGCGGGCGTCCCGCTCCCTTCTCGCCCCGCGGCGCGCCCGCGCGGCGGCCGCGATCGGCGGCCTGCGCCTGAGCGAGGCGTCGCCCCGGCTCGCAGGGCTGCTCCACGATCGCAACCGGTGGGTGCGGATCGCCGCCGCGCGGGCGCTCGGCCGCATCGGCTCGCCGTTCGCGGCGCGGATGCTGCTCGACGCCCTCGAGCACGGCCTCGTGCCGGAGCAGCGGCTGGTGGAGGCGCTGGGCGGCGCGTGGGCGGTGGCGCCGCTCCTGCACGCGTTCCGGGCGCCGCGGACGGTCGCGCTGCGCGTCCCGCTGGCCGACGCCCTGGGCCGGACCGGGTCGCCGGCGGCGGCGGAGGCGCTGGCCGCGGCGATGCCGGCCGCATCGCTGGAGCTGCGCGTGCGGATCGTGCGCGCCCTGGCGCGGCTGGGCGAGGGCGAGGCCGTGCGCGCCGCGATGTCCGACCCGCACGCGCGGGTGCGCGCGCAGGCCGCCTGGGCGCTCGGGCGGCTGGGAGATCCGCAGGCGTCCGGCCTGCTCGAGGCCGGGATGTCGGACGGCGCGCCGTGGGTGCGGGCGAACTGCGCCGCCGCGCTGCGACGCCTGGCCGGGAATCGGGGACAGTCCCCGCACGCGGGCACCGTCCCCACCAGCGCTACCCGGTGACGAGCTCCTCCTCCGTGACCTCCTGGTCGCGGATGCGGTAGCCGCGCACGTCGGCCTCGGCGTTTGCGAGCGACACGATCACGTAGACGGCGTCCGGCCAGAACGCCTGCTCGGCGTCCGTGCGGGACGGGAACGCCGGCGAGCTCGTGTGCGAGTGGTAGATGCCGATCAGGTCGAGGCCGGCATCGTCGATCGCGTTCATGATCCGGATCTGGTCGCGCGACTCGATCCGGTAGTAGTACGGGCTCGGCTCGTCGGACTCGGCGGGGAAGAACCGCTCGACCCGGTCGTCGAGCCCGGCCAGGATCCCGCACGCCTCGTTGGGCAGCCCCGCCCGCGCATGCGCGACGATCTCGTCGCGCACCGCCGCCGGGATCACCACCAGACGCGCTCCTCCATCTCGCGCTCGAGCTCGTCCGCGGCCTTCGTGTAGATGCCGGCCGAGAGGTACTTCGAGCCGCCGTCGGCGAAGACGCAGACCACGTTGCCGGACTCCATCTCGCCGGCCACGCGCCGGGCGACGGCAAGCGCGGCGCCCGCGGAGACGCCCGCGAACACGCCCTCGAGGGCGAGCAGCTTGCGCAGGGCCGCGACCGCCTCGCCGTTCGACACGAGCACCTTGCGGTCGAGCTCGGCGATGTCCAGGATCGGCGGCGTGTAGCCGTCCTCCAGGCTGCGCAGGCCCATCACCGGGTCGCCCTGGAGCGGTTCGGCGGCGACGATCATCACGTCGGGGTTGGCCTCGCGGAAGCGGCGCGAGCAGCCCATCAGCGTGCCGCCCGTGCCGAGGCCGGCGACGAAGGCGTCGACCTGGCCGTCCGGCACCTGCTCCAGGATCTCGACGGCGGTGCCGCAGTAGTGCGCTGCCGGATTGGCCTCGTTGGCGTACTGGAACGGCATGAACACCGACGGGTCGCGCTCGGCCATCGAGCGGGCCATCGCGACGGCGCCGTTCGAGCCCAGCGGGCCGGGGGAGAAGACGATCTCGGCGCCGTACATGCGCAGCAGCTCGACCCGCTCGGGCGTCGCCGACTCGGGCATGACGGCGGTGACCGGGTAGCCCTTCACGGTGCCGATCATGGCCAGGGCGATGCCCGTGTTGCCGCTCGTCGGCTCGAGGATGCGCCGGCCGGGCTCGAGCTCGCCCGTGGCCTCGGCCGCCTCGACCATCGAGAGCGCGACCCGGTCCTTCATCGACCCGGTCGGGTTCTGCTCCTCGAGCTTCGCGAAGATGCGCACGTCCGCGTTCGGCGACATGCGCGGCAGCTCCACGAGCGGCGTGTTGCCGACTGCGGTGAGCGCGGCGCTGCGGCGGGTCTCGAGGCAGCTCATGCCAATCCGCCTCCGCCGGCCATCGCCGGCAGGACGATGACGGTCGAGTCGGGCGCGACCGTCGTGTCGAGGCCGCTGCCCAGGCGCACGTCCTCGTTGTTCACGTAGACGTTCACGAAGCGGTTCAGGTCGCCGCCGTCGTCGAACAGGTGTGTGCGGATGGCGGGAAAGCGGCCGGTGAGGTCGTCCAGCACCTCGCGGACGGTCCCGCCGGAGGCGTCCACCTCGCGGGCGCCGCCGACGGCCTGGCGCAGGATGGGGGGCATGCGGACGGTGCTCACGAAGCGACGGCCTCCTGGGTTCGCACGACGGCCCGGCCGGGCAGGGCGCAGAACTGCTCGTAGTCGATGAACTCGATCTCGTGGGGATCCTTGCTGCAGACCGGGCACTCCGGGTCGCGGTGCATCTTCAGCTCGACGAACTCCATGGACAGCGCGTCGTAGCGCAGCTGGCGCCCGACCAGCGGCTCGCCGATGCCCAGCAGCAGCTTCACGGCCTCGGTCGCCTGGAGCGTCCCGACGACGCCGGGGAGCACGCCCAGGACGCCGCCCTCGGCGCACGACGGCGCCAGCTCCGGCGGCGGCGGCTCGGGGTACTGGCAGCGGTAGCAGGGGCCCTCGTGCGGCTTGTAGACCGTGACCGAGCCCTCGAACTGGTAGATCGACCCGTGCACGACCGGGATGCCGGCCACGAGGCTGGCGTCGTTCAGGAGGTACCGGGTCGGGAAGTTGTCGGTGCCGTCCACGATCACGTCATACCCCGTGATCACGTCGAGCACGTTCTCGGACGTGAGCCGGACGGCGTACTTCTTGACGATCACCTCGGGGTTGATGCCGTGGATCGCGATCTCGGCCGAGTCGACCTTGGGCGTCCCCACCCGGTCGACCGTGTGCAGGATCTGGCGCTGGAGGTTGCTCGTGTCGACGACGTCGGCGTCGATGATGCCGAGCGTGCCGACGCCGGCCGCCGCCAGGTAGACCGCCGCCGGCGAGCCGAGCCCGCCCGCGCCGATCAGGAGCACCTTGGAGTCGAGCAGCTTCAGCTGCCCCTCCTCGCCCACCTCGGGGATGAGCACGTGGCGGCTGTAGCGCTCGAACTGCTCGGGGCGGAGGGTGCGCGGCACCTTCCAGTCGTGGCCGTTCTCCTTCCAGCCCGAGAAGCCGCCCGCGAGCGAGACCACGTCGGTGTAGCCGAGCTCGGACAGCGTCTTTGCGGCGTACGCGGAGCGGGTGCCGGACGCGCAGTAGAGGATCACGGGCGCGGCGCGGTCGGGGACGTTCGCCTCGATCCGCGTCTCCAGGTTCCCGCGGGCGATGTGGACGGCGCCGGGGATGAAGCCCTGCTCGTATTCGTCGCGCTCGCGCACGTCGATCAGCACGGGCCGAGGCTCCGCCGCAAGCCGCTCCGCGGCGTCGTGCGCCGTCTCCTCTCTGATCTGCTGCTTCACCGCAGCCAAGTAATCGCGAGCCGAGACCACCGGCTTCACCTACCCTTTCCCCTCCAAAGCGTTCACACGCAGCAAGAAGTCTACCAAGCGAATGGATCCAAACTTTCCCTCTGACACGGCTAACGTCGGGCCCCCCGTGCGTATTCCCGCGGGCCGCCGCCGGCTCGTCCTGGTGGCCGCGGTGGCGCTGGTCGCCGGGAGCGTGGCCGCGGCCGCCGTGATCGCGACGCGCGGGGGCGGGGGCGGGTCGGACGGCGGGAAGGTGCAGCTGCTCGGCGGCAGCCCGCCGCTCGTGCTCGACCTGCCCGGGGCGGCGGCCGTGCACGGCAACGCCGCCGTGTATGCGGCCGCCCGGAAGCGGCTCCCCGCCGATGACGTGCGCCTGGCCGTCGCCCGCGCCGTCATGGCCTACGACCCGGCGCATCGGGCGCGGACGGTGGCGGCGCTCGCGCGGCTCCCGCAGCGGAGCCCGGCGGTCGTCTTCGCGCTCGGCATGGCCGAGCTGTGGGCCGGCCGGCCGCAGGCCGCGCAGGCGACGCTGGAGCGCGTCAAGCAGCTCAACCCCTACGGCTACTACGGGACGAACGCCGACAACGTCCTGACGCTCGGGCGCGAGGTGGCGGGCTACCCGCTGTACTTCCCGGCGACGGCTCCGCACGGATCGGTGAAGGCGCTGCGAGCCGCCGTGGCCGCGAGCCCGTCCAGCGCCGCGGCCTGGCTCGCGCTCGCCGAGCGGCTGGAGCGCACCGACCGGCTGGCGGCGGTGAACGCGGCCCGCAAGGCGGTCGCGCTCGACCCGAACGGCGTCTCGACCCAGGTCGCCGCCGCCGTGCTCGGGTTCGACAAGGAGCGGCCGATGGACTCGCTCCAGAAGCTGATGACGCTGAGCACGCAGCCGGGCGTGCAGCAGAACCCCGAGGTGCGCTTCCATCTCGGCCTGCTCTTCTTCTGGCTCAAGGACAGCCAGGACGCTGCGGGCCAGTTCCGCCAGGTGGTGCAGGACGCCCCCGGGAGCGGCTACGCCCAGGTCGCGCAGGTGTTCGAGAGCTGCATCGACAGCAAGGCGGCGTGCACCCGCCTCGCGAACAGCGGCTAGAGAACCGGGGACAGTCCCCGACAATCGGGGTCTGACCCCGAACGTCGGCCGTGACGCTTTCGTCACTCTTTCGTGACCAGCTGGGCCGCGCGCACCCGCCTCGCGAGCAGCGGTGAGAAATCGGGGACTGCTTCCCGACAACCGGGTCTGACCCCACCCGACAATCGGGGTCTGACCCCGAACGTCGGCTGTGACGCTTTCGTCACGCTTTCGTGACCAGGCTGGGCGGCGTGCACCCGCCTCGCGAACAGCGGCGAGAAATCGGGCACAGTCCCCATCCCTACCACGGTGGGGCGCCGTGCACCCACCGGCCGGCGATCATCGTCGCCACCACCTGCGCCTGCGAGATCCGGTCGGGGTGCTCGACGATGTCGGTGTCGAGCACGACCAGGTCGGCCGCGTAGCCGGGGAGGAGCAGGCCGCGACGGCGGTGCTCGCCGACGGCATGGGCGGCGCCGGCGGTGAAGCCGACGAGCGCGTCGGCGACGTCGAGGCGCTGGGCCGGGTACCACGGCTCGCGCTCGTCGGCGGTGCGGTGGACGGCCGCGGCGATGCCGGCGAGCGGATCGAGGTCGGCCACGGGCGCGTCCGAGCCGAACGCCATGCGGGCGTCGGCGTCGAGCAGGTCGCGCCAGCGGTAGGCGGACGCCGCCCGCGCGCCCCAGATGCGGTCGGCCAGGTCGCGATCGTCCATCGCGTGGATCGGCTGCACCGAGGCGGTCACGCCGAGCGCGCCGAAACGGGGCAGGTCGGCGTCGTCGACGCACTGGGCGTGCTCGATGCGCGGGGCGACCGGCACCGCCTCCCACGCCTCCCGCGACGCCTCGAGCCCGTCGAGCGCCGCGCGCACGGCCCCGTCGCCGATCGCGTGCACGGCCACGGAGAGCCCCGAGCCCGCCGCCTCGCGGGCGATGCCGGCCAGCTCGTCCGGCGTCACGAGCGCGTCGCCCGAGCCGTCGAGCATCCACGCCGTCCCCGATCCGAGGGCGCCGTCCATGAACACCTTCACCGGCCCCACCCGGACGAGATCGGAGCCGAAGCCGGTGCGCAGCTCAAGCGCCGTCGCCGCGGCGAGCATCTCGACCGGCACCGCCATGTGCACCCGCAGCCGCAGCCGCCGGTCGGCGTCGAGCCGCTGCCACAGCCCGCGGCCGCCCGGGCGCTGGAAGTCGTGGACGCAGACGACGCCGCGCGCGTTCGCCTCGGTGACGCCCGCCCGCACTGCCCGCGAGCACTCGAGCGGATCCGGCGCCGGCACCGGGAACGTGAAGGCGTCGCGCTCGTGCAGGACGCCGCTCCCGCCCGCGGCGCCCGCCGTCGCGAGCGCGGCCGAGTTCAGCCAGAGCGTGTGCCCGTCCTGCGACCACAGCGCCGCCGGGCGCTCGCCGGTCACCGCGTCGAGGTCGGCGGCCGTCGCCGGGCCGTCCGGCCAGCGCACGGGCTCCCAGCCGCGGCCGCGCAGCCAGCCGTCGCCGTCGGCGGCGCCCGCGACCGCCCGCAGCGCCTCGGCCTTCGACCCGTACGGGCGCAGGTCGATCTGCGTCCGGGCGAGCGACCACTCCTGGAAGTGCACGTGCGCGTCGGTGAAGCCGGGCAGGACGCAGCGGCCGTCGAGATCGATCCGCTCGTGCCCGACGGCGTCCGAATCGCCCTCGCGGACGTCGACGCCGCCCGCGATCGCCCCCCCGGCGACCGCGAGCGCGGACACGCGCGGGAGCCGCGGGTCCATCGTGTACACGGGCCCGTTTCGCAGGATCATGCGCCGGTTACCATAGGCCACGTGACTCCCGCCGCCGAGATCGAGCGCCGGATCGGGCGCCTGCGGGAGGAGCTGGGACGGGCCGGGCTCGACGCGGCCGTGATCGTCCAGGACGCCGACCTCGCCTACCTCACCGGGACGAACCAGCAGGCGCACCTGATCGTCCCCTCACAAGGCGAGCCGCGCCTGCTCGTCCGCCGCGTCCTCGACCGCGCCCGGCGCGAGTCGCCGCTCGAGCGGATCGCCCCGCTGCGATCGCTCTCGGGGCTCGCCGCCGAGCTCGAGGATGCCGGAGCCGGCCCCGGCGCGCGGGTGGGATTCGAGCTCGACGTGCTCCCCGCGCAGGCATATCTCGGCTACGCGAAGCGCCTGCCGGGGGTCGAGCTCGCCGACTGCTCCGCCGTGCTGCGGAGCGTGCGCGCCGTGAAGTCGGCGTGGGACCTGGCCCAGATGGCGGCCGCCTGCGAGCAGGTGCGGCGGGCGTGCGAGGCGGTTCCGGGGCTGATCGGCGTCGGCGTCAGCGAGGCCGAGGTGCAGCTCGAGGTCGAGCGGGAGCTGCGCCGGGCCGGCCACCAGGGCCAGCTCCGGTTCCGCGGGTTCAACCAGGAGATGCACTACGGCCAGGTGCTCGGCGGCCCCAGCGGCGCCGTCCCCGGCTATTCGGACTCGCCGCTCTGCGGCCCCGGCCCGAACCCCGCCGTCGGCAAGGGCGCGGGGACACACGTGCTGGCCCGCGGCGACACCGTCATCGCCGACCTCGTCGGCGGCCACGAGGGCTGGCTCTCCGACCAGACCCGCACGTTCGCCGTGGGCGCGCCGCCCGCCGACATGGCCGCCGCCTACGAGACAGCCGTCGCGATCCTGCGCGCGGTCGAGGAGCGGCTGGCGCCGGGCGCGGCGCCCTCGGGCCTGCACGCGCTGTCCGAGGAGATCGCGGCGGCCGCCGGTCTCGAGGAGCACTTCATGGGCGCCGGCGCCGAGCGGGTACGGTTCCTGGGCCACGGCGTGGGGATGGAGATCGACGAGCTGCCGATCCTCGCGCCCGGATTCGACGAGCCGCTCGTGGAGGGAAACGTGGTCGCGATCGAGCCCAAGTTCGTGTTCCCCGGCCGCGGGGCGGTCGGGATCGAGAACATGTACGCGCTGACGGCGACCGGGTTCGAGACGATGACCACCGCGTCCGAGGAGCTGATCTCGCGTGACTGACACGAGCCCGCTGACGCCGCTCTCCGACGACGGCCGGATGCTGGTCGAGGCGGTGCGCACGCTCGCCCGCGAGCGGATCGCGCCGCGCGCGGCCGAGGTCGACCACGCGGCGGAGTTCCCGTGGGACGCGGTCGAGCTCCTGCGCGAGAACGACGTCTTCGCGCTCGCCTTCCCGGAGGAGTACGGCGGCACCGGCACGGGCATGCTCACCCACCTCCAGGCGGTCGAGGAGCTGTCGTGGGCCGACGCGACGGTGGGGCTGCTGCTGGCGGTGCAGGGCCTGGGAGGGCTGCCGGTCCTGCTCGACGGGACCGAGGAGCAGCGGCAGCGATACGTGCCCAGGTGGGCGAGCGGCGAGTGGATCGCGGCCTACGCGCTCACCGAGCCGGGGGCGGGCTCCGACGCCGGGGCGCTCACGACCCGGGCCCGCCGCGACGGCGACGGCTGGGTGCTCGACGGCGTCAAGCGCTTCATCACGAACGCGGGCGTCGCCCACACCTACGTCGTGTTCGCCCGCGCGGACGCCGGCATCAGCGCGTTCATGGTCGAGGCCGACGACCCCGGCTTCGCCGTCGGCCGGATCGAGCCGAAGATGGGGATCAAGGGGTCGACGACGGGCGAGCTCCTGCTCGACGTGTGCCGCCTCCCCGGCGACCGCCTGATCGGCGAGGAGGGGGCCGGCTTCCGGCTGGCGATGCGCGTGCTCGACCGCTCCCGGCCCGGCATCGCCGCCCAGGCGCTCGGCATCGGCCAGGCGGCGCTCGACTACGCCGCCCGCTACGCGACCGAGCGGGAGGCGTTCGGCAAGCCGATCGCCGACCAGCAGGGGATCCAGTTCATGCTCGCCGACATGGCGACGGCCCTCGAGGCCGCCCGCGGGCTCGTGCACCGGGTGGGGGCCATGCTCGACGCGGGCGCCGGCGGCTCCGAGCTGACGAAGCTCTCGGCGATGTGCAAGCTCGCCGCCTCCGACGCCGCCATGCGCGTCTCGACCGACGCCGTGCAGATCCTGGGCGGGTACGGCTACATCCAGGAGTTCCCGGTCGAGCGGATGATGCGCGACGCCAAGATCACCCAGATCTATGAGGGCACGAACCAGATCCAGCGGGTCGTCATCGCCCGCGAGCTGCTGCGCGCGCTGCGCTAGGTGGATTACTTCTGGCGCTCTTGCCAGGACACGTTGTACGAGATCGTCCAGAGCTTGCCGCACACCGGGCAGTCCCGGTCGCCCTCCGCCGAGACATCGAACCTCGTGTTGGGCTGGTCGGTGGAGATCGTCTCGATGGGGGTCGCGCAGTTGGGGCACGCGACCAGCAGCTGGGCGGGCTGGTTGTCGTCGAGCACGAACGGCGTGAGTCTCGAGGTCGCGCGGACTCGCTGCCTCCCGAGGGTGTACGTGCGGGAGCGCCCCGGGCCCGACATCATCCTCAGGATCTCGTTGCGGATCTTGTCGGCATCGGCGTCGAAGTCGAGCAGGATGCGCATCCCGACGCCCTCGTTCTCACGCACGAGGCCGAGCAGGATGTGCTGTGTGTCGATGTAGTCGTGGCCCAGCGCGAGCGCCTCCTCCAGTCCCAGGTCGAGCACCTTCTTGGTGCGGGACGTGAACGGGATCTGGCCGGTGTCGACCTCGGCGCCAAGACCGACGATCCGGACGACCTGCGCGCGCACCTGCTCGAGGGTGATGTCGAGCGTGTCGAGGGCACGGGCGGCGAGCCCCTCCTCCTCGCGCAGCAGGCCGAGCAGAAGGTGCTCGGTGCCGATGTAGCTGTGGTTGAGGGCGCGGGCCTCATCGTGGGCCAGCACCACCACCTGGCGGGCACCCTCGGTGAACCGTTCGAACATGGCTGCCAGTTTCGCAGAGAGGAGCGTCGGCGGCACTGCGCCGTTAGTGGAGGTAGGCGACGACCTCGCCGCCGTGGGGGAACTCTCCCATGGCCCAGATCTGGGTCGATCCGGGGGGCTGGGTCACACCTTCGACTCCCACGTTGGCGAGGCCACCGGGCGTGACGTTGCGCCATGCCGAGCCGTTCCCGTGAATGTCCAGGTTGCCGTTTGTTCGGTTTATCACTGCCGCCGTATGCCCGTATGTCGCTGGAGCTGAACGCGAGGCGGGACACGATCCGGATAGGCCGGCAATCTTGACTGGCGACGATTCCGGTGGCAGCATCCCGTGGGCGATTTTGCTTTGACCGGAACACACCCTCCTCGTTCCGGCAGGCTGGGCACGGTGTCGCTTGCGATACTGGTCCTTGCGCTGCTGATCTCTCCTGCCTCGGCCGCGGGGGCGACGCCGCGCGCGCAGCACCTCCCGTTCGGCCAGTGGGTCGCGTTCGACGCCGGGGTGGCGGGCTCGTTCGACGCCCAGGGGCTGTTCACTTTCTCGAGCCAAAAGCGGGTTGCCCTGCGCGTGACCGACGCCTTCTGCCGCGGCGACCGCTACCGCATCCTCGACCACGGCCACCGGCTCGCCATCACGGGGGACGCGCCGGTCGACACGCTCTGCGCACAGCTCCCATTCGCCTCCACCGGTCCGGAGGGCTGGAACGATGCCGGCTACAGCCGGGTGCGGGTCGTCGTCGCGCCGGGGCGGCACCGCATCCACATCCGCTCGCTGCGGAGCCCGTTCGGGCCGAGCACCGGCTTCCTGCGCATCAGCCGCATCGGCTAGTACGCTCGCCCGCGTGCACCTGCTGGGAGCCTTCTTCGCCGGCCTGCTGGTGGCCACGGTGACGACGCCGGCCGGAGTCAGCGGCGCCGTCCTGCTGCTCCCGGTCCAGGTCAGCGTCCTCGGGGTTCCCAGCCCGTCGGTGACGCCGACGAACCTGATCTTCAACCTGTTCGCCACCCCCAGCGGCGTGCTCCGCTACCGCCGACTGCGAGGCGGCTCGGTCGGCTCGCCGCTCGCGTTCCGGCTGCTGGCCGGCACCGTGCCCGGCGTCATCGTCGGGGCGGTCATCCGGGTCGAGTGGCTGTCGGGCCAGCAGGCGTTCTACCTCGCCGCCGCGGCGGTGCTCGCAATGCTCGGCGCGATGCTCGTCGTCCGACAACCCACTCCGGGCGATCGGCCGATCGGGCTCGGCGTCGTGCCGCCGATCGCCGCCTGCGTGGGCGTCGTCGGCGGGATCTACGGAATCGGCGGCGGATCCTTCCTGGCGCCGATCCTGATACTGGGCGGCTACACCGCCTACACGGTCGCGCCCGCCGCGCTGCTCTCGACGCTCGCCGCGTCCATCGTCGGCGTCGTCACCTTCGTCGTCCTGGCCCTTACCTCGGACACCCCGACCCACATCGCACCCGACTGGGGCGTCGGCATCGCCGCAGGAGCGGGCGGGCTGATCGGCGCCTACCTCGGCGCCGGCCTGCAATCCCGCATCCCCGAGCCCATGTTGCGGCGGCTGCTCGGCGGGATCGCCCTCGTGGTCGCCGCGCGCTACCTGTACCTCGGCGCATCGAGCTGACCACCGCGCGCACCAAAAGGGGTCTGACCCCGCCTGGTGCGCGGAGCGCTACCCCCGGCGCCAGACCTTGATCCAGTCGACCTGCAGGCCGACCCTGGGCGGCGTCGTCGAGTCGGGGTTCGGGCCGGTCTGGCCGTTGGAGCCGACGTGGGTCTGGATGCCCAGGTGCATCGGCACGTTGGGGACGTGGCTGCTGCGGATCTCGGCCCACGCGTGGCCGTCCAGCACGTAGGCGATCCGGCCCGGGCGCCAGTTCAGCCCGATCGTGTGCCACCGGGTGAAGTCGGCGCGCACCCGGTGATGGATCTCGAGGTTGCGCGAGGTGTAGTGCAGCGTCGACGTCTCCCAGTGGCGGCCGCCGACCGCCGACGACTCCTCGGCGAAGTCGATCTCCGGCGGCCAGCCCCTCTTCGGCCACAGGAACATGCACATGCCGACGCCGCGGCCCTTCGTGATCCGGAAGCGGACGCGGTAGCGGCCGTACGTCTGGTTCAGCGACCGCCCCATCGACACGCCCCCCGACACCCAGCTGTTCCCGTAGGCGGGGTCGCGGTAGTTCTGGAGCCGGAGCAGCCCGCCGCGGACGACGACGTGCGAGCGCCGCCAGAGCGTGTCGTGGCAGCACGTCGGCGTGCCGTTGTAGCGCGTCCAGATGTTCGTGTTGAGCCCGTGGTTGAAGCCTGCGACGAATCGCAGCTTCCAGGCGGCCGAGGCCTGGGAGGGGGCGGCGAAAGCGATCACGAGGGCGGCGCAGAGCGCGGCCAGGGCAGCGGCGGTGCGGGGCACGTATCCAGCTCCTTCCTGTTCGATCCGGGCACGGTGCCGGACCGAAGCTGCCCAGGTCAAGGCCCGGAGGAGCCGATTTACCGAGTCCTTACGCCGGTCTCACAAACCCCGCCGCCGCGCGACGTCAGTGCGGGCGGAAGCCGGGCGGCGGCGGCCGGCAGTCGCGCAGCATCTGCGCGTGCAGCCGCTCGAGCTCCGCGTGGTAGGCCGGGTTCGCGGCCAGGTTCTGAAGCTCCCAGGGATCCGTGTGCGTGTCGTAGAGCTCCTGCGATCCGTCCCCGTACTCCGCGTACATGAAGTTCTGCGCGCGGATGCCGCAGTAGCTTGGGTCGGCCGTCGGCGGGTTCTTGTCCCAGCCCTCGAGCAGGAAGCCGTTGCGCCAGCGGACGCGGCCGTGGCCGGGGCGGAGGAGCGGCAGGAAGTCGAGGCCCTCGGTGCCGGGGTGGCGCACGTGCGCGAGCGCCGCCCACGTCGGCGCCCAGTCGGTGTTCAGGATCAGGTGATGGTCGACCCGGGGGGTGCTCGTCCACGGGTCGTAGCGGACGACCATCGGGATGCGGATCGACTCGTCGTAGGGGGTGCGCTTGACGGCCGCGGGGAAGCGGTGCGATCCCCACTGGACGCCGTTGTCGCTCGCGAAGACGATCATCGTCGAGTGCAGCCGTCCCGTCGTCTTCAGGGCGGCCACGATGTTGCGGACGGTGTTGTCGACCGAGATCAGGCTCTCGTACTGGCGGCGCCGGAACCGGCGCACGAAGTCGAGGCCCTTGCCCCGCAGCGGCGGCATGTGCCGCAGCCACGCCGGCTGCGACGCCGTCACGCGGTTGAAGTTCGGCGGGTGGTAGAGCGGCAGGTTCCCGAACGCGCCCAGATAGCGGTGCTCGGGGGTCGCCGGCAGGTGGGGCGCGTACGGCGCGTAGTAGAGGAACAGCGGCCGTGACTTCGGCGCCTGGCGGATGAACCTCACCGCCTTGTGGCCGAGCACGTCCGTCGAGTAGGCCGATCTCGGGTAGGTCACGGGGCACTTGTATTTGCCGTCGCACGCGGCCGGATAGTCGTTCTCGAACAGCTGGAAGCCGTAGTAGTGGAAGCCCCAGTTGAACGCCTGCCAGGTGTCCCAGCCGGGCGGGATGAAGCGGCCGTGGTAGCCGTTCAGGTATTTCCCGACGAGGCCGGTGTGGTAGCCGGCGTCGTGCAGCCAGGTGGCGATCGTCGACCGGTCGTCGCCGTAGCGGTGGAAGTCGACCGCCCCGCCGTGCGGCGGCCGGTTCACGTAGATCCCGGTCGTGTGGGAGTAGTTGCCGGTGAGGATGGTCGAGCGGCTGGGGCAGCAGTCGGAGTTGGTGACGAACGCGTTGGAGAACGTGACTCCGTGGTCGACCAGCAGCCGCCGCACCGCCGGCATCGACCAGAGCGTGTCCCAGCGCTGGTCGTCGGTCAGGATGAGGACGATGTTCGGGTGCCGCGGGCCGACCGGCGGCGGGGGCGGCGTGACCGTCGGGGGCGGGGCGCCGCCGCCGGCCGGGTTGGCCGCGCTGCGGTCGGCCATCACGACCACGGTCGCGGCGACCACGGCCAGGATCCCGGCCGTGACCGCGACTGCCACGACCAGTCGGGTGCCGAAGCGCGTGCCCACCAACCCTTGAGCCTAGGTCAGGCGAATTGCCGCTCGATGAGCACTGGCCGGCCGACGGCCATGATGACGACCGGCCGGCCGTGCGAGACGTCGTCGCGGAGCCTGCGCATCCCCAGCCGGCGGGCGACCCGCAGCGAGGCCTCGTTGTCCGGCGCGATCACGGACAGGACGCGGTCGACGTCGAGGTTGCGCCAGGCCCAGTCGAGCGACGCGGCCGCCGCCTCGGTGGCGTAGCCGTTGCCCCAGGCGTCGCGCTCGAGCTTCCAGCCCACCTCGACCCCGAACCAGCCCTCCGGGTTCCACAGGCCGGCCCGTCCGATCACGCGGCCGTCGCTGCGCCGCTCGAGCGCCCACTGGCCGTACCCGCGCAGCTGCCAGTGGCCGATGTGGGCCGCCAGGCTGCGCCAGCTCTGCTCCCGGTCCTGCGGCCCGCCGAGGAAGCGCTGCACCTCGGGGTCGGCGTTCGCGGCGGCGTAGGCGTCGAAGTCGCCCTGAGCCCACCCGCGCAGGACGAGCCGCTCGGTCTCGACGACGGGGATCGGGTCCATGGCGGGACCCTACGACGTGGGGACTGTCCCCGGTTGTCGGGGACTGTCCCCGGTTGGTGGCTGCGCCCACCGGTGCCCGGCGCCGGCGGGGAGTACGCTACGGCCATGCGGCGGTTCGGCGCACACCACATGGCGACCCTGGCGGTGCTCCTCTGCCTCCAGGCGGCGGCGACGATGCTCGTCGTGCGCCGCGACCCCGTCGACCGGTTCCGGGCGGCGTGCGTGAGCGCCCTCGTGTGGGAGTCGCTGCGCCGGCTCGACCGCCGGCCGCCGGTGGCGCGGCTCACGAGAGCTCGCTGAACCCCACCAGGTCGGTGCCGCGGCAGGCGTAGCGGAACGTGCGCCCGTCGGAGATGACCGTGCCGTTCGCGTCGCCGGGGGGCGTGATCCAGTC
This sequence comes from uncultured Actinomycetes bacterium, assembly GCA_963731515.1. Lineage (GTDB taxonomy): Bacteria > Actinomycetota > Thermoleophilia > Gaiellales > JAICJC01 > JAICJC01. The sequence continues at coordinate 327,169 of CAVSVU010000014.1, read as the reverse complement.
CGAGCCGGACGCCGTCCCCGACCCGCCGCCCCACCAGGCCCGCTCGGACTCGGTCACGGAGCCCGGCGCGCAGCGCACGAGCGGCGGCTGGATGCTCACGATCGAGACGGCCACGAGGCCGGCGCCCAGCGGCACGCCGCACAGGAACGCGAGCGCCCAGCCCCGGCGGCCGCCCCCGCGCAGCGCGGGGACGATGGCGAAGGCGCTCACGATCGCCGCGGGGATCAGCAGCAGGCCGATGCTGAACATCGTCGCGATGCCGGCGACGAGGAGGCCGGCGACGAGCGCGACCATGATCGCGCCGCGCGGCCGCGGCAGGAGCACGAGCGCGGCGGCCGCGACGGTGGCGATCACCCCGGCCGCGACGACGGTCACCACGGCGGCGCGGGGCAACCGGTAGACGTCGTGGCGCGAGTGGGCGATCGTCACGCCCACGCGCACCTCGATCAGGGTGATCAGGGCGGCGGCGAGCACGATGAGCGGCAGCCGCCGCCGCCAGCTCCACCCCGCCATGCCCGTGGCGCTCGCTGCCGACACCCCGCGGATCTTAGGCCGGGCCGCTCACGACACCTTGATCTCGATCGCGTGCGAGCGGGTCGTCGCCCATGCTCCGCCCTTGCCGAGATACCGGAAGCGGACGTCGAACGTGCCCGCGCCCGTGAACTCGCCGCGGACGGAGAACCGGCCCTTCCTGCCCACCCGGGCCGAGCTGGTGGTCAGGTGCCAGGTGCTCGCGCCGTGCGCCCGCACCTGGAAGCCGATCACGGTCGCCGGGCCGAACGCGGCGTGCATGTTCGGGTTGCTCGTGCCCGACACGGTGAAGAGCTTGCCGTGGGCGACGTGGTAGGCGCCGCTCGAGAAGGGCAGTTTGGAGGTGGCGGTCAGCTTCGGCGCCACGCCCAGGATCCGGAACTGCATCGAGGCGCCGCGGTGGGCCTGCTCGCCGGCGTAGACGGCGTGCCAGATGAAGCTCGAGCGCAGCTGCTTCGTCGTGAGCGGGATGCTCCAGCCGCCCTTCGGCCCCGTGTGCAGCTTGTAGAGCTTGTAGGCGCCGGAGTTGAGCAGGAAGCCCTCGACCTGGACCGCCCGGTTCCCGAGCGCCTTGTGCGACGTCGAGTCGGTCAGCCTGCCGGAGAGCCGCGTCCCGTGCGCGGGCGAGATCGTCGCCCGCCCCGCGGCGGCGGTCACCTTGCTCGTATGCGAGAGCGGCGTCGCGCCGGTGTAGGCGGCGAGCGCGGTCGCCATCGCGTTCACGTCGATCGAGCCCATGCCGGTCGCGAGGTCGTAGCCCGCCCGGGCCGAGAAGGTCGTGCCGTTGTGGATGCTGTTCGTGCCCGACGTGATGTCGTTGAACATCACCGGGTGGGCGAACTGACGGTAGAGGAACGGGTTCGCGAAGCCCATCCGGCCGCCGCCGTTGGCGAGGCTGAACGAGTTCGCGATCGCCGTGTACGCCGCCATCAGCGGCGCCGCGGCCGACGTGCCGCCGAACACCTGCCAGCCGCCGTTCGCCGTCGAGCACTGGCCGACCGTGCAGTGGATGACGTAGCCGGTGTCGGGATCGGCGTTGAACGCGACGTCGGGCACCTCGCGGCAGTAGTGCGTCTTGCCGCCGCACTTCGTCTTGCTGGAGATGCCCTTGCGGATCACGCCCTGGCCCTTCTGCCAGCCGGGCATGGTGAAGACGGCCGAGATGCCGCCGCCCCCGCCGCCGGCGCCGACGCCGTGGCCGCCCCAGACGGTCTCGTGGTGCGTCGTCGTGGGGTCGAGCCGGGTGCCGCCGACGCCGGTCGCGTACGGCTGCGCGGCCGGGTCGTCGACCTCGGGCGCGGTGATCCCGAAGCGGTTGCAGTCGCTCGAGCCGTCGTCGCCCGACGCCGCGTAGAACGAGATCCCCGCGACCGCCATCAGCTGGAGCTCGGTGTTCGTCGCCGCCGCGTCGGAGCGCAGCTGCTCGGGCTCGCAGATGCCCCAGCTGTCCGAGGCGATGTGGATGCCCATGCTGGGCGCGTTGCGCACGATCGCGTCGAGCACCGCGGCCATCGAGTCGTCGCTCGGGGCGACGAAGGTGTGGATCGTCCCGATGCCCGGCGCGGCGCTCGCGAGCACCTCCTGGTCGAGCGCGACCTCGTCGCCGCCGTCCGTGCTCAGGTTGCCGCCGTCGACCTTGTTGCGGACGACGGCCACGTTCGTGCCGTAGCAGGACTGGTAGGCGGCCTGGTCGGAGTCCAGGTAGTCGGAGAACTCGACCAGCGCGACGTTCTCGCCGTTGCCGTCGCTGCCCGCGTCGAGCAGGGTCTGCGAGTCGTAGCCGTTCGCCCCGGCGAGGTCGTCCGGCTGCAGGCTGCCGGCGTTCGCGCCCTGCGCCGTATCGGCGTCGCTGCAGTCGCCGACGGTGGCGTGCGGCTGGGCGTGCGTGCCGCGGACCCGGTGCAGGCCGAGCGGCTGCATCAGCGGCAGGGTGGAGAGCCCCGTCACGCTGATCACCTGTGAGGCGAGCGCGGGCGGCAGGTGGATCGCGCCCGCCGGCGCCCGGTAGGCGGTGCCGTCACGGAGCCGGTAGCGGCCGAGCGATACGCCGAACGCGCGCTGGGCCCGGGCCACGTTCCCGGCGAACGACATCGTGAGCACGCCGCGCCCCAGCGGCCGGAAGCCGCGGGTGCGCATGTACGCGGCGATCCGCGCCTGCGTCGCGGCGGAGGGGCGGAAGAGCCGCTCCATCAGGCTCGCGGAGAGCGCCGTCCGGACGCTCGAGTGCGCCGCCATGCTCCGGAGCAGGCCTGCGTGGGCCGGCCGCAGGACGAGCGACACGCGCACCGCGGTCGCCGGGACGGCCTTCCCGATCCGCGCCGAACGCGCCACCGCGGGCAGCTCCGACCCGGGCAGCGCCGCGCTCGGCCGGGCGAGCGGCGCCCGGCCCGTCCCGGCGGCGGCCATCGACGGCGCCGCGGCCAGAAGGGCGACCGCGGCCGCGGGGACGACCAGCTTCAGGGTAGGACGCACGCGTGCTCCGATGTTCGCGAACTGCGCACCGAGGATACGCGCGGAACCGGAGGATGCAAGCTCCGGTCCCGCGCGCCGTCCTTCGGCTACCCGATCCTGAGCACCCGCGCCCGGCTCTCGGCGGGCCGGTGGCCCTGCTCGCCGACGTAGAGCACCTGCCACACGAGCCGCTTCGCGAGCTGCCCGCGCTTGATCGTGACCGCCCAGCTGCCCTTGGCGCCGGTGTGCAGCCGCAACACCACCTCGCGATTCCCGGACACGCCAAAGAACCAGACCACGCGGCTCGGCAGCACCTTGTGGAGTGGTGGTGTCGGTGAGCTTGCCCGAGAGCACCGACGGGTGCCCGGCCGTGACCGGGTTGCGGCTCGCGCCCGCCGTGATCTTGGTGCCCTGCACCTTCGTCGCCGTGCGCGAGTAGTTGGAGAGGTCGGTCGCCATCTGGTTCACGTCGATCGATCCCCAGCCGGTCGCCATGTCGTAGCGCGCCGCCGCCTTGTACTTCCCGGCCGGCGTGAGGATGCTGTTGTTGCCGGTCGTGACGTCGTGGAACATGGACGGATTGGCGACCGCCTCGTGGTACAGGAACGGGTTCGCGAAGCCCATCCGGGAGCCGCCGTTGGCGAGGCTGAACGTGTCGGCGTCGGCCGTGAAGGCCGCCATCAGCGGCGCCGCCGCCGACGTGCCGCCGACGATGTCCCAGCTGCCGTCGTTGATGACGTACCCGGTGTTCGGGTTGGCGTTGAACGCGATGTCCGGCACCTCGCGGCAGTACACCGTCTTGCCGCCGCACTTCGTCTTGCTCGACAGACCGGCCCGGATCACGCCGGGGCCGGCCTGCCACGACGGCCTGCGGAAGATGCTCGAGACGCCGCCGCCCCCGCCGCCGTGCGTTCATGCCGTGGCCGCCCCAGACGCTCTCGCTGAACGGGCCGGTGTGCAGGGTCGTGCCGCCCACGCCGGTGGCGTATGGCTGGCCGGCCGGGTCGTCGACTGCGAGGCCGTTGAACCCCAACCGGTGGCAGTCGGACGCGCCGTCGTCGCCCGACGCAGAGAAGAACGACATGCCCGCCACCGCCATCAGCTGCAGCTCCTGGTTGGTGGCGGCCAGCTGGCCCAGGGGCTCGGCGATGTCGCACAGGCCCCAGCTGTCCGACACGACGTTGATGTGCCGGGTGGTGCGCTGGGCCAGCATGGCGTCGAGCACCGCCGCCTGCGAGGCGGACGGCTTGGCGACGTACGTCCACAGGTGGTCGAGCCCGGTGGCCTGCGAGACGGCGACCTGCTGGTCGAGGTCGACCTCGACGGAGCCGTTGGTATTGGTCGTGCCGCCGCCGACGTTCACCCGGGTGTTCGGAACGGTGATCCCGTAGCACGACTTGAAGGCGGCCAGGCCGCCCGAGCTCGTCGCCGAGAACTCGACCAGGGCGATCGACTGGCCGGAGCCGTCGTTGCCGCTGTCGAGCAGCGTCTGCGAGTTGTAGGCGCCGGCCGCCGCCAGGTCCTGCGGCTGGAACGTGCCGGGAACAGTTGCTCTGAATGGTGTCCGATCCGGTGCACCCGGTGAGCGCGTTCGGCTGCAGGTGCGCGTGCTTGCGGGCGAGCCCGGCCGGCTGCATCAGCGCCTGGGTCGAGAGCCCGTCGACCGAGAGCACGTGGCCGGCGATCGCGGCCGGCAGGTGCAGGGCGCTCGTCGGCGCCCGGAACGTCTTGCCGTCGGCGCCGCGGTACTGGGCGAGCGACACGCCGAAGGCGCGCTCGGCCTGGGCGGCGGTGCCCGAGAACGACGAGGTGAGCACGCCCTGCCCGGCGGGGGTGAAGCCCTGCGAGCGCATGTAGGCGCTCACCTGGGCCCGCGCGGTCGCCGAGGGGCGGAAGAGCAGGTTCATCATCCGCGCCGAGAGCCCTGGCCGGGCGCTCGACTGGGCCGCCATCTGCGCGAGCAGCTTGGGGTGGCTCGGCTTCAGGAAGATCGAGACGCTGCACGGGTGCGGCCGGCGAGGCGTTGCCGACGACGTGCGGAGCCCGCGAGCGAGCGCTGCGCCGACCCGGTCAGCCTGGTCATGTCGGGCGATGCGTGCGCGTGGTGGGTCTGGGCCTGGGCCGGCGGCGCGGCTGCGACCACAGCCACGGCTCCGGCGAGGGCGAAGAGCTTCAGGGACGCGCGCACATCGGGCTCCAATCTTGGGACGGCCGACGGAGAATACGTGTGAATTTCCCGACCGCAACCCCGCGTCCGCTATGCGCCGGAGAGCAGGTGCCTGCTGACAGCCGCGAGCCCCTCGAGGTCGTGCACGTCGTGGTCGAGCAGGGGCACCTCGAGGATCGACTCCGCGCCCACCCGGGCCCGGAGGTGGTCGATGTTCGCGCGGTCGCGGTCGGCCAGGGACTGGAAGTGGAGCAGGTTCTCGGCCGCCCGTTCCGCGACCTCCTCCGCGACCCCCGCCCCGGCCAGCGCCCGCCGCGCCCGGCCGCGGATGCGGCTGCGCGCGCCGCCGACGTAGCTCGGATGCACCTTGTTCACGACGACGCCGCCGAACGGCAGGTCGCGCTCGCGCAGGGCCCGCCAGAAGAAGTCGGCCTCGGTCATCGGCTCGGGCAGCGGCACCGTCACGAGCAGGAAGGTCGTCTCGGCCGATGCCAGCAGGCGGGCGACCTGGTCGGCGCGGCGCTGGAAGCCCTCGTACATGCCGTCGAAGCCGGCCAGGAACTCGGAGATGTCGGCCAGGAGCGCCGTGCCGGTCAGCCGCTCGACCGCGCCGAGCACCATCCCCGTGCCGGGCAGCGCGCGCAGGCCGAGGCGGCCCGCGCGCATCCCCGGCCGCACCAGCAGCCGCAGCGCCCTCCCGTCGACGAAGCGGGTCACCCGTCCCGGCGCCTCCAGGAAGTCGAGCGCGTGCCGCGACGGGCGGCGTGTCGAGCACGATCAGGTCGAAGCGGCCGCTCGCCCACACCTCGTACAGCCGCTCCATCGCCATGTACTCGTGCGACCCCGCCACCGCCCCGGCGAGCTGGCCGTAGATGGGGTTTCGCCAGGATCCGCTCGGCCGCCTCGGGCGAGGGCGCCTGCTCGCGCACGAGCGCGTCGAACGTCCGCCGGGCGTCGAGCATGGCCGCGTGCAGGCTGCCCGGGCCGGCCATGCCGTGGGCGGCCAGGTCGACCTCGTGCTCGTCGTCGTCGGTCTCGGGCAGGCCGAGCGCGCCCGCGAGGCGGCGGGCGGGGTCGATCGTGAGCACGAGCACGCGCCGGCCGCGCTGGGCCATGCCGGCGGCGAGCGCGGCCGCGGTCGTCGTCTTGCCGACGCCGCCCGCGCCGGCGCAGACCGCGACGTGGACGCCGTCCAGGTGCTCGACCAGGTTCACAGCCCGGCCAGCCTCTCGCCCAGCCCGGCGACGGCGGCGGTGTCGAGCCGGGGCGTGAACAGGAACGGCAGCTCGGCCAGGCACGGCCGCACCCGGTCGAGCTGCCCGGCCTCGTCGGCGGTGCGGGCGATGCGGGCGCGGGCCGCCGCCGCGGCCGCCCCGGCGTCGCCGTCGGCCGGGACGGCGGCGAGCGCGTTCGCGTCGCCGGGCTCGAACAGCGGCTCGAAGACGGCGTTCGCGATCACCCCGGCGAGCGGCACGCCCTGGCCGGCGACGTCGGCGATCGCCTCGAGCGTCTCGGTCACCGGCAGCTCCTCCGGCGTCGTCACGAGCACGACGGCGGTGCGCTCCGCGTCCTCCAGCAGCTCGGACACCCAGACAGCCTGGGCGTGCACGGGCCCGGTACGGGTCACGCGCCTGAAGTTGCGCGGCACCTTCAGGAACCCGAGGCCGTGGCCGGTCGCGGGCGCGTCGACGACGACGACGTCGTGGCGGCCGCGGTCGACGAGCTGGCGGATCTTCGCGAGCGTCACCAGCTCGCGCAGGCCCGGCGCCGCCGCGGTGACGTGGCCGAAGGCCCGGTTCGCGACGAGCCGCTCGACCATCGCCCGCACCTTGAGCTGCGAGACGAGGTACTCCTCGAGCGCCCTCTCGGGGTCGATCGAGAACGCGTCCAGGCCGGGGTAGACGGGCGTCTCGTGGTAGCCGATCGGCCCGCCCTGGTCGAACAGGAGCGACATCCGCTCCTGCGACGCCACCTCGACCAGCAGCGCGCCCAGGCCGCGGCCCGCGGCGGCCATGCCGATCGCCGCCGAGACGGTCGACTTGCCCACCCCGCCCTTGCCCGAGACGATCACCAGCCGCCGCGCGTAGAGCGACATGGGCCGAGCATAGCGGTGGCCCGACAACCGGGGACTGGCCCGAACCGGGGTCTGACCCCGAACGGTGGGCGTGACAGAGTCGTGACGCTTTTGCGTGGGTCTGACCCCGGGTATCGGTGGCCGGCAACCGGGGACAGTCCCCACGCGCTAACCGGGGTCTGACCCCGAACGGTGGGCGTGACAGAGTCGTGACGCTTTTTGCGTGGGGTCTGACCCCGGGTCGGCCCCCGCCTACGCTTCTTCCATGGCCGAGACGACCGATCCGCTGCGCCAGGCCGAGGCCCGCGACTACCAGCGCCGCCGGCGCCGGATCGGCCTCGCCGCGAACGTCGTCGAGCTGGCGGCGCTGGTCGCGATCGTGGCGGCCACCGGGAGCATCGGCGGAGCCTGGGCGCTCGTCCTGCTCGTCGTCGGCCTGTTCCTGCTCGGCCTGCCCTTCGGCTTCGCCGCCTACCGGCTCTCGCGCGCCCACGGCCTCTCCCGGCAGACGACCGGCGGCTGGCTGGCCGACAGGCTCAAGGGCGCGGGCATCGGCCTCGTGCTGGGGGCGGCCGCCGCCGCGGGGCTGCTCGGCATCCAGCGCGCCGCGGGCGACTGGTGGCCGCTTCCGGCGTGGATCGCGATCGTCGCGTTCAGCGCCGTCCTGGCGGCGCTGTGGCCGGTCCTGCTGCTGCCGATCTTCCTGCGCAGCGAGCCGATGGCGGCGGGAGCGCTCGCCGACGCGCTGTGGGACACGGCCCGGCGGGCGAACGTGCACGTGCGCGACCTGCGCCTGCTGCGGATGGGCGAGAAGACGGCCGCGGCGAACGCGATGGTCGCCGGCCTGGGGCCGACCGTGCGCATCTACGTCTCGGACACGCTCGCGGAGACGGAGGAGGGGGAGGACGACGGCGGCGCCCTTGCGCGCACCCGGGTGGTCCTCGCCCACGAGCTCGGCCACCACGTCCACCGCGACATGTGGCGGCTCATGGCCGTGTCGGCGGCGTCGCTCGCGGCCGGGATGCTGGGGGCGTGGGCCGCGGTGGAGGCGTTCGCGCCGGACGGCCCCGGCCACCTGTCCACGCTGCCCGCGGTCGTCCTCGGCTTCTCGCTCGCCTCGGCGGCCGTCTCGCCGCTCGTCGCCGCCTACTCGCGCCGGCGCGAGCGCGCCGCCGACGCCTACGCGGCCGACCTGGCCGGCGAGGGGGAGACGTTCGCGCGGGCGATGGAGCGGCTCGTCGCCCGCAACCTGAGCGAGCTGGAGCCGCCGCGCCTGTACCACCTGCTCACCTCGTCGCATCCCACGCCGGCCGAGCGGATCGCCGTCGCCCGCGCCGGCGGACGGGTTCCCGCTGCCTGAGAACGCGCGTCGGCGGGCAGGATTACACTTGTTCCAGGCGAACTGCGGCCTGATGCGAAATGCCACACTCCCCAAACCCACCCCTGTCCCAGTCGCGGAGACCAGCCCGCGGCTGCGGTCCGTGCCAGGAGCCGAGCCCTTGGGCCAGGTGATCGCCTTCGCGAACCAGAAGGGCGGGGTGGCGAAGACCACCACGACCCTGAACCTCGGGGTCGCGCTCGCCGAGCGCGGCAAGCGCGTGCTCTCGGTCGACCTCGACCCCCAGAGCAACCTCACCATGAGCCAGGGCGTCGACCCGGAGGAGCTCGAGCGGTCGATGTTCGACGTGCTGGTGCACAAGACGCCGATCGAGGACATCATCCTGAGCCGCGAGATCGACCTGGCCGTGTCGAGCATCGACCTGGCCGGCGCCGAGCTCGCGATGTCGTCGATGATCGGGCGCGAGCGGGCGCTGCAGAAGGCGCTCCTGCCCGTGCGCTCGACCTACGACTACATCCTGATCGACACGCCGCCGTCGCTGGGGCTGCTGACGATCAACGCGCTCACGGCCGCAGACGGCGTGATCGTCCCGGTGCAGTGCGAGTATCTGTCGCTGCGCGGGCTGATCCAGCTCGAGAACACGCTTGCCATGATCCGTGAGAACCTGAACCCCGACGTGCGCATCAAGGGAATCCTGCCGACGATGTTCGACGCCCGCACGCTCCACGCGCGCGAGGCGGTCGAGATCCTGCAGGAGAACTTCGGTACGCTCGTGTTCGACACGCGGATCAAGAAGACGGTTCGCTACGCCGAGGCGCCGGTGAAGGGCACGTCGGTGCTCAAGTACGACTCCAACGGGAACGCGGCCAGGGCGTATCGCGATCTGGCCGGGGAGGTCCTTCGCAATGGCAAAGCGCCATAGCATGCATGACGGCCCGCTGGCGGCGCTGTTCAAGGCGACCGAGCGGGCCGAGGCCGCCGCCGAGGCGGCGGAGTCCGCGGTCGAGGAGGACACGCAGGTCGGCGTCGAGGCCGACCGGCCGCACGTCGTCGACCTGCCCAGCGAGGAGTACGGCTCGGCGCCGCCCGCGCCGAGGGCGTCCAACTCGCCGTACCTGGCCGTCATCCGCGTGGTCGGCGTCGGCGGGGGCGGCTGCAACGCCGTCAACCGCATGGTCGACGCGGGCATCGGCGGGGTCGAGTTCATCGCCGTCAACACCGACCTCCAGCAGATGCAGATGTCGGACGCGACCGTCCAGATCCACATCGGCCGCCAGCGCACGCAGGGCCTCGGCTCGGGCGCCGACCCCGAGGTGGGCCGGGAGGCCGCAGAGGATTCCTACGACCGCATCAAGACCGCGCTGCGCGGGTCGGACATGGTGTTCGTCACCGCCGGCGAGGGCGGAGGCACCGGCACCGGCGCCGCGCCGGTCGTCGCCCGGATCGCGCGCGAGGTGGGTGCGCTCACCGTCGCGATCGTCACCTCGCCGTTCGGGTTCGAGGGCAACCGCCGCAACACCCAGGCGACGGCGGGCGTGCGCGCGCTGCGCGAGGCCGCCGACACGCTGATCGTCATCCCCAACGACCGCCTGCTCGAGGTGCTCGAGAAGGGCACGAGCCTGGTCGAGGCGTTCCGCGTCGCCGACGACGTGCTCCGCCAGGGCGTGCAGGGGATCTGCGACCTGATCACGCTGCCCGGGCTCATCAACCTCGACTTCGCCGACGTGCGCACGATCATGTCGGGCGCCGGCAGCGCGATGATGGGGATCGGCATGGCCACGGGCCCGCACCGCGCCAACGAGGCCGCCACCCACGCCATCAAGAGCCCGCTGATCGACCACGAGGTGCGCGGCGCGCGCGGGATCCTGCTCGCCATCTCGGGCGGCAGCGACCTGGCCCTGCACGAGGTGAACGAGGCCGCCGAGGTCGTCCGCGCCGCCGCCGACGACGACACGACGATCATCTTCGGCGCGACCGTCGACGAGCGCCTGGCCGGCCAGCTGTGGGTGACGGTGGTCGCCACCGGCTTCCCGCTCCCGGGCGACGCGCCCAGCACGCGCATGCGTCCGCGGCAGGAGCGGGAGCGAGAGCGCGAGCGCGTCGAGCCGGCCCCGCGGCCGCCCGCCGACGACTTCACGCTCGAGCCGCCGAGCTTCCTGAACTAGCGACCGGGGACTGTCCCCGTCAAGCGGGGACAGTCCCCGTCGCCGACGCAACGCAGGCGCAACACGCCCGTCCACGAGGCGGCGTACGCTTGCGACATGACGCACGTGAACGCGGATCGCGTCGGAATCCTGCTCGTGGCGGCGGTCGTCGGGGCCCTCGTCGTCGGCCTCGTGATCGTGTCGAGCCTCCCGAACCCGCCCGATGGGCCGACGCCGCCGGCAACCCGGATCGCCTACTACGCCCTCTTCGCCGCGTTCTTCATCGCGCTCGCGTTGATCCCGCTCGGGATGTGGCTCGTCGACCGGCGCGCGGGCACGCGGCCTGCCCTCGCATGGAGAATTGTGATAGCGGCGGGCGTCGCGCTGGCGATGCTCGCCGTGGGCTGGGGAGTGCGGACGTGGGCGTATCCGCCGCACGACCTGCACCAGTGCTTCACCGACTACCGCGGCAACGGCCACAGCGGCATCTGGGGTCACATCTGCGAGAGCGGCCTCCTCAACCGTCCACTCGGCCTGCGGCGGCTCAACGAGGGCCTTGCCGCAGCGCTCGTCGTGCTCGTGGTGACCGCCGTGGTGGCGGCGCGGCTGGTCCCGCCGCCGGCGGTGGACGTCCGCGCTCCGGGCACGCCGAAGCCGTAGCGAAGAGCGCGGGCGGGAACCGCGTGGCCTCGGACGCGGTCTCATGACCATGCCCCGGGCCTGGATGCTGTCGCCGCTCGCGCTCCTCATGGTCGCGAGCGGCTGTTTCGCGGGCTCCGCCTCTCCGCCGCCGAGCGTGACGACGCACGAGCGCACGTCCGGGCTCGTCCCGCAGCCCTACGCGGTGTTCCAGATCCGAGGCACCTACACCACCGGCAGCAGCACGAACCACTTCGGCGGCGAGCTCCACCGGGACCGGTTCACCGTCACGTGCCGGTCACCGCGCTACTACGAGCGGCTCTACGGCGGCCCGTCGTGGCAGGAGCGCCTGTGCCTGGCGATCATCGACTACCGGACGCAGATCCCCACCGGGATCTTGTGCGCTGGTTGCCCCGTCTCGGTCGTGGCCGTCGACGTGCGCGGCACGATCCGGGGCCGGCCGGTGCACGAGCGCTTCACGTCGTGCCTGTGCGGCGACACCCGCCGCGCCGCCGCCGACGTGCGCGTCATCCTGCGGACGCACCCGCCGTTCCGGTAGACGCACTCAGGACGGAGATCGAGCCGAGTAGTACCCGAGCGTGCGGTGGCGCCACGTTCCGATGCCGACCAGCAGCACGACCCGGTCGAGGTGTTCGACGCGGCGCGCGCGGGCGACGCCGTACAGGCGGACGACCGCGAAGGCCGCAAGCCAGCCCCCGAGCCAGCCGTACATGCGCGCGTCGCCCCAGACCCAGGTCACAACGGCCACGAGGGCATAGAGCGCCCCGATCCAGCAGAAGGTCTCGAGCGCGTACCGCGGGAGGGACTTCCGGCGCACGCCGGCCGGCAGGGCGGAGGCGTTCGCGAGCCGCGTCGAGCTCGGGAGGGTCGAGCCGATCCGTTCGGTCAGGATGCCGATCACGATTCCGACCGTGAACGAGATGAGGACTCTGGCGGCCCGGTCGCCGGCGAGGCTCGCGACGACGAAGCCCGCTGCGGCCAGCAGGAAGAGCGCGGCGTCGATCGTCCACCTGGTCACCAGGTCGAGGACGACGAGGTCGGTGTCGGCGCCGGTCATGTGACGAGCCTACGTCCCGTCGACGCGCCTCGCCACGTGCAGGGCCGCGCCCCAGTGCCGGCGCAGCCGCCCGTCGGGCCGCGCGGCCAGGCGCGCGCGGACCTCGGCGTACAGCCGCTCGCGCTGCCACGGCTGCATGGCGATGTTGGCCGAGAACGTCTCGAGCAGCTCGACGTAGCTCTCGGCGTCGTACCGCAGCTCCCAGTCGAACTGGGTCACGGACACCCGGTCGAAGAGGCCGGAGGAGAGGATCTCGGCGCGCGCGTCCGGCAGCTCGCGCGGGCGCGGCCACGACGCCGCCCGGCGGGCGCCGATCTCCTCGTAGACGTCCTGGAGGTCGAGGAAGATCTGATCGCCCTCGGCCGGTAAGACGTGGACGGCGGCCCAGAACGCGAGGTGCCCGCCCGGCCGCAGGAGCTCCCAGGCCCGCCGGTAGCGCAGCTCGGGATCGGCCCAGTGCCACGACGTGGCCGCGACGACGGCGTCGAACGTCGTCCCGTCCGGCGGCCGCCACGTCTCGAACGCGGCATGCACGACCTCGACGTCCGCGAAGCCGGCCAGGTTCTCGCGGGCGACGGCGGCCAGCTCCCGGCCCAGCTCGACGCAGGTCAGGCGCAGGCCGCGCTCGGCCAGCGGCCGCGTCGCCTTGCCGGTGGCGCAGCCCACCTCGAGCACGCGGTCGCCGCGGCGCAGCCCGGTCTGGCGAACGAGCGCGTCGAAGAGCGCGTCGGGGTACTCGGGCCGGGCACCGTCGTAGCGCCCGGCCACCGAGTCGAAGGTCGCGCGCAGGGTCTCACGATCGTCCGCCATGCGCCGGATTGTGCGGCATCCGCCGGCGAACGCCAACCGGACCGGCGCGAGCGCCATGCCGATTTGCAGCACCTTTGCGGGCACATTTACCAGACCCTGCCTGTGGATAACCCTCAAGAAGTGGTCGCGTGCGGTCGATTGCCACGGGCGAGCCCAACAGTCCGGGCCCTCACCAAGTCTTCGCAAGCTTCGAAAGGGAACCGACATGTTCAGCAACCTGAAGCGGTCGGCCGGTCTCGGCATCGTGGTCGTGGCCGCGGCCGCGGGCATCGGCGCCTACGCCTTCACCGCCAGCAACACGGTCGACAGCGGCAGCGCCGCCGGCGTCGGCCAGGCCACCATCTCCGGGTACCAGGTGACGAACGTCTCCTACACCCAGGACGCGACCGACCCGTCGACCTGGTCGGCGGTCGACTTCGACCTCGACAGCAACGCCACCCAGGTGCAGGTCAAGTTCGACGACTCGAACGCCGTCCTGCCGAGCAGCGGCTGGATCGACTGCTCCGCCAACGGGAGCACGATCGCGCACACGGCACCGTTCGCGGTCCACTGCGTCCTGCCGGGCGTCGATGCGCACCTCGACACGCTGACGGTCTCGGCCGCCCGCTAGACCGACCCAGCATGAAGCACGGGGCGGCGGGATCCCCTCTCCCGCCGCCCACGTGCGGAGCCTTGATGTGACGTTCACCCCCCGCACACGGAGTCACCGCAGGCGCCGCATCGCGGCGCTCGTCGTCGTTCTGGCCGCCGTCGCGGCCGGGTGGTGGCTCCTGGCACCGCCGGCCATCGGTGGGGAGACCTCGTACGTGGTGACCGACGGCGTCAGCATGCACCCGCGCATCCACACGGGCGATCTCGCGCTCGTGCGGCCGGCGGGGAGCTATCGCGTCGGCGACATCGTCGCCTACCGCAACCCGGAGCTGCACGTCACCGTGCTCCACCGGATCCACTCCATCTCGGCGGACGGCCGGTACCGGTTCAAGGGCGACAACAACGCGTGGATCGATCCCGGCAGCGTCACCCGCGCCGGGATCGTCGGCAAGATGTGGGTGCTCGCCCCCGGCCTCGGCGGCGACCTGCGAACAGCTGCACTCGCCCATGGTGATGGCGACCATGGCCGTCCTCGCGGTCATGCTCCTCTTCGGCGGGGCCGGCGCGCAGGTGCGCAGGCGCCGTCGCCGCCGCCCGCAGCCGAAGTGGAAGGACGCGGCGCCGAAGTGGGGCCCGGCGTCCGATCCCGCTCCTTCCCCGTCACCGGCGCTCGCACAGGTCGCCGCAGCGTCCCCGGCCCGGCCTCGCCGCGCGTCGGCCCGGCCGTCCTCCGGCGGGGTGGCCGCCGCGATTGCCGCCGTGCTTGCCTGCGCGGGTCTGACCGGCCTCGCCTGGACGTCTCCGACGAGCCGCCCCGCCCCGGCAGCGGCGAGCTACGTGCAGTCGGGCCGATTCTCGTACTCGGCGAGCACCATCGCCGGCGCCGTCTACGACAGCGACCGCGTGACGACCGGGCAGCCGATGTTCTCGCGCCTGGTCGGCCCCGTGCGGGTGCGCTTCGACTATGCCCTGCGGGCCGCGCGGCTCGAGGGTGCCCGCGGCACCGCGTCGCTCGCGGCCGTCCTCTCCGCCCAGAACGGGTGGTCGCGGACGGTCAGCCTCGAGGATCCGACGCCGTTCACCGGCCGCCGCGCCACCGTGACCGGGGTCGTGCATCTGCGCCGCCTCCAGCGCCTGCTCGGGCGGGTCGCCGCCGCGACAGCCGTGCCGTCCGAGGCGTTCACGGTCACGCTGGTGCCGTCGATCCAGGCCCACGGAACGCTGGCGGGCCGCGCGTTCGAGGCCGACTACGCGCCCCGGCTCCCCTTCACCCTGACGCCGTACGAGCTCGCGCCGGTGCTGCCGGCCGCCGCCGCGGCGGCCGGGCCGGCGCACGCGGGTTCCGCCGGCGTGTTCCATCCCGCCCAGACGTCGTCGTTCGCCGCCGCCGGCTCGGAGCAGGTCACGATCGGCCCGGCCCGCCTGCATCTGTCGACCGCCCTCGCGCGCATCCTCGGCCCGGCCGGCCTGCTCGCCGCGGTCGCCGCGGCCGCCGTGGCCGTGACCCGCCTGCGCCGCGACCGCCGCGCCGACGAGCCCACCCGCATCCAGGCCCGCTACGGCGAGGCCATGATCGCGGCCGTCCAGTCGACGCTCACGCGCGGCGGCGACCTGGTCGAGGTCGAGAGCATCGAGGCGCTCGCCCGCCTGGCCGAGCGCTACCAGAGCATCATGATCCACGAGCAGACCGGCTCCGGGCACGCCTACCTCGTGGCTGACAACGGCACCGTCTACGCCTACTTCGTGCACACGAGCGACCCCGAGCCGGCCGTCCGCGAGCGGCTCGCCCGCGGCGAGGGCCTGCGCCCGGCGGCGCGGCCCGACACCTCCGCCGCGTAGCCGCGGCCTTCTGCGCCCCCGCGCACCGGCGTACGATGCCGGGATGCCAGCCGCAGCCGCAGCCGGTCACGAGCTCACCGCCCGCACCGCCGCGGACATGCTCGCCGCGGGCGGGAACGCGGTCGACGCGACCGTCGCCGCCGCGGCCATGTCGTGGGCGGCCGAGCCCGGCCTGATCAGCCCCTGCGGCGGCGGGTTCCTGCTGGTGCGGCCGGCCCGGACCGGGAAGCTCCACCTGCTGGACGCGTTCACCGCCATCCCCGGCCACGAGCTTCCGCCGGAGCGGGTGCTGGGGACCTTCGACCGGGTCGATGTGCCCTTCGACGAGCAGACGACGCAGGTGTTCCACATCGGCGCGGCCGCGTGCGCCGTCCCCGGGGTGGTCGCCGGCATCGCCGCGGCGCACCTCCGGTTCGGCTCGATGCCGTGGCGCGACCTGCTCATGCCCGCCGCCGTCGCCGCCAACGAGGGGGTGGCCTCACAGGGCGGCCAGCAGGCGGTGCTCCAGGCGATCCAGACCGTGCTCACGCACACCGAGGAGGCCCGGGCCGTCTTCGCGCCGGACGGGCGGTTCGTGCAGGAGGGGGAGCGCGTGCGCCAGCCCGACCTCGCCGGCACGATCGAGCGGCTGGCCGAGCTCGGCCCGCGCGACTTCTACGACGGCGGCCTGGCCACCGCGATGGTCGACCACCAGCACGAGACCGGCGGGCGGCTGACGATGGCCGACCTGGCCGCCTACCGGGCGGTGTGGCGGCGGCCGCTGCGGATCGCCTACCACGGCCGGCGCGAGATCTACACGAATCCGCCGCCGTCGTCCGGCGGCGTGCTCATCGGCCACATGCTGGCGGTGCTGCGGGGTGTGCCCGAGCCGCTCCCGCCGGGGCGCGCCCGCACGCTGCGCGCCTACGCCGAGGCGATGCGCTCGGCCGCGCGGATGCGCGACGCCCGCTTCGAGCGGCTCCTGCACCGGGGCGGCCTCGCCCGCCACATGCTCTCGGACGAGACGGTCGGCCGCGGCCGAGCGGCGCTGCTCGCCGCCCTGGAGGGCGAGCCGAGCCCGGCGCCGGCGATCCCGTCCGACCGGGGCACGACGCACATCTCGGTCGTCGACGAGGCCGGGAACGCCTGCGCGTTCACCTCGTCGAACGGCTGCCACTCGGGCGTGATCGTGCCCGACACCGGCCTGCACCTGAACAACATGATGGGCGAGGAGGATCTGGCCGCAGGCCGGGAGATGCCGCCGGGGACGCGGCTCACCAGCATGCAGGCGCCGACGATGGTCGTCGGGCCGGACGGGGTGGAGCTCGTCGTCGGCTCGAGCGGCTCGAACCGGCTGCGCTCGGCGATCACACAGGTCGCCGTCAACGTGATCGACCACGGGATGGGCGCCCGCGACGCGATCGACCATCCCCGCATCCACGTCGAGGGCGACCGGCTCGACTGCGAGGGCGGCTTCGACCCCGCCGAGATCGACAGGCTCGAGCGCTGGGGCGAGCGCGTGAACCGGTTCGCCGGGCTCAACCTGTACTTCGGCGGCGCGAACGCGGTGGTCAGCCGGGGCGGCCGGCTCGAGGCCGCCGGCGACCCGCGCCGGAACGGCGCCGGGTTCGTGCTCTAGGAGTCCCCGCCGGGCGGCGCGACCTTGCCGTTCGTGTGCGCGCGGTCGCGGATCTCGGCCGCGGCGGCCAGGTTCTCGAGCCCACGGGCGAGCAGCTCGACGATCACCATCAGCCGGGCGCGCTCGCTGCGCTCCTCGAGGATGCGCAGCTTCTCGGTCGCCGGGAACTCGACCCGGGCGGCGATGGCGTAGGACACCTGGTCGAGGTCGGCGGTGACTGCCGGATCGGGCTCGTTCCCGGTCGCCTCGGCCACCCGCTGGTAGAGCGCGAGGGCCGAGGCCGCCTCGCGGGCGGTGTCCTCGTCGGGGTCGGTCACCGGCTCGACCCGCCCGGTGATGTACGTGCGGCCGCGCGTCAGCCCCAGCACGCGCACCACCTCGCCGCCGCGCACGACCAGGTTCATCCGGCCGTCGTCGAACCGCTCGGTCACCTCGACGATCTCGGCCGTGCAGCCGACCTCACGGGCGCCGTCGTCGTCGGCGTACAGGATCGCGAACTCCTGCGCCGCTTGCTCGCAGTCACGGATCAGCCGCTTGTACCGCTCCTCGAAGATGTGGAGCGGCATGAGCTCGCCGGGGACGAGCACCACGGCGAGCGGGAACAGACCGATCTCGCGGGCCGGCATGGCGTTGGTACTCTAGTGGCCCGTGCGCCCCCGCCCCGCCCTCGCCGACCTGCGGCCGTACGAGCCGGGTAAGCCCGCCGCCGAGGTGCGCCGGGAGCTGGGGCTCGACCGGATCGTGAAGCTGGCCTCGAACGAGGGGCCGTACGGGCCGTTCCCGGCGGCGCTGGAGGCGATCGGGCGGGCGGCGCCGGAGCTCAACCGCTACCCGGAGCGCGGCGGCGAGCTGGCCGAGCGCCTCGCCGCGCGGCACGGGACGACGCCCGACCGGATCGCGATCGGAAACGGCGCCGACGCCATCGTCGGCCTGCTCTCGACGGCCTACCTCGACCCGGGCGACGAGGCGCTGATGGGCTGGCCGTCGTTCCCGAGCTACCGCCTGGACGCGGTCAAGCAGGCGGCGACGCCCGTGACCGTGCCGCTGCGGGACGGGTCCTACGACCTGGACGCGATGGCCGAGCGGATCGGCCCGCTGACGCGGATCGCGTACGTCTGCAACCCGAACAACCCCACCGGCGGGATGGTCGGGCGGGCGGCGCTGCGCGCGTTCCTCGACCGCGTCCCCGAGCACGTGCTGGTCGTGGTCGACGAGGCCTACCACGAGTACGTCACCGACCCGGACTATCCCGACGCGATCGCCGAGCACGTGCACGAGCGGCCGAACGTGGCGGTGCTGCGGACGTTCTCGAAGATCTACGGCCTGGCCGGCCTGCGGATCGGGTATCTGGTCGGGCCGGCGGCGGTCGTGCGCGAGGCGATGAAGGTGCGGAACCCGTTCGACGTCTCCGAGATCGCGCACGCCGCGGCGCTCGCGAGCCTCGACGACCCGGACGAGGTGGTGCGGCGCCGCGACCTGAACGAGCGCGGCCGGGCCGAGCTCGCCGCGGCGCTGCGGGAGGCGGGGATGGAGCCGCTGCCGGCCGTCGCCAACTTCCTCACCGTCGACGCCGGCGACGGCCGGGCGCTCGCGCGTGCGCTCGTGGCCGAGGGGGTCATCGTGCGCCCGCTGGAGCCGTTCGGGGCGCCGGGGAGCATCCGCGTCACGGTCGGCACGCCCGAGGACAACGCCGCGTTCGCGGCCGCCCTGGCGCGGGCGCTGCAGCCGCGGTGAGCCGGCGCCCGACCGACCTGCCCGGCCTGGTCGAGGGGGTCAGCAGCGGCGACGTGCGCGCCGTCGCCCGGGCGATCACGCTCGTCGAGAACCGCGATCCGCTGGCGTACGAGCTGGTGCGCGAGCTCTACCCGCGCACGGGCAAGGCCGCGATCGTCGGCTTCACCGGGCCGCCGGGGGTGGGGAAGTCGAGCCTGATCGCGTGCGTCATCGCCCACCTGCGCTCGCAGGACACGCGTGTCGGGGTCGTGACCGTCGACCCGTCGAGCCCGTTCTCGCGAGGGGCGCTGCTCGGCGATCGCATCCGCCTCGCCGACCACTTCCTCGACGACGGCGTCTTCATCCGCTCGATGAGCACCCGCGGCCACCTGGGCGGCGTCTCCGAGGCGACGCTGCAGGCGCTGCTCGTCCTCGACGCGGCCGGGATGGACGTGCTGCTCCTGGAGACCGTGGGGGTGGGGCAGAGCGAGGTCGAGGTGGCGTCGCTCGCCGACACGGTGCTGCTCGTGCTCCAGCCGGGCTCGGGCGACTCCATCCAGGCGCTCAAGGCCGGCGTCATGGAGATCCCCGACGTCATCGTCATCAACAAGAGCGATCACCCGGCGGCGCGCACCATGCGCTCGGAGATCCGCTCGGTGCTCGCGCTCGACCCGTCCACGTCGCGGCGGGTGCCGATCGTCGAGACCGAGGCGTTTCGCTGCGAGGGCATCGCCGAGCTGTGGGAGGCCGTGCTCGAGCATCGCGCGCATCTGGAGAAGAACGGCGGCCTGGACGCCCGCCGCCGCGAGAGCGTCGAGCACGAGATCGTCGCCGTCGCGGTCGCCCAGGCCCGGCGGCGGCTGTCCGAGGCCCTCGAGCACGACCCCGAGCTGCGCCGCCTCCTCGACGACGTGCACGAGCGGCGCCTGGATCCCCTCACGGCGATACGGGAGATCAGCGAGCGGGTGTTCCGGGGCGAGAGCGGGGAGTAGCTACCTTCGTGCAGCGCGCAGGACACGGGTCACGAACGCGGTCTTCGCGTCCGTGTAGCCGAGCAGGTCGTCGCCGTGCTGCGCCGCCAGCGCGAGCTTCATGGCCCCGTACTGCTCCGCCACTTCCGGGTGATCGCGCAGGTAGTTGCGAAACCGGATGTGATCGAGGTGGGGGCCGCTCCCCTCAACGACGACGTAGAGATGGTGCTCGGTCGCGCCAGGCGGCCACATGAACGCCTCCCTGCCCCGGATCCCCTTGTCGCCCTGGTAGACGTAGCCGAGCGCGCGCAGCCGCTCGATCGCTGCGTGAACGTCGTCGGCTGAACGGACGATCACGTCCACGTCGATGATCGGCTTGGCGGCAAGGCCGGGGACGGAGGTGCTGCCGATGTGCTCGACCTCCGCGCCGAGGTCCGCGACCGCGTCGCGGATGGGTCGTGCGATCGCCTCGTAGATGCGCGGCCACTCGTCGTCGTACCCCGTGACGACGACCCGGGACCGGGTCGACGTCGTCCGGGCGAGGATCTCGGCGGCGGTCTCCTCGGGAGTGAGGGACGTCGTGTCGAGCCAGATGCCGACCCGCGGCCTCTGGCCGACGAAGGCCTCGTAGAGCTGCTCGACCGTCCGGGCTCCGTAGCCCCTCTGGTCCCTCTGGTCGCGCCCGGCTTCGCGGGCAACAACCGTCTCGAGGGAGGGAACGAGCACGACCACGTGGCAGGGGCGGCTCCGTATCATCGTGCGGTAGTCGCCGAGCATCGGCCCCGGGACCACGTCCTCGAGTACGACGCCGAAGCCCGCCTCGATGTAGCCGTCCGCAACGGCAGCGGCGAGCCGATGGCGCAGGCGCAGCTGTTCGAGCGCCTCCGGCGGCGGATCAGGCCTCATCTCCACGCGCCCGCTGACGATGCTGCGACGGAACACGTCCGCGTCGAGGTGCACTCCCCGATCCATGCGCGACGCGATCAACCTGCCGACGGTCGACTTCCCAGCCGCCACCGGGCCGGTGATCAGGTAGATGACAGGCTGGTGCTCCACCGGGCCGACCGCGCCACTTTGACACATGATGGTGGCGCCAAGTGGCGCGTGCGGTTGGCGCCAAGTGGCGCGCGGTTGCCCCGCCAAGTGGCGCGCGGCTGCACCCGCCAAGTGGACGTGCGGTCGGCGCCAAGTGGCACATGGTGAGCGCGCCAAGTGGCGCGTGCCCGGCACCCGCCAAATGGCGCGTGCAGCTACCGCCAAGTGGCGCGGAGATCGGCCCGGGACGCGACCCGCCTTGCGGCGCGTAATCCATTGGATGGCGATGGTTGCCCGGTCGGGGGCGATCCCCCGGTCAACCTCGCCGCGGTCGGGGGCGAGCTCTACTACGTCGCAGCCGGCGATGCCCTCGCTCGCTACCGCGTAGGTGCGAGTCGAGCCGTCGCGCTGCCTCCTCGCCTCCACGGGCAGTTCACCAACATCGCGATCCTCGGCTAGACCGCCGTCCTACACGCCGTCCGCGGCCGCGGCGGCCGCCGCCTCCACTGCGTACGCCCGCCGGCCCTCGGCGATGATCTCGTCGGCGTAGGCGCGGTTGCGCCAGCCGCCGATCTCGGTGCCGGCGCCCTTCTCGAGGTCCTTGTAGACGTCGAAGAAGTGGGCGATCTCGTCGAGCAGGGAGACGCGGATGTCGCCGATGTCGTGGACGCGGCTCCACTTCGGGTCCTTGAACGGGACGCAGAGCACCTTGTCGTCCTCGCCCTTCTCGTCGTGCATCTCGAACACGCCGACGGGCTCGACCTTGATGATGCAGCCGGGGAACGTCGCCTCGGCGACGAGGACGAGCGCGTCGACGGGGTCGCCGTCGCGGCCCAGCGTGTGCATCAGGAAGCCGTAGTCGGCGGGGTAGACGACGCTCGTCCACAGCGTCCGGTCGAGCACGATCCGCCCGAGGTCCGGGTCGAACTCGTACTTGTTCCGGCTCCCCTGCGGGATCTCGACCATCACGTTCAGCGGTTTGTCGGCCATGCTCGGCCAGACAGGGTACCCTTCGCGCCCACCTCGTGGTCACGCTGGACGACATCCGTGCGGCCGCCGACGGCCTCTCCGGTGTCGCCCACCGGACGCCGACCGAGCGTTCCGAGACCTTCACCCGCCTGTGCGGCGGCGAGGTGTGGCTGAAATTCGAGAACCAGCAGCGCACCGGGTCGTTCAAGATCCGGGGCGCGTACACCAAGATCCGCTCGCTCAGCCCGGCGGAGCGGGCGGCGGGCGTCGTCGCCCCGTCGGCCGGGAACCACGCCCAGGCGGTCGCGTTCGCGGCCAGGTCGGCCGGGGTGGACGCGACGGTGTACATGCCCGAGGCCGCGTCGCTCGCCAAGGTGGGCGCGACCGAGGGCTACGGCGCGACGGTGCGGCTGGTCGGCGACAGCGTGGAGGGATCGGTCGAGGCCGCGCGCCGCGCGGTCCAGGACGAGGGCCGCACGCTCGTGCATCCCTTCGACGACGAGGTCGTGATCGCCGGGCAGGGGACGGTCGGCCTCGAGATCCTCCAGGACGTGCCCGACCTCGACACGGTCGTGGTGCCGCTCGGCGGCGGCGGCCTGCTCTCCGGGATCGCGATCGCCATGAAGGCGATGCGGCCCGAGGTGCGCGTGATCGGCGTCGAGGCGGCCGGCTGCGCCCCCTACGTGAGCTCGCTCGAGCACGGCACGATCACGCCGGTGCCCCAGACCGAGACGATCGCCGACGGCATCGCCGTCAAGCACCCGGGCGAGATCACCTTCGCGCTGATCCGCGAGCTCGTCGACGACGTCGTCACGGTGACCGACGCCGAGATCAGCCAGACGATCGTCCAGCTCCTCGAGCGCAGCAAGGCGGTGGTCGAGGGCGCCGGCGCGGTCGCCCTCGCCGCGCTGCTGGCGGGGAAGGTGCAGGCCAAGCGGGCCGTGGCGGTGCTCTCGGGCGGGAACATCGACACGCCGCTGCTCATGCAGGTGATCCGCTTCGGCCTCACGAACGCCGGCCGCTACCTCGTGATCCGCACCCGCCTGATCGACCGGCCCGGGCCAGCTCATGCATCTGCTGAAGGTGCTCGCCGACGCCCACATCAACATCCTGGTGGTGTCGCACCACCGCGAGAGCGTCGACGTGGCGGTGGCCGAGACGGGCATCGAGCTGATCCTGGAGACGCGCGACGAGACCCACGCCCACTCGGTGGTCGAGCTGGTGCGGAACAGCGGCTACCCCGTCACGCGCATGCACTAGCCGGAATCGGGGACAGTCCCCGATTCCCGCGGGGACTGTCCCCGGTTCAGCGGGCGATCTCGCGCACGCGCTTCACCAGGGCGCGGTGGTAGGACGGCTTGAGCGTCGTGTCCGCGGCGCCCAGCATGAGCGCGACGAGGGCCGTGTCGTAGCGCCCGATCACGTAGCCGACCACGATCAGCGCCGCCGCCGCGGCGGCGATCACCGCCCGGCCGAGGTTCGTGACCGGCCGCGGCTCCAGCCGCTCCGCGTGCTGCCACACCTCGCCGAACGACGCGTTCTTGTCGAGCCCGAGCAGCACCCGGATGCCGTCGCGGTTCGCCCGCCGGAGCTGGCGCATGCGCACCAGGTAGAAGCCGCCGTAGCCCGCCGCGATCACCGCCGCGGGCGGCCACAGCCGATCGTGCAGATAGGGCGAGAGCAGCGCCAGCGCCGGCGCCGCGAACCCGAGGATGAGCGCGGTCTCGTCGGTCAGCCGCCGCCCGGCGCCGGGGGGCAGCGAGCGGGAGACGACGGTGGCCAGGAACACGGCGCAGACGAGCACGGCGCCGGCGGCCGTGAGGCCGGCCGAGACGCTCACAGACCCAGGCCGCGGGCGATCACCATCCGCTGAACCTCGTTGGTGCCCTCCCCGATCTCGAGGACCTTCTGGTCGCGGTAGAACCGGCTCACCGGGTACTCGTCCATGAACCCGTAGCCGCCGTGGATCTGCACCGCCTCGTTGCACACGCGCCGCGAGAGCTCGCCCGTGTAGAGCTTCGCCATCGCCGCGACCTGGGCGAAGTCGCGGCCGGCGTCCTTCAGCCACGCGGCCTTGTAGACCAGGTGCCGGGCGGCCTCGATCTCGGTCGCCATGTCGGCCAGCTTGAATGCGACCGCCTGGAACTTGCCGATCTTGCGGCCGAACTGCTCCCGCTCGCGCGCGTAGGCGAGCGACATCTCGTACGCGCCCTGGGCGGCGCCGAGGCCCAGGGCGGCGACGCTGATGCGGCCGCCGTCGAGGATCTCGAGGAACTGGCGGAAGCCGCGCCCACGCGGTCCGAGCAGGTTGCCCTCCGGCACCCGGCAGCCCGCGAACGCGAGCTCGCGCGTGTCCGAGGAGCGCCAGCCCATCTTCTTCAGCTGGGCCGACTGCGTGTAGCCGGGGGCGCCGTTCTCGATCACGATGTTCGAGATCTCGTCGTCGCCCGTGCGCGCGGTCACCGTCACGAGCGCCGAGATCTCGGTGCCGGCGTTCGTGATGAACATCTTCGACCCGTCGACGACCCACTCGCCGCCCTCCAGGCGCGCGGTGGTACGGGTGGCGCCCGCGTCGGAGCCGGCCCCGGGCTCGGTCAGGCCGAACGCGGCCAGCCGCCGCCCCGACGCGAGCTGGGGCAGCCAGCGCCGCTTCTGCTCGTCCGTCCCGAAGAGGTTGATCGGCTGGGTGCCGAGCGAGGTGTGCGCGGCGACCGTGATCGCGAACGACTGGTCGACGCGGGCGAGCTCCTCGATCGCGATCGCGTAGGCGAGCGTGTCCGCCCCGGCGCCCTCCCACTCGGCCGGGATGGGGATGCCCATGAGCCCGAGCTCCGCCGCCTTCGCGACCAGGTCGAGCGGGAACCGGCCCTCGCGGTCGAGCGCCTCGGCCTGCGGCCCGATCTCCCCCTCCGCGAACTCCCTGACCGTCGACCGGAACAGGCGATGCTCGTCGGAGAGATCGAAGCTCAGCACAGGGACTGGGCCAGCTCCACCAGGAGCCGCACGCCCCAGCCGGTGCCGCCCTTGGCGAGCCCGTCGCCGCGGTCGGTGTCGGCATCGGCGACCCCGGCGATGTCGAGGTGCGCCCACGGCCCCTCGCCGGCGAACTCCTGCAGGAAGCGGGCGGCGAAGCACGCCCCGCCCTTGCCGGCGGTGGAGGCGTTCATCATGTCGGCGACGTCGGAGCGCATGAAGCGCTTGTACGTGTCGTGGAGCGGCATCCGCCACACGTGCTCGCCGCCGAGCTCGCCGGCGGCGGAGACGCGCTCGATGAACTCGTCGTCGCGGCCGAAGACGCCGGCGTGCCAGTCGCCCAGCGCGACCACCATGGCGCCCGTGAGGGTGGCCAGGTCGACGACGTGGGTCGCGCCCTGGGTGCGGGCGTGGTGGAGGCAGTCGGCGAGGACGAGCCGGCCCTCGGCGTCCGTGTTCGTGATCTCGATCGTCTTGCCGTTCGCCGCGCGGACGACGTCGTCCGGGCGCATCCCGGTGGCCGAGACCAGGTTCTCGACGGCGCCGACGACGCAGACGACCTCGATCGGCAGGTCGAGCTCGGCGATCGCGGCGGTCGCCTCGAGCACCGCGGCGGCGCCCGACATGTCGAACTTCATCCCGGTCATGCTGCGGGCCGGCTTCAGCGAGAGCCCGCCGGTGTCGAACGTGAGCCCCTTGCCGACCAGGCCGAGCACGACGCCCTTCGGCGCCTTCGCCGGCTTGTGGCGGAGCGTGATCAGCGCCGGCTGCGTGCCTCCGGCGGCGGCGACCGCCAGGAAGGCGCCCATCCGGCGCCGCTCCAGGAAGCGGCGGTCGTTCACGGTCGCGGTGACGGTCTTGTACTCGACCGCGATGGCGCGGGCGCGCTCGGCGAGCTGCTCCGGCCCCAGGTGGTTGGAGGGCGTGTTCTGGAGGTCGCGGGCCCGGTTCACGGCGGTCGCCACGACGGCGGCGCGCGCGCTCTGGCGGCGCTTGCCGTTGAGCAGCGTGACCGTGTCGAGCCGGCTCGGCAGCTCCTCCGCCGGGTCGCTGCGGAACCTGTCGAAGCGGTAGTCGCCGAGCACCGCGCCCTCGACGAGGCAGCGGCTGGCGAGGTCGCGGTCGACCGGCACCGAGTCGACGGCGAAGGCGATCGTCTTCGCCCGGGCCGTGGTGGCCGCGCGAGCGGCTGCGGCCGCGGCGTGGCGGACGTCGTCGCCGGCGGGCTCCTTGCCCAGCCCCGCCACCGCGACGCGGCGGGCGCGCACGCCGTCGCCGGCGTGGACGAGCGTCACCTGGCCGCGCGTGCCGCGGATCTCGCCGGCCCTGATCAGGCCTGCGATCCTGCCGCCGAGGGCCGCGTCGACCTCCGCAGCCACCCCCGCGAGCGTGGGAGGCTTCGGTACCGTCACGACCAGCACGTCGGCGCTGACACGCAGAGGCGAGGTGTTGGCGGTGGTGATTCGCATCCCGGGCGGACGGCCGGCGGTTCGGCCTGGGGCATCCTACCCATCACGACCATGACAGCGACCCGTTGCCCCAACTGCGGCGCCCTGCCCCCCGAGGGCGCCCGATTCTGCCCGAGCTGCGGCCGCCCCTTCGGGGTCGGCGACACGGCCGAGCGCAAGCTCGCGACCGTGCTCTTCGCCGACCTCGCCGGGTCGACCGAGCTGTCGACGGAGATGGACGCCGAGACGCTGCGCGAGCTGCTGGGCGACGTGTACGACCAGCTCTCGCGCGCGGCCGAGGCCTACGGCGGCACGGTCGAGAAGTTCATCGGCGACGCCGTGATGGCCGTCTTCGGCGTCCCCGTCGCCCACGAGGACGATCCCGAGCGAGCGGTGCGGGCGGCGATCGTCATGCGCTCGCGCCTGGCGGGCCTGGCCGAGCGCCGCGGCATGGAGATGGGGCTGCGGATCGGGATCAACACCGGCCTCGTCGTCACCGGGACGAGCCCGGGCCGCGACTTCCTGGTCACCGGCGAGGCCGTGAACCTGGCCGCGCGCCTGCAGCAGTCGGCCGAGCCGGGCGAGATCCTGGTCGGCGAGCGCACCTTCCGGGCCATCGAGCCGCTGGCGCGGACGGTCGCGCCGCGGTCGCTGCGGGTGAAGGGCCGCGCCGGCCCCGTGACCGCGTACGCCGTCGAGCGGATGGCTCCCGTCGGCTCGTACCGGCGCCGGCGGCGGGCGTTCGGCCCGTTCGTCGGGCGCGAGGCGGAGCTGACGCTGATCCGGTCGCTGGTCGAGCGGGCAGTCGAGCACGCCCGGCCGCACCTGATCACGGTCATCGGGGAGCCGGGCATCGGCAAGAGCCGCCTGCTCGAGGAGGCGGTCGTCGAGCTGCAGCGGGCGGACGATCCGCCGGCCGTGTGGGTCGGCCGCTGCCTGCCCTACGGCGAGGCGGGGCCGTACGCCCCGCTCCGCGACGTGCTCCTGCGGGCGGCGACTGTGCGCCCCGACGACGAGCCGGACGAGGCCATCGCCCGGGTGACCGGGTTCCTGCACGCCCTCGTCCCGGACGCGACCCCGGAGTGGATCGACGAGCTCCTGCGCACGGTGTCGAACCGGCGCCGGGCCGCCCGCGAGCGCGACGAGCTCGAGCGGGACACGCCGAGCGGCCACGACGCGTGGCGCCAGCTGCTCCTGGCGATGGCCGGCCGCCAGCCGACGCTGGTCGTGATCGAGGACGCCCACTGGGCCGAGCCGGCGCTGCTCGAGCTCGTCTCCTCCGTGATCCGCAGCGACGCCCGGGTGCCGCTCGTCGTGCTCTGCATCGCCCGCGACGACCTGCTCGTGCGCGATCCCGGCTGGGGCTCGGGGATGCGCGACGAGACGACGGTGACGCTCTCGGCGCTCGGCCCGGACCAGATGCGCCGCCTGGCGACGGCCCTCGGGGGCGAGCACGACGGCGAGGTGGCGCTGGCGGGCGGGAACCCCTTCTTCCTCGAGGAGATCCTGGCGATGACGGACGAGGGCGGCGACCGCGTGCCCGAGACCGTGCAGGGCGTCATCGCCGCCCGGATCGACCTGCTGCCGCCGGAGACGAAGCGCGTCCTGCAGCAGGCGTCGGTCATCGGGCGCCGGTTCACCCATGCGCAGCTGGCCGCGCTCGCGCCCGAGCCCGATCTCGGCCGCACCCTGCGCCGGCTGGCCGAGCGCGGCCTGATGTTCGGCGAGCCGGGCGGCGGGCAGGTGTTCCGGCACGCCCTGATCCGTGACGTCGCCTACGAGAGCATCCCGCGGGCCGAGCGCGCGCGCCTGCACCTGGCGCTGGCCCGCTCGCTCGAGGACGACCCGGTCGTGAGCCGGCAGACGCTCGCGAGCCACTACGCCACCGCCGCCGGCCTCGGTGCCGACGAGGCGCGGGCCGACGCGGTGCGGCTGCTGCTCGCGGCCGCGGCCGACGCCCGCGCGATCTACGCGTACGGGCTGGCCCTGCGCCAGGCCGCCCTCGCCCAGACGCTGGCGCAGGGCGATCGCGAGCGCTCGCAGGCCGCCGAGGCGGTCGGTGACGCCCGCTGGATGACCGAGGAGGCGGAGGAGGCGATGCAGGCCTACGGCGAGGCGCTCGAGCACGCCGAGGCCGGCGGCGCCGATCCCGGCGACCTGGCCCGCCTGCGCTGGAAGTGGGTCGACATGCCGACGCGGTGGGGCTCGTGGTTCGACGACCTGCCGCAGCGCACGACCATCGCCGACACGATCGCCCAGGGGCTGATCGAGGCCCGCGCGGCCGAGCTGCCGATCATCGAGGGCCGGCTCCTGGTCGCGAGCGCGCTGAACCGCTGGCGCTACGAGGGCGGCGACCGGGTCGCGCTGGAGGAGGGGCTGACCGCGGGCCGCGAGGCGCTCGCGATCGGCGAGCGGCTGCGCCGGCCGACGCTGCGATCGGCGGCGATGGACGCGATCGCCGTCCTCCTGCTCGCCCTCGGCCGCTACGTCCAGGCCCGGGATCTGGCCGACCGCAGGCTCGAGCTGGCGCTGCCCGACAGCGGCCGCGAGGAGCGCATGGATGCGTGCTCGCAGGCGGCGCAGACGCGCATGCTGGTCGGCGATTACGCGGGCGCCGTGCGGGCCGGCGAGCAGGCGGGCGAGCCCGGCGCCGACGAGGCGGCGCACTGGCAGGCGCGCCCGGTGCTCGACGTGGCGGAGGCGCTCTTCTACTGGGACCGGTGGGACGCGGCCCTGCGCGCGTACGAGCGCTACCTGGCCCTCTACCGGCGCACCGGCGGCCGCCGGGCGGGGAAGGCACCGGCCCGGGCGAGCGGCATCGCGGCGGCGATCTACCTGCTGCGCGGCGACCAGGAGCTGGCGGAGGAGCTCGAGCAGCGGCTCGGCTACGTGCCCGTCTCGGAGTTCCACCCGGTCGTCTCGCTCGCGCTGGTCGGCCGGGGCGAGCCGGAGCTCGCGCTCGACCAGCTCCGCCATCTGACCACGATGCGCCCGAACGCGCTCGCGGTGCGGGCCGAGGCGCTGGCGCTGCTCGGCCGCTGGGATCAGTTCGACTCGGCGCTCGCCGACGCGGTCGCCGCGCCGGGGATCGAGCAGCTGCCGCGGGTGATGGCCCAGCTCGACCGCGCCCGCGGGATCGCCGGCGACGAGGCGGCCCTCGACCGGGCGACGAGGGCGTTCGCAGAGCTCGGCTGTCGGTTCGAGCGCGCCCGCTGC
The DNA here is from genome assembly GCA_963731515.1 of uncultured Actinomycetes bacterium. Taxonomy (GTDB): domain Bacteria; phylum Actinomycetota; class Thermoleophilia; order Gaiellales; family JAICJC01; genus JAICJC01. The sequence goes on along the minus strand of CAVSVU010000014.1, from coordinate 297,563 downwards.
CTGGAGCTCGCCGGCGACATCGCCGCTGCCCGCGAGGCCTACGAGCGGCTGGGCGCGATCCCCGCCCTCGAGCGGGCCGGGGTGTGAGCGCAGGGTCTATGGTGCGATCTTCGAGCGATCCACGACCCCGGGGGGCGTAAAGGCATGGCGAGCACGACCGCGACGATCGAGACGAGCATGGGCACCATCGGGCTGGAGCTCTTTCCGGACGACGCCCCCGAGACGGTGGCGAACTTCGAGAAGCTGGCCGGTGAGGGCTTCTACGACGGGCTGATCTTCCACCGCGTGATCCCGGACTTCATGATCCAGGCGGGCTGCCCCGAGGGCACCGGCACGGGCGGCCCCGGCTACAAGTTCGACGACGAGTTCAACGACCACCCCATCGTCCGCGGGACGCTCGCGATGGCGAACGCCGGGCCGAACACGAACGGCAGCCAGTTCTTCATCGTTACGGCGGACGCGACCCCCTGGCTCGACGGCAAGCACACGGCGTTCGGCCAGGTGACGAGCGGCCAGGACGTGGTCGACTCGATCCAGAGCGTCGAGCGCGACGGCCGCGACCGGCCCGTCGAGCCGGTGACGATGCAGAAGGTGACCGTCAGCGCGGAGTAGCGGCGAGCACGGCTCCGGTCGCGGCCGCGCCGGTGTGCTCGACCCACTCGAGCGGCGTCCCGCGGTAGGTGCGGTCGCGCGCCGCCGGATCGGCGCCGCGCTCGAGGCCGAGCCGGGCGAGCTCGGGCCGGTCCCACTCGACGGCGAGGTGGAGCAGCGTGCCGCCGAAGGGCTCGAAGCGGCGGTGGACGAGCGCGGGCGAGCGGTCGAGCATCCAGCGGGCCGACTCGATCCGGTCGGTGACGACGGCGAGCCGCAGCGGGCTCGTGCCGCCGGGCAGCCTCTCGGCGAGCTCGGCGGCGGTGGGGTCGAGGGCCGCGAGCGCGGAGAGGTCGCCGAACCCGATCGCCTCGGCGAGCGCGACCTGGCGGGGCTCCGGCTCGGGGGCGTGCTCGTACCACCAGGTCTGGCCCCAGCCGAGCGATTCGAACCCGACCGCGCGGTAGAGCAGCTCGCCCTCGCCGGTCGCGTTCAGCGTCGCGTGCGTGCAGCCGTGGTCGGCCGCGATCCGGCAGGCCGCGACCGTGAGCGCGCGGCCGATGCCCGTGCGGCGGTGGGCGGGGGATACGCCCATCGAGTAGATGCCGGCGACGCCTCGCCACGGGTTCATCGCCGCATGCCCGGCGATGGCGCCGTCGACCGAGATCGAGACGTGGACGGCGGGCGGCGCGGCGGGATCGCCGCCGTACGGCACGCCGTCCGGGATCGCGACGTGGCCGACCTTGACCTCGTGGCGGCCGTCGGGCTCCGGCACCCGTGCGAGGTCGAGTCCCATCCAGTGCGGCTGCCAGCCCCAGCCGAACCCGCGCGCGACCAGCCGCGTGCCCAGGTCGCGGTCCGGCCGTTCCGTCCAGCAGCTCGCCTGCCGCACGCCGAGCTCGCGGATGCGGGCGACCGCCGGCTCGACCCGGCGGCTGCGCGGGAACGCCAGCGTCGCCGCCCGGCCGTCCACGATCAGGTCGACCCCGCCGGCCCGCTCGACCCGGCCGCCGCCCCTGGCCCGGGCAATCCGCCGGAACCACGACCGGTGGTTCGCCGCAGCGGCGCGGATCAGGGCGGCGGAGTCCATGGGTGGAGTGTGGCTGGGGGCGCATGGGACGCGCCACTTGGCGCTGTTCGCATGTGTCATTTGGCGTCGGCGGGGCGCGCCATTTGGCGTCGACCACACGCGCCACTTGGCGTCGCTCGCATGTGTCATTTGGCGGCGTCGGGCAGGTCGCGTGGCGGCATCCCGTTCGTCGCCGAGTCTCGCTCCGCGCGGATCAGCCCTCCGTCTGGGTGATGCGTGGCGTGGCGGCGATCGCGGCTGACGCTGACTGCCTGACCGAGTTCTGCCAACGCGACGAGTGACGTCGCGTCTCGAGTGGCTCGACCGCACGCAGACGTGCGCAGTTCCGAGCGCCAGCGTGTCCCCACGGCAGCCGGTCGCGGACGAGCGAGTCGAGAAAGCCGAGATCGCCGAAGGTGGCGCTCAGGCCCGAGCCGCTGGTCGAGCGTCGCTGCGCGTGACTTCACGACGAGCGCTCCAGGGATGTCCGGACAGGGGATCCGTCCGGCCTCGCCTTCGACTCTGACATCCAGGTCCCGTGAGCGCGAGAGCGCGTAGGTTCCGCCGGCGACCGGCGCCGTTCTCGTCGAGCTGCTCGTGTTGCGCGGTGCTCGCTCACCGGCTCCGTCCGACACAAGGACTCCACGGCGATCCCGTCCCTGGCAAGCGCCGTCGTAGCCTTTCGACGTTCCGAGCGCGCCCAGCGAGACCACTCCGCAGGGCGCCGTACTTGCGAGCGGAGTCCGCCACGATCCGCCGATGTCGGCGCTAATCCGGCAGGGCTGGTCTCGGCTCCAGCGCGCGCAGAGCCAGGCATCTGCCACGATCGCGGTCGAGACATCGGGACAGCGCCGAAGTTCATCTCGACAGCATCTCCAGGCGCGTGTCGTACCGCGCAGCGAGTCGAGAGCTCTGATCACGGGGCCGACCGGGGCAGGCTCAGGTCCGCGAGCATCTTGCGAGCGGCGGGACACTGCGTTCGTCACCGGCGTCGAGCAGGTCGACTGCGGCCGTTCCGGCGGAGACGAAGCGGTGCTCGGAAGCCGGCAGCCTGTCGCTGATTCGCAATTTCACGTTCGCGTCGTCGGTGCTCGCGTTGCGCAGCCCGTAGAAGCGGATCAGCTCGTCAACGTCGCTCCGGTGCACATAGAACTCGTGATCGTCCAGGGTGATGATGTCCGCGCCGTGATGAACGGCTGCGCGGACCCGCCGATCACCAGCCGAGGATCAGCGTCGAGACGCCCGAGCACACCGGGTGGGCGTGGAAGCCCTCAGCGCGGCTCGCTCGGAAAGCTGCCGGGCTGCAGCCTCTGAAAGCCGCGGCACGTCGGCGTGCCAGCAGCCGTTCCGATCGGGACACGCCCTCTGGGGCACATCCGCCAGCGACTCGACAGCCGCCCAGCGGACGGACGAGCCGGCGACGACGGCGCTGCGGATGTCGACCGCAGCCGGCGTCCACGCACCGCCGCCGACCGCCGTGTCGGCCGTTGCCGTGCGCGATGGTCAGCCGGTCGCCGCACACCGACCAGCCTATTCACGTCGCCGATCCAGTGGAGGCGCCTTCCTCGATCCGCACGCAACGTGCGACCATCTGGAACGCTCGACCGCCCGCTACCACCACCCGAGCTGCGCCAGCTCCCCGAGGTCGCGGATGCGCGCGTCGGGGATGACGCCGCGGGCGTCGCCGCCGTTGCGGTCGATCCAGACGCCGCGGAGGCCGGCCTGCTGGGCGCCGGCGACGTCGCGGAGGGGGTGGTCGCCCACCATCGCGGCGTCCCCCGGCTCGCAGCCGACCGCGTCGAGGGCGACCCGGAAGATGGCCGGGTCGGGCTTGGACGCGCCCACCGCGCCCGACGTGACGACCGCGTCGAACAGTCCGGTCAGCCCCGAGGCGTCGAGCTTCGCCCGCTGGTGCTCGTCGGTGCCGTTCGTGACCACCGCGAGGCGCATCCGCCCGCGCAGCGACTCGAGCACGGCGAGCGTTTCGGGGTAGGGCCGGCAGCGGGCGTGGCGGTGCTCGCGGTACGACAGGGCCAGCCGCTGCGCGAGGTCGCGGTCGTCGACGCCGTGCTCCGTGAGCGCGTCGTGCCACGCCCCCAGCCGGAAGCCGTCCGCCCACGTCTCCGTCCCGGGCGGGAACGGCGCCCAGAGCGCCTCCCACGAGCTCATGTCGCGCATGCCGGCCGCCGCGGCGGCCGGCGCCTGCCCCCACCGCGGCCGCGCCCGCGCGTGCACGATCGTGCCCATCCCGGCCGGCGCGCCGTGCGCGGCGGCACAGTCGTCGACGGCGGCCAGGAAGTCGGCGTAGTCGGGGACGAGCGTGTCGTCGAGATCGAACAGCAGCGCCCTCACCGGCCGACCAGGCCCCGCATCCACAGTCCGGCGTCGCGCACCGCCTCCGGGTCGACGCCCGTCTCATGGCCGCGCTCGTGCAGGAAGCCGACGAGCGCCTCGGTCGAGAGGTTGCCCGGCGCCCCCGGCGCGAACGGGCAGCCGCCCAGGCCGCCGGCGGACGAGTCGAAGACGCGCACGCCCGCGTCGAGGCCGGCCGCCACGTTCTCGAGCGCGCGTCCGCCGGTGTCGTGCAGGTGCAGCGCGATCTCCTCGACCGGCACGGACGCTGACACCGCGGTGACCACCTCGGGCACCTGCTCCGGCCGGCCGACGCCGATCGTGTCACCGATCGAGATCTGCCCGCAGCCCAGCCCGCGCAGCGCGGCGGCGACGCCCGCGACGACGGCCGGCTCAACCGCTCCGGAGTAGGGGCAGCCGAACGCCGTCGAGACGTAGCCGCGCGTCCACATGCCCTCCGCATGCGCGCGCTGGAGCACGGGCGCGAAGGCGAGCAGCGACTCGGCGATCGTCATGCCGATGTTCGCGCGGGTGAACTCGTCCGAGGCCGCCGTGAAGACCGCGATGGCGTCGGCGCCCGCCGCGAGCGCCCGCTCCAGCCCGCGCAGGTTCGGCACGAGCACGGGATAGCGCACCCCGGGGCGGCGACGGACGGCGGGCAGCACCTCGTCGGCGTCCGCGAGCTGGGGGACGGCCCGCGGCGAGACGAACGATGTCGCCTCGACCACGGGCAGGCCGGCGTCGGCGAGCCGCTCGATGAGGCGCACCTTGTCGGCGGCCGGGACGACGGCGGCCTCGTTCTGGAGGCCGTCGCGCGGCCCGACCTCGACGACCGTGACCGGGTCGCTCACGGCGTGTCGAGCTCCACGAGCGCCTGGCCGCGTGCCACCAGGTCGCCTTCCGCCACGAGCACGGCCGTGACCGTCCCCGCGGCCGGCGCCGAGACCGCGAGCTCCATCTTCATCGCCTCGAGCACGACCAGGGGCGCGCCCGCGGTCACGTCCTCGCCCTCGCGCACGTCCACCCGCAGCACCGTGCCCGGCATCGGCGCGTGCAGCGAGCCGTCGGCCGCCGCGGCCGGCCCGAAATCGGCCTCGTCGGCCGCCACGCGGTACTGCCAGCCGCCGTGGAGCACGTGCCCGTCCGCGACCTCGACGTCGCGCCGGGGCGGCCCGAACGCGTGCCAGACGTCGTCGGCCCCGGCGGCCAGCGCCGCCGCGCGGACGTCGTCGGGGAGGGGTGGCACGAGCTCGGCGCGCCACTCCCGCTCGACGAAGTCGATCCCGGCGGCGCCGGCGCGGAAGCCGGGCTGGTCGAGCAGCCAGCGCAGGAACCCGAGGTTCGTCTGGACGCCGAGAACGGACGTCTCGGCGAGGGCCGCCGTCATCCGCTCGATGCAGGCGTCGCGGTCCTCGGCATGGGCGATCACCTTCGCCAGCAGCGGGTCGTAGCGCACGCCCACCTCGTCGCCCTCGCGCACGCCGGCGTCCACGCGCACGCCCGGCCAGACAGGGAGGCGCAGCCGGGCCAGCCGCCCCGTGGCGGGGACGAAGCCCGCCGCCGGATCCTCGGCGTAGAGGCGGCACTCGAGCGCGTGCCCGCGCAGGTCGACGTCGGCCTGCTCGATCTCGAGCGGCTCGCCGGCGGCGATCTCGAGCTGCGCCCGCACCAGGTCGAGGCCGGCCACCGCCTCGGTCACGGGGTGCTCGACCTGGAGGCGCGCGTTCAGCTCGAGGAAGCACCACGTCCCGTCGCCGGCGACCAGGAACTCCACGGTGCCCGCGCCCACGTAGCCGGCCGCGGAGGCGATCGCCACCGCCGCCGCCCCGAGCGCCGCCCGCTGGTCCGGATCGACGGCCGGGGAGGGCGACTCCTCGACGATCTTCTGGTGCCGCCGCTGCAGCGAGCAGTCGCGCTCGCCGAGGTGGATGCACGCGCCGTGGGCGTCGGCGAGCACCTGCACCTCGACGTGGCGGGCGCCGGTCAGCCGCCGCTCGAGGTAGACGCGGTCGTCGCCGAACGCCGCGGCCGCCTCGCGCCTGGCCGAGTCGACGGCGGCACGGATGCCCGAGACGTCGTCCACGGCCCGCATGCCCCGCCCGCCGCCTCCGGCCGCCGCCTTGACGAGCAGCGGCGCGCCGAGCGCCCGCGCCTCTCGCGCCAGCGCGGCATCGGTGAGGTCGTCGCCGGCGTAGCCCGGCGCGACGGCCACGCCCGCGTCCTCCGCCAGGCGGCGGGCGGCGATCTTGTCCCCCAGCGCCCGCATCGCGGCCGCGGGCGGGCCGACCCAGCCCAGGCCGGCGTCCGCGACGGCGTCCGCGAAGTCGGCGTTCTCGGCCAGGTAGCCGTAGCCGGGGTGGACGGCGTCGGCGCCGGCAGCGGTGGCGGCAGCCACGACCTCGGGGATGCTCAGGTAGCTCGTGATCGCGGTCGCGGCGTCCGCGAGCTCGACGTGGACGGCGTCGCGATCGGGCGGCTCGTAGACCGCGTGCACCTCGATGCCCAGCTCCCTGCACGCGCGGATCACGCGCACCGCGATCTCGCCGCGGTTGGCGATCAGGAGCCGGGCGATTCCGGCGACCATGCCGGCGGTCGCTTGCCCAGGAACGCGTCCAGCCCCTCGCGGGCCTCGTTGCCGGCCCGCGTCACCGCGAGCCGCTCCGCGAGGTCGGGCAGCGTCAGCGACCGGGTCGCGTCGCGGACGAGCTGCTTCGACGCGGCGATGGCGTCGGGGCCGCAGGCGAGGTACGCGAGGATGGTGTCGGCGACGGCGTGCTCCAGCTCGGCGGGCGGGCAGACGCGGTGCACGAGCCCGATCGCGAGCGCGTGGGCGGCGTCGAACCGCTCGCCGGTGGTGAAGAGGGCGCGGGCGTGGCCGGGGCCGATCGCGCGCAGCACGTACGGCGAGACCGTGGCCGGGATCAGGCCCAGCCGGGCCTCGGTGAACCCGAAGCCGGCGTCGGTGCTGGCAACGGCGACGTCGGCGCACGCCACGAGGCCCGCACCGCCGCCGAGCGCATGCCCGTTCACCTGCGCGACCACCGGCCGGGGGCACGCGTCGATCGTCTCGAAGAGGTTGCGGGCGACCGCCGCGTCGGCCACGTTGTCGTCGTGGTCGAGGTCGCGGGCACGCCGCATCCACTCCAGATCCGCACCCGCGCAGAAGACCTTGCCGGCGCCGGTGAGCACGATCACGCGGGTGCCGTCGTAGGAGAGCGCCGAGATCATCTGGGTGAGCTCGACCATGAGCTCGCGGTCGAGCGCGTTCCGCGCGTCCGGGCGGTCGAGGGTGATCGTGGCCACGAGGCCGTTCCTGTCGAGGCGGACGCCGCTCACATCCGGAACACCCCGAACGTCGTGTCCGGCACGGGCCCGCACGCCGCCGCGGCGAGGCCGAGGGCGAGCACCTTGCGGGTGTCGACCGGGTCGATCACGCCGTCGTCCCACAGGCGGGCCGTCGAGTAGTAGGGGCTGCCCTCGCGGTCGTACGTCTCCAGGATCGGCGCCTCGAAGGCGTCGCGCTCGGCCTCGTCCATGTCGCCGCGGACGGTGGAGAGCACCCGGGCCGCCTGGGCGCCGCCCATCACCGAGATGCGCGCGTTCGGCCACATCCACAGCTGCCGGGGCGAGTAGGCCCGGCCGCACATGGCGTAGTTGCCCGCGCCGAACGACCCGCCGATGACGACCGTGAACTTGGGCACCTCGGCACACGCTACCGCGGTCACCAGCTTCGCGCCGTCCTTGGCGATCCCGCCGGCCTCGTACTCGCGCCCGACCATGAACCCGGTGATGTTCTGCAGGAAGACGAGCGGGATCCGCCGGCGCGCGGCGAGCTGGATGAAGTGCGCGCCCTTGAGGGCGGACTCGGAGAAGAGGATGCCGTTGTTCGCAAGGATCGCTACCGGATAGCCCATCAGGTGGGCGAAGCCGCACACCAGCGTATCGCCGTAGAGCGGCTTCCACTCCTGCATCTGCGAGCCGTCCACGATCCGGGCGATGATCTCGCGCACCTCGAACGGGCGCCGCAGGTCGGCGCCGACCGCGCCGTGGAGCTCGCCCGGGTCGAGGGCGGGCTCGGCCGGATCGCGCCGCCGCCACGGCTCCGGCGCCGGGTCGCCCAGGTTGCGGACGATCTCGCGGGTGATCGAGAGCGCGTGCTCGTCGTCGTTGGCGAGGTGGTCGACGACACCGCTTCGGCGGGCGTGGACGTCGGCGCCGCCCAGCTCCTCGGCCGTGACGTCCTCGCCCGTCGCCGCCTTCACGAGCGGGGGCCCGCCCAGGAAGATCGTCCCGGTGCCCCTGACGATCACGGCCTCGTCGCTCATCGCGGGGACGTACGCCCCGCCGGCCGTGCACGAGCCCATCACCACCGCGATCTGGGGGATGGCGGCCGCCGACATGCGGGCCTGGTTGTAGAAGATGCGGCCGAAGTGGTCGCGGTCGGGGAAGACCTCGGCCTGGAGCGGCAGGAAGGCGCCGCCCGAGTCGGCCAGGTAGATGCACGGCAGCCGGTTCTGGGCCGCGATCTCCTGTGCGCGCAGGTGCTTCTTGACCGTCAGCGGGAAGTAGCTCCCGCCCTTCACCGTCGCGTCGTTGGCCACGACGACGCAGGGGCGGCCGGCGACCGGGCCGATCCCGGTCACGATCCCCGCGCTCGGGGCCTCGCCGTCGTACATCCCGTGGGCCGCGAGCGGGGAGAGCTCGAGGAACGCCGCGCCCGGGTCGACCAGGCGCTCGACCCGCTCGCGGGCGAGCAGCTTCCCGCGGGCGTGGTGGCGCTCGACGGCCTTCTGGCCGCCCCCGGCGCGGGCGCGCTCGAGGTGGGTCTCGAGCTCGGCCACCAGGCCGCGCATGTGCTCGCGGTTGCGCAGGAACTCGTCGGAGCCGGCGTCGAGGTGGGTGGCGATGCGCGGCACCGGCGCAGACTACCGAGGGCGCGCGCATGTCACCTCGACATTTGACAGACGGCACGAGTGATGTCATAGTGACGTCATGGAGACAACACGATTCGTGGATGCCGTGCGGGCCGACCTGGAGTCGGCGGCCGCCGTGGGGGGCCAGACGCTCGTCGAGGCGGCCGGGAGGCTGTCGGCCGCGCTCGATGCCTCGATGCGCCTCGCCCTGCTCGACGCGCTGTCCGAGGCGGCGATGGAGCTCAGCAGGCAGCTCGCCACGGGCCGCATCGAGGTGCGGCTGGCGGGCCGCGACGTCGAGCTCACGTACGTCGCCGACGCGCCCGCGCCACCCGCCGCGGAGGACGACTCGTCGGCCCGCATCACCCTGCGCCTGCCGGAGCGGCTGAAGGCCGACGCCGAGGCCGCCGCGGCCCGCGACGGCGTCTCGACGAACGCCTGGCTGGTCCGCGCCGTCACCGCCGCAGTCGGTCAGCGCCGGGTCGGGAACCGCCTCCGCGGCTACTCGTCCGGATGAGAGGAGAGGTCATGAGCGCCATGCACAACCTGCGCCTGCCCGCGTCCGAGCTGTCCAAGCTCGCGCCGTCCCGCACGTGCGACCAGGCCCCGTCGAGCGCCGACGTGGTCCGCCTGCCCACCGCACCCGACGCCGTCCCCGCCGTCACGGCGCGACGGCCCCGCCCCACCCACCACCTGTCCGGCTTCGCCCGGGCGTGATTCCGAGGAGAACCCGACCATGGCAACCCACCACACCCCGAACGGCATCCGGCTCAAGGTGCGCGTCCTCGCCGGCCGCTGCGAGATCGAGACGGCCGACACGACCGAGACCGTCGTCGAGGCCACGCCGATGAACCGGTCGTCCGCGTCCCGCGCGGCCGTCGAGGCGCTGGTCGAGGAGCTGCGCGACCTCCCGGGCGGCGGCCAGGAGCTGGTCGTCGAGGTGCCGAAGCGCAATCGGCTCGTGCCCGGGCTGGGCGACGCGCAGGTGCTGATCCACATCCGCGGCCCGCACGGTCTCGGACTGAACGTCTCGACGGCGTCGGCCGACATCGAAGCCCTCGGGCGGCTGGGCGATGCGGACGTGCGCACCGCGTCCGGCGACGTCCGCATCGAGGCGGTCGACGGGCCGAGCGAGGTCAAGACCGCGAGCGGCGACGTCGCCCTCGGACAGCTGGGCGGGAACGCCGGCGTGAACACGATGTCCGGCGACGTCCGCGTCCGCGAGACCACGACGGCGCTCACCGTCAACACGATGTCCGGCGACGTCCGCGTCCAGCGGGCGACGGGCGGGACGATCCAGCTGCGGAGCATGTCGGGCGACCTGGAGGCTGCGATCGCGCGCGGCGCGACCCTCTACGTCGACGCCACCTCCGCATCCGGGGACGTCCGCTCCGAGCTGCCGGTCACCGGCTCCGCCCCCGACGGCGGTCACGCCGACGTGGAGCTGCGCGCGACGTCGCTGAGCGGCGACATCGTCGTCACCCGGGCCGAGCCGGTCCCCTCGCAGGCCGCATAGGCCGCTACGCGCTGCTCGGCCCCGGGGCTCAGCCGGGGCCGAGCGGCAGGCTGACCGTGAAGGTGCTGCCGCGGCCGGGCGTGCTCTCGGCCGAGATGCGGCCGCCGTGGCCGGTGACGAGCTGCTCCGCGATCGAGAGCCCGAGACCGGCGCCGCCGAACGCGCGCGTGCGGGCGTCGTCGGCGCGGTAGAAGCGCTCGAACACATGCTCCAGCGCGTCCGGGTCGATCCCGATCCCGGTGTCGGAGACGGCGACCACGGCCGAGCCGTCGGCGCGGCGCGCCTCGACGTGCACCCGACCCCCCTCCGGCGTGTAGCGCAGGGCGTTGTCGACCAGGATCAGGACGAGCTGGCGGAGCTGGTCGGGGTTCCCGCGGACCTCCATGCCCGGCGCGGCGTCCAGGTCGAGCGCCACCTTGCGGTCGCCGGCCAGCGGCTGCATGGCCTGGGTCGACGCGGTGACGAGGTCGCCCAGGTCGACGCTGCGCTCGGCCGCGGCCCCGCCCTGGCCGCGGGCGAGCGCGAGCAGCGCATCGACGAGCGACGCCAGCCGGTCGGTCTCGGCCAGGATCTCGGCCGCCTCCTCGCTCTCGGGCTGCTCCTGCTGCAGGAACTCGGCGTTCGCCCGGATCACGGCGAGCGGTGTGCGCAGCTCGTGCGACGCGTCGGCGACGAACGTCTGCTGGCGCTCGAACGCGACGGCGACCGGGGCCAGCGACTTCCCGGCCAGGAACCAGCCCCCCACCGCCGCGACGGCGACGCACGCGGCGACGCCGATGAACATGGCGCCGAGGAGTTCGTGCAGCGCGTCCTCCTCCGGTTCGAGCGAACGCGCCACCTGCACGACGAGATCGGTACGGGGAAGCGCCACCGAGTAGATGCGGAGGGTGTTGCCGTGACGCTCGATCGTGCGCAGGTCGGTCTCGTGGTCGATCGCGGCCAGCACCGAGGCGCGGTTCGGCGGGGGGTCGCCGTTGCTGCGGGCGGGCGCGCCGCTGCCGTCGCTCCAGGCGATCTTGTACGAGGCGCCGTAGTCGGCAGCCTGGGCGTACCTGAGACTGTGCCCGTCCACGTTCGCGCGGACGCGGTCCGCGGTCGCCCGCAGGCCGCGGTCGACGTTCGTGCGCAGCTGGCGCTCCTCGATCTGGAAGACCGCGACCCCCAGCGCGAGCAGGAACAGCGCCAGCGCTCCCACGTACCAGGCGGTCAGCCGGATGCGGGTGCTGGTGAACACCGGGACGGAGTATCAGTCGGCGCGGCGGAAGCTGTAGCCGAGCCCACGCACCGTGCGGATGGGGTCGTGGTCCGCGCCGGCTCGTTTCAGCTTGCGGCGGACGTAGTGGACGTAGATGTCGACGACGTTCGAGGCCGGCTCGAACCCGTCGCCCCAGACCTGCTCGCGGAGCTGGTCGCGGGACAGCACGACGCCGGGGTTGCGCATCAGGTACTCGAGCAGGGCCAGCTCGGTGCCCGTGAGCTCGACCGACGTCCCGTTCACGCGCAGCTCGCGCGCGGTGGTGTCGAGCTCGAGCGAGCCCGAGCGGAGCAGCTCCGGCTCGACCTTGCCGCGGCGGTGCAGCGCCCGCAGCCGGGCCTGGAGCTCGGCCAGCGAGAACGGCTTGGGCAGGTAGTCGTCGGCGCCGACGTCGAGGCCCTCGATCCGGTCGGCAACGGTGCCCCGGGCCGTCAGCATGATGATCGGGACGGCGTTTCCGTCGTCGCGCAGCCGGCGGCAGACCTCGATCCCCGAGAGCCGCGGCAGCTGCAGGTCGAGCACGAGGGCGTCGTGCGCGCGGGTGCGGGCGACCCGGAGCGCCTCGTCGCCGTCGCCGACGATGTCGACGGTGTGGCCGCCCGACTCGATCGACTTGCGCAGGATCCGGGCCAGCGGCCGGTCGTCCTCGACGACGAGGATGTGCATGTGGCAAAGCCTAGCGAGGCGCGATTGGCCGTTTCCAACCGCGCCAGGCGGGGTCAGACCCCTTTCGGCGGGCCCGTCGCGGCGACCATGGAGGCGACGAACGCGGCCAGCGCCTCTGGCCCGCCGGCCTCGGCGACCTCGATCGCCTTCGATCCGATCACGACGCCGTCGACGCCGGCGGCCAGCGCGGCGACCGCGTGCTCCGGCGCCGAGATGCCGAAGCCGACCAGCAGCGGCAGCCCGGTGTGGGCACGGACGCGCCGGGCGAGGCCGGTGACCCGGTCGGACAGGCGGTCGCGGGCGCCCGTGATCCCGGCGACGGAGACGAGGTAGACGAAGCCGCCGGCCTGCGCGCAGGCGAGGGCGATGCGGTCGTCGGCGGACGTCGGCGCGAGCAGCGGGACGAGGTCGAGGCCGTGCTCGCGGCAGCCCGCCGCGATCTCGCCGGCCTCGTCGGCGGGGACGTCGGGCACGATCAGCCCGGAGGCGCCCGCGGCCGCGGCGTCTGCGCAGAAGCGGCGCTCGCCGTAGGCCATCACCGGCGCGGCGTACGTCATCGGCACGAGCGGCACGTCCACTCGCCCGCGCACGTCGCGGAGCACCTCGAGCGCGCGCGCCGTCGTCATCCCGCCGCGCAGCGACCGCTCCGCCCGCCCGCTGGACCGTCGGCCCGTCGGCGAGCGGGTCGGAGTAGGGGATCCCGATCTCGAGCAGGCCGGCCCCCGCGCCGACGGCGGCCTCGGCCAGGTCGGCCGTGTCGGTGTCGGCCATCAGGTAGATCGACACGACCGGCGGGGAGAGCTTCACCGCGCCTCGACCGCCTCCACGGTGTCGACGTCCTTGTCGCCGCGTCCGGAGAGGCCGACCAGCCACACCTCGCCCGGCCGGGCCGACCGCAGGGCGAGCGCGAGCGCGTGGGACGACTCGAGCGCGGGGATGATCCCCTCGCGCCGGCAGAGGAGGTGGAAGGCCGCGAGCGCGTCGGCGTCGGTGACCGGCTCGTAGGACGCCCGGCCCGAGTCCTTCAGGTAGGAGTGCTCGGGGCCGACGCCGGGGTAGTCGAGGCCGGCCGAGATCGAGTGGCTCTCGAGCACCTGGCCGTCGTCGTCGGCGAGCACGTAGGAGCGCGAGCCGTGCAGGACGGACACGCGCCCCTTCGAGAGGGTGGCCGCGTGGCCGCGCTCGTCCCCGCCCGCCTCGGCGCCGACCAGGCGCACGCCCTCGTCGGCGATGAACGGGTGGAAGAGGCCGATCGCGTTCGAGCCGCCGCCGACGCAGGCGCACACGGCGTCGGGCAGCCGCCCCTCGCGCTCGAGCACCTGCGCGCGGGCCTCCCGGCCGATGACCGCCTGCAGGTCGCGCACGAGCACCGGGTAGGGATGCGGGCCGGCGGCGGAGCCGATCAGGTAGTGGGTGGTCTCGACGTTCGTGATCCAGTCGCGGATGGCCTCGTTCATCGCGTCCTTGAGCGTCCCCGCGCCCGCGCTCACGGGGATGACCTCGGCGCCGAGCATGTGCATGCGAACGACGTTGGGGTGCTGGCGGCGGATGTCCTCCTCGCCCATGTAGACGTGGCACTCGAGGCCGAAGCGGGCGCACACCGTGGCGGCCGCGACCCCGTGCTGGCCGGCGCCGGTCTCGGCCACGATGCGGTGCTTGCCCAGCCGCACGGCGAGCAGCGCCTGCCCGACCGCGTTGTTGATCTTGTGGGCGCCGGTGTGGTTCAGGTCCTCGCGCTTCAGCCAGATGCGGGCGCCGCTGCCCTCGCCCAGCCGCTCGGCCAGGTAGATCGGCGTCGGCCGGCCGACGTAGTCGCGCGCCAGCCGCTCGACGTCGGCGGCGAAGGCGGGGTCGGCGGTCGCGGCCCGGTAGCCCTCGGCCAGCTCGTCCAGCGCCCCCATCACCGTCTCGGGGACGAACCGGCCGCCGTAGGCGCCGAAGCGGCCGCGGTCGTCGGGGAGCGTGCTCACGAGGCCGCCTTCGCGTTGCGGACGAACGCGCGCACGCGGTCGTGGTCCTTCACGCCCGGCGAGACCTCGACGCCGCGCGACGTGTCGACCGCCCAGGGGTGGGCGACCGCGACCGCCTCGGCCACGTTGTCCGGATCGAGGCTGCCGCCGAGCATCACCGGCCCGCGCATCCGCGCCGCCCGCTCCCAGTGCTTGTGCAGCGCCTCGGCGTCCGGCCGCGAGCCGTATTCGAGGTCGAGCATCACGGGCACGTCGTCGGGAAGGGCGGCCGGCGGCTCGCCCCGCACCGCCACGATCGTGTCACGGAAGTCCGCAGGGGTGTCATACGTCTGCACCAGGTCGAATCCGCTCAGGGCGTAGGGACTGTCCCCGGTTCCGGGGACGCTCCCCGGGGTGCCGCCGATCACCGCGACGGTCTTCACGCCCGGCGGGACGCGGGCGGCCAGCGCCTCGGCGCGGTCGAGCTCGACGTAGCGGGGCGTGTCGGGGACGAGCACGAAGCCGACCATGTCGGCGCCGGCCGCCACGGCGGCGTCGACGTCCTGCTCCCGCGTCAGGCCGCAGATCTTCACGAGCGTCACCGCGTCACCCCCACCAGCTCGGCCAGCAATCCGGGCGCGCGCATGAGCGCCGTCCCGACCAGCACCGCATCGGCGCCCGCGTCGCGGGCGGCCTCGACGTCGGCCCGCGAGGAGATGCCCGACTCCGCCACCCGGACGACCGAGTCCGGCAGCCCGGAGACGAGCTCGAGCTGGCGGTCGCGGTCGACCGCGAGCGTGTCCAGGTCGCGCGCGTTCACGCCGATCACGCGGGCGTCGAGGCCGACCGCCCGCTCGACCTCCGCCGCCGAGTGCGTCTCGACGAGCGCGTCGATCCCCAGCAGCTCGGCCGCCTGCAGCAGCCGCCGGGCCTCGTCGTCGCTCACCATCGCCAGGATGACGAGGATCGCGTCGGCGCCGGCCAGGCGCTGGGCCGCGACCTGCTCGGGGAACACGGTGAAGTCCTTCGCGATCGCCGGCAGGTCGGCGGCGCGGCGGGCCGCGGCCAGGTCGTCCAGGCTGCCCGCGAAGTCGCGCTCGGCGCAGAGCACCGACATCGCCCCGGCGCCGCCCGTGGCGTACGCGCGGGCCGTCTCGGCCACGTCGGCGGCCGGAGCGATCGCCCCCTGCGACGGCGACGCCCGCTTGATCTCGGCGATCACGGCGACGGCAGGCCCCGCCGCCAGCGCGTCGGCGAACCCGCGCGCCGGCTCGGGCGCGTCGCGGCGGATGTCGCCGGCGACCCGGGTGAGGTAGCCGCTCATGCCGCCTCCGGCGCCCGGGCGCGGGTGAAGGCCACCAGCTCGTCGAGCTTCGCCTGGGCCGCGCCGGTGTCGATCGTCTCCACGGCGGCGTCGATGCGCATCCTCGAGCTCCGGCACGACGCCGCCGACGACGAGCGCGGCGGCCGCGTTCAGGATGACCGCGTCGCGGCGCGGGCCCCTCTCGCCGTCGAACACGGTCAGGATCACCGCGGCGTTCTGGGCCGGGTCGCCGCCGCAGCGCAGGTCGTCCGGGCTGCCCGGCCCGGGGCCCGTCGAGAGCGGCGACGGATCGAGCGTGTAGGTGCGCACCTCGCCGTCGCGCACCTCGGAGACCAGGTTCTCGCCGGTCGGGGTGAGCTCGTCGAGGCCGCCCGCGCCGTGCACGACCATCGCGTGCTCGGCGCCCAGCTTGGCGAGCACGTGCGCGATCGGCTCGACCAGCCCCTCGGCGTAGACGCCGAGCACCTGGCGGCGGGCGCCGGCGGGGTTCGTCAGCGGGCCGAGCAGGTTGAACACGGTGCGGATGCCGAGCTCCTGCCGCACCGGGCCGACGTGGCGCATGGCCGGGTGGTGGGCCTGGGCGAAGAGGAAGCCGAACCCGACCGTGTCGATGCACTCGGCGACGTCCTCGGGGCGCAGGTCGATGCGCACGCCGAGCGCCTCGAGCACGTCGGCCGAGCCCGTTCGCGACGACATCGCCCGGTTGCCGTGCTTGGCCACCGTCGCCCCGGCCCCGGCGGCGACGAGCGCCGCCGACGTCGAGATGTTGAAGGTGTTCAGCCCGTCGCCGCCCGTGCCGCAGGTGTCGACCAGGTCGGCCCGCGACGGCCGCGCCGGAGTCACGTGCGCGCGCATCGCCCGGGCGCAGCCGGCGATCTCGTCCGGCGTCTCGCCCTTCATGCGCAGCGCCACGACGAACGCGGAGATCTGCGTCGGCGACGCGTCGCCGCTCATCACCTGCATCATGGCGATGTGGGTCTCCTCGGCCGAGAGGTCGTGGCCCTCGACCAGCGTCTTGATCGCGTCGGTGATCACGCCCGCCGCTCCTCCATCGCGAGGAAGTTCCCGATCAGCGTGCGCCCGTGCGGCGTCAGCACGGACTCGGGGTGGAACTGTACGCCGTGCAGCGCGAACCGCCGGTGGCGCACGCCCATCACCTCGCCGTCGGGCGTCCGCGCGGTCACCTCGAGATCGGCGGGGATGGCGCCGACGGCCGCGAGCGAGTGGTAGCGGCCGGCCTCGAAGGGCGTCGGGATGTCCGCGTAGAGCGGCGAGCCGTCGTGGCTCACCTGGTCGGGCTTGCCGTGGACGATCCGGCCGGCGCGGCCGACCGTGCCGCCGTGCATCTCGACGATCACCTGGTGGCCGAGGCACACGCCGAGGACGGGGATGCGGCCGGTCGCGCGGCCGATCAGGTCGGCCGAGACGCCGGCATCGGCGGGCGTGCCCGGCCCGGGCGAGACGACCAGGTGGGTGGCGCCCCAGCGGTCGAAGTCCTCGCCCCCGACCGCGTCGTTTCGCTCCACCCGCACCTCGGCCCCGGCCGTGGCGATGTAGTCCACCAGGTTGTAGGTGAACGAGTCGTAGTTGTCGACGACGAAGACCCGCGGCGCGCTCATCGCCCGTATGCCCCCGTCTCGGCCCGGTCGATGGCCGCGCCCAGCGCCGCCACCTTGTTCATCGCCTCCTGGTACTCCTCGTCCGGGTCGGAGTCCGCCACGATCCCGCACCCGGACTGGAGATACGCGACGCCGTCGCGCAGCACCATCGTCCGCAGCGCGATGCAGGTGTCCATGTCGCCGCCGAAGCCGAGGTAGCCGACGGCGCCCGCGTAGGCGCCGCGGCGGCGGCCCTCGAGCTCGGAGATGATCTGCATCGCCCGCACCTTCGGCGCGCCGGACACGGTGCCGGCGGGGAAGGTCGCCCGCAGCAGGTCGACGGCGTCGCGCCCGTCCGCGATCTGCCCGAACACGCGCGAGACGATGTGCATCACGTGCGAGTAGCGCTCGACGTCCATGTAGCGCTCCACCCGCACCGAGCCGGGGACGCAGACGCGGCCGAGGTCGTTGCGGGCCAGGTCGACCAGCATGACGTGCTCGGCCCGCTCCTTCTCCGACGCCATCAGCTCGGCCGCGAGCGCGTCGTCCTGCGCCGCGTCCGCGCCGCGCGGGCGGGTGCCCGCGATCGGCCGCAGCTCGCAGGTGCCGTCGACGCCGAGGCGCACGTGCGTCTCCGGCGAGGAGCCGATCAGCTGGAATCCGCCCATGTCGAGCAGGAACATGTACGGCGAGGGGTTGACCGTGCGCAGCGCCCGGTAGATCGCAAACGACGAGGCCTGGGTGCGCCGGCGCACGCGCTGGGACGGCACGATCTGGAACGCGTCTCCGGCGGCGATGTGGAGCTTCGCCTTCTCGACCGCCGCGACGAAGCCGTCCCGGGTCATCTCCGCCTCGGCGGATCCGGCGGCGACGGGCGGCGCGGGGGGCGCCGACGCGGCGCGGTCGAGGGCGGCGGTCACCCGCTCGACCTCCGGCCGCGGCCCGGTCACCGTCATCGTGCGGCGGACGTGGTCGAACGCGACCGCCGTCGAGGCGAGCAGGAAGCGCATCGTCGGCAGCCCGGCGTCGGCGCCGTCCGCGGCCGGGAGCGGCACCGGCTCGAGCTCGGCCACCCAGTCGTAGCTGAGGTAGCCCACGGCGCCGCCGGCGAACGGCGGACGGCCCGCGCCGGGGCCCGGGCGGCCCGTGGCGAACGCGGCGGCGTCGGCGAGCGAGTCGACGGCGGGCAGGCCCGCTCCCAGGAACGAGTAGCGGCCCACCTGCTCGCCCCGCTCGACCGACTCGAGCAGGAAGGCGGGCGCGCCCAGCGCCTCGCGCAGGCGCAGGTACGCGCCGACCGGCGTGACCAGGTCGGCGGGGAGCTCGCGGGTGTCCAGATCGTCGTTCATGCCAACAAAAAAGCCTCCCGCCGATGGGCGGAGAGGCCGGTTGCGAAGCGCGGATGCCGTGGCGGAGCTAGCGGGCCGCACCTCGCTCGCATCGCCACCACCAGGTTCCGCCGGTCGTCATTTCGGCCCGGACTATGCTGCATCGCTGCCCCCTTCGTCAAGTCGGAAAGGATCGCAGTTGCCGCGCACCGTCGTCCTCGGCACCGCCCGCACGCCGTTCGCCAGGCTCGGCGGCGGCCTGGCCTCGCTGTCCGCGCCCAGCCTTGGAATTGCCGCCGGGTCCGCCGCGCTCGAGCGCTCGGGCGTCGAGCCCGCCGACGTGGGCTACGTCGTCATGGGCCAGGTGCTCCAGGCCGGGGCCGGCCAGATCCCGTCGCGGCAGGTGTCGGTCGGGGTCGGGCTCGGGCCGGCCGTCGGCTCGGAGACGATCAACAAGGTCTGCGCCTCGGGGATGCGCGCCGCGACGCTCGCGGACGTCCTCATCCGCGCCGGCGAGCACGACGTCATCCTCGCGGGCGGCATGGAGAGCATGTCGAACGCGCCGTATCTGCTGGAGAAGGGCCGGTTCGGCTACACGTTCGGCGACGGCACGCTGGTCGACTCGATGACCTCCGACGGGCTCACCTGCACGTTCGACGGGCTGATCATGGCCGAGCAGAACTCCCGGGTGTCGGCCGAGATCGGGATCACCCGCGAGCAGCAGGACGCCTGGGCGCTGCGCAGCCACGAGCGCGCGATCGCGGCCATCGACGCCGGCAGGCTGGCCGACGAGATCGCGCCCGTCACGATCCCCGGCCGCCGCGGTGACACCGTCGTCGACACCGACGAGGGGCCGCGCCGCGACACGTCCGCGGAGCGGCTGGCCGCGCTCGCGCCGGTGTTCACGAAGGACGGCGCCACGACGGCCGGCAACGCGCCGGGGGTGAACGACGGCGCGGCCGCGCTCGTGCTCGCGTCCGAGGACTGGGCGCGTGACCGCGGCCTCGAGCCGCTGGCGGTCATCCGCTCGTCCGGCTACGTCGCCGACGACTTCGCCTACCTCGTGCGGACGCCGGCCGCTGCGACCAGGATCGCGCTGGAGAAGGCCGGGATGTCGGTCTCGGACATCGACCTGCTCGAGGTGAACGAGGCCTTCTGCTCGGTCGCCCTGAACACGGTCGACCTGCTCGGGATCGATCCAGACCGCGTGAACGTGAACGGCGGCGCGGTCGCCCTCGGCCATCCCATCGGCGCCTCCGGTGCGCGGCTGCTCGGCACGCTTGTCTACGAGCTGCGCCGCCGCGGCGGCGGGATCGGCGTCGCGGCCATCTGCTCCGGCGCCGCCCAGGGCGACGCGACGGTGCTCGAGGTGCTCGCCGCGTGAGCGAGCGGATCTGCGTGGTCGGGGCGGGGCAGATGGGCTCCGGCATCGCCCAGGTCGCGGCGGTCGCCGGCTACGACGTCACCCTGGTCGACGTCTCCCGCGACCAGCTCGACCGCGCCCGCGGCGGCATCGAGCGGTCGCTGGCCAAGCTGGTGGAGAAGGGCAGCGTCACGGCCGACGACGCCGGTGAGGCCGCCGCCCGGATCACGCCGGCGGCCGAGCCGGTCGAGGCCGACCTCGCCATCGAGGCCGCCACCGAGGACGTCGCGCTCAAGGAGCGCATCTTCCAGGCGCTCGACGAGGCCGCCGGCGAGGGCGCCGTGCTCGCGAGCAACACGAGCTCGATCCCGATCACCCGGCTGGCCGCGGTCACCTCGCGCCCGCACAGGGTCGTCGGCATGCACTTCATGAACCCGGTCCCGCTGATGCCGCTCGTCGAGCTGATCCGCGGGCTCGACACCTCCGACGAGGCCGCCGCCTACGTCCGCGCCGCCGCCGAGCGGATGGGGAAGACCGTCGCCGAGGCCCACGACCACCCCGGCTTCATCTCCAACCGGATCCTCGTGCCCATGATCAACGAGGCCGTCTACTGCCTCATGGAGGGCGTCGGCGACCGCGACTCGATCGACACCGTCATGCGCCTCGGGATGAACCATCCGATGGGCCCGCTGCGGCTCGCCGACCTGATCGGGCTGGACACCTGCCTCGCGATCATGGAGGTGCTCCACCACGGCCTCGGCGACGACAAGTACCGCCCGTGCCCGCTTCTGCGAAGCTACGTCCAGGCAGGCCGGCTGGGCCGCAAGAGCGGAAGGGGCTTCTACGACTATGGCAACTGACGTCGCCGCAGCAGGCGCGGAGCTGGACGCGCACTGGTATCAGACGTTCTTCGACGAGCACTGGCTCACGATCTCGAGCCACACCCACCCGCCCGAGAAGAGCGCGGCCGAGGTCGAGTTCCTCGTCGAGGAGCTGGGGCTGCGGGCGGGGCAGACCGTGCTCGACCTGCCGTGCGGCCACGGCCGCCACAGCGTCGAGTTCGCCCGCCGGGGGCTGCGCGTCGTCGGCGTCGACCTGAACGAGGAGCCGCTCGAACGGGCCTACTGGGCCGCGCGCGAGGCGGGCGTCAAGGTCGACCTGCGCCGGATCGACATGCGCGAGATCGAGTTCCGGGAGGAGTTCGACGCCGTCGTCAACCTGTGGACGTCGTTCGGCTACTTCGAGAACGAGGCGGAGGACCGGCTCGTGCTCGAGCGCGCATACCGGGCGCTCCGGCCCGGTGGGGCGTTCGTGCTCGAGACGGTCAACATCTACGCCGTCCTGCGCCGGTTCGAGCCGCGGTCGTGGCACGAGCTCGGCGATGGGCGCATGCTGCTCGAGGAGCGCTCGTTCGACGCGTGGACAGGGAGGATGCAGTCGGGCTGGACGCTGGTGGAGCCGACCGGCGAGCGGATCGAGATGGCGTTCGCGACCCGGGCGTACACGCTGGTCGAGCTCGTGCGCATGCTCACGTCGGTCGGATTCGAGGTCGAGCGCGCGTTCGGCGACTACCAGGGCTCGGACTACGCGATCGACAGCCGGCGGATGATCGTGATCGCCCGCCGTTCCCGCCGGTGAACTTTTTCGCGGTCTCGCCCGACTAACGGGTATGCACGTTCGTACCGCAACCATGTTCGCGCTCGCCCTGGTCGCGGCGCTGGCGCTCCCGGCATGCGGCGCGGCGACCGGCGGCGGTTCCGGCGGCGGCTCGTCCGCGGCCCCGGCGCAGGGGTCGGTGACGGGTGTCGTCGTCCAGTCCGACACCGAGCACGCGCAGGGCGGCAAGATCCTGCCCGGCGTGAAGGTCGGCCTCTACCTGCACGCCGTCCACGCCGGCGGCCCGATCATGGCCGACCCGCCCCCGCCGATCGCGACCGTCATGACCGACGGGCAGGGCCACTTCCGGTTCGCCGGCCTGCACCCGGGCAAGCGCTACTTCGTGTTCGCCGTCGGCGCGCACGGCCTCACCATCGGGCACTGGACGACGCCCGGCCACTCGGTGAAGCTGGTCGCCTGCCGCGGCTGCGCGATGCCGCTTTAACGTGGGGGAACCCATGGTTCCCCCACGGGCCCCCTCCTTCGGGCCCAGCGGAGCGTGGACTGCGCTCCGGCGAGAGCGCGGTCTCGCCTCCGCCACCAAGCGGCCGCCTCGACGGACAAAGACCCGGATCCAGGGTCACGGATTGGGGCAGCCGGGCGCGCGGGCCACGAGCGGGCCGCCCGCCGGCGCCGGCCGCGCCGGGCCCGGGAGCCAGCGCCAGGCGATCGCCGCGCCGCCCGCGCCCGCGGCCGCCGTCATCGCCCAGAGCGCGCCGTAGCCGAGGTTCTCGACGGCCAGCCCCGCCACGGGTGCGACGATCGCCCCGGCGCCGAAGATCACGGTCGACGCGACGCCCACGGCAACCCCCGAGCGGGCCGCGCCGGCCAGCTCGCCCACGAGCAGGTAGACGAGGCCGTTGAAGCCGAAGACGCCGAACGCGAGCACCGCGGTCGTCGCCAGCGCGGCCCCGACCCCGGCGTGCAGCGCGGGCAGCATGACGACCGCAGCCGCGGCGCCGACCACGCCCGTCTCGCGCAGCGTGCGGACGCGTCTGGTGCCGCCGCCGCGATCGGCCCGTCGGCCCCAGATCGGCCGCGAGATCCCCGCGACGACGTTCACGAGGGTGAAGCCGATCGCCGCCTGTGAGTGGCTGAGCCCCTCGGCCTCCACCGCCGGGATGTAGTACGTGATCACCGCGGTCAGGCCGATGATGTAGACGAACGCGACGGTCAGCGCCGGCCTGATCCCGGGCACGGCGAAGACGCTGCGAAGGCCGGTGCGGCCCTCGACCGCTCCCTCGGCGCGCGGGTGGTCGACGAGCAGGCCGAATGCGACCGACGTCACCGTGACGGCGACGGCGCAGGCGGCGAGCGCGAGCCGGACGCCGCCCGCGTCCGCGAGGATCGGGAGCATCACCGCGCCGATGGTGCCGCCGAGCGGCACCGCCAGCTGGCGCCAGCCCATGACGGCGCCGCGCCGTTCGGGCGCGAAGGCGCGCATCAGCGCCGACATCCCGGCCACGGGCACCGCCGACCCGCCGATCCCGGCCAGGAGCAGTGCCGCCGCGAAGGCGTAGGGGTTCGTCATTCCCGACGCGACCAGCGTGCCGATCCCGTTGACGACGCCGCCGATCACGAGCACCTCGCGCGCGCCCAGTCGGTCGACCAGCATCCCCGCCGGGATGAGCGCGATCGCCGAGCCGAGGCTGATCGCGGCGAACACGGCGCCGAACCCGGCCAGCCCCACGTCGAGGCGGTCGCGGACCTGGAGCGCGATCGCCGGCAACCCGAACGAGATCAGCGAGTAGGCCGCCTGCGAGGCGATCGCGAGGACGAGGATGGTGCGCCGCTTGCCCATTCGGGCGCAGCGTAGAGGCGATGGGGACTGTCCCCGTCCAGCGGGGACAGTCCCCGGTCGTCGCTAGGCGGCCAGCCGGTTGCGCAGGCCGCCGCCGAGGTACACGCGGCGGGCGACGCGGATGGCGTCGTCGATGCGCTTGCGCAGGCCCATCGCGTTCAGGGGCTGCTCGGGGTCGATCATGATCACGGGCGTCGAGTCGAGCTCGTCGCAGGCGGCGAGCGCGACGGTCACCATGGCGATCTCGGCATTGCCGAGCGTCATGTCGACGACGATGACGTCGGGGCGGTGCTCGTCGACGAGCGAGAGCGCCTCGCTGCCGTCGGCGGCGACGACGATCTCGTAGTGGCCGGCGACGGCCTGCTCGACGAGGCCGCGCGTGACGGGGTCGCGGTCGATGACGAGCACGGTCGCCGTCGCCCCGATCGGGGTCACGTTGGCGAGGTCGGTGTTGAAGCGATGGTTGAGGCCGTACATGGGAGAGACGTCCTTGAGAGGCAGAGGGGAGGCGGGTGGTTGCCTGGTATTCGGCCGTTTACAACTTCCTCACAAACCCCGTAAGGGGGGAACGGCCCCCCGCGTACGGGGGATGCGTCGGATAGTGTCCAGGGGTGCGCATCGACCGCATCTACACCCGCGGGGGCGACGCCGGGCAGACGTCGCTGGGTGACGGCGAACGCGTGTCGAAGAACGATCTGCGCATCTGGGCGTACGGCACCGTGGACGAGGCCGGGGCGGCGATCGGCGTTGCGATCGCGACCGGGCTCGACGCGGAGCTGGCCGGCCTCCTGCGGCGCGTCCAGAACGACCTCTTCGACGTCGGCGCCGACCTGTCCGTCCCGCTCGACACCGAGCGCGGGCACGGCAAGAGCCGGCTGCGGATCACGGACGCGCACGTCGAGGCGCTCGAGCGCGCCTGCGACGAGCTCGGCCCGCGCCTGGAGCCGCTGACGAGCTTCGTCCTCTCCGGCGGGACGCCGGCGGCCGCGGCGCTCCACCTGGCCCGGACGACGTGCCGGCGGGCCGAGCGGCATGCGGTCGCCCTGGCCGAGGCGGAGGCGGTCAACCCGGCGGCCCTCGCCTACCTGAACCGGCTCTCCGATCTGCTCTTCATCGCCGCGCGGCTCGCGAACGACGGCGGCCGCGCCGACGTGCTCTGGCAGCCCGGCGGCTCGGTGACCGACCCGTGAGCGTCCCCGACCGCGCCCGCCCCCCGAGCCGGCCGCGGAGCCCGAGCGCTCGACCATCTCGGGCATCCCCTACCAGACGCTCTACACCCCCGCCGACGTCGACCTCGACTACGACCGCGACCTCGGCGACCCCGGCCGCTACCCGTTCACCCGCGGGGTCTACGAGACGATGTACCGCGGCAAGCCGTGGACGATGCGCCAGTTCGCCGGCTTCGGCACGGCGGAGGAGACGAACCGCCGCTTCCGCTACCTGCTCGACCACGGCCAGACGGGCCTCTCGACCGCCTTCGACATGCCCACGCTCATGGGCTACGACTCCGACCACACCCGGTCGCTGGGCGAGGTCGGGCGCGAGGGCGTGGCGGTCGACACGCTGGCCGACATGGAGGATCTGTTCGCCGGCATCCCGCTCGACCGCGTCACCACGTCGATGACGGTGAACGCCCCGGCCGCGATCGTGCTCGCGCAGTACGTGTGCGTGGCCGAGCGGCAGGGCATCCCGCCCGAGGCGCTGGGCGGCACGATCCAGGCCGACATCCTCAAGGAGTACATCGCCCAGAAGGAATGGATCTTCCCGCCCGAGCCGTCGATGCGGCTGATGGTCGACATGATCGAGTGGTGCACGGCGACGCTGCCGCGCTGGCACCCCGTCTCGATCTCGGGCTACCACATCCGCGAGGCGGGGGCGACCGCCGCGCAGGAGCTCGCGTTCACGCTCGCCGACGGGTTCGCCTACGTCGAGGCGTGCCGGGAGCGGGGGATGGACGTCGACGACTTCGCGCCGCGGCTCTCGTTCTTCTTCAACGCCCACATCGACTTCTTCGAGGAGATCGCGAAGTACCGCGCCGCCCGCCGCATCTGGGCGCGGGAGCTGCGTGAGCGCTACGGCGCGAAGCGCGAGCGCTCGCTCCTGATGCGCTTCCACACCCAGACCGCCGGCGTGTCGCTGACCGCCCAGCAGCCCGAGGTGAACATCGTCCGCACGGCCGTCGAGGCGCTGGCCGCCGTGCTCGGCGGCACCCAGTCGCTGCACACGAACTCCTACGACGAGGCGCTCGCGCTGCCCACCGAGGGCGCCGCCCGGCTGGCGCTGCGCACGCAGCAGGTGATCGCGCACGAGACGGGCGTCGTCCACTCCGCCGACCCGCTCGGCGGCTCGTGGCTCGTCGAGGCGATGACCGACCGGCTCGAGCGCGAGGCGTACGACTACTTCGAGCGCATCGAGCGGCTCGGGGGCGTCATCGCGGCCCTGAACGAGAACTTCTTCCAGCGCGAGATCGCCGAGGCGTCGTACCGCTACCAGCAGGAGGTCGAGGACGGCCGCCGCCTGGTCGTCGGCGTGAACTCGTTCGTGTCGGAGGACGACGACCAGGTCGAGATCCTGCGCATCTCGCCCGAGGTGGAGCGGCGCCAGCAGGATCGCCTGAAGGCCGTCCGCGGCCGCCGCGACGCGGCCGCCGTCCAGGCCTCGATCGAGCGGCTCTCGGCCGACGCCGCCACCGACCGCAACGTCATGCCGGCGCTGGTCGACTGCGCCCGCGCGTACGCCTCGGAGGGCGAGATCTGCGATGCCCTGCGGGCGGTGTGGGGCGTGTACCGCGAGACGCCCGTCTTTTGACCGTCGGCGTCTCGCGTAGGATTGCGCGGATGGAAACGTTCGAGGTCGACGCGGTCGAGGCCGAGCGCCTGGCGAGAGGTCAGCTCTACCACGAGTTCCTGCGCCGCGACTCGATGAGCGCGGGCCTCTACGTGCTGCGCGCCCGCGAGGCGGATCCGCAGACGCCCCACGCGCAGGACGAGCTCTACTACGTCGTCTCCGGTCACGGCCGGATGCGGGTGGAGGAGTACGATCGGCCGGTCGACCCCGGGTCGATCATCTTCGTCCCCGCGGGCGTCGACCACCGCTTCCACTCGATCACGAGCGACCTCACGATCCTGGTCGTGTTCGCGCCGCCGGAGACGTGACCGCGTATACACTCGCCCCGCTATGAGTGGGCCCATCCGTGTGGTCGTCGCCAAGCCGGGCCTCGATGGCCATGATCGCGGCGCCAAGATCATCGCCCGTTCGCTGCGCGACGCGGGGATGGAGGTCATCTACACCGGCCTTCACCAGACCCCCGAGCAGATCGTCGCCACCGTCATCCAGGAGGATGCCGACGCGGTCGGCATCTCGATCCTGTCAGGAGCCCACATGACCCTCGTCCCCCGCATCCTCGACCTCCTGCGCGACCAGGGCGCCGGCGACGTCGTCGTCGTGGTCGGCGGCACCATCCCCGGCGAGGACGTCGAGGAGCTGAAGGGCCTGGGGGTGGCCGAGGTGTTCACCCCGGGGGCGCCGACGGCCGCGATCGTCGACTTCCTGCGCGAGAAGGTGGGGGCGGAGGGATGAGCGGCGCCGGCCTTCGCATCGCCGTCGACGAGCGGGTGGCCACGGTCACGATCGACCGCCCCGACGTCCTGAACGCGCTCAACACGGCCCTGCTCGAGGAGCTGCTGGCGACGCTCACCGACCTCGGCGCCGACCCCGGCGTGGGCGTGGTCGTGCTCACCGGCGAGGGCGAGCGCTCCTTCATCGCCGGCGCGGACATCAAGGAGATGGCGGGCAAGACGCCGCTCGAGGCGCGGGCCTACTCGGAGCTCGGGCAGGAGATCGCCCACAAGCTCGAGACGATGCGCAAGCCGACGATCGCGGCGGTGAACGGCTACGCGCTCGGCGGCGGCTGCGAGATGGCGCTCGCCTGCGACGTGCGGCTCGCCTCCGAGAACGCCGAGTTCGGCCAGCCCGAGATCAACCTGGGGATCATCCCCGGCTGGGGCGCGAGCCAGCGCCTGGCCCGGGCCACGAACATCGGCTACGCCAAGGAGCTGATCCTGACCGGCCGCCGGGTTGATGCGGCCGAGGCCCTCGAGCGCGGGCTCGTGCAGCACGTCTACCCGGCCGACGAGCTGATGCCGGCGGCCTCGAGGATGGCCGCCGAGATGGCCTCCAAGAGCCCCGTCGCGCTGTACTACGCCAAGGAGGCGACCAACCGGTCGCTGCACGGCGACATCGGCGGCAACCTCGTGCACGAGGCCGATCTGTACTCCCTCATGTTCTCGACCGACGACGCCCGCGAGGGCATGAACGCCTTCGTGGAGAAGCGGCAGGCGTCGTTCGTCGGCAAGTAGTCTGCGGGCGAGATCGGCTCAAGGAGGGAGCGGGGAGTGAACATCGCAGTCTGCGTCAAGGAGGTGCCGAGCGCGACGTCGCAGCGGCGGCTCGACCCGGGGACGAAGCGGCTCGACCGCTCCGGCGACTCCGAGCCGAACCCGTTCGACGTCCACGCGCTCGAGGAGGCGATCCAGATCCGCGAGCGCGGCGCGGACGTCGGCGAGATCGTCGCCGTCTGCATGGGCCCCGAGTCGGCGCAGCGGGTGCTGACGAAGGCGCTCGCGCTGGGCGCCGACCGCGCGGTGCTCGTCACCGACCCGGCCCTCGCCGGCTCCGACATCGCCGCCACCGCCTACGTGCTCGCCGCCGTCGTCGGCAGGCAGGACGCCGACCTCGTGCTGCTCGGCCAGCAGGCCGCCGACGCCGACTGCTACGTCATGGCGGCCGCCGTCGCCGACCACCTGCGCCGGCCGCTCGTGACCCAGGTGGCCGAGCTGCGCCTCGACGGCGGCTCGGTCAAGGCCAAGCGCCAGGCCGAGCATGGCTACGACCTGATCGAGGCGCCGCTGCCCGCGGTCGTCTCGGTCTCCGACGCGATCAACACGCCGCGGCTGCCCTCGATCAAGGCGATCATGGGCGCCAAGCGCAAGCCGCTCGAGACGGTCTCCGCGGCCGACCTCGAGCTCGACACCGCGCGCGTCGGTGGCGACGGCGCCCGCAGCGTCGTCCGCTCGATCTCGCCCCCGCCGCCGAAGTCGGAGGGCCTGCGGATCGAGGACGCCGGCGGCGACTCGGCCGAGAAGGTGGTCGCGTTCCTGAGCGAGAAGGGGCTGATCTAGTGGCGGGTCTCCTGGTCTTCGTGCACCACGACGACGGCGAGTTCTCCCCGCAGGGCCTCGGCCTGCTGGCGAAGGCGGCCGAGCTCGGCGGCGAGGTGACGGCGTTCGTGGCCGGCTCGGGCGTCGACGACGGCTGGGCCGCGACCCTGGGCGGCCACGGCGCCGGCAAGGTGCTCGTCGCCGACGACGCGGCGCTCGCGGGTGGGCTCTCGCAGCCGATCGTCGACGCGCTCGCCCCCTCGGCCCGCGAGGCCGACGCGGTGCTCTTCGGCGCGGGCGTGGTCTCGGCCGACGTCGCCGCCGGCCTGGCCGCGCGCCTGGGCGCCGGCATCGCCTGTGAGACGACCGAGGTCGCGGCCGCCGACGGCGGCATCGTCGCGACCCGCCCGGCCCTCGACGACACGGTCATGGTCGAGTCGGGCTTCGCGGGTGGGCCGGGGATCGTGCTCGCCCGCGCGAACGCCTTCCCGGCCCGCGAGGACGCGTCCGGGACGGCGCCGGTCGAGCGTGTCTCGGTGAGCATCGAGGACTGGTCGCGGGGCGCGTCGCTGACCGGCCGCGAGGCGGCCGAGGCCGGCGGCGTCGACATCACCGAGGCCGACATCCTCGTCTCCGTCGGTCGCGGCATGGGCGGCCCGGAGAACGTGCCGCTGGTCGAGGCGCTCGCGAAGGCCCTCGGCGGCGAGGTGGCCGCGACCCGCGCGGTCGTCGACGCCGGCTGGGTGCCGTACTCGATGCAGGTCGGCCAGACCGGGAAGACGGTCTCGCCGAAGCTCTACATCGCCTGCGGCGTCTCGGGGGCGATCCAGCACAAGGTGGGGATGGCGAGCGCCGGCACGATCATCGCGATCAACAAGGATCAGAACGCGCCGATCTTCGAGTTCGCCGACGTCGGCGTGGTGGGCGACGCGCTCGCGATCCTGCCGAAGCTGACCGAGCTCGTCGCCGCCCGCAAGAGCTAGGAATCGGGGTCTGACCCCGAACGCCGGGTGTGACGGTCCTGTGCGCCTTTCCGGCCGGGGTCTGACCCCGGTTCCGCGGCCTCCTGCTCCGCCTGCGCCGCGCCCTCGCGCAGCACGATGAGGGCGTTTCGCAGCCGCACGGCGTCGGCCAGGACGTCGCTCATGCGCTGCTCGGGCGGCGCGACCGGCACCGGCCGCCCCAGCCGCTCGAAGAGGCGCTCGGTGTCGCCCACCGACCAGCGCCGGTCGGAGCCGACCTCGATCGGGATCTCGGCCCGGCGGCGGTCGGCCCCGGCCAGGAACTCGTCCAGGTGGGCGATCAGGGCCTCGATCCTGTGGCGGTCGGAGGCCACGGCTACATGTGGGTGTACTCGGGCCCGCTGCCGCCCTCGGGCGGGGTCAGCCGACCGCCCTTGGCGGTGATGGCCCCGCACTGGACGCAGTTGGACGGGGTGAGCTCGACCTCGACCATGTCGCCGCCCGCGTCCCGCAGCTCGTAGACGCCGGCGGGGCACATCGCGACCCAGGTCTGGCCGACCTCGCGGGGCACGCGGGTGCGCACGCGGATGTGGTTCGGCGCGTCGTCGCGGCTGCGGTTGCCCGAGAGGAAGACGCTCGAGAGCTTGTCGAACGTGAGCGCGCCGTCCGGCTGCGGATAGTCGCGCGGCTCGATGGTCATCGGCGCCTCGGCGTCGCGGTGGGTGCGGAACGAGCCGCCGGGGAACGCGCCCCGGGTCACGTCCATCGCCGACGCCAGCGCGCCGCCGACGAAGAGGCCCCTGTTCAGCGCCTGGCGCATGTTGCGGACGCGGCGCAGGTCGGACCAGATGTGGCTCCGGCGGATGCGGGCGTCGTAGCCGTCGAGCGCGCCCGGCGCGGCCGGATCGGCGCCGGCCTTCAGCTGCTCGTAGATCGCCTCGGCGGCGAGCATGCCGGAGCGCATGGCGTAGTGGATGCCCTTCAGCTTGGGCACGTTCACGAACCCGGCCGCGTCGCCGGTGAGGACGGCGCCGGGGACGGACAGCCGCTCCGGCAGCCCGAGCAGGCCGCCCTCGGGGATCGTCTTCGCGCCCCAGCCGATGCGCTCGCCGCCCTCGAGCAGGGGCCGGATCAGCGGGTGCGTCTTGAACTGCTGGAGCAGGTCGTGGACGGAGAGCGAGGCGTCGCGGTAGTCGAGCCCGACCACGAGGCCGAGCGCGATCCGGTCGTCGCCCATCGGGTAGATGAAGCTCCCGCCGCTCTCCCCGTGCTTCGCCTGCGGCCGCAGCGGCCAGCCCAGCGTGTGGATGACGCGGTCGAGCGGGCGGGCGACCCGCCATAGCTCCTTCACGCCGAGGCTCCAGATCTGCGGGTTCCGCGACCGCAGGCCGAACGCCTCCGTGAGCGCGGCGGTCAGGTGGCCCTGCGTCCCCTCTGCGAGCACCGTCGCCTTCGCGTGGATCTCGGCGCCGGGCTCGTAGGTGCCGAGCGGCTCGCCGTCGCGGCCGAGGCCCTTGTCGCCGGTGACGATGCCGCGCACGGCCCCGCCGGAGACGAGCAGGGTGTGCGCGTCGGTCTCGGGCAGCACCATGACGCCGAGCTCCTCGGCCCGCTCGGCCAGGTGGCGGCCGA
Organism: uncultured Actinomycetes bacterium; assembly: GCA_963731515.1. Classification (GTDB taxonomy): domain Bacteria; phylum Actinomycetota; class Thermoleophilia; order Gaiellales; family JAICJC01; genus JAICJC01. The sequence continues at coordinate 266,429 of CAVSVU010000014.1, read as the reverse complement.
GCTGGGCGAGGGAGAAGATCCAGTTGCCCTTGTTGTGGAAGGGCGGCGGGGTGGGGATGTGGATGCCGTGGCGCTCGCGCATGAGGTAGACCGACTCGCGCCGCACCGGGCCGTAGCTCGGGAGCTGCTCGATCGGCGTGTCCGGAAACAGGTCGCGCAGCGCGGACGGGTTCACCACCGCGCCGGAGAGCAGGTGGGCGCCGGCCACCTTGCCCTTGTCGACGAGCGCGACCGGCACCTCGCCCAGCCGCTCGGCGGTGGCCGGGTCGTCGGCCAGGAGCTGCCCGAGCCGGATCGCGCCGGCCAGCCCGGCCGGCCCGCCGCCGACGAAGAGCACGCCCACGTCCACGCGCTCGTCCTCGGCCGCCTGCGGCTCCGCCACGAACTCGCGCACCTGCACGGGGGGTGGGTAGTCTGAGGGCCGCCGCGCCACGGGCGCGCATGCTACCGGGGTCTGACCCCGAACGGGCGCCGTGACGATGCCGGCGCAGTTCCGGCACGGCCCGTGCGAGACAGGTGACACGAGCCGGCCGTATTCTCGCCCCATGGCATTCACCGGCTTCCATCCCAACGCGCTGGGCTTCCTGAAGGGCCTCGCCGAGCACAACGAGCGCGCCTGGTTCCACGAGCACGAGGCGGAGTACAAGGGCCTCCTGCTCGAGCCCGCGCGCGAGCTCGTCGTCGCCCTGGGCGAGCGGCTCGCCGCCGTCGCCCCCGGCATCCACGCCGACCCGCGGGTGAACGGCTCGATCATGCGCATCGCCCGCGACACGCGCTTCTCGAACGACAAGACCCCGTACAAGACGCACCTCGACCTGTGGCTGTGGGAGGGGTCGGGCCCCAGCCGCGAGTGCGCCGGCTACTTCGTCCGGCTCGATCCCGACGCGGTCACGCTCGGCGTGGGCGCGCACCACTTCACGACCGCGGGGCTCGCCGCCTACCGCCGCGCCGTCGACGACGACGGCCGCGGCGCCGAGCTCGACCGGGCCGTGCGCTCGGCGCTCACGGTCGGCGCCCGCTTCGGCCCGGCCCGGTGGAAACGGGTTCCCGCGCCCTACGCCGCCGACCATCCCCGGGGCGACCTGCTCCGCCACGACGGGCTCGTCGCCGCGACGACCGATCCCCTGCCGCCGCAGGCACTGACCGAGGCGTTCCCCGAGTGGTGCGTCGAGCGGTGGGCGCCGCTGCGGCCGCTCCAGGCCTGGGTGGCGGCGGTCGCCGCCGAGGCGGCCGGCTAGGCCGGCGCGGCCCGGCGCGGGCGGGCGACCAGCTCGCCGCCGCAGTTCGGGCAGACGCCCGACATCGCCTCGGCGCAGGCCGGGCAGAACGTGCACTCGTAGCTGCAGATGCGGGCGTCGCCGTCCTGCGCGAGGGGGACGTCGCAGCGCTCGCAGCGGGTACGCATCTCCAGGGCCATGCCGGGACGATACGCTCCCGCGCGATGCGCGTCGTCGACCTCCGCTCGGACACCGTCACCCGGCCGACGCCGGCCATGCGCCGCGCGATGGCCGAGGCCGAGGTCGGCGACGACGTCTGGGGCGACGACCCCACCGTGATCGAGCTCGAGGCCGAGGTGGCCCGCATGCTCGGCAAGGAGGCGGCGGTGTACGTCCCGTCGGGGGCGATGGGCAACCTGGTCTCGGTGCGCTCGCACACCCGGCCCGGCGACGAGCTCTTCATCCACGAGCTGGCGCACATCGTCGTGCACGAGCAGGCGGGCGCCGCGGTGCTCGCCGGCGTGCAGACACGGATGCTCCCGGGGGACGGCGGCGTGCTCGAGGTGGCCGACATCGCCTCGCGCCTGCGCGACCCGTCCGACGTCCACCATGCCCGCCAGAGCCTGCTCTGCCTGGAGAACACGATCGGCGAGGTCGGCGGCCGCGTGCTCCCGCAGGAGCGGCTGGTCGAGCTGGCCGACTTCGCCCACGCCAACGGCCTGCGGGTGCACATGGACGGCGCCCGGCTCTGGAACGCGGCGGTGGCCAGCGGGCGGGCGCCGGCCGAGATCGCCGCGCCGGTCGACTCGGCGTCCGTGTGCTTCTCGAAGGGTCTCGGCGCGCCGGTGGGCTCCGCGGTCGTCGGCTCGGCGGAGTTCGTGGCCGTCGCCCGCCGCAACCGCAAGCTCTTCGGCGGCGGGATGCGCCAGGCCGGCATCATCGCCGCCGGCGCGCTCCACGCCCTGCGCAACCACGTCGAGCGGCTGGCGGACGACCACCGAAACGCCCGCCGCCTGGCCGAGGGGCTGCGGTCGACACGGGCTCCTGCGGTTCGATCCGGAGGCCGTCGAGACGAACATCGTCATCGCGAAGACCACCGGTTCTGTGGCGGCGCCCGAGATCGTCTCGAGGCTTGCCGGCGCGGGTGTTCTCAGCGCCGCGCTGGACGACCGGACGGTGCGGTTCGTGACCCATCTGGACGTCGATTCCGAGGCCGTCGACGCGGCGATTTCGGCCGCAGGGCCCGTGCTATCCTGAATCCCATGAAGGCCGATATCCATCCTGACTACGTTGTCTCGCACGTGACGTGTTCCTGCGGCAACGAGTTCATCACGCGCGCGACAAAGCCCGAGCTGCACGTCGAGATCTGCTCGGCCTGCCATCCCTTCTATACCGGCAAGCAGAAGCTGGTCGACACCGGCGGCCGGGTGGAGCGATTCCGTCGCCGCCAGGCCCGCCAGGCTGCGTCGGCGTAGCACGAACGGGCTCACGCTTCCCTCACCCGGTGCCGACAAGGACCGGGTGAGCGATCCGTGTCGTCGATGAGCGCCAGCGCCAACGTCGGCGGTCAGGCCGTGCTCGAGGGCGTGATGATGCGCAGCCCGGGCTCGTGGGCCGTGACCGTGCGCCGGCCCGACGGCGAGCTCGCCAGCGTCTGCCGGCCGATCTCGAGCGCCGCCTCGCGGCACCGCTGGCTGCGGCTGCCGGTCCTGCGCGGCATGGTCGCGCTGGGCGAGTCGCTCGTGATCGGGTTCCGCGCCCTGGCCGTGTCCGCGGCGTTCGCCGCCGTGGAGGAGGGGGAGGACCCCGACCCCGAGGCGGCGGCCGAGCTCACGCGCGGCCAGATCGCGTTCGCGTTCGTGATCGCGATCGGTTTCGCGGTGGTGGTCTTCAAGGTCTCGCCGGCGGTCATCACCGACCTCCTGCCGATCCACTCGACCATCGAGTTCGTGCTGGTCGAGGGCGCGATCCGGGTGGCGCTGCTCGTCGGCTACCTGGCCGCGATCTCGTTCATCCCCGACCTGCGGCGGGTGTTCCAGTACCACGCCGCCGAGCACAAGACGATCAACGCCTACGAGGCCGGCGCCGACCTCGTCCCCGAGCGGGTGCAGACGTACTCCAAGATCCACCTCCGCTGCGGGACGGCGTTCCTGCTGTGGGTGATGGTGATCGCGATCTTCGTGTTCGCATTCGTCGGCCGGCCGGACTGGCCGACGCTGATCGCGTCCCGCATCCTGCTCCTGCCCGTGATCGCGGGCCTGGCCTACGAGGTGATCCGCTTCGGCGGCAAGCACCCGGACAACCCGGTCGTGCGGACGCTGCTCACGCCCGGCCTGTGGCTGCAGGGGCTGACGACGCGGGAGCCCACCCTCGACCAGGTCGAGGTCTCGATCCAGGCCCTCCAGGACGTGCTCGAGGCCGAGCGGGCGTCCGGCGCGGGTGCGGCGGTCGAGGTGATGGCGTAGGGTTGGCCGCGTGGCCGGCCCCGACTCGCCCGAGCACCTGAACGCCCTGATCGAGCGCTACAACGACGCCTGGAACCGCCAGGACGTCGCGGCGATCACGTCGATGCACACCGACGACGTCGTCTTCCACAACCACACCGCCGGCGAGCGCGTCGAGGGCGCGGCCGCGGTCGCCGAGCACATCGCCGGGATCTTCCGCGGCTGGCCGGGCATGCGCTTCACCGGCCGCAGCCTGTACGTGCGCGACGGCCTCGTCGTCCAGGAGTGGACGGCGACCGGCACCCACGCGGAGAGCGGGAAGACCGCGACGTGGGACGGGATGGACATCCTGCCGACGCGCGACGGCCGCTTCGCGCGCAAGGACGTCTACTCCGACTCCGTGTCGGTCATGCGCCAGCTCGGCCGCCTCTGACCGCGTCACTATCCTTCACCGGTCATGGAACCGCTGGTGGCAGAGATCGAGCGCCGCTTCGCCGAGCTGGAGGCGCAGCTCGGCGACCCGGCCGTGCTCGCCGACCAGCGCCGCTACGCCCAGGTCGCCCGCGAGCACAAGCGTCTCTCCGGCGCCGCCGAGCTGGCCCGGCAGTGGCGGGAGCGCACCGCCCAGCTGGCCGACGCGGCCGAGCTCGCCGACGATCCCGACGAGGAGATGCGCGCGTTCGCCCAGGAGCAGATCGGCGAGGCCCGCGCCGCCCTCCCCGCCCTGGAGGAGGAGATCCGCGTCGCGATGCTCGAGCGCGATCCGGCCGACGACAAGGACGTGATCGTCGAGCTGCGCGCCGGCACCGGCGGCGACGAGGCCGCCATCTTCGCCGGCGACCTGTACCAGATGCTGACCCGCTACGCCCAGCAGCGCGGGTTCAAGACCGAGACGCTGGCCGCCTCGGGCGGCGACGCCGGCGGCTACAAGGAGCTCGTGTTCGAGATCAAGGGCGACGGCGCCTACTCGGTGTTCAAGCACGAGAGCGGCGTCCACCGCGTCCAGCGCGTGCCGGCGACCGAGTCGCAGGGCCGCATCCACACGTCGACGGCCACCGTGGCGGTGATGCCCGAGGCCGAGGACGTCGAGCTCCACGTCGACCCGAACGACCTGCGCATCGACGTGTTCCGGGCCGGCGGGCACGGCGGCCAGTCCGTGAACACGACCGACTCGGCCGTGCGCATCACCCACATCCCCACCGACACCGTCGTCACCTGCCAGGACGAGCGCTCGCAGCTGCAGAACAAGGAGCGGGCGATGAAGATCCTGCGCGCCCGCCTGTACGAGGCCGAGCGCGAGCGGGCGGCCCGGGAGGCGGCCGCGACCCGGTCGGCCCAGATCGGCACCGGCGAGCGCTCGGAGAAGATCCGCACGTACAACTACCCGCAGGACCGGGTGACCGACCACCGCATCGGGCTCACCGTCCACGACCTGAACCGCGTCCTGGGCGGCGATCTGGGCGACTTCTCCGACGCCCTCGCGGCCGAGGAGCGGCGCCGCCAGCTGGCCGCGGCGGCGGCCGGGTGAGGCAGCTCGGCGAGGTGCTGCGGCTCTCGGCCGGGTACCTCTCCGAGCACGGGAGCGCGACGCCGCGGCTCGACGCCGAGCTCCTGATCGGGCACGCGCTCGGCCTGCCGCGGATCGAGCTCTACACGAACTTCGACCGGCCCCTCGACGAGCCGGAGCTGGCGGCCTGCCGGGCGCTGCTCGAGCGGCGCGGCCGGCGCGAGCCGGTCGCCTACATCCTGGGCCGGTGGGGGTTCCACGGTCTCGACCTGGCGGTTGACGGGCGCGTGCTCGTGCCCAGGCCGGAGACGGAGGTGCTGGTCGAGCGCTGCCTTGCCCTCCTGGCGGGGCGGGAGACGCCGCGCGTCCTCGACGTCGGCACGGGGTCGGGGGCGATCGCCCTGGCGGTCAAGTCCGCCCGGCCGGACGCCGCCGTCACCGCCACCGATGTCTCGGCGGATGCGCTCGCGGTCGCCGCGGCGAACGCCGCCGCGCTCGGGCTCGACGTCGGGGTCGTCGAGTCCGACCTGCTGGCGGGGGTGGAGGGGCGGTTCGCCGTGATCGCGTCGAATCCGCCGTACATCGGCGAGGCGGAGATGGCGGCGCTCGAGCCCGAGGTGGCCGAGTTCGAGCCACGCCTCGCCACCGTCGCCGGGCCGGCCGGGACCGAGGTGCTGGAGCGGCTGGTCGCGGCCGCCCCGGACGGCGCTCGAGCCGGACGGGTGGCTCGTGCTCGAGTGCGGCGCCGGCCAGGCGGAGGCCGTCCGCGGCATGATGGCCGCCGCCGGCGCCGCCGAGACCGCCGCCGAGCCCGACCTCGCGGGCATCGAGCGCGTGGTCGCGGGGCGATGGGCCTAGATCCCGTGGAGGCGCTCCGCGGCGGCGCCCTCGCGATCCTGCCGACCGACACGGTCTACGGGATCGGCTGCGCCGCCGGCCACCGGGACGCATGCGCGCGCCTCTACGCCTGCAAGGCGCGGCCGGCCGACCAGCCGACGGCGGTCGTGCTCGGCTCCGTCGGCGCCCTTCTCCAGGCCCTGCCGGAGCTGGACGAGCGGGCCGCGGCCCGCTGCGGGCGCGTGCTCCCGGGGGCGGTCACGCTGATCGTGCCGAACCCGGCCCGGCGGTTCGCCCACCTGTGCGGGACGACGCCGGAGCGGATCGGCGTGCGCGTGCCCGTCCTCCCGCCGGCCGTCGCGGAGCTCGCCGACGCCGTCGGCGGCGTCGCGCTCACGAGCGCGAACCTGCGCGGGGCCGAGCCGCCCGCGCGCCTCGCCGACGTGCCGGCCGAGCTGCGCCGGCTGTGCGCCGTCGAGATCGACGGCGGGAGGCTCGCCGGGACGCCGTCGAGCGTGATCGACGTCACCGGCGCCGATCCCGTGGTGCTCCGGCGCGGCCCCGACGCCGACTCCCTGGTCGCGCTGCTGGGATAGAGTCGCCGGAGTCGATCCGAGGAGGCGCCCCGTGGCCACGGCCGAACAGACCTTCGAGCATCTCCGGGCCGCGGGCCTGGACGACCTCGATCCCGACGTCGCCGGTCTGATCGACCGCGAGCTCGGCCGCCAGCGCGACCAGCTCGAGCTGATCGCCTCCGAGAACTTCACCTGGCCGGCGGTGCTCGAGGCGGCGAGCTCCGTGCTCACCAACAAGTACGCCGAGGGCTATCCGGGCAAGCGCTACTACGGCGGCTGCGAGTGGGTGGACGAGATCGAGCAGCTTGCGATCGACCGGGCCAAGGCCCTGTTCGGCGCCGACCACGCCAACGTGCAGCCGCACGCCGGCGGCCCGGCCAACCTGGCGGCCTACTTCGCCATGCTCGAGCCGGGTGATCCCATCCTGGGCCTGCGGCTGGACCACGGCGGGCACCTCACCCACGGCCTCAAGGTGAACTTCTCGGGCCGGCTCTACGACGTCCACTCCTACGGCGTCCGCCGCGAGGACTCCCGCATCGACTTCGACGAGGTCGAGCGGCTCGCCCGCCAGCACCGGCCGCGGCTGATCGTCGCCGGCGCGTCCGCCTATCCGCGCGTGATCGACGCGGCCCGCTTCCGCGCGATCGCCGACGACGTCGGGGCGCGGCTCATGGTCGACATGGCCCACTTCTCGGGCCTCGTCGCGGCGGGCCTCCATCCCAACCCGGTCGAGCACGCCGATGTGGTCACGTCGACGACCCACAAGACGCTGGCCGGGCCGCGGGCGGGGCTCGTGCTGTGCCGCGAGGAGCACGCGTCCGCCGTCGACAAGGCCGTGTTCCCCGGGCTCCAGGGCGGGCCGCTGTGCCACATCGTGGCGGCGAAGGCGGTGTGCTTCAAGCTGGCCCAGACCGAGGCGTTCCGCGAGTACCAGGGCCGCATCGTCGCGAACGCGAAGGCGCTCGCGGCGACGCTGATGGACGGCGGCCAGCGGCTCCTGACCGACGGCACCGACATCCACCTGCTTCAGGTCGACCTGCGGCCGACGCAGTGGACGGGACGCGACGCCGAGGAGCGCCTGGCCGAGGTCGCGATCACCGTGAACCGCAACACCGTCCCGTTCGACGAGCGCCCGCCCACGATCGCCTCTGGCGTCCGCATCGGCACACCCGCGGCGACGATGCGCGGGTTCACCGAGGACGACATGCGCGAGGTGGGGGCGATCATCCTCGACGCCCTCGACCCGGCCGCCGACCTCGCCGCGCTGCGGCGGCGGACGGGCGAGCTCCTGGCCGGACGGCCGCTCTACTCGGGATTCCCACATGGCCACGCTTCCTACTGACCGGCTCGTCGTCCTCGACCACCCGCTCGTCCAGCACAAGCTGGCGCTGCTGCGCGACGTCGAGACGACGACGAAGGACTTCCGCCACCTGATGGGCGAGCTGGCGGCGTTCCTCTGCTACGAGGCGACGCGCGACCTGGAGCTGGAGGAGTTCCGGGTGCGCACGCCGCTCGAGGAGACGCCGGCGCGGCGCGTGTCGGGCAAGAAGCTCGGCGTCGTCGCGGTGCTGCGGGCGGGCCTCGGGATGCTCGACGCCGTGCTCGACCTGATCCCGGTCGCCAGGGTCGGCTTCGTCGGCATCTACCGCAACGAGGAGACGCTCGAGCCCGTCGAGTACTACTGCAAGCTGCCGAGCGACCTGGCGGAGCGCGACGTGCTCGTGCTCGACCCGATGCTCGCGACGGGCGGCTCGTCGTCGGCCGCGCTCGAGCTGTGCAAGCGCCGCGGCGCGGTGCGCATCCGCCTCCTGTGCGTGGTCGCCGCCCCCGCCGGGATCGAGCGCGTCGCCGCCGACCACCCCGACGTCGCCGTCTACACGGCGGCGGTCGACCGCGAGCTGAACGGAATCGGCTACATCCTGCCCGGCCTGGGCGACGCCGGCGACCGCCTGTTCGGCACCCGGTAAAACCGGGGTCAGACCCCGAACGGCGGCGGTGCGGAAGCTGGCAGTGCCTTCGTGACACTCGGCAGCGAGCGGGCGCACCCAGGCGAGGTCGAGGAAGCCGGGCGGGGTGGCGAGGCCGGCCATCGCGCGCTGCGCTCGACCAGCGTCGTCGCCGCGGGTGTCTCGGCGAGGCCGGCCCGGACCGGGTTCGCGACGATGTAGCGCGACGACGCGTGAACATGTCCGACTTCGGTCTCGAGCACCCGCGACCAGTACCGTTGCTCGAAGAGGTGGCCGACGCGGTCGTGGCGATGGTTGAACCACTGCGCGTAGACCTGGTTCAGCCGGCGCATGCCCGCCCCGAGATTCGGCTCGGGTGTGGTCAGGGCGAGGTGGTAGTGGTTCGACATCAGGCAGTAGGCGTGGCAGCGCCAGCCGCAGCGCTCGACGACGTCGCCGAGTAGGACGAGGAACCGGTCGTGATCCTCGTCGGTCAGGAAGACCCGCGCCTTGTCGATCCCGCGCGCGCCGACGTGGTAGTGGGCGCCGGCGGCCTGAACACGGAGCGGACGAGCCATCCCGCCCAGGCTACGACCGCGCGCCGCGCGCGGCTCTACCCGGCAACTGTCACAATTGTGTGCCGACTCTCGCGCGGCCGTCGTTCGGGGTCTGACCCCGATTGGAGGGGGATCCTCCGCTGGGGCGAAGGGTTACCCTTTCCGCGCAGGCTCGCGCACATGACTGGATCGATCCTCGATTACCAGGCCGCTTCCGTCGGCTTCGTGGTGGCCTTCATGCTCGTGCTGCTGCTCACGCCGGCGGTGTCGCTCGCAGCGTGGCGGGCCGGGCTGCTCGACCACCCGACCGACGAGCGCCGCCTGCACCGCGAGCCGATGCCGCGGCTGGGCGGGATCGCCATCTTCGCCGCCATCGTCATCCCTGCGGCGGCGCTCGGAAACCAGCACGGCTTCTGGGGGGTGATGCTGGGCGCCGCGCTGATGACGATGCTCGGCGCGGTCGACGACGTCCGCCCGCTCAACCCGCTCGTGAAGCTCTCCGGGCAGGTGCTGATCGCCGCGCTCACGGTGCACCTGGGCATCGCCATCGACCACGTCACCCTCCCCGTCGTCGGCGTCTTCGACCTCGACTGGCTGCGCTACCCGGTGACGGTGATCTGGATCGTCGCGATCGTGAACATCGTCAACTTCATCGACGGCCTGGACGGGCTCGCCGCCGGCTTCTGCGGGATCGCCGCCGTCACCTTCGCCGTCCTCTCGGCCTCGCTCGGCCGGCTCGACGCGGCCGCCGTCTCGGCCATCCTGGCCGGGGCCGCCCTCGGGTTCCTGCGCTACAACTTCCACCCCGCCACGATCATCATGGGTGACTCGGGCTCGCTGATGATGGGCTACCTGCTGGCGACGATCGCGATCGAGGGGGTGCTGAAGACGGCCGCCGCCGTGTCCCTCGTCTTCCCGCTCGTGATCCTCGCGCTGCCGATCCTCGACACGTCGTTCGTGATCCTGAAGCGGCTGAAGTACCGCCAGCCGATCTACCAGGCCGACCGGTGGCACTTCCACCACCGCTTCTCGAACATCGGCTTCTCCCAGCGGCGCACGGCGCTGACCCTCTACGCCTGGTGCACGGTGCTGTCGGTGTTCGCGCTCGCGATCCGCTTCGTGCCCTCGCACCGGCACGGCTGGAGCTGGGTGTCGCTCGTCATCCTCGGCGTCCTGGCCGCCGTCGCGGTCTCGTCGTCGGTGTACGTCGTGTACACGCTCGAGATCCTCAAGCTGCGCCGCCTGCGCGCGCTTCGGGCCGCCCGCAGGGAGCCTGCGGAAGTGACACAAACTCGGCCCGCCGCCTGACCCGGGTCTCTCGGAATTCCGCTCGAATAGGGTATTCTTCCCTGGTCGTGGAAAAACTCGTGTTGTCACGAAGTCGAACGTCTGGCATACTTACGCGCGCCTTCTCAACCGTCCGCTCCGACGACAGGATTTCCACGGCAGGGAGACCTGCAGCATCCGGTGCGATGGCCGGAATCACCCTTCTGGCCGCGCTTCTCGTGTGTGTGGGGGCCGGCCTCGGGATCGGGTGGGCGGCGGGCAGTCCGGCCGTCGGCGCGGCCGTCGGAGCGGTGATCGGAATCCCCGCAAGCTTCTACCTCGTCTACCGCACGTATCGAGACCTGTGACCGCCCGAACGACCACCCCGGCGCAACTGTGCGCGCACAACATCGACGCCATCCTGGCCGTCGCAGCGCTGCCCGTGTTCGCCGCGACCGGGCTGCCGCTCGAGGGCTGGTTCTGGGCGACCGTGCTCTGGGCCGTGAACCGCTACGCGCAGACGACGCTCGAGCGCCGGGCCGTGCGCATGGGGCCCTTGCGCGGCGTCGGCACGCTCGGCGCCAGCATGCTCCTGCGGCCGTGGATCGGGATGCTCACCCTGTTTCTGATCACGCGGCACTCGAGCACGCTCGCGATCTCGTCCGTGCTCCTGTTCCTGCTGCTCCTGACGGTCGACATCGTCACCCGCGTCCTCACCCACAGGAACATCGGCAGCGGGCTGGGGGGAACCGCCTAGATGCTGCCGCTCCTCAAGGTCGACTTCAACCCGGTGGCGGAGTTCACGGACTTCGTCCACCACCCGTACGTCAGCCTCCCGCTCGGCCTCGACATCAACAAGGCCGTGGTCTACATGTGGATGGCCGCGATCCTGACGGTCATCCTCACGCTCGTCGTCGTCCGCCGCAACCTGAGGCTGCGTCCCGACGGCCGCCAGACCGCCGCAGAGGTCGTGTACGACCTGTGCCGGGACCAGATCGCGAAGGGCGGGCTGCCGGAGGAGGGGATGCGGATCTGGTTCCCGTACGTCGCCAGCCTCTTCGTGTTCATCTGGATGATGAACCTGATCGGGTTCATCCCGCTCCCGTTCGGCGACCGCCACTTCGAGCTCTTCGGCGCCAGCATCCCGGAGTTCCAGATCTACGCCGCCACCGCCAACCTGTCGGTGACGCTCGCCCTCACGCTCGTGACCTTCTTCGCCACCCACATCGAGGGCATCCGCTACAACGGCCCGGTCAGGTACTTCAAGAGCTGGATGCCGTCCGGCCTGCCGTCGCCCAAGCCGTACGGCCTGAAGACGCCGGCGGTGTTGATCCTGCTCACGCTGATCGCCGTGATCGAGGTGCTCTCGCAGTTCGTCCGCATCGTCTCGCTCAGCTTCCGACTCTTTTTCAACATGCTGGCGGGCCACCTGGTGATCGCCGTGTTCCTGGCCCTCGCCTCGCTGCTCGGCACGTACTTCGTCCTGCCCATCGGCATTCCCATGGGCGTCGCGCTCTACCTGCTCGAGGCCACGCTGATCGCCGGCCTGCAGGCGTTCATCTTCGCCACCCTGTCCGCCATCTACATCGGTGGAGCCATCCACCCCGACCACTAGGAGCCCGAATGGCCGTTGACGGCAATATCCACGACTCAGCCCGCGCACTGGAGCTGGGCCTCGCGACCGCCCTGGGCGCCATCGGCCCGGGCATCGGCGTCGGCTTCATCTTCGGCAAGACGATCGAGGCCGTCGGCCGCCAGCCCGAGCTGCGCGGCCAGCTCCAGGGCCTGATGTGGCTCGGCTTCGCCCTGACCGAGGCGATCATCTTCTACGCCCTGGGCATGGCCTTCGTGGCCTACGCCATCGCCTGAGGCCGGAGGCGCCGCGATGATCCTCTACGACTCGACCCTCATCACCCCCACCACGGGGCTGATGATCTGGACGCTGGTCACCTTCGTGATCGTGCTCATCGTCCTGCGCCGCTATGCCTACGGGCCGCTCCAGCAGCTGATCGACGAGCGCCGCAAGGCGATCAGCGCCGACCTCGACGCGGCCGAGTCGGCGCGCGGCGAGGCGCAGGCGGCGCTGGCCGAGTACCGCCAGCAGCTGGCCGAGGCCCGCAAGGAGGCGACGAAGATCGTCGAGGACGCCCGCAGGGTGGGCGACGAGCGGCGGGCCGCGGCCGTCGCCGAGCTCGAGGCCGAGAAGGCCCGGCTGATGCGCCAGACCCAGGAGGAGATCCAGGCCGAGACGCGCCAGGCGCTGAACGCGATCAAGCAGCAGGTGGCCGACCTGGCCGTCGCCGCGACCGAGAAGGTCGTCCGCGCCCGGCTGGACGAGGCCGAGCAGCGGCGGCTGATCGACCAGGCCCTGGCCGACGTCGACCTGACCGCGCTCGTCCCGCCCGCGGTGGAAGGGGAGCGAACCTAGATGGCCGACCGCGTCGACCCGGCCGGGCGCGTCTACGCGAGCGCCCTGCACCAGGCGGCCGCCGACGCCGGCCGCGTGCCGGACGTCGACAGCGACCTCCAGGAGTTCATCGCCGCGCTGGGCGAGAACGAGACCGTCCTGCGCGCGCTGGTGAACCCGGGGCTGCCGGGCGACGCCAAGCGGCGCATCCTCGCCCGCATGCTGGACCAGGCCGATCCGCTGGCGCGCAACGCCGTGCTCGTCCTGGCCGCCCACGGCCGGCTCGCCCTGCTGGTCGACATGCAGACGGCCTACGCCGAGCTCGCCGCCGAGGACGAGCAGATCCTGACGGTCGAGATCACGACCGCGGTCGAGCTCGAGAAGGCGGAGCTCGACGCGCTCACGAAGCGCATCTCCGAGGCCGTCGGCCGCCAGACGCAGGTGACCGCGAACGTCGACCCGACCCTGATCGGCGGCCTCGTCCTGCGGGCGCGCAACGTGCTCGTGGACGCCTCCGTCAAGCGCCGGCTGGAGGAGCTTCGGCGCGTCCTCATCCGTACACCATTGCCCGTTGGGAGTGAAGCGTGAAGCTGCGACCAGACGAGATCGCGAACATCCTGAAGACCGAGATCGAGCGCTACGACGTCGAGGCCGAGGTCGAGGAGGTCGGCACCGTCATCCAGCTCGGCGACGGCATCGCCCGCGTCTACGGCCTCGACCGGTGCGTGGCGATGGAGAAGCTCGAGTTCGGGCACGGGGTCACGGGCCTCGCCCTGAACCTCGAGGAGGACAACGTCGCCTGCGTGCTCTTCGGCGAGTGGGACCAGATCAAGGAGGGCGACACCGTCCGCCGCACGGGCGCCGTGATGTCGATCCCGGTCGGCGAGAAGCTGATCGGGCGGGTCGTGAACCCGCTCGGCGAGCCGATCGACGGCGGCCCCGCGATCGAGACCGACGAGTCCCGGCCGATGGAGTTCAAGGCCCCGGGCGTCGTCGACCGCCAGCCGGTGTCCGAGCCGGTGCAGACGGGGATCAAGTCGATCGACTCGATGATCCCGATCGGGCGCGGCCAGCGCGAGCTGATCATCGGCGACCGCACGACCGGCAAGACCGCGATCTGCGTCGACACGATCCTGAACCAGAAGGGCCAGGACCTCGTCTGCATCTACGTCGCCATCGGCCAGAAGGCCTCGACGGTGCGCGCGGTCGAGGCGCACCTGCGCAATGCGGGCGCGATGGACTACACGATCATCGTCGCGGCGTCGGCGACCGAGGCGGCGCCGATCAAGTTCATGGCCCCGTACGCGGGCTGCGCGATGGGCGAGCACTTCCTCTACAACGGGAAGCACGCGCTGGTCATGTACGACGACCTCTCCAAGCACGCCGACGCCTACCGGCAGATGTCGCTGCTCGTGCGCCGGCCGCCGGGGCGCGAGGCCTACCCGGGCGACGTCTTCTACCTGCACTCGCGCCTGCTCGAGCGGGCGGTGAAGCTCTCCGACGAGCTGGGCGCCGGGTCGCTGACCGCGCTGCCCGTGATCGAGACCCAGGCCGGCGACGTGTCGGCGTACATCCCGACGAACGTCATCTCGATCACCGACGGCCAGATCTTCCTGCAGTCCGACCTCTTCTACTCGGGCGTGCGGCCCGCCATCAACGCCGGCATCTCGGTGTCGCGCGTCGGCGGCGACGCCCAGATCCGGGCGATGAAGAAGGTCGCGGGGCGCCTGCGGCTCGACCTGGCCTCCTACCGCGAGCTGGAGGCGTTCTCGCAGTTCGGCTCCGAGCTCGACCAGACCACCCAGAACCAGCTCGCCCGCGGCGAGCGGGTCGTCGCGTCGCTGAACCAGCCCCAGTACGCGCCGTGGCCGGTGGCCGAGCAGGTCGTCGTGATCTGGTCGGTCACGAACGGCTTCGTGGACTCGATCCCGGTCGACCAGGTGTCGCGGTTCAACGACGAGCTGGTGGAGTCGCTGCGGGCCGAGGGCTCGATCCTGAAGGCGATCGACGAGTCGAGAGACCTCTCCGACGAGACCGTCGAGACCCTGCGCAAGCACCTGGAGACGTTCAAGGACAGCTTCTTCGTCGACGAGGACGCGGCCGGCACCGCCGCCTAGATGGCCACCCAGCAGGACATCGCGCGCCGCATCCGGTCGGTGCGCAACACCGGCAAGATCACCAAGGCGATGGAGCTCGTCGCCGCGTCGCGGCTGCGCCGGGCGCAGGCCCGCATCGAGGCCCTGCGGCCGTACGCCGACCGGATGCAGCAGCTGACGGTCGAGGTGGCGGCCGCGGCGTCCCGCGCCCACGGCCAGCCGCTGCTCGAGCGGCGCGAGGTCAAGAGCGTCGCGGTGCTCGCGCTCACCGCCGACCGCGGCCTCGCGGGCGCCTTCAACGCGAACGTGATCCGGCGATCGCTCGGCATCGCCTCCGAGCACCGCCAGGCCGGGCGCCAGGTGCACTGGCTCGCGGTCGGCCGCAAGGGCGGCTCCTCGCTGCGCTTCCGCGGCCAGGAGATCGACGCCTCCTACACCGGGATCACCGACCGTCCCAAGTACGCCGACGCACGCGCCATCGCCGAGCGGGTCGCCGAGCTCTACATCGAGGGCGAGGTCGATCTGGTCGTCATGGTCTACAACCGGTTCGTGTCCGCCCTCACCCAGCGGATCGAGACGGTCGACGTGCTGCCGGTGCCCGAGGAGGTGCTGACCGAGGAGGAGCCGGAGCTGATCCAGGGCGCCTACCTGGAGGAGCCCGACCGCTCCGCGATCCTGGCCCACCTGCTGCCGACGTACGTCGAGGTGACGATCTACCGGGCGCTGCTCGAGTCGACCGCGTCGGAGCACGGCTCGCGGATGACGGCGATGGGGAACGCCTCCGAGAACGCCTCGAACCTGATCGACTCGCTCACCCTGGAGATGAACCGGGCCCGCCAGGCCGAGATCACCCAGCAGATCCTCGAGGTGGTCGCGGGCGCCGACGCCCTCGAATGAGGGCGCTACCATGAACGTCGTGCACGCGCTGAGGGCCGTCTTCGACCACACCGCCGCGCGGAGGGCGCTGATCGCCGTCTCGTGGCTCGTCTTGCTCGTCGGGGCGGTCGCCTACCTGAACCACCGCTCCGCCGCGCCGGCAGCGCCGGTGGCCGGTCCCGCCGAGGTCACGACGCCGCCCGGCAACTACGGGCCGCATATCCCCGTGCCGCACCAGGCGCTCGCGGTCGCCAGGACATTCCTCCGCGACGGCGTCATGCGGGAAGATCTGGCCGCCGCGTGGAAGCTGGCGGCGCCGAAGCTGCGCGCCGGCATCACCCGGCAGCAGTGGATGAGCGGGAACATCCCGGTGGCGCAGTTTCCGCACTCGGCGTTCGCCAAGGCCGGATACAAGGTCGAGCGCTCGCGCCAGCGCAGTGTGCTCATGCTGGTCTACATCTTCCCCCGGCGCGGCTCCCGTGTCGCGGGCTGGGACTACATCGTCGAGCTCGTGCCGCACCGTGGCGCGTGGCGGATCTCGTACTTCCAGCCGCACGGCCACGAGGCGCCGATTCCGCTGAACTCCGAGTAGCCGTCACCCTTGCACCGGTTCCGCGGTGCAACTATCCTTAGCGCGATGGCAACGCAGCGAACGGCGCCGGTCGTACCTGGCGCGGCTATCGGGGCGGCCGACACTGTCGACGGCGGTGCCACTGGCGTCGTCGCCCGGGGTCACTGGGAGCAGGCGTGGAGGCAGCTGCGCCGCGATCGGCTTGCGGTCGCGAGCGGGGTCTTCATCGTCCTCCTGACCTTCGCGGCGTTCGTCGGTGCACCCATCGCCGAGCACATCCTCGGCCACGGGCCGAACGACCTGATCAAGGGCGGCGTCGTCAACTACGTCCCGGCGGGCCCGTTCACCGACGCGGTGACATCGACCGGAAGCCACACGATGCTCATTCTGGGCGGCTCCGATCTGCTCGGCAGGGACGAGTTCCTGCGTCTGCTGTACGGCGCCCAGGTCTCGCTCGAGGTGGCCATATTCTCGACCACGTTCGGGCTGTTCCTCGGCGTCGTGCTCGGCGTCGCGGCCGGGTACTACGGCGGGTTCACCGACACGATCGTGTCCCGCCTGACCGAGATCGTCATGGCCTTCCCGCTGCTCCTCTTCGCGATCGCCGTCGCGGCCACGGTCGGCAACCGGCTGAACGAGTACACCTTCTTCGGGGTCTTCCCGCCCGGCATCGTCACGCTGACGTTCGTGATCGCCTTCTTCTCGTGGTACTACCCGGCGCGGATCGTCCGCGCGCAGGTGCTGTCGCTGCGCGAGAAGGAGTTCGTCGAGGCGGCGCGGATGGTCGGAAACAGCGACTTCCGGATCATGCGCTCGCATCTGCTGCCGCACCTCGTCGGCACGATCATCGTCTACGGCACGCTCACCGTCGCCACGAACATCCTGTTCGAGGCGGCGCTCTCGTATCTCGGCGTGGGCCTGCCCCTGCCGAACGCCAGCTGGGGCAACCTGCTCTCCGAGGCGGTGCAGTTCTACACGCTCCAGCCCTGGCTGATGCTGTGGCCGGGCCTTGCGATCCTGCTGACGACGCTGGCGTTCAACCTGCTGGGCGACGGCCTGCGCGACGCGCTCGACCCGCGCGGCTCGATCTAGGCCCGGCGCTAACTCCGCGAGCCCCCTCGACGTCTTAGGCATACGGTCGGGTGCGGGCAGGATCCGTGCCTGGAAACGACACGAGGGGTGAGAGATGAGACGACCGGCTTTGGCACTGAGCGCAGCGGCGCTGGCGCTCGGTACCGTGTTGCTCGGCGCCGCCAGCTGTGGCAGCAGCAGCAGTAGCGGAGGCAGCTCCGGAGGTGCCAGTAACGGGGGCCAATCTGAGGTGCCGCACCAGAACGGCGGCATCGTCAAGATCGCGCTCTCGGGGGACATCGACTATGTCGATCCCGCGCTCGCCTACTACCAGAACAGCTGGCAGATCGAGTACTCGACGTGTCTGAAGCTGCTGAACTACCCCGACAAGTCCGGCCTGGAAGGCCAGCAGCTCGTGCCGGACGCGGCAAACCTGCCGACGGTCTCGAACAACGGCAAGACCTACACCTTCACGGTCAAGCCGGGGTTCAAGTTCTCGCCGCCGTCGAACGCGCCGGTGACCCCCAAGGTCTTCCAGTACGCCGTCATGCGTGACCTGAACCCGAACCAGCACTCCTTCGCGGTCCCGTTCCTCGGTGACCTGGTCGGCGCCTCGGACTACAACGCCGGCAAGACGAAGACGGTGCCCGGCATCAAGGTGACGCGGGACACGATCTCGTTCACCCTCACGCAGGCCGACCCCACGTTCCCGACGAAGATGGCGATGCCGTTCTTCTGCGCGGTCCCGGTGGGGACGAAGATCGACGCGAACGGGCTGCACTCGGTCCCGTCCGCGGGCCCGTACTACGTGGCCTCGTACACGCCGCACCAGTCCATCGTGGTGAAGAAGAACCCGAACTACCACGGCGACCGCCCGGCGTTTGCCAACGAGTTCGACTACACGCAGCTGACGATCAACACGAACCAGGGCACGCTCGAGGCCAAGCAGGGCCAGCTCGACTACATCAACGACGCCGTTGCTCCGGCCCAGATCAGGCCGCTCTACGAGCAGTACGGCCCGGGAACCGCGGGCGGCGAGCGGCTGTTCGTGAACCCGTGCCTGTGCGTCCGCTACATGGGTCTCAACACGAGCCGGCCGGCCTTCTCCAACCCGAAGGTGCGTCAGGCCGTGAACTGGGCCATCGACCGGCCCGGGATCATCCAGACCATGGGCTACAAGATCGGTACCCCTGGCGCGAAGATCATGCCGCCAGGCGTTCCCGGCGCCCAGTTCGAGAAGACCATCTACCCGCTGACGTCGCCGACGTCCGAGGACATCTCGAAGGCGAAGTCACTGATGAAGGCGTCGGGCGTGAAGACGCCGATCAAGGCGGTGCTCTACACGTGCAACACCGACCCGTGCCCCTCGCGCACGCAGGTGATGCAGCAGAACCTGAAGGCGATCGGCATCAACGTCCAGATCGACCAGTTCGCCCGCGCGACCCAGTTCACGAAGGAAGGGACGAAGGGTGAGCCGTTCGACATCGCCGACGAGGGATGGGTCGCCGACTACCCGGATCCCTACGACTGGGTGAACGTGCTCCTGAACGGCGAGCACATCCCGTCGACGAACGGGAGCAACTACTCCTACTTCGACAACGCCGCCTTCAACAAGCGGATGGATGCGGCCGCCCTGCTCACGGGCAACGACCGCTACAAGACCTACGGCCAGCTGGCGACAGACATCCAGCAGCAGCAGGCGCCGTGGGCCGCGTGGGACGTCGACAACAACCTCGACTTCTTCAGCGCGCGCATGGGGTGCAGCGTCTACCAGCCCATTTACGGGATGGCGCTCAACACCATGTGCATCAAGAAGTAGGCGAGACGGCAACGAGGCATGGCTCGGGCGCCGGGAACATTCCGGCGCCCGAGCCGCGCCGCCACTAGACTAGGGATCGCGTGGTCAGGTACATCATCCGCCGCCTTCTGTGGGCGATCGTCCTCTTCATCTCCGTGACGATCGTCACCTATGTGATTTTCTATCTCATCCCGGTCGACCCGGCCCGACTGGCCGCCGGCCGCAACCCCACCCCGGCGCAGGTGAAGGCCGTCGCCCACTACCTGGGGACGGACCGGCCGGTCTGGTACCAGTACGGCCTCTTCCTCAAGCGGCTCGTCATCGACCACAGCCTCGGCTACTCCTTCGCCGACCGCGAGGCGGTCAACACGTCGGTGCTGAGCGCGGCACCCGTGACGGCGTCGCTCGTGTTCGGCGGCGCCATCCTGTGGATGCTGATCGCCATTCCGGTGGGCGTCTTCTCGGCGCTGCACCCGCGCTCGAAGACCGACCGCGTCGCCATGGCGAGCGTCCTGGTGGGAATCTCGGCGCACCCGATCTGGATCGGGCTCGTGCTCTCCTACGTGTTCGGGTATGTGCCGACCAGCGGGCATGCACTGGGGGTGAGCTTCCCGAGCTTCACCTTCCTGCCGATCCAGGGCTACTGCAACCTGCGTGGTGCATCCGAGGGGCAGTTATGCGGAGGGCCGGTGCAGTGGTTCTACCACCTGATCCTGCCCTGGATCACGTTCGCCATCCTCTATGCGGCGTTCTACGTCCGCATGATCCGTGCGAACGTGATGGAGACGCTGAACGAGGACTACGTCCGCACCGCGCGGGCGAAGGGCGCCCCCGAGCTCCAGGTGCTGCGCTCACACGTGCTCCGCAACGCGATGCTGCCCGTGGTGACGATGCTCGGGATGGACATCGCCATCGCGCTCGGAGGCGCGGTCCTGGTCGAGAACGTGTTCGGCCTGCCCGGGCTCGGGCAGCTGGCGGTGACCGCGGTGGGCACGTTCGACCTGCCCGTGATCATCGGCACGGTCGTGTTCGCCTCCATCATGGTGATCACGTTCAACCTCCTGGTGGACATCCTGTACGCCTGGATCGACCCGCGGATCCGGCTGGGCTGACTTGGCGCTTCTCGACGTCCGCAACCTGCGCACGCACTTCCACACCGAGGACGGCATCGTCCAGGCGGTCGACGGCGTGTCGTTCAGCGTGGAGAAGGGCAAGACGCTCGCGATCGTCGGCGAGTCGGGCTCCGGCAAGAGCGTCACCTGCCTCACGATCATGGGCCTGAACTCGGGCCGCAGGGTCGACATCAGCGGCGAGGCGGTGTTCGACGGCGAGGATCTGCTCACCATCCCGCGGGACGAGCTGCGCCGCTACCGCGGCAAGCGCATCTCGATGATCTTCCAGGATCCGATGACCTCGCTCAACCCGGTCCACACCATCGGCCGCCAGCTGCGGGAGGCCGTCCGCCTGCATGCCGACGTGACGAAGGCGCAGGCGAGCGCCCGCGCGCTGGAGATGCTGCGGGCGGTGCGCATCCCGCGCCCCGAGACACGGCTCGAGGACTATCCGCACCAGTTCTCGGGCGGCATGCGCCAGCGGGTGATGATCGCGATGGCCCTCATCAACAACCCCGACCTGCTGATCGCGGACGAGCCGACAACGGCCCTGGACGTGACGACGCAGGCCCAGATCCTGAAGCTGATGAACGAGCTCCAGCGGGACTTCGGCAGCGCGATCATCCTCATCACCCACGACCTCGGGGTGGTCGCCGAGACGGCCGACGACGTGCTGGTCATGTATGCGGCGAAGGCGGCCGAGCAGGGCGGGTACGAGGACATCTTCTACCGGCCGCACCATCCCTACACCTGGGGTCTCCTGCGGTCGCTGCCGCACCTGACGGCGGTCGGCCAGGACCTGACGCCCATCCCCGGCGCGCCGCCCTCGCTCCTGAACCCTCCCTCCGGATGCCGCTTCCACGTCCGCTGCCCGTATGCCATGGCGGTGTGCGCGACGACCGAGCCCGAGCTCGTCCCGGTGCCCGGAACGGCCGCGCACCGGGCCGCCTGCCACCTGGACGAGGAGACGAAGCAGCGCGAGTCCGCACAGATCCTCCGCGAGACGATTGCGGACTCGGCCTGATGGCGACGGCGACGAGCGAGGAGGCCACCCGGCCGGCCCCCGTCGGGGACGAGCTGCTCCGGGTCGAGAACCTCGAGAAGCACTTCCCCATCACCCGCGGCATCATCTTCCAGAAGGAGGTCGCGAAGGTGCGGGCCGTGGACGGCGTGTCGTTCTCCGTGCGCAAGGGGGAGACGCTCGGGATCGTGGGCGAGTCGGGATGCGGCAAGTCGACGATGGCGCGTTGCGTGATGCGCCTGCTCGACCCGACCGGCGGCAAGATCGTCTTCGACGGCCAGGACATCACCCGCATCCGCGGGAACGACCTGATGCGCGTGCGGCGCGAGCTGATGATGGTGTTCCAGGACCCGTACGCCTCGCTCAACCCGCGCAAGCGGGTCGGCTACATCGTCGGCGAGGCGCTGCAGGTGCACAAGCAGGGGTCGGCGAGCGAGATCAAGCGGCGGGTGCAGGAGCTGCTCGAGGTCGTCGGCCTGAATCCGGAGCACTACAACCGGTACCCGCACGAGTTCTCCGGCGGCCAGCGTCAGCGCATCGGCGTCGCCCGCGCGCTCGCGATCCGGCCCAAGATGATCGTCTGCGACGAGCCCGTCTCGGCCCTCGACGTCTCGGTGCAGGCGCAGATCCTGAACCTGCTGAAGCGGCTTCAGCGCGAGTTCGACCTGACGTACATCTTCATCGCCCACGACCTCGACGTGGTCCGGCACATCTCCGAGCGGGTCGCGGTCATGTACCTCGGCAAGGTCGTGGAGGTCGGCACGGCGGCCGACCTCTACGAGCACCCGAAGCACCCGTACTCGGGGGCGCTGCTCTCGGCCGTCCCCATCCCGAACCCGCGCGCGGCCCGCGCCCGCGTTCCGGTCGTGCTGGAGGGCGACGTGCCGAGCCCGATCAACCCACCTTCGGCTTGCCGGTTCCATCCCCGCTGCCCGCGCTTCCAGCCGGGCACCTGCGACACCGTGGAGCCGGAGCTGGAGCGCAAGGAGGGCGTCGCCTCGGAGGTCGCCTGCCACTTCCCGCTGGAGACGTGGCCGATGGCGGATCTGCGCCTGCCGTCCAGCACGACGCCGAACTAGCACCGTGCGCCGGGCCGGGATGGCAGCGGGGCTGCGGCGGTTGTTCGGGTTCGCCGCCGGCACGGGGCTCGTCGTCGCGGGCTTCGGGGTCGTCCTCGGCCTGCTCCTGCATGCCGACGTGCGCCGAAGCATCGCCCTGGGGCTCTACGGCGTAGGGTCGCTCTTCGTCGTCGTCGGCGTCTTCTACGGCATTCGCCCGCCCGTCCGCACCACCGGCGGGAGCGGCTCGCCGGGGATCTTCGGGTCGCTCGCATCCGGCGGAGGCATTGCCCGGTGGGCCGACCGGGACGACATCGAGGAGAGCCTCAGCGCCTCCGCGGTGTTCGTCGCGATCGGCCTGCTGCTCATCGTGCTGGGCGTGGCGATCGACCCTCGCAGCCGTCTCGTCTAGCGGCGGAGGTGCGCCCGCCGGCGATGGGCGCTAACGTTTTTCACGAACGTGACGTCAATAAGGGGAGCCCATGGCCACCCCACCCACCCTGGATTGCGATCGCGCGCGGGCACTTGTCTCGCTCGCCATCGACTCGGAAGCCTCCGAGCTCGAGCATGGCGCCCTCGCGGCGCACGTCCGCACGTGCGCCGAGTGCGCCCACTTCCAGCACGAGGCCCGGGAGCTCGCGACCGCCGTGCGGGCGGCGCCGCACGAGGCCGCCTCGAGGTCGATGTGGGTCGCCCGCGAGCCGCGCCGGCGTGGCCCGGGCTGGGCCGCTGCCGTTGCGATGTCGCTGGCGCTGGCGGGCGGGATGGGCGCGGCGGTGGCCGGCCTGGGGCATGGATCGCGGCCCGCGCACACGCAGCCGACGCTGCTCGTCGCCCAGCGGCCGCCGTTCTCGCTGGCGCACGAGCTGCTCGTGTTCCGCACGGAGCACGGCCGGCCGGCCCCGGCCCCGGCGCGCTGGCCGCGTATTCGCCTGCTCCTTTAAGGGCACACCGTCGGCGGGGGCGCGAGCGCGTACGATACGACCATGCCGTTCGTCTCCGCCGTCTCCTCACGGGCTTGACACATCGATCACGCCGCCCGGGTGGCGGCGTCGATCGAGGCCGCTCATCTCCGCGCGGAGCTGGGGCCGGCCGAGCGCCGCAGGTGGCGTCGAAACCTCTCCCGGCTGATGTCACAATGTCGGCCGAGCGTGGCGCCCGGTCGCTGGTAGAATCCGGCTTCGCTAGGCCAGAAGCACCCGATCAGGCATCCCTTCCAAGGAGTTACATGTCCCAGAACGGAAAGTCCGCGCGCGTCGGCAGCATCGTCGAGATCAAGGGCGTCGTCGTGGACGCGGTCTTCCCGGGCGAGATGCCCTCGATCTACAACGCCCTCGAGATCAACGTGCCGGCCGGCGCCGGCGCGGAGTCGGAGCGGGTGCTCGTCGCGGAGGTGCAGCAGCATCTGGGCGACGGGCGCGTCCGCGCGATCGCGATGGACGCCACGGACGGCCTGGCCCGCGGGCTCGAGGTGAGCGACACCGGCGGCCCGATCACGGTGCCCGTCGGCGAGGCGACGCTGGGCCGGATCTTCAACGTGCTCGGCGAGACGATCGACAACGGCGACCCGGTCGCGACCGAGGAGCGCTGGCCGATCCACCGCGAGCCGCCCATGTTCGAGACGCTCTCGCCGACGACCGAGATCTTCGAGACGGGGATCAAGGTCATCGACCTGCTCGCCCCGTACGTGAAGGGCGGCAAGGTCGGCCTGTTCGGCGGCGCCGGCGTGGGCAAGACGGTGCTGATCATGGAGCTGATCAACAACATCGCCCAGGAGCACGGCGGCCTGTCCGTGTTCGCGGGCGTGGGCGAGCGCACCCGCGAGGGCAACGGGCTCTATCTGGAGATGAAGGAGTCCGGCGTCATCAACAAGACGGCGCTCGTCTTCGGGCAGATGAACGAGCCTCCCGGAGCGCGCCTGCGCGTCGGCCTGTCCGGCCTGACGATGGCGGAGTACTTCCGCGACCAGCTCGGGCAGGACGTGCTGCTCTTCATCGACAACATCTTCCGGTTCGTGCAGGCCGGCTCCGAGGTGTCGGCGCTGCTCGGCCGCATGCCGAGCGCCGTGGGCTACCAGCCCACCCTGGCCACCGAGATGGGCCAGCTGCAGGAGCGGATCACGTCGACCTCCAAGGGCTCGATCACGTCGATCCAGGCGATCTACGTCCCCGCCGACGACCTCACCGACCCCGCCCCGGCCGCGTCGTTCGCCCACCTCGACGCGACGACGACGCTCTCGCGCTCGATCGCCGAGCGCGGCATCTACCCGGCCGTCGACCCGCTCGACTCGCGCTCGAACCTGCTCCAGAAGGGCACGGTCTCGGACGAGCACTACGACACGGCGACGAGCGTGCAGGAGGTGCTGCAGCGCTACAAGGACCTCGAGAGCATCATCGCGATCCTGGGCATGGACGAGCTCTCCGACGAGGACAAGGTCGTCGTCGGCCGGGCCCGCAAGGTGCAGCAGTTCCTGGGCCAGCCCTTCCACGTTGCCGAGGTGTTCACCGGCACGCCGGGCAAGTACGTGCGGCTCGACGACACGATCCGCGGCTTCCAGGAGATCCTGGAGGGCAAGCACGACGACCTGCCCGAGCAGGCGTTCCGGCTCGTCGGCGGCATCGAGGAGGCCGTCGAGGCGGCCGAGAAGTTCAAGGCGACCGCCTAGCGGTGCCGGAGTTCACGCCCTATCCGGTCGAGCTGATCACGCCCGAGGGCATCGCGTTCTCGGGCGACGCCGAGCGCCTGGTGGTGCCGGGCGCCGCGGGCGAGCTGGGGATCCTGGCCAACCACGCCCCGCTGATCTCGCTGCTCGAGCCGGGCGAGACCCGGCTCACCGACGCCGACGGCACGGTGCGCCGGTACGCCACCGACGACGGCTACGTGCAGGTGCGCAAGAACCACGCGCTGGTGCTCGTGGGCGAGGCGGTGCCGGCCGAGTCGATCGACGCCGCCGAGGCGGGCAGGCGGCTCGACGAGGCGCGGGCCGCGCTCGACCGGGCCACCGAGGGCGAGGGCGACGTCTACGCCGCCCGGCGCGAGGTCGGCTTCGCCGAGGCTCTCGTCAAGACCGCGGCTGGTTGATATCCGCGGGACGGGCTAGGCTGCGCGACCGATGGCGTATCCGGTCCACTTCGAGGTGGAGCACCAGGAGCAGTACTCCCGGCTCTCGACGCTCTTCCGGCTCTTCCTGCTCATCCCGCAGCTGATCGTCGTGGTGCTGTGGGGGATCGCGGCCGAGTTCCTCGTGTTCCTCGCGTGGTTCGCGATCCTCTTCACCGGCCGCTACCCGGACGGCTTCTTCAACTTCGTCACCGCGTTCCTGTCGTACTCGACGCGGGTCAGTTGCTACGGCTACCTCCTGACCGACAAGTTTCCGCCGTTCAGCGGCGGATCGCCGGGCGACGGCTATCCCGTGCAGGTGTCCGTCGACCGGCCGGAGAGGCTCTCGCGGCTGACGACGTTCTTCCGCGTCTTCATGGCGATCCCGGCCTCTGTGGTGCTGTACGTGCTACAGCTCCTGGGGCGCCTGCTCGCCTTCTTCGCGTGGTTCGTCGTGCTCGTCATCGGACGGCTGCCGAAGGGGCTGTTCGAGGTCATGGAGCTCCCTCAGCGCTACCAGCTGCGCGTCACCGCCTACCTGTTGCTCGTGACGGACGCCTACCCCTGGTTCCAGGAGGAGACGCTGCCCGACCCGGCGCCCTGGACCGGGCCGCCGGCCGAGGTCTAGCCTTCGCGGGTGGCCGGCCACCCGTATCTGGAGCTGATCGAGCGCCGCGCCGTCGTCTTCGACGGCGCGATGGGCACGCAGATCCAGGCGCTCGACCTGACCGCCGCCGATTTCGGCGGTGACCGCCAGCTCGGCAACAACGACCACCTGTCGGTCACGCGGCCGGACGCCATCGAGGGGATCCATCTCGCCTACCTCGAGGCCGGGGCCGACGTCGTCGAGACGAACAGCTTCCAGGCGTCGCGGATCCGCATGACGGAGTGGGGGGTGGGCGACCACACCCGCGAGATCAACCTGTGCGCCGCCCGCATCGCCCGCAAGGCGGCCGACGCGTACACGACGGCGTCGCGGCCGCGGTTCGTGGCCGGCTCGATCGGGCCCAGCGGGATGCTGCCGTCGAGCGACGACCCGGCCCTCTCCGGCATCTCGTTCGCGGGCCTCTCCGAGGCGTTCTGCGAGCAGGCCGCCGCCCTGGTCGAGGGCGGCGCCGACCTGCTGATCATCGAGACGCAGCAGGACATCCTCGAGACGCGGGCCGCGATCGACGGCGCCCGGGCGGCATTCCGGGAGCTGGGGCGGTCGGTGCCGCTGCAGGTGCAGGTGGCGCTCGACGTGACCGGGCGGATGCTGCTCGGCACCGACGTCGGCGCCGTGCTCGCGATCCTGCACGGCATGCGCGCCGACGTCATCGGCGTCAACTGCTCGGTCGGCCCCGAGCACCTGCGCGAGCCGGTGCGCTACCTGTGCCAGCACGCGCCGTGCCCGGTCTCGGTGATCCCGAACGCCGGGCTGCCGAAGAACGTCGACGGCGTGGCCAGCTACCCGCTCGGCCCCGGCGACATGGCCCGCGAGCTGGGGCAGTTCGTCTCGGAGCTGGGCGCGCCCGTCGTCGGCGGGTGCTGCGGCAGCACGCCGGAGCACATCGTGGCGCTCTGCGAGGCGGTCGCGGGCGCCGGCCGCGCGCCCCGCCAGGTCGTCTTCGAGCGCTCGCTGGCGAGCGCGATCACGGCGTCGGCGCTCGAGCAGCAGCCCAAGCCGCTCCTGATCGGCGAGCGGGTGAACACGCAGGGCAGCCGCGCGTTCAAGCAGGTGATGCTGGACGAGGACTACGACGGCGCGCTCGCGGTCGCGCGCGACCAGGTCGAGGGCGGGGCGCACGCGCTCGACGTGTGCGTGGCCCTGACCGAGCGGGCCGACGAGGCCGACATGATGGCGACGCTCGTGAAGCGCCTGGCGATGGGAGTCGAGATGCCGCTCGTCTTCGACTCGACCGACGCCGCCGTGGTGGCGCGGGCGCTCGAGACGTATCCCGGCCGCGCCCTGATCAACTCGATCAACATGGAGAGCGGGCGCGAGCGGATCGACGCCGTCGTCCCGCACGCCGTCCGCCACGGCGCCGCCTGCGTCGCGCTCACGATCGACGAGGACGGGATGGCGAAGACCGCCGAGCGCAAGCTGGCCGTGGCCCGCCGCATCCACGACATCTGCGTGGGCGAGTTCGGCATGGACGCGGGCGACCTGATCTTCGACACGCTCACGTTCACGCTCGCGACCGGCCAGGACGAGTTCCGCCGCAGCGCCGTCGAGACGATCGCGGGCATCCGGGCGGTGAAGCGGGAGCTGCCGGGCGTGTGGACGGTGCTGGGCGTCTCGAACGTCTCGTTCGGGCTCGATCCGGGGGCCCGGGCCGTCCTGAACTCCGTGTTCCTGCACCACGCCATCGACGCCGGGCTCGACGCGGCGATCGTGAACCCGACGCACGTGCGCCCGATCTACGAGATCTCCGAGACCGAGCGGGAGCTGGCCGACGACCTGATCTTCGACCGCCGCCCGGACGCGCTCGAGCGCTGCATCGCCCACTTCGAGGACGCCGACGTCGTCGCGGCGCCGCAGGAGGACCCGTTCGCCGGCATGACGACGGACGAGCGCCTGCACGCCAAGATCCTGCACCGCACCCGCGAGGGCGTCGAGGAGGACATCGACACGGCTCTCGACGAGCGCGGCGGCCGCGACAACGACCGCGCCGTCGACGTGCTGAACAACGTGCTCCTGCCGGCGATGAAGGATGTCGGCGACCGCTTCGGCGCCGGCGAGCTGATCCTCCCGTTCGTGCTCCAGTCCGCCGAGGTGATGAAGCGGTCGGTGGCGCACCTGGAGCAGTACCTCGACCGGCTCGAGGGCCAGGCCAAGGCCACGGTCGTGCTCGCGACGGTGTTCGGCGACGTGCACGACATCGGCAAGAACCTGGTCGGCACCATCCTCGCCAACAACGGCTACCGGGTCGTCGACCTGGGCCGGCAGGTGCCGCTGAACGTGATCATGGACAGCGCGGTCGCCGAGCGGGCAGACGCGGTGGGGCTGTCGGCGCTGCTGGTGTCGACGTCGCGGCAGATGCCGCTCGCGCTGCACGAGCTCGACCACCGCGGCCTGCGCGTTCCCGTGCTCGTCGGCGGGGCGGCGATCAACCGCGCGTTCGGGCGCCGGATCGCGTTCCTGGACGACGGCCGCATGTACGAGCCGGGCGTCTTCTACTGCAAGGACGCGTTCGAGGGGCTCGGGGTCATGGACCGGCTGAGCGACGGGGAGCTGCGCGGCGGCGTGATCGCCGAGCGGCGGGCCGAGGCCATCACGGAGCGCGACGCGCCCAAGCCGGCGCCCGCGGCCGAGCCGGCGCCGGCGCGGGCGGGCCGCGACGCGCTGCGCCGCGACCACGCCGTGCCCGAGCCGCCGTTCCTGGGCGCGCGGGCGGTGGAGGCGATCGACCCGGCGGCCGTGTTCGCGCTCATGGACGAGCGGTCGCTGTACAAGCTCTCATGGGGCGGGAAGGGCGTCCGCGGCGACGAGTGGGAGCGGCTCCTCGCCGGCGACTTCCGCCCCCGGCGGGAGCGGATGCAGGCCGAGGCGGTCGCGCAGGGCTGGATCGTGCCCCGCGCGGCGTACGGGTTCTTCCGGGCGGTGGCCGACGGCGACGACACGGTCGTGCTGGACGACGCGGGGGACGAGCTCGGCCGCTTCGAGTTCCCCCGCCAGGATCGCCACGACCGGCTGTGCATCTCCGACTACCTGCGCGAGGCGGGCGACGGCCGCGACGTGATCGCCCTCCAGATCGTGACCGCGGGCGCGGAGGCCACGGCGCACGTCGACGCGCTTCAGGCGGCGGGCGAGTACAGCGAGGCGTACTTCGCCCACGGGCTCGCGGTGGAGGCCGCCGAGGGGCTGGCCGAGTACGTCCACCGGCGCGTCCTGTCCGAGCTCGGGCTCGAGGCCGGCCGCGGCCGCCGCTACTCCTGGGGCTACCCGGCCTGCCCCGACCTGGAGCAGCACGAGCTGGTGCTGCAGCTGCTCCCGACCGCCGCCGATCTGGGCATCGAGCTCTCCCCGGCCTACCAGTTCATCCCGGAGCAGACGACGGCGGCGATCGTGATCCACCATCCCCAGGCCGTCTACTTCTCCGCCCGCCGCGGCATCAGGTCAGGAGGGGAGTAGCTGCCCGGTCCGGTGCCTGGCACCGGTTCCCGGTGCCAGGCACCTGCTGCGGACTCAGACGCCCTCTGCGACGAACCGGACGTACGCATCGGCACCGCCCACGCCGAACAGGCGCAGTGCGCGGTCGCGGACGAGCCAGCGCGGCGGGGCGCACGCCCCGGCCATCGCCCGATGGCTCGACCAGCGCCAAGCGCCGGCCGTCTCGGCGAGCCCGGCTCGCACCGGGTTGAGGGCGATGTAGCGCATCGTCTCCAGCAGGTGCTCGTCGGCGTGGATCCCCTCGGCGTGGAAGCGCTGCTGGAACACGTGCCCGACGCGCCCTTGCGCCGCGTTGAACATCCGTGCGTACGTCGCGTTCAGCGCGTGCATGCCGACCGAGAGGTTTGCCTCGCGGGTCTCGATCAGGAGGTGGTAGTGGTTCGGCATCAGGCAGTACGCGAAACACGACCAGCCGTGCTCGCCCACCACAGTCGCCCAACGTCGCCAGGAATACGGACGCATCTCGCGATGTGAGGAAGATGGCGGCCTTCGCGTTCCCTCGTGCCGTGACGTGGTGCAGCGCCCCTGGACTGTCGATGCGAGGTCGGCGTCCCATGCTCCGACGGTACGACACGGGAACCGGCCGCGAGCATGAATAACCGGTGCCTGGCACCGGTTATTCACTGCTCTGCCACAATCGGGGCGTGAGCGGTGTCGACGATCTTGCCCTGGCCGAGCGGCTGATCGGGTTCGACACGTCCACCGAGGACGGGATCCGGGGCGCCGTCGGGTTCCTGCTCGGGTGGCTCGAGAGCCAGTCGATCCGCCACGAGGTGACCGAGGTGAACGGCCGGCCGGCGGTCGTCGCGACGGTGGGCGAAGGCCCGCGGACGCTCATCCTGAGCGCGCACGTCGACGTCGTCCCCGGCGACCCGGCCCAGTTCTCGCCCCGGCGCGACAACGGCTGCCTCTACGGCCGCGGCGCCTACGACATGAAGGGCGCGCTCGCGGCGATGCTCGGCGCGCTCGTCGACCTGGCGGAGGCGCCGGCGCGCCTCGCCGGCATGTGCGTGAAGCTGCTGATCGCCCCGGACGAGGAGTCCGACGCCGGGACGATGAACACGAAGGCGACCGCCCGCCTCGCCGACGCCGGCAACCTGGGCGAGTTCGCGATCTGCGGCGAGCCGACCGACCTCCAGATCGGCGTCCAGGCCAAGGGCGCCCTCGTCGTCCGCTTCGAGGTGCGCGGCCGCGCCGCCCACGGCAGCACCCCGTGGCTGGGGGAGAACGCCGTGCTGAAGGCCATCGACCTCTACCGCCGCATCGGCGACCTGCCGTTCGCCTCGGAGCGGTCCGAGCTCTTCGACGGCCCGTCGGTGAGCCTCGGCCGGATCGCGGGCGGCAAGGCCGTGAACGCGGTGCCGGACACCTGCCGCATCGACGTCGACATCCGCCACCTGCCGACGCAGGATCCGGCCGAGGTCATGCGCCAGCTGCGCACGCTGCACGCCGAGCCCGAGCTGCTCTACCAGGTGCCGGCCGCCCAGCTGAACCCCTACCACGACCACGTGAAGCTGCTGCGCCACGTCGTCCGCGGACACCGCGAGGGGCGCGCGATCGGGGTCGGCCGGCACGGCGCGTCCGACGCCGTCCTGTTCCTCGAGCGCGGAATCCCGTGCGTCGAGTTCGGCCCTGCCGGTGCGGGCCACCACGGCCCCGACGAGCACGTCGAGATCGCCTCGCTCGCGACCTACCGGCGCATCCTGGTGGAGTTCGCGCGGGCCATGGCCGGGCCGCCCGCGGCGTAGCCACCGCACGGGTTCGATCAGACCCGCGGTCTATACTCAACCGGGCCTGCCGGAGCGGGCCCGCGTGTTTTCGCAAGCTCCTATGGCAACCCAAACTCCGCCAACAACGCCGCGTGACGGAGGAGGTGGCAGCAGGCCGCCCCGCCCATCGATGACGGTGTACGGCGGCGGCACTCCGCCGCGCCCACCCCGCCGCCGGCGCCGCTGGGTGCGGATCGCCCTGTGGAGCTTCGGGACGGTGTTCGTCCTCATCCTCGTCGCCGCCGCAGCCCTGTTCTACACCTTCTACGGCGACTACTCGAAGATCACGACGCCCGCCGCAGGCATTCCGGAACGCGGAGAAGAACATCGACCCGCTGCTGCCCGAGGCGAACGCCCCGGCGATCGCGCTCGTGATCGGCTCCGACCACCGCTACACGGACGGCTCGGCGCCCGCGCGCTCCGACACCCTCATGCTCGTGCGGATCGACCCGCGCACGCACCTGATCTCGCTGCTCTCGCTGCCGCGCGACCTGTGGGTCGACATCCCCGGCTTCGGCCAGGACAAGATCAACGCCGCCTTCTCGGACGGCGGCCCCAAGACGGTGGTCGAGACCGTGAAGCAGCTGACCGGCCTGAAGGTGAACTACCTGATCGGGGTGAACTTCCACAGCTTCACGAGCCTCGTGAACGACATGGGCGGCGTCTATCTCCCGGTCGACCAGGCCTACGTCCACACCCAGGCCGAGAACGAGGCGCTGCCGGAGGGCGAGCGCTGGTCGGTGATCAACGTCCTGCCCGGCTACCAGCTCCTGACCGGCAAGAACGCGCTCGCCTTCTCGCGCTTCCGCCACACCGACTCCGACTTCTACCGCAACGCCCGCCAGCAGACGTTCCTGCACGCCTTCGAGCAGAAGGCCTCCCAGCGCTTCCACGGGATCAGCCTGAGCGACCTCGGCGCGATCCACGACATCATCCACACGATCGCGTCCAACGTCGACATCGCCGGCGCGTCGGGCGGGATCGGCCTGCACACGATGCTGAAGTACGCGACGCTGGCCTACTCGAGCAAGCACATCATCGCCTCCCGCCTCCAGGCGACGACCGGCATGATCGGCGCCGCGTCCGTGGTGGAGGCGACGCCGGAGGCGATCCACCAGGCGGTCTTCGCCTTCACTCCACCCGCAGGACGTCCCCTCGCCGGCGAACCAGCTCCCGAGCGCGCCGGCGAAGCAGAAGGCGAAGAAGCACAGGTGGGCGCCCGCGGTGGATCCGACGACCGTGTCGATCTCGGCCCTGAACGGGACGCTCAAGACCGGCGAGGCGGCCTCGACGGCGCAGCAGCTGGCGAAGTTCGGCTACACGACGTCGTCGGGGAACGCGCCCACGCAGGCGTACAACCAGACCTGGGTCTACTACGCGCCCGGCCAGGCGAAGGCGGCCGCCGACGTCGCTCACATCATCGGCGGGAACGCGCCCACCGCGCCGATGCCCTCGGCGATCGCGTCGGCCCAGGACGTGGTCGTGGTGGTCGGCAGCGACTTCGGCGGCAAGCTCGCGGTCGCCCCCCCGAAGACGTCGACCAAGCGGGCGTACCCGGCCGACATCACCCCCGACGGCCAGGCCTACCTGACCGAGTTCCGCGCCCAGCGCGGGCACGTCACCTTCCCCGTCCTCTATCCGACCGTGACCCAGAACGACTCCGAGGTGCCGTCGAGCTACCCGATCCGGGCGTACCACATCCCGAACGCCGGCCACCACTGGAGCTCGCTCTACGCCTACTTCGACATGCCCGGCACGCCGGGCGCGAGCTGGGGGATCCAGGAGACCCGCTTCACCGATGCGCCGATCCTGGCCGACCCGAGCGCGACGCGCAAGATCGGGCCGCGCACGTACCGCTTCTACTTCAACGGCAGCCACATCCACATGATCGCGTTCACCCAGAGCGGCACCGTCTACTGGGTGCAGAACACGCTCCTGGACGACCTCTCGAACGGGGACATGATCGCGATCGCGAAGTCGCTGCGGCCGGTCGGATGAGCGCGGGCGCGAACACGCATCCGGTCGGCGTGATCGGCGTCGGCTACGTCGGCCTGGTCACGGCGGCCTGCTTCGCCGACCTCGGCCACGACGTCGTCTGCCTCGACGTGAAGCCCGAGCGGATCGACGCCCTGCGCGCCGGCGACGTGCCCATCTACGAGCCGGGCGTCGACCGCCTGCTGGCGCGCAACCGCTCGCGGCTGCGGTTCACGCTCGACCTGGACGATGCTGGTGCGGTCGTGCCGGATCGCGTTCGTCTGCGTCGACACCCCCGCCACGCATTCCGGCGACGCCGACCTCTCCCGCGTGCGCGCGGTCGTCGACGGCCTGCCCGAGACCGGCGAGCGGCTGGTGCTCGTGATGAAGAGCACGGTCCCGGTCGGCACCGGGGAGAAGGTGCGCGAGGACCTCGACGCGCGCGGCCTCGAGGGGGTCGGCTACGTGTCCAACCCCGAGTTCCTGCGCGAGGGCCGGGCCGTCGCCGACTTCATGGAGCCCGACCGGATCGTGATCGGCGCCTCCGACGCGGCCGACGCCCGCGCGGTGGCCGACCTCTACGCCGACCTGCGCGCGCCCGTGATCAGCACCGACGTGGCCAGCGCCGAGATGATCAAGTACGCGTCGAACGCGTTCCTCGCCACCAAGATCTCGTTCATCAACGAGATCGCGAACGTGTGCGAGGAGGTCGGCGCCGACGTCGGCGTCGTCGCCCAGGGGATGGGGCTCGACGCCCGCATCGGCGTCCACTTCCTGCGGCCGGGCATCGGCTACGGGGGCAGCTGCTTCCCCAAGGACGTGAAGGCGCTCAAGCAGCTCGCCGGCAACTCGGGCTACCACTTCCAGCTCCTGACCTCGGTGATCGAGGTGAACGACCTCCAGAAGCGGCGCGTCGTGGGGAAGCTCGAGCGCCACCTCGGCTCGCTGCGGGGGACGCGGATCGCGCTGCTCGGGCTGGCCTTCAAGGCGGACACCGACGACATGCGCGAGGCGTCGAGCCTCGTGCTCTCGTCGCGGCTGCGGGCCGAGGGCGCGACCGTCGTCGGCTACGACCCGGTGGCGATGCGGAACGCTTCGGGGCTGCTCGACGACGACGTCGAGCTGGCCGGGTCGATGCTCGAGGCGGTCACCGGAGCCGACGCGGCCGTCATCGTCACGGAGTGGGGGGAGTTCCGGCAGGTGTGCACGCGGGCGGTGCGCGAGGCGATGCGCACGCCGCTCGTCGTCGACGGCCGCAACCTGCTCGACCCGGCCCAGGCCCGCGCCGCCGGGTTTGCCTACGAGTCGGTCGGGCGGCCGTCCGCGCCCGCCGACGCCATCCGGACCGCGGCCGACGCCGACATCGCCGCTCGGTGATCGCCGTCGTGCTCGTGGGCGGCGAGGGCACCCGCCTGCGCCCCCTCACCTACACCACCCCGAAGTCGATGCTGCCGATCGCGAACCGTCCCTTCCTCGAGCACCAGGTGGCGCACCTGCGCGCCCACGGCATCGACCGGATCGTGCTCGCCTGCGGCTACCGGCCCGACGCGATCCGGGCCCACTTCGGCGCCGAGCTGGAGTACGTCGTCGAGCCGCAGCCGCTGGGGACGGGCGGCGCGATCGCCCATGCCGCCCGGGCGCTCACGCGAGACGTTCGTGGTCGCAAACGGCGACGTCCTCACCGACCTCGACCTCTCGGCGCTCGTGCGCTTCCACCGCGACCGTGATGCGCGCATGACGCTCGCCCTGCACCCCGTCGACGACCCCAGCCGGTACGGCGTGGTGGTGACGGCCGCGGACGGGGCCGTCGCGGCCTTCGTCGAGAAGCCGCCGCCCGGCACCGCGCCCGTCGCGACGATCAACGCCGGCACGTACGTCGTCGAGCCGGACGCGCTCGACCTGATCCCGGACGGGAAGGCGGTGTCGGTCGAGTACGAGGTCTTCCCGCTGCTGGTCGGCGCCGGCCTGTACGCGCACAGCTCCGGCGGCTACTGGCGCGACATCGGCACGCCCGCGAGCTACCTGGCCGCCAACCTCGAGCGGATGCCCGCGGGCGGCCTGGTCGACCCGTCCGCGCGGGTCGATGCCGGGCGCGTCCGTGACGCGGCTCCGTCGTCGGCCCCCGGTGCCGGGTCGAGGCCCGCGCGACGGTGTCCGGATCCGTGCTCCTGGAGGGCGCGGTTGTGACGGCCGGGCGAACGGTGGAGAATCGAGTCATGGGCAGCGACGGGGAGCCCGTGTGGTAGCGGCCGCAGACCCTTCCGGGATGGCGGATGCGATCGCGGGCATGGCCGACCAGCTGCGCGAGGGCGAGCGGGTCGGGGCCGAGGCCGGCGCCCGGGTGGCGCTTCCCGGCGCGGTCGTCATCGCCGCGATGGGCGGCTCGGCGATGGGCGGCGAGCTCCTGCGCGCCCTCGTCGCCGGCGAGTGCCCCGTGCCGATCACCCGTGTCCGCGGCTTCCGCGTGCCCCACTGGGCCGGGCCGGGGACGCTCGTCATGTGCGTGAGCTACTCGGGTGAGACGCGGGAGACGCTCGCCTGCGCCGATCAGGCCCGCCGCCAGGGCGCGAACCTGCTCGTCGTCGGCTCCGGCGGCACGCTGATGGAGCTCGCGCGGGAGTGGCGGGTCGCCTTCGCCGAGGTGCCCGACGCCGTCGCCACCGGCCAGCCGCGGGCGGCGCTGGGCTACCTGTTCGGGGCGATGGCGGGCGCGTTCGGGGCCTGCGGGCTCGCGTCCGAGGGAATCGCCTCGGCGGCCGCGGAGGGCGTGGAGCAGGTCGACGGCGGCCGCGCGCGCGAGCTGGGCGAGCGGCTGGCGCCGACGGTGCCGCTGATCTACGGCGCGGGCCCGATGGGCGCGGTCGCCTACCGCTGGAAGACGCAGCTGAACGAGAACGCCAAGATGCACGCGTTCAGCCACGCGCTGCCCGAGCTCGCGCACAACGAGATCGTCGGCTGGGAGGGCGCGCTGCCGGGGCGGTTCGCCGCGGTGTTCCTCTCCGACCCCGGCCAGCCCGACGCGGTGCGCAAGAGCATCGAGGCGACCGCCGACCTGATCGCGGCCGAGGCGGCGTTCGTCGAGATCGCCGAGGCCCGCGGCGACACGCCGGCCGCCCGGGCGTTCTCCCTGGTGGCCCAGGGAGACTGGGCCAGCTACGGGGCGGCGCTGCGGCGCGGCGTCGACCCGACGCCGGTGCGCAACATCGACGTGCTCAAGCAGGCCTTGACGCACTCACCCCGCCGATAGGGGACCGGCCCCGTTCTGCGGGCTGGACCTGGACGCCGTGAGCCCGGCGATATAGTGGCCCCGGTGATCGCGACTCCCCTTTCAACCGCGCTCGCGCCCCACCGGATCGCCCGCATCGAGGACGGTGCGGTCGTCCTCCTCGACCAGACGCGGCTCCCCGCGGAGACGGTCGAGGTGCGGCTGGAGACGTGGCAGGAGGTGGCCGACGCCATCCGCGGGATGGTCATCCGCGGCGCGCCCGCCATCGGGATCGCTGCCGCCTACGGCGTGGCCCTGGCAGCGGCGCGGAGCGGGGCCGACGACGTCGAGACGCTGCGCGACGACGTCGCCCGGGCGTGCGCCGGGCTGGCGCTCACGCGGCCGACGGCCGTCAACCTGACCTGGGCGCTCACGCGGATGCGGGCGCGCTCGGACGCCCCCCACCGCGACGCCGCCGCCCAGCGCGACGCCCTCCGCCGGGAGGCCGAGGCGCTGCACGCCGAGGAGGTCGCGCGCTGCCACCGGATCGGCGGGCACGGCGCGGAGCTCCTGCGCGCCGGCGCCCAGGTGCTGACCCACTGCAACGCCGGCGCCCTCGCCACGGCCGGCTACGGCACCGCGCTCGGGGTGATCCGCTCGGCCCACCGGCGCGACCCGTCGCTGCACGTGTGGGTCGACGAGACCCGGCCGCTGAACCAGGGCGCCCGCCTGACGGCGTGGGAGCTGCGCGAGGAGGGCATCTCGGCCACGCTCATCACCGACTCGACGGCCGGCTGGCTGATGGCGCAGGGAAAGGTGGACGCCGTCATCACGGGCGCAGACCGGATCGCGCGGAACGGCGACGCCGCCAACAAGATCGGGACGTACACGCTCAGCATCCTGGCGCGCACCCACAACCTGCCCTTCTACGTGGCCGCGCCGACGTCCACCATCGACCCGGGCATCGCCACGGGCGAGGACATCCCCATCGAGCATCGCCGCCCTGACGAGCTCGGCACCGCCGTGCCGGAGGGCTTCGGGGTCTACAACCCCGCCTTCGACGTCACGCCCGCCGCGAACATCAGCGCGATCATCACCGAGCACGGCGTGCACCGGCCGCCCTACGCGTTCGGGTAGCCGTTGACGGACGGATCGGGCGGGTACGGTAGGGGCATGAGCGACGACGGCTTCCGTGAGCTGCATGCGACTCTGGCCGCGCATGGCCAGGGCGGCCTGCTGCGGTTCTGGGACGAGCTCGACCCCGCCGGCCGCGAGCGGCTCGGGCACGACCTGCGCTCGCTCGACCTCGACCTGCTCGACCGGCTGATCGAGACGCTCGTGCGCGGGCGCGAGAAGCCCGTCGACACCGACGGTGTCGATCCCGTCGAGCCGGATCCGGCCCCGTCGGCCGAGGCGATCGCGGAGGGCGAGGACGCGCTCGCGCGCGGCGCCGTCGCGGTCGTGATCGTCGCCGGCGGCCAGGGCACCCGGCTCGGCTTCGACGGCCCCAAGGGCTGCTATCCGATCGGCCCGGTGACCGACCGGTCGCTGTTCCAGATCCACTGCGAGAAGGTCGCCGCGCTCGGCCGCCGCTACGGGCGCACGCCGCCGCTCTACGTCATGACGAGCGACGACAACCACGCCGCCACGGAGAGCTTCCTCGCCGGCCACGGCGGATTCGGGCTGGAGCACCTGCGCCTCTTCCGCCAGGGGACGATGCCGGCGGTGGACGCCGGTACCGGAGCGGTGCTGCTCGCCGCGCGCGACCGGGTCGCGCTCAGCCCGGACGGCCACGGCGGCACGCTGCGGGCGCTGCGCCGCAACGGCTGCCTCGACGAGATGCGCGAGCGCGGGATCGAGACGATCTTCTACCTCCAGGTCGACAACCCGATGATCGCGATCGCCGACCCGGGGTTCGTCGGCGCCCACCGGCGGGCGGGTGCGGAGGTGTCGTCGAAGGTCGTGCGCAAGACCGACCCGGCCGAGAAGGTCGGCGTCGTGGCGGCGCGCGCCGGCCGCCAGCTCGTGATCGAGTACTCCGACCTGCCCGAGCGGCTGGCCGAGCAGCGCCGCCCCGACGGCGGGCTTGCCTTCGCCGCCGGGAGCATCGCCCTGCACGTCTTCTCGCGCGAGTTCGTCGACCGGGTGGCGGCCACGGCCGAGCTGCCGTACCACCGGGCGCTGAAGCGGGTGCGGTACGTGGACGAGCAGGGTCACCGGGTCGATCCGGTCGACCCCAACGCCGTCAAGTTCGAGCAGTTCATCTTCGACACGCTGCCGCTCGCCCGCCGCTCACTCGTGCTCGAGACCAGCCGCGAGGGCGAGTTCGAGCCGCTGAAGAACGCCGAGGGCCCGTCGTCGCCCGAGACCGTGCGGCAGCGGCTGAGCGACGCCGCCGCCGACGTGCTGGAGCGGGCCGGGGTGGCCGTGTCGCGGCGGCCGGACGGTTCCGCCGCCGTGCCGATCGAGCTCGGCCCGCTCGTGGCCGCCGATCCCGGCGAGCTCGCGCGGCGGGTGCCGCCGGGCACGGTCGTCGACGCGCCGTTCACGCTCTCGTGACCGGTCCGGCACGCGCCGGCGCACACGTGTGACGCGGCGGCGCGTAGCGTCGAGGGGTGCGCCTGCTCGACCTGCTCCTGCCCGCCTGCTGCGCGTTGTGCGGCCGCGGCGGTGAGCCCGTCTGCCCGGACTGCGTGCGCGCGCTCCCGGTGCTCGGCGGGCCCGCCTGCGCCCGTTGCGGGAAGCCGACGGTCGTGGCCGTCGGCGACTGCCGCGAGTGCCGCGGCCGCCGGCTCGGGTTCGACTCGGCCGTCGCGGCGGTCGCGTTCGAGGGCCGCGGGCGCGACCTGGTGCTGCGGTTCAAGGACGGCGGCCTGCGCGGGCTTGCGGCCACCGCGGCGGGCATCGTCGCGACCGTGTGCCCGCCGCCCGAGTGCGACGCGCTCACCTGGGTGCCGGGCGACCGCTGGCGCACGCTGCGGCGGGGCTACCACCCGGCCCAGGAGCTGGCGCTCGGGCTGGCCGACCGCTGGGGCGTGCCGGCCCGGCCGCTGCTTGCCGCCGCACCGATCCGGCGCCGCCAGCGCGGGCTCGACCACGTCGCCAGGCGGCGCAACGTCCGCGGCGCCTTCCGGGCCGCCTCGGCGCTCGCAGGGGAGCGGATCGTCGTCGTCGACGACGTGTTCACGACGGGCGCGACGCTCTCGGCCTGCGCGGCCGCGCTGCGCCGGGGCGGCGCAGGCCCGGTGGCGGCCGTGACCCTGGCCCGAGTCGTCCGGTTCTAGCTGAATCTCACGGCGACCGGGTATGTTTCCGGCACTCCTCCGTCCAAAGGAGCCGTCGATGAAGCTGCAGGTTAAGGGCCGGAATGTGGACGTGACCGATGCGCTGTTCGCATATTCGGAGCGCAAGCTGGGCAGGCTTGCACGGCATCTGTCCGACGAGAGCCGGTGCGAGCTCGAGCTGGCAGTCGAGCACAACCCGTCGATCAACGAGAAGCAGGTCGCGGAGGCGACCGTGTGGACGAAGGGGCCGGTGCTGCGGGCCCGGGAGTCGTCCACCGACATGTACGCGTCGATCGACCTCGTGGCCGACAAGCTCGAGCGCCAGGTGAAGCGCTACCGCAACAAGCGCTCCCGCAAGGGGGCGCAGCACATCGCCAGCCACGTCGCGCCGCCCGTCGAGGCGGCTGCGCTGCCGGATGAGGAGGACGCGGTGATCGTCAAGTCGAAGCAGTTCAACATGAAGCCGATGCCTCCGGAGGAGGCGATGCTCCAGCTGGAGCTGATCGGCCACGACTTCTTCGTGTTCGTGAACGCCGACTCCGCCGACGTGAACGTGATCTACAAGCGCCGCGACGGCAACTACGGCCTGATCGAGCCGACCCGCGACGACGGGGGCTGACGCCGGCGCGCCGTCACGGCGCCACCGGATAGCTGAAGACGAGGTAGAGCGCGAACGCGAGCAGCCCGAGGCTGACGACGATGAGGCCGCGGCGGGCCACCGGTATCCGGAACCGCTGGCCCATCGCGACCAGGAACAGCACGGTCGCAAAGATGACCGTGGTGCGCACGAAGTCGTCGCCGTGATGGCGGGCCTCCGTTCCCTCCGTGAACACGGCGGACGCCCTCCGTTCGAGCCGCGCCGCCCGCTCCCAGCCGCGGTTGTGGTACTGCGGCATGTAGCTGGGGCCCGGCGGGGCGTTCGGATTGGTCAGGCCGCCCGCCCTGATCCAGGCGTGGAAGGCGACCGCGTACTCGCGGCTATACCGGCGCGCGTAGAGCGCCGCGAGCTTGTCGTTGCCTTCGGTGCGGGCCTGCAGCCACGCCGTGAAGTTGGTCGAGTCGAACAGGCGCTGCTGGCCGCCGAGCGTCCACGCCTGGTTTGCCTCCGCCCGCTCCCTGGTCGCGGTGGCGTACTCGCGGGCGTTCTCGCCGTCCCACCTGGCGGCCTGGTAGCCGCTCCAGGCCGTGGCGATCGCGACGACCGCGAGGAGGACCGCCTCGATGATCTCGACCACCTTCTCGTGCCGATGCTCGCCGGGGTCCCGACTCGTTGTCCGCGTCGAGCGCCTGCTCGTGGAGCGTGAGGGCGATCTCGCTGTTGATGTCCTCGGGCATCGCCGGTCAGGCGCGCTGGGCCGCGCCCACGGCCGCCGGTTCGGCCGCGGTCGGCGCCGCCGGGTCGGGTCGCGGAGCGGGCTCGAGCCGCGCCGTGACGACGTGGGACACGACGACCGCGACGATCACGATGGGCATCAGCGCGAGGCCGTCGGCCTGGAGGAACAGGGTCGTGAGCAGCACGGCCGTCAGCGGCAGCCGCAGCATCGCGACGGTCATCGCGCCGATGCCGAGTGCGGCGCCCGCGATCATCGGGAGTCCGGGCAAATGGGAGAGGGCGATGCCGCCGGCCGCGCCGATGAACATGCCGGGGAAGATCGGCCCGCCCCGGAAGGCGCTCAGCGACAGGGAGTAGGCCAGCGCCTTGCAGACGACGAGCAGGACGAGCGCCCCGACCGTCCACCCGGCGGCGGTGTGGATGAGGGGTGCGAGCGCGTCCTGGCCCGAGAACAGCACCTGCGACGAGCCCTTGTCCGTGCCCTCGGCGAAGACGACCGCGAGCCCCCCGACGGCGAGGCCGACGAGGGGCGTCAGGAGGATCCGGCGCGGCTCGACGACCGGTTGCAGGGCGAGCGCCGACCGCCGGATCGCGGTCCCGAGCACCGCTGCGGCGACCCCGATGCCGAGAGCCCACAGGAACTGCGCGAGGTCCGGGGTCGTGAACACCGGAAGGTTCGGGACGGCGAGGGAGAATGTGCCGAACCCGGTCCACGCGTCCAGTCCCACGAAGATCAGGGCGCCCACGCCCGCCGCCAGGAGGCCCGGGATCAGCACCACGCCGAGCAGCGGGCCGCCGACGCCCGCCGCCTCCATCAGCAGGAACGCGCCCACCAGGGGAGATCCGAGCAGCGTGCTGATGGCCGCGAAGCTGCCGGCGACCCCGATCACCATCCGGGCCATCTCGGGCACGTCCCGCCGGGCCAGCCGCAGCGAGAGGACGCCGAGCCCGCTGCCGATCGCGATCAGCGGCGCCTCCGGGCCCAGCACCGCGCCGAGGCTGAGGGTGGCAAGCGCCGCGCAGAAGATGCCGGGCAGCTCGATCGGGCTGATCGTGCCGGTGTTCAGGCCCTCCGCGGGCTTGTGCCCCCCGATGCCGGGCAGGCGCTCGATGCTGAGCGCGACGAGGAGGCCGCTCAGGGCGAGCAGGGGCAGCGGCCACCACGTCGGCTCGCTGTTGAAGCCGAGATCGCCGGGCAGGCTCGTGAAGAAGAAGTGCTGCAGCTCGCCGACGACCTTCAGGAAGAAGTACGCGACGACCGCGACCGGCACCCCGACGACGGCGCCGAGCACGAGCAGCCCGACGTACCGCCGGCTTCTGAGCAGCGCGGCCGGGTCGACGCCGACGCCCGGGCCTGCGGGTGGGCCCGAAGCCGTCACGACGGCGCCTCCGGCCCCGAAGCGGCGATGCCCCACCGGCTCGTGAAG
The DNA here is from genome assembly GCA_963731515.1 of uncultured Actinomycetes bacterium. GTDB lineage: Bacteria > Actinomycetota > Thermoleophilia > Gaiellales > JAICJC01 > JAICJC01. Next base: position 223,826 of record CAVSVU010000014.1, on the reverse strand, counting down.
GACTCGCCCGGGGCCAGGCGGATGAGCCCCTCACCGGTGCGGAAGGCGTTGGGCGGGCACGTCATCGGCTCGACGGCGAGGCTGCGGCGGCGCCTGGCCGCCGGCAGCGTGTCGCCGCTGTAGAGCATCAGATAGGGGTGCGAGGCGTCGACCCAGAGCACGACGGATCCGCCCCCCTCGGGATCGCGGAGCTCCACCCGGGCGAGACCGTCCTCGTCGCGATCGAGGTCGGTGAACGCGTTGTCGAGCCGCACCGACCCGATCGGGCGCGGCCGGCGGAAGTCGTAGGGCGTGCCCTCGACCGGCGCCGAGCCGGTGGGGATGCCGTGCGCGTCGGAGTGCAGCACGCTGCGGGCGGGCACGCGCAGGACGGCCGTGTCGACCGTTGCGGTCCCGGCCGTCAGGTAGGGATGGGCGCCGCTTCCGTACGGGCAGGGCTCGGCCCCGATGTTGGTGGCCGTGGCGGACACGCGCAGGCCGGCGTCGCCGAGCGCGTACTCGAGCCGGAGCGCAAGCGAGAAGGGGTATCCCGGCCGGGGGTGGAGCACGTGCTCCAGCACGGCCGTCTCCGCCTCGTGACGGACGAGCGTCCACTCCGCCCAGCGCACGAGCCCGTGGATCGCGTTGCCCGCCTCCGGCTCGGTCAGCGCGAGCTGGTGGGCGCGGCCGTCGAACTCGTACGCGCCCGCGTGCACGCGGTTGGGGAACGGGATCAGGATCTGGCCGCGGCCGCCCTCGCTCATCTCGTCGGCCCCGTAGCCGTCCACGACGTCGCGGCCGCCCGCCGCATATGCGCGCAGCCCCGCCCCGACCGAGGTGACGGCCGCCTGCTGGTCGCGCCACACCAGCTCGATCTGGTGTCCCGACGGCGAGAGCGGGCGGTTCTCGAGGGCCACGGGCGGCGTGGTCGTGTCAGCCCATCCGGGTGAGCAGGTGGTCGCCGACCCGCAGCGAGTTGGCCATCGCCGTCAGCGCCGGATTCACGGCCCCGATGCTCGGGAAGATGCTCGTGTCGACGACGTAGAGATTGTCCAGCTCGTGCGCGCGGCAGTCGCGGTCGACGACCGACGTGGCCGCATCGGCTCCGCACCGGCAGGTGCCGGCCTGATGCGCCACCCCCGCCACCGGGATCTCGTTCTTCATGTAGGCGAAGCGGTGGAGGAGGTGGTCCGGATGCATGTTCAGGTGGCCCAGCATCGAGCGCAGCCGGTCGTAGAGCTCCTTCTTGGGCACGTCGTTGGTCGGCGTGTAGCGCAGCGTGAGCCGGCCGTCCGAGTCGACGGTGACGCGGTTCTCGGGCCGGGGCAGGTCCTCGGTCGAGAGCCAGAAGTCGACCGCGTGCCGGGCCACGCGCTCGAGCGTCCACTCCGGCGCGAGCCGCGTCTCGCCCGGCTTCTCGCCCCGGAACATGGGCGCCTGCGACTTGCCGACCATCTGGATGTTCCCGAGCGGGTAGTCGTGGTCGTCGCTGCCGAAGTAGAAGTCGTTCAGGCCGAGCGTCTTCTGGAAGACGGTCGGGTTCTCCTCACGCGAGAGCGCGAGCACGGCCTGGCTGTTGTGGAACATGTAGTTCCGGCCGACCTGGTCGGACCCGTTCGCGAGCCCCTGGGGATGGTGGTCGTTCGCGGACGTGAGCAGCAGCTTGGCCGTGTTGGCCGCGCCGCACGCGAGCACGATCAGCTCGCCCCGGAACCGCTCGGTCGAGCCGTTCTGCTCCACGACCACCTCGGTGGCGGCGGTCCCGGACGCGTTCGTCTCGATCTTCGCCGCGGTCGAGTTCGTGAGCAGGGTGACGTTGGGATGCTCGAGCGCGGGCCGGATGCCGAGCACCTCGGCGTCCGACTTGCCGTGCACCGCGCACGGGAACCCGTCGCAGTTCTGGCAGCGGACGCAGGCGCTGTGGGGCATGTCCTCCTGGTTCAGCCTGATCCCGCACGGTGCGTGGAACGGGTGGTACCCGGCCGCGGCGAGGTCGTCCGAGAGCGCCTGGATCCGCGGCTCGTGGGTCACCGCCGGGAACGGGTACGGTGCGCTCGCGGGCGGCTCGGTGGGATCCTCGCCGCGGGCGCCGTGCACCTCGTACACCTGCTCGGCCATCGTGTAGTACGGCTCGATCTCGTCGTAGGAGATCGGCCATGCCGGCGAGATGCCGTCGTGATGGCGGAGCTCGCCGAAGTCCTCGCGGCGCAGCCGGTAGAGGGCCGCGCCGTAGAGCTTCGTCGCGCCGCCGACGAAGTAGTGGATCTGGGGCTGGAACGGCTTCCCGTCCCCGTCGTACCACGTGTCGGGCGAGACGTACCGGTTGTCGACGAACACGTCCTGCGCCAGCCAGTTCTGCGGCTCGCGCGGGAGCCAGTCGCCGCGCTCGAGCACCAGGATGCGCTTGCCGGACGGGGCCAGGTGGCGGGCGAGGGTGCCGCCGCCGGCGCCGGTGCCGATGATGATGACGTCGTAGGACTCCATGTCAGCCCTCCAGCATCTCGGGGAGGATGATCATGGCCGCCGCCTCCATGAGGGCGAGGTGCGAGAACGCCTGGGGGAAGTTGCCCAGGTGCCGGCCGGTGCCGGCGTCGAACTCCTCGGCGTAGAGCCCGAGCGGCGACGCGACCCGGAGCAGGCGCTCCATGAGATCGCGCGCCTGCTGGAGCTCGCCCACGAGCGCGAGCGCCGTCACGAGCCAGAACGAGCAGATCAGGAACGTGCCCTCCTTGCCGCTCAGGCCGTCGTCGGTCTCGTCGGTGCGGTAGCGCAGGACGAAGCCGTCCTCGGTCAGGTCGTTCGCGATCGCCATGACGCTCGCCTTCAGGCGCGCGTCCTCCCGCGGCAGGAACCCGAAGATCGCCGCCAGCAGGGTGGATGCGTCGAGCGCCTCGGTGTCGTAGTGCTGCACCAGGACGCCCTTGGCGTTCATGCCGTGCTCGAGGATGTCCGCGTGGATCTCCTCCGCGGTGCTGCGCCAGCCGGCGGCGAGCCCCGGATTCCCGCGGATCTCCGCCAGCTTCGCCGCGCGATCGAGCGCCACCCAGGACATCAGCTTGGACGACACGTAGTGCTGGGGCTTGCCGCGGGCCTCCCAGATGCCCTGGTCGGGCTTCCGCCACACCTTGGTGGCGCACTCGGCCTGGGCCTGGACGATCGGCCACAGCCGGCGCGGCAGGCGCTCGCTGCGGCGGGTGTGCAGCAGGATGGAGTCGAGGACGGCGCCGAAGACGTCGTTCTGGCGCTGGTCGTAGGCGCCGTTGCCGACCCGGACGGGGTAGGCCCCGGCGTATCCGGAGAGGTCGTCCCGCGTCGACTCCTCGAGGTTCCGGCGCCCGTCGATGCCGTACATGATCTGGAGCGCGCCGTCCCCGTTGGGCTCGAGGTCGGCGACGAACTGCATGAACTCGTCCGCCTCCCAGTCGAGGTTCAGCCAGTGCAGGGCCTGGAGGGTGAACGTCGTGTCGCGCATCCAGGTGTAGCGGTAGTCCCAGTTGCGCTCGCCCCCCGGGGTCTCCGGGAGGGACGTGGTGAGCGCCGCCACCGTCGCCCCGGTGGGCATGTAGGTGAGGCCCTTGATCGCGAGCGCCGACCGCTGCACCGGCCCGCGGAAGCGGTGGTCGGGGATGCGGGCGCGGCCGAGCCACGCGCGCCAGAACCGGATCGTGGCCGCGATCCGCCGGTCGGCCTCCTCGACGTCGGCCGGCGTCGTCAGCCCCTCCGCCCAGGACAGGGCGCAGTACGCCCGGTCGCCCGCAGAGAGGACGTGGCGGGCGCGGACGCGGTTGCCCTCCACCCCGAGCGCCAGGTCGGAGCAGAGCCGGATCGTCTGGCCGGCGCCGGTGGCATCGGCGCCGTGCCGGCCGCCGTCGACGGGCGTCCACTCCGCCGGCTCGCGGCCGTAGTCGAAGACGGGCTCGCAGACGATCTCCACCTCGACGCTGCCCTCGAGGCACTCGACCGTGCGCACGAGCATGTGGTCGGCGTCGTCGTCGGCCGGCGGCCGCGTGTGCGGCGTCACCTCGTCCTCGTGGTGCCACGGGCCCATCGTCAGGGCGTCGCGCACGACCACCCATCCGGAGGGCGTCTTCCAGGTCGTGGAGAGGACGTTCGTCCCCGGCTCGTAGATGCGCTCCGTCGGATGGTTGATGCCGTACGGCGCGAACCGGAAGAACCCGGCCTGGCGATCGAGCAGGCTGCCGAACACGCTCGCCGAGTCGAAGGCGGGCACGCACAGCCAGTCGACCGCGCCGTCGGGCGCGACCAGGGCGCCCGTGTGGCAGTTGCTGAGGAACGCGTACTCGGCGATGGGCGGGAACGGCGACGGCGCGGCCGCGCTCTGCGGCTGGGGCTGCTCGGCGGCATTGCGCTTCCCGGCGGCCTTGCGCTTCTCGGCGGATGTCCGGGTGGCGCTCATGCCGTCACCCACGGGTCGTGCCAGCGGCCGTGGCCGGCGACGAGCTCGTCGGCCGCGGCCGGCCCCCACGATCCCGGTGCATACGGGTGCACCTTGGGCGGCGCGTCCAGCAGGGGCTGCATGATCCGCCAGGTCTGCTCGACGCCGTCCTGGCGGGTGAACCGGCTGCTGTCGCCGACCATCGCGGCGTGCAGAAGCACCTCGTAGGGCGTCGGGCCCTCGCCGCCCTCCTGCCCGAACTCCATGTCGAGCGTGATCCCCTCCGGCCCCTCGGCATCCGCGCGGTGGGCGTCGAGGACGACCCGAACGCCCGTGCTGGGGTCGAGCTTCATCACGACCTGGTCCGGCTCCGGGTTGCGGCCGCCGATCATCTGCTGGAAGCCCAGCTTCGGCGGGTGCTTGAAGACGAGCCGCACCTCGGTCAGCGTGTGCGGCAGGAGCTTGCCGGTGCGGATGAAGAACGGCACGCCGGCGAAGCGCCAGTTGTCGATGTCGAGCCGGAGCGCGGCATAGGTCTCGGTGCTCGAGCCGGCGGCGACACCGTCGATGGCCTGGTAGCCGTCGTACTGGCCGCGCACGTAGTGCGTGGGATCGGCAGGGGCGATGGAGCGGTACAGGGCCAGCTTGGCGCCCTGGAGCGTGGCCGGATCGCCGCCGGAGGGCGCTTCCATGGCCGACGCCGCGACGACCTGCATGAGGTGGTTGACGACGACGTCGCGGAGCGCGCCGACCGGATCGTAGAAGTGGCCGCGGTCCTCGACGCCGAAGCTCTCGGCCATCGTGATCTGGACGCACTCGACGTAGTTGCGGTTCCACACCGGCTCGAGCATCGTGTTCGCGAAGCGGAGGTAGAGCAGCTCCGCGAGCCCCATCTTGCCGAGGAAGTGGTCGATGCGGTAGAGCTGGGACTCCTCGACGTGCTGGTGCAGCTCCGCGGCGAGCGCCCGGGCCGACTCGAGGTCGTGGCCGAAGGGCTTCTCGATCACGATCCGGGCGGTCTTGGTGAGGCCGGCCGCGCACAGCCCCTCGACGACCGTCCCGAACAGGAACGGGGGGATCTCGAGGTAGTACGCCGGCAGCTCGGCGCCCTTGATCGCGTCGCCCACCCGGTCGAACGTCGACGAGTCGTCGAACGACCCCTGGACGTACGAGAGCCGGGCGGCGAGGCGGTCGAAGACCTTCGGGTCGACCTGCTCGCCGGTGCCCTCGATCGAGTCGCGGGCATGCTCGCGGAGGTGCTCGACCGTCCAGTCGTTGACGGCGACGCCGACGATCGGGCAGTTGAGCAGCCCTCGCCGCTCCAGCCGGTAGAGCGACCTGAAGGTCATCACCTTCGCCAGGTCGCCGGTGATCCCGAAGACGACAAGGACGTCAGCGTGCTGGGGTCCCGTCGCGGTGCTCTTGGCCGGCGTTCGCCGTGTGGCCGTGGTGCTCATCGCATACTCCTCATCTCGAGTCGCGCATCTCGTTTGTGAACGTCGCTGCTCACCGCCGCACCAGGGGCGGCTCGGCGGCATCAGGCTCGTCGGCTTCCGGGGACGTCCGGACGGTGATGCGGGCCGAACGCTCGTGGGTGAACCCGGCCCACGTCCAGTCGACCACGGCCTTGGCGCGGTCCTCGCCGGTCGAGAGCAGGGCGAGATGCACCGTCCCCCACGCGAGCGCCGCGGACTTGCCCTTGATCGTGCGTCCGCGGCGCAGCTGGATCACGGCGGAGCCGCGGCCGATCGTGGCCATCGTGCCCTTGTCGTGGTAGCGGAACGGGCTCGTCTTCTTGCCGGCGACCAGCCGGGCGATGTTCTCGCCGGCCTGCTCGCCCGCCTGGAGGGCGACCGAACCGAGCTGGGGGAGCACCTCGTCCGTGCCGGTGTCGGTGATCCAGGCAGCGTCGCCGACCGCGAAGATCGCGGGGTGCTCGGGGACGCGCAGGTCGGGCCCGACGCCGATGCGGTTGCCCTTCTGGAGCTCGATGCCGAGCGAGTGCAGGACGGCGTTCCCCTGCAGCCCCGCGCCCCACACGAGCGTGTGCGCCGGGATCGACGTCCCCGAGCGCAGGGTCACCCGCGTCGGGGCGACGGAGGCGACGATCTCGCCCAGGAGCACGTCGACGCCCCGCTTTGCGAGCGCCTTCTCGGTGTAGGCGCGGATGTCCGGCTTGAACATCGAGAAGAGCACCGCCCCCGCCTCGACGAGCGTCAGGTGCGCGGCGTCCTGCGAGATCCCGGGGTAGTCCTTGACGAAGTTGCCGCGATAGAGCTCGGCCAGGGCGCCGGCGCTCTCGACCCCCGTCGGCCCGCCGCCGACGATCACGATGTTGAGCGCGCCGTCCGCGATGAGCGCCGGATCGCGGTCGGCGGCCTCCCACTTGCGCAGGATGTGCTCCTTGAGCCGCACCGCGTCGGCGAGCGTGTAGAGCGGGAACGCGTGCTCCGCCGCGCCCTTCACGCCGAAGAAGTTGACCTGCGCTCCGAGCCCGAGGACGAGATAGTCGTAGCGGATCGGCGTCATCTCCGCGAAGCGCACCTCGCGCGCCTCGGGGTCGATGCCCGTCACCGTGGCCTGGTGCACCGCCGCATTCGGCTGATCGTGGAACAGGTCTCTGAGGGGATGCCCGACCGCGGCGAGGTCGAGCAGGTCGGTCGCGACCTGGTACAGGAGCGGCTGGAACGTGTGGTAGTCGTGCCGGTCGACGAGCACGACGTCGACGTCCGCATCCTTCAGCTTGCGCGCAGCGCCGATCCCGGCGAACCCGCCGCCGAGAATCAGCACGCGGCGCCGCTGACGCGCGCCGTGATCGGTAGTTTCCGCCATCGTCTCTCCCCCCCCCAGGGCTCAGGGCTCACGCTAGCCAGGGCCGCGGGGGCGACCCGTCATCCCATGTGGACGAGATCCCGGTGGGCACCGCCGCCCCGGCTCATCCGGTTCGGGTGACGCGCGCGCGGCGCGGGGCTCGTAGCGTGGCCCCCATGAGCTCGGAACCGTCACCGCCGCCCATCCGCACCCAGGGGCCCGACGACGACATGGGATTCACCTTCTACGTGAAGCTGGCCGGGATCGTCCTCGTCGGCGGAGTGGTGGCGGCGATCATGATGTTCATCTTCTTCCGGGCGGTGTACGCGTGGGGGCTGCTGGGAGGGTTCATCGCCTTCGCGCTGATCCTGCTGGCGGTCGGCTGGGCCTTCGACCGCCGCAAGACGAGCAGCTTTCCGCGGGACTGATCGTCCCGGCGTCGAGCTCCACGACCTCGTCCATGTCCTCGAGGCCCTCGGGGCGGTGCGTGATCAAAAGGACGGCGCGGTCGCCCGCCGCTGCGAGGACGTCCCGCACCAGCGCTGCTGCGGTGGGGCGGTCGAGATGGGCGGTCGGCTCGTCGAGGACGAGCACCGGGGCGTTCGTGAGCAGGGCGCGGGCCACGGCGATCCGCCGGCGCTGACCGCCGGAGAGCTCGCGTCCCTCCTCGCCGACGGGGGTGTCCCAGCCCTGCGGGAGCGACCGCACCCAGTCCCATGCGCCGGCCAGGCGCAGCGCGGTCTCGATCTCGCCGTCCCCGGCGCCCGGGCGGGCAAGCCTCACGTTCTCGAGAATGCTGGTCGAGAACAGGTGCGCGTCCTGGCCGGCGACCGCGATCAGCCGGCGGACGTCCTCCTGGCGGTACTCGCGCAGGTCGCGCCCCGCGAGCGTCACCCGCCCCTGCTCCGGATCAAGGAAGCGGAGGAGCAGGTTCGCGACGGTGCTCTTGCCGGCTCCGCTGGGGCCGACGAGGGCGACCCGCCGGCCCGGCTCCAGGGTGAGGCTCGCGCCGGCGAGCACGAGCCGTTCCCCGGGCGCGTAGCGAGCCGAGACGCCCTCGAGGGCGACCGCGAACGGCCCGCTCGGGGGCGGTGCGGGATCGTCGGGATCGGCCACCGCCGGCGCGCGGTCGGTCAGGTCGAGCAGGCGCCGGCCGGCGGCAAGGGTCGCCGACAGCTCACGGGCGGCGTTCGGGAGCGGCTGGACGGCCTCGAACGACGCCAGCGCGAGCAGGGCGAGCATGCCGATGGAGACCCGGTCGAGCCGGCCCGCGCCGTGGGCGGCGGCCGCGACCGCGAGCACGCCGGCCACCGTCGCGCCCGTCACCAGCAGGCGCAGGCCGTCGCCGAGGCCGTCGGCGAGCGCGGCCCGGCGGGCGAGCCGCACGAGCAGCCGGTCGCGCCCGCGCACGCCGGCGAACCGGTCCTGCTCGCGTCCGTTTGCCACGAGCTCGGGCGCGCCGCGCATGATCTCGACGAGGTCGGCGGTGAGGTCGGCGCGCGCCGCGGCCTGGCGGCGACCGCTGCGGCGACCCACCTCGGCGGCCGCCGGCGGCACGACGGCTCCGGCGACGAGCAGCCCGCACGCGAGCACGAGGCCTGCCTCCGGCAGCACGAGCGCCGCCGCCGCGACCGAGACCGCGCCGGCTGCGAGCGCGACGAGCGGCGGCCCCAGGCCGCGCAGATAGAGGCCCTGGAGCGCGTCGACGTCGGCGACCATGCGCGCCAGCAGGTCGCCGTCGCGATACCCCTCGAGCCCGGCCGGCGCCAGCGGCTCGATCCGCTCGTAGGCGTGCACGCGGGCCCGGCCGAGGGCGCGGAAGGCGAGATCGTGCGACGCGAGCCGCTCGAGGTATCGCGCGAGCGGCCGCGTCAGCCCGAAGGCGCGCACGCTGACGATCGCGACCGTCAGCGACAGGATGGGCGGCTGCTCGGCCGCGCGCGAGATGAGGTACCCGGCGGTCGCCATCAGGCCGACCCCGAGCAGGATGGTCACGGCCCCGAGCGCCACCGTCCCGGCGACGAGGAGCGGGGGAGCGCCCGCGAAGCGCATGAGCCGGCGAGCCGTGAGGGTCATGCGACGGCGCTCCGCGGCAGCTCGGTCGTCCGGCCGCCTTCCAGCCGGACGACGCGATCGGCGCGCCCGGCCACGTCCGCGTGATGAGCGATCACGAGCACGGTCCGTCCCCGGCGCAGCTGCTCGACGGCGCCGGCGACGATCGCGGCGCTCTCGTCGTCGAGATCCGCGGTCGGCTCGTCGAGGATCACGAGCGGGGCGTCCCGCAGGAAGGCCCGGGCGAGCGCGATCCGGCGCCGCTCGCCCGCCGAGAGCGGCCGGCCGCCGTCCCCGAGCAGCGTCTCGTACCCGTCCGGGAGCGCCTGCACGAATGTGTCGGCGCCGGCGCGGACGGCGGCGGCGCGGACGCCCTCGTCGGTCGCACCGGGGGCGCCGAGCCGGATGTTGTCCGCGGCGGTCGCCCGGAACATCGTCGGCCGTTGCGGGACCCACGCGGTCGACGCGCGCCACGCGGCCGGCGCGCAGGCCGCCAGGTCGACGCCGCCCACGGTGACGCTTCCCGCCGTCGGCTCCGCCAGGCGCAGGATCAGGCTGGCGACCGTGCTCTTGCCGGCGCCGCTCGGCCCGACCAGGGCAACCGTCTCGCCGGGCCGCAGCTCGAGGTCGAGCCCGTCGAGCACCCGGACGGGCCGGGCGGGATACGAGAACGACACCCCGGCCAGGCGCACGACCGCGGCCGCCGGCGACGGTGCGACCCGGTCGCCACCGGGGGCGACGCCGGCCGGCGCGTCCAGCAGCGACCAGGATCCGCTCCGCCGCGGCCAGGCCGTCGGCGCTCGCGTGGAACTGCGAGCCGAGCTGGCGCAGCGGGAGGTACAGCTCGGGCGCGATGATGAGCACGGTCAGCCCGGCCTCCAGGCCGATGCCGCCCTCGACGAGGCGCACGCCCACCGTCACCGCGACCAGCGCGACCCCGAGCGTCGCCGCCAGCTCGAGCACCGACCCCGACAGGAAGCTCACCCGCAGCGTGGCCATCGTCGCCCGCCGGTAGCGGTCGCTGACGGCGGCGATCGAGGCCGTCTGGGCGCGGCCGCGGTTGAACGCCCGCAGGGTCGGCAGGCCGCGGACGACGTCCAGGAAGTGCGTCGAGAGCCGGCGCAGCTCCATCCACCGGGCACGGCTGCGCTCCTGCGCGTAGCGGCCGATCAGCCACATGAACAGCGGGACGAGCGGCACGGTCGCCAGCATCAGGAGCGCCGACTCGACATCGACGACCGCGGCCCAGACGAGGACCGCGGGCGGCACGATGCACGCCAGCGCCAGCTGGGGCAGGTAGCGGCCGAAGTAGGCGGCCAGGCCGTCGACGCCCTGCACCGCGGCGGTGGCGATCTCGGCCCCCTCGGCGCCGTCGAGCGCGGCCGGGTGGCTGCGCAGGCGGTGCTCGACGAGCGCCAGCCGCAGGTCGGAGAGCACGACCGCCGCGGCGCGGCAGCCGGCGACCTCGAAGCCCCACGCGAGCGCGCCCCGGGCGGCGAACACGACCGCCAGCAGGGCCAGGTCGGGCGCGACCGCCCGCAGCGGCGCGCCGGCGAAGGCGCGGGCGACGACGTGGGCGATCAGCGTCGCCCCGGTCAGCACGAGCAGCGCCGTGCCGACGCCGAGCGCGACGTCGACGGCCAGGAGGGTGCGCGCGGCGCGCGCGCGACCGAGGAGCCGGGCGTCGACGGGGCGCATGCTCCCGCTCAGCCGGCCCGGGTCGCGTTCGGCCGCCCCGCCGCCCCGTTCGCGGACCGGATCCGGGCCAGGTCGAGGGTGGGCGCCGCGACGGGGATCATCTCCGCGCGGATCAATGCCACGGCCCGTCCCGGCGCCCGTCCCCCGGATGGGATGAACCTCGCCCGTCCCGGGCGGCGCCGTTCATGCGGTCGGGATGACGACAGGCGCCGATCGCCCGGAGAGGATCGCCCCCGTGCCGGCGGGTGATCGGCCGGGAAAGGAGCCGCATCATGAGCAGCATCAACCGGTTTCCGTGGCAGGACGACATTCTGCGCGGTCTGCACACAGGCGACGCCGCGTCGATCGACGACCTGGCGGACGTCGTCACCGCCAAGGGGCACGAGCCCGACGCGCTCAAGGAGGCGATCGCCGAGAACGTCGACCACCTCGTCCACCTGGGGCTGGCGGAGTACGCCGACGGCCGCGCCGGCCCGGGCGCCCGGACGCCCGACAGCGAGCTCTTCCGGCGGGAGGTGCGGCTGACGCCGGCCGGCGTCGAGGCCGCGGCCTCGCTGCCCTGACGGAGCCCGGAGGAGGGCGGCCGCCCGGCCCAACCGGGCGCGCGTGCCCGTTCGGTACCATCCCTCGGGATGAGCGTTTTCCAGAAGATCCTCCGCGCCGGCGAGGGCCGGACACTCAAGCGCATGCAGGAACGCGTGCGCGAGATCAACGCGCTCGAGCCCGAGATCGAGGCGCTCTCCGACGACGCGCTGCGCGCGAAGACGGAGGAGTTCCGGCACCGGTTCGAGGAGGGCGAGGAGCTCGACGAGATCCTGCCCGAGGCGTTCGCCTGCGTCCGCGAGGCGTCCAAGCGAACGCTCGGCATGCGCCACTTCGACGTCCAGCTGATCGGCGGCATGGTGCTGCACGAGGGCCGCATCGCCGAGATGAAGACCGGCGAGGGCAAGACCCTCGTGGCGACGCTGCCGCTCTATCTGAACGCGATCAGCGGCGTGAACGTCAACCTCGTCACGGTGAACGACTACCTGGCCAAGCGCGACGCCGAGTGGATGCGGCCGGTCTACGAGACGCTGGGCGTGACCGTCGGCGTGATCCAGTCGAACATGCCCGACGACTGGGAGCAGACGAACCGCCGGGCCGCCTACGCGTGTGACATCACCTACGGGACGAACTCCGAGTTCGGGTTCGACTACCTGCGCGACAACATGGCCGCCGAGCTGTCCCAGACGGTGCAGCGGGGGCACTGGTTCGCGATCGTGGACGAGGTCGACTCGATCCTGATCGACGAGGCGCGCACGCCCCTCATCATCTCCGGGCAGCCGGAGCAGGCGGCCGAGACCTACTACGCGTTCGCCCGCGTCGTCCGCGACCTCCAGCTCGGCGACGACTACGAGGTCGACGAGAAGTTCCACCAGGCCGCCCCGACCGAGGAGGGCGTCACCAAGGTCGAGCGGGCGCTCAAGGTCGAGAACCTGTACGCGCCGGAGAACGGGCAGCTCGTGAACCACCTGATCCAGGCGATCAAGGCGAAGGAGCTCTACAAGCGCGACGACGAGTACGTGGTCGTCGACGACGAGGTGAAGATCGTCGACGAGTTCACGGGCCGCATCATGGAGGGCCGGCGCTGGTCGGAGGGGCTGCACCAGGCGGTCGAGGCCAAGGAGAACGTGAAGATCCAGGAGGAGAACGTGACCGTCGCCACGGTCACGATCCAGAACTACTTCCGGATGTACAAGAAGCTCTCCGGCATGACCGGCACGGCGCTCACCGAGGCGAACGAGTTCCACGACATCTACAAGCTCGAGGTCGTGCCGATCCCGACCCACAGGCCGATGGTGCGCGCCGACCAGAACGACCAGATCTACCGCACCAAGGACGAGAAGTTCGCCGCCGTGGTCGACGACATCGTCGAGCGCCACGCCACCGGCCAGCCCGTGCTGGTGGGCACCATCTCGGTCGAGGTCTCCGAGCACCTCTCGACGCTGCTGGGCCGGCGCGGGATCCCGCACGAGGTGCTGAACGCGAAGAACCACGAGCGCGAGGCGCTCATCATCGAGAACGCCGGCGTCCCGGGCGCGGTCACCATCGCGACCAACATGGCCGGCCGCGGCGTCGACATCAAGCTCGGGCAGGGCGTCGCCGATCTGGGCGGTCTCTACGTGCTCGGCACGGAGCGGCACGAGTCGCGCCGGATCGACAACCAGCTGCGCGGCCGCTCCGGCCGCCAGGGCGACCCGGGCGAGTCGCGGTTCTACCTCTCGGCGCAGGACGAGGTCATCCGGCTGTTCGCGGGCGAGCGCATCTACAAGATCCTCGACTCCCGCTTCGGCCCGCCGGACGGCGAGCCGATCGAGGCCAAGATGCTGACCAGCCGCATCGAGGGCGCGCAGAAGAAGGTGGAGGAGTTCCACTTCGTCAACCGCAAGAACGTCGTCAAGTACGACGACGTGCTGAACGAGCAGCGCGAGCAGGTGTACGCCACCCGGCGCGAGATCCTCGAGGGCGAGGACCTGCACGAGATGGTCGTGGGCTGGTTCGAGGACGTCGTCGAGGCGGCCGTCGACGCCCACACCGGCGGGGGCGGCTTCGCCGAGGACTGGGACTGGGAGAGCATGTGGGTCTCCCTCCAGTCGATCTACCCGATCCGGATCGGCCTCGAGACGATCGACCGCGAGCACGTCACCCGCGAGGACCTGCTCGACCGCATCTTCGACGACGCGATCTCCTCCTACGAGGCGCGCGAGAAGGAGTGGGGCGAGGAGCTGACCCGCAACCTCGAGCGCTGGGTCGTCCTGCAGGTGCTCGACGTGCGCTGGCGCGAGCACCTCGACAACATGGACTACATGCGCCAGGGCATCGGCCTGCGCGGCTACGCGCAGAAGGACCCGCTGGTCGAGTACCGGGCCGAGGGCGCGGTGATGTTCAACGAGATGGACTTCCTGGTGAAGCAGGAGACCGTGCGCGCGCTGATGCACGTCGAGGTCGCCGTCGAGGACGAGGCCCAGTACGACCACACGCCTCAGCGCACCCAGGAGTACTCCTACGAGCACGACGACGCGGCGACGCTCGAGGCGCTGGCCGCCGCCGGCGCCGCCCAGAACGGCGAGTTCGAGGACGGCGACGCCTTCCCGGTCGTCGAGCAGCGCCACGTCGACCCGGAGCGCGACGTCGGCCGCAACGACCCGTGCTGGTGCGGCTCGGGCAAGAAGTTCAAGAAGTGCCATGGCGCATAACGGCGCCGCACTGGAGCCCCGCTCGCTGGACGAGCTGCGCGCGGCGGTCGAGGAGATCAGAGCCCAGCTGCACTGGGTTCGTGATTACCTTTGACCCCGATGCACTGAGCGCGCGCAAGTCCGAGCTCGAGGCCGAGACGGTGCAGCCGGGGTTCTGGGACGACCAGCGCCGGGCCGCACGGACGTCGTCCGAGCTGGCAAGGACGCAGCGCAATCTGGACATGTTCGACCGTCTGCAGTCCGAGACGGGCGAGCTAGACGGAATGCTCGAGATGGCGGCGGATGATCCCGAGTGGAAGGCCGAAGTCGAGCGCTCCCTGGGCCCGCTCGAGCGCGATCTGGGCCGGCTCCAGGAGGAGGCCCTCTTCACCGGCGAGTACGACACCGGCCCGGCCGTCGTCGGCGTGCACGCGGGCGCGGGCGGCACCGACAGCCAGGACTGGGCCGAGATGCTCCTGCGCATGTACCTGCGCTGGGCGGAGTCGCGCGGGTTCAAGACGGATCTCGTCGAGGCCACCCCGGGGGAGGAGGCGGGCCTCAAGAGCGCGACGTTCACCCTGACCGGCGACAACGCCTACGGGATCATGCAGGCAGAGAAGGGCGTCCACCGGCTGGTGCGGCTGTCGCCGTTCGACTCGGCCCACCGCCGCCACACGAGCTTCGCCCAGGTGGAGGTGTCGCCGTTCGTCGACGACGACGTCGACGTCGAGATCGACGAGGCCGACCTGCGCATCGACACGTACCGCTCGCAGGGCGCCGGCGGCCAGCACGTGAACAAGACCGACTCGGCGGTGCGCCTGACCCACATCCCCACCGGGATCGTCGTCCAGTGCCAGAACGAGCGCTCGCAGCTCCAGAACAAGGCCCAGGCGATGCGGATCCTGAAGTCGCGCCTGCTCGAGCGCGAGCACGAGGAGCGCCAGGCGGCGCTCGCCAAGGAGCGGGGCGAGGCGCTGGACATCTCGTTCGGGAGCCAGATCCGCTCGTACGTCCTGCACCCGTACACGATGGTCAACGACCACCGCACGAACGTGAAGATCGGAAACGCGCAGGGGGTGCTCGACGGCGATCTCGACGAGCTGATCCGGGCCGAGCTTCTGCGCCGCGCCGCCCTCGCGCCGAAGGGGGCCTGAGCAATTTTACGGCGGGCAGGACGCGTGGACGGATTTGGCAAACGCTGGGAACGCGCGACCTGTCGTTTGCACCTGTCCGGCCGCACCGGTACCCTGGTGACGCACCCATCGCCCGCAGCGGCGATCCGAAGCTGCCCATGAACAACGAGATCCGAGTTCACCAGGCCGTCTCCGACGTGCCGCCGCCGGCGTTCGAGCCAAGCGGCGTCCCGGGCCGGTCGGCTGTCGCTCCGCCGCCGCCGGAGGCCCCTCGGGTCGCCGCCCAGGCGATGATCATGTTCGACGGCGTGACCAAGTCGTACCAGGGCGGCGTGATCGGCCTGGCGGACGTCTCGCTCCAGATCGACAAGGGCGAGTTCGTGTTCCTGGTCGGGCCGTCCGGATCGGGCAAGTCGACGTTCATCAAGCTGCTCCTGAAGGAGCTCGACGTCTCCTCGGGCAACCTGATCGTCGGCGGGCGCTCGCTGCCGAAGCTGAAGCGCTCGCGGGTGCCGATCCTGCGCCGCAACATCGGCTGCGTGTTCCAGGACTTCAAGCTCCTCCCGAACCGCACCGTCTCCCAGAACGTCGCCTACGCGCTGCAGGTGCAGGGCAAGTCGCGGGCCGAGATCCGCAAGAAGGTGCCGGACATCATCGGCCTGGTCGGCCTGGCCGACAAGGGCGACCGCTATCCGCACGAGCTCTCCGGCGGCGAGCAGCAGCGCGTCTCGGTGGCCCGCGCGTTCGTGAACCACCCGCCGCTCCTGATCGCCGACGAGCCCACGGGCAACCTCGACCCGGACACGTCCGTCGGGATCATGCAGCTCCTCTACCGCATCAACCGGGCCGGCACCACCGTCGTCATGGCGACGCACGACCGCGAGATGGTCGACAAGATGCGCCGGCGCGTGATCCAGCTCGAGGACGGGCGGGTCGTCCGCGACGATCGCCGCGGAGGCTACGAGGGTTGAGGTGGCGCTTCTTCTTCTGGGAGGCGCTGGCGTCGATCCGCTCGAACGCCGCGACGACGATGGCGGCGACGGTGACGGTGCTGATCGTCACCTTCCTGCTCGGCATCTTCGTCACCACGGCGTGGTGGGTCTACCACTACGCCGTCGGCGTCCGCAACGAGGTGACGGTGAAGCTCTACCTGCCCGAGTCGTACGCGACGAACCCGAACCTGCAGAACCATGTGGCGAACCAGGTGAAGGAGTTGCCGTATCTGAAGTCGTACGAGTACGTGTCGCCCGACAAGGCCCTGACGATGATGTCGAAGTCGGCGCGCGACGCCATCAAGTCGCTTCCCCAGAACCCGCTTCCGCCGGCCTTCTACGTGAAGCTCACCGACGCCAACCAGGCGTCCACGACGGCGGCGGCCGCCCAGAAGATCTCGGCCGTGCACAACTGCGGCAGCCCACCGTGCGTGACCTACGGGAAGAAGATCACCGACCGCGTCCTGAACACGCTCAAGTACGTCCTCTACTTCGTGTTCGGGCTCATGATCCTGCTGGGGATCGCCGCCGTCGTCCTGATCCAGAACACGATCCGGCTCTCGATCTTCTCGCGCCGCCGTGAGATCGAGGTGATGAAGCTCGTGGGGGCGACGAATGCCTTCGTGCGCCTGCCGTTCATGCTCGAGGGCATGCTGACCGGCCTCCTGGGCGCCGTCGGGGCGCTCGGCCTGCTCACGATCGTCTACGTCGCCCTGAACGGCTACGACCGCGGGCTGACCGATCCGGCCCGGCTGGTGGGCGTCCCGCTCCTGATCGGGATGCTGGCCGTCTTCGGACTGCTCCTGGGCGCGTTTGGGTCGGGGATCACACTTCGCCGCTTCCTGCGGGTCTGATTTCGCCCGATACCTGACGGCGCCCGCCACAACGGATACAATCGTCAGTCGGTGAAGGGGCACCGACTACTCGTGCCGGCCGTAGCCGCCGTGGCGCTGATCGCCTCGTTCGCGGTGGGTTTCGAGCTCCAGACGCAGTCGCTCTCGGAGCCGAAGCCGCCACCGCAGCGCTTGTCGCTGCGGACGCAGGTGCTCGACGACCTCGAGGCCTACTACTACCGGGCCCTGCCCCGCCGCGCGTACCACGCCCGTGACGTCAAGGCGATCCTGCGGACGCTGGGCGACCCCTACACGCGCTACCTGCCCCCGGTGGTCTACACGCAGCTCAAGGCGGCCGAGGCGGGCACCTACCCGGGCGTCGGGCTGGCGCTGCTCCGCGCCCACCGCGGGCTGCTCGTGAAGGCCTCGATCCCGGGCCTTCCGGGCCGGGCGGCGGGCATCCGGCCGGGCGACGTGATCACGACGATCGACGGGACGTCCCTGGCCAGCCTCTCCTACCGGCGGGCCCTCGACCTGATCGGCGGCCGGGTCGGGTCGAGGTTGCACCTCGAGATCCTCCGCACCGGCCGCACCCAGCCGATGTCGCTCACGCTCGTGCGTCGCCCGATCACGCTGCCGTACATCGCCAGCCGGGTGGTCAGCGCGGGCGGGCTGAAGGTGTGCGTGATCCGGCTCCTCAGCTTCCCGGCGACGGCGGCGGCCAGGGTGCGCGAGCTCGCCGCCCGTGCGAGCCGCAGGCACGAGGCGGTCATCCTCGACCTGCGCGACAACCCCGGGGGGCTGCTGTCGCAGGCGGTCGGGGTCGTACGGGTCTTCGCGAAGAAGGGCGTCGTCGTCAGCACGCGGGGCCGTCACGAGCCGGCACGTGACTTCGTCGCCGACGGCACCGATGTCGGCCCGGTGCGGCTCGCCGTCCTGATCAACGGCGGCACGGCCAGCGCCGCCGAGGTGGTCGCGGGGGCGCTGCGGGCCGACGCCGGTGCGATCCTGGTCGGCCGCCGCACCTACGGCAAGGGCACCGTGCAGGCGGTCGAGCCGCTGGCCGGCGGCGGGGCGCTGAAGCTGACCGTGGCCGGGTTCCGCCTCCCGGGCGGGCTCGTGGTCGAGGGCCGCGGCATCGCCCCCGACAAACACGTCATCCCCCGCCCGGGGCCCACCGACCGCGTGCTCGCGGCCGCGCTGCGGGCTCTGAACCACCGTTGAGCCGGCCGCCGGCGCGGCCGCCGGTCGTCTGCGAGGTTTCGATGCGGGCGCGGGCGGTGGTGGGGGAGCCGTTCTTCGAGCCGGGCCCGCCGCTGACCCTCGGCCGGGTGGGCACGATCGCCGCCGGCCCGGGCGAGCTCGTCGCGGTCGACGTGACCGGCCCCGGCCGCGGGATCGTGGTCGAGCACCTCGGCCTGGTCACCGACGCCTCCGCCGTCGTCCACGGGCTGGCCGTCGAGGCCGGCGTCGCGGCCGCCTGGCCCGACGACGTCGAGGCCGAGGCGGGCCGGCTGGCCGCCGACCCGGGCGCCGCCGACGGCCGCATCGATCTGCGCGACGTGCCCACGTTCACCATCGATCCTGCCGACGCCGGCGACCACGACGACGCCCTCTCGGCCGACGGCGAGCGCGTGCTCGTGCACATCGCCGACGTGGCGGCGTTCGTGCCCGAGGGCGGCGCGATCGACCGTGAGGCGGCCCGGCGGGCGACATCCGTGTACCTGCCCGGGCGGGTCGACCCGATGCTGCCGGTCGCAGCTCTCGGCGGGCCTTTGCAGCCTGCTCCCGGGCCGCGACCGGTTCGCCCTCACGGTCGAGATCGGCTCCGGCCCGCTGCGCGCCTACCGCAGCGTCATCCGCAGCGACCGCAGCCTCACCTACGACGAGGCCGAGGCGATGCTCGCCTCCGGGGAGGGCGCGCCGGAGCTCGTGGCCGCGCTCGGGCGGCTCGACCGGATCGCCCGCGAACGGGCCGCCGCCCGGCTCGAGCGCGGCGGCGTCGCGGTCGACACGGCAGAGCGGTCGTTCCGGCTCGAGGGCGGGGCGGTCGTCTCCGGCGCCACCCGCCGCTCGGGCCCGGCCCACGTGCTGGTCGAGGAGCTGATGCTGGCCGCGAACGAGGCGGTTGCCGCCGAGCTCGCCGCCGCCGGCGCGGCCGTGCCCTACCGGGTGCACGAGCCGCCGGAGGCGGGCGCGCTGGACGTGCTGGCCGAGCGGCTGGCGGCGCTCGAGGTGCCGACGCCGCCGCAGCCACCGCTCCCGACCCCCGACCAGGCGGCCCGGTTCGCAGGGCTCGTCAGCCAGTCCGTCGGGCGCTACGTGCGCTCCTCGGGGCGCGGCCGGGCCGCGTTCCCGGCCATGGTGCTGCGGGCGCTGCGCAAGGCCCGCTACGACCCCGCCAACCTGGGCCACGCCGGCCTCGCCAGCCCGGCCTACTGCCACTTCACGTCACCGATCCGGCGCCATCCCGACCTGCTCGTCCACCGCGCGCTCCTCCGCCGCCTGGGCGGGCTCACGACCCCGCCGCCCGGGCCGTCCGCGGTGGCCGCGGCGGCGGCGCACGACTCGGCCGCCGAGCGCGAGGCCGAGGTGCTCGAGCGGACGGCCGACGACGTGTGCGCCGCCTTCCTGCTCGAGCGGGAGCTGTACGACCGCGGCTGGGACGCGACCTTCACCGGCGAGGTCGTCGGGGTGATCGACTCCGGGGCGTTCGTCCGCTTCGGCGAGCTCTTCGAGGGCTACCTGCCGGGGCGCTCCTGGGCCGGCGAGCTCGTCGACCTCGATCCGCTCGGTATCGCGATCGTCGGCCGTCGCAGCGGGCGCCGGCTGCGCCTCGGCGACCCGGTCGATGTGGCCGTCCGGGCCGTCGACCGCGCCGCCGGGCGGGTACGGATTCGCGCATCGCGGGCTAGATGAGTGATGCCACGTCCCCGCGCGCCTGGACGTCAGGCTGTTGGTGGGGGTTCGGCTCGTTGGTGGGGCTGCGGCTGCGAACCGTCGCATCGCGACGTCCTCGGTCGCGCCCATATTTCGGCCCAATATGAACGCTCCCTGCGTCCTTGCGCTGCTCGGTTCGCAGCCGCCCAGGACATCACGGCGACGTGGCACCACTCATCTGAGGCACAATCCGGGAGATGTCAGTGGGGCGGCGGAAGCGTGTCTGGGTCGCGCGGGGGTTCGTGCTCGCTGCTGTCGTCGCGGCCGGAGGCGCGATCGGCGTCGTGGTTCTGACCGGTGCGGCGGGCATGACGAGCCAGGACGGCCCCCAGTCCGACCCCGCCGAGCCGGTGCCCCAGTTCACCGCAGCCTGGCACGAGGGCGACTACCGCGGCATGTACGACCTGATCGCCCCGCGCGACCGGGCCCGGGTGCCGTACCCCCGATTCGTCGCCTTCTACAAGGACGCGGCCAAGGTCGCGACCATGCGCGGCCTGCACCAGGTCGGGCAGGCGCAGCTGCACGGCGACGTCGTCTCGCTGGTGATGTCCGTGGCGACGCGGATGTTCGGGCGCGTCTCGGAGCGGATGTCCGTGCCTGTCGTCCATACGCACCGCGGCCGCCGGGTCTCCTGGACGCGGGCGCTGACCTTCCCCGGCCTGGAGACGGGCGAGCACCTCGCCAGCCACATCGCCGTCCCGCAGGGGCGGGGCAAGATCCTCGACTTCACCGGCCACGTGCTCGCCGAGGGCCCGGCGACCGCCCGCACGTATCCGCAGGGGCCGGCGTTCGGGATCGTCACCGGGTACGTGAAGGCGCCCGCGCCGGCCGACGTCGCCGCACGCGAGCGGGCCGGGTGGCCGGTGGCCGAACCGTACGGCCAGGGCGGTCTCGAGCGCTCGCTCGACCCGATCCTGGCGGGCTCGCCCGGCTTCGTCCTGCAGGCCGTCTCGGCCAGCGGGGGGAAGCGCGTGCTCGCGGTCAAGGCGGGGCAGAAGCCGCGCGACGTGACGACGACGCTGCGCGTGCCGATGCAGCAGGTCGCGACGGACGCGCTCGGCGGCCGCTACGGCGGGGTCGTCGTGCTCTCGGCACGCACCGGCGCGGTCGAGGCCGACGCGGGCCTGGGGATGGACGTGCTGCAGCCGCCGGGGTCGTCGTTCAAGACGATCACGTCGGCCGCGGCGCTGACGGCGCACAAGACGACGCTCGACACGGTCTACCAGTACGCCCGGTTCGCGCTCCTGAACGGGTGGAAGCTGCACAACTTCCACCACGAGGACTGCGGCGGCTCGCTCGTGCTCGCGTTCGCGGTGAGCTGCAACTCGGTCTTCGGGCCGCTGGCGGTCGAGGTCGGCGGGCCGAAGCTGGTGGCCATGGCGAACGCGTTCGGCTTCAACGAGACGCCGACGATCGCCTACCCCGTCCCCGAGAGCGTGACCCGGCCGGCGCAGGACATGACGAGCCCGCTCGACCTCGGCGTCGCCGGGATCGGCCAGGGCGGGGTCGACGCGACGCCGCTGCAGATGGCGTCCGTGGCGCAGACCATCGGGTCGGGCTGCGCCCGCAGGCCGCCGTTCCTGATCCGGCGGCCGCTGGTCGATCGCGAGCCGCACACGCCCGTGCGGGCCTGCTCGCGCCAGATCGCGGGCGAGGTGACCACGATGATGGAGGCGGTCGTCACCGAGGGCACGGGTCGCAGCGCCGCCATCCCCGGCGTGACCGTCGCCGGGAAGACGGGGACGTCCGAGATCGGCGGCCCCAACGTCCCCACCGACGCCTGGTTCATCGCCTTCGCGCCCGTCGGCGCGCCCAAGGTGGCCGTCGCCGTGCTGGTCGTGAAGGGCGGCGTCGGCGGCGACGTGGCCGCCCCGATCGCCCGCGCGGTGCTCGAGGCCGCCCTCGAGCAGTAGCTGCTACCATGGCCGCCGCCATGCAGCAGCGCACGCACAACGTCGAATCGACGCCCCAGGCCATCAGGCTCCTGCGCCACTGCATCGCGCGCGTTCAGGGCTGACCCGGCCCCGGTGACGGGAGAGGTGCGCCCAAGATGGCGCCCTCCCTCACGCCCCGGCCGCCGTCGTCCGATCCTCCGAGGAACCCATGAACGCTCGCACGCTCGCCGTCTTTCGCCTGTACCAGCTCTTCAACGGCATCATCTTCTCCGGCCCGATCTGGGCCGTCTTCCTGCTCTCGCGCGGGCTCTCGCTGACGCAGTTCGGGATCGTCGAGGCCGTGCTCCACGTCGGCATGCTGATCGCCCAGGTGCCCACCGGCGCGCTGGCCGACGCGCTCGGCCGGCGGCGGCTGCTCGTCGCGGCCGGGTTCTTCACGGCCGTCGCCGAGCTCGGCTACGTGTACGCCCCCGGCTTCGCGCTCATCTGCCTGGCCGGCGGCGTGCACGGCGTCGCCTTCGCGCTGCGGACGGGCGCCGACGAGGCCTACCTGTTCGATTCGCTCGCCCACGACGACGCCCAGGCCCAGTTCCCGAGGATGCTGGGCGGCCTGTGGGCCGTGTTCCAGTTCGCCGGAGCGATCTCGTTCATGGCCGGCGGGCTGATCGCGACCTACTCCCAGCCGCTCGCGTTCTGGCTGACGGCGGGCTGCGCGCTCGCCGCGAGCGCGATCGCGACGCGGCTGCCGGACGACGCCCGCGGCGAGGCCGCGCACGGCGTCCGCGTGGCCGCCAGGGGCCTCCGGGCGTTGCGGCGCTCGCCCCGGCTGGCCACGCTGACGCTGGCCTGGAGCGTCTACTGGGCGGCGGTCACGAGCTGGTGGTTCTACGCCGCGCCGCTCTTCCACGACCGGGGCGCGTCGGACGCGCTGCTCGGCGCCGTGCTGGGCGGCGCGCTGCTCGTCGGCGCCGGGTTCTCGTGGATCGGCGGCCGGATCGGCGAGCGCGTGTCGCTGACGGCCTCCGTCGGGGTGGCGACCCTGGCCGCGGCGGCGGGGCTCGTGGCCGGCGTCGCCCTGCCCGGGCTGGTCATGCCGGTCGTGCTGCTGATGCTGATCGCGGGCGCGCCCGAGCTCGTGTACGTGACGCTCTCGACCTACCTCCAGCACAACACGCGCTCGGAGTACCGTGCCACCTCGATGTCGATCGCCGAGGGCTGCTTCTCGATCCAGATGCTGTGGCTGTTCCCGCTCACCGGCTACCTGATCCAGCACGAGGGCTACCGGCTCGGGTTCGGCCTGTGCGCGGTCCTGATGGTGGTCGGCGCCGCCCTCTTCATCGCCTCGCAGCGCCTGCCCGGCCTCGAGCCGGCCGGCGAGGCGGCGGCGCCGGCATGAGCCGGGTCAGCGTCGATCACCTGCTGATCGCGACGGCCGATCTGGACGCCGCCGCGGCCGTGGCCGGGCGCCTCGGGCTCCCGGTCGCGGCCGGCGGCCGCCACCCCGGCTGGGGCACCGCCAACCGGATCGTGCCGCTCGGCGACGTCTATCTCGAGCTCGTCGCCGTCGTCGATCGGGCCGCGGCCGCGGCGAACGCCTTCGGGCGGTGGGTGGCGGCGGCGGCGCCGGGGCCGCTGGGGTGGGCCGTCCGCAGCGACGATCTCGACGCGACCGCGCGCCGCCTGGGGCTCGACGTCCAGCCGGGCTCGCGAGCCGCGGCGGACGGCCGCGTGCTGCGGTGGCGCACCGCCGGCCTCGAGCGCGCCGCCGCCGAGCCGACGCTGCCGTTCTTCATCGCCTGGGACGCCGGCACGGCGTTCCCCGGCGCGGCCGGCACCCGGGTCGAGGTCGACCGGCTCGAGCTTCGCGGCGAGGCGTCGCACCTGGCGGAATGGCTCGGCGAGGCCGACCTGCCGGTCTCGATCCGGCCCGGGCCGGCGGCGGTCGAGCGGATCGTCCTGCGGGGAGCGCGCGGCCCGATCACGCTCGACGCCGCCGCGCTCGTATAGGCTCGCCCGGTGACCTACTCGATCGTCGCTCGCGACGCGGAGACGGGTGAGCTCGGGGCCGCGATCCAGTCGGCGGCGTTCGCGGCGGGCGTGGGCACCCTGTGGGTCGAGGCGGGCGTCGGAGCCGTCGCCTCGCAGTCGTTCAGCGATCCGTCCTACGGGCCGATGTGCCTGCTCGCGCTGCGCACGGGCGCGACCGCCGCGGGCGCCCTGGCGGCGGCGACGCGGCGCGACCGCATGTCGCCCTACCGCCAGGTCGGCGTCGTGTCGGCGTCCGGCACGGCGGCCGCGTTCACCGGCGCCGCATGCGTCTCCGAGGCCGGCCATCTGCACCGCCGCGGCGTCGCCTGCCAGGCGAACATGATGGCGAGCACGGAGGTGTGGCCGGCCATGATGGAGGCGTACCTGGCCGCGTCCGGGACGATGGCGGACCGCCTGATCGCCGCGCTCGAGGCGGCGCAGGCGGCCGGCGGCGACTGGCGGGGGCAGGAGGCCGGGCGCGTGCTCGTCGTCCGCCGGGAGCCGAGCGGGATGCCCTGGAACGACGCCGTCTGCGACGTCCGCGTCGACAACCACCCCGAGCCCGTCGCCGAGCTGCGGCGGCTGGTCGTCCGCAGCCAGGCCCTGCGCGCGGCGTGGTCGCCCGACCCGGCGTCGAGTCCCGACGAGGCCGCCGCCGCTGCCCGCGAGGCGGGGCTCGAGGAGAGCCACGCCGCGTTCGCGGCGCTCGCCGCCGCAGTCCGGCGCGGCGACGCCGAGGCCGCCCGAGCGGAGCTCGACCGCGCCGTCGCCGAGCAGCCGCGCTACCTGGATCTCGCCCGGCGCCTGCCGGGCGTCGCAGACCTGCTCGGGCTCGAGCCGGTTCTGCCTCGGCTGGAGGGCTGGGGCCGCGCGCCCGTCAGCCGGCCCGGCGCAGGTCGCGCAGGATCTCGCGGGCCGCGTTCCGGCCCGGGCCGCCGGTGATGCCGCCGCCCGGGTGGGCGCCGGCGCCGCACAGGTAGAGCCCGCGCATGCCCAGACGGTGGCGGGCGAGCCCGATCACCGGCCGCCAGGCGAAGAACTGGTCGAGCGCCGGCTCGGCGTGGTACAGGTGCCCGCCGGAGAGGCCGAACTCGCGCTCGATCGCGGCCGGCGTCCGCACCTCGGTCGACGTCACCAGGGCGCCGGTGCCGGGGGCGACCCGTTCGAGCGCCGCCACGACCCGCTCCCCGACCTCGCCGGGGTCGGCGGCGTACGGCACCCACTGCGCGAGCACCGTCATGCGGTGGCCGTCCCCGGAGGGCTCGGACAGGGTGGGGATGGTCGCCTCGAGGTAGGGCCGGTCGCTCATGCCGCCGTACTTCCAGGCGTCGAAGGCCTGCTCGACGGCGTCGACGCCGGGGGCGACCACGATCCGCCCGCGCAGCGCGGCCTCGTCCGCGACGCCGGCGAAGGCCGGCAGGCCCGACAGCGCCAGGTCGACGCGCGCGGTGGCGCCCGGCGTGCGGATGTTCCCGGCCCGCCAGCGCAGCCGCGGCCCGGCCGTGACCGGGTCGACCCAGCTCAGGAGCGCGGTCTTGGGATCGACGGCGCAGGCGACGGCGGGCGCGGAGATCTCCTCGCCGGAGGCCAGCTCGACGCCCTCGACGCGGCCGTCCCGGGTGATGACCCGCGCGACCTCCGCGCCGGTGCGCACATCGGCCCCCGCCGCGCCGGCGGCGCGGACGAGCGCCTGCGCCAGCGCCTCCGGGCCGCCGCGGACGAGCGCGGTCTGGCCCGCCGCGCCGCCGTCGTTCCCGGCCGAGTCGGCGACGAGCACGAGCGCCGTGCCCGCCGACCACGGCCCCATGGCGGTGAACAGGGTGCCGCGGGCGGCGATCGCCCCGCGCACGCCGTCGTCGGCGAACCACTCGCCGACCAGATCCGCGACCGCCATCGGCAGGACGCGGGTCAGCTCGCGGGACGCGCGGGCCCCCAGGCGCCGGTACGCCCGCGCCAGGCGCAGGCCGGCGGCGGCGTCGCCGATCGCGGCCCGGTCGAGGCGAGGCGGGACGGACGACTGCACCTCGGCGACGAACCCGGCCAGCTCGCGGACGTGCGCGTCGAAGCGGGGGTAGGCGTCGGCGTCCGCCGGGGCGACGGCCCGCAGTCCCTCGGCGGTGCGATCGGCGTCACTCCAGAACGTGAGCGCCGGCCCGTCCTCGCGCAGCGCGACCATGCGCACGTCCGGCCGGATCAGCTCGAGGCCGTGGGCCTGCAGGTCGAGATCCTCGATCACGGCGGGCTGGAGCCGGCCGGCGGTGTGCAGCACCTCGACGATGCCGCCGGCCGTGTCGCGCCGCTCGAGGACGGCGACGCGGTGGCCGGCCTGGGCCAGGTAGGCGGCGCAGACGAGGCCGTTGTGGCCGCCGCCGGCGACGATCACGTCATAGTCGGGCACGCACGCCCTTTCTGCCGCCGCGCTCGCGCAGGAGCTCGAGCGCCGCGATCCGGCCCGGCGCGCCCATCAGGCCGCCGCCGGGATGCGCGCCCGAGCCGCAGATCCACAGGCCCTCGACCGGCGTGCGGAACCGGGCCCAGCCCGGCACCGGCCGGTTGAAGAAGAGCTGCTCGAGCGACAGCTCGCCCTGGAAGATGTTGCCCTCCGTGAGGCCGATCCGGCGCTCGATGTCGAGCGGCGTCAGCACCTGGCGGCCGACGATCAGGTCGCGGATGTTCGGCGCCCGCTCGGCGATCGTGTCGATCACCGTGTCGCCGAACCGCTCGCGGGCCGCGTCGTCCCACTCGCCCCCGTCGGCCAGGTGGTAGGGCGCGTACTGCACGAAGCAGCTCATGACGTGCTTGCCGGGGGGCGCCATCGCCGGGTCGACCAGCGTCGGGATGATCATGTCGACGTAGGGCCGGGCCGAGAAGCGGCCGTACTTGGCGTCGTCGTAGGCCCGCTCCATGTAGTCGACGGAGGGCGAGAAGCTGATCGCGCCGCGCAGGTGCTCGCCGCGGCCGGGCAGGCAGGTGAAGTCCGGCAGCCCGTCGAGGGCCAGGTTGACCTTGCCCGACGACCCGCGGAACTTGTACCGGGCCAGGTCGGCGGTGAACTCCGGGTCGAGCGTGCCCGGCTCGAGCAGGTGCGAGAACGTCACCCGCGGATCGGCGCTCGAGAGCACGGCGCCGGCCTCGAGCTCCTCGCCGGAGGCGAGCGTGACGCCGGTCGCGCGGCCGCCGAACACGTCGATGCGGGCCACCTCGGCCTCGGTGCGGATCTCGGCGCCGAGCGCCCGCGCGGCCGAGGCGATCGCCAGGCTGACGCCGCCCGTGCCGCCGCGGGGGATGCCCCAGGCCCGGAACGCGCCGTCGATCTCGCCCATGTAGTGGTGGAGGAGCACGTAGGCCGTGCCCGGCGAGCGCACCCCCTGGAACGTGCCGATGATCCCCGACGCCGACATCGTCGCCTTCAGCGGGTCGGTCTCGAACCACTGGTCGAGGAAGTCGGCCGCGCTCATCGTCATCAGCTGGATGAAGGCGTCCTTCAGCCGCCGGGGCAGCTCGGCGAAGCTGCGCCCGAGCGTGCGCAGCGGCAGCCACTGGCGCGGGTCGATGCGGCCCTGGTCGGGCGGGACCGCCGAGAGGATCGGCTTCACGAACCGGGCCATCTGCGCCATCGCGATGCCGTACTCGTCGTAGGCCTCGGCGTCGGAGAGCGACCACCGGCGCAGCTCCCGCAGCGTGCGGCCGTGGTCGTTTCGGCGCCACAGGTAGTCGCCGTCGAGGGGCGTGAACGTGCCGTCGAGCGGCAGGATCTCGAGGCCGTGGCGGGGCAGCTCCAGGTCGCGCACGATCTCGGGCCGGAGCAGGGAGACGACGTACGAGGCGACGCTGAACCGGAAGCCGGGCACGATCTCCTCGGTGACCGCCGCGCCGCCCAGCACGTCGCGCCGCTCGAGCACGCAGACGCGCATGCCGGCGCGGGCGAGGTACGCGGCCGTGACCAGCCCGTTGTGCCCCCCGCCGACCACGATCGCGTCGTAGCGCTCCGGCATCCGAGCGATGCTAGTGGACACGACCGGTGCCTGGCACCGTCAGGGCGGTGCCAGGCACCGTAGACTGCCCCGGTGGCCGTCGGCACCCCCTTCCACGAGCGCACCGCGCCGCTGAACCGCAAGCTGGCCTGGGGCGACTGGGCCGGCTATGCCGCGGCGGCCGCGTACGCCGACCACCACGACATCGAGTACAACGCGATCCGCCAGGCGGCCGCGCTGATCGACGTCTCCCCGCTCTACAAGTACATCGTCTCCGGGCCGGACGCGCTGCGGCTGGTCGACCGCGTCGTCACCCGCGACGCCACCAGGCTCGCGGTGGGCCAGGTGCTGTACACGCCCTGGTGCGACGAGCGCGGCAAGGTGGTCGACGACGGCACGGTCTCGCGGCTGGACGAGACGACGTTCCGGTGGACGGCGGCCGACCCGTGCTACCGCTGGATGCGGATGAACGCGGGCGGGCTCGACGTGGACGTGCGCGACGTCTCCGAGGAGCTGGGCGCGCTGGCGCTGCAGGGCCCGCGCGCCCGGGCGGTGCTCGAGGCCGCGACCGGCGGGGACTGGTCGGACGTGCGCTACTTCCGCCGCCGTGCCGCGACGATCGCGGGGATCGAGCTCGACGTGACCCGCACCGGCTACACGGGCGACCTCGGCTACGAGCTCTGGGTCGCCGCCGAGCGCGCCTCCGACCTGTGGGACGCGCTGATCGCCGTCGGCGACGACCACGGACTGCGCCCGTGCGGGATCCGGGCGATGGACGTCGCCCGCGTCGAGGCCGGCCTGATCCTGATCGAGGTCGACTACACCAGCGCCCGTCTGGCGCTCACGCCCGAGCACGAGTACTCGCCGTTCGAGATCGGCCTCGGCCGCCTCGTCGACTTCTCGAAGGCCGACTTCGTCGGCCGCCGCGCGCTCGCCCGCGAGCGGGATGCGGGCGGCCCCGCCCGGAAGCTGGCCGGGATCGAGCTGGACTGGGCTCGGCATCGAGGAGGCGTTCGCCCGCCACGGCCTCGCGCCGGCGGTGCAGGCGACGGTCAACCGCGAGCCGATCCCGATCTTCTACGCCGGCGGGCAGGTCGGCCGGGCCACGAGCACGTGCTGGTCGCCGACGCTCAAGAAGATGATCGCGCTCGCGTCGCTCGACGCCGGCCTGCGGCCGGGTGCGCCGCTCGAGATCGAGTGGTCGGTGGAGGGCGAGCGCGGCCGTGTCGGGCGACGGCCGTCGAGCTGCCCTTCCTCGACCTGGAACGCCGCCGCAAACCCTAGAGTTCGGGGATGGCCTCCGCCCGAAAGCCCATCGCCGAGAACCGCAAGGCCCGCCACGACTACCACATCCTCGAGCGGGTCGAGGCGGGCATCGCCCTCACCGGCACCGAGGTGAAGTCGCTGCGCGACGGCGGCGGCAACCTGCGGGAGGCCTACGCCCAGCTGCACGACGGCGAGGTCTTCCTGGTCGGGGCGAACATCGCCCCCTACCGCCAGGGCAACCTGCAGAACCACGAGCCCACCCGCGAGCGCAAGCTCCTGCTGCACCGGCGCGAGATCGAGCAGCTGGGGCGCAAGGTGGCCGAGCGGGGGATGACGCTCGTGCCGCTCCAGCTCTACTTCGTGGACGGCAAGGTGAAGCTCGAGCTCGGCCTCGCCCGCGGCAAGGAGGGCGTCGACAAGCGCCACGCGATCGCCGACCGCGATGCCAAGCGGCAGATGGATCGCGCGCTGCGCGGGCTCGAGCGGCAGCGCCGGTGAGCGTCCGCAGGGCGGAGGCGGCCGACGCGGCCGCGATCGCCGCCCTGCTGGCCGAGCTGGGTTACGCGACGGCGCCGGCCGACGTCGAGGCGCGCCTGGACGAGCTCGAGCGGACGGGCCGGTCGGCGGCGCTGGTCGCGGTGCACGGAGACGAGGTCGCGGCCGTGCTCACGCTCCACATGGTGCCCGTGCTGCACGAGCCCGGCGACTGGTGCCGGGTGACGGTCCTCGTCGTCGGCGAGCGGGCCCGCCGCCGGGGCCTCGCCAGGGCGCTCGTGGCCGAGGCGGAGGCGATCGCGCGGTCGCACGGGTGCGTGCGCATCGAGGTGACGAGCGCGCTCCACCGCGACCGCGCCCACGCGTTCTACCGCGGCATGGGCTTCGGCCAGGTGTCCGAGCACTTCCTCAAGCCGCTGGCGGCGCCGCATGGCTGACGTCGAGGCGTTCTGGCGCCGGTTCGTGGCCGCAACGGGGATCGACGGGCCCCACACCGCCTGGGGGTTCGGCTCGAGCCCGGAGATGGCCACCGAGCTCGGCCTGCTCGTGCGCGACGGGCCCAAGCGGGCGACGGCGAGCCTGCGCGCGGAGTACGACGGCGGCGAGCCGCTGCCCGCGGCGGGCGACCTGGGCGTCATCCTGGACGGGGCCGGCCGGCCCCTGTGCGTCGTGCGCACGACGTCGGTGGAGGTGCGCGCCTTCGGTGACGTCGACGAGGAGTTCGCGTGGACCGAGGGCGAGGGTGACCGCTCGCTGGCGTTCTGGCGCGACGCCCACATCCGCTTCTTCGCCGGGCCGGTCGACGAGACGACGCCGGTCGTGCTGGAGCGGTTCGACCTCGTCTGGAACGGCCGCGATGAGGCTTGAGGTGCGCTTCGAGGCGGTGCCGGTCGAGGCCATGCGCGCGTTCCTCGAGCCGCTCGGGTTCCGGTTCGAGTGGGGGCCGGAGCTGGACGGGATCGGCTTCCACTGGCGCAAGCGGCCGCTCTCGGGCACCGGCGTGCGCGCGACGTACTTCCCGGACGGCGGCGAGGGCCTGCTCACGATCGAGACGGACGGCCAGGCCTCGCCGGCCGACGCGGCGATGCAGGACGTGACCGCGCGGCTGCTGGCCGAGCGGTTCGTGCGTGCCTCGGTGTGGTGCGCGACCACCGAGCGGGCGGAGTACGGCGGCGGCCAGCCCGCCGAGCCGCCGGCGCCCGGGACCGAGCCGCCGGCCTGGTACTCGTAACCGGGGTCTGACCCCGAACGCCGCTGCAACGGAAGTGTCACGGCCGCCGTTCGGGGTCAGACCCCGGTTGTCGGCCCATTGCGTGCCGTCTCGCACATCTGTAGGGTGTTGTCTCATGGCACTCGCGTAGGTCAGGAGCCAGCATGCCGAGGTACCTCGTGGAGCGGACGTTCACGGTGTCGATCGACGAGATGTCGCCCGTGGGGCGCGACTCGAAACGGCTCGCCAGGGACGCCTTCACCGGAGTCACGTGGGAGCACAGCCACGTCGTCGTGACCGCCGACGGGACGGTGCGGACGTACTGCGTCTACGACGCCCCGGACGAGGATGCGATCCGCGAGCACGCGATCGCCCTCGGTCGCCACGTCGTGGATGTCGTCTACGAGATCGCGGGCGACGTGACGCCCGACGACTACCCCGACGTCTGACCCGGATCCGGGACGTCCGGGCCGCACCGCTGGCCGCGCACGTCCTGGACGTGCCAGCTCGCCTGATACGCGAGGGCGAATTGGCGGCCGATCTCGGCGTGGCGCGGGGATCCCTCCGGGAGGAGGTCGAGCGCCTCCCGGTAGAGCTCGACGGAGTGCTGCTTCGCCCACCCCCGACCCGCCTGCTCCGCGGCCACGACGAAGTGGTCGACCGCGCGGTCGGCGTCGCCCGCCTCGCGCCAGTGGCGCGCGAGCTGGGCCGCTGCCTCGCCCGCCTGAGGCACCTCCACCTCCAGGTACTGCGCGACTCTCCGGTGGCGCGCCCGGCGCTGCGGACGCGTGAGCATGTCGTAGGCCGCGTCGCGGATCAGCACGTGCTTGAACGCGTACTGCTGGTCGCCCTCGATTGCCGACTCCCGGTCGCGCCGGACGAGGTCTCGTCGTTCGAGCGCAGCGAGGATGTCGCCGAGCGTGTCGGCATCGTCGATGACCGCACGCAGCGCGCCCCGCCAGAACACCTTGCCGACGACCGCGGCGTCGAGGAGCAGCGAGCGCTCCTCGGGTGGGAGCGAGTCCAGGCGGGCGGTGACGATCCCTCGGATCGTCGTCGGCAGCTTCTCGCTCAGGAGTGCGTGCTCGGCCCGCTCCAGCGCGACCGCCGCCAGCTGCTCGATGAAGAGCGGGTTTCCCTCCGCCGTCGACGAGACGTGGGTCGCGAGGTTCGACTGCGACTCCCCACCGGCGCCGCCGAGCAGCTCGTCCGCGAGCTGCCGCGACTCGTCGGCGCCGAGCGGCTGCAGTGAGAGCGCCGTATAGGCCGGAAGCCCGCCGCCCCATCCCGGCCGCGCGTCCAGCAGCTCCGGCCGTGCCAGGACGAGCAGGACGACCGGCGTGCCGCGCAGGCGCGCGCCCAGCATCTCGACGAGATCGAGCAGGCTGGGGTCGGCCCAGTGCAGATCCTCGAACACGAGCATCGTCGGACGATCCTCCGCGACCGCCTCGATGAAGCAGCGCACCGAGAAGAACAGTGTCTCGCGGTCGGCCACCGTCTGCTCCGGCTCGAGTTCGAGCAGGATGCCGAGATGCCGGGCGACGGCATCGGGATCGCCCGCGCCGAGGCCCGCGACGGTTCGGCCGAGCTTCGCGCGGCCGACCTCGCGTGAGTCGCTCTCGAAGATCCCGGCGAGCTGCTTCACCTGGGCGGCGAACGCGCCGTATGCGCTGCTCTCGCGATAGGGGAGCGATCGGCCCCGCACGACCCGCCCGCCCGCCTCCCTCACCGAGCCTCGCGAACTCGACCGAGAGGCGCGTCTTGCCCACGCCGGGGGGCGCCAGCACCGTGACGACGTG
The DNA here is from genome assembly GCA_963731515.1 of uncultured Actinomycetes bacterium. GTDB lineage: Bacteria > Actinomycetota > Thermoleophilia > Gaiellales > JAICJC01 > JAICJC01. Next base: position 191,110 of record CAVSVU010000014.1, on the reverse strand, counting down.
GGGCGTGGCCGATCCAGCCGCCCGCGCCCAGATCTGGCGTAGGTGCTGCATCTCGCCCTCGCGGCCGACGAGCCGGCGCCGGGCGGCCGATTCGGTCGGGCTCGCGGGGCTCAGCGCCGGCCGGGCGTGAAGCGGCGTCGACTTCCCCTTGGCCGCGATGGAGATCGTGTCGCCGTACGTGACCGCGTCTCGCGTGCATGCGTATGTCTCGAGCCCCGCCAGGATCCCGTCCACGGGCGCGCTCTGCTGCAGGCGTGCCGCCATGTTGACGACGTCCCCCGCCACCATCCCCTCGCCTCGCTCGGGGTGCGCCCCGAGCCTCACCAGCGCGTCGCCGGTGTTGACGCCGATCCGCACGTGCAGGTCGAGCGCCTGGTCTGCGCGGTTCAGCTCGTCGATTGCCGTCCGCACGGCGAGGGCGGCACGAACCGCTCGCTCGGGGTCGTCCCCGTACGCGGTCGGCGCACCGAATATCCCGACGACGGCGTCGCCGATGAACTTCTCCGTGACGCCGCCGAACGACTCGATCTCGAGCCGCACTCGCTCGTGATAGCTGTGCAGGATCGTCCCCAGATCCTCGGGATCGAGCCGTTCCGCCCGCGACGTGAAGGCCGCGATGTCGACGAAGAGCACCGTGACGACGCGCCGCTCGTCCCGCGGCGCGAGCTCGTCACCGCCGATCGGCCGACCGCATGCGAAGCAGAAGCGGGCGGCCGCGGGGTTCTCCTGCGCGCAGGCAGGGCAGGTGACCATCTGCACAAGGGTATCGCCTCCGCATTGACGCCCGTGTTCAGGCGACGAGCAGCGCGGGCGCGAGGTCGCGCAGCTCGGCCAGGGCGCGGTCCAGGTCGCGGATCACCGGCTGGATGCAGACATGGTCGGCACCCGCGTCGTGGTGGGCGCCGACGCGTGCGGCGATCGCGTCCGCGTCGCCCCAGGCGACCAGCGCGTCGACCAGGCGGTCGCTGCCGCCGTCGGCGAAGTCGGCGTCGCCGAAGCCGTCCTCCCGCCAGCTGTTCGTGTAGTTGGGCAGCCGCAGGTAGCCCGCCAGGTGCTCGCGGGCGATCGCCCGCGCCCGGCCGGGGTCGGTCTCGAGGACGACGCCCTGCTCCGGCGCGAGCACGGGGCCGGGGCCCAGGACTGCGCGCGCCCGCGCGGTGTGGGCGGGCGTCACCAGGTAGGGGTGGGCGCCGTGGGTGCGGTCGCGTGCGAGCCCGAGCATCCGCCGCCGCAGCGCGGCGAGGACGACGGGCGCCGGGTGCGCCGGCGCGGGGGCGCGATAGTCCGCGGCACTCAAGGGCGTCGAGGTACGCGCGCATGGCCGTCAGCGGGCGGCCGTAGTCGTGGCCGCGCTGCGCGACACTCGGCGCGTGGCTGACGCCGAGCCCGAGCACGAAGCGGCCGTCGTGGGCCTCGGCGAGCGCGTTTGCGGCCGCGTTGGTCGCGGCGGCGTCGCGGGCGTAGATGTTCGCGATCCCGGTCGCGACGGCGATCCGCTCCGTCGCGGCGAGCAGGATGCCGGCGTGGACGAACGCCTCCTTGTTCACCGGTGTCTCGCCGAACCAGAGCGCGGGGTAGCCGAGCCGCTCGATCGCGGCCGCCGCCGCCCGCTCCTCTGGGGCCGAGCGCAGGCCGAGCAGCGTCAGCCAGACACCGACCGGGCCGAGCCGCTCCCGGAGCCGATCGCGGTCTGCTGCGTCGATGGGCACGCGCCTAGATTCGCACGCGGGCGTTGCCGTTGGCGAGCAGCTCCGCCCGGGCGGCCTCGCCGAAGTGCAGCCGCCAGGCCGAGAGCTCGCGCTCCTCGGCCTCGAGCAGGTCCCACTCCTCGTCGACGTCCTCGCCCTTCTGCACCGCCGCGTAGACGCCGGAGAGGTGGCGCAGGCAGACCTCGAGCTCCTCGTTCACCCGCACCGCAGCCGTCGACGCCTCGCTGTGCGCGCCGAACGCGGTGTGGATCCGCGGCAGCCGCATCGCCATCTCGTCGTGTCGCTCCATCATGCGGGCGAAGAAGTCGTGGCGGTTGTTGCGCACGCCCTCCCACTTGGCCGCGGTGAGCATGCTCTGCGCGGCCGCCGCGGCGCCGGCGAAGGTGTTGGCCTCGGCCGCCATCGCCTCCTGGTGGCGCTCGTCGAGGTCGAGCTCCCGCTCGCGATGCCGCGCCCACATGAGAATGCCGGCACCGCATGCGCTCCCGGTCAAGCCGCCGACCACCGCGACCGCGAATGTCTCAACCACGCTCAACAGCCCAAAAACCCCTGATCCGCCGCCCGTCCGCCCCGGGCCGGCCCTCCAACAGATCCGGTACCATGGTAGCGAACTTCATCTCGGGGGCGACCTGGTTTCGACATGGTCGACTTGTCGGGGAGAGTTGCAAGCCGAGGTTCCAGGTGGCCTCGTAAATCCCCTGGAAACCGCAAGTGCGGAATCTGATCTCGCACTCGCTGCCTAAGAACTAGGCAGCGCGCCGGCCCCTCCAGCCCGCGGGAGGGACCGCCGGTGTCATCCAGCGGGCTTGCCGGAAGGGGGAACGCCTCCGCCGCCGACCGGGACATCAAAGAGGGGCTAGCTCGAGCGGTGGCCCGTCCGGGGGCAGCCGCCCGGGCGAATCGAAATCCCGGAATACGCTTGTAGACGCTCTCTTCGTGCGATCGTGGACGCGGGTTCGATTCCCGCCGCCTCCATCGGCTTGGTTAAGCCAAATCCAGTTTGTGCCGTATATCACACCGCACGAGGAATCGAATCCGGTTCGATCCTAGTGCGATGCCTCCACACGCTCGGCGTGGTCGACCATACACCCGTCCCAGCAGGTGTGAAGAGCCGTACCAAGAAGGATTGCGCCCCCTGTCTATCCGGATCGGAGTCTTTACCACCTTCACCACCCTTACCTTGTACCGTGGCGCGAGGCTAGCCGACCAGCCTCAGCGGGCCTGTGAACTCCGGGAACGGGTGGGCAAGCTCAGGCTCGACGAACTGCGCCAGCGTGCGGTCGAGGAAGGCCGCGGCGATGCGCACGACCTCCCTGTCGCGGTCAGCATCGATCGTCTTGCTGCCGTGAAAGAGGTTGTTGCGCACCGCGTAAAGCGCGGCGTAGGCGGTCCCAGGACGGTCGCCGTGCACTCGGAACGGACGGCCGGCACGCTCGTTGTAGACGGGTGGGGATAGCAGTCGGAGGTCGTTGAATGTTTGCTGGAACTCGGGGTCTCGCAGCTGAGCGAGCCGGAGCTGCTCGCTGGCGTCCTGAACGAAGCTGTCGACCAGCAGATCGTCGCGGTCCACTCCGGGATAGCGAGCGCCAAGGTAGGCGTTGAAGGCGATCCACAGTGAGATGAAGCGGTCGATCGGATCATCGAACCCGCGCCCGCGATCTATCCACTGGCGGATCAAAGCGACCTGGTAGCGGACAGCCATCGGCAGATCGTACCGACTGCCCGCCAAGCCCCGGCCAGCAGTTCAGGACCAGCGGGCTGTTCCACGGTTCTCCCGCGCCTGATGATTACATGGGATCCACGTGCTATCTGTGGCCTGCTCGGATTCCTGTGTGACACCTGCTTGGGGGTTTACAGTGACACGCAGAAATGGTCCAACCAGGCGGATCGCTGCGCCAACTGGCTCCATGGGCCCCGGTTCGGCGTTCGAAGGCGCGCTCTTGACATGCGCCAGCGCTGTCAGAAGGGGTCGAGCGGGCGAACGCGGTGGCTCACACTCGCCATCTCGGCTGGCCAGATCCAGGGCAGGCGCGACGGTCCTGGTCGCGGAGATGCGCGACCCACCGGCAGGCGGCACGGTCATACCGGATCCGATCGTCGTCGCGGAGGAGGAGCGTCGGGGAGGCTGACGCCGCATTTCGCCGGCCTCGTCGAGAGCGAGGTTCGCGTTCCCCGAGCGGAGCGCGCGTTGGTCGAGTTCTCAGTCGGATGAACATGGTCGAGTTAGACGACTGCCACCCAGACGAGGCCGTCGCTGATCGTGAGTGATGCGGGTGCACCGCCAACGTTGATCCTGGTGGGTTTGCCGGTGTTCGGGTTGATCCGGGTGACGGTGCCGCCTACGGTGGCCACCCAAACGCCGCCGGCGCCGATGGTTATCGCGCTAGGGCGACCACCGACGGAGATTGTGTGGTCGAGTATGCCGAGGCCGGGGTCGATGCGCCATACGCTGTCTCCGCTCTCGTCGGTCACCCAAACCGATCCCGCGCCGGTTGCGACCTGGTTGGGATACTGGGGTCCTGGTACGCGGTCGGGGGGTGAAGGTGACAACTGGCGGGGGTCGAGATGGTCGACACCGGCTGTGCTTGCCACCCATAGCCCGTGCGGGTCGGCCGCCAGCTTCGTTCCGTCGCCGCCGATGCTCTCGGGGCCTAGCACATGCTTAGCGAACCTGTTCACTGCTGGATCCAGTCGTCCGATCGTGCCGCCGCTGCTGATCACGTACAGCTGGCCTGCACCGAACGACACCCCGGGCCCGGGCACGTAGGCAGATACGCTCCCCGGCACGGGGATCGCATCTTCTAGCTGCTCGGTTGCGGGATTGACTCGCAGCACGGCGTTCTTGTCTCCTGCCGCCACCCACAAGGCGCCTGCTCCGGCTGCCAATCCAGTAGGCCTCGCGCTGACACTGAACGGCGAGCCAGCCGCCTGGCGCGTGCGCGCGTCGATCCGCGAGATGGTCCTGTTGTTGGCGTTGAGCACCCACACATACCCGGAGCCGGCCACGATCTGCGTCGGCGTCGCTCCGACCGGGATATCAGCGACCACTCGATCTGTGTGCGGGTCGATGGCCGCCACCGAGTTCGCTGCCACCACCACCGCAGAGCCTCCTGCACGGCTGGACAACAGGACCGCAATCACCGTTGCGCCGACCGCTAAGGAAACCGCGACTGCTGATATCCAGGCCCACCGCCGGCGTCTCCGCGACCCCGAAGGGACACTGGGAATCTCGATGTCGAAGACCAGTTGGCGCACCGACAGTGGCTCGGCGATCCCCTTGACCCGCACCCGCCCCCGCGATGCGTACGTCGCGCCTGCGATCGGCCCGGCGAGATGCAGCACACTCTCGGTCAGCAATACCTCGCCCGGCTTCGCGAGACTACACAGCCTGGCTGCTCGGTTGAGCGCCCCGCCGCGATACCCCTCACCCACCGAAACCGCCTCGCCCACATCCACCCCGACACCCACCCGCAACGGCAACGACGAATCCTCCCGCAGCACGGCCGCGAACCGCTGCTGCAGCTCCATCGCCGTTCGCAGCGCCACGCTCGGCGAGGCGAAATCGGCCGCCACCTCATCCCCGCGAACGTCAAGCACACGCCCACCACCGGCCGTGACCGTCTCCCGAACGAACGCCTCAAAACGCTCCGCCAATCGGGCCGCCGCCTCGTTTCCCTCTCGATCGGTGAACCCGCTATACCCACGCACATCCGCGATCAAGAACGTGCGGACTTCAGCCACGGACCCGGAGTCATCGAGCGGCGCAGTGCCGCCGACGAGGAGCGCCGCGCGACGGCGGCGCGGTGTCGGCGGCTCGAGTGTGTCGACGGGCGCATCGCCGGTGCGCGTCTGGAGCATCGCCGCGTGCAGGCGGGACAGTCGTTCGCCAGGCTCGATCCCCAGCTCGTCCGCCAGCCGCCGACGGGCGGTGTCGTAGGCGGCCAGCGCCTCGGCGCGCCTGCCGCAGCGGTACAGGGCAAGCATCCACAGTGCCAGCACCCGCTCACGCAGCGGATGCTCGGCCGCCATCTTCTCAAGATCCGCAACCGCGTCGGCGTGGCGCCCATCGGCAAGCAACGCCTCAAACCGTTCCTCCATCGCCGCCAGGCGCCGCTCCTCCAAACGGCGGATCTCCTCCCGCGCGAACTCCTCATACGCGACGTCCTCATAGGCACCGCCGCGCCACAACGCCAACGCATCGGAAAGCTGCTGCTCGGCCTCCCGCGGATCGCCCTCAGCCAGGCGCTGCCGCCCCGCCTCCAACAACTGCTCGAACCGATCAACATCCATCCTCCCGGCGGCCACGCGGAGCATGTAGCCGCCGCCGACTCTCGCGATCTCGCTCGTCCCATCGCCACCCGATAGCACCTTGCGAAGCTGGGAGATCAGCACCTGGACGACCTTGACCGCGCTCGCCGGCGGCTGCGCTCCCCACAGCGCTTCGATGATCCGGTCCACCGACACCGCCGTGTTGGCGTGCATCACCAGAAGGGCGAGCAACGCGCGCTGCTTCCCGGCGCCGATCGTGATCGTCCGCCCGTCCGCGGCAGCCTCGATCGGCCCCAGCACCCGATACTCCACAAGCGCCTCGCAGTCGGGAACCCTCAACGCTACACCAATCGATCGTCGCCCACACGAACGCCAGGCCGAGCGCGCACGAGACGCGCCCAGCCCGGCGTTCCCACTTGCCTACGACTCCTGCACGGCCGTCCTGCCGGTCCGCGCAAGCCGCATGGCCGCCCCGACCAGCACAAACGCGATCGCCACCGCCGCCCCGACCACCGCGTCCACCCAATCGAACCCGCGGCTGGAAACGGTGCGCACGATCACCACCGGCGTGAGCACCGTCGGCAACCGCGCGCTTCCCAGACCATCCTGGCGATCCGGCGACAACACCACCGGCCGATAACCGTGAGTAACGCCGATCCGATCGGCGCGATCCGGCGGCAGCGTCACATGCGAGCCGGCCGACGCGACCTGCGGAGCCGCCGCTGCGACCGCCACCGTCGCGGCGGCGACAACCAGCCAACGAGAAATCCGAGCCGTGACCATAACATCCTCCTACTTGAGTCGTGGCCGCCCTACGCGACCAACCAAGAGGAGCGTCAACGCACCCGGCTAACAACCGCTTCTGCGCCGGTATACAGGGGTAAACGCTGACAGGGAGGGGCGCGCAGCCCTTATCGCAGATCTGGCCGACCGACACCGGTGCCCTGCGGCCTCAAGGCGGACGATCCGACAGCGGCCCGGAGCTCGTACTCCCACTCACAAGCGATCGCTTGGCGACATCCCGGCCCAAGGCTGGGAAGATGCGTGCGTGACGAGGGCGGTCAGCACCGTCGGGTCATGCACTCCTACGATCCCATCGCCGTCCAGCACTACATCCGTGAGTTGCCCTGGTACCGCCGCTCACCGGAGGCGCTCGTGCTCGACCTGCTCGGCTGGGCCGCGCTCGTGTGGATGCTGTGGTGCGTGTATACGGCCCTGTCAGCGCGATTCGATTGTCACGCCAACGCGAACGACGTGCTCGAGCAGTTCTTCAAGGGCCTGCTACACAACCCGTTCAACCCGTTCACGCGCTCGGATGGTTAGCGGTCATTGCTACGGCGCGTGGGCGGTGCAAGATCACCCGTACAGGATGAGGTCATCCCGCAAGCGGAGGTGCACTTCCCCTGAGCGGCCGCTTCGAAGAGCTTCGAAGAGCTTGTCTAAACCCCACGTGACCCTCGGGGACGGTCGCGCGCGTTTGGGCCTCGAGGAGACCGGACGGTGGCGCTGGGGAAGCCGGTCGGTGCGCCGAATGCTTCGGGAGTAGACTCGCTTGATTCGGCTTGGCTCGACGTGGGAGGGCGGCGGTGGAGATCCCGGATCCCCGCTATCTGGAGACGCAGGATGGGGTGTTTATCGCCTACCAGGTGGTGGGTGACGGGCCGGTGGACATCGCGTGGCAGTTCGATTTCGGCTGGAACCTCGATGTGTGGTGGGAATGGGCGTGGATCCGGGATTGGCTCTCGGGGTTGGCGTCGTTTGGTCGGTTGATCCTGCACGATGCTCGCGGGTTCGGGCTTTCCAGTCGAAACGTGGCCGTGCCGAATCTGGAGACACGGGCGGAGGACCTACGGTCGGTGCTGGATGAGGTTGGCTCTGCGAGCGCCGTGATCGGTGGCTGGTTTGAGGGCCTGGCGCCGGGTGTCCTGCTCGCGGCAAGTCATCCAAGTCGGGTGCGGGCGCTGGTCTGGTGGAATCCCTCGCCGAGAACGGTGTGGGCGCCGGATTATCCGTGGGGCGAGGGGCCCGAAGATGTTGCTCGTAACCTGGAGGCTCTCAAGCACTGGGGAACTGGAGGGTCGGCCGCGTCTTGGGCCGACGAGATGGGGCGGTTCAGCGGCCATCGACCGTCGCAGGAGACGATCCGGTTTTGGGCGAAGAAAGAGCGCAACACGTGTACGCCCGATGTGGCCGAGGCGCTACAGCGGATCTGGTGGCAGTCAGATATCCGCGGCGTACTTCCCAGCATCCAGGCACCCGCCCTGCTCATGGTCACCGAGGGAGAGGATGAGCTCGTCGAGGTGGCAAACCACGTCGCGTCGCTGTTGCCAAACGCTCGAACCGAAGAGTTCGCCGAGCGGGGCTGGTTAGGGGGCGACGTCGACATCGACACCGTCGATCGACCACGCTTGGACGCCGTCGCCAGGTTCATCGGTCTTCAGCCCAAACCCGTCGTTCCGGACACGATCCTCTCGACCATCCTCTTCACCGACATTGTCAACTCGACCACTCAGCAAGCGCGACTAGGTGATCGCGACTGGAAGCAGCTCATCGAGACCCACAACCACATCGTCCGACAAGCTCTGAACACCTGGCGCGGAGTGGAGAACGACACCGCGGGCGACAGCTTCTATGCCACCTTCGATGGCCCGGCCCGAGCCATCCACTGCGCCAAAGATGCCCAGAAGCGCGTCCGCGACCTCGGCATCGAACTGCGCGCCGGCGTGCACACCGGAGAATGCGAACTGGTAGACGGAAAATGCGCAGGAATCTCGGTCTCCACCGGCGCTCGCATCGCAGCCCTAGCCGGCGCTTCCCAGGTGCTGGTCTCCCAAACAGTCAAAGACCTCGTCGCCGGAAGCGGCTTCACATTCACAGACGCCGGCGAACATGAGCTAAAAGGCATCCCCGAGCGCTACCGCCTCTACACCGTCTACTAGCAGACCGACGCAGTTGCTACGAGGCGCAGACGTGGGACACCAGCCGGGTCAATGGCGACAGGTGGGAAGGACGCCGGCGAGCGCCCTGAAGAGGCGAGCATGGCCACCGTCGAACGTTGACCACTGCTTCGTGACCGCGCCGGGCCCGGTTGGGGTGTGCTCGAACGGGGTTCGGGGTCGCGAGGTTCCGTGTTTGGTGTGCCGGCGGCGTTCTCCTCAGAAGGTGATCTGGAACTTCAGTACTTCGCGCTCGTTCATAAGCCGGTACCCGTCCGGTACCTCGTCGAGCGCGCCCGTGCGGTCAAACACGCGGCCTGGCTCGATCCGCCCTTCGAGCACGTCGGGGAGTAACTCCTCCATGTAGGCGCGCACTGGAGCGGGGCCGCCGCCGATGCTCGCGTTCTTCCAAAACGCGACGCCGGTCGGTGTCGTGTCGTGCTCAGGTATGCCGACGCGACCGACCGCGCCGCCCGCACGTACGATCTCAAGCGCGGTGTCCACGGCCTGTTCGAGACCGACGCACTCGAGCACCGAATGCGCTCCGAACCCGCTGGTCAGCTCGCGGACGCGCTCGACTCCCTCGTCGCCGCGCTCGCGAACGATGTCGGTGGCGCCGAACTGCTGTCCCAGCGCGACCCGCTCAGGATTGGTGCCGAGCAGGATGATCTGTTCGGCACCCAGGCGCTTGGCGGCGATCACCCCGCACAGCCCAACCGCGCCATCGCCGACGACGGCCACCGTCTTCCCGGCCCCGACGTGGGCCGCGACCGCGGCGTGATGCCCGGTGCCCATCACGTCGGCCAGGGAAAGCAGCGACGGCATCAGCGCATCGTCCTCACCGACCGGGAGCACGACGAGCGTGCCATCCGCCTGTGGGACGCGCACCGCCTCACCCTGCGCTCCGTCCACATCGCCGAACCCAAACCTCCCGCCATGGAGACATGCGCTCTGCAGCCCCTCACGGCAAAACACGCACGTTCCGTCCGACCACAGGAATGGCGAGACGACCACGTCCCCGGCCTTGACCGTCCGCACATCCGCACCGACGGCCTCGACAACACCGACCAGCTCATGCCCCATCCGACGGCCCGAATCGGTCTGCTCCATCGCCTTGTACGGCCACAGATCACTGCCGCAGATCGCAGCGCGGATCACCCGAACGAGCGCGTCGGATGATTCGATCAGCTTCGCATCCGGAACATTCTCCACGTGGACGTCGCCGGCGCCATACATCACAGTCGCGCGCATCTCTTCGCTACCCCTCTGCACGGGACAGTTGGTCACCCTGACACTGGGCCACCGATTCAACCGCGGCGAGCCCGCTCAAGAGTCACCCCGCATCCGCACGGGCACGCAAGACCAAGCACGGCACGCCCAGCACATCGCTGCCGTTGTCAACCCAGCCGCTCCAGGCCAAGCATGACCCGACCAGTGACAGCACGACCGACTCGTCGATCGCGTTGGCCCGAGCCGGATTTGGGAGGGAATCCGCGAAGCAGCGCACGGCCACATAGGCGTCGTCGACGTGCGTGGTCGCTTTGGCCTTGTCCGTGACGAACGCCTCCCACAGGAACAGGCCGCGCCGAGCCTCGGCGAAGTTCTCCCAGTCGAGGAAGGCTCGCTCGGACGGCGCTCGCACACGCAGGCGCCGGAGCACCCAGGCTGCCTGGGCGAGACCTGTGGCCAAAGCGCCCGCGCCGGCGCCTGCCGACCAGGGGCGGTTACCCTCGCCGACGCGGGCCCCGCCGAGTCGCTGCGGATCCTCTGGCACGGGGACGAATAACGGGCACTCGAAGCCGAGAGCGACTGGGACGCCGTCGGCGATGTCGCCGGCGGCCGCGTCGACGAGGTCCTCGATCACGTCGCCGCCCCGCTCTCTCGTGACCGCGCGTTCGGGCACGTCCATGCGCGCCCAGCCGAAGTTTCCCGACCGGATCGAGCCGACATCAGCGCAGTACACGGCGAGCGCCTCAAGAGCCACGGACGCGATCATCCCACGCAGATGCCGGCCAGAGCTCGGCGGGTGCCACCCGTAGTATGGGTTCGTGTCCGCGCTGCTCCCCGCAATCGATCGCGCGTTCATGCTGACTGAGGCGTGGTATCGGGAATCTGCGGCGGTTTGGAGGGGCACACCAGCAAGTGCGGCTAAGGATTTCGGGGGCGGATTGTCCGCCTCCCGAGCGGCGCGCGCTTGCGGTGCACGCGGCCACCGCGAATACTGCTCGGCCTTCGCGGTGGGCGCGTATGTTCCGGGGTCGGGCTAGACGCCGCGGTAGCTGCTGCGGGCGTTGGGGTCGGGCGTGCCCTCCCCGCCGCCGGCGTCGTCGGAGGCGGCCTTCGGCTCGCCGACCTCGTATCCCTTGAACCCGTGAGCCTCGACGGCGGCCTCACCGTCGTTCTTGTCTTCGGCGTCCTCGGTCGGCTCCTCGTGCCTGGCGCCACGCCAGCCGTGCGCTTCGGTGTCGGGCTGGTCGCCTTCACCGCTCACAGCGTTGCACTCGCGTGCATCCGCCATGGTGCCTCCATTGGTGGGCACCAGTCGGCTACTGGACGGTGTGGGCCGACGGCGATCCTCCCATATCGTGGTGGGTGTTCGCGATGTTTGTTGCTTGGCGCCGTATGATCGGGCCAGATGGCAGTCTGCTCGCAGTGCGGCACAACCAGCGATGGCGCCAAGTTCTGTCCGGAATGTGGGACGTCGCTGGTGCAGTCGCCTGTCGCCGATGTGCGCGAGGAGCGCAAGGTGGTGTCGGTGTTGTTCTGCGATTTGGTTGGGTTCACGAGTCGCAGCGAGGCGATGGATGTTGAGGACGTGCGGGGCACGTTGCAGCCGTACCACGCGCTGCTGCGGCGTGAGTTGGAGGGGTACGGGGGGACGGTGGAGAAGTTCATCGGCGACGCGGTGATGGCGGTGTTTGGGGCGCCGGTGGCGCATGAGGATGATCCGGAGCGGGCGGTGCGGGCGGCGCTGGGGATCGTGGACGCCGTCGCGACGCTGCGGGACCGCGACGCCGGCTGGATCTGCACGTGCGGATCGGGGTCAACACCGGCGAGGCGCTGATCGCGCTGGATGCCGACCCCGCCCGCGGCGAGGGGATGGCGTCAGGGGATGTCGTCAACACGACGGCCCGGCTGGAGTCGGCGGCGCCGACCGACGGAGTGCTGGTGGGCGAGGTCACCTACCGCGCGACCAATAGAGCAATCAACTACGGGCCCGCGGCGCCGGTGGCAGCCAAGGGCAAATCCGAGCCGGTGGCGGCGTGGCGGGCGATAGAGGCGCGGTCGCGGTTCGGGACGGACGTCGAACAGAGCTCCGCCACTGCCATGGTCGGTCGCGGGCGCGAGCTGGACACACTGCGCGACGCCGCCGAGCGGGCGTTCGCCGACCGTGAAGTGCAGCTGGTCACCGTGGTCGGCGTGCCGGGGATCGGCAAGAGTCGGCTGGTGTGGGAGCTGTCGCGGGGAGTGGACGAGCGGCCGGAGCTCGTGCGGTGGCGGCAAGGTCGTTGCCTGCCCTACGGCGACGGCGTGACCTGGTGGGCGCTCGGCGAGGCGATCAAGGCCGAGGCCGGGATCCTCGAATCCGACGGCTCGGCGGCGGCGGCCGGGAAGATCGGTGAGATGGTCGCCGGCGCCGTGGGAGACGACCGCGACGCCGGCTGGGTAAGCGGCCACGCGGCCGCGCTGGTGGGTGTGGACGGCGCGGGCGTTCGCGGGGCCGGAACTCCGGCCGAGGCGTTCGCGGCCTGGCGGCGGCTGGTGGAGGGACTCGCAGCGCGGGGGCCGATGGTGCTCGTATTCGAGGACATGCACTGGGCCGACGACGCCATGCTCGACTTTGTCGACCACCTCGTCGAATGGGCCGGTGAGGTGCCGCTGCTGGTGATCTGCTCGGCCCGCCCAGAGCTCCTCGAGCGGCGTCGCGACTGGGGCGGCGGCAAGCCAAACGCGGCCACGGTCGCGCTGCGCCCGTTGTCCGACGATGACACCCGGGTGCTCATCGCGACGCTCCTGGCCGACACTCAGCTCCCGGCCGAGACGCAGGCCGCGCTGCTCGAGCGGGCGGAGGGAAACCCGCTCTACGCGGAGGAGTTCGTGCGCATGCTGGCAGACCAGGCGCCGGCGACCAGCGGTGTGCTGCCGGAATCGGTGCAGGGCATCATCGCCGCCCGCCTCGACGCCCTGGCGGCCGACGAGAAGCAGCTGCTGCAGGACGCAGCGGTGGTCGGAAAGGTGGCGTGGCTGGGCGCCCTCGAGGCGATCGGCGGCGGGCAGCGCCGTCAGCTCGAGGAGCTGCTGCACCGGCTGGTGCGAAAGGAGTTCCTGCGCCGGGCCCAGCGTTCCTCGGTTGAGGGCGACGTCGAGTACGTGTTCCGCCATGTGCTGGTGAGGGATGTGGCCTACGGCCAGATCCCACGCGCCCAGCGGGCGCGCAAGCACGAACTGGCCGCCGGCTGGATCGGGCAGCTCTCGTCAGACCGCGACGATGCCGTGGAAATGCGGGCACACCACCTGGCGCAGGCGCTCGAGTACGCCGGTGCCGCCGGCCAGGACACCGCCGTCGTGCGCGAGGCGGCCAGGCTGGCCCTGCGCGCGGCCGGCGACCGCGCGCACCGGATGCAGGCACATGATGCGGCCGCGCGGCACCGCCGGGCCGCGCTCGAGCTGACCGCCGACGATGACGCTGACCGCGGCTATCTGGCGTTGGATCTGGCTCGCAGCCTGGCCGGGTGCGGGGTCGACTCTGAAGCGGAGCTGGTGGCCGCGATCGAGCTGCTGCTCCCGATCGACCGTCCCGCCGCTGCACACGCGCACACCGGGCTCGCTGCTGTGCACGCCTCCCGTGGCGATGGCGAGGGCCGGCGCCGGCACGTGGAGCGGGCGCTCGAGCTGGTGGAGGGCGCGCCGGTCAATATCTACCACGCCCGGGTGCTTCTGAACTGCGCGAAGTACGCCGTCGTCGAGAGCCGCATGCCTGAGGCTATCCGGCTGCTGGACGCGTATCTCGCCGTTGCCGACCAGGCCGCGGCCGATCCGCGGGACGTGCTCTCGGCGCACGCCTACCGGGGCGGCGCCCGAGTCGAGTGCGGCGACCCCGGCGGTCTGGATGAGGAGTCGCAGGCCATCCAGGGGCTGCGCGAGCTGCAGGACTCCGAGCTGGGCATCGCGCTCGGCAACCACGCCACCGCGCATCTCGTGTTTGGAGACGTCGAGCGCTTTCGCGAGCTGGAGAGGGAGTCGCTGGAATGGGTCGGCCGCAGGATGCCCTGGCGGATCGGCTACCCCACCGCCGAGGTGGCGGCGGGTGAGTACCTTGCCGGTGCATGGGACGATGCGCTCGAGCGGCTGCAGGCCTTCGGGGACGCGCGCGCGGGCTATGACGGGGAGTTCGCCTCCTTCGTGCTGGGCACCCGGGCCCGCATCCTGGCCCGGCGCGGCGCGATGCGCGAGGCGGTTGACGTTGAGGCGCGGGCGCTGCGGCTCGCGCGCGAGGAGGGGATGGTTCAGTCGCTGTGTCCCGAGCTGGCAGAGTCGGCCTGGCTCGCGCTCGTGCGCGGCGACGCCGATGCGGCGCGGGAGCTAATGGATGAGTTACTCGGCCACGCCCACAGTACCGCGGCGCTGCTCTCCGCGCTGCCCTATTCCGGCGCGGAGCTGGCCGAGACCGCCGATCGCACGGGCCGCTCCGCGCAGCTCGAGGCCGTCACTTCCGCACTGCCGCTCGAGACCCCGTGGAGGGAAGCGCTCCTGGTCTCACTCGCCGGCGACCACGCAGCGGCGGTCGGCATCTACACCCAGATCGGCTCGCTGACCGACGCCGCCTTCTCCAGTCTGCGCGCCGCGGAAACGCTCGCCCAGTCCGACCCCGCGGCCGCCGCTACCCACCTCGAGCAGGCGGTCGAGTTCTACCGGGGAGTCGAAGCGACGCTCTACTTCAAGCGAGCCGAGCGAATAGCCGGCGCGGTCCGCCTGCACGGTTAGAGAGGGGGACAGGGCCGTCGCCGCCGACAGCGGAGGGGTCGCCCAGAGCCCACAACGCGAGGGCCGCCCGCTCCCGCTGACCAGGAGCGCCGCGCTCAGGTTGCCTACCTCGAGCCGCGGCGCTCCGCACGAGCGGATGGTCAGTCATCGTGGGGCGGTCAGGAACCCGCTGCCACATTAGCGTGACCATCATCCTCGGTCACTCCTGCCGGACAGACCCTCCGTCGCGCCGGGTGCTGCCCATCAGTTCCGCGTCGGCGATCCGGAGCTCCCGCTCGCCGCCCGCTGGAAGGCATCACGGACGGGACGCCGGAAGTCTCACGCCGGAGCGCCCAAACGAGTAGCGTCGCTCGGCCGCGACGGTAAGGCGACTATCGGCTGATCCAGTAGACACGAACACGCGTTCGTGCTATGTCTACACCTCTTGGCTCCGAACAAACGTTCGATGGCTCGCTTGGCGAGCGAAGAACATGCGGTGGGTGGCGCCGGTGGAGCGCGCGCGGCCGCAGACCCGGTCCTGCTCGAGTTTGTGGAGATTCCGGATGGGGTGGACCTGGACCTGGCTAGCTTCGCGGCGATGCCTGATCAGGCCTCAGCCTCCCAGTGGGCGACGCGTGGTGTTTCCAACGCGCTGCTCGACTTGGTCCGGGATGTCGCGCTGCTGGCCGCGGGCGGCGATGCTGACGCGGCCCGGCTGGTGTCCAAGGGTGAGTGGAATCGCGCCCGTGATGAGGGCGGGTTCGAGGTGCCGACGGCTGAGCGGCTGCGCCAGAAGCTGGATGTGAAGCATTGGCAGCAGGTGCTGGCGGTGGCGTTTTTGTCGCCGAAGGCGCGTGGGCGGACGCTGGGTTCCTACCGCAAGCGGTTGTCGGCGCTCAGTCAGGGCGCCGAGGTGCCCGAGCTGCAGGTGGATGATGCGGAGCGCGAGCTGATCGACTGGTACCTGGCCACGGACGAGGTGTTCGACGGCGTCGAGACGCCGGCCGAAGCGCCCGACCCCGCAAAGCCGTACCGGATCGGATCGGCCGTGCAGCTTGCCAGCAGGGACGTGATGGCGCGGGTGATCACGCGGGCGCTGCGCGCTGTGGCGTTCCGGCTCGGCTACTCGCCGCCGAGGATCGCCTATGACCACGCCATCGAGGCCATGGAGGCGGAGCGGGCCGCGGCGGGGCTGAGATCGAGCGGCCTGACAAGGCCCCGTCGAAGCGGCTCGTCTAGTAGCCGTCCAACGCCAGCCAGCGAAACAGGACCCTGCCCGCGCGCTTCTGACCGGGCCGGCTGGAGAAGACGTTCACCCACACCCCGTCCACGACGCCGGCTCCGATTTTCGCGTCGGTAACCATCGAGACGAATGTCGCCTTCCCGGTCGGCGGGTGGTGCTGATCCCGGCGAGCACCGCGACCCTCGGGTTCGCCGCCCGCGCCTGGGCGGCGGCTCGCTCGAGCAAGCGACGGAACCGACGCGGCGAGGACTCGTCGGCCTGTGATTGCACCTCTACGATGTCGGCGACCCGCGCCGCCGCCCCTGCGAGGCCGCAGCGGAGATAGGCGTCGTCGATCCGCTCGCCCCGCGCCGCGTGGCAGACGGCCTCTGACGGCTCCATCAAATCCCGTGCAGGCGCCATGTCAGGTAACCGTGCCGACGCGCGAGGACGGCGAACCGGCGCATGTACGCGACCGGCGCTACCTGCGCAGACACCGGGGTGTCCCGCCAAAACTCTGGGTCATACGCGACCGCGCGGATACGGCCCTTCGATCCGCCGCGCCCTGACGTCGGCGCGAAGCGGGCGAAGCTTCGGTAGATCAGCGTCGGCGTCGCGTGCGCGACGCCGGTTGCCTGCACCTGGTCTCCCGTCGGGTTCCCCAGCTGGAGAACACGCCGATGGTTGAAGAACTGCATCGACCACAGCACCTCGTCAGCCGTCCGCGAGCGCACGCCTCACGCGCGACTCTCGGGAAGCAGTCCGGGGATGGGTTCGACCGGATGGTCTGGATACCAGGCGGAGAGTTCCTTATGGGATCCAACGACTTCTATCCCGAGGAGCGTCCGGTGCATCCTGTGCGCGTGGACGGATTCTGGATGGACACGCAACCGGTCACCGCCGGCGACTTTCGCCAGTTCGTTCGCGCCACCGGGTATGTGACGGTGGCTGAGCGGGCGCCCGACCCGGCCGACTACCCGGAGGCGGCTCCGGATCTACTCGTGCCGGGATCGTCGGTTTTCCTGAAGTCCGCCGGACCTGTCCCGCTGGACGACTATCGCAACTGGTGGGAGTACCGGCCGGGTGCCTGCTGGAAGCGACCCGGCGGCAAGGGCACCAGCATCGTCGGTCGCGAGCGGCATCCGGTCGTGCACGTCGCGTGGGAAGATGTGCAGGCGTACGCGGCCTGGGGTGGGAAGGAGCTTCCGACCGAGGCGGAGTGGGAATTCGCCGCTCGGGGGGCCTGGACGGCGCGACGTTCGCGTGGGGCGACCACGACGTCGTCTCCAACGGCCGCGCCCTGGCCAACACCTGGCAGGGCGAGTTTCCCTGGCAAAACCTGAAGCTGGATGGGTTCGAAGGCACCTCGCCTGTAGGCAGCTTTCCGCCCAACGACTACGGCCTGTTCGACATCACCGGCAACGTGTGGGAGTGGACAAGCGATTACTTCACCACGGCGTATGCCGACGCAGCGCATTCCTGCTGTGTGCCCTCGAATCCTCGAGAGACCTTGGCCGAGGGTAGCCGCACACGCGGCCAGCCGGGCGATCGCTTCCCACGCAAAGTAGTCAAGGGCGGCTCGCACCTATGCGCCCCCAACTACTGCCTCCGCTACCGGCCGGCCGCTCGCCAACCTCAAGCCGTTGACTCGGGAATGGGCCACCTTGGCTTCCGATGCATCCTTCGGTCGTCGCCGCCCTCAAACACACCAACGTAATGCATGCGATGGCGAACGTAGCCCATTCGTAGCAGACCGATCCGGAAACCTTATGTTGAGCCGTTTCCGACCATCTGCATGCATCCGCCTCCACTAATACCTGCTAATCGCGGGTTTTCGCGGTCGGAATGATTGCGTTCACGGCTCGCCTTCTCCGCCTCGGTTAGCGCGCTTCTCCTCGACGGCCCTGAGGGTGTCGCGGAGGTCGGCGAGATCGAGGTGGGCATAGATGTCCGCTGTGGTCTGGATCGAGGCATGGCCGGCGAAGACCTGCGCTGCCTTGAGGTTGCCGGTGTCACGCACGATGTCGGTGATGGCCGTGTGCCGGGCGCTATGCATAGGGAGGTGCTTCACACCCGCCCGGTCGAGACGGGCATGCCACCAGCGGTGGAGGGCCGTGTCGGACATGGGCTTATGGCGATCCGCCCAGCGGACGGCACCGACCCGCTCGGGAAAGAGGAGGTACTCCGACGGGGCAGGCTGCTCAACCTCGAGCAGCTCGTTCAGAGCGCACTGGAGCTCTGAGTCTTCGACGGGGATCGTTCGCCACTTGCCGCCTTTACCGTGGACACGGACGATCCTTCGGTCGCGATGAACGCGCCTAGGATTCGCAGGTGGGTTTGGCGGGGCAGCGACCGCATCCCGGGCTCCCCGAGGGGAGTGCCCGGCCGTGCGGGGGCCTCCTCAAGTAGATCCTCTATGCCCGCGCGGGTGACTAGGAGCAGCCCGTGGGTTGCCCGCGTGCAGGTCACGGCAAGTCGGCCGAACGCGGAGTTAAAGTTGTCGAGCTCGTCGGCGCCCGATAATGAGTGTATTCCCAGGGTGATCCGGTTTGTCTGTCCCTGCCACTTGTCGACGGTGGATGCGGTTATGGCTCCTTCTGCGAGACCATACCTGTGGGTCAGCCGGTCGACGAGCTCGTTCCCGTCGTCGACCGCCGCGTTTCGAGACGCGAGAATGACTACAAGCGGGTCTCCCGTCGGTTGCGATGATCGAACGGCTCGCGACTCGGCAGGCGTTCCTGAATCGTCGTAGACCGTCTCACGAACCGTGAATCCGCCTGCCAGCAGCGGGGCGAGCAAGTCCTCGGCTACCCGCAGTAGCGGCTGGTCGATGTCGGGTGCTTCGGGAGCCTCAAGGCCAGCGACCTCAAGGAGGGTCCCCAGGCAGCGACCGCCCGCCGCGGAGCCATGCAGCTCGTCGACTTGGCGGCCGCCCAGCCGGTCGAGTACATAGTCGCGAAGCCGCTGCCGGTGGGGGTTGGTCTGGAGGAGGGGCGACCTTCGGCGTCGAGGCTCCTGAACCCGCGTATCTAGGCCGGGCCCGGCGACGGCAAGCGATACGGCTCACCTGCTTGCAGCAGGCGGCACCAACGACCGCGCGGTCGCTCTCATGCGATCCGGCGGCCGCGCGCGAACGGGTGAAGCTCTGGACTGCTGCCGGTCCCAGTGCGCCGATCAGCGAAATGTCACCGCTAGGGTTGCGCGCATGAGCGAGCCATCCGAGTACGAGCTCCAGGAGTGGGACAACCTTCGCCGCCACCGCGCACGTACCGCCACGCGAACCGTTCGAGCCGTCGGCGACAGGGTCACCGCGGGCGCCGGGGCGATCGGAGCGGGGCTGTCGAAGGTCGCTCAGCGCTACCCGAGCATCGCGAAGGCGCAGAAGGTGACCATTGACGCGGCGCGACGAGGGGGCCAGGTGGTGCCGACGCCCGTGACGTCGGCTGCTGGAGGGTGGGTGGGCTCCGCAGCCGGAGCAGCGGGGGTCGTGATCTCCAGGGTCGGGCGAGTCGGGCTCACCCCTGGTCATGTCGTCGCCAAGCACCAGGAGGCCGGCCACCCGGTCGAGTCGCTAAGTGGCATCCGCAAGCTCGACCTAAGGGACGCCGACGATCTGCTCGGCCGCGGTATCGACTGGTACTACCCCGCGGCCGCCGCAGTTTCCGGTGCCGGATCTGGGTTCGTCATCACCGGCGGCGACCTGGTCATCGCTGCCAGCGGCGGAGCCGCTGCCGCGCCGGGGGCCGGCGTCATCGCGGGGACGATGGCGCTCGACGCATCTGTTGTGCTGAGCCTGGCGACCCGCGCCGTCGGGCAGGTCGCACTCGCCTACGGGTACGACCCCGAGGCGCCCGAGGAGAAGGTCTTCGCCCTGTCGGTCATCAACCTGGGCACGTCGATGTCGACCGGAGCGAAGTACGCAGCGATGGCCGACGTCTCCAGTCTCACCCAGGCGCTGTTCCGGAGCGCCTCGTGGGACGTGCTGAACTCCTCGGTCGTCGCGCAGCTCTACAAGCAGTTCGCTGCACGGTTCGGCGTCCGAGTCACGAAGCAGGGCCTGGGCAAGGTCGTGCCCGTCATCGGAATCGCGCTCGGCGCGGGGTTCAACTGGGCGACCCTCGAGGCCATGGTCGACAGCGCCCAGCTCGCGTACCGGCGACGGTTCCTCCTCGAGAAGTACCCGCACCTCGAGGAGAACGAAACCTCGTTCGGCGGCGGCAGCGACGGCGAAGACGACGAGGTCATCAGCGTGCTCGACGAGCTCGTCGACGTCGGCGGACCTGATCTTCGCGGCGATGGCGACGACGCCGAGGCGGGCGAGTCCGCGACCCCGGACTGACGAGTACCTCGGGGCGGCCAGCGGACTGTCGGTGGGCGTCGAACCCGGGACGTAGCTCAGGCGGGCAGCTCCGAGGCCACGAACCCGGGATGTCCTTGACGCGGTGGTAGACCGGGTAGACCGGCAGTCCACGTTCTTGGGCGATTGCGACGTTGCTATGTGCCCAACCACCAGGCGCAGAGCACACGCGGCACACACGACGGCACGGGGGCGTCGAACGATCATCATCGAAGGACGGGGACGAGTAACACGACGGTCGGTGTGGCCTCGCGGCGCAACCGAAGGAGACGGCTCTCCGTGTCGTAGCCTGGGCGAATCGCTCCTGAGATCGATTTGGCGCCATCGTTGCCGGATATGTATCGCCGTGCAGGGACTATTCGGCGCCAGTTGCTAGGGCGGGAATGAAACGCGGGTTCGATTGCCGCCGCCTCCATCCCCGTATTCAGCCGTCAGCCCTGCGTAGGGTCTAGCTCCCTAGTACCCCCTGCGGCGCCTGACCCCACTCGCCGCTCCGCTGTCACGATTCACCAGAAAACCGCCCCACGAACGACAGGTATTCCGCCTTTCGGAGAGCCCACGAAGGCGCGAGGATGGCGCGATGATCACCCGAGCCCGTCCACGGCAGGTCGTCACCGCTTGCATCGCACCATCACGCAATCGCTCCCAGCACACCCGGATGGTCATCTCCTCGCTGCGGCTGGCGCACGACGACCCGAGCGCGACGTGAGCCCCCGAATTCCGACCGCCAGCCGCCCGGACTATTGCGTGAAGGGAGCGTGATGAACGAGCTTGCTGATCGGACCGAGGTGCTGGTGGTGGGTGCGGGGCCGGTGGGGTTGGCGGTTGCCGCCTCGATCGCCGGGCATGGCCATGAGGTGACTGTGGTTGATCGGCAGGCGGCAGGAGCGAATACCTCGCGCGCTGCTGTCGTGCACGCCCGGACCCTCGAGATGCTCGATCGGATCTGTGTCTCGAAGCGACTGTCGGGGCTCGGCATCCAGGCTCGGCAGTTCAGCATCCGTGATGGGGATCGGGAGCTCGTGCCGGTCCGGTTCGACCGTCTCCCGACGGAGTATCCGTACACGCTCATGGTCCCGCAGAACATCACCGAGCGGGTCCTGCTCGACCGCCTTGAGGAACTCGGCGGCAAGGTCCACCGCCCGTACGTCGCGACCGGGGTGAGCCAAACCGCCGACTCTGCCGAGGTCACGCTAGACAGCGGCGACATGATCAAGGCCCAGTACGTGGTTGCGGCCGATGGCATGAACAGCACGATCCGCGATCTGGCCGGACTCGGGCACGAGGGCAACGATGCGCTGTCGCTGTCCTTCGCGCTGGCTGATGTCCGGGTGGAAGGCGGCCTGCCCCCGGACGAGGTCCTGCTGTTCTTCTCCATACCCGGCATGTTGGTCGTGGCGCCGCTCCCCGATGGGTCGTTCCGGCTCGTGGCCGAAGTCGACGATGCGCCGGAGCAGCCGGACGTCGCCTATGCGCAGCGACTGCTGGACACCCGCGGGCCGCGCACTACCACGACGAGAGTGACCGAAGTGATGTGGGGATCCAGGTTTCGGATTCACGAGCGCGTGGCGGACCGGTACCGGGCCGGGCGGGTACTGCTCGCCGGCGACGCCGCACATACGCACAGCCCGGCAGGTGGCCAAGGCATGAACCTCGGCCTGCGTGATGCTGTGACTCTCGGGGATGCTCTGTCGGTGGCGCTGCGGGAAGGTCGCGAGGACAAGCTCGACGAGTACGCGGCCCGCAGTCGTGCCGAGGCCATGCAGGTGGTCGCACTCGCCCACCGGCTCACCCGACTGGCCACTGCCCCACGAGCGGTTCGCCCGCTGCGCAATGTCGGGCTGCGCCTCCTCGCACACGTGCCGGCCTTCCGCCGCCGCCTGGCCGAGCAACTCTCCGCCATCGGCACCGCTGAGGCAGAGGCGGAACGGTTACTGCTGTAGTGGCGTCCGCCGTCACACCTGGCCCTCGCCGGTTGAACATGGTCACGAACAATGTCAGAGCCGATTTCGACGCTGGTCTGGAAAGCAGTGCGCTAGGCGAGCTGTGGACGGCGATGCTGACCCAGGCGCTGCGGTATCGCTTGCAGGGGAGCTCCTCGCCGAGGACGGTGTTGAACAGGAAGCACAGAGTAGGACGCCGTAGCAGCCCCAGGCACCGTGCATGAACGCCTGTCCAGCGTGCGTGCGTGGGAATACAGGATCTCCTTTTCGATCACCTCGTCCCCGGTGCTGGGTCCGACCACCGGCGCGCTGTCGAGGGGCCGAGGCTTGCTGGTTGCGTCCTCTCGCCCTAGTCGGGCCGGCCGGCGCGATCGACCATCCGGACACCGTCGATCACGACGTCGAAGTTCCCCTGGTTGTCGGCCTCCGCGATGCGCAACCTGATCAGGCGACCGTGCCAGCCGCGAACGCCTACCCGAACGAGAAACGGGCCGCGCTCCATCGTATCCCCGGGCCGCGTTCGGAACGGCGTCGCGAGAATGGCGCTCGCGCGCAGCGAGCGCAGCGGAGCGGACGCCCGCAGGATGTCAATCCGAAGCTGCTGATTCTGCGGCCCGGTCCCCGTCGCGAACAGCGAGTGCGGCGAGAAGAAGGCCCCCGCGTAGTTGTGGTACCAGACCCACAGCCGAAGCTCGCCGTCATCGCCGTCAACCCTGAACGTGCGATACAGGACGTTTGAACCTGGCCCATTCTGATCAGCGATCGCGGCTTGCCGGCCGAACGGTGGCGCGATGACCGAAAACCCGCTGATCGGCGCTGTGGTACCCGAATACACGCTCCACCCCGAGTCTGCCTCGCCGATGACGGACGTCATCCACGGGGCGAGAGTCGACGCTTCGAAACCGCCGTTGGGAAGGTCTGTGTCGTGGCTGTCGGCAAGTGCGGGGCCGACCGCGACCGATAGCGCGGACACGGCGGCCACGATGATTGCTCGTCGGATCAGCATCGCAAGTTCCCTCCAACTGGTCGCTGGGCTCCATCGAAGCGACCAGTCTGACAGGTGCCGGTGGCCGTTGCAATCGGTACATGCCGGGACGACGCCGATAGTCTATGGAAGAGATCACAAGGCGAAGTTAGCGTTCGGAACGATACGCGGGTTCGATTCCCGCCGCCTCCATCTTTTGGCTCTGACAGCGGGTCCAGGCCGGAAATCGAACATTCTGCATCCGATCGTCTGTTCGTCGGCGGCCCGTACGGGTCTGCGGATGGCCCGCGGCGTCCCGGGTAAAGCAGGTACTCCCCAACCTTTCCGCCGTCCGCCGGTCGGCCTGCACGTGGGCCTCGAAGTCCATCCGCAGCACCGGGTCGCTGACCGGGACGACGCGCACATTGCCGGCCTTGCCGTCAGGCGTAGTTTTGCCGTCTCGTGGTCGTAGTCCCAGAGCGTCGCGACGACGACGGCCGCCGCGGGCACGATAGGGGGTTGGTGCCGGTACAGGCAGAAAACCGCGGCCGCGCAAATCGTCCGGCCCGTGCTCGACCGTTCCGGCGCTGAGGGAGCCGTACTTGACCGGGCCGGAAGCCACCGTCGTGGAATGGCGCCCGCATGGCCGTCCACTCTGGGGGCGAATCCGGCGACGGAGCTCTCGCGTACGTAGATGACAGTACCGGGATGAAAGGGGCGTGTCATCACGACGGCCGCGTTGGGGCATGGAGATCACAGTCGACATGCTGCGGTGAGAAGCGTTGGTCGGTGGGCCGGCCCAGCGGTCGCGGCGGGGGTGCTCGTGGTCGTCTGCTGGCGTCTTGGCTCCGGCCCATTCCTCGCCGGCCTCGAGGGGATCGACGGCCGAGCGGTTCTCGCGGTCGCGGCGGTCGTGCTCGTCACGACGCTCTGCTCTGCGTGGCGGTGGACGATCGTCGCCCACGGCCTCGGCGTACGACTGTCCTTGGCGGCTGCCGTGGCGGCCTACTACCGGGCGCTTTTCCTCAACCTCACGCTTCCGGGCGGCGTCGCCGGCGACGTGCACCGCGGCGTGAGTCATGGCCGGACCGTGCGCAACGTCGGCGGTGCTCTCAGGGCCGTGATCTGGGAGCGCGCTGCGGGCCAGGTCGTGCAAGCCGTACTGACGATCGCCGTTCTTCTGATGTTGCCGTCCCCTGTGCGCTCGTCCATGCCGTTCGTTGTAGGTGCCGCGGTCACGGTTGCCGTTGCGGTCGTCCTCGTGGGGCGGATGCGCGGGGAAGCCGGCGGTGCCCGGTGGACCCGGGTGCGCAACGCAGTGGCGGCGGACATCCGCGACGGAGTGCTGCGCCGGAACGCCTTACCGGCGATCGTGGTTTCCTCGGCCGTGGTGGTCGCCGGCCATGCGGGCACGTTCCTCATCGCCGCACGAACGGCGGGCGTGACCGCGCCGATGTCCCGACTCCTGCCGCTGGCCATGCTCTCATTGTTGGCCATGGTCTTGCCGAGCGTCGCCGGCTGGGGACCCCGTGAGGGAGTAACCGCCTGGGCGTTCTCCGCGGCCGGGCTCCGCGCCGATCAAGGCGCGGCAACCGCTGTGGTGTATGGAGTCTTGGTGCTCGCCGCCAGCCTGCCAGGCTCGCTGGTGCTCGTTGCGGAGCGGTTCCGTCGACGGAGTGTGTCGAGCAGGCCGGTCTTCCGGTCAAGATCTTGCGTCGGCGGCGATTTTCGCCAACGGAAAGGTGCATGACGTTCAGAACCGAGAGCCGCATCACAATCGCGACCAGCGTTCCTGAGGTGTGGGCGTATGTGTGTGACGTCGAACGCTGGCCGGAGTGGGCACCGACGGTTCTTGAATGCTGGGTTCGCGGAGGAGATCCGTTCGAGGTCGGGGCGCGCGTGGAGCAGCGGGCGAAGGGGATCCTCGGATTGAGTCGCGAGCGGAGTCAGGAGGTGACCGTTGTCGAGGCGCCGGGCCACGTGGCGTTCGCCGGGCCGATGGGCACTTCCGCGGCGCGGTGGGGGATGGAGCTCGAGCCGATGGACGAGAGGCAGACCGCCGCCTTGATGTGGATTGAGGTGGACCTCGGAGGCATCATGCGCGCGATTCCCGCCCGCATGCTCCAAGCCAGGATCCAGCGCGTCAGCGATCTCGAAATGGCAGCGATCAAGGCTGCGGTCGAGTTCGGCGCGCGGAGCGGCTCGGTTACATAGATGGAAAGGGGTGCGCAGTCCACCCGCGACGACCGCGAGTCCGCGGAACATGTTGCGAGCCCGGTCGACCGTACGCGAGAGCGCCTGATCGAGACATACCGGAAGAAGGCGAAGCACTACGACTTCACCTCCCGGTTCTACCCATTGCCCGGCTACCCCCAGCGGGCACAACGCCTCCGGGCCGTACAGGCGCTCGATCTTCACCGAGGCGGTAGCGTGATCGAAGTCGCCTGCGGCACGGGGCTGAACTTCCCGCTGATCGAGCAGGCGATCGGTGCCGAAGGGCGGATCGTCGGGGTCGATCTGACCGACGCGATGCTCGTCCAGGCCCAGCATCGGATCGAGACCAACGGCTGGACCAATGTCAGGCTGGTGCACGCTGACGCGGCGGACGTCGACTTCCCAACCGAGGTCGACGCCATCTTGTGCACGTACGCGCTGACACAGGTCCCCCAGTGCGGACAGGTGATCGCCCGCGGTGCCGCAGCTCTCGCCGAAGGCGGACGCCTGGTCGTGCTGGATCTCAAGGTGCCCGACAGTACGCCTCGCTGGCTGGCGCGGCTCGGGACCGCCACTGTGCGGCGGTTCGCCTCCATCGATGACTGGATCATGCGCCGTCCGTGGGAGACGATTCGCGCAGCCATGCAGGAGGAATTCCCCGATCTCTCCTGGGTCGAGTTGTCCGCCGGCACGGCGTTCCTCGCCGCGGGGTCCCGCGGGAGTCATCGTTGCCGCGGCTGACCCATGCGAGACGCTCGCCGACGATTCACCGTCAGTACGTCGCTTAGCCGAGGGCGACGAGCGCCTCCGGCGCGTCTCCGTTGAGTCGCAGCGGTGACCAGTTGTCGCCCTGGTCGCGGCTCTCCCAGAGCTGACCGTCGGCGAGGCCGGCGAACAGGCGGCCATTGGTGGCGAGGAGCGCGTAGGGCATCGCCGGTAGCGGCTCGGGCAGGCCGCCCGTGAGTGGCTGCCACAGTTCGCCGTGGCGCTGCCGGTAGATGCGCGCTTGCGGGTCGCGGCGACCGTGCGCGGCGTAGGGGCCGGTGCTCGCCGAGACGTACCAGCAGTCGGAGTCGACGGCGACCGACCAGGTGTAATGGCGGTCGCGCCCATCATCGGCGGGCTGCCAGTTCTCGCCCGCATCGGTGCTGAAGGCGGCGCCGCCGCCGCCGGCTTCGTACGCGCGCCCCGGTGTGTGCGGGTGCCAGGCGAGCGAGTGCACGTCCGGCTGCGCACCGGAACGGTGATCCTGCCAGCTCTGCCCACCGTCGGGCGAGCGCATCAAGCCGCCGAGCTCGATCCCAACCAGGAGCAGGTCGGCGTCGTGGGGGCTCGGTGCGATCCAGCGCACGTGTGAGGTCCACGGGCGCGGCGGGAAGCTCCAGTTCGGCCGTGAGGGCAGCTCGAGCAGCGCTTCCAGCTCGCTCCAGCTCTCGCCTCGGTCGTCGCTTCGGAACAGACGGCTCGGCTCTGTGCCCGCGTAGACCGCCTCGTCGGCGGCGCTGACGGCGAGCGAGAATACCCCCGGCTCGGGCAGCTTGCAGTCGACCCAGTTTTGACCGCCGTCGACGCTGCGGCGCACACCGCCTTCACGCAGCCCGGCATACACGACGTCGGGGTCAGCCGGGTCGACGGTCAGGCACTGCGCACCGCTCCCCGACAACAACCGCTCGACCGTCCACCCCTCGCCTGCCTCGTCCAGGCGGACGATCCCATCTCCGGTCGCGGCATACAGGCGCACGTCTAACTCATCCTCCGGTAGCGCCAGACCGACAGGGGCACGAACACCGCCACGATGCCCACGATCCAGGCGAGCGAACCTGCGAGCGAGCTCGGGACGCCGCCTGTGAGCGCGAAGGTGCGCGCCGCGTCCGCGGTCAGCGTCACCGGCGACGCCTTGGCGATCGGTTGCAGCCAGTCGGGCATGCTCGAGACCGGGACAAAAACGGAGCTGGCGAAGACGAGGGGAAACAGCAGCACGAATCCCGCCGTCTGCGCGGTCTCGGCGCCCCGTACGACCAGCGATACGAAGGCGAAGATCCAGCTGAGGGCGAACCCGAAGGCGGCGACCAGGGCGACACACGCGAGCGCCGAGATGACGCCGGCCTCGAAACGGAAGCCGACCAGGTAGCCGACGCCGATCATCAGGCCGATGATCAGAATGTTTCGCACGAGGTCTGCGGTCGTTCGCCCGACCAGGACCGCCGAGCGGGCCATTGGCATCGAGCGGAAGCGGTCGATCACGCCGCGTCGGAGGTCCTCGGAGAGGCCGACCGCCGTGTTGGACGCGCGGAAAGTCACCGACTGGACGAAGATCCCCGGCAGCAGGTAGTCGACGTAGCTGACTCCTGGCGGCAGCGACTGGCTGACGGCGCCGCCGAAGACGTAGACAAAGAGGACCACGAACATGACCGGCTGGATCGTCGAGAAGACCAGCAGGTCGGGCTGGCGCCAGAAGTGGCGAAGGTTCCGCATCGTCACAACAGCGCTGTCGATCACGCTCGTCTCGGCAGCCCGCGCCGACGGCGCATGAACCCGCGGGCGCGGGCGGGGACGCTCCACGACGGTCTCGTCGGGCGCGGCGGCTGCGGGCGGCGGGTTGCCGTTCTCGCTCGGCGCCTGACCGGTTAGCTGCAGGAACACGTCGTCGAGCGTCGGCCCTCGCAGGCCCATGTCGCTGACGCCGATCCCGGCGCGGCGGAGCTCCGCAGCGGCCTCCTCGACCAGGACGAGCCCCTCCCGTGGCGCCGGCAAGGTCAGCCGGTTCGGCCGCCCGTCCTCCTCCGGAGCGCCGCAGCCGACGCGAAGCAGCGCGGCCTCTGCCTCGCCTCGCTGCCCGACGTCGGTCAGCTCCACCTCGAGGATCTGGCCGCCGACGCGGTCCTTGAGCTGGCTGCCCGTCCCTTTCGCGATCACCAGGCCGTGGTCGATCACCGCGATCTCGTCCGCGAGCTGGTCTGCTTCTTCGAGGTACTGCGTCGTCAACAGGATCGTCGTTCCGTCGCGGCGCAGGTCGCGGACGATCTCCCAGATCTCGTTGCGACTACGAGGATCAAGACCCGTTGTCGGCTCGTCGAGGAAGAGCACCCGCGGCTGCGTAAGCAGGCTGGATGCCAGGTCGAGTCGCCGTCGCATTCCGCCCGAGTACGTCTTTGCCGTTCGGTCAGCGGCGTCGGCGAGCTCGAAGCGCTCGAGCAGCTCCGACGCTCGGCGGCTGGCCTGCGCCCGAGACAGCCGGAACAGGCGCCCGAACATCTCCAGGTTCTCGCGGCCCGTCAGGAGCTCGTCGACCGCCGCGAACTGACCGGTCAGCGCCAGCAGCTCGCGCACGCCCGCCGACTCGGCGACGACGTCGCGCCCCAGCAACTCTGCCCGACCCCCATCCGGCACAAGCAGCGTCGCCAGGATGCGGACGAGCGTCGTCTTACCTGCGCCGTTCGGGCCAAGCAGGCCGAAGACCATCCCCTCCGGGACCACCAGATCGACGCCGGCCAGCGCGGTCGTCGACCCGAACCGCTTGACCACGCCCGCGACGTGGACCGCGGGCGGGCGGTTGCGCTGTGATCCGTTGGATTCAGGCTGCGACAACGAGGTCAGGCGTTGGGGGTGCACCCACGACCCGTAGCCTACGTCGAGGCGAATCGACTGCAACACCTGGAACGTGGTGAACGGGCTTGCACGTATTCGATCATATGATTGAATAGATGGTGTGAAGGGTGGGAGTCGGGATCAGCGCCGGGAGGCGGGCATGCGGACGCGAGCGCGGTTGACGGACGCTGCGATTGACCTGCTCGCGAAGCGGGGTGAGGACGGCGTCACGCTGCGCGAGGTCACGGATTCCGCCGGGGCGAATATTGCCGCGGTCAGCTACCACTTCGGGTCGCTGCAGGGGCTGTGTGACGCGGCGATTGCGCATGCGCTCGAGCGGTATCTGGACGCGCAGGAGTCGGCGGTGAGCTCCCTTGAGCCCGGATCCACGCTGGAGGATGTGGCTGCGGCGTTTTCTCGCCCGATGATCCGCGCGCTCGCCGACGGAGGTCACGACCTGGACGTCCTGCGCATCGTTTCGCGCGCCGCGATCGACCCCCCGCCGGCCTGGGATCGCTTTGACGCGAGGTTCCAAGGGATTCGCGCGATCGTCGTGCGGCGGTTGCGGGACAACGTGCCCGTCGTGAGCGACGGTGAGCTGGCGTTCCGGACGCGCTGCGCGGCCGGCGTCGTGAGCTGGGTCGCCCTTGCGCCGGTGGGACGTGAACTGCGGGGCAAGCCTCGGAAGCAGATCGAGCGGCGGGTGGTCCCCGTCGTCGCCGGGGTGCTCGCAGGCCCGGCGGCAGGCTGAGGGCAGCCGGCGCAGCGTTCCAACCAGCCGCATGGTGGTCGTCATGAATTCAAGCGTTTGCTTGACGAAGAACCGGCGTGGTGGTACCGTCAAGCGATCGATTGATTGATGAGAATGGAGGTCCACGAATGAACGTGGCAGTGACAGGTGCAACGGGATTCATCGGGTCTCACGTCATGCAGGATCTGCTGGCGCACGGACACCAGGTGACTGCGCTCGTGCGCGGTGGCGACCAAGCCGAAGCGGTCGCTGCGCGCGGCGCCACTCCGGCCGTCGTCGACCTCTACGACCGCGCCGCCGTCGTGAACGTCTTCAGCGGCGCAGACGGCGCGATTCACACCGCAAGTCCCGGCGACGAGACCAGCGCGAACGTGGACGCGGCCGTGGCAGACGCGGCGATCGATGCGCTCGCCGGGACCGGCAAGCCTTACGTCCAGATCAGTGGTGCGTGGGTCTACGGAAGCAACAGGGCCATCACGGAGGAATCCCCGCTCGATGCGCCCGCGCTGGTGGCATGGAGGGAACCGATCGAACAGCGAGTGCTGAACGCGGGTGACATGCGCGGCGTCGTAATCGTGTCCGGCACTGCGTACGGGGATGCCGGCGGCGGCGTGCCCGGCGTTCTTCTCGGATCACCCCGAGACGAGGCGGGCAACCTGATCATGCTCGGCACCGGCGACCAGCACTGGACGACGGTCCATGTGGCCGACCTCGCCGACGCATTCCGGCGCGTGCTCGAGAGCGACTCGGCCCGCGGCCGCTACGTGGTCGGAGACGGCCTCGACCGCACAGTGGCCGAGCTGACCCGCGCTGCTGCTGCGGCCGTCGGCGCCCCGGACGCGGTCCCCGGCTCAGACGACGAAGCACGTGCTCGCTTGGG
Organism: uncultured Actinomycetes bacterium; assembly: GCA_963731515.1. Lineage (GTDB taxonomy): Bacteria > Actinomycetota > Thermoleophilia > Gaiellales > JAICJC01 > JAICJC01. The sequence goes on along the minus strand of CAVSVU010000014.1, from coordinate 160,313 downwards.
TGACTACTTCGCCGAGGTGCTGCTGCTCGACCAGGGCACCACCGCGGCCAGAGCTCGCGCCGAGCTCGCCTGGAAGCCCCGGCATCCCGGTCTGGTGGAGGAGTTCCGGCACAGGAGCTATGCCAGCGCCGTGGCGCACGGTTGACCTCCCAAGGCGACCGGTTCGTCTGCGCGTAGACCATCGCGGCAGATGCTCCGGACTACGGACTCCGGGAACTCGGCGGCTACGGCTGGTCAATCTCGGCCAGTGCAGCGGCGTCCACCGCCAGCGACCCGGCGGCGGCGTTGGCCCTGGCGTGCGCGGGGTTGCGGCTGCCCGCGATCACGGCCGTGACGCCGGTCTGCTCGAGCGCCCAGCGCAGCGCCAGCTGGGCGACCGTCGCGCCCTGGCGCTCGGCCAGTGGCCGCATCCGGTCGACCAGTGCCGCGCCCCGCGCCATCGGCCCCGGGTCGAAGGGCCACTCGCCATCCTCGTCGTCACGCCACGATGCGTACCTCCCGCGACCGCTCCGCCAGTCGTCATCGGAGAACGCGTGGTCGTGCGCGAGCGCGCCGCTCAGCCGGCCGGCAGCCAGCGGGCTGTAGGCCAGGTAGCCGATGCCCTGCGCGGCCAGCCACGGCAGGAGCTCGTCCCGGTCGCCCTGGTGCAGCCGCGAGAACTCGTTCTGCACCGATGCCACCGGATGGATCGCCTGGCAGCGCTCGATCAGCGCCCGGTCGAAGTTCGACACCCCGATCGACCGCGCCTTGCCTGCGGAGACGAGGTCGGCCATCGCGCCCCACGTCTCCTCGATCGGAACGTCGTCGGACGGCCAGTGCACCTGGTAGAGGTCGACGCGATCCCGCCCCAGCCGCTGCAGCGACGCGTCGATCGCGCCCCGCACCTGGTCGGACGCAAGGCCGCTGCCCTCGTCGGGCGCCACCTTGGTGAACACCAGCACGTCGTCTCGCCCGGCGACGGCACGGCCGACGATCCGCTCGGACACACCATTCCCGTACACCTCGGCCGTGTCCACCCACGTCATGCCCGCGTCGAGCCCGGCGTGGATGGCCGCAATCACGTCCTGCTCGGAGGTGTTCGGCCCCCAGTGCATGCCGCCGGCCTCCCACGAGCCGAACCCGACCACCGAGATCTCGGGGCCACCCGCTCCCAGTTGTCGCATCTCCATACCCGGCACCCTACCCGGCCCGTCAGGCGCGCCCGGGCCCAGGCGCTCAGGCCACGAGCGGGTGCGTGAGGCCGTGCTCGGCGCAGATCCGCGGCACACTCTCCATGTCGAACTCGATGCCGTACTGCTGCGAGAGCCGCTCCGGATCGAAGGTGCCGTCCCGCATGCTCTCGTCGAACTCGCGGAAGAAGTGCTCGAACCCGGCCGGCGAGATGATCTCGAGGATCCGGCAGGGCTCATCAGCCGCGTTCCAGAACGTGTGCCACTGGTCGCGTGGCTTGAAGGCCAGGTCGCCGGTCTCGGCGTAGACGACGTCGTCGCCCAGGATTGCCCCCATTCGCCCCTCCAGCACGAAGCTGTACTCGTCGACGCCGTCGTGGCGGTGCAGCGGTGCGCACAGCGAGCGGGGCGGGATCGGGTGCTCGACCAGCGAGAACCCGCCGCCGGACTCCTCGCCCCAGACCAGGAAGCGCGCACCGCAACCCCCCAGCTGGGCATGGTGACCGTCGGTCGGGCCCACCGTCTTCGGGCCCTGCGAGGCATCGAACCGGCGCAGCATCTCGGTCAACGGCGTCATGGACTATCCTTTCATGGAGCAAGTGTGTACCGTGAAATCGAAATCATCATACACTGATGTCTACTGAAACATCGGGAACCTCGGGACGCACCTACCGCAAGAGCCGGCGAGCCGAGCTGGAGGCCGAGACCCGCGAGCGGATCACCGAGGCGACGGTCGAGCTGCACGGCTCGATCGGCCCTGCCCGCACCACGGTCAGCGCCATCGCCGAGCGGGCGGGTGTACAGCGGGCAACGGTCTACCGCCACTTCCCCGACCAGGCATCGTTGTTCGTGGCCTGCACACAGCACTGGCGAAATCGCAACCCGGCGCCCGATCTGTCCGTGTGGGCGCAGATCCGCGCGCCCGCGGAGCGCTTCCGGTTCGCGCTGCTCGAGCTTTACGCCTGGTACGGGCGCACCGAGCAGATGGCCGAACTGGTCAGGCGTGACGCTGCCACGATGCCGGCCATGCAGCCGTCAGTGCAATCGATGGGTGCGTACTTCGACGCGGCAGTCGAGGTGCTGCTTCAGGGCCGACGCGAGCGAGGCGCACGCCGGCGCCGACTTCGGGCCGGCGTCGGCCACGCCGTCGCATTCGAGACCTGGCGCTCCCTGGTCCGGCGGAACGGTCTGAGCGACGCCGAGGCCGTCCGCATGATGGCCACGCTCATCGGCGATCGGCGGCCGCTGGAGCCGAGCTAACGGCCGGGTTCGAACGGCGGCGAGGCGAGCTCCCGGCCTGCTCCAGCGCCGGCGCGTTCCAACAGATCGAGCGCCTTCGGCGTGAGCTCGCCCTGGGCCCTGCCGCGGCCGTGGCTTGTGAGGAGGCCCCGGCGGCGAGCCTCGGCGATGATCCGCTTCGCGTACGCGGCCGGATCCTTCGTGGCCGGGGGGACGACGGCTCTGACGGCTGCCATCGGAGCTCGATCCCCTCGCTGTGAGGCGGCCGCATAGGTGGCGGCGCAGCGGAGGATCGCCTCTTCCCGCGTGGCGGTCGAGCGAGTGGGGCGGGCGGGTTGAGAGTCGATCAGCTCGCGCCTCGCCGAGCGGAGGGGATCGATCAGTTCGGCTCGAGCCATCACCGCTCGCGGAGAGCGAGACCGGCCTCGCCGCAGAGCGATCGGGACCATCGCGAGGAGCATGCAGAGCAGCGCCGTTCCCGCAAGTATCTGCGTGAACCCGATCGGAAGCGCGTCCCCGTTGGCCGACCTCGCGATCGGGTTCGAGCGCTCCTTGATGCCGGTGGCGATCGGTTCGGTCTCCGGCGACTTCGCGAGCGGTTGCGATCCCAGGGGGTAGACGCGCCACAGGGGGCGCGGGTCCGGTGTCGGGTGATGACTGCGGTCGGCGACCGCCGACCCGGGCATGGCGACAAGTGCGAGCGCTATCGCAAGCAGCCCGCCTGGTCCGCGAACGCGCACCCACATCCTGTCCACGAGCACTGCCTCCGCCAGCCGTGGTTGGATAATCCTGGAAATCATACAAGGCCGCGAGGCGGCCGGCGCCCCGGTTGACTGGAGCCGTCGGCTTGACGAGACCTGCTACCCGGGTAGTATCCTACTATTCCGATGGGATATCTCGATAAAACGAGGGAGGCGCTCACCCACGCGTCGGCCGCAATCCCCGCCGCCCTGAACGCCGCGCTCTTCGCCGGTGTCGTGACGGCGATCGCCGGGCCGCGCCCACTCGTCGTCGCCGCCGTCGCCGGGATCGCCGTCGCCGCCGGAGTGGTCGTCCGGCTCGCGGTGCGCCGTGTCAACCCCACCCGGCTGGACGATGTTCGCGTCGCCCGCTGAAGCCCGGCCGATGCACGGTTACGCATTTTGCGTCCCGGCGCTGCCTGCGGCCGCCGTCGAGCATGCCGTCGCCGGAGGGGCGGTGGCCGTGGACGGCCGCTCGCCCGAGTCTTACGACGCGTGCCACGTCGCCGGCTCGGTGAACGTCCCCTTCAAGGATGATGGCTTCGAGGACCGCGCATCCTGCGTCATCGACCCCGATACGGCGGTCGTGGCAGTGGGTGGGGCAGACGTCGATCCGTGGGCGATGGCACAGGCGCTCGTACGAGCCGGATTCCGGGCCTGGGGGATCCTCAAGGGCGGCGTGCCTGCGTACAACAGGGCCGGTTGTCCCGTCGGACTCCAGCGGGCTATCACGGCCGACCGTCTGCTGGAGGATCTCCGGCTCGGTGGCGCAGTGCTCGTCGACGTGCGCGACGACGAGCAGTGGCTGCGGGACCATGTCCCCGGTTCGCTGCACATACCCCTGCCGTCACTCGCCGCCGCCGGGCGATATCTTCCGCGAACCCCGCTCGTGGTCGCCTGCGAGGACGGTCGCCGGGCCGCGACCGCGGCGAGCGTCCTGCGCCGCGGTGGCCATGCCAACATCTGGCGGATCGCCGGGGCGGGTATTCCGTACCTGCTGAGCCGCAGGCTCGATCTGCGCAGCATCTAAGCCTCGTCGATCGGCCATGCGGTCCGGTGCCGAACGGATGGGCCGGACGCGCCGACGGGAGTGGCCCGGCTGGAGGTCCGGGAGGCATTCGTGACGGCAACGATTCCGGCTGCGGTCAGACCGAGCACCCCGGCAACGGCGTAGATCGCCCGCGGCGACAGCACGACCGCGACGGCACCGCCGAGCAGGAGCGAGGCGCCCTGGGCGCCCCCGAAGACCGCACCGGCGGTGGCGGAGACCCGGCCGCGTGCGCTGTCGGGAGTGCGCGTCATGAGCAGGGTCGACAGGCAGGTTGCGGCGTAGCCGTTCCCGATGCCGCCGAGCACCGAGAGGGGAACGAGGATCCCCACGGCCGGCGCGACGGCGAAACCGGCCACACCGGCACACGCGAGGGCTGCCCCGGCGAGCGTGGCGCGTACCTGCCCATGTTCGGTCCCGACGCGTGCCGACCCGAGCGCTCCCGCCACCATGCCCGCCATCCAGGACGCCTGGGCCACGCCGTACCAGACGCCTCCGGCGTGGAGTGTGTCGCGGACCAGGTACACGAGCACGACGTCGGCCATGCCGACCAGGAGGACGACGAGGGCCACGCCGGCGAGGAGCGGGGCGAGCACCGGGTCGGCGCGGAGGATCGCGAATCCGGAGCTCCGGGCCGGGCTCGCCCCGTCGGCGGTGGGAACCCGCTCGGGCACCCGGCGCGTGCGGATGAGGGCGGCGGCGGCGGTGACGACGCCGAACGTGGCGGCGTCGAGGGCCAGCGGCACGCCCGTGCCGAACGCTCCGGCCAGCAGCCCGCCGACGGCCGGGGCGCCGACGAGGACGAGGACGCTGAGGGATTGCTGAGCCGAGATCGCCCCGGCCAGGTGGTCCTCGCCGACCACCCGGGGGATGAGCGCCGACCAGGTGGCCCCGGTCATCGACGCGGTCGCCCCCAGCACCGCGACCAGCGCCACCATCGGCACGACCGAGTGAAGGAAGATGAGCGGGATCGTGGCGGCCACCTCGGCCAGGCCACCCCCGACGAGGAGGCGCCGGGAGTCGTGGGCGTCGACCAGGCGCCCGACCGGGCGGGCGAGCAGCAGCTGCGGGATGACCCCGGCGGCCAGCAGCAGCCCCACCTCGTAGGGAGGGGCGCCGTCCGCCTGCAGGCGCAGCGTCAGCGCGACGAGCGCCACCCCGTCGCCGAACGTCGACACCGTGCGCCCCACGAGGGCGATGATGAGGTCGCGGCGTCCCCGGATGATCTTCAGCATATATTGAACAGTATTCCCTGAACATCTCGCTGTCAAGGACTATGCTTCGCGTCGATGCCCGCCGATCGGCCGTCACGCAAAGGTCAGCCGCAGTCGCGCCAGGTCCGCACCCGGGACAAGGACACGCTGCATCTGCAGGATCCCCGGGACATCCGGGCGCTCGCCCATCCGGCCCGGATGGCGATCATCGACGCGCTCGCATCGGGGGACGAGTTGACCGCGACCGAGTGCGCGACGCTCACCGGGTTGAGCCCGAGCGCCACCGCATATCACCTGAAATTGCTGGAGCGCTACGCCTTCGCCGAGCCCGCCCCCGCCCGGAGCGATGGACGGGAACGGCCGTGGCGGGCGGCCGACGGCCGGGCTCGAGTTGACATCGACCCCTCCACCCCTGCCGGGGCGGCCGCGGCAGCCGCCGTGGCGCTCGCGTTCTTCGACCAGACCCGGGCGCTGGGGAAGGAGTTCATCGCGACCGAGCACGAGGAAGCCGAGGACTGGCAGGGGGTAGCGTCCCTGGCCAACGCCGACCTCTGGCTGACCGCCGAGGAGACCCGAAACGTGGCCGCCGCGCTCGCCGCCGTCCTCGCGCCCTACCGGGGTCGAGCCCTCGCCGATCGCCCCGACGGCAGCCGGCGGGTGCGGGTCATGAGTGTGGCCGTGCCCCACCGGAGGCCCTGACCGGGCCGTCCTGCGGCCGGAGCCGGCCACGCTCGCTCCGGGCGGCTGCTATTGGCGAAGGCCTAGCCGGCCCGAGCAGGACGACGTAGGGCGGCGGACACGGACGAGTGGGTGCAGCAGCACTACGGCGAAGGCGTGCTCGCACACGACGAGCTGGCGCCGAGCGCGATCGTGTCGGGCGACCCGATCGCGCTCGGCGAGGGATAAGGGTGAGAGCCGCCCCGGCCCGGTGAGGCGCCGGAAACCCCGGTCGCCGCCGCTATGTGCCGGTCGTCGCAGGGACGGACGCGTGCTCGGCGGCCCAGTTCAGCGCGTAGTCGGCGACCTCCTCCCATCCGTCCTGGCCGACGGTGAAGTGCGAGCGGCCCGGGAACTCCTTGTACTCGGTCAGCGCCGCTGACTTGCGGTAGTGCTTGGCCATCGATTCGTCGACCGCGGCGGGGACGACGTGGTCGGAGCCGCCCGCGATCAGGAGCAGCGGTGCGCGGTCGTCCTTGCGGAAGTCGACCCGGTCCGGCGTGCGGGGGTTGAAGTTCGCGAACGCGCCCTGGAACAAGACCCTGCCGGGGCCGGGCACCGCGTAGCGCTCGTACGCCTGCCGCGAGGCGTCGTCGGTCATCGTGTTGGTGAAGGCGTAGTGGAACTCGTCCGGGGTCAGCATCACCGCCCGGTGGACGTTGGCGGGGTTCTTGAGGACGGGGAACCCGGACCTCAGCGTCGAGAACGGGAGCTTGGTGATGCCCCTGACCGCTGCTGCGTCGATGGCGACGCCTGCGGCGCCCAGCCCACGGTCGAGCAGGATCTCCGTGAATGCGCCTCCGAAGGAGTGGCCCATGATGATCGGCGGGGAGTCGAGTCCGCGAACGATCTCGTCGTAGTGGTCGACGATCTCCTCGATCCCCAGGTGTTCGATCGCGGCCGGATCGGCGCGCAGCTGCTCGATGTCTCCGTCCATGCCCGGCCACGCCGGTGCAAGCACCTCGTAGCCGCGGGCGCGGTAGCGCTCGGCCCAGTGCTCCCAGCTCAGCGGCGTCATCCATAGACCGTGAATCAGCACGATCGAGTCGGTGCTCATCGGGTACCTCCAGTGTCGGTGGGTGAGGGAACGCGGGGGCAGCTCCAAGCGCATGTTGACACCGGCGCTTCGGGTGGGACGCCGGGTACCGCGATCGACCGGGACGTGATGCCGAGCTTCGGGTAGAGACGGTAGAGGTGGGACTGACCGTGCGGTGCGCTCGGCGCCGTGGTGGCACACGCATGGCCTTGCGTTGGCATCGTTCGTGTGCCATAATGATGCCATGAACCTGCACCCATATGTCGAGGACGTCCGCCGCCACCTGCTCCTGGCCGCCGATGCCGGGGGCGAGGAGGCTCACGCCGTCGCCGAGCGGCTCATCGCTCCGCTCGAGGCCGCGCTGCTCCTGAACCTCCAGCAGGCCCTCTCGGCCGCCGCCGAGGAGATCACCATGGAGCTCGCGCCGGGCTCGGTCGAGCTGCGCCTGCGCGGGCGTGACCCGGAGTTCGTGGTCACGCCGCCGCCCGGCGAGCCGGTCGCCGAGTCTCGCCCGGAGCCGGCCGCCGCGCCTGTTGCATTCGAGGACGACGACGGCGCGCTCTGGCGCATCAACGTGCGCATGCCCGATCGGCTCAAGCCGTCGATCGAGCGCGCGGCGCGGCACGAGGGGTTGTCGGTGAACGCCTGGCTCGTCCGGGCGGCCGCCGCCGCCCTCGGGCGCTCCGAGACCGAGCGCGGCCACGAGCGCCGCGCACCGCAGGCCGCCCAGCGCCACACCGGCTGGGCGCGTTGACGAACACCACCAGAACCAGAAGGACACCCATGATGCCCACCTTCGAGACACCCACCCCCATCACCGTCGACGTCGAGCTCGGCGTCGGCGACATCCGCATCGACGCCTCCGAGCGCACCGACACGGTTGTCGAGGTGCTCCCCAGCGATCCGGACAAGTCCGGCGACGTCACCGCCGCCGAGCAGGCCCGCGTCGACCTCACCGGCGCCAGGCTGGTGATCCGCGGCCCGCGCGGGTGGCGGCAGCGGACGCCGTGGGGCGGCCGCGAGTCGATCGACGTGCGGATCTCGCTCCCCACCGGATCGGAGATCCAGGGGGAGGCCGGCGTCGCCGCCCTGCAGTCCACGGGCGAGCTCGGCGCGTTCCGGTACAAGACCGGCGCCGGCGACATCGACGTCGATCAGGCCGGGTCGGTCGCGATCCGCACCGGTGCGGGCGACATCAGCGTCGGCCGTGCCGCCGGCGACGTGGCCGCGTCGACCGGATCGGGCGTCGTTCGCATCGCTGCGGTCGACGGCTCGGCCGTGATCAAGAACTCGAATCGCGAGACCTGGGTCGGCGACGTCCGCGGTGACCTGCGCGTGAACGCGGCCAACGGCAGCATCTCGGTCGACCGGGCGGGCGCCACCGTGACGCTGAAGACCGCCAACGGCGACATCCGCCTGGGCGAGGTCGCCCCGGGAGCCGTCGTGGCCCAGACCGCCTTCGGCAAGATCGATGTCGGTATCCGAGACGGAGTCGCGGCCTGGCTCGACCTCGACACGAGGTTCGGCCGGGTGCACAACGACCTGGCCGACGCCGAGCGCCCCGATGCGGGCGAGGAGACCGTCGAGGTGCGCGCCCGCACCTCGTACGGCGACATCAACATCCGCCGCGCCCCGGCGGCTTGAAGCGAGGAAGGACCCAGCATGACCACCACGCTCATCACTCCCCGCTCCGCGGTCAAGGCCGCGGGGCTGCGCAAGGCGTTCGGCGACAAGGTCGTCCTCGACGGCATCGACCTTGACATCGCCGAGGGCACCGTCTTCTCGCTGCTCGGCCCGAACGGCGCGGGCAAGACGACGACCGTGCAGATCCTCTCGACCCTCCTCCCCGCAGACGCGGGCGACCTCTCGGTCGCCGGCTTCGACCTGCGGCGCGAGGCCGATGCCGCCCGTCACGCCATCGGCGTGACCGGCCAGTTCGCGGCCGTCGACGGACTGCTCACCGGCGAGGAGAACCTGATCCTCATGGCCGATCTGCGCCACCTCGACCGGAGCGAGGGCCGGCGGCTGGCCGCCGAGCTGCTCGAGCGCTTCGATCTCGTCGAGGCAGCCCGGAAGCCGGCCGCGACCTACTCCGGCGGGATGCGACGCCGGCTCGACCTGGCGATGACCCTGGTCGGCGACCCGCGTGTCATCTTCCTGGACGAGCCCACCACCGGGCTCGACCCGCGCGGTCGCCGCGACATGTGGCAGATCATCCGCCACCTCGTGGCCGGCGGGGTGACGGTCTTCCTCACGACCCAGTACCTCGACGAGGCCGACCAGCTGGCCGACCGGATCGCGGTGCTCGACCACGGCCGGATCGTGGCCGAGGGGACGCCGGAGGAGCTCAAGCGGCTCGTCCCCGGCGGCTCGATCCGGCTGCAGTTCTCCGACGCGCCTGCGCTCGCGCACGCCGCGAGCGTCCTTCGCGACGGGGATCGCAACGACGACGCGCTGACGCTCCAGGTGCCGAGCGACGGCGGCGTCCGCAGCCTGCGGACGCTGCTCGACCGGCTCGACGCCGAGGCGATCGAGGTCGCCGAGCTCTCCGTCCAGACGCCGGAGCTCGACGACGTATTCCTGGCCCTCACGGGCCCGACCCAGATGCACGAAAGGAGCCTGCCGTGAGCAGCCTCTCCTACGCAGCCACCGACTCGGCAACCATGCTGCGGCGCAACCTGCGGCATGCGCTGCGCTATCCCTCGATGACGATCTCGACGGTCGCCATGCCCGTCGTGTTCCTGCTCCTGTTCAACTACGTGTTCGGCGGGACGCTCGGCGCCGGCATTCGCGGCGTCGCCCACTACGGCGGCCACTACATCGACTTCCTCGCCCCGGGCATCCTCGTGATGACCGCAGCGGCCGGCTCGGTCTCGACCGCTGTCTCGGTGAGCGTCGACATGACCGAGGGCATCGTCAACCGGTTCCGCACGATGGCCATCTCCCGCGGCTCGCTCCTGACCGGGCACGTCGTCGGAAGCCTGATCCAGACCATGCTCGCGATGGCCTTCGTCGCCGGCGTCGCGCTCCTCGCGGGCTTCCGCCCCGAGACGGGGCCCGCCCGGTGGGCGGCCGCCGCCGGCCTGCTGGCGATGCTCGCCTTCGCGCTCACCTGGCTCGCGGTCGCGCTCGGCATGGTGGCCGGCTCACCGGAGACCGCCAGCAACCTGCCGCTGCCGCTGATGTTCCTGCCGTTCCTCGGCAGCGGATTCGTCCCCACCGGGTCGATGCCCGCCGGGCTGCGCGAGTTCGCCGAGCACCAGCCGTTCACGACGGTCATCGACACGGTCCGGGCGCTGCTCCTGGGCGGCCCGCTCGGCGAGACCGCGGTCGTCGCGGTCGCATGGTGCGCCGCGATCGCGCTGGCCGGGTACGTGTGGGCGCGGGTGAGCTTCGAGCGGCGGCCGGTCCACTGACCGAACGGGGGCTTGCGCCGGCGGCTCATGCCGGGCTGGGTGCCAATACCGAGCTCGATGGCCGACAGGAAGTACGACGCCTCGTCGACCTCGAGCGGGCACTCCAGCCCGGCGCTCGCTGCCGGCGTCTGCACGCGGAGAGCAAGGTCGCCGTCCCACCGGGCTGACCCGGATGTTCCCGGGGACATCGTCCCGATCGGATGAGGGGCCGTCCCGCGAGACTCCCTAGGTTCGAGGACGAGATGGCGAAGCCGGCCCGAGAACCCGTGCTCGCGTGCACATCCTGATGATGCTGCCGCTTGCCTCCGCGACGGTCGACCTGGCACGGATCCAGTTCGCGACGACGTCGATCTACCACTTCCTGTTCGTGCCGCTCACGCTCGGGCTGGCGCCGCTGGTGGCGACCATGCAGACGCTGTGGTATCGCTCGCACGACGACGCCTGGCTGCGGCTGACCCGCTTCTTCGGCACGCTGCTTCTGATCAACTTCGCGATCGGGGTGGCAACCGGGCTGGTGCAGGAGTTCCAGTTCGGCATGGACTGGTCGGTGTACTCGAACTACGTGGGAGGGGTGTTCGGGGCGCCCCTGGCGATCGAGGGCCTGGCCGGGTTCATGGTGGAGGCGACCTTCCTCGGGCTCTGGATCTTCGGCTGGAATCAGCTGTCGCGGGGGCTGCACCTGGCCACGATCTGGATCGTGGCGCTCGCCTCGTGGCTGTCGGCCTACCTGATCCTCGTCGCCAACTCGTGGATGCAACACCCGGTCGGCTACGAGATGGTCAACGGCAAAGCGCAGCTGACCAGCGTGACCGCCCTGCTGACGAACAGCTTCGCGATCATCGCCTGGATCCACGTCATCCTCGCCGGTCTCATCTTCGGGTCGATGGTGATGCTGGGCATCAGCTGCTGGCACTTCCTGCGCGGGCGGAACGTCGAGCTGTTCGGCCGGGCCGCGAAGCTGGCCGTGATCGTCGCGGTGCCGGCGACGTTGATCCAGCTCTCGGTGGGCAACCGCTTCGGCGAGGCGGTCACCAGCGCGCAGGGAATGAAGATCGCCGCCTCCGAGGCTCAATGGAACACCTGCGATCCGTGCGGCTTCTCGCTCTTCCAGATCGGCGGGTTCTCGCAGCAGGACGAGACGCCCAGCTTCTCGATCACGATCCCCGACGTGCTGTCATGGATGGCGACCGGCTCGTTCAGCGGCCAGGTCGAGGGCCTCAACCAGCTGCAAAAGCAGGAACAGCGGGCATACGGGCGTGGGAACTACATGCCGGACGTCAGGCTGATGTACTGGTCGATGCGGGTGATGGCGATGCTCGGAGTGGCGATGTTCCTGATCGCCGCGGCGGGAGCGTGGCTGTACCGCAAGCGGAGGCTGCACACGACGCGCTGGTTCCTGTGGACCGCGATGGTGGCGATGTCGTTCCCCTACTTCGCCGCCACCGCCGGCTGGATCCTGACCGAGATGGGCCGCCAGCCGTGGATCGTGCAGAACCTGCTGAAGACCTCCGCCGCCGTCTCGACGGGCCTCGGTACCGCCACGGTCGCCGCCAGCCTGACCGTCTTCGTGCTGTTGTACGCCGCGCTCGGGGTGGTCGAGTTCATGCTGATGCGGCACTACGCGCGGCTCGACCCGCCGCGGGTGGACCCGCCCGGAACGGGCGCCCCGATCGCCGGAGCGCCGCCGCTCTCCTTCGGAGGTGAGTGACGTGGGCCTCGAGGAGGTCTGGTTCGTCCTGATCGGTGTCCTCTGGAGCGGGTACTTCCTGCTGGAGGGGTTCGACTTCGGTGTCGGCATGCTGCTGCCCGTGCTCCCCCGCGACGAGCGCGAGCGCAGCGTCATGTTCGAGTCGATCGGGCCGGTGTGGGACGGCAACGAGGTGTGGCTGGTGGTCGCTGCGGGAGCGACGTTCGCCGCGTTCCCCGCCTGGTACGCGACGCTGTTCTCGGGGTTCTACGTCGCGTTGCTCTTGATCCTCGTGCTGCTGATCGTGCGCGTGGTGTCGTTCGAGTGGCGCGAGAAGCACGACGGCGCCCGCTGGCGTGCGACCTGGCGTTGGGCGAACACCATCGGGAGCGTCGGCGCCCCCTTCCTGTGGGGTGTCGCGCTCGCGAATCTCGTCCAGGGTGTCCCGCTCGACTCCTCCCACGTGTTCACCGGCGGGGTCATCGACCTGTTCAGCCCCTACACCGTCGCCGCCGGGCTCGCGGTCGTGGCGACGTTCGCACTGCACGGCGCCACCTACCTCAGCCTGCGGACGGCCGGAGACCTCCGCGAACGAGCGTCCCGCGCCGCCCGGCGACTGGCGCTGCCCGCCGTCATCCTCGGTGGCGGCGTCGCCGCATGGACGGTGCTCGTCGCACACCAAAACAACGACCGGGCCATCCTGCCGACGACCATCCCGGCCGTGCTGACCGCGATCGTGCTCATCCTCGCGCTGGTGCTCACAGGCACCGATCGAGGCGGGTGGGCGTTCGCGGCCACGGGGTTGGGCGCGATCGGCTTCATCGCCACGATCTTCACCGGCCTCTACCCGCGGGTGCTCGTCTCGGATCCCAGCTTCGCCAACAGCCTGACGATCCAGAACGCCGCGACCGGGCACTATGCGCTCGAGGTGATCACGGGGGCCGCGGTGATCTTCACACCGCTGATCCTGCTCTACCAGGGCTGGACCTACTACGTGTTCCGGAAGCGGCTCGGGGGAGACGGCTCATCCGCCTCGTACGGGTCGCTCGGTGCCGACGAGCGGCCGGCGCACAACGGCCCGTGACGTGTTGTACGGTGGGCGAACCCGACCGGGAGGACTTCAATGCACATCTCGCGCGGGTTTCACGGCCGGCACCATGAGCGGGCGGACCCGGGTCGCGTGCCACCCGGCCAGTACGTCACGTCGGATTTCCCCGTGCTCTCGGCGGGGCCGACGCCGCATGTGTCTCCCGCGCAGTGGACGCTGTCGCTGCGAGGGGAGCTCGACCAGCCGCGCAGCTGGAGCTGGGACGAGTTCCAGGCGCTCCCGCGGGAGGACATCACCGTCGACATTCACTGCGTGACGAAGTGGTCGAAGCTCGACACCGCCTGGGCCGGCGTGTCGGTCGACACGCTGCTCGAGGGCGCCGACACGGAAGCCGAGCACGTGCTCGCGTACTGCGACGGCGGCTACACCACCAACCTGCCGCTGGAGGACGTCACCGGCGGCCGGGCGTGGGTTGCATTCACCTACGACGGTGACCCGCTCGATCCCGAGCACGGCGGGCCGGCGCGGCTGCTGGTGCCGCATCTGTACTTCTGGAAGAGCGCCAAGTGGCTGCGCGGGCTGGAGCTGCGGGTGGACGACGAGCCCGGCTTCTGGGAGAGCTACGGCTACCACAACTACGGCGACCCCTGGCGCGAGCAGCGCTACGCCGGCGATTGAACTGGCGCATCGGCACCGTGGTCGAGCTTCTGGCCGAGACCGACCGCGCGACCAGCATCGGGCTGCGGCTGCCAGGCTGGCCGGGGCACCGCGCGGGCCAGCACGTGGACGTCCGCCTGACCGCCGAGGACGGGTACCAGGCGCAGCGCAGCTACTCGATCGCCTCGGCGCCGGAGGATGCCGACGTCGTGCTGACCGTCGAGCGGATCGAGGATGGCGAGGTGTCGTCCTACCTGGCGGACGAGCTGCGGCCCGGCGACGAGCTGGAGCTGCGCGGGCCGATCGGGGGGTACTTCGTCTGGGAGCAGTCGCTGGGCGGGCCGCTGGTGCTGCTGGCCGGCGGCTCCGGGATCGCGCCGCTGCGGGCGATGCTCCGCCACCGGCTCGGCAGCGGCAGCGGCGTCCCCGTGCGCATGCTCTACTCGGCGCGGGCTCGATCCGAACTGATCTACCAGGACGAGCTGCTCGCGGCCGGTCGGCGCGAGGGCGTGGATGTCCGCTTCACGCTGACCCGTGAACGGCCCGACGGCTGGCAGGGGTACGACCGCCGCATCGACCGCGAGCTCATCGCCGCCGTGGCCTGGCCGCCGTCCGAGCGCCCGCTGGTCTACGTCTGCGGCCCCACCGCCTTTGTCGAGGTGGCGGCCGATGCGCTGGTGGCGCTCGGCCACGATCCTCAGCGGATCCGCACCGAGCGATTCGGACCGACCGGGAGATAGGAACCGCATGCTGGACGGAAACGCGATCGCGGGAACGATGGCCGACATCTTCGGCGTCGACATGACCCTGGCCCTGGCGAGCTGCGCGCGCTGCGGCACGCGCGGGCCGCTGGCCGAGACCGCCGTCTACCTGGGGCCGGCCGTGGTGGTTCGCTGCCGCCACTGCGACGCGGTGCTGGCGGTCGTCCTCGAACGCCGTGGCACCTACTGCGTCGATCTCAGCGGGCTTTCGGCGCTGAAGGCCTGAGGGCGGTTAGCCGGGCGCGGGTTCGAGTCCCGGCCCATCCGGTGGGCGGTGTGGTTGCTGCTCCCGGTCCTGGGCCGTTAGGGCGGCACGTGAAGGTTCACTCAACTCTTAGCGTCGCTCGCCAAACACTCCAAGCAAGCACGGCGATCAGCGCGATCGGCGGTATCCACCATCCCGCCAGTCCGACGTGCACAGCGAGAGCGGCAAGCCCGATCGCAAGAGCGACGCCTGTTGCGATCACCCAATCGTCACCGACCACAAAGTCGTACAGGAACCGGCCAAACCCCGCGACCCAGCTCATTCTCCCGCCAACTCAGACGTGGCTGCCATGGTCACGGTCTCACGCCGAGCGGAGAGCAGCTTGATCAGGATCCACGACGCCGCCGCATAGAAGACTAGGAGCACCAGGAGCGCCGCGTCGCTTCCCGGCCAGTTGACACCCGCACCTTCCGCCGCCCAAAACGTCCCGAAGGTGGTCAAGAGCAGGCCGACCGCGTATTTCATGGTGTTCTCGGGCACGCGGGCAAGCGGCACTCGCACACGCAGGCCGACGATTGTGACGACGATGATCGCCGTCACGGCCGCGGCGGCGGCCAGGGGGACGTTTCCCTGGTTACTCCCAAACGTGACGACGATGAACGCGACCTCAAGGCCCTCCAACAGCACGCCCTTGAACACGACCGTAAACGAGTACCAATCGACGCCCGCGCGCTCCTCCGCGCCAGCCGCGAGCGCCTCGGCGGCTTCTTGGCGATAGATCGCATCCTCGTCATGGAGCGCCTTGAAGCCGCTCGCTCGCAGGATCGCCTTTCGAAGCCACTGCAACCCGAACACCAACAGCAACCCTCCCACCACCAGGCGGAGACTGCGGATCGGAATGACGGTCAATGCAGGCCCCAACACCACCACAACGACAGTCAATGCGACGCTTGCCGCCGCTACTCCGATCAGTGTCGAGCGCCAGCCCCGAGTGATGCCAACCGCGAGCACGATCGTGAGCGCCTCGACGCCCTCCACCGCGCTCGCCAAGAACGCCGCCAGAAACAGGAAGGCGCCGCTCAAGACATCCCGCCCTGCATCCCGGAACCTCGGCGAGGCCGGGCGGCATGAATGGGAGGCTCAAGCGCCTTCGTAAGTCGACCTTCCGAACGGCGAGTTCGCGTACTTGACGATCGGATGGAAACAGGGCCCATCCTCAAGCCGGAAGTCTCTGTGGCAGTAGATGATGCATGGCTGTTTCTGTCGAGCTATCCACCGTTCCTGTCGCTGCTTTGGACGATGGCGGTGTTCTTTGCCTGGATTATCTGGTCTTGGCTGCTGATCACGGTGTTCTCCGACCTTTCCGCAGGCACGACGCCGGCGGCGGCACCAAGACCAAGGTCCAAGTGAGGGTGCAACGAGGCTGACGTCGCCGCCGT
Source organism: uncultured Actinomycetes bacterium (assembly GCA_963731515.1). GTDB lineage: Bacteria > Actinomycetota > Thermoleophilia > Gaiellales > JAICJC01 > JAICJC01. Next base: position 143,937 of record CAVSVU010000014.1, on the reverse strand, counting down.
CATCGAGGGAGGACGGAAGTCGTCCGCGCGTTCCATCCACGCGCCTGGATCATCGGCATGTACGGGAAGGCAAGCTGGACCGGCTCACGCGCGACGAGTGCATCGCCGAGTACAAGGAAGGCGTCGATGGAACCTGCGCGCGTTCGAGGCGGAAGCTCCGTGAGGGGTCTGCTTGGCAGACTGTTGGTCGGCGACGGACGACGAGCCGATCACGGGGCGCGTTTGTCGGGCTGTCCAGGCTACTCAGGGCCGCTTGGCTGGCCGACTCGTTCTTCACTTGGGGCGGTAGAGCCCAACGGTCCGTCCTGCATCCTGTAGGTGAGTCCGTAACTCCGTTGTGCCTTTGTCCACTCCCGATCTCCCATCTCGGGAGACTGAGCCGAGATTTCGTCCATACGCCGACGGAGATCGTCGAGGTATTGCTTCGGATCGCCCCTGGACGCCAGATAGGTCGGATGCAGGGCGAGCATCTCGGTAATCTCGCGCCGAACGGCAGCCCATGACTCTGCCGCGGCACGGTGCTTCTCGGTGCGCTCAGCGAACCGCAGGAAGGTCTGAAGGCTCGCCAACACGGCAGCAACGACACTCGAGACGCCCACAGCGATGCGCACACCCAGCTGCACATTCTGCTGGAGCGTCGCGAATACACTGGTCCCCACGAGCGAGGTCAGGGCCACAACCGGGACGCCGAACTGGACGTTCCGCCTCGACAATCGGCCCGCCACCGAGTAGTGGACATCCGAACTCGCTGCCGCTCGGCTCGCCCAGTCACGGAGGAGGTCGAGGACGGCAGGCGTCCACGGCGACGGCAGATCATCACCCTCGACCGGACGCAGTTCAGAGTCCTCCCGAGCCATCACCTCGCCCTCAGTCGACGCGGGGAAGATTCGCGTCGGACGAGTACTTTGTCAAGGGCCTCCTGTGCCCGAGTGGGACCGATGCGACATCAGAAGCGACGACCGCTCGCCAAGCAGTCACCTGCGCAAGCTGGCCGAATCGCCACCGGACGAACTCGCTAACGCGGCTCTAACATTGCGCGTGCAGGCTCGGTGGGGACGGCGGGCCACCAGACATTGGTCGTGCCTGTCCCCGCCGTCCCCCTTGGCCCGGTAGCCGGCGGGGAACACGTCCCGGGGCACGCAGCCATGCAGGCAGCTGCAAGACCGAATCGGGATGGGAGCGGGATACCCCCGCGACCATGCTCTACTCGCACCCCTAGAAGCCGAATGCCGCCCGCATGCCGGTGGTGGTGGGGTCGGCCGCGTGGCCGAGGAAGCGCTCGAGCCCGAGCAGCCGTTCCGTCGTCTGCAAGAGGGAGTAGTGGCTGAAGAGCTGGCTGCTGCGCGTGCCGGGTGCGATGTACTGCGAGAGGATGAACGTCGGCACGTGGCAGCTCTGGTCCTCCAGGTGCACGAGCGCGAGGCAGTTCTCCCCGCGCTGCTCGGTGCTCTGGCCGTGCGAGCCCTCGTCCCAGGTGATGAAGATCGCCGTGCGGCCGCGCTGGTATCCGGGGGTGTCCACGATCTGCGGGATCACTCGCGCGAGCCACGTGTCGCCTGCCCGGATCGCGTTCGTGCCGCGGGTGCAGCTCGCGTGCATGTTGTGGCACTGGTCCGGCGTGATGAACGCGTATGTCGGGAGCCGGTGTGCGGCGAGGTCGCGTTTGAAGGCGGTCCAGCCGACGTCCCACAGCCGGCATCCGGACCGGATCGATGCGTACGAGATGCCGGGGTTGTGGCCCGCCTTGTACGGGGAGGCCGACCGGCGGTCGCACGGACGCGGCATCGCCTCCTGGTAGGCGCGCCACGATCCACCCGCCCGGCGCACCTGGCGGAAGATGTTGGGGGCGGCGATGTAGCCGGCGGGCGTGCGGATGCCGCCCGTGGCCGCCATGTAGTTCGGGTGGCTGGGGTGGGTGACGCCGCGGTAGTTCGTCGCCAGCCCACATGACCTGGCCAGGTGGTTCAGATAGGGGGCGGACGAGCGTCCGACGATGTCGGCGTAGCTCTGGTTCTCGTCCATGATGACCACCACGTGCCGATACCTCTGTGGGGGCGAGCCGGTCCGCGCCCCGCAGAGCCGCCCCGTCGTCGAGGCGCCGGTCTGCGCCGCTGCCGTCGCAACCGCGCAGGCGGCCGCGATCGTCGCAACCGTTCCCAGGGCGAACCACCTCCTCCATTCGAGCCGTTCGGGTCGCATGCGATCGCCTCCCAGATGTCGCTGCTCCGCCTTGGTGTCGGCGCCCGGCACCCTACCCGCGCACGTCGTCTCGGTAAACGAGAGGTGAATGACCTTTGCGGCTTCATAACTTGCCGCTGACATCGCCGTCGCTCGATCCGCGCGCCCAAACTGACCTGCCGGGCTACTCCTGCGGGGCCATCACCTGCGGCGCCCGCGCCCGTTGCGCCCAGACCACGGATGCGATCACCGCGAGTGCGACCAGGACGGTCGGCGCCGTCACGTGCTCGCCGAGCAGCAGGGCCGACCACAGCAGCGTGAGCAGCGCCTGCAGCTGCTGCACCTGCCCGCCGCGGGCGATCCCGGCCAGCGACAGTCCGCGGTACCAGGCGAAGAAGCCCAGGTACATGGACGAGATGCCGAGCAGCGCGAGCGAGGCCCACTGGCCGGCGGTGGGGTCGTAGGTGTCGCGGGTGAACCACCACAGCAGCGCCGAGGCCGGAACGGTGAGGGGCAGTGCCAGCACCACGACCCACGAGATGACCTGCCAGCCGGGCATCACGCGGGTGATCGTCGCCCCCTCGACGTAGCACCACGACGAGGCCACCACCGCGGCGACGACGAGGCCGTCGGCCACGAGGTCGCCGCTCCCGCCGCCGGCGCGCGAGAGCGCGAACGCGACCAGCGCCGCCGTGCCCGCGCCGGCCGCCGCCCAGAACTGCCAGGTGACGCGCTCGTGGGTGCGCAGGACGGCGATGAGCGCCGTCGTGAGCGGCATGAAGGCCGCGATCACCGCGACGTGAGCGGAGGTCGTGCGCTGCAGCGCGAGCGCCAGCAGGATCGGCCAACCGAAGACGGCGCCCAGCATCGTGTAGAGCAGCGGGCGCAGCTGCTGCGCGGGCGGCAGCGGGACGCGCCGCACCGCGAGCAGGGCCGCCGCCACGACTCCGGCGATGACGGCGCGGCCGGTCGCGGTGAGAAACGGGCTGAAGCCGCCGACCGCCACCTTGGTGAGCGGCACGGAGAACGAGAACATCAGCACGCCCGCGAACGCCCACGCGAGGCCCTCCCGGCGCACCGAGGTGGGTACGACGACGGCCCGGGTCGTGGTCGCCTGCATCCGCCAGAGCGTAGCGACGGCCCCGACGGGGACGGCTAACAGCCGTGGCGGTGCCTACGCGACGCGGTCCTCCGGCGCCTTGGCGAGCTCGAACAGGATGATGATCGAGAGCGCGAACACGCAGACCGACCAGAACGGCGAACCGGGGATGGAGAGCAGCGCGTCGATCGCGGCGAGGCTGGCGGCCACGATTCCGATTGCCCGCCCGAAGCCGCCGCCCTGAAACAGCGAGGCCGACGCGAACAGCTCGACCACGCCGACGATGAGGGTGATCCAGCCCCAGGTCTTGAGGCTGCTGAAGACGTAGTGCGCGTTGGCGGTGAAGAAATCGGAGTTACCGATCGCGGCGATGCCCCAGATCACGTTCAGGGTGCCTGAGAGCCCGAGCAGCATCGCTGCGAAGAGCCACCACCCGTTGACTCGTGACTGCATGGGTGTCGTCCTCCTTTGTGTGGTGATCCAGGAAACCGGTGAGACGGCTACGGGCGCGACACGGGCGCGCCTGACGTCTCGAACGCGTGCAGCTCCTCGGCCTCCTCGGCCGAGACGAGCCCGATCTCGACCAGGTCGAGCGGGCTGATGAAGCCGTCGCTGACACGGAACCCGCCGGCCCTGGCGATCGCGTCGCGCAGCCCGACCGCCCAGTGGTGCTCGATCAGGATCAGCGCGGCGGCCGAGTCGTTCGGGATCTCCTCGAGGACATCCCACGCCTGGTCGTCGGTGAACACGTTGACGCCTTCCTCGGCGGCGACCTCGGCGCCCGCCAGCGCGCCCGCCTCCATGCCCTCCTCGCCCTCGATGCCGAGGCCGATCAGCGCGCCGATGGTGCTGCCGACCTCGATCGCCTCATCCAGGGTCAGGTTGCTCAGATGGGCCACCTCGATGTCGCCCGCGGCGTCCTTGTGCACCGCAAGCGCATCGATCACCTTCACCGTGTCGCTCTCCTTGAGCCGCTCCAGCTCGGCGATGACGTCGCCGTGGAACTCGGGGTGCGAGAAGCCCAGGACGATCAATTGCACTGGTCCGATAGCCATGCCAATCCTCCATCGATCCGGGTCGTTGTCAGGGCGGCCGGGCACTGTGCGCCGGAGGGGGCGGCGCGACAGAGCCGGCCAGTGGGAGCAGGCTCGCAAGTTCGCGCTGCCCGGGCCTCACCCGCACCGGGTGAATTGGTGTGGCGCGCCCGGCGACCGTACCGGAGCTCTCGGCCTCCATTGGTCACGCTCGGGTCCGTCCCGGGGCGATCCGGTACCATCGCGCGCCCGACCTAGGAGGCAGGAGATGGGCGTTGGAGATGCAATCCTCGTCGGCAACGCGAACCGGGGCGATGTCGGGTTCGGCGATGCCACCATCCTTTCGGCCGATCCGCGGAGCGCGCTCGACTGCGTGCTCTATGTCGAGCCGATGAACCACCGTGACGGGAACGCCATCATCGGCCGCAGCTGGGGTGCGACCCCGTCCGGCGGCTGGGCGATCCAGGCGCAGGGGGACATCGTCTGGTCGGACGGCCTGCTGGCGTTCGGGCGCACGGCGATCATGGCCCAGGGAAATCAGTTCGGCGCCATCGTCTCCGGGGACGCGGCGGTCACCGCGGACGGGATCGCAGCGGGCGTGCGCGCGACTGCGCCCGGCACCGACGGCAACGACCAGGCGGTGGGCATCGGCGTCGCCAGCTCCGGCGCGCTGACCGGGGTCGACGCCACCGGCGGGACGACGGGCGTCGCCGGCCGCGGCGCGACGGTCGGCGTGCAGGGCGCGTCGGACAACGGCATCGGCGTACACGGGGTCTCGCAGGGCGGCACCGGGGTCGCCGCCGAGGGCGCGACCGGCGTCGCCGCCCAGGCCACCGGCACGGCCGTCCAGGCGACGGCCACGGGCGGCGTGGCCAGCTTCGCCGTCTCGGCCGTCGCCGACCAGGGCACGGCGGTGCGGGCGTGGTCCGACGCGAACCGCGCGGTCGACGCGCGCTCCGAGAAAGGCGACGGCATCTACGTCACGGCCGGGCGCGTGGGCGTCGCGGCATGGTCGGACGAGGCCATCGGCGTGATGGGGAGCGCCACCGGCCCGAACCCACTGAACATCGTCCGCGCCGGCGTGCTCGGACGCAGCGACACCTATGCCGGCGTGCGCGGCCAGTCCGACTCCGGGGACGGGGTCGAGGCGGTGACGCAGGATGGCACGGCGCTGCGCGCGCATGCCGACGCCGGCGGCACGGGCGCCTACGTGAGCGCGGAGGTCGACCCGGCCACCGGCACTCCCGGGCTGCCGCTGCTCGTCGAGGCGACCCGCACGGGCGTCACGCAGCTGCCGGTCGCGGCCCGGTTCGTCGGCCACGTCGAGATCTCGGGCGACCTGATCGTGGTCGGCGGAGCGAAGTCGGCCGCGGCCGTCACACCGGACGGGGCGCACCTGCGCGTCTACTGCACCGAGATGCCCGAGGCCTGGATCGAGGACGCCGGCGAGGTCGAGCTGGTCGACGGCGTGGCGGAGGTCGCCATCGACGAGCGGCTCGGCGCCATCGCCGACACGGGCGACTATCAGGTGTTCCTGTCACCGTACGCGCCGGTGCACGCCTACGTCGCCCGCCGCGACGCAGGCTCCTTCGAGATCCGGGTCGCGGGCGAGAAGCACCACAGGCCCGTCGCCTGCGGCTGGCGCCTGCTCGCCCGCCGCCGCGACATCACGGCCGAGCGGTTCGCGCCGTTCACGCCGGCCGACGCGACCCTGCCCGATGCCGGGAGGGGGCGGCCCGACCCTGTCCACATCGAGCACCCGCCGTTCGAGCGCCACCCGCGCATGGACACTCCGGCGCCGGTGGCGGCGAGCGCTGCACCCGAGCAGCCGCGGATGCCGGAGGCGCCGCCCACGCGGAACAGAAACTAGAGCAGCGCAACCCGACGGGTCACACGTGCCAGGGGCGTGCGTCGGTGGGCACCGTGACGACGATCGTGGCGCGCTTGGCCTCGCTGTTCCCACCCGAGCGGTCGGCCCAGTCCTCCAGGCTGCGCATCCATTCCGGGAGGCCGGCGGGGAGGTCGCCCGCCGGGATCTCGACGTCGTCGCCGGACTGGAACGCGGTGCCGTAGAGGTGCAGGGGCGTCTGCACGTCGGGATGGTGGATCCGGGGGTGGAGCGCCTGGAGTGCGGCGTTCCAGTTGGCGAGCATCTCCCGGACGAGCGTGGCGTAGTCCCCGCCGGCCGCGGCGCCGGAGTTGGGCGCCGTCGGGTGCGTGATGTGCCGGTAGGCGATCGTGGAGGCGCCTGCCGGCGCGTGCGGGAGCCACTGGTGGTAGGCCGTGTCGGCCAGGGATCCCAGGGTGACGATCGCCTCGAGCTGATTGCCGCTGACGAGCGCGTTCAGCCATGCATCGCGGTAGTCGGCGATCGGCTGGTCGCTGATGTGCTTGTTGGCCGCGCCCTGGCCGTAGATGCTGTAGAGGTAGGTGTTGACCATGACGTAGCTGCGGGTGATCCCGAGCTTGGCCAGGAAGCCCTGGGTGCGCTGCCCGGCCTCGCCGACCAGGATCCGGCGGGTGATCGCCTCGTGCTGGGCCGGGTCCTGGCCGATCAGGAGCACGCGGGCGGTGCCGTCGAGGCGGCCGCGGTGGAACAGCGGCCCCCACTCGACCCGGAAGTCGGCGGCGGGGTAGACGCTCTCGTCCGGATAGCTCCGGCACAGACCGGCCCAGGGCTCGTCGCCGTAGCCGGGGTCAAAGTCGATCGTCATCGGATGCTCCTGTCACAGCCACGTCCTGCCCTTCACGACCCGAGGCCGCACCCTACGTCGCCGATCAGCCTACGCCGCCCGGCCGTGGCCCGTCAACCGGCCGCGGCCCGGATACGATCCCGTGATGGGCTCGGGCAGGCAACTCCTTCGCGCGGAGCAGCTGGAGCTCGCCCCGGTCAGGCGCACCGCCTTCAAGATCGTCGTGTCTCGCGCGGCGCCTGAGGGTGCCGAGGTGCTCCTGCGGAGGGTGGGGCGGACCTGGTCGCTGCCGGCGGGGGTGTGCCGGCTGGCCGAGTCGCCGCAGCAAGGCGCGGGGCGATACCTGCGGGAGGGATGGGGCCTCGATCTGGCGATGGTCGAGCTCGACGGCGGTGAACGTGCCGAGGCGATGTTCGCAGCGGAGGCCGACGCGTCCGATTCCGGGGTGTTCGTGCCGCTCCAGCCGGGTGACGAGTGGTTCGGCGTGGGCAAGGTCAGGGCGCTCGCGCTCGGCGCCGACGGCGTGGTCGATCGAACGCGTCATGGGCGCGCTCGAGTGAGCGCCGACCGGCCGTTCGACGCCGCCGTCCACTCCCGCCGCACCCACAAGGTGTTCGGCCGCGAGCCGGTGCCGCGGGAGACGCTGGACGAGCTGTTCGAGCTGGCCCGGTGGGCACCCAACCACCACCTGACCCAGCCGTGGCGGTTCCGCGTGGTCGGGCCGCGGGCGCTCGCGCGGCTGAAGGCGGCCACCGACGACGGCGGCGTCAAGCTCGAGCGGGCGCCGACGCTGATCGTGGCGTCCGCCGTCCGCCAGGCGGATCCGGTCGCCGACCAGGAGGATCTGTGCGCGGCGGCGTGCGCGTGCTTCATCGTGCTGACCGCCGCCCACGTCCGCGGGCTGGCCGGCTACTGGCGAACGCCCGCCGTGCTCCGCACCGAGGCCGGCCTCGCGGCCGTCGGCGTGCCCGCCGACGAGCGGGTGCTGGGCCTGCTCCACCTGGGGCCGCCGGCGCGCGACGCGCAGCCGCCCGAGCGGCTGCCGGCCGCCGAGTTCGTGCGCTATCTGGACTGATCCCGCGCGATCGGGCCCATACAATTGCCCCATGGCGAAGCGGTGGCAGCTGCGGACATGGACGAAGGGCACCGGTGCGACGGTGGAGCCGGCCGGGGCGGCGGATCGGCCGCGCACGCCGGCGCGCCCGGGCGGGCTCACGGCGCTGCCCCCGAAGCGGCCCTGGGCGCCGGGCGCACGGCGGGCGCCGGCGGCGCTTCCCGATCCGCGCATCGAGGTCGACGCCCGCCGCAGGCACGCGCTCGGGTACCTCGACCGGGCGGCGCTGGAACGGCTCGAGGCGCTCGAGGACGCGTTGACCGACGGCGACCCGAGCTCGGCCGACCGCGTCAGACCAGCGTGACCTCGAGCCCGGCCCCGCGCACCGCCTCGACCTCGGCCGGCGCCGCGTCGCTGTCGGTGATCAGCTCGTCGACGTCGCCGAGCCCGCAGATGCGGGCGAACGCGACCTGGCCCAGCTTGGAGCTGTCCGCGACCACGACGACCCGGCGGGCGCGGTCGATCAGGGCGTGGTTGGTGTGCGCCTCGACCTCGTGGTGGGTGGTGAAGCCCTCGTCGACCGAGATGCCGTCCACGCCGACCAGCACGAGGTCGAGGTTGAGCGTCGCGAGCGCTCCCTCGGCCAGCGGGCCGACCAGCTCGTAGGACTCCGGCCGGGCCACGCCGCCGGTGACGACGAGCTTCAGGTTCGGCCGCACCGCCAGCTCGGAGGCGATGCTGAGCGAGTTCGTGACGACGGTCAGCCGGCGCCGGTCGGTGAGCGCCCGGGCGACCTCGGTCGTCGTCGTGCCGCCCGTCATCCCGACCGCCGCGCCCTCGGCCACACGGGCCGCCGCGGTGCGGGCGATGCGCGACTTCTGCTCCTGGCGGTCGGCGCTGCGGTAGCGCAGCGGCAGCTCGTAGAGCACGCCGTGGGCGACGGCGCCGCCGTGCGTCCGCGCCAGCAGCCGCTGCCCCTCGAGGAGGGCGAGATCGCGCCGGATCGTGGCCGCCGAGACGCCCATCGCGTCGACGAGGTCGCCGACGCCGACCGACCCCTGGGTGGAGAGCTGCGTGATGATGTGGTTGAACCGGTCCGACTGGCGCATCGGGGCGCATCCTACCCGGCGTCCGCGCCCGTCTTCTGTTGAATTCTGCGCGTTTCTGGCGTAAAGTCGCGCGATATGAGCGCAATCGTGCACGAGCTGACCAGCCAGCCGACGCTGTGGCGGCACGCGTCGGCGCTCGATCCCGATCCGGCGCTCCCCGCGCGCGGCCTGCGGTTGGCCGTGATCGGCTGCGGCACGTCGCTCTACGTCGCCCAGGCGTATGCACGCTCGCGAGAGGACGCCGGGTGCGGCGAGACGGACGCGTTCGCCGCGTCGGAGGTGCCCGGCTCGCGCCCGTACGACGCGGTGCTCGCGCTCTCGCGGTCGGGGACGACGACGGAGGTGCTCACGGCGCTGGAGCGCCTGCCGGCGGACACCCCGACCGTCGCGCTCACGGCCGTCGCCGACAGCCCGCTCGCCGAGGCGGTCGGTGCCGCCGTGGTGCTCGCGTTCGCGGACGAGCGGTCGGTTGTCCAGACGCGCTTTGCGACGACGGCCCTCGTCTACCTGCGCGCACATCTCGGGATCGACTCCGGGCCGGCGGCGGACGCAGCCGAAACCGTGCTCGCGGGCCCGCTCCCGGTCGACCCGGCCGCGTTCGACCGCTTCCACTTCCTCGGCTCCGGCTGGACCGTCGGGCTGGCCGCCGAGGCGGCGCTCAAGCTGCGCGAGGCCGGCCGGGCGTGGACCGAGTCCTACCCCGCGATGGAGTACCGGCACGGCCCGATCGCGACGGCCGACGCGCGCACGCTCGTCGTCGCCTTCGATCCGCTCGACGCCGCCCTCGCGGGCGACATCCGCGCGACCGGCGCCATCCTTCTCGACGCCGGTCCGCAGCCGCTCGCGACGCTGGTGCTGTGCCAGCGGCTCGCGGTCGACCTCGCCGTCGCCCGCGGCCTGGATCCCGACACCCCCCGCAACCTGACACGATCGGTGGTGCTCACATGAGACGTCGGCTATTCCTGGTGACCGCGCTCGTCGCGGCCGTCTTCCTGGCGGCGAGCTGCGGCGGCGGCTCGGGATCGAGCGGCGGGCGGGTCAACATCGTCCTCTGGCACGGCTACGTCGACACGGAGGGGAAGGCGATGACCGCCGCCGCCGGCGCGCTTCAACGCGACCCATCCCAAGATCCACATCACCGTCCAGAACTACGGCAACTCCGACTACGCGCTCAACAAGGTGCTGACGGCGATCCGCGGCGGGAGCTACCCCGACATCGTCTACCTGTACGGCTCGTGGGCCGCGAACGTCGCCCGCACGCCACACGCCGTCGACCTGGCGCCGCTGATCAAGTCCGACCCGTCCATCGACTGGAGCGACTTCTGGCCGGCCGAGCGGCAGGCCGTGACCGTGGGGAACAAGATCATCGGCGTCCCCGCGCTGGTCGACAACCTGGCGCTCGTCTACAACAAGAAGCTCTTCCGCCAGGCCGGCGTCCCGTTCCCGACCGCCAACTGGACGTGGGACGACTTCCGCGCCGCCGCCAAGCGGCTGACGGACCCGTCCGCGAAGCAGTTCGGGTGGGCGTACGTCAACGACGCGAGCGAGGACACCGTCTGGCGCTTCGACGCCCTCCTGTGGCAGGCCGGGGGAGACATCCTCACGCCCGACGACAAGCACGCCGCGTTCGACTCGCCGGCCGGCGTCAAGGCGGCGACGCTGCTCCAGCAGATGGCCACCGTCGACCACTCGGTCTACCTCGACAGCGGCAACGACAACTACACGAACCTCTTCAACTCCGGCAAGATCGCCATGCTCTTCACCGGGCCGTGGGACCTCTCGTCGTTCCCGGACGTCGACTACGGCGTGCAGATCCTGCCCGGCGACCAGAACCACCAGACCATCTCCGGGCCCGACCAGTGGGTCATGCTCGACAACGGCGACGCCCGCACGAAGGCGGCCTGGACGTTCCTGAAGTGGTTCACCTCGCCGACGCAGGCGATGCAATGGTCGCTCTCCACCGGTGACCTGCCGATCCGTGCCTCGCAGGTGAAGCTGCCCGCCTACCAGGAGTACGTGAAGAAGTACAAGGGCATCGCGACGTTCGTCCAGAACCTGCAGAACGCCGTCAAGGCGCGGCCGGTGCTGGTGGACTACAACGAGATCTCGCAGGCGATGGGGCAGGCGATCCAGGCCGTGTTGCTCGGCAAGGCGCAGCCGCAGCAGGCCCTCGCCAAGGCCGCTGACCAGGTGAACCAGGTGCTGGCGCAGGGAGGGTGAGGCCCGGCCGCCGCATCCTCGGGTCCGAGCAGGTCGCCGGCTGGCTGTTCGTCCTGCCGGCGACCGTCCTGATCGTCGTCTTCGGGATCGTCCCGATCGGCTGGGTGGTGCTGCTCTCGCTGCAGCACAACGACCTGCTGACGGCGCCGACCTGGGCCGGCCTCTCGAACTACCGCGAGCTCGTGCACGACCCGGTGTTCCGGGCGTCCGTCCACCGCACCATCGTCTACACGGTCCTGTTCGTCCCGATCTCGGTCGGCGGCGCGCTCGCGGTCGCGCTCCTCCTGCACGCCGAGATTCGCTTCTCGCGCTTCTACCGCACGGCGGTGTTCGTCCCGGTCGCGACCTCGACCGTGGCGACGGGCATCATCTTCAACTGGCTGCTCGACCCGACCTACGGGATCGCCAACTACCTGCTGGGCAAGGTCGGCCTGGGGCCGTACGGGTTCTTCCAGGATCCCGACCAGGCGCTCTACGCGATCGTCGCCATGACCGTCTGGGGCTGGCTCGGCTTCGACGTGATCATCTACCTGGCGGCCCTCCAGGGCATCCCGGCGGACGTGCTCGAGGCGGCCGCGCTCGACGGCGCCGGCCGCTGGGCCACGTTCCGTCACGTCGTCCTGCCGCTGCTCTCGCCGGCGACGCTGTTCCTGATCGTCTGGTCGACCATCAACGCCCTGCAGGTGTTCGACGAGATCTACGTCACCACCCGCGGCGGGCCGCTGCAGGCGACGACGGTGCTCGTCTACGAGCTCTACAACGAGGCGTTCGAGCTCTTCCACGCCGGATACGCGGCCGCGATCGCGCTCGTGCTCTTCCTGATCACGCTCGTCTTCTCGGTGATCCAGCTGTGGGTGGGGAACCGGCGGGTGCACTACTCGTCATGAGGGTCAGGCTCCCGTTCAGCCCTCGCCACCTGGCCCTCATCCCCATCTCGGCGGTGATGCTCCTGCCGCTGGTGTGGATGCTCGTGACGTCGGTCGAGACGCTCGACCAGACCCGCCACTTCCCGCCGACGCTGATCCCGTCCGGGATCCACTGGAGCAACTACCGCGAGGCCTGGAACCAGGCGCCGTTCGGGCGGTTCTTCGTGAACAGCCTGATCGTGACCGGCACGGCCGTCGCGAGCAACCTGCTGTTCTGCAGCCTGGCCGGATACGCGTTCGCCCGGCTGCGGTTCCTCGGCCGCGAGACGCTCTTCGTGGCGCTTCTGGCGACGCTGATGGTGCCGTTCCAGGTGATCATGATCCCGACCTTCCTGATCGTGCAGCACCTGGGCCTGGTCGACTCGCTGGGCGGCCTGATCGTTCCGAACCTGGTCACGCCGTTCGGCATCTTCCTGCTGCGCCAGTTCTTCCGCACGCTCCCGATCGACCTCGAGGAGGCGGCCCGGATCGACGGCTGCACCCGGCTCGGCGTGCTCTTCCGGATCGTGCTGCCGCTCTCGCTGCCGGCGCTCGCGACGCTCGGGATCATCACGTTCCTGTGGACGTGGAACGACTTCCTGTGGCCGCTGATCGTGATCACCTCGACGGACCAGAGCACGGTGCAGCTGGGTCTCGCGTCGTTCCAGGGGGCGCACGTCACGAAGTGGAACCTGCTCATGGCCGGGAACGTCATGGCGCTCGCGCCGATGCTGATCGTGTTCATCGTCGCGCAGCGCTGGTTCGTGCGCTCGCTCGCCACCACGGGGATTCGGTAGCTGATGGCCCAGGTCGCGTTCCAGGCGGTGACGAAGGCGTTCCCGGGCGGGACGACCGCCGTCGACGCCCTCGACCTGGAGGTGGGCGACGGCGAGCTGATGGTGCTCGTCGGGCCGTCCGGCTGCGGCAAGTCGACGGCGCTGCGCATGATCGCGGGCCTCGAGCACCCGACGTCGGGCACGATCATGATCGGCGAGCGCGACGTGGACGGGCTCTCGCCGGGCGCCCGCGACATCGCGATGGTGTTCCAGAGCTACGCGCTGTACCCGCACATGTCGGTGCGCCAGAATCTCGCGTTCCCGCTCCAGCGGCGGCGGATGGGGAAGGACGAGATCGGCCGCCGGGTGGGGGCGATGGCGGACATGCTCGAGCTGGGCGATCTGCTGCGCCGCAAGCCCGGCCAGCTCTCCGGCGGCCAGCGCCAGCGGGTCGCGATGGGGCGGGCGCTGATCCGCGAGCCGGTCGCGTTCCTGCTCGACGAGCCGCTGTCGAACCTCGACGCCAAGCTCCGCACCGAGCTCCGGGCCGAGCTGAAGCGGCTGCACGCGCGCCTCGGCACGACGATGGTCTACGTCACGCACGACCAGATCGAGGCGATGACGCTCGGCGACCGCATCGCGGTCATGGACCGCGGCCGGCTGCAGCAGGTGGGCACGCCCGACGAGATCTACCGCACGCCGTGCAACCTGTTCGTGGCCCGCTTCGTCGGCAGCCCCGCGATGAACATCCTGCCCGGCCCGGTCGTCGGGCGGGGTGCGGACGTGACGGCCGGAGTGCGCCCCGAGGCGATGCAGCGCGCCGCCGACGTTGCCGGCGGCATCGTGCTCGAGCTCGTCGCCGAGGTGGTGGAGCCGCTCGGGAGCGACGTGTTCGTCCACGGCCGCGCCGGCGGGGAGGCCGTGGTCGCCCGCCTCCCCGGGAACGCCCACGTCAGCCCCGGCGACCGTGTCCCCCTCGCGATCGACCCGGCCGACCTGCACCTCTTCGACCGCAAGACCGAGCTTCGCGCCCCCGGCTGAATAAACGGGGTCAGACCCCTTTTATTCAGGGGTGATCGTCGCCTGCACGGCGAGCCGCTCCGCGTGGGCGCGGTCGAGCCGGCCGGCGCCGGGCAGGGCGGCGTTGGCCGCCCCGGCGCCGAGCGCCGCGCGCAGGGCGTCCGGCCAGCCGGCGCCGCGGTCGAGCGCGACCACCAGGCCGGCCAGGAAGGCGTCGCCGCTTCCGACCGGGTAGTCGCCGTCGGCGTCGAGCCGGCCGGCGAGCGCCTCGCCGGCGGGCGTGACGAGCACGGCCCCGGCGCGCCCGCGGGTGACGATCGCCGCGCCGCCCGACCGGTCGTGCAGCGCCCGGGCCGCGGCGACGGCGCCGTCCGCGCCGACGCCCGCCTCGGCCTCGTTGAGCTTGACGACGGCGGGCCGGGCCTCGATCCCGGCGGCGCGGCTGTCGAGCGCCGTCCGGGCGAGCGGGACGAGGCCGACGTAGCCGTCGTCAGGCGCGCCCGGCGGCAGCGATCCGGAGATCGTCATCCAGTCCGCCTCCACCGCCAGTCCGGCGACCATGGCGGCGAATGTCGCCCACTCGTCCGCGGACACGGGCAGGCCGTGCTCGTAGAACTCCGTCAGACCCTCGGCCGCGCCCGCGACGGAGAGCGACGAGCGCGTCTCCGCCTGCGCCCATGCCGCGTGCAGCTCGATGCCCTCCTCGCCGAGCTGCTCCGCGATCCAGCGACCGGCGTGCCCGCCCAGGAGCGCGGCGGCCCGCACCTTGCCGCCGAGCTGGGCGGCCGCCCGGGCGACGTTCAGCCCCTTGCCGCCCGCGACCTGGACGAGCGCCGCCGGGCGGTGGATCGCGCCGGGCACGAGCCGGTCGACGGCGAAGAGGCGGTCGATCGACGGGTTGGCGGCGACGCACAGGATCACGCGAGCGCCTCCCGGGCCTCCGCGAGCGTCGGCTGGGCGGCGGTGCCGCCGAGCGCGCGCGTCGAGAGCGCTCCGCAGGCGCAGGCCAGGGCGAGCGCCCCGGGCAGAGGCGTCCCGCCGAGGCGGGCGGCCAGGAAGCCGGCGTCGAAGCTGTCGCCGGCGCCGGTCGCGTCCACCGCCGCCACGCCCGGCGCGGCCGCCTCGATCTCCGTTTCCGGCGTGCGGGCGAGCGCGCCCCGCGCGCCCCGCTTCACCACGACGAGCGGGCATCCGGTCGAGTCGAGGGCGGCGTCCTCGCGCTCGTTCACGAACAGCACGTCGACCGCCGCCGCCAGCCTGGTCAGGAGCGCCGTGTCGCCGCCGCCGGGGTCGCCCTGGGGATCGAGCGAGACCGAGACGCCCGCCTCGTGGGCCTCGGCGACCAGTCCCTCGAGGCCCGGCCGCAGCCCGTCCAGCAGGTGGAACGAGGCGACGTGCAGGTGGCGGCAGGCGCGCAGCAGGTCGCGGCCGATGGCGTCCGCGGTGAGCGCGGGGATGGCCCCCGGAGCGGTCAGGATGGCGCGGTCGTCGCCACGCACCATCGCGACGGTGACGCCGGTCGGGATCGGCCGCGTCGACGACGCACCCCGACACGTCCACGCCCCGGTCGGCGAGCGCGTCCAGCATGAACGTGCCCAGCAGGTCGCGCCCGACCGACCCGACGAACGCCGTGTCGAGGCCCAGCCTCGCCGCGCCGCACGCCGCGATCGCCGCCGACCCGCCCACCACGAGCTGCGCGGTCTCGACCAGCTTCTCGCGCTGGCCGAACTCCGGCTCGACGTCGCCCCCGACCAGGAGCAGGTCGGGGTTGCAGTCGCCCACCACGAGCAGGTCGAACGCCATCGCCGCCTACTGTACGAGGGCGAGCAGCTCCGAGAGCCGCCGCCGGGCCTCTCCGGCGAGGAACGCGCGCCGCGCCCCGGCGTCCATGACGACCGACTCCTTCCAGATCGAGCGGCCGGCGATGAACCCGGACGCGCCGCCGGCGAGGGCCTCGCGCAGCTGGCCGACGAACGTGTCGTGGTCGACGCCCGCCGAGAGCAGCGCCCACGGGACGCCGAGCGCGGCGGTCACCGCCTCGCACGCCGCCCGGTCGCCCGGGTACTCGAGCTTGAGGTGGCGGGCGCCGCACGTCTCGGCCAGCTCGGCCGCGCCCCGGATCAGCCCGGCCCGCGCGGCCCGGAAGGCGCTCTCGTCCTCGTCGTCGAGCCGGTAGACGAGCGTCTCGACCACGAGCAGGAGGTCGTGCGCGGCGCAGTCCGCGACGGCCGCGCGGATGACGCCGCCGTTCTCGCCCTCGGCGCCCTCGCGGTCGGCCCGCAGGCGCACGAGCAGCTTCGCCGCGGTGCCGCCGAGGCGGCGCACCCCGGCCGCGCCGACATCCGGCAGGAGCTCCGCCCGCCGCAGACCGTCCGCGGTGCGGATCGCGCCGCTGCGCTCGAGCGAGACGATCAGGCCGGTGCGGGCGGGGAGGGCGCCGGCGTCGATCGCGCCGGGCAGCGCGATCTCGGGGTCGAGCAGCATCGCGGGCGCGTGTGGCGCCAGCGCGCGGACGAGATCGAGCTTCACGTCGAGGAGCGTCGCGTCGTCGGAGGGAAGCCCGGCGCCCTCACGCGCGGCCCGCAGCTTCGTCCGCTGATCCGCGGCGACGACGGCGAGGTGCCCGCCCGCCGTGGAGAGCTGATCGAGCGCGCGGCGTTCGGCGGTGGTGAACACTCTTGATCGTTTCTATCAGATATGAAACACTTTCGCTCATGACCCGCATCGCATTCGTCGGCGCCGGGAGCGTCGAGTTCACGCGCAACCTGCTCGGCGACCTGCTGACCTTCCCGGAGCTTGCCGGCGCCACGATCGCCCTCCACGACATCGACGCCGAGCGGCTCGCGACCGCCGAGGCGATGGCGCGGTGGACGAGCTCGGAGCTCGGCGCCGAGGCGACGTTCGAGGCCCACCTCGACCGGCGCGCGGCGCTCGCCGGCTGCGACTTCGTCGTGAACATGATCCAGGTCGGCGGCCACGCCGCCACCCTGATCGACTTCGAGGTGCCGATGCGGCACGGACTGCGGCAGACGATCGGCGACACGCTCGGCGTCGGCGGCATCTTCCGGGCGCTGCGCACGATCCCGGTGATGCTCGACATCGCCGCCGACATGGCCGAGCTGTGCCCGGACGCATGGCTCCTCAACTACACGAACCCGATGGCGATGCTGTGCTGGGCCACCTACGCCGGATCGCCCATCCAGCGGATCGTCGGCCTGTGCCACTCCGTCCAGTGGACGACCCGCGGCCTGGCCGAGCTCGTCGGAGTGCCCTACGAGGAGGTCGACTACCTCGGCGCCGGGGTGAACCACCAGGCCTGGATACTGGGCTTCCGCCGCGACGGCGAGGATCTCTATCCGCTGCTCGACGCGGCGATCGACCGCGACGGTGAGCTGCGGCGGCGGGTTCGGGTCGAGATCTACCGCCGCTTCGGCTACTTCCCGACCGAGTCGAGCGAGCACTCGTCGGAGTACCTGCCCTGGTTCCTGCGCGACGACGCCATGATCGACGAGTTCCGCGTGCCCGTCGACGAGTACGTCCGCCGCAGCGAGGAGAACCTGCGCCTCTACGAGGAGGAGCGGCGGCAGCTGGCGACCGGCGGCACGTTCGAGCTGGAGCGCAGCCTCGAGTACGCGTCCCTGATCGTGCACTCGATGGTCACCGGCGAGCCGCGCGTGATCTACGGCAACGTGGCCAACGACGGGCTGATCGAGAATCTGCCCCGCGGCGCCTGCGTGGAGGTGCCGTGCCTCGTCGACGGGAACGGCGTCCAGCCGACCGCGGTCGGCCTGCTCCCGCCCCAGCTGGCGGCGCTCAACCGCACGTTCCTGAACGTGTGCGAGCTGACCGTGCGCGCGGCCCTCGAGGGGCGCCGTGACCACGTCGAGCACGCCGCCCTGCTCGATCCCAACGCGGCGGGGACGCTCTCGCCCGAGCGGATCGTCGCCCTCGTCGACGACATGATCGCCGCCCACGGCGAGGCGCTCCCGGAGGGGATCCGGTGAGGCGCGCGGCACTCGCAGCCGTCGCGCTCGCCGCGGTCGCCCTCGCCGGCGGTGCGGCCCGGGCCGCAGCGGCTCAGATCCCGCCGCCGGCCGCGCACGGCGCGCTGCGGATCGGCGGCAGCCTGCGCGACGGCGGCACCGTCGCCGCCCGCGGCCTGCGCTGGCGGCCGGGGCGGCTGCCCAGCGGCGACCGCCTCCTGAGCTTCGCGGTCGCGACCACGTGGGAGGCGTGCGTCTCGCCGTCCGGCCCGTGCACGCCCGCGGCCGACACGAGCGCCACCCCGTTCGCCGCCCGCCGCTACGTCGCCGGCCACGCGGACGTCGGCCGCTACCTGCGGGTGACCGAGACCGCCGCCGAGACGGTGGAGACCGACCCGGCCACGTTCACGTTCCACGTGCTGCGCACCTCGCGGACGTCGACGGCTCTGCGCCCGGTCGCGCCGTACCCGGCCGGCAGGGCGCCGGTCACGGCGTTCGTGAACGGCCTGCCCGACCGGCGCACCGGGTCGGACAGCGAGCGCTTCCAGGTCTCCGCGCCGCACTTCAACCCGGCCGACGGCGTCCCGGCCCTCAGGTTCCGCATCGACGACCGATCATGGGCGGCGGTGCCCTCCAGCCGTGTCGTCGACACGGGCCTGCTCGGCCACGGCGCCCACCGCGTGCAGGTGCGCGTCTCGAACGGCGCCGGCACGACGACGCGGTCGTTCCGGTGGCGGGTGACGGCGCTGCCCCCGCCCCAGTCGTGCCACGGCTGCTGGCGCCCGCCGCACCTCGACTCGACCGGCCATCCCATGCGGTGGGACTGGCAGATCGGGCGGGTCGCGCCGCTCGAGCGCACCGGCCGGCGGGCGGTGGACATCTACGACGTCGACGGCTTCCTGACGACGGCCGCCGAGCTGCGCGCGCTCCACACGACCTGGCAGGCGGCCACGCTGCCGCATCCGCGGGCGTTCTGCTACCTCGACCTGGCCTGGGAGGACTACCGGCCCGACGCCACGCCCGGCAAGGGACGGTTCCCGGCGCGGACGCTCGGAAACGTCTACTTCGGCTTCCCCCAGGAGCGCTGGGTCGACGTGCGCCAGCTGCGCGAGCTGGAGCCGCTGATCGAGGCGCGCATCCGCATGTGCGCGCAGAAGGGCTTCGACGCGGTCGAGCTGGACGACATCGACAGCTACGACCCGCCGTCGACGACCGGCTTCCAGCTCACGCCGGGCGACTGGCAGAACTTCCTCGCGTTCACCGACAACGCCGTCCACCGGGCCGGCATGGCGGTGCTGTGGAAGAACTCCCCGCTGCTGGCCTGGTGGGGCCGCCGCTACACCGACGGCGCGGTCGTCGAGGAGTGCTACGCCTTCGGGCCGTGCTTCTCGGCCGGGCTGGCCGGGACGAGCGCCTACGGCATCACGTGCACCGGCCTCGCCGGGCCGCGGCCGTGCGGCTGGGATGCCTTCACCAGCCGGGGCAAGTGGGTGGGGGAGGACGAGTACCGCGAGGACGGCCTCGTCTGCGCCCCCGGGCAGGCCTGCACGGGCAGGCACGCGTTCTCCGCGTTCTGCCATGCCGTCTACGCGCCCGCCAACGGGTTCTCGGCGCTGCGCATGACCGACGAGCTCGACGGCACGGTCTTCGAGCCGTGCCCCTCCGGCGTCTGAGCGTGCATAACCGGTGCCTGGCACCGGTTATGCACACCGTGAGTAGCGACGCCCGGCCGCGGGGTATGACGGTGCGAAGTGATTCGAGGCGCGCTCCACTTCGGCAGGTGGCCGCGCTTGGTGGCGCTAGGGCTACCGGCATTCCTCGCCACCGGATGTAACTCCGACCAGGCGGTCACGAACCCCGCCACGGAGCCGGCCCGCGAGATCGACACGCTGTGGTGGGCGATGTTCGCCGGCGGTATGGTCGTCTTCGGCGCCGTCCTGGCGCTGCTCGTGCTCGCCTTCGTGCGCCGGCGGCGGGCGGAAGACGTCTCGCACGACGACCGCGGCCCGTACATGGTCATCATCGGCGGTGGGCTGGCGGCGCCGATCGTGCTGCTTGCGATCCTGTTCGGGTTCGTCATTCACGTGATGCCGGCGACGTCGGCGCCGCCCGGCCCTACCCGGCTCACGGTCGACGTGGTCGGACATCAGTGGTTCTGGGAGGTGCGCTATCCGGGGACGGCCGTCGTCACGGCGAACGAGATCCATATCCCGGCCGGCACGCCCGTCGACGTCCGCGCCACGACTGCGGACGTGATCCACAGCTTCTGGGTGCCGCGCCTGAACCGCAAGATCGACATGATCCCGGGCCGCGTCAACCGGATCGAGCTCGACGCGCCGGATCCCGGCGTCTATCGCGGCCAGTGCTCGGAGTTCTGCGGCGTCGGCCACGCCGAGATGGCGTTCGACGTGATCGTGCAGCCGCCGGCCGAGTTCCGCGCCTGGCTGGCCGCGCAGGCCCGGCCCGCCGCACCGCCGGCCGGCCCGCAGGCGATCCTCGGCCGGCGCGTCTTCATGACCGCCGGGTGCGAGGACTGCCACACGATCCGCGGCACGGCCGCGTCCGGCCGCGTCGGCCCCGACCTGACCCATCTCGGCAGCCGCCGGACGCTGGCGGCGCTCACGATCCCGAACACGCCCCGGATGCTGTTCGACTGGATCAGCAACCCGCAGCGGGTCAAGCCGGGAAGCCGCATGCCCGGGTTCGCGTCGCTGCCCGCCTCCGAGCGGCACGCGCTCGTCGCCTATCTGGAGGCCCTGCGCTGATGGCGGTCGGGACCGCCGCCGCCCGCGCTCGGGTCGAGCGCCTCGACCGGATCTGGCAGGAGCGCCCGGGCCTGACGGGCTGGCTCACGACCACCGACCACAAGCGGATCGGGATCCTCTATCTGGTGACCTCGCTCGCGTTCTTCGCCGCGGGCGGCGCCGAGGCGCTCGTGATGCGGACGCAGCTGGCTGAGCCCGAGCGGCGTGTCGTCGGCCCCGGTACCTACGACCAGCTGATGACCATGCACGGCATCACGATGATCTTCCTGTTCGTGATCCCGCTCTCGATCGGGGCGTTCGGCAACTACCTGGTGCCGCTCATGATCGGCGCGCGCGACATGGCCTTCCCGCGCATGAACGCGCTCAGCTTCTGGCTCTTCCTCGGCTCGGGCGTGCTGCTCTACTCGGGGCTCGCCCTCGGCCACGCCCCCGACGCCGGCTGGTTCGACTACGTGCCGCTGGCGTCGCGCAAGTACAGCCCCGGCCCGGGGGTGGACTACTACGCGCTTGGCCTGATCCTGAACGGGATCTCGTCGACGCTGGCGGCGGCGAACTTCCTCGTGACGATCGCGCGCCTGCGGGCGCCGGGGATGTCGCTGAACCGCATCCCGCTCTTCTGCTTCGCGATCCTGGCGACGTCGTTCTCGCTCGTCTTCGCCCTGCCGGCGCTGACGGCCGACCTGATATTCCTCGAGCTCGACCGCAAGTTCGGGCTGCACTTCTTCGATGTGGGCCGCGGCGGCGATCCGCTCCTGTGGCAGGACCTGTTCTGGATCTTCGGGCACCCCGAGGTCTACATCATCGTGCTGCCCGCGTTCGGGATCGCGACGTCGATCATCCCCACGTTCACCCGCCGGCGGATGGCGGCGTTCCCGCTGGTCGCGCTGGCCGAGCTGCTGGTCGCCTTCATCGGGTTCGGCGTCTGGGTGCACCACATGTTCGCGACCGGGCTGCCCGAGATCACGATGATCTTCTTCGCGGCGGCGAGCCTGATCATCGTCATCCCGAGCGGGATCCAGATCTTCGCCTGGTGCATGACGATGGTCACCGGCCGGCCCGAGTACCGCACGCCGCTGCTGTTCATCGTCGGCTTCATCGTGTTCTTCGTGTTCGGCGGCCTGTCCGGCATCACCCTGGCCGCCGTGCCGTTCGACCAGCAGGTCACCGACACGTACTACGTCGTCGCCCACTTCCACTACGTGATCTGGGGCGCGGCTGTCTTCCCGCTGCTGGGCGGCCTGTACTACTGGTTCCCGAAGGTCACCGGGCGGATGTACGACGAGCGGCTCGGCCAGGCGACGTTCTGGCTCGTCTTCGTCGGGACGAACGTCACCTTCTTCCCGATGCACATCTCCGGCCTCCTGGGGATGCCGCGGCGGGTGTGGACGTATCCGAGCGCGCTGGGATGGGGGCCCGAGAACCTCGTCTCCACCCTTGGCGCCTTCTTCCTGGCCGGCGGTCTCGTTCTGCTGGCCGTGAACCTGGTCGTGAGCGGGTTCCGTGGCCCGGCGGCCGGGCCAGACCCGTTCGGCGGCGGCACCCTGGAGTGGACGACGACCTCGCCGCCGCCGGCGTACAACTTCGCCGTCATCCCGCAGGTGACGAGCGCCTACCCGAGCTGGGACGCGCCCGACCGCGAGGCGGACGCGCGCAGGCTGGAGCGAGGGGAGCTCGTGCTGGAGGGCGGGCACCGGACGGTGTCGACGACGCCCGTGGACGGCCGCCTGGACGAGATCCTGGACATGCCGTCGGAGTCGCCCTGGCCGATCACGCTCGGGGCGCTCGCCACGCTCGGCTTCGCGTTCGTGCTCTCGAACCACCTGGTGATGGCCGCAGGGACGCTCGTCCTGGCGGCCGCCGTCCTCGCGGCCTGGCACTCGGGCGAGCCGGAGGCGGCATGACCACGGCCGTGCGGCCTGCCGCTCGCCCCAACGGCTGGTACGGGATGCTGATCCTGGTCGCCACCGAGTCGGCCCTCTTCGGCACGCTGCTCGCGACCTACGTCTACCTGCGCTTCCAGGCGCGGACGTGGCCCCCGCACGGCGTCGCCGCTCCCAGCGTCACGGCCCCGCTCGTGCTCGCGCTGGTGCTGGTGGCGGCGACGGCGCCGATGGCGTTCGCGGCCCGCGCGGCCGCCAGGGGGCAGCGCGGCGCGACCCTGGCCGGCATCGCCTGCGCGTTCGCCGTCCAGGCCGTCTACCTGGGCCTGCAGATCCACCTCTACGCCGACGACCTCGCCCGCTTCTCGCCGCGGCTGGACGCGTACGGCTCCATCTACTTCACCCTGCTCGCCGTTCACCACGTCCACGTTGCGGTGGGACTCGTGCTCGACCTGTGGCTGCTCGCCCGGCTCTCGCGCGGGTTGACGTCGTACCGGCGCACCGCCGTCTCCGCGGTCGCGCTCTACTGGTACTTCGTGAGCGTCGCCGGCCTGATCGTGACCGCGACCGTCCTCTCCCCGTCATGGTGAGCCTGGCCCGCGCCCCCCGCCTGACCGCCGCGCTGCAGTGGTACGCCCTGCTGGGGCCGCCGCTCGCGTGGGCCGCCCAGCTTGTCGTCGGCTACGGGTACACCGAGGCGGCCTGCAGCGCCGGGGACGTCACCGCGGGCATCGGCCTGCACCCCTGGGAGGCGACCGTGGCCGTGGCGGCCGTGCTCGTCGCGGCCGGTGGGTGGGCCGGGGCGATCGCGCTCTATGCCGCGACGGGGCGAGGCGATATCGACGATCCCCTGGGCCGAGTGCGGTTCCTCTCCACCGTCGGGATCGTCGTCGGTGCGATCTTCGTGACCCTGATCGTGTTCACGGCCGCGGGGGCGCTCGCGCTCGAGGGGTGCCGCACGTGAGCCGGCGCGCCGTCCTGGCGGCGGTGGCGGTCGTCGTCCTTCTCATGGCCGCGAACGGTCTCGCCGCCGGGGGCACGAGCGACGCCGGCGGGCGCCGCGTC
The DNA here is from genome assembly GCA_963731515.1 of uncultured Actinomycetes bacterium. Classification (GTDB taxonomy): domain Bacteria; phylum Actinomycetota; class Thermoleophilia; order Gaiellales; family JAICJC01; genus JAICJC01. The sequence continues at coordinate 120,156 of CAVSVU010000014.1, read as the reverse complement.
CCGCTGCTCCAGCGCGGCGCCGGGCTCTACGCCGCGAGCTGCTCCCAGTGCCACGGGGTGAACGGCGAGGGCAAGCGCACGCCCGGGCCCGCGAGCGGCGTGGGGGACACGGCCGGGATCGGCCCGTCGCTGCGCGGGGTCGGCGCGCGGGCGGCCGACTTCTATCTGAGCACCGGCTACATGCCGCTCCAGAGCCCGTACGACCAGCCGCGGCGGTCGCGTGTCCTGTTCTCGAAACGCGACCTGCGCGCGCTCGTCGCCTACGTCGCCTCGCTGTCGCCGGGGCCGGCGATCCCGCATCCCGACCCGGCTGCCGGCAGCATCAGCGCGGGCTTCTCGCTCTTCGCCCAGAACTGCTCCGGCTGCCACCAGATCGCGACCGCGGGCGGCTACGTGCCTGACTCGGTCGCGCCCTCGCTCGCCGCCGACTCGCCCCGCCAGATCGCAGAGGCGGTGCGCATCGGCCCGAACCTGATGCCGCGGTTCTCGCGGTCGCTGCTCTCCGACCGCGACCTCGACTCGGTCATCGCCTACGTCCGCTACGCCCGCGCGCCGTACGACCGCGGCGGCTGGTCGCTCGGCCACGTCGGGCCCGTGCCGGAGGGCCTCGTGGCCTGGTTCGTCGCGGGCGTCGTGCTCGTCGCGGTCAGCCTGACGGTGGGAAGGAGGCTCGCGTGAGGCGGCTCTGGCGCTGGCTTGTGCTCGCCGTCGTGTGGATGGTCGCCCGCCGGCCTGACCCGCAGGACGACGGGGAGGAGCAGCAGCGTATCGTCCCCGACGGCCCGCCCGCGCCTCGGGCCGAGCTCGTCGTCGTCGCGCTCCTCGGCCTGGCGGCGGCGAGCGCCGTGGCGTTCATCGTCGTCTACGCGGTCGACCGGATCCCCGACCAGACCCAGTACCTCGGGCTCGCGCTCGGCGGCGCGTTCGGGTTCCTGGCCGCCGCGCTGATCGTCGCGGGCCGGCACCTGGTGGTGACGGAGGAGCTCGAGGGCGAGTACGCCGACCCCGAGCCCGAGGCGGCGGCACAGGTCGCGCAGGTCGTCGCCGAGAGCGGCAGCCGCCTGCGCCGGCGGCGCCTGCTGGGGGCGTCGGCCGCCGCGGCGGCGGCCGCGGTCGGTCTCGCGGCGCTCGTTCCGGCGGCATCTCTCGGCCCGCTGTTCGACCTGGCCCGTTTCACGCGCACGCCGTGGCGGCGCGGACGTCGTCTGGTGGATCAGCACGGCCGCCCCATCGCGGCCGCGGCGATCAGGCCGTCCGAGCTCTTTACGGCCTTCCCCGAGCACGCCAACCCGGAGGAGATCGGCTCGCCGATCGTGCTCGTCCGGCTCGAGCCCGACCAGCTGCACCTGCCGGCGGGCCGCAGCGGCTGGGCGGTCGGCGGGATCGTGGCCTACTCCAAGATCTGCACGCACGCCGGCTGCGCCGTGTCCCTCTACCGCACGCCGCTCTTCCCGCCGGTGGAGGAACCGCCCGGCCTGGTGTGCCCGTGCCACTACTCCACGTTCGACCCGGAGACCGGCGGCACGGTCGTGTTCGGCCCGGCCGGACGGCCGCTGCCCCAGCTCCCGCTCATGATCGACCGCCGCGGCCACCTGCGCGCTGCCGGCACGTTCTCCGGCCCGGTGGGGCCGTCGTGGTGGGGTGTGCGCGACCGGAGGGCGTCGTCGTGATCGAGCGGACGGCGCGGACGCTCGACGAGCGCACCCACACGGCCCCGTTCGGGCTGAAGGCGCTGCGCTACGTCTTCCCCGACCACTGGTCGTTCCTGCTCGGCGAGATCGCGCTCTACAGCTTCATCGTCCTCGTCGCCACGGGGACGTACCTGGCGCTCTTCTTCGACCCGTCCACGGCGCAGACGGTCTACCACGGCAGCTACGCGCCGCTCGACGGCGCCCACATGACGCAGGCGTACCGGTCGGCGGTGCACATCTCGCTCGACGTCAAGGCCGGCCTGCTCATGCGCCAGACCCACCACTGGGCGGCCGACGTCTTCGTCGCGGCGATCGCGCTCCACCTCATGCGGATCGTCTTCACCGGGGCGTTTCGCAAGCCGCGCGAGTTGACGTACTACATCGGCCTCACGATCCTCGGGCTCGCGCTGCTTGAGGGCTTCCTGGGCTACTCGCTCGTCGACGACCTCCTCTCCGGGATGGGGCTTGCCATCGGCTACGGCGTCGCCCTCTCGATCCCGTTCGTCGGGGCGAGCGTGGCGGCGCTGGTCTGGGGCGGGCCGTTCCCGGGCGTGCCGGCGTTCTGGTCGCGGATGTACATCGCGCACGTGTTCGTGCTGCCGATCCTGATCGCGACCCTGATCGCGGTCCACCTCTTCCTGGTGGCGTCGCTCCACCACACCCAGTTCCGGGGCGGCCGGCGCACGGAGAGGCGGTTGCTCGGCGTGCCCTCGTTCCCCGGCCAGGCGCCGCGCTCGCTCGGGCTGATGTTCGCCGTCTTCGCGGTGCTCTTCCTGCTGGGCGGGCTCGTCCAGATCAACCCGATCTGGCTGTGGGGGCCGTATCACGTCGCCGACGGCACGAACGGCGCCCAGCCGGACTGGTATCTGGGCTGGCTGATCGGGGCGCTGCGGCTCATGCCCGGGTTCGACGTGACGATCGCCGGCCGCACAGTCGTGCCGAACCCGTTCTGGGGCGGCGTCCTCTTCCCGTCGTTCGTGTTCGGGACGCTCTTCCTCTGGCCGACGATCGAGCGGCGGTTCTCGCGCGACCGCGAGCGCCACAACCTCGTCGATCGCCCACGTGACGCACCCCGGCGCACCGCCGTCGCGACGGCGCTCCTGGCCTGGGTGTTCGTGATCTTCATGGCGGGGTCGGCCGACCGCGCCTACGTGCTCCTGGGGTGGAGCTACGAGACCCAGATCGAGGTGTATCGCGTGCTCGTGTTCGTCGTGCCCGTCGTCGCGTACTGGCTCGCCCGCCGGATCTGCGTGGAGCTCCTGCGCAACGAGCGCGTCGCCCGGGGGCGGCACGAGGCGGAGCTCGAGGCGGAGCGGGCGGGCCGCGGTGCCTGACGCCGGCCTGCTCCTCCTCGACAGCCTCAACGCCGTCGTGCCGGCGGCCGTCTACCTGGCCCTCGTCCGGCGCGTGCGCCGGGGCGGCGGAGAGTGGCCGGCCGCGCGGACGGCCGTCTTCGTCGCCGCCGTTGTCCTCGCCGCTGTCGCCACCTCCGGCCCCGCCGACGCCGCGGCGCGGCGGTCGCTCGCGTGGCACATGACCGGGCAGATGACGCTGCTCCTGCTCGTCGCGCCGGGGATCGTCGGCGGGCGTCCGCTCATCCTGCTCGGCCGGGCGCTCGGGCGGCGGCCGGCGCTCACGCCGGCTCCGGCGGCGGCCTGGATGGCATTCGTGGGCATCCAGTGGGCCGTCCACGTCCCGGGCGTGGTCGCCTTTGCGCTGCGGGAGCCCGCCGCCTACGGGCTCATGCACTGGCTGCTCGTCGCCGCCGGGATCGCCTTCTTCGCCCAGGCCGGTGCCGGGCGGATGCACCCGCTCGCGCTCGCGCTGTACGTCGCCGCGGCGATGCCGACGACGGATGCGATCGGGCTATGGCTCCTCCTCGACCCGCACGTCGCGTACGCCCACTACGCCGGCCCCGGGGCGCTCGCCGACCAGCAGGCCGCCGGCGCGATCATGTTCGGGGCCGGGAACGTGCTCCTGGTAGCGGCCGCGTGGATCGCCGGCCGCTACCTGTGGGAGGGGTTCAGCTCGCCTTCGGTACCGGTCCGTGGCGGTATGTCACCGCCGGATAGAGGAGATCGGCGCTCGCCAGCGGAAGCTGGCCCGCGAGCGGCTGGCCGGGCGACTTCACGGGGAAGTACTTGATGCGGTTGCCCTCGATGAGAACGCTCCAGCGCTGCGTGATCCACAGGTTGCCGTCGCCGCGGATCTCCCACTGGAAGCGGTCGAGCGGGCGCACGGCGGGGCCGGCGATGCGGGCGCCCTGCGTGTCGAACTGGCTGCCGTGGCACGGACAGGAGAACCCGAGCGGGGTCGCCTGCGCCGGGCAGCCGACGTGCGTGCACCGGTTCGAGAAGACGACGAACATCGCATCGGGTGCGAGCCAGTCGCGATTCCGGTGGCCGGTGTCGTGGACGTACGCGAGGCCGCTCGAGACGAGCGGCTGCGCCGGGTCCTCCACGTAGGGGGCCGGCGTCGGCGCGAACTCCTTCTCGCCGGTGAACCGCTCGACGGGGCCGAGCGCGACCGGCCTGAACGTCGCCTCCGTGCCCGCAGACGCGAGCGCGTACCCCGCCACCGGCACGGCGATCACGCCGCCGATCGCGGCCCCTACGCCGACCGTCGCCACACCCAGGAGGCTGCGGCGCGTCGTGGTGTTGCTGTCCTTCCCCAACTCGATCATCCCTCTCACTGAAGTTCGTGGTTTCTGTGCCAGTGGGGGATACCGCGCTGGTCGAGCGGCGGTTTTCGGGAACCGTCCGTCCGAGGGGATGCGTCAGTAGCTGAACACGGTGGCGCCGTCCCCGATCCACTCCCACAGCGGGGTCGCGCCGCCGATCTCGGCGTGCGCGAGCAGGTCGTCCGCCGGGAGCTTGCGGGCGTCGAAGCAGATAGGGCAGACGAGCAGGCGGCCGCCGGCCTCCGCATACTGGGCGGCGAGTCTCTCGAGGGGCGGGCACCCGTCGCACGCCACGCCCTCCGCGATCCCGGGGAGCGCAAGCCGCACCGCGTCCTTCGTCAGGAACATCGTCACCTGCTTCCCCGCGGTCGCCGCGGCGCCCGCGATCAGGAAGGCGATGGTGACCCGCTCCGGGTCCTCGAGCCCGGTTGCGAGGTTGACGACGACCTTGGCGCCGTTTCCGTCCATGGGATCCTCCTCGTGGTTGGGGTCATCATCGTGGCGTCCGGGCCGCAGGTCAGTAGCGCCAGCGGTACGCGTCGGCGAGCTCCTCTTCGCCGAGGCCGCCGTGCGTCTCGCACTCGCGCCGGCGCACCGCCGCGAACGCGCGGTGGAGCACGTCGCCCAGCACGCGCCGGGCCAGGTCGCTGCGCTCGAAGAGCTCCGTCGCGTCGGCGAGCGACGCCGGCAGGCGCGCGATCCCGCGCTCCGCGAGCTCCTCGGCGGTGAGCGACGCGGGGTCGTCCTGGATCGGCTCCGGCGGGGTCAGCCCGCGCTCGACGCCGTCGGCGGCGGCGGCCGCGAGCAGCGCCATCACGAGGTAGGGGTTGGCGCCGCCGTCGCCCACCTTGACCTCGAAGTTGGCCGACCGCTCCCGGCTCGTCACGGTGCCCGGGATGAACCGCACGGCCGCCTCGCGGTTCTCGACGCCCCAGCACGCATACGCGCCGGCCCACTGGTGCGGCTGCAGGCGCAGGTACGCGGCCGGGCTGGGCGCCAGGACGGCGAGCAGGCCCGGCAGCGCCTCGAGGACGCCCGCAAGCGCCGCCGCGCCGTCCGCCGTCATCCCGGCGGGGCCGGCGCCGCCCTGCATCAGGTTGGCGCCGTCGCGCCATGCGCTCAGGTGGGCGTGGCAGCCGTTGCCGACCTCGCCCGCGATCGCCGTGGGGGCGAAGCTCACCCGCAGGCCGTGGCGGCGGGCGGCGAAGCGCATCTGGGTGCGGACGAAGACGAGCGTGTCGGCGGATGCCAGCGGGTCGGCGGCCGCGACGGACACCTCGAACTGGCCGGGTGCGTACTCGGGGTGGAACTGCTCGACCTCGATCCCCGCCGCTTCCAGGGCCGAGACGAGATCGAGCAGGAAGTCGTCGAGCAGCGCGAGCGCCGTCGTGCTGTAGCCGGGGCCGGTGTGGGCGGGACGGCCGGCGTCGTCGAGCAGGGTGGCCTCGACCTCGAACGTGGCCCGCAGGTCGAGCCCCGCGGCCCGGGCCGCCTCGACCGTGCGCCGCAGGACGCTGCGCTGGCAGGTCGGCATCGGCTCGAGCTCCTGGGTCATCTGGTCGACCGGCGCCCACGCCCAGCCCGGCGCCGCGGTCAGGATCCGGGCGGCGTCGAGGTCGGGGACGAGGCGCATGTCCCCGCTCGGGTTGTCGAAGGGCGCGACGTCGGCGAACAGGTCGTCGGTGCCGGCCGCGCCCCAGATGTACGCCATGCCGACGCCGTCTGCGGCCACCCGCTCGAGGCGGGCGATCGGCACGGCCTTCACCCGGGTGATGCCGCCGTTGTCCACCATCGTCATCGCCAGCGCGCGCACGCCGGACGCCTCGAACCGGTGGCGCGAGGGGCGGACGAGACTGTCGGCCGGCGAGCTCACCCGGTCGCCTCCAGCCCGTGCAGGCGGCGGGCGTTCCCGCCCATCACGTCCGCGCCGATCCTGGCGGCGGCCGGGCGGTTCAGGTGTCGCCGCTCGATCCCGGTCTCGAGCACGCGGGCGAGCGCCTCGCGGGCGAGGTGGGCGGAGAGCCAGATCACCTCCGGCTCGCTGGCCTCGTCGGAGCCGTACATCACCTTCGCCGGCGGCGCGATGCCGAGCAGGATCTCGAGCCGGCTGTCGATCGCCAGGCTCGCCCACGGCGTCGACAGCGAGGTGTCCAGGTAGACGTGGGGCAGGATCGAGGCGACGAACGCCCCCTCCTCGACCCACGGCCAGCCGGAGTGGATGAGCACGACGGGCTGGTCCATGTGGGCGGCGAGCACGGGGAAGAGGTCGGACGGGCGGGCGTGCTCGAGGACGATCGCCGGGTCGCCGCCGCCGCAGTGGATGTGCACCGGGATCCCGGCGCCGCGGGCGACGGCCAGCGCCCGGCGCAGGAGCGCGTCGCGGACGGGCTTGGCGTGCTCGCGCGTCTCCCGCCAGCCGTCGGCCCGCCAGCGCTTGAAGGCCGCCTCGCATTCGCCCGGGCTCCACTCCGCCACGTCGAGGCCCGTGCGGTAGGCGATCACGGACTTGAACGCGATCGACCCGTCGGCCACCGCGTCCTCGAGCCCCGCGGTGAACGCGTCCGCGAGCTCCCCGTAGGAGCCGGCCGCCTCGCGCACGTCGGTGATGATCGGCTCGATCCGGCACACCCGGTGCACGCGCAGGCCGACCTCGTCGCCGAGGGCGCGACCGTCGATCCGTGGCAGGGGGTAGCCGTCGTCCATGATCAGGTCGTCGACGGCGGCGTCGGACCACAGGCGGCGCAGGTAGGCGCGGTGGTCGGCGAGGGCCGCCGTGCGCGCGGCCGCGAGCCCGTCGCGCGTCGGCTCGCAGCCGAGGATCGCGCCCAGCCGGTCGGCCATCGCCACGGCGATCGGCGAGGTGTCCGTCGTGAGCTCGAGGATCTCGCGCAGGCCCTCGTCCTCGAGCCCGGAGCTCACGAGGCACATGCCGAGCATCGTGATCCGGTCGAGGAAGCCTCGCTGCGGGGCGGCCGCGACCTCGTCGCTGCGCCAGCCGTGGCAGTGCACGTCGACGGCGGACGTCCCCTCGAGCAGGTCTGACACGGCCCCACCTTTCGTCGCGGTTGCGCTCCGGCCCGATCCTCTCACGCCGGCCCGGCGAGATTCTCTACGATCGACCCATGCCGGACTGCGTCTTCGAGGAGATCTCCGCCCACGTCGACCGGTACACGCCGGACGACCGCACCGACCGGCCCGCGCTCGGGGCCGTCCGCGGCGCGCGGGGCACGCTGATCGTCGAGGGCGGCGCGTCGGTCGCCCACCTGGGCGCCTTCGCCGCGGAGCTGGCCGCCCGCGGCCGGCCGCCGGTCGTGGCGATCGCGCTCACCCACTGGCACTGGGACCACAGCTTCGGCTCGGCGGCAGTCGCCGCGCCGGTGATCGCGCACGCGGACACGGCGGCGGAGCTGGCCGTGCAGGCCGCCTACGACTGGTCGGACGCGGCGCTCGAGGAGCGGGTGCGCGACGGCCGCGAGATCGCATTCTGCGCGGAGTGCCTGCGGCTGGAGCTGCCCGACCGGTCAGACCTCGAGATCGTCCTGCCGTCCGAGACGTTCACGGAACGGCACGCGGTCGACCTCGGCGGCGTCCGCGCGGACATCGTCCACGTCGGCGGCGACCATGCCGCCGACTCGTGCGTGATCCACGTGCCCGGCGACGACGTCCTCTTCCTGGGTGACTGCCTGTACCAGCGCCTGTACGCGCCCGAGCCGATGCTCACGATCGCGGGCGTGCGCGCGCTGATCGACCGCGTCGAGCCGTTCCCCGTCGCCGTCGCCGTCGAGGGCCACAACGACGAGACGGACGACACGGCCGGCCTCGCCGCCCGGCTGGCGCAGCTGCGGCGGGCGGCCGACCTGGTCGAGACCGAGGGCCGCGGCGCCGCCGCGCGCGTCGCCGGCGACGAGGACATGGCCGAGCTTGTCGGGTTCCTGCTCGTCGGCGAGGAACTGGCGTAGAATCGCGCGCGGAGATGGTGCGAGTCCGAGCCCGGCACGTGGCGCTCGTCGCGGCGGTCGCGATCGCCGTGCTCTGCGTGCCCGTCGGCGCCGGGTCGGGTGCGGCCGCCCAGGCGCCCGCGGCGTTCGTGCGGGTGAACCAGGCCGGGTATCCGGCCGGCCAGGCCAAGCGGGCCTACCTGCTCGCGGGCGCGGCCGACCCCGGCGCGGCGTTCCGGATCGTGGACGCGGCGGGCCGCGTCGTCCTCACCGGGCAGGCGGGCCCGTCGCTGGGACGCTGGAGCGCGGCGTTCCCGGACGTCTACCCGGTCGACTTCTCCCGGCTGCGCACGCCGGGCACGTACCGGATCGTCGTCGCCGGCAGCCTCGGCGTCTCCCCGCCGTTCCGGATCGAGTCGGGGGCGGTGCTCGCACGAGGGCCGATCCGCCGCGCGCTCGCCTTCTACCAGGACGAGCGCGACGGCCCGGACTTCGTCCGCACGCCGCTTCGCACCGCGCCCGGCCACCTGAACGACGGCGACGCGATGACGTACCTGACGCCGCGCGTCGACGGCGACGGCAACTTCGCCGGAAACCTGCGTCCGCTGGGCGTGCGCGTCGACGCCGCCGGCGGCTGGTGGGACGCGGGCGACTACCTCAAGTTCGTCGAGACGACGTCCTACACCGACGCCGTCCTGCTCTCCGCCGTGCGCGACTTCCCGCACGCGCTGCGCGGCCGCGTGCACGGACACACCTACCCGGCGGAGGCGGCGTTCGGCGTGCGCTGGCTGCTGCGGATGTGGGACGACCGCACCCGCACGCTCTACTACCAGGTCGGGATCGGCGAGGGCAACGACCGGACGCTCGGCGACCACGACATCTGGCGGCTTCCGCAGGCGGACGACACCTACGGCGGGACGAGCAGGGACGCCCGCTACATCCGCCACCGGCCCGTGTTCCGCGCCGGGCCCCCCGGCGCGCCCGTCAGCCCCAACCTGGCCGGGCGCGACGCCGCGGCGTTCGGCCTCTGCTTCCAGGTCTACCGGCACACGCACCCGCGCCTCGCCGCCCGCTGCCTGCGCGCCGGCGAGCACATCTTCGCCCTGGCGGACACGACGCCCGGGCGCCTGCTCACCGTGATCCCGTTCGACTTCTACCCGGAGACCGAGTGGCGCGACGACCTCGAGCTGGGCGCGACCGAGCTCGCCGTCGCGACCTCCGAGGGCCACCTGCCGCGCGGCGTCCCGCACCGGCGCTCGCGCTACTACCTGCAGCTTGCCGCGCACTGGGCCGACGCCTACATCCACGGCCCGAACGACGCCGCCGACACGCTCAACCTGTACGACACGAGCGGCCTCGCCCACTACGACCTCGTTCGCGCCATCCGCGCGGCCGGCGACCCGCCCGGGCTCGCCGTCACGCCGGCCGCGCTGCTCGCCGACCTGCGCCGCCAGCTCGGCCGGGCCGAGGCCCAGGGCGCGACCGACCCGTTCGGGTTCGGGTTCCCGTGGGCGCAGTACGACACGGCGTCGCACGGCTTCGGCCTTGCGGTCGAGGCGGGGGAGTACGACGAGCTGACCCACGGCCACCGCTACGCCGCCGAGGCGTCGCGCTGGCTCGCGAACGTGCTGGGCGCGAACGCGTGGGGCGTCGCGCTCGCCGTCGGCGACGGCACCACCTACCCGCACTGCATGCAGCACCAGGTGGCGAACCTGGTCGGGTCGCTCGACGGCGCGCCGCCGATCCTGGCCGGCGCCGTGGTGGAGGGCCCGAACTCGAGCGCGGCCGCGGGCGTCGTCCCGCCCATGCGCCTCTGCCCGGGGGACGGCACCGACCGCTACCGGCCCTTCGACTCGACAGCCGTCTTCAAGGACAACGTGCAGTCGTACTCGACCGTCGAGCCGGCCATCGACCTGACCGCGACGAGCCCGCTCGCCTTCGCCCGCGAGGCCGCCGGCAACCGGGCGGCCAGCCTGCCCTAGCCCCGGCTACTGGCGGTAATGCTCGACCGTGTCGGCGCTGCGGGCCTTGGCCTCGTCGGGATCGAGCCCGAACTCCCGCTTCGCCCGCCGCTGCCGCAGCAGGTCCCAGCAGCGGTCGAGGGACACGCGGATCTCCTCGAGCCGCGCGTGGTCGCCCGCCTCGAGCCGGCCGTGACCCTCGCGCTCGTAGAGCTCCTTCTCCTCGGCGACCAGCTGGTCGATCCGACCCAGAACCTGGCTGTCGTCCATCGTGTGCGCTCCTCTCCGCCGGCCGCGACGCCTACCGGCGCCGGGCTTCCTCTTCGGCCACCGTTCGCTCGGCGGTCGGGATCGCCTCGAGCCGCTCGTCGGGGATCGGCTGCCCGCTCTCGATCGACCGGCCGTACGTCCCGTCGTGCAGACGTTCCTCGGCTCGCTCGACCGCTGCGAGCTGTTCACGCAGGTCGTCGATCCGGCCCTCGTCGAACTCGCTCTGGTAGGTGTCCGTCGCGTCGTCGGCCATCTCGGTGGTCGACAGCTCGTCGCTGGGCTCGAGCGCCGAGCCGCGCAAGGCCTTCTCGATCCGCGCGCGCTCGGCGGCGAGCAGCTCTCCCGCCCGTCGGTCGTCCACCCCTAGCCGATCCTCACCGGTAGCGGTAGACGATCCGGCCGCGGTTCAGATCGTATGCCGACAGCTCCACCTTGACCCGGTCGCCGGGAAGGATACGAATGCGATAGCGCCGCATCCTGCCCGCGATGTACCCGGTGGTCTCGTGGCCGTTGTCGAGCTCGATCCGGAAGAGGCCGTTGCGGAGCGACTCGGTGACCTCGCCCTCAACCTCGACCTTCTCTTCCTTGACGCTCATATGGCTCCTCTCAGCCGGCTGGGGTGACATCGGTCGCCTCGGGGCCCTTGTCGCCCTGCCGGGCCTCGTATGTGACCTTCGCACCCTCGGTCAGGCTCTTGTACCCCGAGCCGATGATGCCGCTGTGGTGGACGAACAGGTCCTTACCGCCCTCATCGGGCTGGATGAACCCGTAGCCCTTCTGGTCGTTGAACCACTTCACAGTTCCGGTTGCCATGAAACACCTCCCTTCCACTCTCACGAACGAGTCAGGAAGGCGAAGCGCGCAACCGTCGAACGTCCTAAATCGAACGGAAGCGTACCAGGCGCCGTCCTGGAGCGTTGAAATTACGCCATCGGGGGGAGGGCGAACGTGGCCGGGCTCGCCGATGGTGCCGGATGATGTCGGCGAACCACGACGAGATCACCTCGGCCGCCCGTCTCGAGCTGCTCGGGTTCGACCTCGCGGCCGCGTTCCACGAGTCGCCCTTCGGGATCGTCATCCTCGACCGGGAGGGGCGCTGGCAGGAGGCGAACCCGGCCTGGTGCGAGATCGTCGGCCGCCCGCGGGAAGATCTGCTGGGCCGCCACTTCAACGAGCTGACCCACGCCGACGACCTGGCGGTCGGGATGGAGCTGCTGGCGGCGCTGCAGGCCGGCGCGCGCTCCGTGCAGGCCGACAAGCGCTATCTGCATGCCGACGGGAACGTCGTGCACGTCGCCGAGTCGCTCACCGCGCGCCGCGACGACGAGGGCCGCATCGTCAGCTACGTGGCCCACATCCGCGACGCGACGGCGCGCGTCCGCGCCGAGCAGGAGCTGGCCGAGTCCGCCCGGCTGTTCCGCGACGTGCTCGAGAACGTCGACCTGGCCGCGCTCAACATGGACGCGAACGGCACCATCACCTACTGCAACCCGGAGCTGTGCCGGCTCGTGGGCTGGCCGGCGGAGGAGCTGCTCGGCCGCGACTGGTTCGAGATCTGCGTCCCGCGCGACAACGGCGAGGCCCGCGCCCTCCACGGCGAGGGCATCGCCACGGGCCGCATCGAGCGCCATCACGAGGGCCGGATCGTCACCCGCGGCGGCGAGCAGCGCACGATGCGGTGGTCGCACACGCTCGTCACGAGCACGTCCGGCCGCCCCGTCGGGACGACGTCGCTCGGCGAGGACATCACCGAGAAGGTGGCGGCGCAGCGCGCGCTCGCCCACCGCGCCACCCACGACCCGCTCACGGGCCTCGCCAACCGCACCCTCATGGACGAGCGGCTCGCGCAGGCGGTCGCCGACCCGGGCCGTCCGGTCGCCGTGCTCCTGTGCGACCTGGACGGCTTCAAGCGCGTGAACGACCGCCTCGGTCACGCCGCGGGCGACGAGGTGCTGCGGGCGGTCGCCGGCCGGCTGCGCGGTATCTGCCGCGCGCACGACCTCGTCTGCCGCCCGGCGGGCGACGAATTCGTCATCGTGCTCACGGGCGAGCGCGGCGAGACCGCCCGCCACCTGCACGCCACGTGCACGCATGTCGCGAAGCGGATCGAGGCGGCGGTGCGGCAGCCCGTCGTCGTCGACGGCGGCCGCGCCCAGGTCGGCGTGTCGGTCGGCATCGCGGCCATGCTCGGGCCCGGCCGGGGCGCAGAGCACCTGCTGCGCACCGCCGACCGGGCCATGTACCGCCGGAAGGGCAGCCGCGCCGGCTCCCGCTAGATCTACGCGGCCCGCGGAACCGGGCGCGGCAGGATCTCGAGCTGGAAGAGGACGCCCAGGCGGTCGGGCACGCCCCAGTGCTCGACCATGCGCCCGTCGACCACCCTGACCACGTCGATGACGTCCGCGCGCATCGTCCGCCCGGTGGCCGGGTGGCCCATGAACGGGCCGGCCTGCGTTCCCGTCGCCGTCATCCGCGCCCAGACCGCGTCGCCCGACACGGCGATGTCCTCGATCTGGAGGTGGAAGTCCGGGAAGGCCCGCCGCAGCGAGCCGATGACCGCGCGGACGCCTTCGGCGCCCGGGGGCGTGGCTGGGCCCGAAGTCCTGGTGCTCAGCGAAGTCGGGGGAGGTGACGGCGTCGACGACGCTCATGTCGCCGCCGTTGAACCCCTCCTCGATCAGTCTCCGGAAGAGCCGCTCGGGATCTGACATGCCATACTCCTTTCAACCTTCACAATATTGAATACAGTTAGACTGTATCAAATGAGAGGCGAGGACGACACACCCAGGCGCGCCTACCGGTCGGAGCGCCGCCGAGAGCAGGCGCAGGAGACGCGCAGGCGCATGCTTGACGCCGCCGGGAGGCTGCTCGCCGAGCGCGGGTACGCCGGAACGACCATCGCCGCGGTCGCTGCAGAGGCGGGCGTCGCGGTCGAGACGGTCTACGGGGCCTTCAGGAACAAGCGCACGCTCTTCGGCGACCTCGTGCGGACGTCCGTTCGGGGTGACGGCTCCGCGCCGCCCGCGGCGGAGCAGGCGGGCGCCCGGGCGGTGGAGTCCGCGCCCGGTCAGGCCGAGCAGATGCGCCTCTTCGCCGCCGACGTCTCGGCCCGCCTGGAGCGCGTCGGGCCGGTGCTGGAGGCCCTGGCCGCGGCCCCCGACCCCGAGCTGGCCGAGCTGCGGGCGAACGTCGACCGCGACCGCCTCGAGGGCATGCGCCGGTTCGTCGCCGCGCTCGAGCGTCACGGATCGCTGCGCGTCGGCGCGGATGCCGCGGCCGAGACGGTCTGGGCGCTCGCGAGCCCGGAGCTGCACGCCCTCCTGCGCAGCCGGCGGGGGTGGCCGCCCGAGCGGTACGCCGCGTGGCTGGCCGACACGCTTGCGGCGGCGTTGTTGCGCTAGCTGTCGCTGTCCCCGCGGAGGCGGTAGCCGACGCCGGTGAGCGTCTCGATCGCGCCGCGCTCGACGCCCTCGGCCTGGAGCTTGTCCCGCAGGCGGCCCATGTTCACGCGCAGGAGGTGCATCTCGTCGGCGTATCCCGGCCCCCAGACGGTGCGCAGGAGCATCTGGTGGGTGAGCGGGCGGCCGCCGGCGACGGCGAGCGCCTTCAGGAGATCGAACTCGGTGGGCGTCAGCCGCACCTCGTCGCCGGAGACAGTCACGATCCGCCGGGGCAGATCGATCCGCAGCGGCCCGACGTCGATGACGGCCTCGCTGCCCGTCTGGCCGACCGCGCGGCGCAGGAGGGCGCGGCAGCGGGCGAGCAGCTCGCCCGGCGAGAACGGCTTCGTCACGTAGTCGTCGGCACCGGCGTCGAGGGCGCGGATCTTGTCCGCCTCCTCGCCGACGGCGGAGATGAGCAGGATCGGCGCCGCCAGCCAGTCGCGCAGCTGGCGGCAGACGTCGGCTCCGTCGGCGTCGGGCAGCATCAGGTCGAGGATCACCAGGTCGGGCGGCGTGAGCGCGGCGGCCGTGAGGGCCTCGTCGCCGGTCGTCGCCGTCTGCACCCGGTAGCCGGCCTTCGTCAGCGTCACCTCGAGCGCGCGCCGGATCGGGCGCTCGTCGTCGACGACCAGGATCCGCTGCTCGCCGGCGCTCACCGCGCCCTGCCCTCGGGCGCCGGGGCGGCCGGGATCGAGACGGTGAGCGTCGCGCCCGGCCCGTCCGCCGGCTCGAGCGTCAGCGTGGCGCCGTTGGCCGTCGCCAGCCCCCGGGCGATGGCGAGGCCGAGGCCGGAGCCGGGCTCGGCGCCGCCGGCGCCGCGGTAGAACGGCCGGAAGATGTGGGCGCGCTCGGATTCCGGGACGCCGGGGCCGTGGTCGGCCACCGCGACGGTCACGCGGCCGCCGCGCGCGGCCGCCGAGATGCGCACCGAATCGCCCGGCGGGGAGAACTTGGCGGCGTTCTCGAGCAGGTTCACGAGCACGCGCTGGAGCTGGGCGGCGTCGACGCGGACGAGCGGCAGGTCGGACTCGTGCTCCACCTCGGCCTGCACCCCGGCGTTCGCGCGCACGTCGGCGACCGCGGCGTCGATCAGGTCGCGCACGTCCACCCACTCGGCCGCGGGCACGGCCGCACCCGACTCGAGCCGCGACAGGTCGAGCAGGTTCGTCACGAGCCGGCTGAGGCGCCCGCTCTGCTCGGCGATCGTGTCCACCAGCTCGCGCTCGTCGATGTCGAGCTCGGCGAAGCGCAGGCCCTCGGCCGCCGTCGAGATCGCGGTCAGCGGCGAGCGGAAGTCGTGCGAGACGGTGCGCAGGAGCGCGGTCGTGAGCTCGTTCGACCGTCGCAGGGCCTCGGCCTCGACCTCGTTCGCGAGCCGTTGCTCGCGCTCCTGGCCGAGGACGATCAGGCCCGCCAGGACGCGGCCGATCCGGACGGCGTCGGCCGACTCGGCGGCGCCGGCCGGCGCGTCGATCAGGCGCAGCTCGCCCAGGCGGCGGCCTTCCAGCTCGATCGGCACCGTACGCCCGGCCTTGGCCGAGGGCGCCGGGGCGCCCAGGTGGATGCCGCCGTCGCGGGCGCCGAGCGCGCGGGCCGCCTGGCGGCCGAGCAGGGGCAGCGCCGCCTGCAGCTGCGAGCCGTTCGCGATCAGCGTGGCGAGCCGCTCGCCCAGCTCGGCCTCGGCCGCCCGCCGTGTCGCCTGCTCCGCCTCGGCCCGCT
Source organism: uncultured Actinomycetes bacterium (assembly GCA_963731515.1). Taxonomy (GTDB): domain Bacteria; phylum Actinomycetota; class Thermoleophilia; order Gaiellales; family JAICJC01; genus JAICJC01. The sequence goes on along the minus strand of CAVSVU010000014.1, from coordinate 104,454 downwards.
CGCGCGAGGCCAGGTGGCTGGTCACGAGCGCGGTGAAGGCGAACGCCGCCAGCGCCAGCCAGTCGCCCGACGAGCTGATCGTGAGCGTGTGCAGCGGGGCCAGGAAGAAGAAGTTGAACGCGACCGCCGACACGAGGCTGGTCGCGAGCCCGAGCCAGAGCCCGTAGATCGACGAGATCGCGAGCACGGCGACGAGGTAGAAGACGCCGGCGGAGCGGGCGGGGACGGTGGGGGTGAGGAGGCCGACGACCACCGTGCAGGCGGCGACGCTCCCCGCGGCGATCAGGGTCGCGGCCGGTTGTGACCGGTACCACTCGCGGTGGCCGACCGCCGCCGGCCACGGGATCCGCGCCAACCATGCCATCCGCGGCGGCTGCTCAGCGCTCATGCGGGGATTCTCGCAGGGAGCGGCGTCGGAGCGGCGCCGGCGGTGCGGCTGATCAGGCCTGACCGACGACGACGCCCACCAGGACGACGATGCCGCCGCCGAGCGTCACCTGGATCAGCGACCGCGACAGGGTGACGTCGAGGAACCGCTTCCGCAGGAGCGCGATCACCACGAGCTCGACGCTGACCACCGCGATCGCGACCGGGAGCGCCACGCTCAGCCGGTCGATGAGGAACGGCAGCGAGTGGAACGTGCCGCCCAGGAACGTCGCGCCGCCCGTGATCACACCGCGGGCGGTGGCGTCGCCGCGTCCGCTGATGCTGCCGTCGTCGGAGAGCGCCTCGGAGAGGCCCATGCTGATGCCGGCGCCGAGCGACGCGGCCAGCCCGACCAGGAGGGCGGCGTGCGTCCCGGCGAGGAATGCCGTCGCGAAGATCGGTGCCAGCGTCGAGACCGTGCCGTCGATCAGGCCGATCAGCGCCGGCTGGACGATCTGGAGCAGGCGCTGGCGGTCGTCGCGGGACTCCCATGCCTGGATCGGGTTCGCGGTCATCCCGGCCAGTCTAGCAAGAGAGTTGCAATAAGGTATCCCTAAGTTTTGCTACCATTGCCGAACATGGATTCCAACGCCCTCGATGCGCAGCTGACCGCCGTCCTCCACGGCCGCGGCCAGCGGGTCACGCCGCAGCGGCTGATCCTGCACCGCCTGCTGCGCGCCGGGCCCCAGCATCTGACCGCAGAGGAGCTGCTCCGGCGCTCCCGCGCGCAGCTCCCCAACGTCTCGCTGCCGACCGTCTACGCCACCCTCGATCTGTTCGAGCAGCTGGGCGTGATCCGGCGGGTGCCCGGCACGGGGCCCGCCCAGGTGTACGACTCTCGCACGGACCGCCACCATCACCTGCGCTGCGTGCGCTGCGGCGGCGTGAGCGACCTGGAGGCGGACATCGACGTGGCTGCCGTGGCGGGGGCGGCCGAGCGGCAGGGGTTCGTCCCCGAGCGCGTCGAGGTGGCCGTGAGCGGCGTGTGCGCGGCCTGCACCGGCCGCGCCCCCGCGGCCTGAGCGCGCCGCCGGGGCCGCGGTAATCTGAGAGCATGCCCCGCCGAGGCGCCACCGACCGCGACTGTTCCCGCGCCCTGTGGCTGCTCGGGCTCTCGGCGCCGGTCACGGCCGAGGAGCTGACGGCCGCATACCGGGCCCGGATCTCGCAGGCGCATCCCGACCGCCACATCGGCTCCGCCGGGCGGTCCGAGGCGGCGAACACGCTCACCCGCGCCCTGAACGACGCCCGCGCCGTCGTCGCCGACTGGATCGGGTCGGGCCGGGACTGGCCGAGCGCTCCGGTGCATGCGGCCAACGGCTCGTCGCGGCCCGCGCCCCGTCCTCGCCGGACGGCCGAGCCCGCCGCACCCGCGCCGGTGTGCCGCCGCACCGGCCTGCGCGCCGGCGACCTCGTGCGTGTGTGGCCGTACGACGGCGACGCCCGCACGGTCGCGGGCACCGTGGTCGCGAGCCGGTACGCCCCGGCCTGGGTGGTGCTCGAGGACGGCTCCGAGGTTCCGGCCGAGCGCGTGCGGCTGGCGTCGTTCGCCTGCCCCGTATGCGGGATCTGCGCCGGCCCGGCGGTCGAGCACCCGGTGGTGCGACCGTGCCCCGAGTGCCTCGTCGACCTGCGCCGCCTCGAGCGGCATGCCGCCGAGGCGGGCCGTGTCCGCAGCGCGATCGAGGCTCGTGCCCAGGCCGGCATGGCCGCGGCCGGCGGCCTCGGAGACGAGCGCATGGCCGAGCGCGCCCGCGAGCGGCGGGGATGGGCGCGGCGGCTGCGGTCGGCGCCGGCGGACGACCTGCATGCGGCGCTGATCTCCGCGTTCACCAACGCCTTCGACCGATGGGCGGCGTAGTCCCGCTTCTCTGAGGCGCCGGGACGCGGTGCTAAAATCCGCTCCGGAAGCTAGTTGCAGGAGGCACGATGCATGTCTCGGAGATCATGCAGACGGCCCTCGTGACGAGCCCGCCGGAGGCGAGCGTGCTCGAGGTCGCGCAGCTGCTCACGCAGCGCCGCGTGGGCGCGTGTCTGATCGTGGACGACGGGACGCTCGCCGGGACGTTCACCGAGCGCGACCTCCTGCACGGCGTGGCCGCCGGTGAGGACGTGCGCGAGCGCCGGGTGGCCGACGTGATGACGCGGGACGTGACGATGGCCCCGCCGGACGCGGACGTTCTCTGGGCCGCCGACACGATGCGCCGCCTGGGCGTCCGCCACCTCCCGGTGGGGGAGGGCGGGCACGCGGTCGGCATCGTGTCGATCCGCGATCTCTATGCAGCCGCCGAGGCCGTCCTCCGGCTCGACCCGCGCGGCGCCGACGCCGCCGGCGACATGCTCGCGGCGGCCGGAGGCTGACTCGAAAGCACCGACGAGAGGAGCAGCATGCAGCAGCAACACGAGGACACGGGGTTTGCGATTCGCATAGCCCTCCTGGCCGTGATCGCGTTCATGTCGTGGCCGGTATGGCTGGCCATCGTCGCCGGGCGAGCGCTCGTTCACCGGGCCGTTGTGTGGTCGGCCGCCGTGCCGCTGCTGCTCACCCTGATGGTGCCGTTCGTCGCCTTCCACGGCGCCGACCGCGTCCATCACGCCTTCACGCGCCTCGAGCACGCGCTGCACATCGACACGTTCGTGCACGACCACATGCCGCACCGCCACGCCTGAGGCGGGGACTGTCCCCGCCTCCGCGGGACCACACGTCAGACAGCGGTCGCGGAGCCGAGCCGGCCCGCCAGCGTGCGCCCGGCGAGCTCGATCGGCTCCAGGTCGTACGCGTCCGGCAGGCTGATCAGCATGCCGTCGAGGCCCGCGTCCAGGAACGCCTCGACCTGCTCGAGCACCGAGCCGGGATCGCCCGTGATGAACGACGCCGCCGCCTGCTCCGGGGACAGGTGCCGGGTCTCGGCGACGCGGGTCGCGTTGCGCTCCGCCTCCGCCTGGGTGGCGGCGATGTTGACCGGGCCGAGCCGCGTCTTCGTGATCTCGGCCGGGTCGCGGCCGATCCGCTCGCAGCACTCCTCGAGGACGCGCACCTTGCGCCGGATGGTCTCGACGTCGCCGAAGAAGTTGCACGCGTCGGCGTAGCGGGCGACGAGCGGGATCGTGCGCCGCTCGCCGCTCCCGCCGATCAGGAGCGGCGGCCCGCCGGGCCGCAGCGGCCGCGGGAAGTTGAGCGCGCCCTCGACGTGGTGGTGGCTGCCGGTGAAGCTCGGCGCGTCCTCCGTGAACATCGCCCGGCAGATCTGCACCGCGTCCTCGAGGCGGTCGAAACGCTCCCGCAGCGGCGGGAACTCGAAGCCGTAGCCGCGGTGCTCGTCCTCGTTCCAGGCGGCCCCGATGCCGAGGATCGCGCGCCCTGAGGAGACGATGTCGAGCGTCGTCACCATCTTCGCGAGCAGGGCGGGGTTGCGGTAGGTGACGCCCGTGACCATCGTCCCGAGCTGCGCGCGCGACGTGCGCGCGGCGATCCCGCACAGCAGCGAGTAGGCCTCGAGCATCGGCTCCGTGCGGGCTCCCACGACCGCGATCTGGTAGAGGTGATCCATCACCCAGATCGAGTCGAACCCGGACTGTTCCGCCGTCCCGGCGATCTGCGCGATCCGTTCGAAGAGCTCACCGTCGGGCACGCCCGGGTAGGTGAAGCTGTTGATCTGGAGCCCGAAGCGGGTCACGGGCTCGCGAGCGCTCGTCGCCATCGCATCCTCCCCTCGATTCCCTACCGGGTCGGAGTATGCCCCTGCCGGGAGCGGTAGGTGCGCACCTTGTGCCGGCTCCCGCAGACGGCCATGTCGCACCACCGGCCGGAGTGGTTGCGGGAGCGGTCGTAGAACGCCCAGCCGCAGCCGGGATCGACGCACGCCTTGAGCCGCGGCCAGCTGCCGTCGAGCATCGCAGTGCCGGCCGCGGCGAGGATGGCTGCGAGGGCTGCCTCGACGCCGCTCCCGGCCGCGCCTTGCAGCGTCGCGGCGCCGTCCGCGTCGAGCTCGACCCGGATCGGCGCCCGGGCGGAGAGGCGGTTGACGAACGCGACCGCCTCCGGTGCCGGATCGCCGCCCGAGTTCACGCGGAGGAGCGCCCGGAGCGCCTCGCGCAGCTCGGCGGCGGTGGCGACATCGCGCTCGCTGGGCCGAGAATCGGCCTCCGCCAGCCCCTGCTCGTGCAACCATGTCTCAAGGCCGTTGCGGTCGGCGAGAAGATCCCGGCCGTCCTCCACGTCCAGGGTATTGACGAACTCCTGAACCAGCCGGAGCGATCCGGGGGCAGGGGCACGATCGGGGCCGTCGGTCATCCGATCATGATACCATCGTAAAGGTTTGACTGGTAACGCCGGAGAGGAGGGATCAGATGCATTCCGCACACACCTGGCTTGCACTCCGCAACTTCGACTGGGAGGCGCACACCGACCGCGGCCGGCGCGAGGCCGACCGCGCCGTCATGCGGCGCGTGATCGATCCCGACGCGCCCATCGACCGCCGCGCCAGCGCGAGGCTCGAGAAGCTGCGCTCGCGGGCCTATCGCACCACCCTGGCCCGTCTTCTGCGCCAGAACCTGGAGCTGGGCGCCAAGCGCTCGCCGCTGGCGCCGCCCGTGGCCCGGCTGCTCGCCCGCAATGCGGGCGAGGCGACCCTGATCGCGTCCGGGCTGGAGCACGGCGACCCCGACCCGCGCGCGGTCATCGAGACCGAGCGGCTGCTCGAGGCGCCGGTGCCCTCGCCGGAGCGGCTGGCCTGGATCGTGCGGCTGCTCGCGCCCTCGCGGGCGCCCGCCTGCGACGGGCCCTAGACGGCCGCGGCCGCGGGCGAGGAGGCGGCGACCGCCGAGAGCGCGGCGGCCATGCCGGCGGCGACCCGCTCGAGCTCCGCCTGCGAGATCACGTACGGCGGCGAGATCTGGAGGGCGCGTCCGGCGAGCCCGCGCGTGAGCACGCCGTGTTCGCGGCACGCGTGCACGACCCGATCGACGAGCCCCGGGTCGGCTGACCGCGCCTCGGCGTCGAGCTCCACCGCGGCGAGCAGGCCGAGCCCCGAGCGGACCTCGCTCACGAACGGCGCCGAGCGCAGCGGGGCGACGGCCGCGGTCAGAACCGGCTCGAGCTCGGCGACGCGCTCGACGAGGCGCTCGCGCGCCATCAGGTCGAGGTTGGCGAGGCCGGCCGCGCAGGCCGAGGGATGGCCCGAGTACGTGAATCCGTGCCGGAAGAGGGTGCCCGGCCGCGTCCAGAACGGCTCCTGTACGCGCTCGGTGGCGATGACGGCGCCGAGCGGCAGGTAGCCCGAGGTGATCGCCTTTGCGCAGATGATCAGGTCGGGCTCGATCCCGAGCCGCTCGCTCCCGAACCAGCGCCCCAGGCGCCCGAAGCCGGTGATCACCTCGTCGGCGATCAGGAGCACGTCGTGGCGGCGGCACAGCTCCTGCACCGCCTGCCAGTAGCCGGCGGGCGGGTGGAGGATGCCGCCGGCGCCGATCACCGGCTCGCCGATGAACGCCGCGATCGTCCCGGCGCGCTCGGCGAAGAGCATCTCGAGCTCGGCCGGGTCGTCGTGCGACACGGACGCGACATCGGGGATCAGCGTTCCGAACCCCTCCCGGTTGGAGGGGATGCCGGCCAGGCTCGTGCCGTAGGCGTTCATGCCGTGGTACGCGTGGCGGCGGTGGACGATCACCTGCTTGTCCGGGCGGCCGAGCGCGTGCCAGTAGCGGCGGGCGAGCTTGGCGGCGGTGTCGACCGCCTCCGAGCCGCCGCTGGTGAAGAAGACCGCGCCGCCCGGGAAGGGCGCCAGCGCCGAGACGCGCTCCGCCAGGTCGAGCGCCGGGCGGTTCGCGATCCGCTCGAAGGTGTCGTAGGCCGCCAGCCGGCGCATCTGCTCGGCGGCGGCGTCGGCGATCTCGGCCCGGCCATGGCCGGCGGCGCAGTACCACAGGCCGCCGCGGGCGTCGACGTACTCGCGGCCCTGCTCGTCCCAGACCACGGCGCCCTCGCCGCGGGCGATCACGACCTCGGCGTCCTTCACCACCGCCATGTCGGCGAACGGGTGCCAGAGCCGGGTCATCGAGCGGACGATACCAGCGCGTCGAACAGCGGCCGCCCGGAGCCGGGCACGTCCGCCTCGGGGTGCCAGAGCACGCCGATGCAGAACCGGGCGCCGTCGCGCTCGAGCCCCTCGATCGTCCCGTCGTGGGCGTGGGCCGTGACCGAGAGCCCCTCGCCCACCGCGCCGATCCCCTGGTGGTGGTGGGAGCGGACGTGCGGCCGCTCGCCGACGATCGCGCGCAGCCGCGACCCCGCCGTCGTCACGACCTCGTGCTCGCCCCAGCTCGCGTCGTCGAGGCGGTGGGGGGCCTGGTCGGTCACGTCCTCCAGGTGCTGCACGAGCGTCCCGCCGCAGGCCACGTTCAGGAGCTGGATGCCACGGCAGATCCCGAGCACCGGCAGGTCGCGCTCGAGCGCGCCGCGCAGCACGCCGAGCTCGGCGCCGTCGCGGCGATGGTGCTTGGGGCCGGTGCGGGCATGAGGCTCGTGGCCGTACAGGTCGGGGCCGACGTCCTCACCGCCCGCGACGACGAGGCCGTCGAGCATGCCGAGGACGTCTGCCGGGTCGTCCTCCCAGAGCGGGTCGGGCGGCAGGACGATCGCGCGGCCGCCGCCGAGGCGGACGCCCTCGACGTACCCCTGGGCGATGAATGCGGCATCGAGCGCCCACGCGTCCATGACGGCGTGGCGCCAGTAGCTGGTGATGCCGATGGTCGGCCGGCGCATGCGGTCGTGCGCACACACGCCCGGCCGGGGCCCCGATCGCTCCCACTCGATCGGCGCCCCGGCCGGAAACGTGGCTCAGTCGCCCGAGGCCGGCTCCAAACCGGGCTCGAGCGGCACCTCGACGGCCTTCGCCCGCACGTCCCCGGCGAGCGCGTAGCCGATCAGGCCGAACACGAGGATCACGGCCAGGGTGCCGAGCGTGAACACCTCGAAACGCAGCCTGGTCACGCCGTAGGTGTCCTGGATGCTGTACGAGTGCCCGGTCAGGCGCTCCAGCGTGCCGGGGAAGATCGCCACCCACGAGCCGAGCAGCATCCAGGCGGTGCAGAGGCCCGTGCACAGCCACATGAGCCCGTTGCCGGACTTGCCGAGGCGGTACGGCCGCGGGACGTGCCCGTGGCTCCTCCGCAGCTTGATCGCCGCCGGGAAGATCACCAGGTAGCTCAGGAGCGTCGTCGACGTCGCCAGGTAGAGCACGACGGTGAACGTGTTGGCCGCGCTGGCCGAGCCGCTCAGCAGGTACACGGCGGCGAGCATGAAGATCGTCGACGTGACCCCGGACATCACGTTCACGCGCACCGGCGTCCCGAGACGGGCGTGGAACCGGCCGAAGTAGCCGGGGAACGCGCCGTCATAGGCCGCGACCGCGAGGATGCGGTCGGAGCCCATCATCCACACGGCGCCGGAGGTGACCAGGGCGAAGATGAACCCGAACACCATCAGGTCGGTGAGGAAGTTCTGCGCGCCGCCGTAGACGCTGAACGTGGTGTGGACGGCGTCCAGGAAGCCGCCGATGCCGGTGATCTGGCTGGACGGGAGCACCGCCAGGATGCCGAAGACCGGGATCGAGTAGGCGAGCACGGTGACGACCCCGCTCTGCAGCACCGTGACGGGTACGTCGCGCTGCGGGTTCTGCATCTCCTCGGCGGCCCCGTTCTGGAGCTCGAAGCCGACGTAGTTGAAGAGCAGCAGCGGCACCAGCCCGAGGAACACCACCATCGAGCTCGGGTTGAAGTCGCCGGCGCCGTACCCGTGCACGCCGTGCTCGATGCCGTAGATCAGCACGGTGACCGAGAAGAACGCCAGCACGCCGATGCGGATGATTGCGCCCGCGTTGGGGATCCACTTGCCGTGTCGCAACGACGCGATCGCGACGCCGATCGAGATCCAGATGAAGACGCCCTTGAAGAGGATGTTGCCGATCGTGAAGCCCGACCCGATCGTATGCAGGTTGTCGCTCCACGCGGCGGTTGCGATGAAGCACAGCGAGCCGCCCACCCACAACGGATTCGTGATCCAGTAGAGCACCGACCCGAGCCCGGCCGGCAGCCGGCCCCAGCTCATCTTCATCCACTCGTACGGGCCGCCCTCCTGGGTGAACGCGGCGCCGAGCTCGGCCATGACCAGGGCGTATGGGAAGACGAACAACACCGCCAGGATCACCAGCCAGGTGAACGTCTGCGCACCGAAACCCGACACCTGACCGAGCGTGTCGAGTCCGACCAGCGCGCACACCGTGAAGAAGAGCATGTCGAACCTGCGCAGGCTCTTGTGCAGATGCCCCTTCTCCTCGAGCGCCATGGCGGTCGTGACTTCGACCGCCCCTCCCTCAGATGCACTCATGAGACCCCTTCCCGAAAGACCACGGATCAACGCCAATTTGGACGCTCGGGCGTCGATGAATGTTGCGATTATGGCCGAAAACCCGGCTGTTGCCTAGGACCGCGGGCACGGTCCTGCGGGGCGGCCGGCGCCGCCCCTGGGCCGGGACGCTACGCCGAGGTCGGCAGTGTGAGGTCGGCCAGTGTGGCGGTGCCCAGGACCCGCAGGGCCGGATCGATCGCGGCCATGCGGCCCGCCACCGCATCCTCGAGGTCGCTCGCCGCCGCGTCGGCCAGCTCACGGCCCGCGGCGGTCAGCTCGGTGCGGCCGTACGCGCCGTAGCGGACGGCGAGCCCGCGCGCGCACAGGCGCAATGCGATCTGCTTCGCCTGGCTCTGGCTGGCGGCCAGCTGGGCCGCCAGGCGGGTCGTCTCGAGGGGCTCCTCGGAGCGCAGCAGCAGCAGCGCATACAGCTCCATCGGCCGCAGCGCGCACCGGCGGGCTGCCTCGAGCACCGCCCGGTCCAACGCCCTGACCATCCGCAGTCCCGCCGGCACGTCGTGGGAGGAGAGGGAGGGGGATCTTCCATCCACGACAGTCAACCCGGCGCGACTGCGGAGGTCAGGTGATGGTGTTGCCACGGGCGGCATTCTCCGCTTCCTCGCGGTAGGGGGATCCTCCCCCTTTTGGGGGAACTTTTTGCCTGGAGGGGAAGCGGTTGCCCGCGTGCTTGACCGGTTCCACTTGGCACTTAACCGGTTATGTCGCGACGCACGAAATGGATCCAGGCGATGACCAGCGACGCCGCGGCGTACACGAATGACACGTAGGCGGCGTGGACGATCGGGGACCAGTCGAGCGGTGTGCGGAAAAGTGTCTCCCAGGAGTCGAGCTGCGCTGTCAGCATCCACCGCTGCGCGGCCGGCGCATCGAGCACGGGGACGATCTGGGTGAGCTGCTCGATCAGGGCCACCATGAGCGTCCCGACGACGGCCGCCGCGCTGTTGCGCGACACCGTCGAGAGCAGGATGCCGACGGCGGCCAGGGCCAGCACCGGAATCGCGTAGACCAGGAAGCTGCCGACGACGAGGGCGAGTGCCCGGGACGGAGAGATGACCGTCGAGAAGGTCGGGAGGGGGTCGAACCCGCTCGTGATGCCGCCGGCGAGGGTGCCTGCCACGCCCATCGCCGCGACGGCCGCGAGCACGTAGCCGAACGCGGCCACCACCTTGGCGGCGAAGATCGCGGAGCGGCTGGTGGAGCGGGTGAGGATCGTCTTCAGCGTCCGGTTGTGATCCTCGGCCGCGACGATGTCGCCGGCGACGAGCGCGGTCACGAGCGGGAACAGGAAGAGCGCCGAGAAGAGCAGCGTCAGCAGCGGCACCGCGAACCCCGACTCGACGGCGAAGCGCAGGAAGAAGGGGATGCCGGAGTCGGTGGGGTCGGGCGGGTGCAGCTCGATCGCCGCGGCGAGCAGCACCGGGGCCGCCGCGGCCGCGCCCAGGCCGAGGTAGGTGCGCCGCTGCGCCGCCAGCTTGCGCAGCTCCCAGCGCAGCGCCCGGCGGGTCATGCCCGTGCCTCCGGCTCGGTCAGGTCGAAGAAGAGCTCCTCGAGCCCGCCGCCGGGGACGAGGGCGTGGATGCCGATCCCGGCGGCGGCGAGCGCGAGCGTGAGCGCCGCGACGCCGTCAGGGTCGGCCGCGAAGGCGATCGCCGGCCCCTCCGCGCGCGCGTCGCGGATGCCCGCGGCGGCACGGCAGACGGCCAGCGCCGCGTCCGGATCGGTCGCCTGGAGCCGGTAGCGGCCGTCGCTTCGGGCGATCACCTCCGCCAGGTCGCCCTCGTAGCGGACGCGGCCCTCGCGCAGGATCGCGACGCGGTTGCAGAGCGTCTCCACCTCGCCCATGAGGTGGCTCGAGAGCAGCACGGTGATGCCCTCGCCGGCGAGGCGGCGGACGAGCGCGCGCATGTCGCGCGTCCCGGCCGGGTCGAGTCCGGTCGTCGGCTCGTCCAGGACGAGCAGGCGCGGCCGCCGCAGGAGCGCCGCGGCCAGGCCCAGGCGCTGGCGCATGCCGTGGGAGTAGCCGCGCACGCGGTCGCCGCTCCGCGCCGCGAGAGCTCGACGATCTCGAGCACCTCCGCCACCGCGGCGCCGTCGCCGCCGCCGTCGAGATCGGCCAGGAGGTCGAGGTTCGCGCGCCCGCTCAGGTACGGGTAGAAGGCCGGGTCCTCGACGAACCCGGCCACGCCCTCGAGCGCAGAGACGGGATCGCGCACGGGGTCGCGGCCGAAGAGCCGCACCTCGCCGGAGGTGGGCTGGATCAGCCCGAGCATCATCCGCAGCGACGTCGTCTTGCCGGCCCCGTTCGGCCCCAGGTAGCCGTACACGTCGCCCGCCTGCACGGTGACGTCGACGCCGGCGACGGCCTCGAGCGTCCCGTACGTCTTGCGCAGGCCGCGGGCGGCGACGGCCGGTGCGTCCTCGGCGGCGGCGCTCACAGCCCGCGCGCCACCGCTTCGACGGTCGCCCGCGGCGTGCTGCCGAGCACGGTGTAGGTGACCCCGCCGCGGGCGAAGCGGACGACCGCCCCGAGCGGCGTCACCAGCTCGCGGCCCTCGCCCCCGTGGACCGAGACCGACGGCAGGAGCCCCCACAGGCCTCCGCCCGGGTCGCCGCCGCCGGGCTGCTCGAGCACGACGACGGATCCGAACGAGTGGCCGTAGAGCAGGAGCCGGCCCGGCAGCTCGTCGGACCGGCTGGCCTCGCGGCAGCTCTGCAGCGGCAGGCCGCCCAGCTCCGCCGGCGCGGAGCAGGAGACGGTGGCGCCGAGCGACGGAGGGCCGCCGAAGCGGACGGGCACCGGGTGCATCCCGAAGGGCAGCCGCAGCCTGAAGACGGACGGGTCGACGGCGCCGTAGTGCACGTTCGAGAGCGCGAACTCGACGAGCGGCTTGGCCTGGCCGCGGCCGTAGACGTCGAGCCGGAGCGGCGTGCCCGTGTCGGCGTCCACCGACAGGGTCACGTTCGAGAGCAGCCCGTGGGCTGCGCAGCGGCGTCATGTGCACGGTGTACGAGGGCCGGCCGGCGGTCACGCCGGGCACCGGGGTGGAGATCCCGAGTGACGAGCGCACCCGCCCGAGCAGCTGGGACGCCCCGGCCAGGCCCGTGCGGATGCGGCCCAGCGTCGCGATCGACGGCAGGGTGGCCGCGAACGCGGTGCCGTCCGAGGCGTCGTACATGAGCGCGTGGGTGCCCTTGACGACGAGCTGCGTGTCGCCCTGGTCGGTCTGGAACTCCATCCGCAGGCGGCCGTTCGCATACCACAGGCGGCCGCTCGCGCCGGTGAGGAGCGGGAGCGGGCTGCCGCCGGCGCTCGCCTGGGGCATGAGCGACGTCGCCGGCACGAGCGAGTTGGCGTAGCGGAAGTTTGCGCTGACGCCCTCGGGGCCGGTGCCTCCGAGCTCGCGCAGCGTGAGCTCGGGGAGCGTCGCGGGCGCGGGCGGCTTCACCCCGCTGCGGTCGAGGCTCGCGACGGCGTTCGCGGCGACGAAGACGGCCGCGACTCCGACGCCCGCCGCGACCAGCGTGGCGGTCGAGGCGGTGCGCACCCACAGGGTCAGCCTCCTCATCTGGGCGGCCAGGATAGCCCCGGACATGGGGACAGTCCCCGCGTTGCCGGGGACTGTCCGCTCACGTCCTCAGCGCTTCGCGCCGACCAGCGAGCGGGCGGCGGCCGCGATGTGCGCGCGGTCGATCCCGGCCTGGTCCAGCAGCTGCTGCGGTGTGCCGGACGTCGGCATCTCCGTGGGCGCGAGGCTCGTGACCGGCACGTGCGCGCCGGCGTCCACGATGACCTCGAGCACGGCGTCGCGGATGCCGCCCTCGGGCCAGTGGTCCTCGACGACGACGATGCCGCCGGTCGCCTCGGCCGCCTCGGCCAGCGTCGCCGCGTCGATGGGCTTGACGGAGTAGACGTCGATCACACGCGCCGAGATGCCCTCGCCGGCCAGCGTCTCGGCCGCGGCCAGGGCCTCGTGCAGGGTGATGCCGGCTCCGACCAGCGTGACGTCGTCGGAGTCGGACGAGCGCACGACCCGGGAGCCGCCGATCGGGAACGGCTCGTCGGCCGGGTAGAGCACCGGCAGGCTCTCCCGGGTCGTCCGCATGTACACGATCCCGGACCGTTCGACCATCGCGTCGACGAGCTTCGCCGTCTGGTTCGCGCAGCTCGGGTAGAGCACGGTGCTGCCGTGCACTGCCCGGAACGAGGCCAGGTCCTCGAGCGCCATCTGCGACGGGCCGTCCTCGCCGATCGAGACGCCCGCGTGCGAGCCGGACAGGCGGATGTTCGCCTGGCTCACGGCCGCCATGCGGGTGAAGTCGTACGCGCGGGCGAGGAACGCCGCGAACGTCGACGCGAACGGCACCCAGCCGCGCACCTGCATGCCGACGGCCGCCGCGACCAGCTGCTGCTCGGCGATGTACATCTCGAAGTAGCGGTCGGGGTAGGCCTTCAGGAAGAGCTCGGAGAAGGTGGAGTTGCCCACCTCGCCGTCGAGGGCGACCACGCGCCCGTCGGCGGCGCCGGCCGCCACCAGCGCGTCGCCGTATGCGCGGCGGGTGGCGACCTTCTCGCCGACCTCCCACGCCGCCGGCTCGGCCCTGGCCGTCGCGAACCGGTTCGCCTGGCCGTTGGCGGCGGGCGGCTGGGGTCGCACGATCATGTCGCGGCGACCGCCGAGCTCCTCCACGGCGGCGTCGGGGTCGGCCAGCGGCTTGCCGTGCCAGCCGCCCTTGTTCTCGACGGCGGCGACGCCCTTGCCCTTGAGCGTGCGGGCGACGATCGCGACGGGCTGGCCGTCGCTTGCCGTCGCCTCCTGGTAGGCCGCGTCGATGGCGGCCACGTCATGGCCGTCGATCTCGATCGCGCGCCAGCCGAAGGCCTCGGCCCGGCGCACGTACGCGGCCGTGTTCCAGCCGAGCATCGTCTCGCCGCGCTGGCCCAGGCGGTTGACGTCGATGATCGCGATCAGGTTGTCGAGGTTCTCGTGGGCCGCGGCCGCGAAGGCCTCCCACATCGAGCCCTCGGCCATCTCGCTGTCTCCGCAGACCGTCCACACCCGGAACGGCAGCCGGTCGAGCCGCTTGCCCGCGAGCGCGATCCCGACCGAGATCGGCAGCCCCTGGCCCAGCGAGCCGGTGGCGACGTCGACCCACGGGATGATCGGCGTGGGGTGGCCCTGGAGGCGCGATCCGAGCTTGCGGAACGTGAGCAGCTCGTCATCCGTGATGGCCCCGGCGGCCTTGAAGATCGAGTACACGAGGGGGGACGCATGCCCCTTCGAGAACACCAGATGGTCGTTCAGCGGGTTCTCGGGGCGGTCGAAGTCGTAGCGCAGGTACTTGGCCAGGAGCACGGCCATGAGGTCGGCCGCGGACATCGATGAGGTGGGGTGGCCGGAGCCGGCGGCGGCGGCCGCGCGGACCGAGTCGACGCGCAGCTGCTGGCCCAGCTCGCGCCACTTCTCCTGCTCGTTCATCGGGGCTCCTCGTCCGGGGGTGATGAATGCCGCGGCGGCGCCCGCCGCAGGCGGGACTGTAGCCAAGTCCTGCCCCCGTCCCCGTCGAGCGTAAACGCCCGGACCAAAGAAACGGGCCCGGGGGAAAAGTCCACCCGGGCCCGGAGCGAAGCAGTGCTTACAGAGAGGCGATGACGTTGTTCAGCGTGTTCTTGATCGCGGTGCTCAGGAGACCGAGCGTGACGACGACGGCGATCGTGATCACACCGAGGACGACGGCGTACTCGGCCATGGTCTGACCGGCCTCGTCGCGGACATCGGCGAGAAACTCGTTGATTGGACTCACCTCCCCGAAGGGCTCGATGGGAAAACCTTGTGTTCCCATCATTTCGGCGTCTCGCGACGCCCTCCGGATCGCCCATCCGAGGGGTTTCGTACTCCAAATTGGGGAGGCCAGGCTAGGCGTCGAGCAGGCCGAGCGCGGGGGCGACGGCGCGGATGGAGTCCTCCGTGATCGGGTCGAGGACGAGGATGGCCTCGTCGGCTCCGGCGTCCGCCAGCCCGCGCAGGTGGCGCGGCGAGCGTCTCGGCGTCGCCCGCGAGCGGGGCGACCTCGGCCCGAGGCCGCATCACGCGCTCGGCCGTCACCGGGTCGACGGTCACGAGGACGCAGGCGCTGCGGGCGATGTCCTTCGGGGCACGGCCGGCGCTCTGCGCCGCGGCGTCGATGCGGGCGTTCAGCTCCGCAAACCCGGCGACCGAGTTGCGGTAGCCGTCCCACCAGGTGTTCCACGCGTCGGCGTGGGGGAGCGCGATCCCGAGCATCCGCGGCCCGTTCGAGCCGATCATGAGCGGAATCCGCCGCGCCGGCGGCGGCAGCAGCACGGCGTCGTCCGCCTGCCAGTAGCGGCCGTCCAGGGTCGCCCGCTCGCCGGCCACGAGGCGGCGGATGATCTCGTGCGCCTCCTCGAAGCGGGCGACGCGATGGTCGTAGGGGATGCCGAACGCCGCGAACTCCGCCCGGTTCCAGCCGCAGCCGAGGCCGAGCACGAACCGGCCGCCGCTGACCTCGTCGATCGCCGCGGCCATGCGGGCGATCATCCCCGGCGGATGGAAGCCCGTGCAGGCGACCAGCGGCCCCAGCTGCACCCGGGTGGTCGTTGCGGCGAGCGCGCCGAGCAGCGTCCAGACGTCCCAGGGGCCCCTGTCGGCCTCGCTCCCATCGCGGTAGAGCAGGTGGTCGCCGAGCCAGATCGAGTCGAACCCGAGCTCCTCCGCGGCGGCCGCCATCGCCCGGTACTCGGGCCAGCGCACCTCGCGCTCGACCTCGGGCAGCTGGACTCCGACACGCAGGGGGCGGGGCACGGGCGAGACTGTACGCGAACCATCAGCCGAGGCGCTCCGCGATCGTCGCTCAGGGTACGACGGACCGCGACGGTCACGTCCGCGGGCAGATCCGGCGATCGCCTCCCGGCTAGCGTCCCGGCATGGCGCGTGAGAGGGCGTCCTGGGAGCGGCTCCGTCTCCAGACGGACCGGCTTTGCCTGCGGGCGCCCACCCCGGATGATGCGGAGGCTCTGTACGCCCTGTTCGCGGATCCGGAGATCATGCATGACCTGGGCAAGGAGCCCGTATCGGCGCTCGGCGACGCGCGAGCCATGGTCGCCGAGGGGATCGACGGCTGGAGAACCGACGGGCTCGGACCGTTCGTTCTCGAGGCCGCGGGGACCGACCGGCACGTGGTCGGCCAGGCCGGCCTGATGATCTTCGACACCCGCGGCTGGACGCCCTCGACCTGGGCGATCGCCGGGAGCCACGCTCAGCCCGAGCTCGGCTGGGCCCTGATACGTGCGCACTGGGGACGCGGATACGCGACGGAAGCGGCGGCAGCCATCCGGGACTGGGCGTATGAGGTCCGATCCACCGGTCGGCTCGTCTCCCTGATCTCGGGCGACAACGTCCGCTCTCAGCGCGTCGCGCGACGACTCGGTGCGAGACCCACGGCAACCGTCACGCCCGCGGACACGAGGCGGCGGACGGTCGTCTGGACACATCCGCCGACCGCCTGATGGCGGTGTCTCGCTCTGGCCATGCGGATGAGAGGACTTGAACCTCCACGACCTTGCGGTCACACGGACCTGAACCGTGCGCGTCTACCAATTCCGCCACATCCGCGGGAGCGCGAAGTTTACCCGGGAGCGCAGGCGCCGGTGAGGAGCCCGGCGATCTCGTCGTCGCCGTAGCCGGCCTCCGCGAGCACCTCGGCGGTGTGCTCGCCGAGCCGCGGCGGCGGCATGCGGGCCGCGAGCCGCTCGCCGTCGACCTGCATCGGCGAGCCGATGAGTTTCAGGGGGCCGGCGGTGGGGTGCTGGACCGTCTCGACCGTGTGTGCGGCCGGGCCGGCGAGCGCGTCGGGCACGGAGAGCACGGGGCCGCCGGGGACGCCGGCGCGGTCGAGGACGCCGAGCCAGTGGGCGACCGGCCGCTCGGCGAAGGCCCGCTGGAGCGCGGGCACCAGGCGGTCGCGGTTGACGACGCGCAGCCGGTTCGTGGTCAGATCGGGGTCGTCGGCGAGCTCGTCGAGCCCGGCCTCGCGGCAGAAGCGGGCGAACTGCTCGTCGGTGCCCACGGCGAGGTTCACGTAGCCGTCGGCCGCCCGGAACGTCTCGTAGGGGACGATCGAGGGGTGCGCGTTCCCCAGGCGCACGGGCTCGATGCCGCCGATCAGCCAGTCGCCGCCGCGGTTCGCGAGCCAGGCCACCTGCGCGTCGAGCAGCGACACCTCGAGCGTCGCCCCCTCGCCGGTCCGCCCACGCCGCAGCAGCGCCGCCAGGATCGCGGAGCTCGCGAACTGGCCGGCGACGATGTCCGAGATCGCCACCGCGACCTTCATCGGCTCGCCGCCGGGGTCGCCCTGCATGCTCATGATGCCGCCGATCCCCTGCATCACGAAGTCGTAGCCGGGGCGGGCGGCCTCGGGATGCCCGGTCGGGTAGCCGCGGATCGCGCAGTGGACGACGGCGGGGTGCTCCGCCCGTACCGAGCCGGCGTCGAGCCCGAAGCGCTCGCCGGCGTGGGGCAGGAAGTTCTCGATCACGACGTCCGCACCGGCCGCCAGGCGGCGGGCGACCGCGGCGCCGTCCGGGTGCTTCAGGTCGATCGCGATCGAGCGCTTGTTGCGGTTGACCTGGAGGAAGTAGGCGCTCTCGCCGGACACGAACGGCGGGCCCCAGTGGCGGCTGCCGTCCCCGCCTCCCGGCCGCTCGACCTTGACCACGTCGGCGCCGAGGTCGGCGAGCATCATGGTGCAGTAGGGCCCGGCCAGGATCTGGGTCAGGTCGAGCACCCGGACGTCGGCGAGGGGCAGGTCGGGCACGGCCCGCGATCCTAGAGCACGAGGCTCAGCCGAGCTTGGCGAGCTCGGCCAGGGCCCATTCGCGGTGCTTGTCCGCCTTCACGTTCACCTTCGCCGCGGCGACGTTCCCGTCGCGGTCGATGACGAACCCCGAGCGGATCAGGCCGATCGACGTCTTGCCGTAGCGCTTCTTCTCGCCCCAGGCGCCGTAGGCCTCGGCGACGGCGTGATCCTCGTCGGCGAGCAGCGGGAACGGCAGCGAGAACTTCTCCTTGAACTTCTCGTGCGACTCGGCCGAGTCGGGGCTGATGCCGAGCACCGTGGCACCGGCCCGCTCGAACTGGCCCCAGCTGTCGCGGATGGCGCACGCCTGGGTCGTACAGCCGGGGGTGTCGTCCTTGGGATAGAAGTAGACGACGACCGGCCGTCCGCGCAGATCGGCCAGATGCACCGTTTCGCCGGAGTCCGAGCGGAGGGTGAAGTCGGGGGCGGGTTTTCCGGTCTCGACCATGGGCGTAACGTAGTCGGTCCGGTCGCGGCGGCCGTCCACCAGCGCGGCTGATAGCCTCCCCGGCCATGCCCGTGGTACACGCGACCGTGGGTTCGCTCCTGATCGTGACCAACACGCTGGTGGCGGCCTGGGGCTTCATCGCCTATCGCCGGAACGCCCCTCCCGGGAACCTCTTCCGGCAGGCGCTCGCGCTGGCGCAGACCCTCGTCATCGCCCAGGCGTTCCTCGGGCTCGTCCTGATCTCGCAGGGCTACGAGCCGGGCGACCAGCTGCACTTCGTGTACGGCCTGCTACCGCTCCTGTGCGTGGCGTACCCCTATGCTTTGCGGGGTGAGGACGGGCGGCGCAACCTGCTGGTGTTCACGATCGGGTCGGGCCTCGTGGCCGCCCTGGGCGTGCGTGCCTTCATGACCGGGCCGCACTGATGACCAAGGAGTCCGTCCGCGGGATCCTGATCGTGATCGGCATCGCGCTGATCGCGACGGTGTTCTTCAGCGTGTCGACGCGCATCTTCGACATCCTGCTGGGGACGATCGGCCTGATCTTCATCGTCCTCATGTGGTACTTCGGCTACGCCTGGTACCGGTCGAACCGGATGACGATCTCGCTCATGCCCGACCGGCAGCGGCAGGCGCTCTACGCCGGCATGGGCGCGGTCACGGTCGCGGCCGGCGCCTACTCGCTCTCGCAGTTCGGGCTGGTCGCGCTGGGCGGGTTCACGCTCCCGCTCGTGCTCATCGCCCTGGCGGGCGGCTTCGCGATGCTGTGGGCGTGGGAGGAGTCGAAGCGCTACCACCTGTGAGCGGTTAGCCGCGCTCCGACCGCAGCACCGCCAGCCAGCTCTCGCCCTCGTGGTACAGGGCCGGGTTGTTCTCCGGCGTGTAGTACGTGACCGCGCCGACCGCCTGCGAGAGTGCCCAGCCTCGCGCGCGCTCCCAGGTCGCGTCGTCGGTCGGAAGCGCCTGCCGGAACGCGTCCCGGGCCTCGGCGGAGTGCAGCTTCCACGCCACCATGACGTCGCAGGCCGGGTCGCCGACGCCCATCGTGCCCCAGTCGATCACGCCGCTGATACGGCCGTCGCGGACGAGCCAGTTGCGCATGTCGAGGTCGCCGTGGTGCCACACGGGCGGGCCGTCCCAGGGCGGCGCGGCCAGCGCGCGCTGCCACTCGCCGGCGACGTCGGGATCTCCGTCGAACTTCGCCAGCCAGCCCTGCATCTCGGCATCGCGCTCGGCGAGCGGTTTGCCGCGCCCCGGCGGCGCGCCGGCGGGGTCGACCCGCTGCAGCGCCCGAACGATCGCGGCGAGATCGCGGGCGGCCTGGATCGCGTCGATCTCGTCGACCGGAACCGTCTCGCCGTCGACCCAGGTGTGGACCTCCCAGAACCACGGGTAGCCGGCGCCGGGGCGGCCTTGCCCGACGGCGACGGGGATCTCGACGGGCACCAGCGGCGCCAGCTTCGGGAGCCAGTCGAGCTCCTTGCTCCCGGGAGCCGTCGACCCGTTGCGGCGCGGGAGCCGCACGGACAGCTCGCCGCCGAGGCGGAAGATGGCGTTGTCGGTGCCGCTCGGCTCGATCCGCCGCAGCGGCAGACCGGCCCACTCGGGGAACTGCGCGGCGACAAGCCTGCGCACCAGCCCCTCGTCGATGTCGAGCTCGTCGACGTGCATGCGGGTCGTCACCAGTCGGTCTCCATGCCGACGACATCCTGCCATCCAGCAGGGACGCCCATTCGGTCCCCCATCCGCGCGGCGTCGGCCCTCAGTCGGTCGTGAGCAGCGCCTGCGTCGCGGAGCCGCCGAGCGAGCGCAGCGCGTCGGCGACCGAGCACGAGATGCACGTGAAGATGGGCGTGTCGCGCTCGGTGTAGCGGCTGGCCTCGGTCTCGCGCAGCCGCATCATCAGGTCGAGGAAGTCGCCGACGTAGTCGGTCTCGAACGCGACCACGAACTCCTGGTCGTCGATCCCGTACGAGTACGTCGTGTTGATCTTCACCGTCGGGAACTGGTGCCCGGTGGCGATGTGCTCGTTCATGATCCCCTGCCGCGCCGGCTTGGACAGCTGGTACCAGGCGCGGGTCTTCACCATCGGGTAGATGAGCAGGTACCGCGAGTCGGGGTTCCACATGATCCGGCCGCGCTTGTGCATCGAGCGGCCCTCGCCCTTCACGTACTGGGAGCGCCGCGTCATCGACAGGTACGCGTAGGGCGTCTCGAGGTACGAGCCCATCGCGGTCGACACGATCGCCGTGCCGATCTCCTGGAAGTCCTCGAGCCGCTCGGACACCTTCCACAGCATGAAGTCGGCGTCCGGGCGCAGGCCGGCGACCGTGTACGAGCGGAGGGCGAAGCGCTCCCCGAACGACTCGATCGTCGCGGCCAGCTCGGCCCGCGCCGACTCCTGCTCCGCCTCCGGCAGCCGCCGCCAGGCCGGGTCGAGCTTGTAGAAGGAGAAGTGGACGAACTGGCGGTCCTCGCCGGCGGAGTTGTTCGGCGTCCCGCCGTTCGAGGTGCTGCCGTCGTCGCTCATCC
Source organism: uncultured Actinomycetes bacterium (assembly GCA_963731515.1). Taxonomy (GTDB): domain Bacteria; phylum Actinomycetota; class Thermoleophilia; order Gaiellales; family JAICJC01; genus JAICJC01. Next base: position 83,747 of record CAVSVU010000014.1, on the reverse strand, counting down.
TGCGTCGATCGTAGCAGGCGATTCCTGACACTCCCGCAACGCCCCGGACGTTGTTCCGTGACACCGGTGGGCCCTAGGTTGGAGCGCGTGGAACGAGCGACCCACCGGGAGCGCGGCCAGGCCAGCATCGAGACCGTCGTCCTCCTGCCCGTCCTCGTCGCGCTCACCTTCGCGGTCTGGCAGGCGGCCCTCGCCGGGTGGGCGCTCGTGTCGGCGGAGAGCGCCGCGCGGGCGGCGGCGCGGGCGGCCCTGGCGGGGTCGCCGCCCCGGCCGGCGGCGCTGGCGGCGCTCCCGGGCTCCATGCGGTCCGGCGCGGCGGTCGACTCCAGCGGAGGGACGGTGACGGTGCGCGTGCGCATCCCGGCGGTGCTGCCGGGGTTCGACGCCGACGTCTCGGCCTCCGCGGTCCGGGTGCGCTCGTGATCGGCGAGCGCGGACAGGCGACCATCGAGCTCGTCGCGTGCGCCACCGTCGCTGCGGTCGTGGCGGTCGGCCTCCAGGCGGTGCTCGTCGCCTGGGCGGCGCAGGGCCGCGCCCAGGGGATCGCCGATCAGGCCGCCGTGATGGTCGCCGAGGGCCGGCCCGTGCCGGCCGAGCTGCGCCACGGCGCCCGGATCCGGGTGCACGGCCACACCCTCGTCGTGACGCTGCCCGTGCCCCTGGCGGGCGGGCTGGCGGACACGACCGCCGTCGCCCGGGCGGCGCTCCCGTGAGCGAGCGCGGCCAGATCTCCGTCGCCGCCGTGGCCGCGATGGCCGTCGTCCTGCTCGGCGGCGTCCTGCTGGGCTACCTCAGCATGGTCGCCGCCGGCGGCGGCCACGCCCAGCGCGCGGCCGACCTCGCGGCCGTCGCCGCGGCGGAGCGCCTCGCGGACGACCCCGATGCGGGGGCCGCCGACCTGCGCCGCGTCGCCGCCGCCGTCGCCCGCCGCAACGGCGCGCGGCTGGTGTCCCTCGACCTCGTGCGCGACGGGCCGATCCCGCGGGCGGTCGACGTCGCGGTCTCGCTCGCCGTCGACGGCTCGGTGCCCGCCGCCGGGGCCCAGTCGCAGCAGGTGCGTGCCCGCGCGCGTGCCGGCGTCGCCTACTCGGCGTCGCTGCCCGCCGACGCGTTCCGCCCTGTCGACCTGCACGGCGGGCGCGGGCCGCTGGCCGCCGTCGCCGCCGCCGAGGCGCAGGTGGGGTGGCCCTACGTGTGGGGTGGCGAGAGCAGGGCGGAGGGCGGGTTCGACTGCTCGGGGCTGATCGACTACGCGTACGCCGCGGCCGGCGATCCGCTGCCGGGGCGGCCGACGGCGGCCGACCTCTGGCACGACTCGCGGCCGGTCAGCGCCGACGAGCTCCTGCCGGGCGACCTCGCGTTCGTCGGGACGGGCTCCGGCGCGCCGCACCACGTCGGCATGTACGTGGGCGACGGGACGGTCGTCGTTGCGCCGCACACCGGCGCGGACGTCCGCTTCGAGCCGCTTGCGGCGGGCGGCTGGGACGGGTTCGGCCGGCTCTTCGCCGGCGGGCCGGTCGCGGAGACGGCCGATCCGGCGGTCGAGGCGGCTGCCCGCGCCCACCAGGTGCCGCCGGACGCGCTCGCCGCCGAGCTGCGCCTCGGGCTGGCGGCCGATCCCGATGTCGCGGCGAGGACGCTCGCCGCCGCGATGCGCCGCCACCCCGGCGATCTGGCGGCGGCCCTCGGCGAGGCGCTGGGCGACCGCTCGGCGGCCGCGCTCGTCCTGCGGTCGGCGTCGGGGCGCGGAATCCAGGGCTTTTCCGGTGCCGTGCGGCTCTTACCCCTGGTGGCCGCGGCCGTCCGCGCTGCCGCTGGCGTCCACCCGGCGCCGCCGCGGGAGGCCGACGGGACCGAGCCGACCGGCATGGTCGAGACCGGTGAGAAGGCGCTCGAGCGCGGCGCCGAGCAGGGCGACCACCTCGGCAGCCGTCTCTCGGTCCAGGCAGCGGCCGGGTTCAAGAACCTCTTCCGGTTCGGCCTGACGGCGGGTGCCACGTTCCTGCCCGACCCGCACCTGCGCGACCTCTCCACGCTGGCCGGCGCGACATGGGACGGGGTCGAGAGCGGTCTCGCGATCGTCCGTGGCGGCGTCGAGCTGAGCGGGCCGTCGCTCTGGGCGACGCGGCTGACGGCGCCGCTCGGGCTCGCCTTCGGCGCGGTCTTCGCCTACCAGGCGTGGAGGGCCCGCAGGCGCGAGGACCGGATCTGGTACGGCGCCCAGGCGGCCAGCAGCCTCCTGACGTCGGCCGGTGCTCTGACCGCGGGCACCGATCTGATCGCCCTCGGTGCCGGGACGGCGGAGGTGCCGCCGGTGGGCGCCGCCCTCATGCTGGCGGGCGTGACCGTGCTCGCGGCGGCCTGCATCTACCGCGAGCGGCACTGGCTCGCCGCCGGAGCGGGACGGACGGCCGGCGCCGCGCTCGACGCCGGCCGCTCGCTCGCGAGCGCCCTGAACCCGTTCTAGGTGCTGACGATCGCGGAGGTCGGCGCGACGACCTGGGTGACGGCGCCGGTGTGGACGTCGTAGATGTAGCCCGACACGGCAATCGAGTCGTCGATGAACGGCGAGGCCAGGATCGCGGAGACGTCATCGCGCACGCTCTGCTCGAGGTCCGGGAACGGCAGGAAGTCGACGTGCGAGGCGTCGGCGCCGGTCTCCTCGTGCAGCTTGGTGCGCAGGTCGTCGTTCGTGAACGTGAGCATGCCGCAGTCGGTGTGGTGGATGACCGCGAACTCGTTGGTCCCCAGCAGGCGCGACGAGATCACGAGCGACCGCAGCGCATCGTCGGACGCGCGGCCGCCGGCGTTGCGGATCATGTGTGCGTCGCCGATCTCGAGCCCGAGCGCCTTCTCGGGATGGATGCGGGCATCCATGCAGGTGACGATGGCCACCTTGCGGGCCGGCGGCATCGGCTTGTCGCCGTCGTGGAAGCTCTGCTGGAACGCCTGGTTCGCGGTGAGCATGCCCTGGAGCTCTGACACCGTGACCTCCTCGGTAGATTGGATGCGATCCTAGCAGTCTTGGATCCAAGAACGCCGTGGGCTGGAGAGGGCGGCGGCGGGGCGCGGGGCTACGATGGAGGCCATGTCCGCCGTCGCCCGCAGCGAGCGCAGCCAGCGCCTCGACGCCCAGCTCCGCACGCTCCCCGACCAGCCCGGGGTGTACATGTTCCGGGGCGAGGACGGCGACGTGCTCTACGTCGGCAAGGCCAAGTCGCTGCGCAAGCGGGTGAGCTCGTACTTTCGCCGCGACCTGCACGCGACGGTGAAGACGGCGGGCCTGGTGGAGCGGATCGAGGAGATCGAGTTCGTCGCGGCCGAGTCGGAGACCGAGGCGCTCCTGCTCGAGCAGAACCTCATCAAGCGCCACCGGCCGGCGTTCAACATCCGCCTGCGCGACGACAAGTCCTACCCCTACATCGCGGTGACGGTCGGCGACGAGTACCCGCGGGTGATGTTCACGCGCGAGCGGCACCGCAAGGGGGTGCTCTACTTCGGCCCGTACGCGAGCGCGAAGAAGGTGCGCGAGACGCTCGACGTCCTCAACCGCGTGTTCCCGTACCGCCCGTGCGAGGGGCCGCAGCCCGGCCGCCGCTCGGGCGTCCCCTGCCTCGACTACCACATCGGCCGCTGCGCGGCCCCGTGCGTCGGCTACATCGGGCCGGACGACTACCGGGCGGTGATCGACAGCGTGGTCGAGTTCCTGTCCGGGCGGGTGCGGCCGCTGGAGCGGCGCCTCGAGACCGAGATGAAGCGGGCGGCCAAGGAGCACGAGTTCGAGGACGCGGCCCGCTACCGCAACCGGCTGATGGCGGTGCGCCACCTGTCCGAGCGCCAGGTCGCCGACCGCCGCAGCATGGGATCGGCCGACATCCTCGGCATCGCCTGCAGCGGCGACACCGCCAACGTGCAGCTCTTCCACCTGCGCGACGGGCGGCTGTCCGACCGGCACGGCTTCTACCTCGAGAACGCCGCCGAGACCAGCCCGAGTGACGTGCTGTGGGGGTTCGCGCTCGAGTACTACGGCGGCCAGGTGGCGATCCCGGGCCAGGTGGTCGTGCCGAGGTCGTTCGAGGACGCCGATCTCCTGGAGACCTTCCTCGGCGAGCGCCGCGGCGCGAGCGTCGAGGTGCGCACGGCCCAGCGCGGCGAGAAGCGGCGCCTGGCGGACATGGCCGCCCGCAACGCCGAGCTCGCGCTCGAGCACGACACGCTCATGCGCGAGCGCACCCGCGCCCGCCGGATCGAGGCGCTCGAGGAGCTGCGCGAGGCGCTCAACCTCGAGGTGCTGCCGCTGCGGATGGAGTGCTTCGACATCTCCAACCTGGGGACGAGCGACCCGGTCGCCTCGATGGTCGTCTTCGAGGACGCGGTCGCCAAGAAGTCGGACTACCGCAAGTTCGGGATCCGCTACAGCGGCGGGCAGGACGACTTCGCCATGATCGCCGAGGCGGTGGGGCGCCGGTTCGCCCGGATGACGTCGGTCGAGGCGGACGACTACGACCGCAGCTTCGCCACCGTCCCGAACCTGGTCGTGATCGACGGCGGAAAGGGGCAGCTGGCGGCCGCGGTCGACGCGATGGCGGGGTTCGAGCTCCCGCGGGTGGCGGTGATCTCGCTGGCGAAGCGGGAGGAGGAGGTGTTCATCCCCGGCCGCGCCGCGCCGATCGTGCTCGACCGGACGTCCGCCGGCCTGCAGCTGCTGCAGCGGCTGCGCGACGAGGCCCACCGCTTCGCGCTCGGGTTCCACCGCCAGCGCCGCAGCCGCTCCAGCATCGACTCGATCTTCGACAGCCTGCCGGGCGTCGGCCCGGCCCGGCGGAGGCTGCTCATGCAGCGCTTCGAGACCGCCGACGCGCTCGTCAACGCGACCCGGGACGAGCTCGAGTCCGTCCCCGGCCTGCCGGCCAAGGTCGGCCGCGGGGTGTACGCGGCGCTGCACCGCACCGACTAGGGAACCGGCGCGGCGCTGCCGCGGTCAAAGGCTGCATGAGACGTGCCTACGCAGTTCTGGCCGCGGTGGCCGCGGTGACCGGCTGGAGCGTCGCCGCGCCCGCGCCGGCCGCCGCGTCGTGCGCCTTCGTGGTCGTCCGGCACGATCGGGCGTACTTCCAGCTGTGGAGCCCGCGGGTGGTGCCTGACCTGCGGCCGGGTAGCGCGCTCGCGGGCACGGTCGAGCCGGGCTGCAACGACACCGGCGGGGCCGTGCCCGGGCCGACCCGGGTGGGAGCGCGGCAGGTCGCCGGTGTCTCTCCCGACGTCGCCATCCTCGTCCGCGGACAGCTCCTGGTCGCGGTCGGCTACCTGCCCGACGTGCGTGGCTTCCCCGTGCATGGGCCGGTCGTCGACCAGACGCCGGCCTGCCGCCGCTACGGGGTTGCGCTCTCCCTGACCGGCGTCGCGCGCGCTGCGCCGGGCGGGATCGCTGTCGCGAATGTCCATGCGACCTCCCCGGTGCCGCTCGTCGACCATCAGGTGACCACCCTCCTGATGGATCAGCACACGCGAATCGACGGGCTCGCCCGAGGCGGTCTGCCCTACATCGGCGACGGTCAGCGGGTCCGCATCGACGCGTTGCGCTGCGGGTGGCGAGTCGTCGCCCGCCGGATCGTCGCCCGCGGCCCGATCGTGCCCGCGACCACCGCCGAGGACATCCTCGGCGAGGACTGGCGCGGCGGGCCGAGCCTGGTCACGTCAGCAGGCCGCAACCGATGGTGGGTGGCCGGCGGCCTCGCCGTCATGGCAGCGGTCGCCGGTGGCGTGCTCATCGTGCGGCGACGCCCGGGGCTGCCCCGGGCCGCGGCTAACCTCACCGGGTGCCGCTGATCCCGGATCCGACGGCCGACTCGGCGACCCTGCACCTGCGCCGCCGCGGCCCCCGCGTCGTCTGCCTCGGCGGCGGCACCGGGCTCAGCATGATCCTGCGGGGCCTGAAGCGGGTCGCGGATGTCACGGCCGTCGTCACGACGACCGACGACGGCGGTTCGAGCGGCCGCCTGCGGCGCGACTTCGGGATGCCCGCGCCGGGCGACCTGCGCAGCTGCCTGGTCGCCCTCGCCGAGGACGAGTCGCTGGTCGGGCAGCTCTTCCAGCACCGGTTCACGACGGGCGAGCTGGCCGGCCACAGCTTCGGGAACCTGTTCCTGGCCGGGCTCACCGACATGTTCGGGAGCTTCGACCGGGCCGTGTCCGAATCGGCCCGGGTGCTGGCCGTCGCCGGCCGCGTCGTCCCGAGCACCGTCGACATGGTCGAGCTCGTCGCCCGGTTCGCGGACGGCCGCGAGGTGCGCGGCGAGACGGCGCTCGCCGCCGACGGCGCCCAGTGCGAGCACGTCCGCCTCGACCCGCCGAACCCGTCGGCGCACCCGCGCGCCCTGCAGGCGATCGCCCGCGCCGAGGCGATCGTGATGGGGCCCGGGAGCCTCTTCACGAGCACGCTCCCGCCGCTGCTCGTGCCCGGCATCGCCGAGGCCGTGCGGGCCGCGACCGTACCCCGCATCTACGTCTGCAACCTGCTCCAGCAGCCCGGCGAGACCGACGGCTACCGCGCGTCCGACCACGTCAGCCGCATCGTCGACCACGTCGGGCCGGGCCTCGTCGACACGGTCGTCGTCAGCCGCAACCGGGCCGAGTTCGGGACGCCCGTCCCCGTCGACCGGGGCGGGCTGCGGCGGCTGGGGACGCAGGTGGTCGGCGGCCGCCTGGCCGGCGAGTGGCAGCACGACCCCGACCGGCTCGCCCGCCTGCTCGTGCGGGTCGCGCGCCGGCGGCCGCCGGTGCCTGCGTGAGCCGCCAGGGATTCGGTGAGGCCGTCCGCCGCGAGCTGACCGAGCGGCCGCCGCGGCGCTCGTGCTGCGCCCGCGCCCTCCTGTGCGGCATCTTCCGCCACGCCGGGACGCTCGAGCTCTCCTCCGGCGAGGTCGCCGTCCGGGCGGAGCTGGCCGACGCGGCGGCGGCCCGGCTGGCGTTCTCGCTCGTGCGCGACCTGGGCGGCGACGGCGGCCTCGCGTCGTACCGGGAGCCCCGCTTCGCCCGCGGGACGCGCGTCGTCGTGCGCCTGGACGGCGACCGCAGCCTCCAGCTGCTGCACGAGGTGGGGCTGCTCTCGACCGCTCTCGTGCCGCTGGACGAGCCGCCCGGGCGGCTGCTGCAGCGGCGCTGCTGCCGGGCGGCCTACCTGCGCGGCGCCTTCGTCGGCGCCGGCTCGGTATCGGCGCCCGCGCGCGCCCGGGCATCTCGAGATCCGCGTCGCGGAGCCGGAGGGCGCCGCGCTCCTCCGCCGCGTCGCCCGGACCGACGGCATCGAGCTTCGCGTCGCCGCCCGCCGCGGCCACGCCATCGCCTACACGAAGAGCAAGCCGGCGATCCGCGAGCTGCTCGCGCAGATGGGCGCGCACGACGCCGTCCTCAGCCTCGACGAGGCGGACGTCATCAGCCGCACGCGCGAGCGGGTGAACCGGGCGACGAACTGCGACGAGGCCAACCTCGCCCGCCAGGGCGCCGCCGCCCGGGCGCAGGTCGAGGCGCTCGCGGCCCTCGACATGGACGGCCTCGACGCGGGACTGCGCCAGGTGGCGGCGCTGCGGCTGCGGCATCCCGACCTCTCGCTGGCCGAGCTCGGCCGCCGGGCCCGCCCGCCCCTGCCGAAATCGACGGTGGCGGGGCGGATGCGCGTGCTCACCCGGGGAGCGGCCGGCGCCCGACGATCAGGTGGTTCCAGCTGAACTTGGGCTGGCGGTCGACGCGCTCCCACCGCGACGCCAGCCACTGCATCGACCGGCAGGTGACGTCGACGGCGGGCGCCGACCACGGCCGCCGGTAGCGCTGGAGGCCGTAGCTCAGCTCGACCGCGACCGTCGACCAGAGCCCTCCGAGCGGCCGCAGCTCGACCACCTCGAAGCCGGCGGTCTCGAACAGGTAGCGCAGGCCCTGGGGCGTGTAGCGGTAGAAGTCGCGCGCGTCGTGGACGGGCCAGAAGAGCGGGGTGGTCGCGATGATGTGGCCGCCGGGCTCGAGCAGGCGGAGGCACTCGGTGAGCGCGTCGCCGGGCCGCTCCAGGTGCTCGAGCACCTCGGTCAGGAGCACCGTCTGTGCGCCCGCGTCGGGCAGCGGGATCGAGTAGGCGGTCGCGACGACGTCGACGACCTGGCCGCGCTCGTCCCCCTTCTCGACGTGGTCGACGCACACGTGCTCGCGGACGTAGGGGGCGAAGATCGGCTGCCAGGGCTTGCGGCCGCCGCCGACGTCGATCATCCGCCCGCGGGCGAAGCGCTCGGCCGCGTCGCCCAGGGCGGCCTCGAAGGTGCGGTAGACGAGCCGGTTCTTCGCGCTCTCGTTGGGGTGCCGGAACGGCCCGGCGGAGACGCCGTTCCCGTTCTGATGGCCGGACTCGACGCTCATCTGGCGCGGCACCCTAGCACCGGCCGCCCGCGCCCACGCCGAGGACCTCGTCAGATTTCCCTAACACTTTCCTAAAGAGTTCACCCGTTCGGGGGTGGCTCCAAATGGGGGTCACGCCGATCATGGAGAACGTGTTCGCGGGTGACCGGCATCCCCCGCGCGACGGATCCAGACCCCATCTGACGCTGCCCGATTCTGCCGGTCACCCGCGATAACTCCCCCTCCGGCGGGCGCGCGCCGGTCGGTAGTATTTCCCCGTCCCCGGGAACCGACGAGGGAGTTCAATGAGCGTACGCGTGGGCATCAACGGTTTTGGGCGCATCGGCCGGAACGTCTTCCGCGCCGCCCGTGAGCGCGGCTCCGGATACGAGATCGTCGCCGTCAACGATCTGATGGACCCGAAGATCGCGGCCCATCTGCTCCGCTACGACACCGTCCACGGCCGCTTCGCCGGCACCGTCGAGGCGGGTGAGGACAGGCTCGTGGTCGACGGCCGCGACGTGCGCGTGCTCTCCGAGCGCGACCCGGCCAGCCTGCCGTGGAAGGACATGGGGGTCGAGGTCGTCGTCGAGTCGACCGGGCTCTTCACGAAGCGCGACGCCGCCGCGAAGCACCTGGCCGCCGGTGCGCGCAAGGTGATCATCAGCGCGCCCGCGACGGATCCCGACATCACGATCTGCATCGGCGTGAACGACGACCGCTACGACGCCGGCGAGCACCACATCATCTCCAACGCGTCGTGCACGACGAACTGCCTGGCGCCGCTCGTGAAGGTGCTGCACGAGGCGTTCGGCATCGAGCGCGGGTTCATGACGACGACCCACGCCTACACCCAGGACCAGCAGATCCTGGACGCCGTGCACCGCGACTTCCGCCGCGCCCGCGCCGCCGCCGCGAACGTCATCCCGACGTCGACCGGTGCGGCCACCGCCATCGGCTTCGTGATTCCCGAGATGCTCGGCAAGCTCGACGGCATCTCGATGCGCGTCCCGGTGACGGACGGCTCGGTGACCGACCTCATCGCCCAGGTCGGCCGCGAGACGAGCCGCGACGAGGTGAACGCGGCCTTCGCGGCCGCGGCCGACACGGGATCGCTCACCGGCATCCTCCGCTACAGCGAGGATCCGCTCGTCTCGAGCGACATCGTGGGCGAGTCGTACAGCTCGATCTTCGACTCGCCGCTGACGATGGTGAACGGGAACCTGGTCAAGGTCGTCTCCTGGTACGACAACGAGTGGGGTTACTCGTGCCGGGTCGCCGACCTGATCCAGAAAGTGGCGTGAGAACGGTCCGCGACCTGCCCGTCGAGGGCGCGCGGGTGCTGGTGCGCTCCGACCTGAACGTGCCGCTCGACGGCCCCCGGATCGCCGACGACTCCCGCATCCGGGCCGCGCTGCCGACCATCCGGTACCTGCGCGAGCGCGCGGCCGACGTGGTCGTCTGCTCGCACCTGGGGCGGCCGCAGGGCGCGCCCGACCCGGCGCTGTCGCTGCGGCCGGTGGCGGCGCGGATGGCCGAGCTCCTGGGCGAGCCGGTGGCGTTCGCGGACGAGGAGGGGCCGCTGCGGCTGCTCGAGAACCTGCGCTTCGACCCCCGCGAGACGCGCAACGACCCGGCGATGGCGGCCGAGCTGGCGGCGCTCGCCGACCTGTACGTGAACGACGCGTTCGGCGCCGCCCATCGCGCCCATGCCTCGACCGAGGCCGTCGCGCATCTCCTGCCGGCCGCCGCCGGGCTGCTGCTCGAGGCGGAGCTGACGGCGTTCCGGCGGCTGCTGGACGCGCCGGAGCACCCGTTCGTCGTCGTCATCGGCGGGGTCAAGGTGGCGGACAAGATCGGCGTGATCGACCGCCTCACCCGGCTGGCCGACGCGATCCTGATCGGCGGGGCGATGGCGTTCACGTTCCTGGCGGCGCAGGGCCTGCCCGTCGGGGCGTCGCGGCACGAGGACGCCGACGGCCAGGAGACGGCCCGCCGCGCCGTGGCCGACGCGGCCGAGCGGGGCTGCGAGCTCGTGCTGCCGATCGATGTCGTCGTCGCCGACCGCTTCGCCGCGGATGCCGCCGTCCGCACGGTGGCCGCCGACGCGATCCCGGACGGCTGGATGGGCCTCGACATCGGACCGGAGACCGTCGCGGCCTACGCGGAGCGGCTTCGCGGCGCGCGCACCGTGTTCTGGAACGGGCCGATGGGCGTGTTCGAGCTCGAGCCGTTCGCGCGCGGGACGCTCGCGGTGGCCGAGGCCGTCGCGGCGTCCGATGCCGTGTCGGTCGTCGGCGGCGGCGACTCCGTGGCGGCCGTGAACGTGGCCGGCGTGGCCGACCGGATCACGCACGTGTCGACCGGGGGCGGCGCGGCGCTCGAGCTGCTCGAGGGGAAGACGCTGCCCGGCGTGGCCGCGCTCGAGGAGGCGGCGGCGGTATGAGCCGGCGGCCGTTCGTCGCGGGCAACTGGAAGATGCACAAGACGGCGCCGGAGGCCGCCGCCTTCGTCGCCGCGTTCGCCGAGGGCCTGCAGGAGGGCGTCGACGTCGCCGTGTGCCCGCCGTTCACGGCGCTCGCCGCGGCGGTCGGGGCGGCGCAGGGCACCCCCGTCGCCGTGTACGCGCAGAACATGCACCCGGCCGAGGCGGGCGCGTTCACCGGCGAGATCTCGGCGGGGATGCTGCTCGACGCGGGCGTCGACGGGGTGCTGATCGGGCACTCCGAGCGGCGCCAGCTCTTCGGCGAGACCGACGAGGGCGTCAACGAGAAGGCGGTGCGCGCGCACGCCGCGGGCCTGCGGGTGATCCTCGCCGTCGGCGAGACCGCCGAGGAGCGCGAGGCGGCGCTGACCGAGATCGTGCTCGAGCGCCAGGTGCGCGCCGGCCTCGCCGGGCTCACGCCGGAGCAGGTGGCGGCGACGACGATCGCCTACGAGCCCGTCTGGGCGATCGGCACCGGCCTGACGGCCACGCCCGAGACCGCACAGGCCGCCCACGCCTTCATCCGCGGCCTGGTGGAGGGCCTGCGCGGCGTCGGCGAGCGGGTGCGGATCCAGTACGGCGGGAGCGTCAAGCCGGCGAACGCCGGCGAGCTCTTCGCCCAGCCCGACATCGACGGCGGCCTGATCGGCGGCGCCAGCCTCGACCCGGCCGACCTGGCGGCGATCGCCTCCGCAGCGGCGGGATGACCGAGCCGCTCGTCTGCCTCGTCGTCCTCGACGGGTGGGGCCTGGCGCCGCCGGGGCCGGGCAACGCGGTCGAGCTGGCCGCGACGCCGACGTTCGACGGGCTGTGGGCGGCCTACCCCCACACGCAGCTCGCCGCCTCCGGCCGTGCGGTCGGCCTGCCGGACGGGCAGATGGGCAACTCCGAGGTCGGCCACACGAACCTCGGCGCCGGCCGCGTCGTCCGCCAGGACCTCGTCCGCATCGACGACGACCTGGAGTCGGGCGCGTTCTTCGCGAACCCGGTGCTCGTCGAAGCCTGCCGCCGCGCCCGCGGATCGGCCCTGCACCTGCTCGGGCTGGTCTCCGACGGCGGCGTCCACAGCCACGTCCGCCACCTGCGCGGGCTGATCGAGCTCGCCTCGCGCGAGGGCGTCGAGCGGGTGCACGTGCACGCGTTCACCGACGGCAGGGACACCTCGCCGACCGGCGGCGCCGGCTACCTCGAGGGCATCCCCGGCGTCGCGACCGTCTGCGGCCGCTTCTACGCGATGGACCGCGACCGCCGCTGGGACCGGATCGCGCGTGCCTACGACGCGATCGTGCACGGCAAGGGCGAACGTGCCGACGATCCGGTGGCCGCGGTGCGGGCCCGCTACGCGGCCGGGGAGACCGACGAGTTCATCCAGCCGATCGTGATCGGCGACCCGGCCGCGGGGCGGATCCGGGCCGGCGACGTCGCCATCTTCTTCAACTTCCGCCCCGACCGCGCCCGCGAGCTCACCCGGGCGCTGGTCGATCCCGGCTTCGCCGAGTTCGAGCGGGGCGCCTCGCCGCCGCTGCCGTTCCTGGTGCAGATGACCGAGTACGCGGACGACATCGACGCGCCGGTCGCGTTCCCCGGCGAGGCGCTCGCCGACGTGCTCGCCTCGACGCTCGCATCGGCCGGCGTGGAGCAGATCCACGCGGCCGAGACCGAGAAGTACGCCCACGTCACCTACTTCTTCGACGGGGGCTCGGAGCACCGCCAGCGGGGGGAGCAGTGGGAGCTCGTCGACTCGCGCCGCGACGTCGCCACCTACGACCTCGCGCCCGAGATGAGCGCCGAGGGCGTCGCCGAGGCGTTCCGCGCAGGTATCGCCGACCGGGAGGTGCGCTTCGGCCTGGTCAACTTCGCCAACCCGGACATGGTCGGCCACACCGGCGTGATCCCGGCGGCCGTCGCCGCCGTCGAGACCGTCGACCGCTGCCTGGCGCGGGTGGTCGCGGCCGCCGAGGCCCGCGGTGGCCTCTGCCTCGTCACCGCCGACCACGGCAACGCCGAGCTGATGCTGAACGCCGACGGCAGCCCCAACACGGCGCACACCACCAATCCGGTGCCGTTCATCGCGACCCGCCCGGGACCTGCACCTGCGCGACGGCGGCCGGCTCGCGGACGTCGCGCCGACCGTGCTCGAGCTGCTCGGGGTCGAGCCTCCGCAGGCGATGCGCGGCGAGTCGCTGCTCGCATAGCGAACGCCCTTGTGGAGGAGGGTGCGGGTCGACACCGGCACCTTGTGGGCGAATGTCTATACTCGACATGGTTCTCGTAACCAACGCTTCACCTCTTGGCCCTTCCGCAGCCTGATCCGAACGTTCTCCGACTCGCCCGCCGTGGCGACGAACGCGCGTTCGCGATCATCGTCCGCCAGTACCAGACGCCGCTCTACAACTACATCGCGCGCATCCTGGGCGGCGACCGGGCACTGGCGGAGGACGTGTGCCAGGAGGTGTTCCTGCGCGTGTACCAGGCACTACCCGGCTTTGATGCGCGCTGCCAGTTCACGACATGGCTGTTCCAGGTGGCGAAGCACCGCGTGGTCGACGAGCTGCGGGCCCGCGAGCGCCGCGGCCGGCCGACGATCGAGCTCAGCTCGGCGCCGCAGATGCACCTGTCGGTGGCGCCGGTCGAGCCGATCGAGAGCATGGAGGCGGTATGGGAGGCGATCGCCGGCCTCAGCCTCGACCTGAAGATGGCCCTGCTCCTGCGCGACGTGGTCGGCCTCAGCTATGCCGAGATCGCCGAGGCGCTCGAGACCACGCTCGCGACGGTCAAGTGGCGGATCTACAAGGCCCGCGAGACCGTCGTCGCCGAGCTCACGCGTGGCGGCTACCACGTCGGCCGCGGCCGCGCCGCTGCCGCCGCCCGGGCCGCGTCCGCCGTCCAGGCCTAGACCTAGCGTCCCTCCGCCAGCCTGGCTCCGAGCCGCAGCGGCAGGCCCGCGTCGCGGATCGCCGCCTGGGCGGCCCGCACGTCGTAGTCGACCCGGTGCCACTCGGCCGTGCCCTGGTCGAGGTCGAGCGTCATGTAGGCCGCGCGGGGGTCGCCGTCGCGCGGCTGGCCCACCGAGCCCGGGTTCAGCAGGAACGGCCCCGGGCGCGTCTCGAGGTGCGTGTCGGCGCCGGCCAGGCCGCCCAGGAACTTCTCGCCGGCGTAGCCGTAGGCGAGCGGGACATGGCTGTGGCCGACCAGCGAGAGCGCCGTGCCCTGGAGCTCGAGGCACACGGCGGCGGTGCGGTCGTCGATCACGTACTCCCAGACCGGGTCGCGGATGCTGCCGTGGTAGAGCTCGACGCCGTCGCGCTCGCCGCTCGGCTCGAGGCTGCGCAGGCGCTCGAGATCGTCCTTCCGAGAGCACCCCCATCGTCCACTCGGCGGCGGTGCGGGCGTCCGACGAGAACGCCTCGAGCCCGATCTCGCCGGTGATGACCATGTCGTGGTTCCCTCCCAGGCACACGTCGGCCCGCTCGAGCACGATCTGCGTGCAGCGGGCCGGGTCGGCCCCGTACCCGGTCAGGTCGCCCAGGCACCACAGCTCGTCCATGTCGGCGGCGTCGATCGCAGCGAGGACCGCCTCGAGCGCCGGCAGGTTCGCGTGGACGTCCGAGATGACCGCGACCTTCACCGGCGCAATCTACCGATCGGGGCGAAGCCGGGCTACGTCTCGTCCGGGCCGTCGAACTCCGGGAGGTTCTTGATGCCCTCCTTGGTCTGCCACTTCGAGAAGTTGTCGCTCATCGCGTCGATGAGCTCCTTCATGAAGCGCGGCGAGAGGTTCACCCGGGCGACGACCACCCCCGGCACCTCCTCGTCCTCGACCTCGTGGTCGACGCGCGCGAAGGTGACCGTGAACTCGTAGTCGGAGTGGCTGACGTTGGCGAAGTTGGCGTAGACGCCCGCCATGATCTCCGGCGAGAAGTGGATGTTCAGGTGGCGCTCGGCGGGGCCGTCTTCGTCCTCGTCCATCGCCGCACCCTACCGCAGGGCCCCGGAGCCCCAGGGTTTACGATCCGACGATGAGCGCCAGCCCCGTCTCCGAGCTCTCCGCCGCCGTCGAGCGGGCCGTGTCGGCCGTCGGCGGCGACGGCACGCCCGTCGGGCTCGAGCGGCCCGCCGATGCCAGCCACGGCGACTACGCCACGGCGATCGCGCTCCAGCTCGCCAAGCCGCTTCGGTCGGCGCCGCGCGACATCGCCGGCCGGATCGCCGCCGGGCTCGAGTCGGAGTACATCGACTCGGTCGAGATCGCCGGGCCCGGCTTCCTCAACCTGCGCGTCTCGCCCTCGTGGTACCGGCACGCCGTGGGCGCGTGCTGGAGCAGGGGCCGCGGTACGGCGCGGGCGCGATCGCCGCGCCGCAGCGGATCCAGGTCGAGTACGTGTCCGGCAACCCCACCGGCCCGGTCACGGTCGCGACGGCCCGGAACGCCGCGTACGGGGACAGCCTGGCGCGCCTCTTCGAGTTCGCCGGGCACGACGTCGGCCGCGAGTACTACTTCAACGACGCCGGCCGCCAGATCGACCTCTTCGGCGAGTCGCTGAAGGCGCGCGCCGCGGGCGCCGAGCCGCCCGAGGACGGCTACCAGGGCGCGTACGTCGCCGAGGTCGCGGCCGAGCTCGGCCTCGGGCCGGACGCCGACGCCGCCGCCTGGGCGCGGGCCGGCACCGACGCGATGATCGGCCGGATCCGGACGACCCTCGCCCGCTTCCGCTGCTCGTTCGACGGGTGGTTCCTGGAGCGGTCGCTGTACGAGAGCGGCGCGGTCCAGCGCGCGATCGACCGCGCCCGGGCCGGCGGGCACGTGTACGACGCCGACGGTGCGGTGTGGCTGCGCTCGTCCTCCATGGGCGACGACAAGGACCGCGTGCTCGTCCGCTCCGACGGCAGCTTCACGTACGTCGCCGGCGACCTGGCCTACATCGCGGACAAGCTCGAGCGCGGCTTCGACACGGCCGTCTACGTGCTCGGCGCCGACCACCACGGCTACATCGGCCGGCTGAAGGCCGCGGCGCAGACGCTCGGGTACGACCCGGCCAGGGTCGATGTCCAGATCTACCAGCTCGTGCGCCTGAGCGAGGGCAAGATGTCGAAGCGGGCCGGGCGGATCGTGACGCTCGACGACCTGCTGGACGCGATCGGCGTCGATGCGGCCCGCTACGCGCTCGTGCAGCGCGGGCACGACCAGCCGATCGATCTCGACATCGACCTGCTCACCGCCCAGAACTCCGAGAACCCGGTCTACTACTGCCAGTACGCCCACGCCCGGATCGCCGCGATCCTGCGCCGGGCGGACGGGAGCCAGGCGGCCGTGCCCGACCCGGGGTGGACGCCCGAGCCGCCCGAGGCGGAGCTGGTCAAGGCCCTCGCCGAGTTCCCCGGCCTGGTCGCCGAGGCCGCCGAGCGGCGCGGCCCGCACCGCATCGCCGGCTACGCCCAGGACACCGCCAAGGCCTTCCACCAGTTCTACAAGCAGTGCCAGGTGATCGGCGTCGAGTCCCCTCTGGAGCGCAGCCGGCTCGCGCTGTGCCGCGCGACGGCGCAGGTGATGGCGACCGCGCTCGACCTGGTGGGCGTCGAGGCGCCCGAGTCGATGTGACCCGAACGGGCGCTGCTACCCTGACGCGGTGGCGAATTTGCCTACAGCGCCCACCGTTTACGAGGTCGAGGAGCTCGAGGAGATCCTCGCCGGTGACGATGCCGGCACCGACGAGGGCGACTGGTACGCGATCCACACCGACCCGTGGCCGTGCCCGGCCTGCAGCGAGGAGTTCTCCTACGTCACGGCCTGCCACCACGTCATCGTCGCGCCCGACCGCGACGACCTGATCGACCACGCCGCCCGGGCCGCACAGGTCGGGCGCAACCCGCGCATCGTCCACTATGACGACACGCTGCCCATCATGACCCTGTTCCAGTGGCGTGCCCTCGGCCGCCCGGTGCACGGCGTCAAGAAGGTGAGCTGAGCCGGAGCTCCGCCTCGGCCCGCGTCGGCATCGCGGGCTGACATCCGTGCCGCTCGACGCAGACGGCGGCGGCCGCGAGCCCGAGCCGCACGGCGTCGACGAGCGACCGCCCCTCCGCGAGCGCCGCGGCCGTCGCCCCGGTGAGGCAGTCGCCCGCGCCCGTCGTGTCGACGACGCGGGCGGGCAGCGCCGCCAGCTCGGGCCCGTCCGGGAGGATGCGGGCACCCCGCGCTCCCAGGGTGAGGACGACCGCCGGCGGGCGCCGCTCCCCGAGCGCGGCGAGCTCGGTCTCGTTGACGACGGCGACGTCGAACCGGGCCACCAGGTCGGCGTCGAGGCGGCCGGCGGGGGAGGGCGTCACGAGCGCGGTGGCGCCGGTGGCGCGGGCGGCGGCGAGGACGCCGGCGACCGTCGCGGGCGGGACCTCGCCCTGCGTCACCCAGACGTCGGCCGCCGGCTCCGGCTCGGGCGCGACGGCGAGGTGGTTCGCCCCGTACAGGGCCACGATCTGGTTCTCGCCCGCGTCGTCGACGACGATCAGGGCGACGCCGGTCTCGGCGTCGACGCGGCGCAGGCCGGCGAGGTCGATGCCGTCCGCCTCGAGCGCCGCGGACAGCCGGTCGCCGAACTCGTCGCGGCCGCACGCGCCGGCGAAGCGGACATCGGCGCCCATCCGCCGTGCCGCGACCGCCTGGTTCGCGCCCTTGCCGCCCGGCGCGTACGCGAGCCGGCTCCCGAGGACGGTCTCGCCGGGCGCCGGCAGCCGGGGGGCGTAGCCGAACACGTCCATGTTCAGCGACCCGCAGACGCCGACGCGGCCGCTCACCGGGGGCCGTCCGCGATCACCGCGGCGACGGTCTCGGGATCGACCGGGTCGGGGAAGGCGGTGATCCACCACGTCGCGCCGGCGTGCTCCCAGCCGTCCGGGCGGGTGCCCGGCCGTCCCGCCACGACGACGTCGAACCCGTCGATGCTGCCCCGCTCGCGGCGGATGCGGTCGAGCAGCGCGGGGGCCTCCGCCGGCGTCGCATCGGTGCAGATGCCGTCGTATCTCGCGGCCCGGCGGACGGGGCGGGGGCGGCCGGTGGGGGCCGCGACCCAGATCGGGATCCGCGGCTCCTGGAGCGGGCGCGGCAGGAAGCGCACGGCGTCGGCCGTGAAGTGGGGGCCGTGGTGGGTGACCTCGTCGCCGCTCCAGAGCCGGCACACCAGATCGAGCCCCTCGTCGAGGCGGTCGCCGCGGACGCGGTCGTCGTCCTCCTCGCCGAAGCGGGTCAGCTCCCCGCCCGTGTTCACCCCGAGGCCGACGCCGAGGATGAGCCGGCCGCCGCTGAGATGGTCGAGGGTGGTCGTCTCGCGGGCGAGCTTCTGCGGCCGGCGGCGGGCGACCGGGGTCACGAGCGGCCCGAGCCGGATCCGCCCGGTCGCGGCCGCGACGGCCGCGAGCGCGATCCACGGGTCGGCCACCGGGCGGAACGGGTCGGCGCGGTACATGTGATCCCACAGGAAGACGCCGTCGAAGCCGGCCCGCTCGGCGTCCGCTGCGAGGTCGGCGACGATGCGGGGATCGGCGAGCTCGCCGAACGGCGCGAGCGAGAGGCCGTGGCGCATGACCCGAATCTACCCGGCCGTAACGATTCACGGACGCCCAGGCGAGATAATCGCGTCGTGCGATCCACCCGTCTGCCCTGGGCCCTTGCCGTCGCGACGCTCGTCCTGTTCGTCGTCGGCAACGTCCTCGGCTGGATCACGCACGACCCGCAGACGGCGGGCGGATGGGGAGGGGGCGGGTCCGTCGCGCTCGCGGCGCTCTCTGTCGCCCTGTTCTCGTTCAGCGTCGTCGGCGCGCTGATCGCCTCCCGGCTGCCGGAGAACGCGATCGGCTGGCTCCTGATCGCGGTCGGGCTCTCCTGGGCGACCGACTCGGCCCTCGAGGGGTACGCGATGTACGGCCTCAAGCTGCACCCCGGATCGCTGCCGGGCGCCGTGTATGCGAACGCCCTCGACGACTGGCTCTGGATCGTGAGCATCGGGATCATGGGCACGTTCCTCTTCCAGCTCTTCCCCGACGGCCGCCCCCTCTCGCCGCGCTGGCGCGTCCTGACCTGGTTCTCGGCCGGCGCACTTGCCACGACGGTCGCGGCCACCATGTTCGCGCCGGGGGTGCTCGCCGACAGCGCAGTTTCCGGCGTGCAGAATCCGTTCGGGGTGGGTGCCCTCGGCGCGCTCTCCACGGTCCGGTCGGCCGCGCTCACGCTCACCCTCGCGTGCATTCCGGCCTCGGCGGTGGCGTTGCTCGTGCGCTACCGCCGTTCGAGCGGCACGGCCCGGATGCAGCTCAAGTGGCTGGTCTCGGCGACCGCGGCCATCGTGATCGTCTATGCGGTCGTCATCACGCTCAGCACGTATCCCGCCGGTCACACGCCGCTCTGGCTGATGGTGCTCCAGGACGCGACGGTGATGAGCTTCTGCCTGATCCCGATCTCCATCGGCGCCGCCGTCCTGCGCTACCGCCTGTACGAGATCGACGTCATCGTGCGCCGGACGGTCGTCTACGCCGTGCTCGTCTCGACCCTCGCCGTCGTCTACCTCGCGGGCGTGACGGCCCTGGGATGGATCGGACGAGAGGTGACCGGCCAGTCGGGAGCGCTCGCGGTCACGCTCTCGACGCTGCTCGTCGCGGCCAGCTTCCAGCCTCTGCGGACGCGGATCCAGACCGTCGTCGATCGCCGGTTCTACCGCCGCCGCTACGACGCCGAGACCGCGGCGTCACTGTTCTCGAGCCGCCTGCGCGGGCAGATCGACCTCGACGCGCTGAACCACGAGCTCCTCGGCGTCATCCACGACACCGTGCAGCCGGCCCACGCCTCACTCTGGCTGCGGCAGGGGTAGGGGCGGCGCCGCGGCGACGCGGCGCCGCCCCCGGAGGATCAGTAGCCGCCGGCTCCGCCTCCGCCGCCGCCACCGCCGCCCAGGAGGACGAGCGCGACGATGACAACGAGAGCGATCAGGCCTGCAGCGATCCACAGGCCGCGACGGCCGTGGTCTGGTGTCGTATGGTCTTCCATGTGAGGAGATACGGGCGCGCGCCGCCCGCAGATTGGCCTCCGCGTGACCGCGCCCACAGCCGGGCGCCGATCAGGCGGCGCGCCGGCCGCGGCAGTGGGCCTCGATCTCGGCCGCAGGGAGGGCGCCGCTCCACAGGTAGCCCTGCCCGAGCGGGCAGCCCGCCGTGCGCAGGAACTCGAGCTGCGCCTCGGTCTCGATCCCCTCGGCGAGCGCCTTCAGGCCGAGCCCCTGGGCGAGGCCGACCATCGTCGTGACCAGGACGCGGCCCTGCTCCCTGCCGAGGTTGGCGATGAAGGAGCGGTCGATCTTGAGCGTCGAGACCGACATCTCCTGGAGCCGGCCGAGCGACGAGTGGCCGGTGCCGAAGTCGTCGATCGCGATCGGCACGGCCCGTCGCCGCAGCTCGGCCATGATCCGCCGGTTCTCGGCCGGGTTCGCCATCGCCGTCGACTCGGTCAGCTCGACGGTGATCCGGCCGGCGGGCAGCTCGAACCCGGCCAGCGTGTCGAGGAAGCGGCGCACGGCGGCGAGATCCCAGAGCGCGCCGGGGAAGTTCACGGAGATCGGCAGGTCGAGGCCGCGCTCCTGCCACGCCCGGCTCTGGCGGCACGCCTCCGCGATGACCCAGTCCGACAGCGGCGCGATCAGGCCGGTGCGCTCGGCGAGCGGGATGAACTTGCCGGGTGGGACGAGCTCGTCGCCGTCCTGCCAGCGCACGAGCGCCTCGCAGGCGACGGCGGCGCCGGTCGCGAGGTCGACGATCGGCTGGTAGTGCAGCGTCAGGTCGCCGCCGTCGATGGCGCGGGCGAGCCGCGCGGCCGTCGCGATCGTGCCCGCCCCCGCCCCGGCGCCGGTCGAGTAGACGTGGCAGGCGTGGCGGCCGGCGTCCTTGGCCCGGTACATGGCGACGTCGGCGTGCTTCAGCAGCGTCTCCGCGCTCTTCGCGTCGGTGGGATAGAGGCTCACGCCGACGCTCGCCGAGCAGTACACCTCGGTCCCTGCGACGCCGAACGGCGTCGCGAGGGCCGCCAGCAGCTGACGCCCGATCCGCTCGCCCGTTCCGGTCAGGCTGCCGTCGGCGCCCACGTCGACGTCGGCGACGAGCACGAGGAACTCGTCGCCGCCCTGGCGGGCCACCAGGTCGCCCGGGCGGACGGCCCGGCGGAGCCGCTCGGCGACCGCGCACAGGAGCTCGTCGCCGGCGCCGTGGCCGAGGTTGTCGTTCACCAGCTTGAAGTCGTCGAGGTCGACGTAGAGGACGACGAGGCCGGCCCGGTCGCGGGCCGCCCGCTCCAGCTCCAGCCCGAGCCGCTCGCGGAACAGGACGCGGTTCGGGAGCCCGGTGAGCGCGTCGTGGTAGGCGAGGTGCGCGAACCGCTCCTCCGCCTCACGCCGGGCGGTGATGTCGAGCAGGTAGCCCTGGCGGTAGAGGGGGATGCCGTCGTCGTCCTCGACGACGACCGACTCGTCGCGCAGCCAGCGCAGGCTGCCGTCGGGGCGGACGATGCGGTACTCGCAGCAGAACTCGCTGTGCCCCTCGTGTGCCTCGGCGAGCGCCGCCATCACGCGGTCGCGGTCGTCGGGATGGACGATCCGCGCGAACAGATCCGGGTCGGCGACCCACTGCTCGTGGGTGTAGCCGGTGATCTCCGCGTTCTTGGGGCTGTTGTAGATCGACGTGGCGGTCGCGTCGAGGGCGTCGATGTAGATCGCGAGCGGGAGCCGCTCGACCAGGTTGCGGTAGCGGGCCTCGGCCTCGCGCAGCTGCGCCTGGGAGCTCGTGAGCGCCTGCTCGGCCAGCTTGCGCTTCGTGACCTCGAAGATGACGCCGTGGATCGCCTCGGGCGTGCCGTCCGCGGCGAGGACGGTGACGGCCGTGTCCCACACCCAGCGCACCCGGCCGGCGGTGTCGATGAGGCGGTACTCGCCGTCGTAGGGCTCGGCCGCGGCAACCGCCGCCGCATATGTCCGCAGCGTCTCCTCGCGATCGTCGGGGTGGATCTGCCCGGCCCAGCCGTCCAGGCCCTGCATCCATTCGCTCACCTTCGACCCGAAGAGATCCTCGAGCTGGGGGCTGATGTAGATCGGGTCGCCGGTGATCGGCTTCGCGATGTAGGAGACGGCCGGGAGCTGCTCGATCAGCGATCGCAGCATCCCCTCGGCGCGGGTCTGGGCGTCGTGGGCGGCCGCGTTCTCGAGCGCCGCCGCCAGGACCGCCGCGCGCCGCGTCCAGAGCTCGCGCTCGTCATCCGGGAGCGTGTCGGCCGGGAAGGTGAGCACGCCGTCGACGAGCTCGACCCGGCCGTCCTGCGCGAGCTCGGGGACCGCCTCCGCGAACGCGGCGAGGACCGCGTCCGGGCTCCGCTGGGCATGCAGCGCGAGGGCCAGCTCGGTCAGGTGGGATTCGCGGTGCTCGTCGGCCATTGCCGACAGGTAATCGGTTGCCGGGGGGCCGCGTTGAGACGGGGATCGGCGAGGGCCGGCGAGCGGACGGCTTTCCCGCAGGGTTTCGACCGCGGCCGCTGCGTGTCACCGGCCTGCGGAGTATGGTGGAACAGCCGTGAGTGGCAGCCGCTACGACGAGCTCTGCGCCTCTCATGTCTGGCAGGTGCCGGAGCGCTACAACATCGCCGCGGACGTCTGCGACAAGCACCCGGCGGACAAGCAGGCCATGGTCTGGGAGAGCTTCGACGGCGCCGAGCGCGAGGTGACCTGGGGTGAGCTGCAGCGGCTGGCCAACCAGGCCGCGCACATGCTGTCCGACCGTGGCGTGGAGCGCGGCGACCGTGTCGCCGTGGTGCTGCCGCCGACGCCGGAGACGGCAGCGGTCATGTTCGGCGTCTGGAAGCTGGGCGCAATCCTGCTCTCGATGTCGGTGCTGTACGGCGACGAGTCGATCCAGCACCGGCTCAGGGACTCCGGCTCCAAGGTGCTCGTCACCGACGACGGCAACGCGCCCCGGTTCGCGCATGACTGGGCGCCACCGACCTGGGTCCTCCGGGCCGAGGACATCGCCGCCGCTGCGGACGCGGTTGTCACGTGCGACACCGCCGCTGACGACCCGGCCCAGCTCTACTACACGTCCGGCACGACCGGGCTCGCGAAGGGCATCGTCCATGCCCACCGCTACCTGCTCGGCCACGAGGAGTTCCTCTACTGCCACGAGGTGGAGGACGGCGAGCGGTTCCACGGGATGGGCGAGTGGGCGTGGGCGGCAGGGATCGCGCCGCTGCTCGGCCCCTGGCGGTTGGGGGCGCTGCAGTGCGTCTACCGGCGCGAGGGCGGCTTCGACCCGCACAAGCAGCTCGCGTTCCTCAGCCGCCACCAGGTGACGAACGTGTTCACGACGCCGACCGCGATGCGGGCGATGATGGCCATCGGCGACGCCGGCGTCCGCTATCCCCAGCAGTTCCGCCGGGTCTGCTCGGCCGGCGAGCCGCTGAATCCCGAGGCGATCCGCTGGTTCCGCGACCAGTACGGCGTAACGGTGCTCGACTACTACGGCCTCACCGAGTCGTATCCGCTGTGCGCGAACTTTCCGTTCATGGAGGTGCGCGAGGGCTCGATGGGCCGACCGATGCCGGGCTGGGACGTGCAGATCCTGGACGAGGACGAGCGGCCCGTGGCGGACGGCGAGCGCGGCGAGATCTGTCTCCGCGCCCGCTCGAACCCGCACTATCCACTCGGCTACTGGAACAACCCCGAGGCCAGCCGCGAGACGTTCGCCGGCCCCTGGTTCCACAGCAAGGACGCCGCCCGGCAGGATCCGGACGGCTACTTCTGGTACGAGGGCCGCGCCGACGATGTGATCATCTCGGCCGGCTACCGAATCGGGCCGTTCGAAGTGGAGTCGGTCTGCCTCGAGCACCCCGCCGTCCGCGAGGCGGCGGCGGTTGCCTCGCCGGACGAGCTGCGCGGCAACGTGGTCAAGGCGTTCGTGATCGTGGCGGACGGTTACGAGGCCTCTGATGAGATGGCCGTCGAGATCCAGGCCCTCGTCCGCGAGCGGCTCGGCGCGCACGCCTACCCACGGCGAGTCGAGTTCGTCTCCGACCTGCCGAAGACGCTGACCGGCAAGATCCGTCGTATCGAGCTGCGCCAGGCCGAGGCCGGTTGAAGAGCGGACGACGGGTCTCGAACCCTTCACCAGCACCGACACCGGCGCAGGCAGCGGCTCGCTGCCCTCGGCCTACCACGCACAGCGGACCGGCTAGCTCGGCGCCGCCGCCTCGTCCGCGCCCGGCGGCGGGTCGTCACGCAGCCGCGCCATCACCACCACGTCTCGGGCCACGCCGCCGATCAGGAATGCGCCGCGGGCGGTTCCCTCGTGCTGGTAGCCGCACCTCTCAGCGACGCGGATCGACGCCGGGTTCTCCGGCATCGCCACCACCTCGAGCCGGCCCACCCGCGTCGATGCGAACAGGTAGTCGGAAAGCAGCGATAGCGCCTCGGTCATGTAGCCCTTGCCGTGGTGCTCCTTGCCGTACAGGTAGTAGGCGATCTCATACGCGTCCCAGTGCGGGTAGGTGACCCGGCGGAAGAAGCTGATCACGCCCACGGGCGCGTCGTCCGAGTCGCCGAGCAGAAGCTCGCCGCCGTCCGCGTGCCAGAAGCCGTGCTCGTTGAACTGGCGGCGAGGTGTCGAGAGCGACTCGACGTCAGAGGGGTAGTACGGCCCGATCGCCTCCGGGTCGACCGAGTGCTGCCACACCGCCTCCAGGTCTGCCTCGCCGATCATCCGCAGCCTGACCCGCTCGCCGTTCAGCATCCGCGCATCATCCCGCGGCTAGCCTACGGCGTCACCGGCGCCGACCGAGAGCCCTCCCGCGACGGCCAGGAACGGTCTGCTCGCCGGCAATGTTCCGTTCCCAACCGAAGGAGCTAGAAGTGGTTCGAGAGCTTCTCGAGACGGTGGAACGGGTCTCGAACGCCGCCCTTACGAAATGCCTGCAGCTCAAAGGGGTTACAGAGCGGACGACGGGTCTCGAACCCGCGACCTTTGGCTTGGGAAGCCAACGCTCTACCAGCTGAGCTACGTCCGCGCGACGGTCGAAAACACCCTACCAGCTTGACACCGGCACGTATCCCCGGCGATCCTCGCTCCGCCGTCGAGGAGGGAGCACACCTGTGTCCGACACCACCGTCCGCCAGCCGTTCGGCTACCACCTGAGCCTGTCCCCGGCCGTGCCCGAGCCGCCGTTCGAGGACCCCGGCGAGCTGGAGCAGGTGTGGGGCCGGCGCTGGGGCGCGAGCGACGAGGTCGGCCGCCTGCGGGTCGTGCTCGTCCGCGAGCCGCGCGGCGAGTGGGGCCGCGTCCGCGCCGACGCCTGGAACGAGGCGGCGGGCGCGCTCGTCGACCCCGACGGCGGGTGGTACTGGGAGTCGCGCGAGGCGCCCGACCTCGACCTCGTGACGGCACAGCACCGCGGGCTCGTCGACGCGCTGCGGGCCGAGGGCGTCGAGGTCGTCTTCGTCGAGGGCGACGGCCCGCCGCACCTGAGCCGGCCGATCTACACGCGCGACCCGGTCATGACGGTGCCCGGCGGCGCGATCATCGGCCGGATGGCGCCCGCCATGCGCCGCGGGGAGGAGCCGCTCGTCACGCGCGCGGTCGCCGCCGCGGGGATGCCGATCCTGCGCACGATCACCGGCACCGGGCTGGTCGAGGGCGGCAGCCTGGTGAAGCTGCGGCCGGACGTGGCCGCCTACGGCACCTCGATCCGCTGCAACGAGGAGGGCGCCCGCCAGCTGCGCGAGGCGCTCGCCGACCTCGGCATCGAGCTGATCGTCGTCCCGATGGTCGGCTGGTCGATCCACCTCGACGGCCACCTGGGGATGCTCTCGCCGGAGGCCGCGCTCGTCGAGGTGAACGCCCTGCCGTACTGGTTCCTCGACCGCATGCGCGCGCTCGGGATCGAGCCGATCCCGTGCCCGGACGGCGAGGAGTGGGCGATCAACTCGCTCGCGCTCGCGCCCGGCCGGATCCTCATGTGCGACGGCTACCCGCGCACCCGCGAGCTGCTCGAGCGGCGGGGGATGGAGGTCGTCGCGATCCCCTACGACGAGATCCAGAAGGGCGGCGGCAGCGTGCACTGCTCGACGATGGAGCTCGTGCGCGACCCGGCCTGACGGAGGCGTTGCGGCCGCTGCTAGCATACCCCTATGGGGTATTCATCGGGCACCGAGCAGGAGGTGCGCCTCCAGATCGACGGCATGCACTGCGCCTCGTGCGCAGCCCGCGTCGAGCGCGGCCTGAACCGCCTCGAGGGCGCCTCCGCCAGCGTCAACTACCTGACCGAGCAGGCGACCGTGCGCTGCCCGCCCGGCGTGGAGGTCGAGGATCTCGTGGGCGCGGTCGAGGCGGCCGGCTACGTCGCCCGGCCGGCCGAGCACGGGCACGCCGGCGCGGGCCATCACCACCACGACGAGCCGGCCGCGGTCCTGCGCCGCCGCCTCGCGGTCGCGGTCGTGCTGACCGTCCCCGTCGTGCTCATGGGCATGGTCTCCGCGCTCCGGTTCCCGGGCTGGGAGTGGGTCGCGCTCGCGCTCTCGACGCCCGTCGTCTTCTACGCGGGCTGGGGCATCCACAGCTCGACGCTCGCCAGCGCCCGCCACGGCGTCGCCCAGATGGACACGCTGATCACGCTGGGGACGCTCTCGGCGTGGACGTGGTCGGTCGTCGTGCTCGTCGCGGGCCTCGACGCCGACACCTATTTCGAGGTTGCGGCGGTCGTGACGACCCTCGTCCTGGTCGGACGCCTGCTCGAGGCCGGCGCCAGGCGCAGCTCGGGCGACGCGATACGGCAGCTGCTCGAGCTCGGCGCGCGCGACGTCCGCGTTCTGCGCGACGGCCGCGAGGAGCTGGTGCCGATCGAGGCGCTCGCGGTCGGCGACCGGTTCGTCGTCCGGCCGGGGGAGAGGGTGGCGACCGACGGCGTCGTCGAGGACGGCCGGTCGGCCGTCGACCGCTCGATGCTGACCGGCGAGCCGATCCCGGTCGAGGTCGGCCCCGGCGACGACGTGACCGGCGCGACGGTGAACGCGGACGGGCGCCTGATCGTCCGCGCGACCCGGGTCGGCACCGAGACCGCGCTCGCCCGGATCGCCGCGCTGGTCGACGAGGCCCAGTCCGGCAAGGCGCCCGCCCAGCGGCTGGCCGACCGCGTGTCGGCCATCTTCGTGCCGATCGTCATGGTCATCGCGCTCGCGACGCTGGCCGGATGGCTGCTCGCCGGAGCATCGGCGTCAGACGCGTTCACCGCCGCGGTCGCGGTCCTCATCATCGCCTGCCCGTGCGCCCTGGGCCTGGCGACGCCGACGGCGCTCATGGTCGGCACCGGCCGTGGGGCGCAGCTCGGCGTCCTCATCCGCGGCCCCGAGATCCTCGAGCGCACGCGCCGCATCGGCACGATCGTCCTCGACAAGACCGGCACCGTGACCGAGGGCCGGATCGAGCTCGCCGGAGTGACCCTGCTGAACGGCGCCGGCCGCGCCGACGTCCTGCGGCTGGCGGGGGCCGTCGAGGCCGCATCCGAGCATCCGATCGGCCGCGCGGTCGCCGACGCGGCCCGGGCCGAGACCGGCGACCTGCCGCCGGTGCGCGACTTCGTGAACCTGCCGGGCAGCGGCGTCCGCGGAACGGTCGAGGGCCACGCCGTCGAGGTCGGGCGCGGCGCTGCGTCGATCACCGTCTCGTGGGACGGGGAGCCGCGCGCGCAGCTGGCCGTCCGCGACGCCGTCAAGCCGACGAGCGCCGAAGCCGTCGCCGCCCTGCGCGGACTGGGGCTCGTGCCCGTCCTGCTGACCGGCGACACCCGGGAATCGGCGGAGCGCGTCGCCCGCGACGTCGGCATCGACCGGGTCGTCGCCGGAGTCTCTCCTCAGGGCAAGGTCGACGAGATCCGCCGCCTCCAGGCCGCCGGCGAGGTGGTCGCGATGGTGGGCGACGGCGTGAACGACGCGCCCGCCCTCGCCCAGGCGGATCTCGGCCTGGCGATGGGGACGGGGAGGGACGTCGCGATCGAGGCGAGCGACCTGACGCTCGTGTCCGGCGACCTGCGCGGCGCCGTCGACGCGATCGGCCTGGCCCGGCGCACCCTGCGCACCATCCGCGCCAACCTGTTCCTGGCCTTCGCCTACAACGTCGCCGCCATCCCGCTGGCCGCCGCCGGGCTGCTCAACCCGGTGATCGCCGCGGCCGCGATGGCGGCATCGAGCCTGTTCGTCGTCGGAAACTCGCTGCGCCTGCGCCGCTACCGCGGCATCCGCGCGGCCGGCCCGGAGGAGGCACGCGCATGAGCTACGGCTACGTGAACGACAAGGAGGCGCTGATCACGCGCCTGCACCGGATCGAGGGCCAGGTGCGCGGCATCGAGAAGATGGTCGCCGACGAGCGCTACTGCATCGACATCCTGACGCAGATCGGTGCCGTCTCGACCGCCCTCGAGACGGTGGCGCAGAAGCTGCTCACCGAGCACGCGAACCACTGCGTGGCCGGGGCGCTCGCGTCGGGCAGCCGCGAGCAGGCCGAGGAGAAGACGCGCGAGCTGCTCGAGGCCGTCCAGCGCTTCACCCGCACGCGCTGACCGGCCGCTGTTCTAACGTTGCCGTCGTGCTGGGGCCGAAGTTCGAGGAGGCGGTGTCCTACGCGGCCGTGGTGCACGCCGATCAGCGCCGGAAGGGCTCGGGCGTGCCGTACGTGGCCCACCTGCTCGGCGTGGCTGCGCTCGTGCTCGAGGACGGCGGTGGCGAGGACGAGACGATCGCCGCGCTGCTCCACGACGCCGTCGAGGATCAGGGGGGCCGTCCCCGTCTCGAGGACATCCGCCGCCGCTTCGGCGCGCGGGTGGCCGACGATCGTGGAGGGCTGCAGCGACGCCATCCCGGAGCCGAACACGCCGAAGGACGACTGGTGGGATCGCAAGTGCGCGCACCTGGACCACCTCGCCCACGTCGACGGCGAACTGGCGGCGCCGCTCCTGCGCGTCTCGATGGCCGACAAGCTCTCGAACCTGCGGGCGACCATCCGCGACGCCGGCGGCGGCGACGAGCAGTTCTGGGGCGTGTTCAGGCACGGCGCGGCCAGCCAGCTCTGGTACTACGACCGCATGATCGACGTCTTCCGCGCCCGCTGCCCGGCGAGCTCGATGCTGCCGGAGCTCGAGCTGCTCCTCGCCCAGCTGGCGGCACTGCTGTCGGACGCCGACCGCGAGCTGGCCGCGCGCTACCGGGCCGAGCGCTGCCCGCCGGCGGGCTGAGCGACCGGCTCCGCGGCCCGCGCCTCGCGGCGGATGCCCCACGCCTGGATACCCAGGTTCAGCACCGAGGCGTACACGACGATCTTCTGCGCCGCGACCTGGAACCGCAGGCCGGCCGGCGTCCCCAGCCCCGGCCCGGCGAACAGCACGAGCACGTAGACGGCGAGGACGAACAGGTAGAGGACGTTGACCGCCACCAGGCCCGGCGGCCACGCGTTTCGCACCTGGAGCGCCAGCAGGGCGAGGATGAAGACGAGCAGGACGCCGAACGCGAGCTGGACGAAGGCGTTGTGGGCGTCGAGCACCCGGTCCCACGGCGTGACCGCGACGCCGATGAACCCGATCCCGCTCACGATCCCGGCGACCTGCGCGACCGCCCCGAACTCCTTGCCCTCGCCCCGGCGTGCCGCCACCGTGCGCCAGGTCGTCGAGAAGGCGATCATCGCCAGGCCGACCGCGCAGAGCGCGATTGCGAAGAGCACGTGCGACGTGGTGTTGGCGTGGCCGGAGTACGTCCTGGTCGCGCCCAGGTCGCTGAAGAAGTTCTGGAAGAACAGGTAGCCCGTGCTCGAGTGGTGGTACTTCGCCCCGCCCGGGTAGGCGAGCATCGCGGCGATCGTGAGCACCACGAAGAGCGCCGCCGCACCCATGAGCAGCTCCGCCCGCCGCGCCTGGCCCGGCAGCCCAGGGTGGTCTTCGCGCGCACGCCGGGAAGATACCGCTACGACTCCTGCGCGACCGGAGCGGGCAGGGCCGGCTCGCGGGGCGCGAAGAGCCGCTGTGCGATCGCCGTCGGGACGATCGCCGAGAGCACGACGACGGAGATCAGGAGCGAGAACTGGGCCTGGTCGATGATCCCGCTCTGCAGCCCGTAGAGCGACGTGATCGTCCCGAACGTGAGCCCGGTGCTCATGAGCAGCGTTGTGAACGCGGCATGGGGAGCGGTGTAGCGGCGCGCGAGCGGATAGACGCCCGCCAGCTTCGGCACCATCTTGGCGACGATCAGCAGTCCCAGCACGCCGAGGTTCGCAGCGACGTCCCGGAGCGAGACGTTCATGCCGCCCTTGATGAAGAAGAACGGCGTCAGGAACGCGAAGGCGACCACCCGCATCCGCTCCTGCTCCTGGCGGTGCTCGACGTAGTGGGCGCTCATCGCCAGGCCGAGCACGAACGCCGGCAGCGCCGCCTGGCTGTTCGCGCGGTCGCCGAGGTAGATCAGGCAGAACAGCACCGCGAACACGAGCTTGATCTCGGGCTCGGTGACGCGGTCGCCGTAGCGGGAGAAGAACCACGGCGCCAGCCGCGGCAGCCCGAAGATCACCGCGACCGAGACCGCCGCGAAGGGCACGATCCACACGTTCGGCGTCAGGAAGAGGACCGACAGCCCGAGCACCGTCAGGATGTCCGTGACGAACGTCGCCGACATGATCCGCTTGCCGACGAGCGACCGGTTCAGGCCGGTCTCGACGAGCACCGCGTAGACGACGGCGAGGCTCGTCGTGGAGAGGGCGAGGCCGCCGATCTCCGACTGCTGGCCGCTCCAGCCCGCCAGCCACCGGCAGCTGGCCAGGGCAACGACGAAGGGAAGCCCGAACGAGACGGCGCCGATCGAGACGCTCGCCCGCCACTCACGCCGCAGCTGGGGGACGTCCACCTCCGCCCCTGCCAGGAACGTCAGGACGATGCCGGCGAACGAGCCGATGAACGAGAGCCAGTCGGGCACCGTCACGGTGAACACGTTGCCGACGATCACCCCGCCCGCGAGCTCCAGGAGCGCGACCGACAGGGCCACCTCCACCGAGGCCATGCCGGCGATCAGGATCGTCACCGCGAGGACAGACGCCAGTGCGAGATCGCTCACCGCTCACCTCCGGGACCGTGGTTCCACCGAGTGGTAGAGGCCATCAGCCCGAGGGCGGTTAGGCGCGAGCCTCATCGCGCGGCGCGCATCATAGAGGATGCGCGGGCCGACGAGGCCTATCCGGCCGTGCCGGGCGGAAGCGCCGAGTCACGCCGCCGGCCCCGCTCGGAGAGCGCCACCAGCAGCGCGACCACGGCGACGTTCGCGCCCAGCCAGGCTCCTGCGATCCACATCAGGAACATTCGTTCCCCCTTGTGTGTGCGTCACCCCTAGGATGGCTGGCGTCCGTACCGGGAGGGGTGAAAGTGCGGTGTCGGGATGGTGAAAATGTGGCGAGCGGGCTGCCGTTCGGCGTCGCCGAGATCCTGGAGGCGGCCGGGGCGCCGGAATCCGCCCTCGACATCGGCTGCGGCGCGGGCCGGCTGACCGTCGAGCTCGCCCGCCGGGGCGCCGCCGCGACCGGGGTGGACACGAACGCGAACCGCCTCGACGACGCCCGTGCGCGGGCCGTCCGGACGGGCGTCGACGTGTCCTTCGCCCACGGGGACATGGACGAGCCGCTGCCGTTCGCCGACGCGTCCTTCGCGGCCGCCACGAGCCGGCTCGCCCTGATGATCGCCCGCGATCCGCTCGCCACGCTGCGGGAGGCGGCGCGAGTGGTTGCGCCCGGCGGCGCGGTCGTCACCGCCGTCTGGGCCCGTATCGAGGAGAACCCGTGGTTCGGCGAGCCCCGGGCGGCGGTTGCCGAGGTGCTCGGGCGCGAGCGGGCGGCGTTCGCGCGCGCCTTCGGGCGGCTCGGGGACGCGGACGAGCTGGCCGACCTGCACCGGCGGGCCGGCCTCTCCGAGGTGCGCGGCCGCGTCCTTCGCGATCATGTCGGCGCCGCCGACCCCGCCGCGCACTGGCGCGACCTGGCCGCGCGGATCGGGCACTACACGCGCGTCGACGCGGCCCTCACCGCCGCGGAGCGGGAGCGGCTGGCCGAGGTGCTCGCCGGCCGGCTCGAGCCGTTCCGCGCGGAAGCGGGCCTGCGGCTGCCGCGGGCCATGGTGATCGTCAGCGGTCGGCGCTGACGCCTGGTCAGAGGATCATGCGGCGCGCCTTGCGGGCGCGGTGGGCCAGAAAGCGCGTCAGCCGCTCCCGGCGCGTGCGCTTGCGACGCGGCCACACGACGACGTCGATGGCCGCGAGCTCGCTGACGACGCGCTGCCGCAGCGCCGTCAAATCCTCTTTCATCTGAACCTGCTCCACCGCACCTCCATAGCGCCGCGAAGTATCCCATGTGCGCCGGTCGTCGTCTACACCAGCATCCACATTGTGCCAGCTCGCCGTCAGCTTCCGGTTAGGGTCAGGTAACGATCTGGAGACATAGCTGTGCCTCTTTGTGCCTGTGCCCGTTACCCGGGATTCGCACGAGCGGGCCGATCGGTTCACGTGATCTTCGGGCTTGCCCCCGGCCGCTCGCGGTGCGACCATGTTCGTGATGGGAGTGACGTACGAGCTGATCGACGCCCCGTACCCGTACCTGTGCGCGGTCTACCGCTGCGTCTGCGGTGGAGTCGAGGTGCAGCACGGAGGCGACTCGGCGACACCTCCCGAGCGGTGGGAGCGGGCCGCGGTCGACGGCGACGAGGAGCAGTACCTCTGCCCCGGGTGCGCCGAGGAGGCCCGGCGGCGGGCAGCCGTGGGCGACCCGCCGGTCTGAGCGCCGCCTCGGTCACGCGGCGTACGAGAAGACGACCGTCACCTGCGCGCTCACCTGCTGCGTCCCGCGCTTGATCGGCACGGCCACGCGGCCGGGCACGGCCTCCTTGGCGTACCCGAGCGCGACGCCGTAGTAGGGCTGCTGCTGCGACTCGTCGACCGACACGACGCCGCTCACGTGCAGGCCGGCGGCCGCCGCGGCCGCGTCCGCCTTCGACCGGGCGTCGGCGATCGCCGCCCGCAGCGCCACGTCGTAGGCGTGGTGCTGGTTCCCGATCGAGAAGTCGACCCCGTAGTCCGACTGTGCGCCGGCCGCGGCTCCGTCGGCCAGCAGGCGCCCGGTCTTCGAGAGGTCGCGGACGGTCACCGTGAGGCTCTGGTCGGCGGTGAAGTCGCCGTGGCGGGGCCGCGCCCCGCCGCTGACGCCGTCCGTGCGCATGTCGCTGCGGGCCACGCCGTCGGCCCGAAGCCGCCGGATCAGGGCCCGCATCGTCCGGCCGGCAGCGTCCTGGGCCTCGGCCAGCGTCGCGCCCGTCCCATGCGTCGAGAACGAGATCGTCCCCCGGTCGGGGTGCATCGACACGTCCCCGCTGCCGGTGAAGCGCATGTACGGCTGCAGGACGCCGCCCGGCGGGCGGGCGGCCGGCGCCGCGGGCGCGCGCGAGGTGTCGTGCAGCGCCTGGAAGCCGGCGATTGCGAGCACCGCGACGGCGGCGGTCGTGACGAGCTGGCGGGGGTCGGTCATGGTGGTCTCCTCGGGACGAATTGTGGCATTTGCACCGTGTTTGACCACCGCATCGGCCCGCCGGTTCCCGGTGTCCGTCCGACCCCGGACCTACCATTTGGAGAAATGGATGAGCGCAAGCATGAGCTGGCGATGGCCATCGACCTTCGCCTGGCCGATCTTTGGGCAGAGATCTTCGAGGTCGATCCGACCCGGGTCGACCCCGAGCTCCTGGGGTGGTTCCTGCGCGCGGCCTACGGGCAGGGCTACACCGATGCGCTGCGCGAGACCCGGCGCGGCCAGCTCTGCCTCGATCTGGGCTACCGCGTGCCCGATCCCGCGGCGTAGACCGGTAGCCTGGTTCACGCGGGGCCGGTGGTAATCTGATCGGCATGTCGCCGCGTCCGCGCCTGGTCGTCGCACTCGTGGTGGGGTCGCTACTCGCCGTCTTCCTGGCGTACCAGGCGCTGTTCAACTCGGGGACGCTGCTCGTCTCCGTCGCCCAGCTGCGCGAGGACACCGACGGCGCCGCCCAGAAGCAGGTGACGCTGACCGGCACGGTTGTGCGGGCGTCGCGCACCGCGACCCCGATGCGGTTCGTGCTCCGCGACGAGTCGTCCGCGCAGACGGTGCCCGTGTCGTACCGGGGCGAGGTTCCGGACGCGTTCAAGACCTCGCGCCGGGTGATCGTCACCGGGCGGCTCGAGAACGGGGTGTTCGTGGCGCGGCCGGACTCGCTGCTGACGAAGTGCCCGAGCAAGTACTCGTCCGGCGGATCGTAGGAGCGTCGGCCTGACCACCCTCGGCCGCGTCGCCGTCTACCTCGTCTTCGCGCTCGCGGCCTACGCGACCGTGGCTGCGGTGGTGGCCGGTTGGCGGCGCGACCGCCGCGTGATGCGCAGCGTCCAGAACGCGTTCGCGGCCGCGTTCGCCGCGGCGCTCGTCGCGATCGCCGCGCTCGAGTACGGGCTGGTCACGAACGACTTCTCGCTCAGCGTGGTCGCCGAGCACACGAGCCGCAAGCTGCCGCTCGTCTACAAGATGACCTCGCTGTGGGCGAGCCAGGAGGGCTCGCTGCTCCTGTGGCTGACGATCCTGGCCGGCGCCGGCGGCCTCGTCATGTACCAGAACCGGCACCGCAACCGCGAGCTGGTGCCGTGGGTGGCGGCCGTGCTGGGCGGGATCGCCGTCTTCTTCGCGGGCCTGGCGGCGTTCGTGTCGTCGCCGTTCGCGCACGTCGCGGGGGCGGTCCAGCCCGACGGCGCCGGCCTCGACCCGTCGCTCCAGAACCCGTACATGGCGGCGCACCCGCCCATGCTCTACCTGGGCTACGTCTCGATGTCCGTGCCGTTCGCGTTCGCGATGGCGGCGCTGATCACGCGCCGGTCGGACGCGCGCTGGCTCGTCTCGGTGCGGCGGTGGACGCTCGTCTCGTGGACGGCGCTCGGCATCGGCATGCTGCTCGGCGCCCACTGGGCCTACGTCGAGATCGGCTGGGGCGGCTACTGGGCCTGGGATCCGGTCGAGAGCGCCGCGCTGATGCCGTGGCTGGCGGCGACCGCCTTCCTGCACTCGGTGATGGTGCAGGAGAAGAAGGGCATGCTGAAGGTCTGGAACATGGTGCTCGTGATCGCCGCGTTCTCGCTCTGCATCTTCGGCGACTTCCTCACCCGAAGCGGCGTGGTGCAGTCGGTGCACTCCTTCGTCCAGTCGGCGGTGGGGCCGTGGCTGCTCGGGTTCCTGGCCTTCGTCCTGGCGGGGTCGCTGAGCCTCCTGATCGTGCGTCTGCCGACCCTCCGGGCCGACCACAAGCTGGAGTCGGTCGTCTCGCGCGAGGCGACGTTCCTGTTCAACAACCTGCTCCTGCTCGCCCTCGCGTTCGCCGTGCTCTGGGGCGTCGTCTTCCCGATCCTGAGCGAGGCCGTGCGCGGGGTGCGGGCCACCGTCGCGGCGCCCTACTACGACTTCTTCCTCGTCATCTTCGGCCTGCCGCTGCTCGCGCTGACCGGGATCGGGCCGCTGATCGCGTGGCGAAGGGCGTCGCCGGGGAGCCTGTGGCGCACGTTCCGGTGGCCGGTGATCTCGGGCTTCGC
The DNA here is from genome assembly GCA_963731515.1 of uncultured Actinomycetes bacterium. Lineage (GTDB taxonomy): Bacteria > Actinomycetota > Thermoleophilia > Gaiellales > JAICJC01 > JAICJC01. Next base: position 48,206 of record CAVSVU010000014.1, on the reverse strand, counting down.
CGGAGCGGCGTTCCTCGGCCTGCTCGGCCTGGGATCGAGCCCCGCCGGGCTCACGGCCCTCTCGCTGTGCGTCTTCGTCACCGTGACGATCGGCATGGAGTTCGCGCGCGGCACGGCGGCACGGCGCGCGATCGCCGGCGGGTCGTGGCCGCGGGCGCTGCGCGACCTCGTGAACCGCAACCGGCGCCGCTACGGCGGCTACGTCGTCCACCTCGCGATCGTGCTGCTCGTGGTGGGCGTGACGGCGTCGAGCGCCTACTCCTCGGTCGACGAGGCGAACCTCGCCGTCGGCCAGTCGATGCGGATCGACGGCTACACGCTGAAGAACACGGGCGTGTTCGCGCGCAAGGGGCCGAACTACACGTTCAACTACGTGCGTCTGCAGGTGTTCCGGGGCGGCGAGGCCGACGGCGTGCTCGAGCCGGGCCAGCGCCAGTACGACACCGGCCAGGTCGGCAACGAGGTCGACATCCGGTCGAGCCTGCTGACGGGCACCGACCTGTACTCGATCCTGCAGGCGCCCGACCGCAACGGCTCCGGGGTGTCGGTGAAGGTGCTCGTGAACCCGGCCGTCGGGCTCGTGTGGCTGGCCGGCGTCGTCTTCGCGCTCGGGGCGCTGATCACGATCTGGCCCGATCCCCGGGAGGCTCGCCAGCTCGCCCGCCGCTACGGGGAGCTGCTCGCCCGCAGCGAGGCATGAGCACCGCGGCCATGGTCGTGGCCGTGGCCGTCCTGGTCACCGGCGCGGTGCTGTTCGTGGCGTGGCCGTTCGCCTCGCCCGACGCGGAGCCGCCGGAGCAGGTGCTGAGCGACCGCGACCGGCGCGTGCTCGAGCTGCGCGAGCGCCGCGACGAGGCCTACCAGGCGCTGCACGACCTGGAGCAGGAGCTCCACACCGGCAAGGTCACGCCCGCCGACTACGAGCTCGAGCGCGGCCGCCTGCGGGCCGAGGCGGCGGCGGCGCTGCGTGAGCTCGACGGGCTTCCCGGGCCGGATCCGCTACGCTAGCCGGACTGCTCGAGGAGGACCAATGGCCGGTTTGATGTCGCGATTCACCACGTTGTTCAAAGTCAAGGCGAACAAGGCGCTGGACCGCGCCGAGGACCCTGGCGAGACGCTCGACTACAGCTACCAGAAGCAGCTCGAGATGCTGCAGAAGGTCAAGCGCGGCGTCGCCGACGTGGTCACGTCGAAGAAGCGGCTGCAGCTGCAGACCGCGAAGCTCGAGGAGAGCATCGTCAAGCTCGACGGCCAGGCCCGTCAGGCGCTCGCCGCGAACCGCGAGGATCTCGCCCGGACGGCGCTCGAGCGCAAGACGCTCATCCAGGGCCAGCTCCAGGGCCTCGACACGCAGATCGCCCAGCTCGAGCAGCAGCAGCAGTCGCTGATCGATCAGGAGCGGCGCCTGTCGGCCAAGGTCGAGTCCTTCCGGACGCAGAAGGAGGTCGTCAAGGCCCAGTACTCCGCCGCCGAGGCGCAGGTGCGCATCGGCGAGGCGACCACGGGCCTCGGCGAGGAGATGTCGGACGTCGGCATGGCGCTCAACCGCGCCCAGGACAAGACGGAGCAGATGCAGGCCCGCGCGGCCGCGGTGAACGAGCTCGTGGAGACGGGCGCGATCGACGACCTGACCGCGCCGGCCGGATCCGACCTCGACCAGCAGATCGCCGCGCTCACCTCCGGGAACCAGGTCGACAGCGAGCTGGCGAAGATGAAGGCCGAGCTCGGGCAGGGCGACGGGCCGGCAGGGGAGCTTGGCGCCGCCGCGCCGGCCGAGGCCGCGCCCGCCGAGGCTGCGCCCGCGGAGGAGCCGAAGCCATGATCGTGCGCATACTGGGGCAGGGCCAGTTCAGGCTCGGCGACAACCTGCTCGGCCGTCTGAACGAGCTCGACAACGCGGTCGCCGCAGCCGTCGCGGCCGGCGACGCGGATGGCTTCAGCCGCGCGTTCGCGGAGCTGATCGGGATGGTCGAGGGCGAGGGGACGCCCGTGCCGGACGATGAGCTGGTGACCTCCGACCACGTGCTGCCGCAGGCCGACACCACGCTGGAGGAGGCCCGCGCGGCCTTCGCCGGCGAGGGCGCCATCCCCGGCTGAGACACGCCGCGCGGACGCCGGCCGAGGTTAGCCTCCCGGGCCGGCGACCCTCTCGCCGGCCCGGGGAGACGTTGCGGTGCGCTCGGCGGCGGACGATGCCTGGGCGTGGCGCGTCCCGAGCCGCATTTTGTGGCGCAACCGTTTGGCGTGTGCTGCCGCGGGCAAGGCTACCGGGGAGGCGTTAACGCCCGGAAATGATCCCGTAAGGGATCCGCGAGGGCGCATGGGCGGCTACGGCGGACGGCTGAGCCAGCGGCGCTGGGCGTGCCAGCGCTGGAGCGTCCGACGGCTGGGTGCGTGGGCGGTGCCCGCGCCGCAGGGACGGTCGCCGAGCTGCGACGGATCGAGCGGCGCCGCGCCGGCGGCGTACCGGGCCTCGAGGCGGCGGCGCAGCTCCGGCCAGGCGTAGCTCCCTGGCCGGCGCCGCTCTGCATGCGCGCGAAGTTGGGCCAGGTGGGCATCGAGGGCGCGGTGCCGTGCGGCGGTCAGGCACCCGTTCGCCTGCCATACCCCCATCAGCGTTCGCACGAAGTCGCGGCCGTTACGCCTGGTCTGAAACGCCTGCGCGGCGTGACCAGGACACAGCCACACCGTGACCCGGTACCCAGCCGCACCTCCTCCGTGCGCCCCCGCCGTCCACGCGCACACCGGCCGCTTCAACGGCAGGTGCGCGCCTTGTACGAGTCGGCGGACGCAAATGACACAGTGCAGACGGCGCAGGCATCACATGCGGGTGACGGCGCGTTGCGAGGGTGTCGGGGAACTGCAAATGACACATGCAGACGGCGAGTGTCGCCAGGCTCCGAACGCTCTCGTTGAGCAGGGCGTCGACCTGTCAGTCCGCCTTCACGGCGGGGTCGATTCGCTGCGGCGAGCGTCCGGAGACTGCAAATGACACATGCAGACGGCGCCAAGTGGCGAGCCCGAACGTTCTCGTTGAGCGGGCGTCGACTGCCAGTCCGCCTCACGGCGCCGCCGTCGTCCACGCGGCCCTGACGGGGGCCGCCGCGCAGCTCCGCCAGCTCTCAGACGGGCGCTCCGCTGCGACGGAAACCCGCCTGTGCCGCATGCGGGGACACTAGCCGGTGCGGCGAGCGTCGGGATTGCAATACACATGCGGACGGCGCCAAGTGTCGCCGAAGATCCGAGCGCCCTCAATGAGCCGGCGAGGGCGTCACGCCACCGTGGCGGAGCCGCCTCCAGGGATGATGGCCGTGCTACCGCCGTCAGCGGCCGGCCTGTCGGCTCAGACCGGGGCGTCCCAGAGCGGGTACCAGCGCTCGAGCTCGGCCTCGATGGGCAGCTCCTGCTCGAGCTTGCCCTGCAGCTGCAGCTCGCGCTCGGAGTCGCGCTTGCGGTTCGCGACCGGCACGAAGGGATAGAACGAGCCCCGCTTGAAGTTGTAGATGAAGCGGATGTGGCCGGGCTCGAACCCGAACACGGCGCACAGCAGCTGTTCGCCGAACCCGTCGTCCGTCATCGACTGGGCGGCGACGTGGATGGTCGTGACGAGATCCTCGAAGTCGTCGTCGGTCAGCTTCAGCCACTCGTAGCCGAACTCGTCCACCGACCGGTCCATCTGGGTGCCCTCGTCGTGGAACGCGAGCTTGACCATGTCCTCGATGTCGGCGCCGCTCTCGCGGAACCGGGCCGAGGCCATGGGCTTGAAGCAGATCGCGGCGGTCTTCGACGGCGTCAGGCCGAGGCTGGTGTCGAGCGTGATCTGGGCGGTCGAGATGGCGAACAGGCGCTCGAGGGTCGGCTTCGCGACCTTGGTGCGCCCGAGCAGTCCGTCCAGGAATCCCATGCGGTCGGGCTAGAGCGTCTCGAGCTGGCGCTCGAGCCGGCGCAGCTGCTCCAGCCGGGCCTCGAGCGGGGGATGGTCGGCGAAGAGCGCCGAGATGCCGGTCTTGAGCCCCGCCGGGATGATGAAGAACTGGTTCAGGCCCTCCGCCATGCGCATGTCCTTCTGGGGGATGCGGCCCATCGCGCCGGAGATCTTGACGAGCGCGGAGGCGAGGCTCGAGGGCGACTTCGTGAGGACGGCGGCGCCGCGGTCGGCGGCGAACTCGCGGTAGCGCGAGAGCGTCCGGATCAGGAAGAACGAGATCGCGTAGACGACGACCGACACGAGCAGGACGAGCATGAACGAGGCGCCCGAGTTGTTGCGGTCGTCGCGCCCGCCGCCGAAGCCGCCGCCGAACATCCCGCCGAAGTAGAAGCCCCAGCGGGTGATGAACCCGGCCACCATCGCGAAGAAGCTCGCGAGCGTCATCACGGCGACGTCGCGGTGGGCGACGTGGGAGAGCTCGTGTGCGAGCACCCCCTCGAGCTCGTGCGGCTCCAGCCGGTCGAGCAGGCCCTGGGTGACGGCGACGGCCGCGTGCTTGGGGCTGCGGCCGGTCGCGAAGGCGTTCGGCATGTCGGTCGGCACGATCGCGATCCGCGGCATCGGCAGGCCCGCCGTCAGGCACAGCCGCTGCACGATCGCGTGCAGGTCGGGCGCCTCGCTCTCATCGACGATGCGCGCGTGGGCCGAGGCGAGCGCGATCTTGTCCGACGTCCAGTACTGGACGACGAGCAGCCCGCCGGCGAGCAGGATCACCACCGGGAGCGCCAGCCCGACGCCCTGGAGGAGGACGACGAAGAAGATGACGTAGATGAGCCCGAGCAGGAACACGGTGCCCGTCATCCGGGCGGTCAGGCCCCTGTCGCGGTCGAGCGTGGAACGTCTCCGAGCCATGCCGGAAGTGTATCCGCCCGACCTAAGCGCTTCTTGAGACGTCAGGCCAGGAAGCGGATGTCGGGCAGGTTGCGGAAGCGCTGGTGGTGCCCGAGCCCGTAGCCGACGACGAAGCGTTCCGCCGCCGTGAACCCGACGTAGGCGACCTCCAGCTCGACCAGGCGCCGGTGGGGCCGGTCGAGCAGCGTGCAGATGCGCACCGACTCGGGCGCGCGCGCCCGCAGCGAGCGCATCAGGTTGTGCATGGTGAGGCCGGTGTCGATGACGTCCTCGACGACGACGACGCTCTCGCCGCGGACGGGGCGGTCGAGATCCTTCAGGAGCCGGATGCGGCCGCTGCGGCGATCGGCGCCGGAGAAGGCCGAGAGCGCCATGGTGTCGAGCCGGTGGGGGATCGAGAGCGCCCGCGAGAGATCGGCCGCGAACACCGCCGCGCCCTTGAGCACGGCGACGAGCACGAGCGGCCGGCCGCGGTGGTCGCGGTCGATGGCGGCGGCCAGCTCGGCGACCCGGGCCGAGAGCAGCTCCGCGGACAGGTAGACCTCGCCGGGCGCGGGAGCGGCCGCGCGCTCGGCGACGGCCGTCATGCCGGCCGCGCCAGCTCGTACCGGTCGGCGAGCGCCTCGATGTCGCGCCGGTAGAGGATCTTGATGCGCACGTCCGGGTAGAGCTCGCGCAGCCGCCGCATCTTGCGGTTCTTCTTCGTCACGAGCGACTGCTTCATCGTCGTGACCTCGATGTAGAGGTCCTGCTCGGGCAGGTAGAAGTCCGGGGTGAACGCGACGCGCACCTCGCCTTCCGGGCCCGCCTCCAGCACGAACGTGTGGGGCTCGTACCGCCAGGCGATGCCGTGAAAGTCGAGCATGCGACTGAGCTCACGCTCGGTGTCGTTGGCGAAACGTGGGGGCATCCGGCGCATCCAGGGTACCGAGCGGGTCGGATGGCGCAGGCTGGAGCGGCGTCCGCGCGGTCGGTACGATGCGGCTCCCATGGCCGAGGTCCGACCCTTCGTGATCGCGCACCTGTCCGACCTGCACTGCGGCTCGCCGTACTTCGTCGAGAACCTGCTCCAGCGGGCGATCATGGAGATCAACGCGCTCGAGCCGGACGTGGTCGTGTGCTCGGGCGACCTGACGACGTTCGGGTACAAGCAGGAGTACCGCCAGGCGCGCGAGTATCTCGCCCGGCTGGAGTGCCCGGACGTGATCACCGTGCCCGGAAACCACGACTCCCGCAACGTCGGCCACGTCCACTTCGAGGAGCTGATCGGGCCGCGCGCGTCGGTGCTGCACAAGGCCGGCATCACCTTCGTCGCCGTCGACTCGTCCGAGCCCGACCTCGACAACGGCACCGTCGGCCGCGGCCGCTACCCGTGGATCGAGGAGCAGTTCGCGCCGCCGGCCGACTTCCGCGTCTTCGTGCTGCACCACCACCTGCTGCCGATCCCCGGCACCGGCCGCGAGCGCAACGTCGTCCACGACGCGGGCGACACGCTCGAGGTGCTCCAGCGGGCGAACGTGAACCTCGTGCTGTCGGGCCACAAGCACGTGCCGTACGCGTGGCGGCTCGAGGACCTGTTCGTCGTGAACGCCGGCACGGTCTCGTCGCTGCGCCTGCGCGGCCACACCCGCCCCTGTTACAACATCGTCGAGATCGGCCCGGCCGAGGTCGGCGTCTACCGCAAGTACCCGTTCCACGGCCGTGAGCGCCTGATCCGCTTCTCGCCGCAGACCGCCGAGTACGAGAAGCAGTCGCCGCCGCCTCACGACTCCACCGCGGGGCGCACGTGACCGCGCGGGCCATCGCCCTCGTGGACGGCGAGCACTATCCGCCGGTGGTGCGGGCCGCGCTCGCGGCGGTGGGGCGCGACGACCAGATCGTCGCGGCCGTGCTCCTGGGCGGCACCGAGAAGCTGCGCGGAGCGCCCGACTACGGCGTCCCGCTCGAGGACGCCGGGCGCGATGCCGCCGCCGGCATGCTGGCCGCTGCCCGCAAGCACGCCGCCGGCCGGGTCGTCGACCTCTCCGACGAGCCGGTGCTGAGCGAGCGCGAGCGCTTCCGGCTCGTCAGCCACGCGCTCGCGGCCGGGCTCTCCTACCGCGGCGCCGACTTCGAGTTCTGGCCGCCGCCCCGACCCGCGGCCGGGGTGCCCGCGATCGCCGTGATCGGGACGGGGAAGCGGATCGGCAAGACGGCCGTCTGCGGCCACATGGCCCGGCTGCTGGGCGAGCGCCACCGCCTCGTCCTGGTCGCGATGGGGCGGGGCGGCCCCGAGCAGCCCGAGCTGGTCGACGGCGCCGCCGAGCCGCCCACGCTCGACGATCTGCTCGCGCGTTCGCGGGCCGGCCAGCACGCCGCATCGGACTTCCTCGAGGATGCCGCCCTCGCCGGCGTGACCGCGGTCGGCGCGCGCCGGTGCGGCAGCGGCCTCGCGGGCACGCCGTTCCTCTCCAACGTCGAGGAGGCGGTCGCCCTCGCCCGCGGGCGCGACCCCGAGCTGCTGCTGCTGGAGGGCTCGGGCGCGGCGCTTCCGCCCGTCGCGGCGGATCGCACGGTGCTCGTCACGTCGGCCTCCCGGCCGGCGGCCGACCTGGAGATAGGGCTCGGCCCCTACCGGGTACTGGTCTCCGACGTGGTCGTGATCACCATGAGCGAGGCCCCGCTCGCGGAGTCCCACCAGGTCGAGGCCGTGCGCGCGGCGGTGCTGGCGGCGCGCCCGGACGCCACGGTCGTCGCGGTGGTGCTGCGGCCGCATCCGATCGAGCCGATCGACGGCGAGCGGGTGGCCCTGTTCACGACCGCGGGGGAGGCGATCCACGCCGGGCTGGCGTCGTTCCTGCGCGACGAGCACGGCGCCGACGTCACGGCGGTGGTGGGATCGCTGAGCGACCGGACGGCCCTGGCCGCCGACCTCGACTCCCCCGGAGTCCGCGCCGCGGCCACGTACCTGATCGAGATCAAGGCGGCGGCGATCGACGTCGTCGCCGAGGCCGCGCGCGAGCGCGGTGCGCGGGTCGTCTTCTGCGACAACCGCCCGCGGTCGATCGCCGGCGAGCCCGACCTGGACGCCGTGGCGCTCGACCTGGCCGCCGGGGTGGTGGCGGTCGGTGCCTAGGCTGCCGCGCCGACCCGCCTGGCTGCGGCGCGAGCCGGAGGCGGTCGCGCCCGTGCCCCCGGCCGGGAGGGAGCCCCGCATCCTGGCGACGCGGGGCGCGCCGATGCCGTTCTCGAAGGGGCGGATGGCGCAGGCGCTCGTGCTGGCCGGCGCCGATCCCGAGCGGGCGTACCAGATCGCCATGCGCATCGAGCGCGAGGTGAAGGCCACCCCCGCCGAGGAGATCCCGATCGACCAGCTTCACGGCATGGTCGAGGACATCCTCGCCCGCGAGGAGGGGCCGGACCTCGTCTCGCGCTACCACGGCTGGCGCGAGGTGCTGCGGCTCGACCGCCCGCTGATGCTCCTGATCGGCGGTGCGACGGGGACGGGCAAGAGCACCCTCGCCACCGAGATCGCCTACCGCCTCGGCATCAGCCGGATCACCTCGACCGACGTCATCCGCCAGGCGATGCGCGCGTTCTTCGCCCAGGAGCTCATGCCCGAGCTGCACTACTCCTCGTTCGACGCCGCCGAGGGGCTGAAGATCCCGCTGCCCGACCCGGACGACGAGGACCGGGCGCTGTACGGGTTCATCCAGCAGGCCGGCCAGGTCGCGGTGGGCGCGAACGCGGTCGTCGAGCGGGCGGTGCTCGAGGGCCTCTCGACCGTCGTCGAGGGCGTGCACGTCGTCCCCGGCCTGGTCACGGCCGAGCAGCACGCGGGCGCCGTGGTGGTGCAGGTGATGCTGGCCGTCTCCGACGAGGAGGTGCACCAGGCCCACTTCTTCCGCCGCGGCACCGACTCGGGCGGGCTGCGCGCGATGGAGCGCTACCTGAAGCGCTTCGGCGAGATCCGCCGCATCCAGGAGTACCTGGTGGCGCGGGCCGAGAAGCAGGGCTGGCCGGTGGTCGAGGCGGCCGACCCGAGCCAGGCGCTCCTCGCCGTGATGGATCTGATCCTCGAGCGCGCCACCGCCCGCCCCGCGGCGGTACCCTGAGGTCATGGCATCGACGGAGCCTGGGGTCGCGCCGGAGGCTGAGGCCCGGGACGCGGGCGTGGCAGCACGCTGCCCGTGCACCGACCTCGCCGCGGTGACGGAGCGAAGCGCCCTCGCCGCCGGCCGCTTCCTCGGCCGCGGCGATCCCGAGATGGCCGACCGGGCCGCGTCCGACGCGATGCGGGAGGCGCTCGACGCCGTGCCCATCTCGGGCACGCTCGTGATCGGCCGCGACGACGACGGCCACGCGCTCCACGAGGGCACCGAGCTGGGCTCCGGCGGCCGCCCGCTCGACATGGCCTGCGACCCGGTCGGGAACGGCACGGCCGTCGCGGGGGGACGTCCCGGAGCGCTGTCGATCCTCGCGGCGAGCGACCCTGGCGGCCTGATGCAGGTGCCGCGGATGTACATGCGCAAGATGGCGGTCGGGCCGGTCGCGAAGGGCCGGATCGACCTGCGCCGGCCCGTGCACGAGAACCTGGAGGCCATCGCCGACGCGTTCGGGCGGCGGGTGGCCGACGTCACGGCGATCGTGCTCGACCGGACGCGGCACGACGACCTCGTGGCCGAGATTCGCGAGGCGGGCGCGCGCATCAAGCTGATCGCCGACGGTGACATCATGGCCTCGATCAGTGCGGCCATCCGGGGCACGAACGACCACCTGGCGATCGGCATCGGCGGCGCCCCGGAGGGCGTCATCGCCGCGGCGGCCCTGCGCTGCCTGGGCGGCGAGGTGCAGGGCCAGCTGTGGCCGATGAGCCGCACCGAGATCAACCGCGCCGCCGAGGACGGGATCGACGACGTCAGCCGCATCTTCGGCATCGACGATTTCGTCCGCGGGCACCAGACCGTGGTGGCGACGGGCATCTCCAGCGGCGACCTGCTGCGGGGCGCGCGCTACATGGCCGACGGCGCCCGGACGCAGTCGCTGGTCCTGTGCTCGCGCTGCAACCGTGTCCGCTTCATCGACTCGATCCACCTCTTCTCGGGCGACCGCCACGAGGAGATCCGGCTGTAGGCCGAGGAATCGGGGACAGTCCCCGCTCGCGGGGACTGTCCCCATCGCCCTCAACCGGCCGCGACGCGAGATAGGCTCACGCCCATGAATGCCGAGCCGCTCCTCTACGAGCTCCACGATCGCGCCCGCGACGCCGGCCTCGACGGCTACCGGCGCCTGTCGAAGGCCGCCCTGCTCGAGGCGCTCGACGGCGTCGAGCCCGGCCCCACCACGGTCGAGTCGGCCGTGCGCGGCGGGCTCGGCCTCGTCACCTTCCGCGGCGGGCGCGAGAACGCGCTCTCGCTGGAGACGCTCGAGGGGCTGGCCGGCGCGGCCGAGGCGCTGGCCGCCGACCCGGAGGTGCGGATCGTCGGCATCGCCGGCGGCGGCACCAGGATCTTCTCCGCCGGCGCCGACCTGAAGGCGCTTCAGGGGCTGCCCGGCGAGGAGGTCGGCGGACGCGGCGCGGCGGCGCTCGAGCGGATCGAGGCGCTGGACGTGCCGACCGTCGCGCTCCTGAACGGGCACGCCGTCGGCGGCGGCATCGACCTGTGCCTGGCCTGCGACTGGCGGGTCGCCGTCGAGGGGGCCAAGCTGCGCTTCATCCACAACGAGCTCGGCTACACGCCGCCGTGGGGCGGCGGCGATGCGGCTCGGAGGGCTGATCGGCCGCGGCCCCGCGCTGCGGCTGTTCGCGACGTGCGAGCTCGTCTCCTCGCAGGAGGCGCGCACGATCGGCATCGTCGACGAGGTGGTCGCGCCGCACAAGCTGCTCTCCCGGGCCGAGTCGCTGGCCGTGCGGGTGGGGCGGTCCGACCGCGAGGCCCTCGCCGGCACGAAGCGGCTGCTGCGCCCGGGCGTCGCCATCGAGGAGCACACGCGCGCGTTCGCCGCGCTCTGGGACGCCCGGCCCGCTACGCTCCCCGGATGAGCCTTACCAGCGAAGACGTGTTCGAGGCCCTGCGGGTCGTCGAGGATCCGGAGCTCGGCATGGACGTCGTCGATCTCGGCCTCGTCTACGAGGTGAAGGTCGACGGCGATGCGGTTGCGGTCATCTACTCGCTCACGTCGATGGGATGCCCGGCCGGCGCGCAGATCGAGCAGGACATCAAGGACGTCGTCGGCAGCATGGAGGGCGTGGGCGCGGTCACGACCGAGCTCACCTTCTCGCCGCCGTGGTCGCCGGACCGCATGTCCGACGACGCCAAGTTCGTCCTCGGCTTCTAGCTCTCGCGCCTGCCGCGCGTCCGCAGCCAGCGCCCCCACGGCGCCGCCGGGTCGATGATCGCGGCGGCCGCGAAGATCTTGGCGATGTCGCCGAGCACGAACGGCCACAGGCCGTAGTGGAGCGTCGTCGCGCCGGCGCCCGTCCACGGGACCGGGATGGCCTGGTGCAGCCAGACGAGGCCGGTGGCGTAGAGGCAGACGCTTCCCAGCAGCATCGCCGGCACCGTGACGTAGAAGCTGCGGCCGTAGCGCTCGCAGATGAGGCCGACGACGAACGCGGCCACCGGGTAGCCCCACAGATAGCCGCCGGTCGTGTGCAGCGGATCGGCCCTCGTGATCCAGTCGAGGCCGCCGTGGCCGGTTGCGAACACGGGCATCCCGACCGCCCCGACGCCGAGGTAGAGCAGCTGCGACGCCGCACCGCGGCGCGCGCCCAGGAACGCCCCCGCGCCGAGCACGGCGAACGTCTGCAGCGTCGTCGGAACCGGATAGCCGAACGAGATCTGGGCGCACACGGCCGTGATCGCGGCCGCGCCGACCACGAGGCCCACGTTCTCCCACAGGCGCTCGACCGTCGCGGTTTGGGTTCGACCGTACATGCTGCAGCCTCCCGGCTCGGATCCGAAGTGACCGCCGTTGGACGCGCGAGCCGCCCCGGAGGTTGCGCGCAACTACAGTGAGCGGCGTGGACGCAGGCGAGCTTACCCGAGCGCTGCTCGCGGAGGCGGCCGACGCAGGGATCGACGCCTGCGGCGTGTGCGCCGCCGAGCCGTACGCCGAGACCGAGCGGCTGATCGGCGAGCGCCGGGACGCGGGGCTCTTCGCCGACATGGGCTTCACGATCCGCCGTCCCGACCGGTCGTGCCATCCCGAGGCCCTCCTGCGCAACGCGCGCTCGGTCGTCGTCGCCGCCCGCAGCTACGCCCGGCCCGAGCCCGCCAAGCCCGACGACGAGCCCCGGGGGCGGATGCCCCGCTACACCCGCCGCGACGAGTACGCCGCGCTGCGCGAGTCGCTGTCCGCCCTCGGCGAACAGCCTCCAGACGCTGGCCCCGAGGTCGCGCTTCGCCGTCTACGTCGACTCCAACCACCACGTCGACCGCGAGGCGGCGGCGCGCGCCGGCATCGCCGTCTACGGCAAGAACACGCTCGCGATCACCCGCCGGCACGGCTCCTGGGTCGTGCTGGGCGTGCTGGTCACCGACGCGGAGCTCGAGCCGACGCACGTCGTCTCCGACGGCCCGGCCTGGGACGCGTGCGGATCGTGCCGCGCGTGCATCGACGCCTGCCCGACCGGGGCGATCGTGGACGACGGCGTGCTCGACGCCCGCCGCTGCCTGTCGTGGCTCTCCCAGTCGCGGCTGCCGGAGCTGCCCTACGCGGCCGAGTTCGGCGACCGCGTGTACGGCTGCGACATCTGCCAGGACGTGTGCCCGTGGAACACCGGCGCGGAGCGGCGCGCCGCCGATCGCGAGCCCGACGACGTCGACGACGCGTTCCCGCGCCTGGGGGAATGGCTCGAGGCCGATCCCGACGCCCTGGCGGCCCGCTACCGGCGCCTCTACATCCCCGACCGCGACGGCCGCCACCTGCAGCGCAACGCCCGCGTCGCGCTCGCGAACGTCAGCCGCCGCGAATAGCGGAAGGCCGGGGACTGTCCCCGATTCCCGGGGACAGTCCCCGCCCGGTCTAGTGCGTGTGGTAGCAGCTGCTCGGCCGCGTCGGCACGGGGTCGATCTTGCGCTGGTCGGCGTTCAGCCTGTGGTCGAGCCGGGCGTTGTAGGGGCCGCGGGTGTTCCTGGTCGGCTGCAGGTTGGCGAGGCCGGGCACGTAGTAGCCGGGGCCGTAGTTGCGCCACGAGACCACCGGGGTGACGCCGGGGCCGCTGGCCGTGATCCGGTACTCGGTGCCGCGGCCGGGCCTGGGCCGGCTGGGCACGCCGGCGATGGCGGGGAAGACCCCGGGGCAGAAGTCGCCGTGGGGGCGGTGGGTGAGGAACGCGTTGTAGCGGTACCAGCCGCCGACCTGGCGGTAGCCGGTCTTCCACGGCGGGTTCAGCGTGTCCATGTAGATCAGGCGGCCGTAGCTGTCGGTGGGCGCGCCCGCCGCCGTCGAGCTGAACCCGTACACCGGGTTGCCCCTGTAGGTGAACGTCCCGTAGAGGTGGTCGAACGGCCCGCCGGGCGCACCCGCGTAGATCCAGTCGGCCTTGAACCACAGGTCCGGCAGCGGCCCCGACCAGTGGCTCACGTGCAGCTCCCAGGCCGCCTGGTTGCGGGTGCGCGGCTTCCAGCCGTTGTCGCGCAGCCCCCGCTGCCACACCTGCAGCGCCCAGTTGGAGCCGTCCGGCGCCGTGCACGCCTTGACGAGGCCGAACAGCGGCGGGCCCGTGTAGGGGCCGCAGACGTTGTGCTTCGAGACGTGCCGCCAGTAGCCGGTGCCGAGCGACGATCCGAAGCCGCCGGCGTAGTTCACGTGGAACTTCACCTGGCTCCTCGGGTGCGCGGCGTTCGGCGGCAGCGCGTTGACGGCCCCCCAAAGCAGCGCGTGGATCGTGTGGCCGTGGGCGTAGTACGTGACGAGCGCGACCCGGTTCGCGTCGACCTTCAGCGTCTCGTAGTGGGCGTTCCGGTCGAGCAGCTTGCTGGCGGCGGCCGGCGCTGCGAGCGGCCCGGCCGCGGTCACCGCGGCCGCGAGGCAGAGGAGCAGGACGTACCGGTGTGCTCGGGTGCGAAGCTGCGGAGCCAGACGAGCAGGCTACCAGCGCGCCTCGGAGGTGTCGAGGACGCGGGATACCGCGGCGGTCAGCCCGCGGCGACCGCGCTGAACTCGTCGAGGAGCGCGACGGCGGCCTCGGCCACCTCCTGGCGGACGGTGGCCGGCTCGAGCACCTCGGCCTGGCCGCGGTAGCGCAGGATCTCCGAGATCAGCCAGGCCCGCGAGCCGTACGTCACCTCGGCGACGGCCGACCCGTCCTCGAGCGGCCGCGTCCCCGGCCGGCCCTCGAGCTCCCACCGGGCCCGACCGGCCGAGAACCACACCCGGGCGACGCCGACGTCGCCGCCGAGCGAGTGGTCGAGGTCGGCCATGTCGGCCCGCGGCTCGTAGGGCTCGTCGATCAGGTCGGCGTCCTTGATGTAGGCGACCTTGAACGTGCGCCGGCCGCCGCGGGTGCGGTCGTACGCCTCGACGTACCAGCCGCGGTCGTCGCGGCGCAGCAGGTAGGGCTCGATCGTGCGCGTCGAGAGCTCGTCGGACGAGCGCGACAGGTACGTGATCTCGACCAGCAGGCGGCTGCGCACGCCCTCGTTCAGGATCGTCACGGCGTGCTCCTCGGCGCCCTCCTCCTGCGGCATGGGCGTGTCGGCGAGCGGGAAGCGGCCGAACGCCGCCTCGACCTTCTCGCGCACGGTCTGGAGCGACGTGTCGGCCTCGGCTGCGACCAGCGGCGCCACCACGTCGAGGGCGCGCAGGAGCGCCTTCGCCTCGAGCGGGGAGAGCCGCGCCGGACGCCGGAACGCGTCGCCGTAGAGCTCCTTGTCGACCACCACGTGGCCGTCGTAGGTCGAGCAGTAGACGGCGTAGCACCCGCCGCCGAAGTTCACGAGGTTCAGGAGCTCGAGGCTCTCCTGGAGCTCCTGCGGGCCGAGCTGGAACCGCTCCTCGAGCTCCGCCGACTCCACCCGCGCCGTCGACCCGTCGCCGCAGCGGGCGAGCAGGAATGCGAGCAGCGCCTGCAGGAGGGCGAACCGCTCGGGCGCGACGGCACTCGGGCCGCGGGCCTGGAGGGCCGGCTCGGGCGGCTGCGAGAGCTTCGCGGCTCTGGGCAGCGTCCGCGCGGGAGCGCTGTGGGCGTCGGCGACGGTCTGCAGGTCGGCGGCGACGGCGTCGACGAGCGCGGCCGGCTCGACCGGCACCGCGCGGCCTCCCAGGGAGAGGATCCAGGCCGAGAGCGGCTCGATCTCCGAGTAGGCCGTGGTGAACCGGCCGGAGCCGTCCACCTGCTCCTCGAACTCGCCGTAGGCGCCGAAGCGGCGCTCGACCAGCCAGCTCGCGTCGGCGGTCCACGTTCAGCGTGGCCGTGCCCGACTCCTCCGCGACCAGCCGCCACGGGGCGCGGTCGCGGTAGGCGGTGACGTTGAAGTCGGCCGGCATGCGGAAGTCGCGCTCGCGCCGGGTGGCGAACTTGATCTCGCCGCGGATGCGGGACACCCGGAACGTGCGCCGGCGGTCGGAGCCCTCGTCGCGGTCGAGGTCGTCGCCGACCACGTACCAGACGCCGTTCAGCTCGAACAGGCCGTACGGGTTGACGGTGCGCTCGGCCTCGGAGTCGGTGGTGATCGTCCAGTACCGGAACCTGGCCGTCCGCTGGCGCGAGATCGCCTGCTCCAGCTTGGCCAGCCGCTGGGCGACCTCGCTCGTGTACGACGGCCCCAGCAGCTCGACCGTGGCCGTCTTCGGGCCGGGATCGGCGATCGGCCAGGCCCGTCCGAGCGCCAGGTTCTGCAGGGCGAGCCGCAGCGGCTCGGCGTAGGCGAACTGGCCCTCGAGCAGGTAGAAGCTCGTCTGCAGCGCCGCCAGCTCGGAATCGGTCAGCTCCACCGGCGGCAGGAAGTAGTGCTCCTCGCGCAGGCTGTAGAGCTCCTCCGAGGTGAACTCGTCGCGGACGGACGCGATCGGGACGCCCAGGCCCTGGAGCTCGGAGCGGTCGGCGTAGAAGCGGCGCGCGAAGGCCTCGTCGCCCATGTTGGCGTAGCCCTCGACGCGCAGCTTCACGTCCCGTGCGGTCACGGGTCGCTGCTCTGCCATCAGGTAGGCCACGAGCGAGAGCTGGCGGATGAGCTTGTCGGCGTCGTGGGTCAAGGCAGGTACGTAGTGTACCGGCCCAGGGCCCCCGGCCGCGGGATGTTTCGGTGCCGGAGGCGCGCCGAATTCGTCACCGCCGGCCACTATCCTCGACGGTGTGATCGCGCACCTCGACCTCGACGCGTTCTTCGCCGCCGTCGAGCTGCACCGCCACCCGGAGCTGCGGGGGAAGGCGGTCGTCGTCGGCGGCGATCCGGCCGGGCGCGGGGTGGTGGCGACGGCGAGCTACGAGGCCCGCCGCTACGGCATCCGCTCGGCCATGAGCAGCGCCGAGGCCCGCCGCCGCTGCCCCGAGGTGGTGTTCCTGACGCCCGACCACCGCACCTACCGGGACTGGTCGCGGCGGGTGTGGGCGCTCGTCGCCGCCCTCGCGCCGGTGGTCGAGCAGGTCGGCATCGACGAGGGCTACCTGGTGCTGCCCGAGGGGGATCCCGGCGAGCAGGCCGCGCTGATCCAGCTCGCGGTGCGCGAGCGGCTGCGGCTGTCGTGCTCGCTCGGCGTCGCGACGTGCAAGGTGGTCGCCAAGATCGGGTCGGACGCGCGCAAGCCGGGCGGCATCACGGTCGTCCCCGCCGGCGGCGAGGCGGCGTTCCTGGCGCCGTTGCCGGTGCGTGCGCTCCCCGGCGTCGGCCCGAAGGCGGGGACGCGGCTCGCCGACGCGGGCATCGCGACGATCGGGCGCCTGGCGGAGCTCGGCGACGCCCGGCTGGCGTCGCTCCTGCCCGGCCGGGTCGGCCTGGAGCTGCGCCGGCGGGCGCAGGGCATCGATCCGCGTCCGGTGCTGGCCGAGCCGGCCGAGGCGGTGTCGTTCTCGAGCGAGGAGACGTTCCCTCGCGACGTCGGCGACCGTGAGGCGCTGCACGCGCACCTGCGGGAGATGGCGGTCTCGCTGGCGGAGGGGCTGGTGCGGCGGGGGATGACGGCGCGCACGGTGACGACGAAGCTGCGCTATCCCGACTTCGCGATCGTCACCCGGTCACGCAGCCTGGACGTCGGCATCGACGACGCCGAGACGATCGGCGATCTGGCCTGCGAGCTGCTCGACCGTGCGCTGAAGGCACGGCCGGGGCCGATCCGGCTCGCCGGGGTCGGCGTGGCCGGCTTCGACCGGCACAAGCAGCTCGTCCTGCCCGGCACCGACGCCGAGCCGGTCGTCTAGACCGGAGCGGGGGTGCGCTCTTCGAGGTGCTGGTGCGAGGGGCAGTACTCGCGGTCGGGCAGCGGCGTGCGCTGGCACGGCTTGCCCTTGCGCGTGGTGGCGCGGCACTGCTGCGTGGTGCCCTCGCCGGCGCGCTCCAGCTCCTCCATGATGTACCCGATCGCCCTGCAGATGTGGCGGTCGATGGAGCGGTAGACACGGGCCTGGTCGGAGATCGAGAACAGGTGCCGGACCTCCGAGAAGAGGCTCTGGCTGGGCTTCGCGAAGTAGCGCGGGTCGCGGGCCAGCCGCTCGATGGTCGCCTCCGAGCAGTGCAGGACGTATCGCTTCGCCTCCGTCGCGGTGATCGTCTCCGGATGGGGGTCGACGAGATCCTTGATCTCAACGAAGATTGCCCTGCTGAATCGATACATGCGAACTCCTCGAGCTGTCACAAATCGTGGGAAGCGCCGGGGCCTAGTATGCCCCATCACGTGTTCACCTAACCAGGTCGCAGTGTTAAGCGCAGGTTAACCTGCCCGGTTCATTCGGAAAAACTCGCAAATTCCCAACGATCCTCTCCCGGGCGCCCATGTCACAATCCCCGCCGATCCGCTGTTACATGGCCGAGGTCTTCCGCTGTCACGATCCCGGCCCGCATCCGGAGCGGCCGGCGCGCTACGACGCGGTCTGCGAGGCGGTGGCGGCGTCGGCCGTCGAGGTCGCGGAGGCCCCCGTGGCGCCGATCGAGGCGCTCGAGCGCGTCCACGACGGCGCCTATCTGACGGCGCTGGAGCGGTACTGCGCCGGGGGCGGGGGCCCGCTCGATCCCGACACGAGCGTGAACGACTGCAGCTTCGAGGCGGCCCGGCGGGCGTCCGGCGCCGCGATGGCCGCCGTCGACGCGGTGCTCGCCGGCGAGGCCGGCTCGGCGTTCGCGTGCGGCCGGCCGCCGGGGCACCACGCCGAGCGGGCGACGCCCATGGGCTTCTGCATCGTGAACCACGTCGCGGTCGCCGCCGCCCATGCCCGGGCGTCGGGTGTCGAGCGGGTCGCCGTGCTCGACTGGGACGCCCACCACGGCAACGGCACGCAGGCCGTGTTCTGGACCGATCCGTCCGTGCTCTACGTCTCGCTGCACCAGTTCCCGTTCTACCCGGGCACGGGCGCGGAGTCCGAGCGCGGGGAGGGGGACGGCGCAGGCGCCACCGTGAACCTGCCGCTGCCGGCGGGCACGAGCCAGGGCGAGTTCCTGGCGGCGTTCCGCGACGGCGCGCTGCCGGCCCTGCGCGACTTCGACCCCGGGCTGCTGCTGGTCTCGGCCGGCTTCGACGCGCACGCCGCAGACCCGCTCTGCCGGCTCGGCCTCCACGCCGACGCGTTCGCGGCCATGACGCGCGAGCTGCGCGGAATCGGCGCCGGCCCCGTGATGGTGCTCGAGGGCGGCTACGACCTCACGGCGCTGCGCGACAGCGTCGCGGCTGTCCTGGCGGCGCTGGCCGAATAGCGCACCAGGCGGGGTCAGACCCCTTTTGGTGCACCCAGGCTCAGTAGCCGATGACCACCAGGCGCGGCTCGGTCATCTCGTGCACCGCGTAGCGGGGCCCCTCGCGGGTGTTCCCCGACTCCTTCACGCCGCCGTAGGGCATCTGGTCGGCCCGGTAGGTGGGCGCCTCGTTGACGGTGACGCCGCCGAAGTCGAGCACCCGTGTCGCCTGCAGCGCCTTGGTGATGTTCGACGTGTAGATCCCGGCCTGGAGGCCGTAGCCGGTGCCGTTCGCCTTCTCGACCGCCTCGTCCAGGTCGCGGACGCGGGCGAGGGTGACGACCGGCCCGAACACCTCGTCGCACGCCACCTTCATGTCGAGGTCGACGTCGCCGAGGAGCGTCGGGCGCAGCAGCCCGGCATCGTCGGTGTCGCCGCCGGCGAGCAGCGTCGCACCGCCGGAGACGGCCTCCTTCACCCAGGCCAGGATGCGGTCGCGGTTGCCCTCGTCGATCACGGGGCCGACCTGCGTGCCCGGGTCGAGCGGGTCGCCCGTCACGAGCGCCTCCACCTGCGGGCGCACCTTCGCCACGAAGTCGTCGTACGCCGAGTCCTCGACGTAGACCCGCTGCACCGAGATGCAGCTCTGGCCGGCGAACGAGTAGCCGTGCGTCGCGACCGCGGCCGCCGCCTTGTCGAGGTCGGCGTCGGCGAGCACGATCACCGGGGTCGAGTTGCCGAGCTCGAGCGACACCTTCTTGCGGGAGGCGCGCTCACGCAGCTTCCAGCCCACGGCGGACGAGCCGGTGAACGTGATCAGCCGCACGCGCTCGTCCTCGATCATCGCGTCGCCGATCTCGCTCGACTTGCCGACGACGACGTTCAGCCAGCCGGCGGGCTGCCCGGCGTCCTCGAACGCCTGTGCCAGCAGCAGCGCCGAGAGCGGCGTCGCCCCGGCGGGCTTGAGCACGACGGCGCATCCGGCGGCGAAGGCCGGCGCGACCTTGTGCGTGACCAGGTTCAGCGGGAAGTTGAAGGGCGAGATCGCGCCGACGACGCCGATCGGGAGCCGCATCACGAGCCCGGCGTGGCCGCTGCCCGCGGGATGCGCGTCCATCCCGATCACCTCGCCGCCCAGCGAGCGGGCCTCGACGGCGGAGAAGAGGACGGTCTGCACGGCCCGGTCGGCCTCGGCCTGCGCCGTCGCGAGCGGCTTGCCCGCCTCCTGGGCGATGGTGCGCGCGAACTCGTCGCGGCGGTCGCGGAGGATCGCCGCAAGCCGGTCGAGGACCGCCGCCCGCTCGTGCGCCGGCACGGGCGTCTTCATCGCCTTCGCGGCCGCGTCGATCGCGCGGCGGGCGTCGGCCGCGCCGCCGTAGGCGACCTGCGCCACGACGCTGCCGTCGAACGGCGAGCGCACGTCGAGCGTCTCGCCGGTCTCGTACCACTCCCCGTCGACCAGGATCTTGCGGACGGCCTCGGTCGTCGTTGCCATCTAGACCACTCCTTCCTCGACCTCGCCGAAGTCGGCAAGGCGCTGCGAGAAGCGTGTGTTCTCGCGGTAGTCGATCGGAATCTCCACCACCGACGACACGTCGAGCTCGAGCGCCCGGCGCAGCACGGGCGTCACCTGGTCGGCCGACTCGACGCGCATGCCGGCGAGCCCGAACGACTCGGCCAGGGCGACCCAGTCGGGGTTCTCGAACTTGGTGCCCGCGAGGCGCCCGAACTTGCGCCCCTGGTGCATCTCGATGACGCCGTACGCGTTGTCGGTCCAGACGATGTTGACGATGGCGAGCCCGAGCCGCTTGGCGGTCTCGAGCTCCTGGAAGTTCATGAGGAAGCCGCCGTCGCCCGAGATCGTGACGACGCGGCGGTCGCGCGGCAGGACGAGCCGCGCCGCGACCGCGGCCGGGACGGCGAAGCCCATCGCCGCCGCCCCGTTCGAGATCAGCACCGTGTTCGGCTTCCGCGTCGGCCACAGGCGCGAGATCCACAGCTTGTGCGCGCCCACGTCGGAGATGAGCACGTCGTCCGGCCCCATCAGCTCGCGCAGGTCGTGCAGCGCCCGCTGCGGCTTCACCGGGAAGCCGTCGTCGTTGCCGTGGTCGAGCGCGGCGCGCAGCAGGTCGCGGTAGGGCGGCGCCGCCAGCCGGGCCGGCGGCTTGTCCGAGACCAGGTTCCCGAGGTGGGTGAGGATGTGGGCGATGTCGCCGGTCAGCTCGACGTCGGGGACGTAGTTCTCGTCGATCTCGGCGGCGACCGTGTCGATGCAGATGATGCGGCGGTCGCGGTTCGGGTTCCAGGCGACCGGCGACCACTCGACCAGGTCGTAGCCGACGCACACGACCAGATCGGCCTGCCCGAGGATGCCGCCGGGGTAGTCCTGGGCGCGCAGCCCGGCGGTGAAGAGCGCGTGGGGGTCGTCGGCGTCGACGACGCCCTTGCCCATGAACGTCGTGATGACGTTCAGCCCGGTCTGCTGGCAGAACCGGCGCAGCGCGACCGACGCGCTCTGGCGGGCGACGCCGTTGCCGGCCAGGATCAACGGCCGCTCGGCCGCCTGCAGGAGCGCCGCCGCTCGGTGCAGCTCGCCGGCCACCGGCTCGACCAGCGGCCGCGCCCGGCGCGGCACGGGGGCGCCGGCGATCTGCGTCTCCATGACGTCGTCGGGCAGCTCGAGGTGGGTCGCGCCGGGCTTCTCGCGCTCCGCGAGGGCGAATGCCTTGCGCACCGCCTCGGGGATGATCTCCGGGTCGTGGATGCGCGCGTTCCACTTCGTCACGGGCTTCATCATCCGGACGATGTCGATGTACTGGTGGCTCTCCTTGTGCATCTCGGCGAGGCCGGTCTGCCCCGTCAGCGCCACGACGGGCGCGCGGTCGAGATAGGCGTCGGCGAGGCCGGTCATGAGGTTGGTCGCGCCCGGCCCGAGCGTCCCCAGGCACACGCCGGCCTGCCCGGTGAGGCGGCCGTAGGCGTCGGCCATGAACGCGGCGCCCTGCTCGTGCCGGACCGGGATGAAGTCGATCTGGCTCGACGCGTCGAGCGCGTCGTTCAGGTCGAGCGTCTCCTCGCCGGGGATCCCGAAGACGTAGCGCACGCCCTCGTTCTCGAGGCACTGGACGAAGAGATCGGCGGCGCGGGGCATGGCCAGCAGTCTAGTTGGGAGGAGCATTCCGATGGACGGCATCGTCGGCCGTCGCGAGGGCGTCCTCGACGCGGCTGACCGTCGTTAGCATCCCCGGCGTGGACGGAGCCGTCCTCGTCACCGGGAGCTCGCGCGGCATCGGCGCGGCCGTCGCCCGGCTTGCGGCTGAGCGCGGGAACGCCGTGGTCGTCAACTACCGCGCCGACCGCGCGGGTGCCGAGGCGGTGGCGGGCGGGATCACCGCAGGCGGCGGCGACGCCGTCGCGTTGCGTGGGGACATCTCGGACGAGGCCGACGTCGTCGCGCTCTTCGCGGCCGTCGACGAGTGGCGCGGGCCGCGACCGCTCGCGGGGCTTGTGAACAACGCCGGCGTCGACGGCGGCCGCGATCCGATCGAGGACGTGAACTCGGCGGCGCTGACCCCGCTCTACGCGGTGAACGTCGTCGGGACGGCGCTGTGCTGCCGCGAGGCGGTGCGGCGGATGGCGGCCCGCAACGGCGGGCCGGGCGGGGCGATCGTGAACGTCTCGTCGATGTCCGCGACCATCGGCGGCAGGCCGGGCGCCGCCTACTACGCGGCGTCGAAGGCGGCCGTCGACACCCTCACGGTGGGGCTGGCGAAGGAGGTGGCCGGCGACGGCGTGCGCGTCAACGCGGTGCGGCCGGGGATGACCCTGACGGACATGACCGCGCAGCGGCTCGCCGACCCGGTCCGGCGGGCCGAGATCGACGCGACGATCCCGATGCAGCGGCCGGCGACGCCCGAGGAGGTGGCGGCCCCGATCGTGTGGCTGCTCTCAGACGAGGCGTCGTTCGTGTCGGGCTGTCTGCTCGACGTGTCCGGCGGCGGCTTCGTGATCGGCGCGCCGGGACCGCGCGGCGGTCACTTGCCGGCGGACGAGTAGCAGGAGTCGCCGGCGCCGGCCACGGCCTGCTCCTCCTGCGTGAACAGCTGGTCGCGGGCGCGGCTGTAGTGGTAGGCCTGCAGCTTCCCGAGCGGCCCGGCGGGCAGCGAGTTGTAGTTCGGAGGGCCGCTCTCGCCGCGGGTGGCGAATCCGCCCGGCTGGTAGCGGCCGGGGCCGGGCCCCTCCCACATCACGATCGGCGTCACGCCGGGGCCCATGGCGGTCGCCCGGTAGGCGCTGCCGCGCCCGGCGGGGCCGCGGCCGAACATGTTCGGGAACACGCCGGCGCAGAAGTTCCCGCGCGGGTTGTGGGCCAGGAAGCCGTTGAAGCGCATCCAGCCGCCCGCCTGCCTGTACCCGGTCTTCCAGGCGCGCGGGTCGAGCGTGTCGACGTAGACGTTGCGGCCGTAGCTGTCGGTCGGGTTGCCGACGCCGTTGTTGCCGTAGCCGTGCACCGCCGCGTCGCGGTAGGAGAACTTGCCGTAGAGGTGGTCGAACTTCCCGCCGTAGACCCAGTCCCACTTCAGCCACAGCACGGGGAGGGCGCCGGTCCAGTGCGAGACCTGGAGCTCGTGCGCGCTCTGGAGCGAGCTGTGCGGCTTCATGCCGGAGTTGGGGAGGCTGCGCTGCCACGACTGCACGGCCCAGTTCTCGCCGCTCTTCGTCGTGCACGCGACGACCTTCCACGCAAGCGGCGGGCCGGTGTAGGGGCCGCAGACGTTGTGCTTCACGATCTGCCTCCAGTAGCCGCTGCCGAAGCTGCCGTAGCCGCCCGAGTAGTCGAGCCGGAACTTGACCTGGGGCACCGATCGCGACGGCTGGCGGGCGTTGATCGCGCCCCAGACCAGCACGTGGTGCCAGGTGCCGCCGCGCAGATACGAGACGACGGCGCGGTGCTGGCTGTTCACCGCGATCGAGACGTGGGTGGCGTTGCGATCGATCATCTGGCTCCCCAGGGCGCTCGCGGGCGCGGGGAGGAGCAGTGCCACGGGCACGATCAGAAGGCGGGTGAGGCGAGCCACCGATTTTGCATCGGGTCGCGAGGGTGAGCAGCGCATCCCCGGGACGGGGGAACGGTGTGACGAGATCCGTGCGCGGATCGGCACACCTCCGCGGCCGCCCGCGCCTTGTTCCGTGACTGCGCGCGGCGGGACGCTGTCTCCCCATGGAACGACGCGAGGAGGAGGCGATGTTGAACGCAGTTGCCGGGGCCCATGTCCGCGCCCTCAGGCTCGCCGGCCGCGTGCGCGGCGACGAGGGCGGACAGGGCACGGTCGAGTACGTCGGGCTGGCGATGGCCGTCGGCGTGCTGCTGCTGGCGGTGAGCTCGTTCGTCGGCGGCACCGATCACGGCATCGGCAGCGTCATCACGAGCGCGATCAAGTCGGCCGTGCAGCGGGCGGCGGGAGGGGGGAAGTAGGGGACGGGACAGCGGCTGCCCGGCGCGTCGCACGGAGCGCGCCGGGCTCGCGGCGGCCGTCGCCGTTCGATTGCCGCGTCCTGCCGCTCGCAGTACGATCGTGACATGAGGATCATTCGAGTCCTGCGAGATGCTGAAGCGGCGGTTGACACCGCCGGGCAACCGCGGGTCGCTCGACTCGTCGTACCGGCAGCCCAACGCTGACGGCACACACGTCTCGCCGGCCAGCGCCGCACACCAACAGCAGCAGGCGCCGAACGGCTGACGCGGTGCTGGCTGAGGTCGCGCCGGGAAGCGCGGACGCCATCGCCAACTGATCGCTTCAGTCCTTGTCACTCCGATCGGCGCCCCTCCGCGCCGCTGCCGTCGGCCGCCGGTAGAGTCGGCCCGTGGTCGAGATCGCAGTCCTCGTCGTGCCGTACGAGCTCGGCCGGCTGCGCGACGGCGTCGGCCGTGGGCCCGAGCACCTGCTCGAGCAGGGCGCTGTCGCGTCGCTGATGTCGAGCGGCGCAACCGTTCGCACGGAGCTGATCGAGATGGAGCCGCGCTTTGCCGCCACCGGCCTGGGCGAGGCGGACGCGGCGTTCGAGCTGATCCGGCTCGTCGCGGATCGCGTCGGCGCGGCGCGTGATCGGGGAGCGTTCCCGGTCGTCTTCGCCGGGAGCTGTTTCAATGCCGTCGGCGCCGTCATGGCCCTGAACGAGCCGGCCCTGGCCGTCGCCTACTTCGACGCGCATCCGGACTTCAGCGAGCCGGGGACGACGACATCGGGGTACTTCGACAGCATGGGGCTCGCGGTGCTCACCGGCGGCGCGTGGCAGGCGATGCTCGGTGAGATCGAGGGCGCGAAGCCCGTACCGGAGCGCCGCGTGATCCTGGCCGGTGCGCGTGACTTCGATCCCTCCGAGAGCCCTCGCCTGCGAGACGTCCGAGATCGTCCACCTGACGGCGGATCGGCTGCGAGCGCCGGACGAGCTCGCCGCAGCCCTGCGAAGGATGCGTCCGCCGGTCGGCAACCTCTATGTCCATCTCGACCTCGACGTGCTCGACTCCGCCGAGGCCACCGTCAACATCTACGCGGCGACGGGCGGCGTCACCGCCGCTCAGCTCGTCGGGCTGGTCGAGGCCCTGTTTCGCGAGTTCCCGGTGAGCGGGGTGTCGCTCACGGCGTACGACCCGTCCTATGACGGCGAGAACCGCGTGCCACCGATCGCAAACCGGCTCCTCGAGTCGATTGCGCGCGGCCTGGCGGAGTAGTCAGACGAGGCGGTGGCTGTCGTCCCGGGTACGCCCGGACGCGAGACCGGCGGGCGACGTCAGCCCTGCGCGGCCGGGAAGCGGGGATCGTCGCGGATCGAGTCGAGATCGGTGTCGGTCTGCGCGAGCTCGCGCAGCCGGGGCAACGCCGCGACAGCCTGCTCGACGTGGTCGAGCGCCTCGTCGCGGCGGCCGGTGAGCGCCTCGCAGCAGCCCAGGTTGTAGAGCAGGTTCGGGGACTCGGGTGACCCCGCGAGCGCGTCGCGGTAGGCCTCCGCGGCCGCCTCGTAGTCGCCGCGCTTGAAGTGCTCGAACGCGCCGACCCCGAGCTCCCAGCCGTCGGCGCGGTAGGGCCGGCCTCGAGCGTTGCCGACCGCGAGGAGCGACGTCCCGTCCTCGGCCGCGGTCGCGCTGCGCGTCGCCCCAGCCCGCACCGCCAGGCATCCACCGGACGGCAGCGCGACGGCCTCGCCGTCGACGACGAAGTCGGCCGCGCCGGACAGGACGAGGTAGAGCTCCTCGTTCCCGTCCTCGCCCTCCTCGGAGTGCTCCGAGACGAACTGCTCGCCGGCGCCGGCCCGCCACGCGCTGACGCCGAACGCCTCGATCCCGAGCCGCAGCCGGATCGGCGTGAACGACTCGTCGCCGAGCTGGAGGACGGCGTAGCGGTTGCCCGTCATCGCCGTCAGGATATCGCTGCCCGCATACGCCCACGCGCCGGAGAAGACGGATTAGGCCGGGCCGCGGGCGACTACCCTGCAGGCATGCCGAACCGCGAGCTGGCACCGCCGCCGGGGCTGGAGGAGCAGGTCGCGTGCGTCTGGATCGGCGACGGGAGCGCCGTCCGGGTGCTCCCCGATGCGTGCGTCGACATCGTCTGGACGCGCGGCGGGCTGTTCGTCGCCGGCCCCGCGACCGGGCCCGACCTGGCGCCGGCGACCCCGGGCCAGGAACGCTGCGGTGTGCGCTTCCGCGTCGGCGCGGCGGGGGCCGCGCTCGGCCTGCCGGCGTCGGAGCTGCTCGACCAGGTCGTGCCCCTCGCCGAGATCTGGGGCGCCTCCGGCCGCCGCCTCGAGGACAGGGTCGCGCTGGCCGCGCGCCCTGCCGACGCGCTCGTCGCCGGGGTCTACGACCGCATCGCGGGGGACGGCGACGACCTCGTGCGGGAGGCGGTCTTCCGGCTCCGCGGCGGCGAGGACAGCGTCGAGCGCCTCGCCCGCGCGACCGCGGTGAGCGAGCGCCAGCTCCGGCGCCGCTTCGAGCGTGGCGTCGGCTACGGGCCGCGCACGCTGCGGCGCGTGCTGCGCTTCCAGCGCTTCCTCGGCCTCGCCCAGAGCGGCGGAGCCCTGGCGCGGCTGGCCGCCGACGCCGGATACGCCGACCAGGCCCACCTCGTCCGCGACTGCCGCCGCCTCGCCGGGACGACGCCCGCGGCGCTGCTCGCCGGCGGCGCGACCCCGGCGGGCGAGCCGGGCATCATGGCCGAAACGTTCAAGCCGGCCACGCCGGCCCTGCGACACTCGTCGCATGACCGACGCACTTGCCGCGCGACGTTTCGTCACGCTCCACGCCCGCCTGATCGACCGCCGCCGGATGGACGGCGATCCGGCCCTCGTCCGCTCCGCGCTCGCCGCCTACCGGAACCCCGACGGCGGATTCGCCTACCTCGAGCCCGACCTGCCCGACCCGGGCAGCCAGCCGATCACCGCCCTGGCCGCGCTCGAGGTCATGCACGAGATCGAGACGCCGCCCGACGATCCGCTCATGGCCGACCTGGCCCGCTGGCTCGAGACCGTCACCCACCCCGACGGCGGCCTCGACTTCGTGCTCCCGTACGACGCCGACACGATTCCGCACGCGCCGTGGATGACTCCGCCGGACGAGCGGTCGTCGTCGCTGCACATGACGGCGGCGGTCGCGGCGGCCGCGCACCGCGCCGGGATGGCCGCCGGGCCGGGCCGTGCCTGGCTCGACCGCGCGTCCGCCTTCGTCTGGAAGCGCCTCGAGCACCTGAGCCCGCGACCCGGATACGAGACGAAGTACGTGATCGACTTCCTCGACGCCGTCCCGGACCGCGAGCGGGCCGACCGGGTCCTCGACGCGATCGCGCGGACGCTCGGCAGCCGCGAGTCGATCGCCGTCGCCGGCGGCAGCGACGGCGAGGTGCTGACGGCCCTCACGATCGCCCCGCGGCCCGATCACGCCGGCCGGCGCCTCTTCGACACGGCCGCGGTCGAGCGCCAGCTGCACGCGCTCGCCGGCGGCCAGCAGGCCGACGGCGGGTGGACGTTCGACTGGCTGGCCTGGGACGACGCCGTCGCCTGGGCGTGGCGGGGGAAGCTCACCGTCGACGCCCTGCGCACGCTGGCGGCCAACGGCCGGCTCGCGGCCGTGCCGGGCTGATAGGTTCCCGTACGTGGTGCCCGAGACGAGCTACGAGCAGACCGAGACCGGAGTCCTCCCTCGCGGCGAGGGCTGGTTCGTCGTGAACGCCCGCGAGGCCGCCTGGCGCGAGGACAGCCACTTCGGCGCCTACACCCGCTTCGAGGGCGACGTCCGCTTCCCGCAGATCGGGATCAACATCGGCATCCTCGCCCCGGGCCAGCCGGCCTGCATGTACCACGGCGAGGACGAGCAGGAGGACTTCCTCGTGCTCTCCGGCGAGTGCCTGCTCCTCGTCGAGGGGCAGGAGCGGCGCCTGAAGGCATGGGACTTCGTGCACTGCCCGGCCTGGACGGAGCATGTGTTCGTCGGCGCGGGCGACGGCCCGTGCGCGGTGCTCGCGATCGGTGGGCGCTCCGGCGGCGACGTCATCTACCCGGAATCCGAGCTGGCCCGCCGCCACAAGGCCGGTGTCGAGCGGGAGACGAAGGACCCCGAGCAGGCGTACGCCGCGTTCCCGAAGGACGGCCCGGGGCAGTACCGCGAGGGCTGGCTGCCGGGCTAGATGATTGATTCCAGGCCCCGCGCGCCTGGACGGCGTCCTTCGTCTAGCGCGGCTCGACGGGGAAGGCGATCTTGACGAGCGCGTTCCAGCGCGCGATCTGACCGTCCTCGACGTCGCAGGTGACCGACACGACCTCGACGTGGGAGATGCCGCGGATGGAGCGGCCCGCCGACGTCACCGCCTCGCGCACGGCCGCGTCGGCGCCGTCGGCGGAGCTGCCGATCACCTCGATGACCTTCGTGACCGGCATGCCGGTCAGGCCCGCGGGGCGGAGGGGTTCGGCTCCTCGTGCGGCTCGGTGGCGCGGAACAGGTCGCGGACGCCGGACTGCCGCGGCCGCTCGACGGTGACCTGGAGCGGCTGGTCGAGCCGGGCGGCGACGCCCGTGACGGACGAGTTCATCCGCGACATCGTGCCGCTGACGTCGGCGACGTCCTGGCGCAGGGCGGCCATCCCGCTCGAGATCAGGTCGACGAGCAGCTCGAGATCCTCGATCCGGCCCAGCCGCTCGGCCAGCAGGTCGCGGTTCACCTGCTCCATCTGCCCGGCCAGCGAGCGCACGAGCTCGCGCAGCTCGGCCAGCCGCCGCGGGGTGGCGCGCTCGTCCATCGCCCGCTCGACGGCCCGCTCGACCGCCTCGGGCAGGGCCTGCTCGAGGTTGGCGGCGGTCTGGCGCAGCTCGCCGACGTTGGCCTCGGCGCGGGCGAGGATGGTGCGCAGGTCGGGCATTGCCGCGGGCGCGTCGCCGGGGCCGGCCTGCGGGCGCTCCGCCCGCGCCCGGGCGCGCAGTTCCTGGATGCGGCGGTAGAGCTGTGCCTCGGCTTCGGCCATCGGATTCTGCTCCTCTTCCATCAGCCCGTCAGTCTATCGGCCGTCCGCCCTTACTGCTAGGCTCGAAACGAGTATTTTCTCCGCCATCCAGGAGCCGAGATGGACGACGATCAGCCCAGCTACACGCGCATCATCGAGCCCGCGCCCCCCGGGTCGGCCCCGCAGCCGGTCGCAGCGGGCGAGCATCCGACCCTGGTGTGGCGGCCGAAGCTCGGCGACGAGCAGGCCTTTCCGCTCGAGCACCGCACCGCGACGATCGGCCGCAGCACCGAGAACGACATCGTCCTGGCAGGCCCGACCGTGTCGGCGCGGCACGCGACGGTGCGGCGCGAGTCGGTGGGCGTCGTGCTCGAGGACGAGGGCAGCCTGAACGGCACGTTCGTGAACGGCCGGCTCGTGCAGCAGCAGCTGCTCGAGGCGGGCGACCAGATCCAGGTCGGCCCGCACCTGCTCGTGTTCGTCCCGTCGGCCGCAGGTGCCGCCGGCACCGCGTGACTGCCGGCCGGGCCGCCGGCGCGCCCGCCGCTGCGGGTCAGCCGGTGAACCGAAGCGACGCCCAGCTCGGCACCGGTGCCACGTCGACGACCGGGGTCTGGTCGGTCGGCATCCGGTAGGCGAACCGGCCCTCCCCCTCGTCGAAGGTGATGTCGAGCTGGCCGGTCTTGAGCCGGTGGTCGAGCCACGCGCCGCGGAAGACGAGCTTGCGCAGCCAGTAGGCGAGCGAGTCGCCGTGGAGGCTGTCGAGCAGGCCGGCGTTGGCGGCCAGGTGGCGCCCGAGCCGGCTGCGGGGGTGGTCGATGCGGCCGGCGCTCGCGAGCTCGACCAGGTCGGCGGTCTCGTTGACGGTGAGGTCGCGGGCGGGCACGAGCTCGAGCCGGACCGCCGCCGCGGTCACTCGCTGCTCGAAATCGGTGTTGGAGAACCCGTAGCGGTAGTCGAGGAACTCGACCACATAGTCGTCCCCGGACACGTACTCGAACTCGGGATGCTCTGTGGGCGGCTCGGGGTGGCTCATATGAGGACATGGTAGTGGCCCGGATCAGATTGGAACGCGGGCCGGTGGTGTGCGAGCGGGGCGAGCTCGCAACATCGCTCTGGAAGCGCACCAAGGGGCTGCTGGGCCGGTCGGGTCTGGCGGACGACGAGGGCCTGTGGATCCCGACGAGCTCGATCCACATGTTCGGGATGCGATTCCCGCTCGACGTCGTCTACGCCGACCGCGAGGGCCGCGTGCTCAAGCTGGTGCGCGGCATCAAGCCGTGGCGGGCGTCGTACTGCATGGGGGCGAAGGTGGCGCTCGAGCTGCCCGTCGGCGCGATCGACCGCTCCGGGGTCGGGGTGGGCGACCACCTCGTCATCGAGCACACCTGATCGCGCGCTTCGCGTGACGCCCCGCCTATCGGCAGGGGTGATGCCGAATTTACCCGATCAAGTGATACGAATGTCTTGTCGACATAGTAACCTAGATGTTCGGCAAGTACGTCCTAACGCTTGGCCTGACAGCCGCCGCAGCGGTCTTCGGCGGGCTCACGAACGCCGCCTCGGCGGCGCCGGCCGCTCACGTCGCCCACCCGGCAGTCTTCAACCGCACGTCGGCGGGCGAGGCGCCCCAGCTCGGGGCGGCGGTGAACGCCGTCATGCTCCGCACGGGCGGCCCTCGCTACGTCCAGACGCTCCTCGCGCACTACCGCTCGATCACGCCGGAGTACGAGATGGAGATGAGCCAGCTCGAGCCGGCTCGGGGCCGGTTCGACTTCTCCCAGGCCGACCGGATCGTCTCCTTCGCCAACAGCCACCACATGCCCGTCCGCGGCCATACGCTCGTGTGGGACGAGATGGTGCCGGGCTGGGTGCTGCACGGCGACTGGACGAAGGCGCAGCTCAGAAACGTCCTGCACACCTACATCACGACCGTCGTCTCGCACTACCGCGGCAAGGTGGAGGAGTGGGACGTCGTGAACGAGCCGCTCACCGCCAACGGCCACATGCGCCAGAGCATCTGGGAGCGCGTGATCGGCCCGGACTACGTCTCGCTGGCCTTCCGGTGGGCGCACGCCGCCGACCCGCACGCGCGGCTCTTCGTGAACGAGTTCGGCGCCGAGTGGAACGACCCCAAGGAGCGGGCGCTCTTCCGGCTGGTCTCCGGCCTGCGGAGAGCGGGCGTCCCGAT
This sequence comes from uncultured Actinomycetes bacterium, assembly GCA_963731515.1. Taxonomy (GTDB): domain Bacteria; phylum Actinomycetota; class Thermoleophilia; order Gaiellales; family JAICJC01; genus JAICJC01. The sequence goes on along the minus strand of CAVSVU010000014.1, from coordinate 16,877 downwards.
CGGCGGCGTCGGGTTCCAGGCCCACCTGCTCCTCGACGCGCACCCGCCGCGGGCCGAGCTCACCGGCGTCCTGCGCCGGTTCGCCGGCCTCGGCCTGCGGCTCGAGGTGACGGAGCTCGACGTCCGCGCCGGCGGCCCGGCGCCGCTGGCCCGGCGCCTGGCCGACGAGGCGTCGATCTACCGCACCGTCGCCGCCTCGTGCGCGGCGGTCCGGGCCTGCGCCCGGGTGACGACCTGGGGGGTCACCGACGCCGCGAGCTGGATCGGGGCCGCCAACCGGCCGCTCCCGTTCGACACGCACTACCGGGCCAAGCCGGCCTGGTACGCGCTGCGCGCCGGCCTCAATCCTCGCGGCTGACGACGTCGCGCACGAGCTCGTGGATGGCGTCCACCTTCTCGGTGCGCTCCCACACGCGGCCGCCGTCGCGCAGGTACATCCACGTGCCGACGGCGATCGGGATCGACCACCACAGCCAGTACACCCACAGGAAGATCGGGTTCACGCGCAGCATGTAGTGCAGGCGGTCGCGGCGGCGGTCGAGCACGATCGCGGTGCGCCGCCACGTCGCCGCGTAGGTGATCGACATGCTGATGCAGTAGAGGACGATCGACGAGAACGCGAGCAGGATCAGCCAGACGGGGAGCGGGCTCGTCCTCTCCTCCCAGACCCACAGCGCCCAGACGCCGATCGGGACGCCGAGCGCGTTCACGGCCAGCGACAGGCAGGGCAGGAAGTTCATCCACGCCCGGATGCGATCGCGGCGGCGCATCCCCATCAGCCGCAGCGGCCGCCCGAGCGACTGGTAGAAGCCGCAGATCCAGCGCTTGCGCTGGGTGAGCCCGCGGCCGAGCGTGAGCGGCACCTCCTCGATCAGCGGGCTCGCGATGACGCCCAGGCGGCGGCCGTTCACCCACAGGCGCATGCCCACCTCGGGGTCCTCGATCGTCACCCAGGGGTTGAAGCTCCCGAGCGCGATCAGGTCGGGAGCGTGGTAGAAGAGCCCCTTGCCGAGCACCCAGTACGGGTGGCGGCCGCCGGCGCTCATGTGCGGGTAGCGCATCCCGTCCCAGGCCATGTGGTCCATCGCGTGCCACGACGCCGGCCAGGTGTCGAGCAGGTTGCCGGCGACGTTCGTGCTCTGGACGACGTCGAAGTGGGCCGCGCCGGCCGCGCCCGCCAGCAGGTGGTCGCGGGGCGGCACGCTGTCGGCGTCGATGTAGTTCAGGAGCCAGTCGTCCTCGGTCTCCTCGGCGTCGAGCGTGTAGAGGGCATAGAGCAGCTGCCGGGTCTTCTTGGGAGGCAGGTCGCGGTTGCGCTCCGTGGCGCCGGTGTGCCACCAGTACGCCTTCTCCGTTCGCTCCCAGCTCTCCCACACCGGCTCCCAGCTCGGGTCGGAGGTGGCGGGGACGACGAGCATCTCGAGCCAGGGGAAGTCGGCCTGCAGCTCCTCGAGGGCGGCGATGGTGACCGCGTCGTCGTGGTTGGGCACGGCCACGATCCGGTAGCGGTCGCGCGGGTACTCGAGCTCGGCCAGGCCGACGAACGTCGTGCGCATCGTCTCCTGCGGCTCGCGCAGCACGGGGTAGAGGAGCACGATCTTCGGCACCGGCCCCGCGGCGAGCGCCTCCTCGTCCAGCTCGACCCAGTCGACCTTGCGGGCGAGCATGTGGAGGTCGTGGACGAGCGTGATCAGGTAGAGGAGCTGCGTGAGCACGAACACCACCGCCAGCACGACGGTGGTGATCGACACCGTGAGGACCGTCACGGAGGCGTGGCTACCGAGCGAGACCGCGCTGCGCCAGCTCGGCGTGCGCGGCTTCGGACCGGTCGTCGGCCTCCTGCTCCCGTACCCATGCGACCAGTTCTTTCATGCCCTCGCCGAAGTCGACGGCGGCATCGAACCCGAGCAGCTCCCGTGCCCGGGTGACGTCGGCCCAGCAGTGGCGGATGTCGCCCGAGCGCGAGGTGGCGCTGATCCGCGCCGGGAGCTCGACGCCGATGTGCTCCGCCAGCACCTCGGCCACCTCGAGCACCGAGACGGGTCGGCCGGTGCCGATGTTGATCGCCTGGCCGACGGCCCGCTCCGAGCTCAGCGCGAGCACGGTCGCGCGGGCGACGTCGTCGACGTGGACGAAGTCGCGCAGCTGGAGGCCGTCCTCGAACACGAGCGGGGGCTGCCCGTTGATGAGCCGGGAGCTGAAGATCGCGGCGACGCCGGTGTAGGGGTTCGAGAGCGCCTGGCGCGGCCCGTAGGTGTTGAAGTAGCGCAGCGCGACGACCCCGATGTCGTACGCGCGGCCGACCGCCAGGCACATGAGCTCCTGGTCGAGCTTGGAGATGGCGTAGATCGACGCGGGCGCGATCGGCGTCGTCTCGAGCGTCGGCACCGGGATGGCGTGGGCGCCGCAGGTCGGGCAGCGCATCTCCCACTCGCGCCGGCCCAGCTGGGCGTCGTCGCGGACGAGCGGGTGGACGAGCCCGTGCTCCTCGCACCGGTAGGCGCCCTCGCCGTAGACCGACATCGACGAGGCGACGACGATCCGCGTTCACGTGGTGGCGCTCGTTCGCGAGCAGCTCGAGCATGACGCCGGTGCCGTTCGTGTTCCCGTCGACGTACCGGGTGATCTGGTACATCGACTGGCCGACCCCGACCTCGGCGGCGTGGTGGACGATCGCGTCCACGCCGCGCAGCGCCTCACGGAGGGCGTCGGCGTCGCGCATGTCGCCGCGCACGAACTCGGCGTCGGTGGGGACGTAGCGGGGGCCGTGGGCGCCGTGCACCTGCTCGACCAATCGGTCGTAGACGCGCACCTCGTGGCCGGCCTCGAGCAGCGACCCGGCGACGTGCGACCCGATGAAGCCGGCACCTCCGGTGATGAGCACGCGCGACACGCTCTCCGCTCCCTTCGCAGATCTGAGTGAAAAATCGGGCCCGCGTCGTCACGCGTGGCCCGACTGCCCTATGCCGGAGTGACGTCCCGGGATCACGACCTTGCCACGCCCGTCCGGCATCAGAATGTTTACCGCGCAATTGGATTCTGTCAAGGAGGGGTGTTTCCCTCCTGACCGGCTGCAAGAATCCCCCCGTGGGAACGGCTTCCGAGACGGGCGCGGTCGAGCTGCTCCTGCGTCCCCGCGGGCCGTACTCGCTGGCCGACTCGGCCGGCCGCCCCGACCCCACGCGCCGCTTCCGCGGCGGCGTGCTCGATCTCGTCCTGGCCACACCCGCCGGCCCGGCCCGGGCGCGGGTCTGGCAGCGGCCCGGCGGGGAGCTCGGCGCCCGGATCGCCGCCCCCGACGCGGCCTCGGCTCACGACGCGCTCGCGTTCGTGCTGGCGGTCGACGTCGACCACACGCCCTTCCTGCGCCTGGCCGAGCGCGACCCGCTGATCGCGACGGCGGTGCGCCGGCGCCGCGGAGCCCGTCCGGCCCGGCTGGGCACCGTCGCCCATGCGCTCGTCCGGGCGGTGTGCGGGCAGCTGATCACCTCGCGCGAGGCGATGCAGATCGAGCGCCGCCTGCTCGCCGCCACCTGCGCCCGCGAGGGCGACCTGCGCATCCCGCCGGGGGCGTCCGAAATCGGCCGCCTGAGCGCGGCCGCGGCCGAGCGGGCGGGGCTCTCGCCGCGGCGTGGGGCGGCCCTCGTGCGCGTGGCGCGCACGCTCGACCTCGAGCGGCTGCGCCGCGTCCCGGCCCAGGCCGCCGTCGACCGGCTGTGCGCCGAGCCCGCCCTGGGCCCGTGGTCGGCGGGGGTGATCGCCCGCGACGGCCTCGGCTCCTACGCGCACGGCCCGGTCGGAGACCTGGGCCTGATCAAGCTCTGCTCGGCGCTGCTCGGCCGCCGGGCCGGCGCTGCGGACACGGCCGAGCTGCTCGGCCGCTACGGCGAGTGGGCCGGCCTGGCCGCCTCGCACCTGCTCCTGCACCCGCTGGCGCACGCCCGCTGGGCGGTCGCCCGGGCCGGCTGATCAGTCCCAGACGGCCGGCTCGGCGCCCGCGGCGGCCAGGGCCTCGCCCCGGGAGAGGTAGTCCTGCATCTCGGTGATCATGCCGTCGCGCAGGGTGAACACGATCGACGCCTGCCCGCGCATCGGCGCCTCGTCGGCGAGCGGCATGCCGACCGTGGGGGCGCGCACCGAGAGGACGACGTGGTCGCCGGCCGCGACCAGCTCGACCGCGCCGACGTCGGGCAGCTGCTCCGACCGGTGCCGGGCGTTCTCGAGCACCGCGTCGCGGTCGGGGCAGTGAAGGTCGGGCCGCACGCCGCGGTGGGTCACCTCCGGGGCGAGCCGGGAGGCGAGGGTGTCCAGGTCGCCCCGGCGGATCGCATCGAGCCAGTCGCTCCAGATGATCTCGATATTCGAGCGGGGGGTTCGGGTGGTCGCCATCGCGTGCTCCTTTCGACGGGCCTGCCACCCGAAATCGTAGGCGACGAGGGCGGCGGTGGGGAGGCGTGACACCCCACCGCCGCCGCTCGCCGGGCCGGCTAGAAGCGGCCCTTCGCGACCGCCGCGCCCGCGGCGGTGTGGACGCTCAGCCTGGTGCCGGCGGCGATGCTCGGCACCGTCTGGCCGCGCTGCGTGGAGCGCTCGAGCCGGGCGTTGCCGAGCCGGCCGACGACCATCGTGCCGACCTTGCGGCCGGCGACGAAGAGCACCAGGCGCCTACCGCTCAGCACCCGGGCGTGCTCGATCTCGACCTCGAGCTCACGCCGCCCGGCCTCGCGGGAGAGGGTCGCCTTGCCGCTCACCGCCGGGAACGCGGTCGTCCCGTTGAGCCTGGCGGTGATCTTCGTGCCCTGGGCCTGGGCCGCGGGCGTCAGGGCCGTCGCCAGGGCGGCGACGAGGGTGAGCGCGACGAGCGCGCGGGAGAGGCGCGTCATCAGTCGTCACCTCCGCCGTGACCCGAGCCGCTGTGGCCGGAGTCGTCGCTGCCGGGGCCGGAGTTCGAGCCGCCCGTCGTCGCCCTGGTCGTGACGCCGGTCGTCGCGACGGTCGTGGCGGCGGTCCTGGCCGCGGTCGTCGCCGGGCTCGCGCTCCTGGCCGCGCACGTCCTCGCCGGGCTCGTTCGCGCGGCCGCGCCGATCCTCGCCCGGCTCGTTGGCCCGGCCGTGGTGATGGGCGACGGCCGCCGCCGGCCGGGCGGTGTGATGCGGGACGGACGGGCTCGACGTGGCGGCGCTCGCCGCCGTTGCGATCAGGGCCGCCGCAGCCGCGGCGGCCGGGATGCCGGCCGCGAGGGCGATCCGGCGTGTGATGGGTGTCCTGGCCATGTGTCGTCTCCTTCGAGTGGTGGTTGCCGGTGGACTGGACTCACCGTAGGAGAGGCCGGGTTACGCCCGGGCTATGGCACGGAACGGGATGGTTAAGCGGGTGGTTAGCTGTCGCCGCCGCCGTCGTCACCGCCGTGGCCGCCGCCGTCGGAGCCGCCGCCCGAGCTGCCCGAGCCGCCGGGCGACCGGCCGCTGGTCGAGCCGCCGTGGTCGTCGGCCCCCGAGGTCGTCGTCGGGGCAGTGGAGGCGGTGGAGCCGCTGCGTTCGCGGTGCCTGCGGCGGTGATGCTCGGTCTCGGTCGTCGTCGGCGGCACGGTGGTGACCGGCTGGATCGTCGCCCCGAACTGGGGCGTGACGCCGCCGGGCGTGTCGCCGATCGCCTGGTCCGAGGCGTAGAAGACCGCCACGGCCATGACCGCCGGAAGGGCGATGGCCGCGATCACGAGGAGGACGGTCGTCATTCGCGCGCGCATGAGCCCAGGATAGGTTCGGGCGCGGAAGCGGCGGGTTCGGGGAAGGTTAGGGCCTGGCAACGTCCCCCTCCTTGCCCGCCGGGAAGCGCACGGCGATGGTCGTGCCTGGGCCGCCCGGCTCGAGCTCCGCGGCGCCGCCCCAGCGAGCGGCCAGGTCGCGGACGATCGCGAGGCCGAGCCCGGTGCCGCCGGGCGCGGCGTTCCCGGCTCTCCCGCGGTAGAAGCGGTCGAACACGCGGGCCGCCTCGTCCGGGTCGATGCCGGGACCGTCGTCGCGCACGCGCACGAGGCCGCCGTCGGCCACCGAAACGGCGACGGTGCTGCCCTCGGGGCTGTAGACGATCGCGTTCTCGATCAGGTTGTCGAGCACGGCCGCGACGTCGGCCGCGTCGGCGGCGATCGCGACGGGGCCGCCGGGCTCGTCGAGGCTGAGCGTCCCGCCGTGCTCCGCCGCCACGGGGCGCCAGCGGTCGATGGCAGCCCGCGCCTCCTGGCGCAGGTCGCACGCCGCCTCGGCCGGAGGAGGAACGCCCGCGCGGGCGAGCACCAGCAGGTCGGCGACGAGCTCGGCGAGGCGGTCGACCTCGCGCAGCCCGGCCTGCGCGTCGGTGTTCGCGGGCGGCCCGGCGGCGAGCGACTCGAGCCGCAGCCGCAGGCCGGTGAGCGGGGTGCGCAGCTGGTGCGAGGCGTTGGCGACGAACTCGCGCTGGGCCTCGATCAGGCCGACGAGCTCGTCCGCCATCCGGTTGAGCGCGCGGGCGACGTCGGCCACGTCGGCCGGCCCGGACTCGGGCGCCCGCGCCTCCAGGTCGCCGCGGCCGAGCCGCGCGGCCGTCGCGCCGACCGCGTGGATCGGGCGGGCCAGCGAGCTCGCGAGCACCCACGCGACGGCCATCCCGACCAGGCCGACGACGGTGGCGACCGCGGCGATGGCGCCCCAGCTGCGGTGCACGCGCGAGTCGACGGCGGCGATCGGCTGTGACAGCCGCACCGCGCCGACGATCCGGCCCTGGTCGAGCACGGGGTAGGCGACCACGAGCAGGTCGCCGCCGAGGTCGGCGCTGTGCCGGATCAGGCGGATGCCCCGCCCGGAGAGCGCCGTCGCGATCTCGGGCCGCCCCGTCGTCGCGAAGCCGACGCGGGAAGGACGGCGTCGGGTCGAGTCGGCCAGGAGCACGCCGCGTCCGTTCGTGACGACGACGCGGGCGTCGGTCTCGCGCCCGTACCGGGCCACGGCCCGGCGCACGCCGGGGAGGGTGCCGCCGGGCGCGGGGGAGCCGCCGAGCGATGCGGCGATCACCTGGGTCTGCGAGTCGATCCCGGCGTAGAAGGCGTCCTTCGCCCGCCGGTCGACGTTCACGGCCAGCGGCACCGCGAGCGCGGTCACCGTGAGGACGAGCAGGTACGCGAACGCCGCCAGCAGGCGGCCGCGCAGCGTCACCCGGCGAGCTCCGCGGGGGAGGCGAACCGGAACCCGACGCCGCGCACGGTGTGGATGTAGCGGGGCTCGTGGGCGTCGTCCCCGAGCCGGCGGCGCAGGCCGGCGATGTGCACGTCGAGCGTCTTCGTCGACCCGAACCAGTCGGCGCCCCACACCTCGTCCATCAGCTTCGAGCGGGCGAGCACGGTGCCGGCGTGCGCCATCAGCATGTGCAGCAGGTCGAACTCGCGCCGGGGCAGGTCGAGCTTCGCGCCGGCGTGGGTGGCGACGTGCGTGGCGGCGTCGATCGAGACGTCGCCGACCGCGATGGCGGTCGTCGTGCTCGTCTGCGGCCGGGGTGGCCCGGTCGCCGGTGCGGCGCAGCACGGCCCGGATGCGGGCGATCAGCTCGGCCATGCTGAACGGCTTCACCAGGTAGTCGTCGGCGCCGAGCTCGAGGCCGACGACGCGGTCGGTCTCGAGGCCGCGGGCGGTGAGCATGATGATGGGGACGTCCGAGGTCTGGCGGATCGCGCGGCACACGTCGCGGCCGTCGAGGTCGGGCAGCATCAGGTCGAGGAGGACGATGTCGGGCTCGTCGCGGCGCACCGACTCGAGCCCGCCGGCGCCGGTCGCGGCCACCGAGACCGCGTAGCCCTCCCGCTCGAGCGCCGAGCGCAGCGGGTCGGAGATGGACGCCTCGTCCTCGATCACCGTCACCCGGCCGCGCGTGGGTGCGGCTCCCTGCCCGCCTGCCTCCATGCGGGCGAAGTCTAGGTGGGGCGCTCCCGGAGCGCTGTGGCGCCGCCCGAGAATCGGGGTCTGACCCCGAACGGCGGCCGTGACACTTCCGTTGCGCTTCCGTACGGGGTCAGACCCCGGTCCCTGCCGGTAGCCAGTGATCCCCGGTTTCGGGGAGGCGCCGGCGTCCGCTGAATTACCGCAAACCGATGATTCGCATCACGGAAATGCAACAGTTGCCGTTGCATACCTTCCCGTTGGCGATCTCGTCGTATACGTTGAGAGCGCATCTCCGGGGCGGCCGGAGTCGCACGTGAAAATCGCAATAGGTGCCAAGCCGTCCGCAAGTCCCGTCCGGCGCGGCCCACGACCCCCAAGGAGCCGCTCCCAATGGCAGGATCCACCGTGCTCGTCGTCGACGACGAGCCCCGAATCGTCGAGTTCTTGACCGAGAACCTGCGCGTGGCTCTACGAGCGTCCTCAGGGCATATGCGTATGCCCGGGACCACACCGGGACCACACCAGCACGACGCTAGCCGGACGATTCCTTGTCGGCGCGCTCCTGCTCCCACCGGGTCCTTGAGCTCGTTCTTGTACGTCGCCGCCATCCACTCCGCGTTGTCGTAGAACTGCCACCCGGCCATGTCGTCGATCGAGACGAGGCACTGATTGCTCGACGAGCCTGCGAGCCACTCGAATAGCTCCACGAGGTACACGCCGGGAGACGGTTCGGCGACGATGCAGCCTTGCCAGCCGCGCTCAGCATCCGAGTGGAAGAATGAGCCGACCAGCGATTCGGGATGAAGCTGGAGTTCCGATGCGCCGGTGAGCCGGTCGGGTCTGTCTGCCATCAGTCGATCCCTTCGTCGAGGAGAACATGGCTGTACGTGTCCAGCGTCAGGCTCTTGCGGGTGTGGCCGAGCTGTGCTGCCACGTTCGTTACGGGGACACCTCGCGCGATCTGGACGCTCGCCCATCTGTGGCGTAGGTCATGCGGCGAGTATGAGGCGATGCCGGCCGCCTGGCACGCCCGATAGAGGCTACTCGCGATCGCGCCAGGCGAGAGGGCGTGGAAGACGCGGCGATCGGCCGTGCGCGCGTCTGGCGGCGTCTCGCGGACGATTTCGGCCATGAGGTCGACGGGGACGGCGACCCAGCGCCGCGCGGCCTTCGTCTTGCCGTTGCGGATCCGGAACCTCGAGCCGGCCTGGTCGACGTCGCGCCACTCCAACGAGCAGAGCTCGCCGATGCGTAGCCCGGTCTCGGCGAGGGTCGTGATCGGCAAGCGGCGCCGCGCGGGGGTGTGGAGGATGATCGCCTCGACATCGCGTGCCGACGGTGGTTCGACGATGGTCTCCTCCTCGCGCGGCAGCTTCACCCGCGAATCCCGCGCCGGGTTCGGGTCGACGCCGGCATAGTCGAGGACGCCGCGCAATGTCGCGAGATACCGCTTCGTCGAGGACGCCTTCAACCCGAGGCCGGCGATCCACGCCTGGACATCGCTCGGTGTAATCGTCGCCGGGTCGCGGTCGACGAACACCTTCATCGTCTTGGCGTGGCTCGTGATTTTCTCCCTGGTCTGGTCGGCCAGGTCGACGCGGCTCTCGCGGTATTCGGCTGTCCACGCCTTGAACGTCTTGGTGACCTGTGGCGCGGCCTGGAGTTGGTCGAGCAGGATGCGCGGGTTGCGGCCGGCGGCGATCTCGCCGGCGACCAAGTCACGCCGGGCGCGGGCTTCCTTCATGGTCGCGAAGCTGCCGCCGTGCTCGACCGGATATGCGCGGCCGCCGAGCCGGTATCTGACCACGAACCGCCGGCCGGTCTTGGTCGTGCGAGTAGTGATCGATGTGCTCACCACTCACCGCCATCGATACGATCGTCGTGCATGAGGGTCACTCCTCGTGCCGGGCCCGGGGCGTTCCAGCGCCGCCGGGCCGCTTGCATTGTCGGGCCGATCATACCGGCACCTCGTCCTTGCCGAATGTCTGCCGGTCGAGCAGCGCCGCCACGTCAGCGCGCCGACAGTAGCTCTTTCGCAAGCCAGGGATGACGACGGAAGGAACCTGACGCATGATCGCTTCGGCAGCTGCTCGGCTGACGCCGAGCTCGCACCGCAACGCCTTCACGTCGAGGAGTTCCGGGAGAGTCGGCGCGACGCTCACGGTTCAACCTCCGTGTCGGGTGTGACGCTTGTGACGGTTTCCGGGAGGTACCTGCTGAAAGCGTCCAGGAAGTCTCCGAGGAAGTACCCACGCCAGTCTCTCTCCCTCTGAGGCTCTACGCCGTAGGGGCGCAGGAGGTTCGCGAGTTTCCGGGCGGTGAGCGGCTTCCCGAACCAGTCTCCCCAGGGGGATTCGTCGACCGTGCAGAGAGCATCGAGTAGCTCGCTCGTCGCCATCTTGATAGTGGGATGGACAGTGAAGACGTCCCTGATGTCGGAGAGGAGCCGGCTCCCGAGCGGCATCAGGTCGTCTCTCGACGTCATCAGAGAGACAGCTGCGGATCGGGCGCGTTGGGGCCATTCACCCCCCGCCGCGTCGGCGATCACGAGGAGTGGTTCCCACCCATCCTGAGCGCGATCGGAGAGCTCGTCGGGGAGTTCAGGCTCATACCCTTCCCAATCCGTCACACCCGTCACACTCGCCTCGCGGACTAGTTCGGCGAGCTGTTCGGCGACGGGTCGGACGGTGCGCTCGCGCCACCGTTCCACGCGGTCTTCTCGACGCTTGCGCTCCATCCTGATCGGGATCGAGCGGTCAGCGACGGTGTCGGGCAGGTCGCCGATCCCGGCCAGGGCTTTGGGGCAGGACGTGCGGAAGTTCTTCACCCGCATCTTCGGGCCGTCACAACGGGGGACCGTCGAGCCGTGCCGGCGGAACCCCGCGTTCAAGACGGCGCGGAGCCCCTCGTCGTCGTCTCGCGACTTCGGGCCCCAGATCGTGTCGACCTCGTCGAGCAGGAGCGTCGGCGCATCCTTCTCGATCGTCCTGAACGTGACCGCGGCGCTCGGCGTGACAGCCCGCCACGGCTTATTGACGAGCCGCTCGAGCACATCCAGCAGGATCGTCTTCCCGCTCTGCTTCTCCGCGCTCGTGATGCTCAGGTACGGCGTCACGTCCGCGTGTTCGAGCAGGTAGGTGTGGCACACCCAGAGCGCGCACGCGACGGCCTGCTCGTCAGTGACGACGACGTAACGGCGGATGAACGCCTCGACGTCGGTGAGGGTGTGGTCGAGGTCGGTCATGCGACCACCTCACGGCCGAGCTCGCGAACGAGCGCGAACACGACGCCGAGCAGCACATCGAGCTTGTCGGCGTCGGGCAGGACGTCTAGCGGTGCAGCGAGAGCCTCCGCGATCGCCGCCGGCGTGCGGCACGTGTCGCACCAGAACAGCGGCCCGAGGCCGTCGTGTTCGACGATCGCTCCTGCAGCGCCGCAGGACGGGCAGCGGTCGAAGACGCCTGAGGCGCGCAACCATGTTCCCGCCGGCCGCGGCCCGTCGACGACCTCGACGCGGATGCCGTGCGCGTCGGCTCGCTTGACTACATCGTCCACGAGGCGGTTCACAACGCACCGCCGTTCAACTCGCCGCGGAGTTCCAGGATCGCCGCGAGCTCGAAGCACTCCCGCGGGTTCGGCTCCTGCGCGTAGGCATACGCCAGGATGCGCTGAACAACCGTGGTTTCCCTTGGTAGCCACGGCGCGAGTAGAGATCGGACGCTGCCGCTGTTATCTGCTTCGTCCCTGTCCGCCAGCGGCCGGCGGTGGGACGGTTCGTCTTGCGGAGGGTCGCTGCCTGCCTTAGTGCGGGAGGTTCGGCGAGCGGATGGTCGCCTCTCACGCCCCCGGGAACAAGCTCTAGGCCTATCACCCCGAACGCCTGTCGCTCTCACAGACCGCGGCGCCAGTCGACGCAACATCGCGAACATCTCTTGGCGTTTCACTTCCCGGACGGTCGTCTCAGCCGAGGCGAGAACGCCGCCGTGTGGGAGGAGCCGGTCTTCGATCTCGACGAGGTCGTCTGTGGTCATCGGCATCATGCGCCAACACTCGGATTCAGGCACGCTGATGCCGCGCGGTCGGTTGTCTTCCCGGCCGACTTGGATGTCGCCGATCATCATTTGTCGCTCCTCGGGCTAGAGGGAGTTGGTGGGGTGTTTCCCCAACCTTGTTGTACCAGCCGGGGGAGGACGTCCCCGGAAATGCGACGGGCCCGGTAGCCCCCGGGCCCGCGCCACAACCACCAACCTCGCGACAAACGAGTTACCCGTACTCTAGACGCAGCCTCGGCGGGCCGCTCGATCCGCGGCGATGGTGCTGCCCATCTCCGCCGTCTGGAGCGGCCACAGCGCCACCGACAGCACCTCACACCGCTCCTCAACGCTCATGCCAGGGTTCAGGAGGATGACCTCGGAGGCTGCGGCGATGCGCCGCTTCGGCGGCAGGTCGGCGAGCACCTCGGCGGCGGACAGCACGCCGAGCAGTATAAGCCATACCTGTGACGTCGTCCCTATCTGGTATAACTCTTCCTAATATGGATGGTGGCACGATCATCAGCGCGAAGGTGCCGGAAGCGATGCGCGCCAAGCTCGCCGCGCTCGCCGAGCAGAACGACCGCAGCCTGAGCGCAGAGCTGCGCCGCGCTCGACGCATGTACTTGCGGGTTGAGGCGCGCGACGAGGAGGGGCCCGCGTGAGCAACGCCCCGCTCTACGGCACCGGCGCCTGGTGGCGACTCCCGGACAGCGGCTCGACGAGCACGCGCTGCAAGCCGGCACTCGAGGGCTTCCGTTCCGCATACGCCGACGCGATCGGATTCCAGTCGACCCATGCCCGTTCGGTGAACGGTGCTCGCAGCGCCGGCGCTCGCCTATACGGCCACGCCGCCGTCACAGGCCCGTGGGCTCGAATTGAAAGCCGCGCCGAAGGTCGATTCCTCGAGCGCATCGCGCCCGGCGCGTTCACGGAGACGATCCAACGCGACCGCGGCCGAATGAAGTGCTTGTTCCAGCACGGTCGCGATAGTCAGATTGCCGATAAGCCGATCGGAAACATCGAGGTCATCCGCGAAGACGACGCCGGCCTCTACTACGAGGTTGGCTTGTTCGATGGCATCCCGCCGTTACTGCTGAACGGCCTCCGAGCGGGCGTCTACGGCGCGTCGTTCCGGTTCAAGGTCGACCGGCAGAGGATCGTCGACCGGCCTGGCCGTTCCGATTGGAACCCGGCCGGACTGCCCGAGCGCACAATCCATGCGGCGTCGGTGAAGGAATTGGGTCCGGTGACGTGGGGGGCCTACCGAGAGGCCAGCGCGAACGTCGCGATGCCCGCGCCGCAGCTCGCTGCCGCTTCGGCTGGTCGGCGTTCCGCGGTTCGCCTGCGGCCGCGGCAGCGCCGGCCGGGTAGCTGGGTCATCAGATAGTCCATGACGACGAGGAGAGCGCAATGCCAACCAAGACGAGGACGAGGATCGACCCGGACGCGGTGTATGCGTGCCGCGAGTCATTTGGCGGCAATGGTTTCGCCGTCGCGTTCGGCGAGCAGCTGCCAGGCAGCCACGATTACGTGCAGCGGTACCCGGACATGTTCCAGCCGGACGGCGAGATCCTCGAGCGGCCGTCTGATCTGCGCGAGGCCATCCCGCACGAGGCGCGGCACTACGCCGAGCATGTAGCGGCGCACCAGCCCGTCCCGATCGGCGCCGCCGACGTCGTCCAGGCTGTCCGCGAGATCAGCCTGTCCGAAGCATCGCCCGAGGACGTGAAGCGCCTCGGCCTGACCGACGTCACGATCCCCAAGGGCGCCAGATTCCACCGCTGGTCGCCGCTCGTCCAACTGCCCCAGTACCAGGACTTGTTCAGGAGCGCCGAGTAGTGGCCTACAAGAACCACATCGACGGGCCCGCGTCGACCGGTGGGCGCGTCGAGACAAGCCCGGCGTCGCAGCGGCAGACCGCGACCGGCCCCGTCATCGCCAACCAGGGCGTCGGCGCCGGCACACCGAACCGCAAAAAGTACGCCGCCAGACCGGCACAGGCGCGACCGGCACGATCAGCGGCATCCTCAGCGAGCAGGAACAGAAGTCGTGAACCCTGTCCCGGCCAACTCACCGCTCGCCACCATGCCACGAGCACGCGCCTTGAATGCCGCCCGACGTCGACCACGTGCCGTCGTTGCACTGAACCTCGTATCCGGTATTCCCGCCGTCGACACCTGGGTCAGTCTCACCTCGTCCGCCGACGACGATCACGAACCCGATCATCACGACGAACCCCGCGACCAGGAGCCCGAAGACGATGCCTCCCCAGTCGGACTTCTTTGTCGTGTCTGCCATGCCGCCTCCCCAGTCGTGTTGACCCGCCCTGGCGTGGCGCGGCTGACCCACCTATCGGTTGGAGGCACGGCTTGGGTGAGCCCGCGTAGATCACCCGGGCGCACTCCTCACCCCCCGAAAAAGAGGGGGGTACGTGGAGAGCCTAAACGAGCCATCCCCCATAAACCCTTCCGAACCTCCCAATACTGAAACTCGTTCGCGGAGGGGGGGTCAGCGTGAAGCCGCCTGGTGGCCTCACCCGGCCGCGCGAGCGGCGTACACGGTCGCGGAGCGCGAGCTGGGGAGGACGCTCGTCCGGTTCGCACCGCGCTCCTGAGCTTACACGTACGCCGTCGATCTTAGCGCGGGCGCGGGCGGAGTGGGAACGCGAAAGCGGCCGCTGATCCAGGTGCACGGCGCGGCCGGGGTGCAGCCCGTTGGTGAAGATCGATGTTGGAGACGTCGCGGTCGTGGCCGATCACGCGGCCGCAGCTCGGGCTTGACTCCGGCGTCGTCGCGCGGCTGCACCGGCGTCGTTCCGGTCGTCCGGTTGGCGCGGTGAGCGTGCCGGATCGGGTCGCCTTGCCTGGGCCGCTGTGCGCATGGTCAGCCGCCGCGACTGGCCCTCGCCGGTGCCGCCAACTCGAGACCAACGCCGGCAGCGGTTCGTCGGGCGCGTGGCGTGGGCGAGGTGGACTGAGAGGGACCATGGCGCGCTCGAGGCGTTCCGACGGTGCCGCTCACCCTCTATGTGCACGCCCGGCAGCTCGAGCGGTGTGGCTATCGCCCCGCACCATGGCCTTGGATGCCGAACGCCTGCATGTGGCCGTGCGGGCGGCCGGTGCCGTATGTGGCGACGAAGACACGGCCGGCCGTGACCACTGGTGTCCCGACAGTGTCGTCTCCGGTCGACAAGACCTTGACGAGCTTCCCGGCGGTCGTGAAGATGCAGATCTTCTTCGCCCCTGGCACGTACACGAGCCCGTTTGCGATGACGGGCGAGCCGTCGCCACCGCCGCGTCCGACTGGGGCGCAGGCATCGACCACGCGCGACCACGCTGCGGCGCCGGTGGCGGCGTTCATGACGCTGACGATGGTGCGGCACGGCAACTGCACGATCTGGTAGACATGCCCGTTGAAGACCGCCGGTGCGAAATCGATCGCGGCGCCCGTCCCGAACGTTTTCTCCCACACGAGCGCGCCGGTGGTGCGATTGAACGCCGACATGTGCCCGTCGATCGTGTCCACGAAGACGAGTTTCCCGGACACGACCGGGGTGGCGTTCGCCTGGTCGGAGACCGGTTCCGACCATAACTGGTGGCCTGTGGCCGCGTCGAGCGCGACCAGGAAACGGGCGCCGCCGGGGAGCTGGCTGACGGCAAACACCTCGCCGTCGGCGACGGCGGGAAGCCCGTCCACCGGTCCGATACCCGACGTCCAGAGCCGACGACCCGTCGCGGCGTCATACGCGCCCATCAACTCCGAGTTGTACGGCGACGTAAAGAGGACACCGTCGGCGTAGACGAGACCCTCGGTATCGATCATCGGCGTTGCCCGCAAGACCGCGCCGGTATGCGCGTTCAGCGCGAACAGTTTGTCGCCGGCGAATCTGGCGGTGTAGACGGTGTTGCCGACGACGATAGGGTCGGTCAGAATATATGACGCATGGCGAGCCCAAACGCGGGCTCCGGTGGTCGCGTTTGACGCGACCACCGTGCGGGGGTACCCCGAGACCCAGTACACGTCGCCGTCGGCGACTACGGGGTTACTAGGAATCCACGAGCCGCGCGAGCTGACCCACTTCTCGGTCGAGGCCGGGAACGGTCGAGGCGGAGAGCGCCGTCTCGTTCGGGTTCACGCCCGTGTGCGCCCCGTTGAAGCCCAGTTGATGCCACGACGACGGCGTCGCGGCATCGACTGCGCCGGCCGCCGGCACGACCGCCAATGCGGCCACCAGGGACGCCACGGCAATGGCGATCTTCAAGCTTCGAAACACCGAGCGTCTCCTACTCGTCCGGGTACACCATTCCCAGGATACGGGCCGCCGGTGGGACCACAAGATCCCACCCGTGGCAGGAGGTCGGTGGGCGTGGCATGGTGAGACCGGCAGTGCCCAGGCACTGCCGGCGGTAGCCGTGGTACCTCAGGGCCAAGCTCCGACACGAAGGCGCCGAGCATCCCACGTGCTCCTCGACGAGCGGCGGGTCAGCTGGGATCAAGGAGGCACTTCTTGCCGCGGAACCACCTCTCCTACCGGCCGGAACCTCCCCGATTCGCCGAGCGGCTCACCGTCCTACGCGACGCGGTCCGCCACCTCGTCATAGCCGCGGGCGCGCAGCCACCGCTCGAGCCGGACGACCGCGACCTGGTCGTGCCGACCGACGCCGTCGAGAAGGTCGATCAACTCGCGCGCGTCGCGCAAGAGCAGGTATCGATCGTTGGCCGCATACTTCGCGAACCACCGCACCGCGGCTTTGTCGTAGAGGACGGGGTTGTCCTCGCGGATAAGGAGCACGAGCGAGAGCGCGTCGGCGAGGCCGATCTGCCGCAGCTCGGATGCGGCGGCGAGTGCGATGTGCGCGTTGCCGGTCTTGAGTGCGCGTTGGAACTGGGCGTAGGCGTGGCCCTGCGAAGTCACGGGGAACGCATCTGTTCGCAC
>CAVSVU010000013.1:0-66491 GCA_963731515.1 uncultured Actinomycetes bacterium | reverse complement strand
AGCAGAATCGGGGTCTGACCCCGAACGCCGGGCGTTGCACTTCTGTTGCGCCGTGCATAACCGGTGCCTGGCACCGGTTATGCACCAGAAGGGGTCTGACCCCGCATGGTGCGGACATCGGGCCGGCCTGATGTCCGCGGGGTCACAGACAGCCGGCTGAGAAGGGATACAGTTCGGCCGAGTTTGGGGCCGCAAACCGTGGGCTCGGGCGGCCTGACTCGTAGACCTTCGGGTCAAGGAGGGGAAGCATGTTGCGACGAGTCATTGGGCTGCTGCTTGGCCTGCTCGGGACCTGCGGTGTCGGAGGCGCCGCCACCGTCGCGCCCGTTTCGGCGGCGAGCACCGCGCCGATACCCATGGCGCGGCTCCTGTCCCACGTGGCCTACGCGACGCCGCCCACGACGGCGCAGTGCAAGGCCCAGGTGCACCTCGCCTGCTACGCACCGTTCCAGTACCACCGCGCGTACAACCTCGGCCCGCTCTACCGCAAGGGCCTGAACGGCAAGGGCCAGACGATCGCCATCGTCGAGTCGTACGGCTACCAGCACATCCGCGGGGAGCTCAGGACCTTCGACAAGGCGTTCCACCTGCCGGCGCCGCCGAGCTTCAGGATCATCCAGCCGGTCGGGCCCGTGCCGCCGTACAACCCGACCGCGCGGCCGATGATGTTCGGCTGGGCGATCGAGACGTCGCTCGACGTCGAGTACGCCCACGCGATCGCGCCGGGCGCGAAGATCCTGCTGGTCGAGACGCCCGTGGCCGAGACCCTCGGCTTGCAGGGCTTCCCGGAGATCGTGAAGGCGGAGAACTTCGTCATCGACCACCACATGGCGAACGTGATCACGCAGAGCTTCGGTGCGCCGGAGATCGGCTTCCCCAGCAGGGCGTCGATCCTCGGCCTGCGCAGCGCCTACGAGAACGCGGCCCGGCACGGTGTCAGCGTCCTCGCATCCAGCGGCGATGCCGGCCCGACGGGCCCGAACAGCCTCGACTCGCAGGGCTCTGCCGCGACGTTCTTCCTGCGGCGCACGGTCAGCTGGCCGGCCACCGACCCGCTGGTGACCGCGGTCGGCGGCACCCAGATGCACCTCGATGCCGCCGGCAACCACATCTCGCCCGACTCGGTGTGGAACGACACGGCCCTGTTCGCCTCGCCGGCCGCGAGTGGCGGCGGCCGGTCGGTCGTGTTCCCGCGGCCGTTCTACCAGCACGGCATCGGCCATCTGCACGGCCGCCGCGGCGTTCCTGACGTGTCGATGAGCGCCGCCGTCGACGGCGCCGCGCTCGTGTTCCTCGACGCCAAGGTCGGCGCCGGCCCGGCGGGCTTCCACCTCGTCGGCGGCACGAGCGAGGCCTCGCCGCTCTTCGGCGGCGTCGTCGCGATCGCGAACCAGTTGGCCGGCCACGGCCTCGGCCTGCTGAACCCGGCGCTGTACCGGCTGCTCGCGCACCACGCGGCAGGCCTCGTCGACGTCACGAAGGGCACCAACAGGGTCACGTTCCCGCAGGGCGGGAGCAACCACACGGTGAAGGGCTTCAACGCCCGCCACGGGTTCGACCTCTCGACCGGCGTCGGCACCATCGACGCCGCCCGGTTCGTGCCCGAGCTCGTCGCCGCCTCGGGCGGCTGATCCGCACGGCCGCCGGCCGCCGCGCCCGTTCGCGCGGCGGCCGGTGGCGGCGTCTCACGAGTCGAGGTTGGCGCGGCGTTCGCGGTACTCCTCGACCCCGATCTCGCCCCGGGCGTAGCGCTCCGCCAGGATCGTGTGCGGATCGGGCCCGGCGTGGCGCCGGCCCCACGGGCCGGGCCCGCCCCGCCACACCACGAAGCGGGCGAAGAGGATCAGGACGCCGATCCAGAAGAGCGGGATCAGCGGCCAGAGCAGGAACCAGCCGTGATGGTGCCAGCCGGTTGAGAGGAACAGGGTCATCGGGTTCTCCTTGGGAGGGTTGGGGATGGAAGGACGGTCATGTCCGGCCCGGGGAGGCCCGCAGGACGCGTGCGAGCGGGCGCGGCAGCCACCAGTTCCAGCGGCCGAAGAGCGACACGGCCGCGGGCACGAGCAGGGCGCGGATGAGGGTGGCGTCGATCAGGATCCCAGCCCCGAGGCCGGTCGCGATCATCTTCACGCTCGTGTCCGGCGCGGACGCCATGGCGACGAAGCCGAGGAAGAGGATCAGCGCGGCGCTCGTGACCAGGCGGCCGGTGCGGCCGATGCCCTCGACGACCGCGGCGTCGGTCGAGCCGGTGGCGTCGTACTCCTCACGCATCCGGGCCAGGATGAACACCTCGTAGTCCATCGAGAGCCCGAACAGGAACGCGAACATCATCAGCGGCAGCCACGAGGGGATCGAGCCCGAGGCGGGGATCCCCCACAGCGCCTGGGAGCCCCAGCCCTCCTGCCAGACGAGCGTGACGACGCCCCAGGCCGCCCCGACGCTCAGGACGTTCAGGACGAGCGCCTTGGCCGGCAGGAGCACCGAGCGGAACGCGCGCGCGAGCAGCACGAACGTGAGCACGACGATCAGCACGGCGACCTCCGGGAAGTTACCGTAGACGGCCGAGATGAAGTCGCTGTTCTGGGCGACGATCCCGCCGACGCGGACGTCGTCCCCCTCCGCATGCGCGGCCGCGCGGACGCGGTCGACCGTGGCGCTGGAGTCGGAACGGGCGAAGACGTCGACCAGGGCGGTCGAGCCGCGATGCCAGTCCTCGGCCACGGGCGCCACGGCGCCCTGCACTCCGGCGACGCCGTCCAGGCGCGGGACGAGCTGGGCCGCCTGGCCGCGTCCGGCGAGGACCTCGATCGGGCTCAGCGCGCCGGAGCCGATGCCGGAGCGCTCGAGCGCGTCGAGGCCCTGCACGGCGTCGCCGGCGCGGCTGATCGTGTTCGGGTCGCCCGTCGCGGCGCCCAGGTTGATCGTCGTCGCGGCGAGCACGAGCGCACCGAGCACTGCCGCCGCCGCGCCCGCCGCCACGACCCGATGCCGTACGACGAGCGTGCCCCAGCGCGTCCACGAGCGGCTGGCCCGGTCGTCGGTGCGCAGGTGCGGCCAGTCGAGCCGCGCGCCCATCTTCGACAGGATCACGGGCAGGAGCGTCGTCACCACGGCGAGGCTCACGAGCGGGATCACCATTCCGCCGTAGCCGACGCTGCGCAGGAACGGCACGGGCAACGCGACCAGCGCGAGCAGCCCGATCGCGACCGTCGTGGCGCTGAAGACGACCGCCCGGCCCGCCGTCGCCATGGCATGGAGGACGGCGTCGTCACCGGCATGGCCGTGGGCGCGGGCCTCGCGCCAGCGCACGACGATGAGCAGCGAGTAGTCGATGGCGACGCCCAGGCCGACCAGCGCGATCAGGAACCCGACGATGCCCGAGACCTGGGTCACGGACGTGAGCGCCCAGACGAGCAGGAAGCTGGTCAGGATTGAGATCACGGCGACGATCAGCGGCACGAACGCCATCAGCGACGCGAAGACGAACGCGAGCACGAGCAGCGCGCCGAGCCCGCCGAGGAGCGACTCGGCCAGGAGGCCCGCGCCCCCCTTCTCGCCGGTCGAGGCCGAAAGCGCGTTCAGGCCGGTCAGGTGCACCGGGGCGCCCGCGACGGTGATACCGCGAAGGGCCTTCCCGGCGGCGGTGACGGCGAGCGCGTTCTGGCCGAAGCTGCCCGGTGTCGGCGGCGGGTAGGCGACGACGAACGTCGTGCGCCCGTCGCGCGAGACGAACGCGCGATCGCCCGTCGATGCGTAGGAGGCGATCCGTGCACGCGGGACGGCCGCCGCGATCCGGTGCGAGACGCCGGCGATGCCGGCCCGCACCCCCGGCGAGGTGACGTCCGTGCCGTTCGGCAGGGTGACGACTGCGACCAGTGGGGCGCCGTCGCCGCCGTTCCCGAACATGCGCTTGATCGCCGTGTTGGTCACGTAGCCCTCGCGGCCGGGCACGGAGTACTGGTCGCTCAGCGCCCTGGTCGCCGGGCCCGTCGAGACGACGCCGGCGACCGCCACGACCAGCCACAGGAGTGCGACCAGACGGCGGTGCCGGAGTGCGAATCGGGTGATGGTGATCATGGTTGTTCGACCCCCTCGGGGTGGGCGTTGCAGTTCCACTGAAGCCACCCTAGGAGCCGGCCCCCGAGCCCGAAACGCCCTCCGGGAGGAACCTCGCCGTCCTCCCGCGGGAGGAGGCGGATCCTCCTGCGGTGCGACTCGGAGGGGCCCAGGGGGCGTTACCCTCGGAGTGGGATGCACGCCTCGGACACGCGCCGGTGGACGCCTCGCGACGTGGTCGTCGCGCTGGTGGCGTTCGCACTCACCCTGGGGCTGCTCGCCGGCGGCCGCGGCTCGACCCGCGGCATCGACGTGCCCGGCGTCGCGCTGGCCGCCCTCGCCTGCCTGCCGCTGGTCGCGCACCGGCGCGCGCCCCTGGGCGTCTTCGCCCTCACCACCGCCGCCAGCGCGGGGATCAACGCCCTGGGCTACGCGGCCGGGCCGCCGTTCGGGCCGACCGTCGCGCTCTTCTATGTGGCGAACGACGACCGCACCCGCTCGCGGGTCGGCCGCACGGCGGCCGTCGTCCTCGGCATGTTCGCCGTGCACCTGGGGGCCACCGCGATCTCGGATGGCGGGTTCCCGGCGACGCCGATCCTGTTCGGCGTCGTGGTGTGGGGCGCGGCCTGGGGGATCGGCGACGGGCTGCGCGGGCGCCGCCGGCGCCGGGCCGACCTGGCCGAGCGGGCCGCCCGAGCCGAGCACGACACCGCCCGCGAGCGCCGCCTCGCCGCCGCCGAGGAGCGCACCCGCATCGCCCGCGACCTGCACGACTCGGCGGCCCACGCGATCAACGTGATCCTGGTGCAGGCCGGCGCGGCCCGGCTGCTCCAGGAGCGCGACCCCGAGGCGGCGCGCTCGGCGCTCACCACGATCGAGGACGTCGCCCGCGAGACGATCGGCGAGATCGACCAGCTCGTCCGCGGCCTGCGCGAGGACGCCGCCGGCGAGGAGGTGGTCGAGCCGCCGACCGGCCTGGGCGCGCTCGACACGCTCGTCGAGCGGCACCGTATGGCGGGCATCACGGTCGACGTGCATGTCGTGGGACGCCGGCGCCCGCTCCCGCCCAGCCTCGACCAGGCCGCCTACCGCATCCTGCAGGAGTCCCTTACGAACGCCGCCCGCCACGGAAGCGGCGAGGCCGGCGTCGAGATCGCCTACGGCGCGTCGTCCCTCGAGCTCGGCGTCACGAACCCGGTCGCCTCGGCGGCCCCGGCGGCCATCGACGGCGGCCACGGCATCCTGGGCATGCGCGAGCGGGCGGCCCTGCTCGGCGGCAGCCTCGAGGTCGAACGCCGCGACGGGCGCTTCCGCGTCCGGGCCAGCCTGCCGTACCAGCCCGGCGAGGACGGGCGATGAGCCGCGCGGTGCGTGTCCTCCTGGTCGACGACGACCAGCTCATGCGTGCCGGCCTCCGGGCGGTGCTCTCGAGCGACGCCGGCATCCAGGTCGTCGGCGAGGCGGCGACCGGGCGCGCCGCGGTCGCGCGTGTCCGTGCGCTGCGCCCCGACCTCGTGCTGATGGACGTGCGCATGCCCGACCTCGACGGGATCGCCGCGACGCGCGAGGTGCTCGCGACCTCGCCCGACGTGAAGGTCGTGATCCTGACCACCTTCGAGCAGGACGACTACATCTTCGGCGCCCTGAGCGCCGGGGCGTCCGGCTTCCTGCTCAAGCGAACGAGCCCGGAGGAGTTGCTCGCCGCCATCCACACCGTTGCCGCCGGCGACTCGCTGCTCTCACCCTCCGTGACCCGGATCGTCCTCGACCGGCTTTCCCGCCAGCCGGCCCCGCAGCTCGCGGGGGCCGAGGCGGTGGCCGACCTGACGCCGCGCGAACGCGAGGTGCTCGGGCTGGTCGCGCGCGGCCTCTCGAACGGCGAGATCGCGGCGGCGCTGGTCATCGAGGAGACAACGGTGAAGACGCACGTCAAGCGGATCCTGATGAAGCTCGGCCTGCGCGACCGCATCCAGGCGGTGATCTTCGCCTATGAGACCGGGATCACACAAACGGGCGCGGTCCGAACCGGTCCGGGGTAGGACGGCGAATGCGCTCGCGATGTAGCGTTGCCACATCCGAGCGAGGAGACCGGGATGAGCGTGTTCATGATGCTGCAGGTGGAGGGTGACCCGAAGCGGCTTCAGGAGGCGATGGCGGCCAACGGGGCGCGGATCGAGACGATCAACGCGAGTGCCAAAGAGCACGGCGCCATCCACCACCGCTTCTTCGTCAGCGCCGACGGCGGCACCCTCGCGGTGTTCGACGAGTGGGAGTCCGAGGAGGGGTTCAACACGTTTTTCCAGTCGAGTGCCGAGATCCCCCAGCTCATGCAGGAGGCCGGGGTGACCAGCCAGCCGCGTCTCGCGTTCTGGCACCCGCTCGACACACCGGACAGGTTTTAGCGATGGCGGAAATGCCCCTCACCGGCGGTTGCCTGTGCGGGGGCGTCCGCTTCCGGGTCGACGCGCCGCTCGTCGTCGCGACCTACTGCCACTGCACACGCTGCCAGCGCCGAACGGGCACGGCGGCGTCGGCGCAGGCCCGGATCCAGCCGGGGTCGCTCACCGTGACCCAGGGCGAGGAGCTGATCCGCACGTACGCGCCGCCTGACGGCTTTCCGAAGCTGTTCTGCGGCGCGTGCGGGTCGGCCCTCTGGAGCCGCAACCCCGACGACCGCGAGATCGTGAGCGTGCGCCTAGGGGCGTTCGACGGCGATCCCGGCATCCGGCCGTCGCTGCGCCAGTTCGTCGCCTACGCCGCGGCGTGGGAGGACATCCCCGACGACGGGCTGCCGCGCTACGACGAGCGGCCCTAGCGGCACCCGTAGCGGCGCCCTGACACGCGCGGCCGACGCGCCACTTGGCGGTGGTGGCATGTGCCAATTGGCGGATCGGACGTTGATTGCACCACGTCGCGTGTCAACTATTTTTATTGTAATTCTTACAAATGACCCGATCGGGGGAATCGCGCGCCCACGGGCTGCGGCTAGATGAGAGGGCCTTCTCAACCCCCTCTCCCCCCGGTGAGGTGCCACATGGATTCCCCTGCTCCAGGCGTCCCCCGCAACGCGGTCGACGAGCGCTTCTTCCATGAATGGGTCGCGTTCGGAATGCTCGAGCTGGCGGTCTACCTGACCCGCCACGCCCAGTTCACCGCCTACTGCATCGACCGCGACCTGCGCCGGGCCTCCCGGCGGGGCGCCAAGTAGCCGCCGGGCTGGTCTAGATGATTGATTCCACGCCCCTGTGATGTCCTGGGCGGCTGCGAACCGAGCAGCGCAAGGACGCAGGGAGCGTTCATAGTGGGTGAACTATGGGCGCGACCGAGGACGACGCGATGCGACGGTTCGCAGCCGCAGCCCCAGCAACGACCTGAACCCCCACTCGCAGCCTGACGTCCAGGCGCGCGGGGGCGTGGAATCAATCGTCTAAATCTTCCGGACGCGCACGGCGGTGCCGTAGGCGCAGATCTCGGTCCACGTCCCGCCCATCTCGGACGTGTCGAAGCGCATCGCGAGGATGGCGTTCCCGCCCCGGCTCTGCGCCTCCTCGCCCAGCCGCTCGATCACCTGCTCGCGGCTGTCGACGAGCGCCTTCGTCATGCCCTTGAGCTCGCCGCCGACGAGCGATTTCAGGCCGGCGCCGATCTGGGAGCCGACGTTGCGCGAGCGGACGGTCAGGCCGAAGACCTCGCCCAGCACCTCCTCGATCTCGTAGCCGGGGAGGTCGTTCGTGGTCGTGATCAGCATAGGGGCGGGACTCTAGCTGGGTCCGGGCGGCGGGATCTTCCGTCCCGGATTGGCGAGGTGGGCCGGGTCGAGTGCGTCCACCACGGCCCGCTGGGCCCGGAGGAGCGCCGGCGGAAGCGCCGCGGCGGCCTCGAGCTTGACCAGGCCGATGCCGTGCTCGGCCGAGAGCGAGCCGCCCAGCGCCCGCGGCACCGCGTGGAACGCATCGGCGACCGTCTCCGCCCACCGCAGCGCGGCCCGGTCGCCGCGGTCGACGAGCACCGACGCATGCACGTTGCCGTCGCCCGCATGGCCCCAGCACGCTACCTCGGCGCCGTTCTCGCGACCGATGCGCTCGATCATGTCGAGAGCCTCGCCGAGCCGGTCGAACGGCACGGCGAAGTCCTCCGAGACCTTGCCGCCGCGCACGGCGACCACCGCCGGGGAGACGCCGTCGCGCCACGACTCGAGCGCCCGCTGCTCGCCGGGGGAGTCGGGCGCGTCGACCGCGGTCGCCCCCGGCGTGAGCGCCTCGACCAGGATGTCGCGCTCGGCCCGCGCGATCGCCGCCGGGCCGGCGGACTCGGTGATCACGGCGAAGGAGCCCCGGGCAGCGTGGCGGGGATAGGTGGCCGCCGCGGCGGCGAACGCGCGCTCGTCGACGAACTCGAGCGCCGTCGGCACGCACCCGCACGCCATCGCCGCCTCCAGCGCGGCGACGCCCGCGCGGCGGTCGGGGTAGAGCGCGACCAGGGGCAGGATCACCTCCGGGCGGGGCAGAAGCCGCAGCCACGCGGCCGTGATCACCCCGAGCGTGCCCTCGGAGCCGCAGGCGAGGCCGGTCAGGTCGAGCGTCTCGACGTTCTTGCGGGCGGCGCCGCCGGCGACGAGCACCTCGCCCGAGGAGAGCACGAGCTCGACGCCGGTGACGAACGACCGCACCGTGCCGTGGCGGAACGACCGTGGGCCGCCGGCGTTCGTCGCGATGTTCCCGCCCAGCTGCGACTGCTCGGCCGCGCCCGGGTTGGGCGCGAACCACAGGCCCTCGCCGGCCGCCGCCTGGTGCAGGCCGCGGGTCGAGAGCCCGGCCTCGACCGTCATCCGCCACGCCTGCGGCACCGCCTCGCGCACCCGCGTCATCCGGGCGAGCGCGATCACGAGCGAGCCGGCGTCGGGCATCGCGCCACCCGCATACCCGGTGCCACCGCCCCGGGGCACGAACGGGACGCCCGTCCCCGCACACCAGCGTACGACCGCGGCGACCTCGTCCGTCGAGCCCGGGAACACGGCGCCGAGCGCGTCGCCGGCGAGGCCGCGCGTCTCGGTCATGTCGCGCAGGAGCGACCGGTCGGCGACCGGGACCTGCACGGCGCCGTCGCCCACGATGCGGGCGAGGTCGCGCCGCGCCGCGGCGGCGGTCCGGCTCATGGCGCGGGTTTCGCCGCGCCGGCGTCATCGCCTTCCGCAAGCCCCTCTAGCATGACCGGGTGGCCGCCGTGCCCGCCATCGCAGTCCGCGACCTGCTCGTGCGCCGCGGCGGCGTCGACGTCCTCCACCGGATCAGCCTCGACGTCCCCCCGGGCACCGTGACCGGCCTGCTCGGCCCGAGCGGCTGCGGCAAGTCCACGCTGATGCGCTCGATCGTCGGCGTGCAGGTGGTGGCGTCGGGGACGGTGAGCGTGCTCGGCGAGCCGGCGGGGTCGCGGTCGCTGCGGGCGCGGGTCGGCTACGTCACCCAGGCGCCCTCGGTGTACGGCGACCTGTCGGTGCGCGAGAACCTGCGCTACTTCGCCGCCGTGCTCGGGACGGCGTCCGAGCGGGTCGAGGCCGTCATCGCAACGGTCGGCCTGGAGGCGTTCGCGGGCCGTGTGGTCGGGTCGCTCTCCGGCGGTCAGCGCGCCCGCGTGTCCCTCGCGACGGCGCTCCTCAACGACCCGCCGGTGCTCGTGCTGGACGAGCCGACCGTGGGCCTCGATCCGCTGCTCCGGCGCGACCTGTGGGGAACCTTCGCCGGGCTGGCCGAGGCGGGCACGACCCTGCTCGTCTCGAGCCACGTGATGGACGAGGCCGACCGCTGCAGCCACCTGCTCCTGATGCGCGACGGCCACATCCTCGCCGCCGAGACGCCGCAGCAGCTGCGCGCGGAGACCGGCGAGGACGACCTCGGCGAGGCGTTCGTGCGCACGATCGAGCGCTGGGAGACGGAGGCGGCGCGATGAGCGCCCGGATCACGCTGGCGACGGCTGCGCGGGTGATGTTGCAGCTGCGCCGCGACCCCCGCACGGTGGTCATGCTGCTCGTCGTCCCGTGCCTGCTCGAGGTGCTGCTGCGGTACGTCCTCGACGGCCAGCCGCTCGCGTTCCAGCGCATCGGGACGCCGCTGCTCGGCATCTTCCCGTTCATCAGCATGTTCCTCGTCACCGCGATCACGATGCTGCGGGAGCGCACGACGGGGACGCTCGAGCGGCTGATGTCGATGCCGCTCGGGAAGCTCGACCTTTTGTGCGGCTACGGGATCGCGTTCGGCGCCGTCGCGGCGGTGCAGGCGGCGCTCACGGCGGGCGTCGCGTTCGGGCTGCTGGACCTGCACGTGGCCGGATCCGAGTGGGTCGTCGCCGGGCTCGCGATCGCAAACGCCGTGCTGGGGATGGCGCTGGGCCTGTTCGTGAGCGCCTTCGCGAAGACCGAGTTCCAGGCGGTGCAGTTCATGCCGGCCGTGGTCATCCCGCAGCTGCTCCTGTGCGGGCTGCTCGTCCCCCGCGACGACATGGCCGGGGCGCTGCAGGCGGTCGCGTACGCGCTGCCGCTCACCTACGCGTACGACGGCCTCGCCCGGGTGACCACGGCGGGGTTCGATTCGACCGTTCTGCGCGACATGGCCGTCGTGATCGGGGCGACGCTGCTGGCGCTGGCGCTCGGCGCGACGACGTTGCGCCGGCGCACGCCCTAGCTCAGGCGACGGCGTCGGCGGGCGCCGACACGTAGTTCGGGCGCAGGTACGCGGCGGCGAACCCGGCCCGCAGGATGTTGCGGTAGGAGATCGTCGGGCGCTCGTCGACGATCTCGCCCGTCTCCGTGACCACCACCTCCGCCCCGGCCGCGCCGGCGGCGCCGATGCGGGTGGCGATGAGAGCCGACTGGGCGCCGCGGCGGCGGTGTGCGGGCAGCGTCGCCGCCTGCCCTAGCCAGCCGTGGCGCCCGTGCACGAAGAGCGCGCCGCAGGCCACCGGCACCTCGCCGTCGTGGGCCAGGTACCAGCTCCACCCGGGCCGGCCGGCGAGGTGGGAGAGCATCGCGGTCACCGGCTGGGGGATCTCGAAGCCGGCCGCAAGGACCGCCGTGAACTCCTCGGCCCGCTCCGCGCCGATCCGCTCGATGCGGAGGTCAGTGATCGGCGCCGGCGGCTCGGCGGCCGTCCGGGCGAACTTCACCCAGGCGTGCGCGGGCTCGTAGCCGCGCTCGCGCAGCATCGCCGCGACGCCGCCGGGGCGGGCGCCGGGCGCAAGGGCGATCGAGTGGCGCACCGAGCCGTACACGTCGGCGATCCGGTCGAGGACCGCGTCTGAGGCAGGCTCCGAGATCCCCAGGCCGATGACCCGGTTGATCGTCACCTCCTCGAGCCCCGGCGCGACGGCGCACACCGCGCCGCCCAGGCGCACCGCGTCGGCGCCGAACGCGTCGGCGACGGCGGCCGCCTCGACGAGCTCGAGGCCGGGGTCGGCGCCGGTCACCGCTGCGGCGGCTGCAGGGCGGGCATGTAGCCCTCCTGCTCCAGCCAGTGGCCGCCGTCGATCGTGAGGTTCTCGCCCGTGATGTACGCCGCCTGGCGCGAGCACAGCGCCGTCGACCACCAGGCGATCTCCTCGACCGTCGCCAGCCGCCCGGCGGGAACGGTCGCCGCCACCCGTGCCTCGTCGGCGGGCGTCGGCCAGAGCGCCGCGCCCGCGCCCTCGGTCGCGGTCGGGCCGGGGCAGATCGTGTTCACCCGGATGCGGTGGGGCGCCCACTCGACGGCCAGCGTCCGCGTCATCGCCAGGAGGCCCGCCTTCGCGGCGGCGGAGTGCACCGTCCCCGGCCCTCCCGTCCAGGCGTAGCTCGCGATGACGCTCAGGATCGCCCCGCCGTCGCCCTGCGCGATCATCTGGCGGCCGGCGGCGCGGGCGCAGAGGAAGCCGCCGTCGAGCACGATCGAGGTGACGGCGCGCCAGCCGTTCGGGGACAGGTCCTCGGCCCGCACGACGAAGTTGCCGGCGGCGTCGTTCACGAGCACGTCGAGCCGGCCGAACTGCCCGACGGCCGCCGCGACGAGCGCGTCGACCTGCTCGGGCACGCGCACGTCGGTCGGCTGCGCCAGCGCCCGGCCGCCGGCGGCCTCCACCAGGGCCACGGTCTCGGCCAGCGGCTCCGGCCGGCGCCCCGCGACGACGACGGCGGCCCCGAGACGAGCGAACTCCACCGCCATCGCCCGGCCCATGCCGCTCCCCCCGCCCGTGACGACGGCCACCTGGCCGTCGAAGCTGCCGCTAGCGAGCATCGCCCTCTCCCTCCTCCCGCGCGATCACGCGGGCGTCCAGCGCGGTGGCCCCCGACGGCGTGACCAGCAGCGGGTTGATCTCGATCTCGGCGACGTCGGGACGCGACGCCGCCACCTGTGAGAGCGTCGCCGCGACCCGGGCGGCGGCGCCGACGTCGAGCGGCGGGCGGCCGCGGACGCCGGCCAGCAGGCTGGCGCCGCGCAGCGAGCGCAACAGCCGCTCGGCGGCGAGCGGCTCGAGCGGCGCCAGGTCGACGGCGACGTCCTCGAACACCTCGGCGTGGATGCCGCCCAGCCCCACCATCGCGACGGGCCCGAAGCGCGGGTCGGTGCGGGCGCCGACGATCAGCTCGACGCCCTCGTGGAGCGGGGCCATCCGCTCGACCGAGATCGCCTTCGGCGCGAGGCGGTCGATCAGATCGTGCACCGCCGCGACGAGTGCCGCCGGGTCGGCGATGCCGACGATGACGCCGCCCGAGTCCGACTTGTGCAGGGCGTCGACCGCCTTCACGACCACCGGGTAGCCGAGGTCGCCGGCCGCCGCCAGCGCTTCCTCGGGCCCGGTCACCCGGACCGCGGCCGCGAACCGCACGCCGGCGGCCTCCAGCAGCGCCCGGCTGCCGAAGTAGCCGGGCTCGATCGGGCCGGTCGCGGGCGGCGGGAGCGACGGCGCCCCGAGGGCGCGCGGCCGGGTGCGCAGGCCGGCCAGCGCCCCGGCGGCCGCCTCGATCGCCGTGTACACGGGCACGCCCCCGTCGCGCAGCGCCTGGGCGGTCGGCGAGTCGGCGTACATCGAGTGCGCCACCATCGGCCGCCCGGTCTCGGCGACCGCGACGGTGATCGCGCGGGCGACGTCCACCTCGGCCGCGGCGAAGTGCTCGGAGTACTGGCTGTAGCCGCCGAAGTAGCCCGTCAGCAGCACGCCGTCGACCTCGCCCGACTCGAGCAGCGTTCGCGAGACCTTGGCGTAGGAGTTGAAGTCCTGCTCACCGCCCCCGGCCAGGTCGACCGGGTTGCGCGTGGCGGCGGTGTGGGGAAGCTGGGCGGCGAGGTCGGCCGCGAGCGCGTCGGACAGGCGCGGGAGCTCGAGCCCGACCGCCGCAGCGACGTCGCAGGCGACCGCGCCGTGGCCGCCGCCGTCGCCGATGACGGCGATCCGGTCGCCGCGCAGCGGGTGGGTGCGCACGAGCGCCTGGATCAGGTCGAGCATCTGGTGCGGCGTCTTGACGACGTGGGCGCCGGCGGCCCTGGCCGCGGCGGCGACCACGGCGACGTCGCTCACGAGTGCCCCGGTGTGCGAGCGGGCGGCGCGGGCGCTGGCCTCGGACGCCCCCACGGTCAGCAGCACGACCGGCTTCCCGGCGCCTGCGGCAGCGTCGACGAAGGCGCGGCCGTCGCGGAAGTCCTCGGCGTAGACGGCGATCACCTCGGTCTCGGGGTGCTCCGCGAACGCGGTGACGAGCTCGGCCAGGTCGACGTCGGCCTGGTTCCCGATCGACGCGAAGCGGGAGAACCCGAGGCCGGCCTCGCGGGCCAGGATGCCGAGCTCGAGCGCCAGGTTCCCGCTCTGGGAGGCGAGGCCGATCGAGCCGGGCGGGAACTCGTTCGAGGCCAGCCCCAGATCGGAGGCCGCGTCGTACACGCCCAGGCAGTTTGGCCCGAGCAGCACCGCGCCGGCGTCGCGCACGCGCGCGACCAGCGCCCGCTCGCGCAGGCCGGCCTCACCGCCGAGCTCGCCCAGCCCCGCGGTGATGCCGATCAGCGCCCGCGCGCCGGCGGCGAGCGCGTCGTCGACGGTCTGCTCGAAGGCGGCCGGGGGGACGGCGACGACCACGAGCTCCGGGGCGTCCGGGAGGTCGCCGAGCGAGCGGTATGCGCTGCGGCCGAGCACGCTCCCCCCGTTGCGGTTCACCAGATAGACGGGGCGGCGGTGCTCGCCCTTGAGCGCCCCCCGGCCGAGCCAGTTGCCCCACTTGGCGGGGTCGTCGGACGCGCCGACGACGGCCACCGAGCGGGGATCGAACAGCGGGCGCAGATCTCGTGCCATCACGTCGTATGCTCGCATGAACCACCCGCCAGAAGGGGTCAGACCCTCTTCGCGGGTCCGGTGGTGCCTGGCACCGGCGTCGACGATCGCCGCTCCGAGCGTGCCGACGGCGCGGACACGGAACCAGCCCGGTGCCAGGCACCGCGACGCGGAGCCAGGCACCTGACCGCGCGCCAGGCATTGTGTGGTGCCTGGCACCGGCGTCGACGATCGCCGCTCCGAGCGTGCCGGCAGCGTGGACACGGAACCAGCCCGGTGCCTGGCACCGGTATGGCGACACTCGACGCAGCGGCCGGGCCGACCGGTGCCAGGCACCGCGACGCGGAGCCAGGCACCCTGAGCGGGCGCGAGTGAATAAAAAGGGTCTGACCCCGTTTATTCAGCGCGCCAGGATCGCCCTCGCGGCGGCGCGGCCCGTGCGCACCGCGCCCTCCATGTAGCCCGCCACCCAGTGGTCCGACCCGGCGACGTAGAACGGCGGCTCGTGGGTCCCGTGCAGCCGCCCGACCGCCATGACGTCGCCCGGCGCCCACTGGGCGACGTAGCCCAGCGTCCACGGATCGACGCCCCAGTCGCGCTGCAGGTAGGCGACCGGGTCGCGGGCGCGCTCGTCGTAGATCCGGGCCAGCGCATCCAGCACCTCGGCCCGCCGCACCTCGTCGGCCGCGGACAGGTGGTGGAGCAGCCGCTCGGGCGGCACGAGGATCGAGAGCACGCCCTCGCCCTGCGGCCACGTCGAGCCGAACAGGTTCTCGCTCTCGCAGAGCCCGTTCTGGCCCAGCTCACGCCAGAAGGACGACCGGTAGGCGACGACCGCCTTGCCGGCGCGGGCGTTGCGCTGGCGCCGCAGCGAGGCGAGCCGCTCGGGCGAGATCCCCTCGAGCGCGATGTCGCGCAGGGGGGCGACGGGCACCGCGCACACGACGACGTCGCCCGTCACCCGTGAGCCGTCCGCCAGGGAGACCTCGACCCCGCTTCCGACCGCGATCCGGCGCACGGGCGCGCCCAGCCGCAGGCGATCGCCCAGCTCGTCCGCCATCCGCAGCGCGAGCGTGGCGGAGCCCTCGGCCACGGTCAGGTTCTCCCAGACCTCGAGGTCGTATTCGCCCGGCGATCCGGCGGCCGCGTCCATCCGCAGGACGCCGAGGAGCGACGTGCGCTCGCCCGACCCGCCGGAGAGGCTCAGCGCGGCCACCTCGCGGGCGCGGATGACGGCGGGCGCTGCGCCCACCTCGCGCAGCCAGGCGTTCAGCGAGAGCCGGTCGAGCCGCTCCGCGTCGGGGTGGCTCCAGGGGTCGTCGGGGTCGACGGTGCGGGAGAGCTCGACGAAGAGCCCGCCCACCCGGGCCGCGTCCTCGCGGTCGGCGTCGGTCATCCAGGGGACGTCGTCGCCCCGCCAGGTGCCGTCGACCAGGTCGAAGGTCATCTCGCCGGGCTCGGCGACGTAGCTCGGCCGGGTCGTCAGGCCGAGCTCGGCCACGAGCTCGAGGTAGGCGGTGTGGAAGTCGCCCACGAGCTCGCCGCCGAGCTGGACGACGCGCCCATCCGGGATCTCCGCCTGCTCGACCCGCCCGCCGGGCCGGTCGCGGGCCTCGAGGACGACGACGTCGCAGCCGGCGCGGTCGAGGTCGCGCGCCGCCGCGAGCCCGGCCAGGCCGGCACCCACGACCACGGCCTTCGTCACCGCGCGTCCGGCCCGTGGATCCGGTGCAGCAGGGCCTGCACGCGGTCGCGCTCGGCGTCGACCACCGGCTCCTCGCCGGGCACCGTCAGCGCCAGCAGATAGTGGTTCCAGAGCACGTCGACCACGAGGCCGGCCAGCGCATCGGCCCCGAACCGGTCGAGATAGCGCGCGAGCAGCTCCCGCCGCTCGCGCAGGTAGGCCAGCCAGTCCGCGTAGGAGCCGTGCAGGATGATCCACTCGACCCGCTCCGTCTCGGCCGCCTCGCCGCCGGCCGGCTCGTCGAGCGCGGCCCGCAGCGCGGCCACCGCGGGCGGCAGCTGCGACTCGCCCTCCGGGGTCAGGAACAGCCACCGGTCGCGCCAGTCCTCATCGTGCGCGAACGGGGTCTTCGGGGTGGGGACGTTGACGCTCATCGGGTCGGCGCGGTATCCTGACTGATCAGTCAGTCAAACACCACCACCATCATGACCGAGCCCACCGTGAATCGCAAGCACCTGATCCTGGACGCAGCCTGCCGGGCCATCGCCCGCACCGGCGCCGCCGCCGTGCGCGTGTCCGACGTCGCCGGTGAGGCCGGCGTCTCGACCGCGCTCGTGCACTACTACTTCCCCTCCCGCGCCGAGGTGATCGTCGAGGCGTTCGCGCACACCGACGACCTCGCCGACGCCGTCGCGGAAGAGCACCTCGCCGAGCTCGCCAACGGGCGCGAGCGGGTGGAGCGGCTGATTCTGACCTGGGCCGGCGACGACCCGGCGATCCGCACGAACTGGGCGGTGTGGAACGAGATGTGGCAGTACGCGGCGCACAACGAGGCGGCCCGGGCGATGGTGGCGGACTCGCACCAGCGCTGGCTCGACCAGGTGGCCCAGCTGATCGCGGAGGGCGCCGCCGACGGGTCGATCCCGGCGGACGTGGACGTCGACGGGGCCGCCCGCCGGCTCGCCGCCTGCGTCGACGACTGGGGCCGCGAGACCCTGATCGGCATGCGCACGCCGGCCGGGATGCGGGCGGCGCTCGCCGCGGCCACCACGCACGAGCTCGGGCCCGTGTCGCAGGCACAGGGGAGGGCGGCATGAGCACCGAGGTCGCACCCCGCACCCTGCCGGCGTGGGCGTACCGCAGCCCCGAGCTGTTCCAGGCCGAGCGGCGCGAGATCTTCGCCCGCAACTGGCTCCTGGTCGGCCACGTGAGCCAGCTGCGCGAGCCGGGCGACTACGTCTCGATGACGATCGCGGGCGAGCCGATCGCCGTGATCCGCGGCAAGGACGGCGAGCTGCGCGCGTTCTCGAACGTGTGCCGCCACCGCGCGGCCCGCGTCCTCGACGGCGCCGGCAACTGCGGCAAGGCCATGCGCTGCCCCTACCACGGCTGGACGTACGGGCTCGACGGGCGCCTGCTCGCGATCCCCGAGAAGACCGGCTTCCCCGGCTTCGACAAGGACGCGAACGGTCTCTGGCCGCTCTCGGTGGGCGTCGCCGCCGGCTTCGTCTTCGCGAGCCTCGCTCCCGACCCGCCGCCGCTGTCCGAGTACCTGGGGCCGTTCGAGGAGTGGCTCGCGCCGTACCGGCCCGAGCGGCTCGTGAGGAACGACGAGGCCACCGACGTCCTCCCGATCAACTGGAAGAACTCGATCGACAACTACCTCGAGGGCTACCACATCCCGGTCGGCCACCCCGGCCTGCTGCGGATGCTCGACTACAAGCGCTACCTGGTCGAGACGACGGACTCGCGGGTGTCGATCGCGCGCAGCCCCATGCGCGACAAGGTGTCGCAGAACCTCCAGGAGCGCCTGTACCAGCGGCTGATGCGGCCGATGCCGGGCCTGCGCGAGCCGGAGAACCGGGAGTGGAACTTCGTCTTCGCCTTCCCGGCGATGACGTTCAACCTCTACCCTGACCAGATCGACTTCTGGGTCAACTACCCGCTCGACGAGCGGCGCACGCTCTCGGTCTGGAACTCGTTCCGGCCACCGCGAGACGGCGGGCCGCCGCGACCGGATCGTGCGCCACCTGAACACGCGCATCAACGGCCTGGTCCAGCACGAGGACAACGACCTCACCGCCCGCGTGCAGGAGGGGCTCGGCTCGAGCCTCTACCGTGCCGGCGTGATCGGCGCCCGCGAGAACGGGCTGCTGCACTTCCACGATCTGATCCGCGACGCCATCCCGGCGACGGCGATCGACGACGAGGGCGAGGGCGTCCGTGCCCTCGCCGCCGGGGCGCCTGCGTGACCGAGCGCACACACGCCCGGAGCGCCAAACCGGCCGGGTGGGAGTATCGTCGTAGCGAGCGTGACCCATCACGGGAGGGACCGATGACGTTGCATCCGAAGGAGCCGCGCGGCCACACGCGGCGCGACCTGCTGGCCCGCGCCGGAGGCGCCGCGACTCGGCCTCTCGAGCGCCGGGTCGATCCTGGCGGCCTGCTCGAACAGCACCTCGACGGGCGGCGGCGGCGAGCAGCAGCGGCGCGGCGCCCGTCGGCCCGGGCGGCCTGCCCCTGGCCCGGCCGGACAAGCGGGTCACGCTGCCGCGCTGGGAGGATCCCATCGAGTCGGGCCTCAAGCCGGAGACCGGCGGGACGTTCCACGGTCTTCAACTACCCGGACTACCTGTACACGAAGCTGTTCAAGGAGTTCTGCGCCAAGTACGACGTGACGCCGCAGTACACGCCGTTCGACAACATCGCCTCCGGCATCCAGCGGCTCGCCTCCGGCTCGGTCCAGCCCGACGTGATGGAGATGACGCCGGACAACCTCGACCAGGTCGTCGCCGGCAAGCTGATCAAGCCGCTCAACCTCGACTACATCCCGAACCTCCAGAAGAACGTCTGGCCGCAGCTCGTCGAGCCCGTTCTACGACGGCGAGTCGCGCTACACCGTCCCCTACACCATCTACGCCACCGGCATCTTCTGGCGCAACGACCACGTGACCGCAGGACATCGCCGGCATGACGCAGCCGTGGGACATCTTCTGGGAGTCGCAGAAGTACAGCGGCAAGGTGGCGCTGCTCTCCGAGGACCGCGAGACGATCGCGCATGGCGCTCCTGCGGCGCGGGGATCACCGACATCAACACCGAGGACCCCAAGCTGATCAACCGGGCCGTCGACGACCTGAAGCAGCTCTACGGCATCTGCAACATCAAGGTCGGCGACTCGCAGTACCAGACGGTCCCCGAGGGCACCGCGCTGGCTGAACCAGGCCTGGTCGGGCGACCCGCTCTCCGGCTACTTCTACTACCTGCCCAAGGGCACGTCGGCGAAGGTGATGAGCTACTGGAAGGCGCCGAAGGGCAAGGTCCCCGTCCAGAACGACTGCTGGTCGATCTGCTGCGACCACCAAGAAGCCGGTGCTCTCGCACCTGTGGCTGAACTACATCATCGACAACGGCGTCGCCTACTCGAACTTCGTCGAACTTCAACGGCTACCAGCCGCCGCTGAACGAGATCGACCCCGACACCGCTGGTCTCGAAGGGCGTGATCCCCGAGAACCTGCACGACCTGCGTGCTCACGAACGACGACCTCGGCCCGACATCGATCCAGGAGATGACGCTGACCGACGCCGGCAGGGTGCTCTGGCAGAACGGCTACTCCGACTTCCTGGCGGGATAGGACCGATGTATCCGACGCTGGCTCTGGCGAGGGTTTGCGCTCCCGGGCGTCGTCTGGCTGATCCTCCTCTTCATCATCCCGTTCTACGCGGTGACGGCGGTCGCGTTCGGGCGGTCGACCCGATCCTCCTCACGCCGATCCCGATCTGGAACCCGCTCGACTGGAACGTCGGCTGGGTGAGCGAGGCGCTCACCCGGCTCGACCCGGGCGGCGACCTGTGGGTCGTCTTCGTGCGCACGTGCGAGTACGTGGTCGTCTCCGCTCGGCGATGTGCCTCGCGATCGGCTACCCGGTCGCCTACTACATCGCCCGCCACGCGTCGCGGACGAAGAGCCTCGCTCCTGATCCTGCTCATCCTGCCGCTCTGGATCAGCTACCTGATGCGGATGCTGGCGTGGGTGAACCTGCTCGCCCCGGACGGCTACGTGAACCGGTTCCTGATGTGCACCCACATCATCAGCACGCCGTACGGATGGCTCGACGGGCGCCCGATCACCGTGATCTTCGCGCTCGTCTACGGCTACATCCCCTTCTTCATCCTGCCCCTCTACGCCTCGCTCGACCGCATCGACAAGAGCCTCCTGGAGGCGGCGCGTGACCTCGGCGCGAGCCCGTTCCGCACCTTCCTGCACGTGACGCTGCCGCTCTCGAAGACCGGCATCCTGGGCGGGTGCCGTGCTGATCGCGCTGCCGATGTTCGGCGACTACTACACGCCGAACATCGTCTCCGGCGCGCCGACCACGTCGATGATCGGGAACCAGATCGACCTCTACTTCCACTACACCTCGCAGCCGACGATCGGCGCGGCGCTGACGCTGATCCTGTCGCCCTTCCTGGTGGTCCTGATGGCCTACTACATGGTCACGGTCGCCCGGGCGACGAAGGAGCAGCGGGCATGACGACAACGACCCGCAGCCCGGCCACCGCCCGCAGGCCCTCGACCCTGCGCCGCATCCGCGGCTGGTTCGCGAACCCGTGGGGCCGGCCGCGCTTCCTGGCGCTCATCACCTGGGTGTACATGCTCTGGGCGATCGTCCCGGTGCTGATCGCGGTGCAGTTCTCGTTCAACGACAGCCGCTCGCGGACGATCTGGGCCGGCTTCTCGACCCGCTGGTACATCAGCGACCCGAGCTCGGTCATCAACGATCCCGAGCCTGTCGTCACGCGCTCCAGCAGAGCCTCAAGCTGGCGACGCCGACGTCATCATCGCGACGCCGATCGGCGTCCTGCTCGCGCTCGGCCTGGCCCGGTGGCGGGGGCGCGGCTCCGGCGTCTCCAACTTCATCATGCTGTTCCCGCTGGTGACGCCCGGAGATCGTGATGGGCGTCTCGCTCCTGCTCGTCTTCACGCACCTCTTCACGTTCATCCACACCGGCACGTTCGCCCAGATCCTCGGCCACGTGACCTTCTCGATCTCCTACGTGGTGGTGATCGTGCGCGGTCGCCTGTTCTCGATCGGGAGACAGTACGAGGAGGCGGCCGCCGACCTCGGCGCGTCGCCGCGCGTGGCGCTCACGAAGGTGCTCCTGCCGCTGCTCACGCCGGCGATCGTGGCCGGCGCGGCGATCTGCTTCGCCATCTCGATCGACGACTTCGTCATCTCCTACTGGCTCTCGAGCGGCGGCGACACGACACCGTGCCGATCGTGATCTACGCGGCCACGCGCGCGGCGCCGCTGCCGTCGACCAACGCGATCGCGACGATCCTGTCCCTGATCACCCTCGCGTCGGTGGTCCTCGGCTACGTCGGCTACCGCGTCTTCACCCGCGGCGAGCGCGCGGCGGGCCAGGGGATGGTCGGCGACATGGCGGCGTTCGACATCTGATGATTGGTAGGGTGATCGAGATGGCCGGAGAAGTCTCACTGGTCGATCTGGTCAAGCGGTTCGGCGACGTCGCCGCCGTCGCCGGCATCGACGTCGACATGCCGAGCGGCGAGTTCTTCTCGATGCTCGGGCCGTCCGGCTGCGGCAAGACGACGACGCTGCGGATGATCGCCGGGTTCGAGCAGCCGACCGAGGGCAAGATCCTGCTCGACGGCGCGGACATGGCCTACACGCCGCCGCACAAGCGCAACGTCAACACCGTCTTCCAGAACTACGCGCTCTTCCCGCACCTGAACGTGGCCGACAACGTCGCGTTCGGCCTGCGCCGGCAGAAGGTCGGCAAGCAGGAGCTGCGTCAGCGCGTCGGCGAGGCGCTCGAGCTCGTCCAGCTCTCCGGGTTCGAGAAGCGCAAGCCGGGGCAGATGTCCGGCGGCCAGCAGCAGCGGGTCGCGCTCGCGCGGGCGCTCGTCCTGAAGCCGGCGGTGCTCCTGCTCGACGAGCCGCTCGGCGCCCTCGACGCGAAGCTGCGAAAGGCGCTCCAGATCGAGCTCAAGGCGCTGCAGCAGCAGGTCGGGATCACGTTCGTCTACGTCACCCATGACCAGGAGGAGGCGCTCACGATGAGCGACCGGATCGCGGTCATGGCCGACGGCAAGGTCGAGCAGATCGGGCCGCCGCAGGAGGTGTACGAGGCCCCGGAGACCGTCTTCGTGGCCGACTTCCTGGGCGTCTCCAACCTGATGGACGCCGAGGCCGTCGGCGGCGCGAACATCTGCCGGCTGATGGTGGGCGACTTCGAGCTCGACGCGCTCAGGGCAAGACCGACGCACGCGGGCCGAGCAAGGTCACGATCCGGCCGGAGCGCGTGCGGCTCGAGGAGCAGGACGTGAGCGGCCCGAACCGGATCCCGGGCATGGTCGAGCGGCTCGTCTATCTGGGCAACTCGGTGCAGGTGATCACCCGGCTCGCCATCGGCACGTCGATCCAGGTGCTGGTGCAGAACGCCGGCGACGAGATCCCGTGGAAGCAGGGGACGCCCGTCCAGGCCTACCTGCCGCCCGAGGCGCTGCGGGTGCTGACCGACACCGGCGCCGCCCTCGCCCGGCTCGACGAAGAAGCCGTCGAGCCCGTCTAGCGCCGTGGGCGCGCCGGACGAGGAGACCGTCTGCGTCCGCCGCGAGGGCGCGGTCGCGGTGGTCGAGCTGCGCCGCGAGCGCAAGCTGAACGCGCTCTCGACCGTGATGGAGGAGCGGCTGGACGCGGCCGTCGCAAGCGCGGAGGTGCGCGAGAGCCGCTGCGTCGTCTTCACCGGCGGGGCGCGGGCGTTCTCGGCCGGCGCCGACGTGACCGAGTTCCGCGACGCCGACGCCGCCTCGGTCGCCGCCTACTACGCCGGCACCGGCGGGGTGTACGAGCGGATCGCGCGGCTGCCGCAGCCGACGCTGAGCGCGATCGCGGGCTACTGCCTCGGCGGCGGCCTGGAGCTGGCGCTCGCGACCGACATCCGCATCGCCGACGCCTCCGCCGACTTCGGCCTGCCCGAGGTGGGCCTCGGGATCATCCCCAGCTCGGGCGGCGTGCTGCGGCTCACCCGCGCCGTCGGGCCGGCCCGGGCGAAGGAGCTGATCCTGCGCGGGCGCCGCTTCGACGCCGCCGAGGCGCACGCGATCGGCCTCGTGGCGGAGGTGGCCGGCGACGCGCTCGCCCGCGCGCTCGAGATCGCCGCCGAGCTGGCCGCGCTGCCGCCGCTCGCGCTGCGGACGGCGAAGGCGACGATCGACCTCGCGGCGGAGTCGTCGCGCGAGGCGGCGATCCTGATGGAGCAGCTCGCCTACGGCATGCTCGCCGAGACGCCGGACGCGCAGGACGCCGTGACCGCGTTCACCGAGAAGCGCCGCTGACGGGATGGGGACTGTCCCGGTCATCGCGGCTGGCCGACCAGCACATGCTCTCCAGACGCCGGACGCGCAAGACGCGGCGGACGGGATGGGGACTGTCCCCGGTCATCGGGGACAGTCCCCGATTTCCGGGTCAGTGCGGCTGGCCGACCAGCACGCCGCCGCCGTAGAGGCCGACGTAGATGCGGCGGTCGCCCGAGACGGCCAGGTCGCTCGGGTTGACGCAGGCAGAGCGGAAGTAGTCCGTGGCCACGTCGACGCCGCCGACGAGCATGCGCCGCGGGTTGGCGAGCGACACCTCGTAGCGGACGCCGTTGCGGTTGCGCACCAGCGACGGCGGGTGCAGCCGCGGCACCTCGTGCGGCACCTGCCGGCAGGTCTGCCAGTGGTCGAGCGTGTGGATGCCCTTCCAGTCGGTGTCGGTCGCCCACGCCTCGCCCGTCCGCGGCCCGGCCTGCACCTGGATGATCTCGGAGCCGTCGAGCCCGTTCATCGCCGGCCGCCAGGTCTTGCCGCCGTCGCGCGTCGCGACGATGCCGCTGCGCCCGGCCGAGTAGCAGATGTTCGGGTTCACCGGATCGACGGCCAGCTGGCTGACGGAGTAGCCGTGCTTGTCGAGGCCGGGCCAGGACGACTCGAGCCACCAGGTCCGGTTCGCTCCCATCACGGCGTCGGAGACGTTGGCCGGCTTCGTCGTCCAGGTGAAGGTGCGGCCGGCGTTCGTCGACTTCGCGATGTAGCGGTGGTCGTGCATCCCGATCCCGTTGCCGACCCAGAGCACGCCGCCGTGGCCTGTGACCGACGAGAGGTGGCACCCATGGAACGTCGCCGGCGCGAGCGCCGTCCACGTACCCGAAGAGCTGATGCGGTAGAGCCCGAACGGGCCGCAGGCCGCGTAGACGACGCCGTCGACGACGGCGATGTCCTCGACCACGGCAGGCGCCCCTGGGACGGGCGCCACCGTGGCCGTGCCGCGAGGATTCGTGATCCGCCACACCTGTGAGCCGGACCGGTCGCTCGTGCGGAAGCTGGCTGCGAGCAGCGACCCGTCCGGGCAGACGCAGAGCGCCGACCACGCCAGCTGCGGCGCGACGGCAGGGAGGCCGAGCGGGCGCAGCGTGACGCCGCCGTCCTGCGAGCGCATGAGCCCCTGGCGCGTCAGCAGGTAGACGTACTCCCTGCCGGAGGCGGCGTCGTAGTCGACGGCGATCAGGTTGCCGACCGCCCGGGGAACGTCCCCGGCGGTGCCGTGGGGCAGATAGGTCGAGAAGCCGACGCTCGTGTTGCGCCGCTCGAGGGTGAGCGAGTTCGGCCCGACGACGCCCAGGTAGCCCTGAGCCCACGCGTCCTTGAGAACGCCGATCCCGAAGTAGCGCAGGCCCGGGGTCTTGCGGGAGTACGCGACCGCGCGGCCGTAGATCGCGCCGATCGACGTCGCGCCGGTCATCGTCGGGTACCACAGGTCGCCGCCCGTGCGGGTCGCGAACTCGCCCCAGACGTCGCCGGCCGCCGCCGCATGGCCGGGCTGGAGCGGGTCGGTCGCCATGGCGTTGCAGTAGCCGCCGCCGTCCATCGCGCCCTTGCGCCAGGTGTAGGACGGCCGGGTCGCGGCATGGGCGAGCGCCGCCGCCAGCAGGTTGGTCTGCGCCACCATGCCGGCCGCGCCCACGAGCAGCCCACGACGATTCAGCCTCACGCCCGGGGGATCGGCAGGGCGAGGTCGTTCTTGAGCGGGCGGCGGTAGGATCGGGCGATGGACGGCCGGGTGCTGATCTGCGATCCCGAGTTCCCGCTCGCCACGGCGCGGGAGATCCTGCCGCAGGCCGAGATCGGGCGGGTCGCGGACGCCGGCCGGGGCGTCGTCGCGATCGTCGTCTCGCCGGAGGTGCCGGTGGGCGCCGCCGACATCGCGGCCGCGCCCGACCTGCGCCTGATCGCGACCGCCAGCGTGGGCACGGACCACATCGCGATGGACGCCGCCGAGGCCCGCGGCATCGCTGTCGTGAACGTGCCGGACTACTGCATCGAGGAGGTGTCAGACCACGCGCTCGCGATGGTGGTGGCGCTGCGGCGCGGGCTGATCGCCGGCGACCGGTCGGTGCAGGCGGGCGCATGGGACTGGACGTCGGTCGGCGGGCTGGGACTCCTGGCCGGCACCCGCCTCGGCGTGGTCGGGTTCGGGCGGATCGGCCGCCGCCTGGCCGCGAGCGCGGAGGCGCTCGGCATGGAGGTGCGCCACCACGACCCGTTCGTCCCCGGCGGCGCCGAGCTCGACGACCTGCTCGCGTGGGCGGACGCGGTCTCGCTGCACACGCCGCTGACCGACGACACCCGCGGCCTGATCGACGCACGCCGCCTCGGCCTCATGCGGCCGGGCACCATCCTCGTGAACACCGCCCGCGGCGCCGTGGTCGACCGGGAGGCGCTGAAGGCGGCGACGCACGTCCGGGCCGCGTTCGACAACGTGTGGGAGCGGCCGCCGCGG
Organism: uncultured Actinomycetes bacterium; assembly: GCA_963731515.1. Taxonomy (GTDB): domain Bacteria; phylum Actinomycetota; class Thermoleophilia; order Gaiellales; family JAICJC01; genus JAICJC01. Next base: position 40,620 of record CAVSVU010000013.1, on the reverse strand, counting down.
ACAGACCTGCTCGGCCTGCCGCACCTGACGATGACGCCCTACGTCGCCTGGTACTCGGCGGGGAAGGAGCTCGAGCCGTTCCTGCGGGCGGCGAAGGCCGTCGCGGATGCGCTCAAGGCCGGCCGATGAGGCTGCGGGCGATGATCAGGCGCTGGATGTCCGACGTGCCCTCCTCGATCTCCTCGAGCTTCGCATCGCGCATCCACTTCTCGACCGGGTACTCGCGCGAGTAGCCCCACCCGCCGAGCGTCTGCACCGCCGCCCACGTGCACCAGGTGGCGGCCTCGGACGCGAACAGCTTGGCCATGGCCGCCTCGGCGGGGACGTGCCGCCCGGCGTCCATCGAACGGGCGGCCCGGTGCGTCAGCAGGCGGGCCGCGTCGATCCGCGTCGCCATGTCGGCGAGCCGGAAGCCGACGGCCTGGTGGTGTCCGATCGGCTTGCCGAACGCCGTCCGCTCCCGGGCGTACTCGGTGGCGTACTCGAGCGCGGCGCGGGCGATCCCGATCGCCCCGGCGGCCAGGTGCACGCGCGACTCGTCGAACGTGTGCATGAGGCTGTAGAAGCCTTTGCCCTCCTCGCCGAGGAGCCGGTCGGCGGGCAGGTCGACGTCCTGCAGGAACACCTCGGTCGACACGATCGCGCGCTGGCCGTGCTTGCGCATCGGCTCGCCGAACGAGACGCCGGCGTCGCCCTTCTCGACGAGGAAGGCCGTCACCCCGCGCGAGCCGGTGCCGGGCGCGACCGTCGCGAAGATCACGTAGTACTCGGCCAGGCCGCCGTTCGAGATCCAGGTCTTCTGGCCCTGGAGCCGGTAGCCCGACCCGGTGCGCGTGGCGGCGGTCGTCATCGCCGCGGCGTCGGAGCCGACGCCGGGCTCGGTCGAGGCGAGCGCGGTCAGCGGCGGGCGGGGGCCGCACAGGGGCCGCAGCCAGCGCTCGCGCTGCTCCGGCGTCCCCACCTCGATCAGCGGCCGCGCGAAGAAGCCGGCCGACGTGATCAGGTTGCCGATCCCGGCGCAGCCCCAGTTCAGCTCCTCCTGGACGATGCAGCCGGTGAGGACGTCGCCGATCCCGCCGCCGCCGACCTCCTCGGGCAGCATGAAGGACGTGAGGCCGACGCCTGCCGCCCTATGCACGACGTCGAGCGGCGAGACCACGTCGGACTCGTCCACCTCGGCGGCGATGGGGCGGATCTCCGTGCGCGCGAACTCGCGCGCGAGCGCCTGGATCTCGCGCTGCTCGTCGGTCAGATCGGGGGTGTTGGCCGCCGGGGTCGCCATGGGCCGCAAGAGCCTATCCGAGTAGAATGGCCCGGCCTCCCGGAGGGGTGGCAGAGTGGTTGAATGCGGCGGTCTCGAAAACCGTTGTGCGTCGTTAGGCGTACCGAGGGTTCGAATCCCTCCCCCTCCGCTCCACCAGCCGAAAACACCTCATATGCAGGGAAAGTGTCTCCAGTGGGAGACACTCGAACGAGTCCGTACCTGTCCGTACCCGTCCCCACTCTTTACAGATGGGGGGCGCGACGGGGGCGCGAGAATCGACCCGCTCGAATGTGCGAACATCCGTTCCCCATGACTTCGCAGGGCCACGCGTACGCCCGGTTCCAACGCGCCTTGAAGACCGGGAACGCGCACATCGCGCTCGCCGCCACGGCCGAGCCGCGGCAGGTCGGCCTCGCTGACGCGCTCTCGCTCGTGCTCCCTATCCGCGAGGACAACCCCGTCCTCTACGACAAGGCTGCGGTGCGGTGGTTCGCGAAGTACGCGGCCGACGACCGCTACCTCCTGCTGCGCGACGCGCGCGAGTTGATCGACCTGCTCGACCGCGTCGGCCGGCACGACCAGGTCGCGGTCGTCCGCCTCGAGGGGTGGCTACGCGCTCGCGGCTACGACGACGAAGCCGACCGCGTCGCCTGAAAATGCGTCGTGCCAATCAGGCGTTCAGCTCGACCGCCACGTGCTCGGAGCAGTAGAACTCAAGCTGGCGCGCCTTCGGGCGTCCTCCGGCCCCCAACCCTGGCAGGTGAAGCCCTGAACATCGTTCTCATCATCGCAGCCATCCTGGTCGCCCTGTTCGTCGTGCGGATGATCTGCCACGTGGCGACCGGCCAGAACCGCAACCGCCACGGCGAGACGCCGTGGCAAGGGGCTCGGCGCAAGTCCAACGCGCGAGAACCGTAAGACTTTCTCTAGCGCCCGACGACCGCTACTAGCCACCCGCCGGTTGAACTTGGAAAAGCCAGGAACGTCCCCACCTAGCGTGACGGTGCAACGTTACCCCCGCCTGTAACGCTTGACCGTCCCGCACGCCGAAAAACCCTGAAATAAACCGCCTAAACAAGCCGTATTGCGCCACCGCGGTGGCGTTACGCGGCCGTCGCGCTGCGTGATACGCGAACCAGGCGCGGATACCCCCTCGAACGAGGTTCCGTCAAAGAAATGGTGGCAAGGATTGGAGCCGGACGGCGGTTCGCGATGGTCCCGTACCCCCCGGGGGCGAGGCGTCGGTCGATCCGGTGTGAGATGGTCTGGGTTCGGGTGGCGCTAGGGGGTGCGCGTTACGGAGCTTGGCGGCCAGGTGGCGACGCTGTTCTTCTCGGATATCGAGGGGTCAACTCGGCTGGTTCGTCGGCTGGGCGAGCAGGAGTATGGGCGCGCCTTGTCCGATCATCGCGAGATTCTTCGGGCGGTGATCGCGGGGCTTGGCGGGCAGGAGGTGGACTGTAGGGCGGACGAGTTTTTCGCCGTCTTCGGCCAACCAGACGAGGCTGTCGCGGCGGCGATGGCGGCACAGCGCGAGCTGGCCGCGCATCAGTGGCCGGGGGAGTCGTCTGTGCTCGTCCGGATGGGATTGAACGCCGGAACACCCGTCGTGCTGGACGGCGCCTATCTCGGACTTGACGTGAACCGCGCGGCGCGGATCTGCTCCGCCGGTCACGGCGGCCAAGTGCTTATCTCGCAGACTGTGCGCGATGCAGTAGCCGACGAAGTCGGGCTTAGCGACCTCGGCGAGTATGTATTGGCGGGGCTTCCGACGCCCGAGAGAATCTTCCAACTCGTCATTCCCGGAGCGCGCCTGGCGTTTCCGCCGCTTCGCGCGTCGGTAGCGACCAACCGCCGCGGACGGTTGGCACGGGTGCGTCCCCGGCCGACCGTGGAGCCTGCGCTGGGGAGCACAGCATGGCAGGTGCGATCACTTCTGCCCGAGGTCTCTGGTGAGCTGCGGCCGGGGCTGGTCGAGCTCGGTGGCAAGCTCTTCGCTGGCCAACGCGCGATCAATCACGCCGATGGGTTCCTGAGTCGGATCGACCACCGCAAGCTGGCAACGCGGCTTTCCGAGCAACGCCAAATGGCACCCTTCTTGCCGAGCGCCGAACGCGCAGCCAGCACGATCGAGACTCAGATCACCGCCGTCGCCGAAGCCACTCACCGGCGCCAGGCGCTAGCCGACTGCGCCACACAGGCACTCGCCCTGCTCAGCGACATTGAGGCTATGTCGCGATCCACGGTCCTCGCTCTCACCGGCCGGGTCGCGGACGCCACAACCGTGCTCGATGACAGCGTCACAACCGCGGCCGCGCTCGTCGATCCGCTGTCCTTCAAACTGGCCCGCACTCGCTCGCGCGGAATCTATCGCTCGGGCGACCGCTACCTCGTCCCATACACCGACAACCTCGGCACCGACCGCGTCCAAGACTTCGCCACTCGCGCCGAAGGCCGCCGCTTCCGGTTGGCCATCCGCATCGCACACCAGAACGCGCAGCGCCCACGCGACCCCCCGCGGGGGGCATTGGGCGGGGGGTGACTCAACGTTTTGTTCAACCATGCCCCTCGAGGGTATGGGCCCGAGGTGCGTCTGCGCGGCCGGCGCAACTCGCGCAGAGCGCGCGGCAGTGGGTGGCGTCGTAAGGGTGGAGGCCCACGGCGACGAGTTCGGTGATCGGGGGTTGGTGGTCGACGTGGGTCGCGTCGGCGCCGCACATCTGGCATTGATAACCATCACGGTGAAGTACGTGTCGGCGGGTACCGTCGGGGCCTCTCCACCGGGTGGATTGGTAGATCTGGCCGCTTAGCTTGTTGCGGCGTCTCCCGCTGTCGGCACGGTTGTGCGCCTTGCGGTGTTGTCGGCATCGTTGTTGGTCGACGGAGATGATCTGACCGCAGCCGGCTGTGGCGCACATACGAGCGAGCGGGCTCACAGCGATTCGCTCGGAAGGGTGTTCTGGCGGCGGCGCACGGGTTCACCGGGAGCCGCATTGGCCGCTGCTGCTCTGCACCTCGCCGTCCTTCGTCTCGCACGCGAACGACGTGACCGCCACGAGCAGCCTGCCGGCTGGAGGCGATCGGTGAGGGCACGTCCGGCCGTAAGCAGGCCCAGGCGATGATCGGTGGTGCCCTCAAGTCCGTCGTCGACAGCGTCCGCGGCGACAAGCCCGCCAAGAACGCCCGCGACGGCTACGTCACCGAGCACGCCGAGATCGCGGCATACGAGCTGCTCGAGCGACTGGCAATCCGCGCCGGCGACCACGAGACCGCCGAGATCGCCCGCCAGAACCGCGCCGACGAGCAGGCCATGGCCGACAAGATCGCCGCGAGCTGGGATCACGTCCTCGACCTGACCCTCGCCGACGCCCAGCTCGCCGCGCGATAGACCGATCCGGTGATCGCCGATACGGCGGGCGCGGGCTTTGAAGACGCCCGCCGTGTCGGTTCAAGGGGCTCCAGCCGGGGCCTCGTCGCAGATGGCCAACGCCTCGCGGGTGGTTTTCGCGCGAGTAGGGAATATCATCAACATTCCACGTTATCGCGTCGGAGAGGATTTCGTCTTATGCCCGTAGAACAGGCCACCAAGCCGCAGTCACTCGACCCGCTCGCCGAGCAGGCCGCGAGCCTGCTCGCCAAAGCGATGGTCACAAGCCACGAACGGGAACGGTTGTGGCAGCGCTTCCGCGATCTCGTCGACGCGACCACAACCGAGCTCGAAGAGGCCCCCGTACGGGAAGCGTTGGACGACCTCGAGCGCAGAGGACTGAGCCTGGATGTCCTCGCCCGAGTCGTACACGAGCGACTGTCCGAGTGATCTTCCGCCGGCTGCTTTCGACTCGAGGTCGACCGGCCTCCCTACATCCAACGCACCAGGGCGGCCCCGGTCGGCATCGCTAGCCGACGTCAGCGTCTTCAGCCGCGAATCGGCGCTCGATGAACTCGTTCAGCGTCTTGGTCAGCACGGTGGTCAGGATCGCCACGCCGATATAGGCGATCCATTGCTTCTTGGCGACGGTGTTCTGCCGTGCCTTCGTCTTGCGAGCCCGCATCGTCCCGGTCAAAGCCGGTTTCACCACAACCGTCGCGAAATCTGCTGCGCCCATTGAAACTCCTCCTACTACTTGCGGCTCACTCGCTGCTTCAACCTCGCCAGCGAGTCGGTCAATCGATTCTTCGCCCGCTTGGGCGCGTTCGCGCGATAGGCCAGCGCCTCAACCGTATCGCCGAGCTGATCCCGCGCCGCATCTACATCGCGCCGGAGTTCGCGCGTGTCTTCACCCATGCGACATCCTCCTTTGCGGACTCCACGGTATCCAGCGGCAAGGGCGGCCCCGCCGAGCGCAGCGCCTTCACGCCGATCATCGCCACGGCCGCGCCTATCACGGCCGCGACGGCCGCCACGATCAACGCCGCCAGCCAGACATCCACGACCAGCGAAAGAGCGGCGACCGCAGCCGCAACCAGGCACGCGAGCACGATCAGCGCAAGGAGCACGCCGACGGCGAGCATGGCCACGCCGCGCGCCATCGTCGCCGCGCGCTCCGAAACCTCCGCCTTGGCAAGCGCCACCTCGCTCCGCACCAGCAGCGAGACGTCACGCGACAGCTGCTTCGTCAGGTCACCAAGCGATCGATCGTCATCTGGCCGCAGTCTGGTCACGCTGCCGACATACCCACACGCACGGGCCTCGAACCTCTCGAAGGCGCGAGGGTGACGCCTCGGTCGCGCGTTTGGTGGGGCGCGAGCGAGGGTACGCGGCGCTCGTGTCCGAGTCCACGCCTCTGAGCAGATACCTGAACGATCATCTGGCCGGCTCCGCGTTCGCGATCGATCTGATGAAGAAGATGCGGCCCAACAATGAGGGCACCGAGTTCGGGGCATTCCTCGAGCGCCTGCAGGCCGACATCGAAGAAGATCGCGCAGCGCTGGAGCAGGTGATGCACGCCGTAGACGTGACGCCCAGCCCGATCAAGCAGGCGGGCAGCCGCGTGCTCGAGACGGTGAGCCGGGTCAAGTTCGACGAGCGGATCACCGGCAGTGGTGACCTGAGCCGCCTGATGGAGACGGAGGCGCTGTCGCTCGGGATCGAAGGCAAGCTCGCTGGGTGGCGCGCCCTCGCGCAGCTCTCTCGCGGCGATCTCGGCGTCGACCTGGACGCGCTCATCCGACGCGCCGAAGACCAGCGCAGCAGGCTCGAGCCCTTTCGAATCGCCGCTGCCAAACGCGCGCTCGCCTGAACGAACACTCCTCCGTTCGCCCTACGACAGGCTCGCCCGAAAGGTCGGTCACGGTCGGTGGCTCGCGCCGGCGGCAGCGATCCGGTCGGCGGCGGTGACCGGATCACAGTCCAGCACCTCCGCTCCCAGTTTCGCCGCGAGTTCGGGTGTCGCGCCGCGCCCGCCGATCGCGACGAGTCGCCCTCCTTGGGCGAGGCCGTCGCCCACCGCCTGTGTGTCCGCGGTGATAGTCACGGCGAGAATGATCGCGCTCGGCGCGAGCGCGGCGATGGACTCTTGCAGACTCTCGGGTGGGGTGTCGGCGCCGAGGTAGGTGATCCGCCATCCGTTGCCGCGCAGGGCGATACCGAAGGCGAGCAAGCCGAGGTCGTGACGCTCGCCGCTCGGACACGCGAGAAGGGCGCGCGGCCCGGCGCCCGCGTCCCACCCCCGCGCAAGGCCGAGCAGGCGACCACGAAGCATGTTGCTTGCGAAGTGCTCCTGCGCGGTCGTGGCCTCACCGCGTGCCCACCGGTCGCCGAGGTCGGCAAGGTAGGGGACGACGACGGAAAGGAGCACCGTCCTGACCGTGTATCGCGCGAGCAACGCGTCGAAGACGGCGTTGGCCGCGACATCGTCGAACTGCTCAAGGGCCGCGCCGAGGAGCGCGCGGTCGTCGTCGGGAGATGTGTCGTCGCCGCGCGAGACGGCCGGAGGTGCGGCGCCGGAGACGACCATGCGCGCCGCCTGCTGTGGGGCGACACCGTCGGTGATCAGGGCAAGCATCGAACGGACTCGAGCCTCGTCCTCGTCGCTGTAGAGCCGGTATCCATGGTCGGTTCTCACCGGCTCGAGCAGACCGTAGCGACGCTCCCACGCGCGTAACAACGTCGCGGAGACGCCAACCCGACTCGCGAGCTGGCCGATGCGCAGACGCGGCGCGGGCGGGTCTGCTGCGCTCATGCCGCCAGTATACACATACAGTCGACAGACATTTGACAAGGCCGCCGTTTGTGGCTACCCTGCCGCCTACAAACCCTCGACAAACATGCGACACGGGGTGTCGGGGCCATCCAGAAGAGGAGATGTTCATGTTCATGACCACACACGCGAGAAGGCTGATCGCCTCGGCTGCAGCCCTCGTCGCGGTCGTCGCGATATTCGCGCCGACCACGGCGGGCGCGAGCAGTGCAAGCACGGTGAGGCTGAAGGGTGAAGCCACCACCCTCCAGACCGACCCCGCCACCACCAAGGCGTTGATCTCGAACGGCATCCTGCCGCTGCCCGTCAACCCTGCCAGCGTCCGGGTGGCGTCGTGGCATCGCGGGCTCTCGCTGCGCTACTCGTTCCCGATCACCGGCGGTCGCGTCGACGCGACCAGCCTCGTCGGGCACATCAACCACTCGGGCGGACTTGAGTTCGTCAACGTCGCCAACGGCCACACACTGACGCTGACCAACTTCCGGATCCAGATCAGCGCACACCCCGGCCTAACCGCCGCCGTCAACGGCGACCCGAAGTCGCGCGTGCGGATCCTCAACCTCGATCTCAGCAACGCGACAATCGTCAAACACCCCCCAACGGTGAAGGTCGACGACGTCAAGGCCACCCTCACCACCACCGCGGCAGGCGCGCTCAACAGCACGCTGGGCGTGAACCTGTTCAGGGCGGGCATCACACTGGGCACCGCCAACGTCGACGCACACATCGCCTAGCCCACACCACTCCCGGCGGGTGTCTCGGGCGTCACCGCCAGCAGACACCCGCCCCTCCCAAACCCAGGTGATGAGGTGGCGCGGTTGGGGATGAACCCACTGCCACCTCCATCCGCACTACGCGAGAAGGGACACTCATGTTGAACGCACGAAACGGGCTGGACGGCCTGTGCCGGCTGCTGATCATTGTTGGCGGCCTGAACTGGGGCTTGATCGGACTCTTCAAGTTCGACCTCGTCGCCTGGATCTGCGGCGGACTCGACTTCGGCCAAACCAACGCCGCCAGCCGCATCATCTACATCCTGGTCGGCCTCGCGGCCGTGTACGAGCTGGTGCTCTTGCCGAAGCTGCTCGGCGCCCGCGAGACCTCTGGCCGCCGGCCCGCGACCACCTAGTCACCAAGAACGGCAGGCTGACCAACACGACATAGATCGCCGATTCGGCGGGCGCAGGCTTCGGATTCGCGCCCGCCGAATCAGTCTATGACCGGGCGGCCCGCTCGTCCGGACGAGACGAATCCACCTGGCGACAAGGGAACGCAAAGGGAGTTCTTAATCGGGCTGTACGGGGCTCGACGAGTGAACCTGAGCTTGTTGCGCTGATCAGGACACCGGACAGCATTGGTCCTGACGAAGGCGCGCATGTCGAGCGGGCACCAGATGCCCTCGGTGCGACGCGGCGTAGCGGTTCTTGGTGGCCTGGTCGCCAGCTCCGCAAGACCGGGCGACCAGCCCGCCCCCCTCCATCGGCGATGCGGTCGACCGTCGCTCCCTATCTGCCAAGGACGGCCGAGCCGGGAAGGCGGGCTGAACCGCCGCCTGTAGCGTGGGAACGGCAACTCCTCTTCGATCACGCGTGGCGCTCAACGTGGCGTAAAGGGCGCGCGACGGCGTCCGAGCCGAGGCGAGGGTTCCCACCTCGCGGTCGGCGCCGCCATTTTGGTCACCTTGTCGTCGGCGGCCGGCTCCTCGTCCACGCCTGCGACGGAAACTTGGCCGAGTCGGAACGGCCCAGCTGGCCAACGCCGACGACATGCAGGACGTCGATAACGACGCGCCTCGGAGTTGCGGATCACTCGGAACCACGTCGTAGCCGCGTTGCCGCGGCATCCTTCAGGTCGGGCTCGACGTCGTCCGGAACATCTGCGCCGCCGTCGCTTGTCGCGTCAGCATCATCACCATCGCTCACGTCGATGCCGTCGCGAGTCGCCGGTTCGTCCGATCCGGTCGTTCTGCCGAGCACCTCACTCCCGAGCTCGGGGTCATCTCCCAGCATGTCGGGCGGAGCATCCGACCCACCGAGTTCCGCGGGGATCACGCCGTCCGCCGCCTTCGCCGCCCACGGGCCTTTCCGCTGCGCTTCCTCGTCGCCTGGCGTGCCTCCGCCGCGCTGTTCGCTCGGCTTCACCGCCGCATCGTCTTCGTGGTTCTCATCCGTCATCGGTCTCGCCTCCAAGCGCCACTCGCCGCGCCGCGGGCTGCGGCCACTGAACCCCATGCCCCTCGCCACCACACCGTCAAACCGGTCCCGCCCACACAGCTCGGCATCGGCTCAGGAGTGACTACGGGCGCTGGTTCATGAGGGCTTCGATCCGCCGCAGACGCTCGATGATCTCGTCGCACTGCTCCGCAGACGGACGGTCGTGCCCCGCGTCGCGCTCATCCTTGCGCGTCCGTGCCACGAAAGCGCCGGTGATCGACGCGGTGATCACCGTCACGAATCCGATCCCGACGAGCATCACGATCGCAGCCATGATCTGGCCGGGGGCTGTCTCGGGAACGTGATCGCCGTAGCCGACGGTCGTCACGGTCTGGATGGCCCACCAGAGCCCTGACCCGACCGAGGGGAAACCCTTGTGGTCGACGATGGTCATCAGCACACCGGCGGCAAGGGTGATCGTGATCGTCACCGTGGCGATCACGAGTGCCGCCGCTCGCGGGGTCTGGGCGCGAGCGATCATCCGGTCGAGCCGGCGCTCGAGGCGCGTCTGGCTTGTCATCACGGTCGAATTTCGCAGGCGTCGCCCTCAGTCCTGCCTCGCCGGGTGCGCTCACCGGCCAAGCGCGCACGGCGCGTTACGTCGCCGGCACTACCTACTCGGCCCGACCGTAGTACGAGAGGTAGCGGCGAGATCCGACCAGGATCGCCAGCCCGACCGCGCCGACCAGGATTCCGAGCACGGCGTGTGGGTGGGTTGGCGGGTGACCGCTGCAGACGTAGGCCTGCCCCGTCCCGGAGGGACGGCAGCCGAGCGATCCGTGGATCAGAACCGTGTGCACACCAAGCGCGATCAGCGCCAGGCCGGTCACCGTGCCGATCCACCGGAGCACTGTCCTTCGCGAGTCCTGCATGTGACCAATGATACGCCCGCACCTGCGATCGGCAACGGCCTAGGACAGGATGTTGACGGCTCGCGCGACGACGAGGACGCCGACCGTCACCGAGACGGCCTCCTCGGCCATCATCATCACCTTCGCCCACGGCTTGATCGCCGAGACGTCGGTCGGACTGAAGGCCATCGCGGTGTTGAAGGACAGGTGCAGGTAGTCGACGAACGTCGGGTACCAGCCCTCGCGAACGTGCTCCGGGACGGACATCTCGGGGAACAGAAACGCCGGCCGGATCGTCGATCCCGCCGCCCGGGCAGCCGGGCCGCCGCGGTCGAGATCCCAGTACCACAGGCCGAACGCGATCACGTTCGTCAGCCAGATGATGCCGCCGCAGGCGAGCAGCACGCGGGCGGTCTGGGTGAAGGGCTCGCTGTAGACGATGCTGATCACGAGCTTCACCGACGAGCCGCCGTTGACGATGGTGATCAGGCCGATGAGCGCGCCGGTCAGGTTCCGCAGCCACCTCGCCTGACGATCGATCCGGCCGGGGTCGCCGACGATCAGCACGACGATGAGGACGGCGAGCAGCACGAGGAAGAGCCAGCGGGCGTCATTCACCCTGAGCTGCGGCGGGAGGGCGGTCCGCAGCACCCCGGCGAGAAGCACGGCGGCGGCCATCGGCCAGCGACTCTCTCCCCGCTCCTTCTGGTCAGCCGCCACGGATCGCGTCAGCGCGGCGCCGCGCTCGTCCCGGTCGGCGCCAACGGCGTCGTCGCCCCGGCGGCGCCCGGAGCGCGATTGGCGGTCTGGCCGGACGCGACGGAAACGAGCTGGAGCCCGGCCCGATTCCCTCCAGGGAGCTCGAGCCGATTGTCGAGGATCGCTTCTGCGTGTCGGGTGATCCGGGCGAGGAGTGCGCCCGGCGTCGCGGGGCCGTCCCAGCCGTGCCGTTTCACCACCCGCCGCTGTTCGGTGAACGCAAGCGCGCGCTGGTCGTCACCGAGTTGGTCATACACCGACGCCAGCCGGGTCAGCGCCGGATCGTCATCGGGCAGCTCCGCGATGCTCTCGGCCGCCGCCTCGAGGGCATCGACCGCCGCCAGGTTGCGCCCGCCCGACGAGAACTCGGCAGCTCTGTGCAACCGCCACTCTGCAGCATCCTCGCAGTACGCCACGAGGTCATCCCTCACGCCCGCAGGCGTGATGGCGACGCCGAACATCCCAGGTATCCCTTCCCCCCACTCGCGTCCCGTGACGCGTCCTCGGACGCCCACTCTCCGGCGCCGAGGGTCCCCGGGGATCATCCCATCGGGACGATTCCGTGATCCATGCTGGGGTGAGTGCGGCTCCGGTCCGCTCCTCCTGCCGAAGGGACCGAAGCCGCCACACCCGGGTGCCCCACCTAGCACTTGGCGTAAACCACCACCCGCCCCGGGTATCCGGCCGGAATGGCGAACGGGCATCGACCGAGTTCCCGGAAGGTGTGGGCGCGGGTCGAATGCATCGTGCGCGGAGATCGCGGGCCGTACCACTGGACCGCGGCCTGCCTTTCCCGGGCCGAGTCCCTGGTCGCGATCGACGTCGAGCAGGCCGCCGCGATGTCGAACCTGCGCCCGTGCAAGCTGTGCGCGTCGCGCGGCCGCAGGTGACCCCACCCCGCTGCAGACGAAGGCCGCCGGGCTCGAGGCGCTCCCTCGCGGGCCGGCGGCCTTCATGTCTAGACCACCCCGGCGTCCGCACACCGTGGGAGGCGCAGCGAGCGTACGCCAGCTGCCGCCGCTGCCTCAATGGGGATTAACCCCCAACTGCGCGCGGGTCAGTTGGTGCGATCCTCGCCGGTGAGGTGCTCGATCTCGCTGCGCGCCCGGTCGATGAGCGACGCCTTCTCCGGGATGATCTCGGCGCTCTCGGGCGGGTCGTGGACAGGCAGATGGCAGCACTCGTCCGCCGAGATCGTGAGGTTCACCCGTCCGGAGTCGTCGATCTCGCCGACCTTCGCGGCCTCGATGTAGTGGGGACGGTCGGCGTAATTGTGGAACGCGAAGCCGGTGTGCTGGGTGATCGCGAGCCCGTCGAAGATGTCCTCGTTCTCGTCGCCCACGACGAGGAAGACGACGCCGACACGCTCACCGTCGCTCGCATGGACCGCCCACCCGTGCTGGATCATCTTCCACGAGACGGCGGTCACGAGCCGGATCCTACTCCTGCGCCATGACCTCCGGAAACGCGTCATCGTCGGCAACGGCGACGGAGAGATGCCAGTGGGCGATCCGCCAGTCCCCGCCTTCCAGCCTGGCGACGAGGGAGAGCCGGGCGCCGACACCGTCGGCGACGGCCCGGCGCCAGTACTCCACATCCCCGCGGGCGACGGCACGGCAGACGTCCTCGAACAGTCCGTCAGCGTCGGGCACGCTCACGCCTCCCGCCTCCGGATCACATCGAGGTCGCCGTCCGAGAACCGCCGCCGGCGCTCGACGTCGGCGGGGTCGACCATCTCGCCGTCGCGCTCCACGTAGCCGTCGCGGCCGCCGATCGCGAGGAGCACGAGCTCGTCGTCGCCGGCGTTCCAGAAGCGCCTGGGCGTCGTCGTCTCGACGTGGACGGCGCCGCCCGGGCCGAGCTCGAACGACTCGCCCTCGACCTCGAACCCGGCCATCCCGGCGTGGACGAAGTAGACCTCGTCCTGGCGGTGGTGGAAGTGGTTGAACCACTCGGTGCCGGGCGGGAGCACGATCGCGTTCAGGCCGAACGCCGTCGCGCCGAGCTCGTGCCGCAGCTTGCGGAAGACCCCGGGGCCGAGCGCGTCGATCGTCGTGACGCGGTGTGCCACGGGGAAACTCTAGACCGCCCCGGGGGTGACTACCGCGATCGAAGTGGGGGTATGATCTCGCCCATGCGGAGGCTGCCAAGGAGGGGGTGGTTCGGCGCGGCGGCGACGCTGGCGCTCATCGCGATCGCGGCGGTGCCGGCGGCAGCGAACGCCCACCACGCGCCGTCCTGGCGCGTCGTCCACCACGGCGGCAGCGCCGACCTGCGCGCGATCAGCCCGGTCTCGCGGCACGTCGTCTGGGCCAGCGGCAGCGACGGCACCGTGCTGCGCACGACCAACGGCGGCCGCTCGTGGAAGAGCGTCGGGCCCGCCGGCACGAGCGCCCTCGAGTTCCGCGGCCTCAAGGCCTTCGACGCCCGCCACGCCGTCCTCATGTCGATCGGCGACCACCCCGGCGACTTCCGCACCTACCTCACGTCCGACGGCGGCCGCCACTGGCGGGTCACGAACCGCAACACGAATCCGCAGGCGTTCTACGACTGCATGGCGTTCTTCGACCGCAGCCACGGGCTCATCCTGAGCGACCCGGTCAACGGGCGCTTCCGCGTGCTGATCACGGCCAACGGCGGCCGCAGCTGGCACGTCGACCCGGCCGGGAACGTCCCGGCCGCCAACTCGCCCAACGAGTTCGGCTTCGCCGCCTCGAACGAGTGCATCACCACGTCGGGCCGGCACGACGCCTGGTTCGGCAGCGGCGGCTCGGAGGGCGGGCGCGTGTACCGCTCGACCGACGGCGGCCACCACTGGAAGGTCTCGCAGACGCCCATCGCCAGCGGCGACAGCTCCGGCATCTTCGCCGTCGCGTTCCGCAACAGCCTGCAGGGCCTCGCCATCGGCGGCGACTTCGCGAATCCGGCCACGGCGCCGCGGTCGCTCGCACTGACGGCGGACGGCGGCCGCACCTGGACGCTCGTCGGCGCCGGCGCCGCGCCGGGCGGATACCGCTCGGGCGCGACCTGGATTCCGCACACGGCGGGGACGGCGCTCGCCGTCGGGCTGACCGGCAGCGACATCTCGACCGACGGCGGGTTCTCCTGGACGCGGTTCGACCGCGGCAGCTTCGATGCCGTCGTCTGCACGCCGCATGGCTCCTGCTGGGCGTCCGGCGCGAACGAGCGCATCGGCCGCCTTCGCCGCTAGCCGATCGACGCATGAGCTCCGGCGGGTGGACGGTCGCCCGCCCACCCGCCGTGCTCGGTCAGCCGCGCGCTATGCGGGGCAGGGATTGCCCCGGAGCGTGCGCCGGAAGTTCTCGAACCTGACCTCCGGCTGGAAGCCGGTGCCCGGGAAGATCATCCGGAAGAGGTGGCCGTACTCGGTCTTGACGTTGCCGCCGAAGTCCCGCCGGTGCGGCATCAGGTCGCCGCCCTGCTGGAACGTGCACTTCCCGCCGACCATGCGGGTCGTCCAGATCGGGTAGAACGCCGTCCCCGGCGCCGGCAGCGTGCAGCCCTCGCCGGTGCTGGTGTCGCAGACGCCGCCGACGTCGGGCGTCTCGTTGCCCGGCAGGTTCACCTCGAACAGCGCCCGGCGGTAGTTGTGCCCGCGGGTCATCGGGCTCGAGATCATGAGCGGCGTCTCGTGCAGCCTGCGGTCGAGGTGCCGGTTCGCAAGCGTCCCCGGCCAATCACGCTGGTACGAGGTGCCGTCCCAGTCGAAGTCGCCCGCCCCCGCGAAGCAGCTGGTCAGCTGCACCAGGGTCGAGGCGGCCCCGTCGAAGCAGAACGCGTCGTCAGCGTCGAGCGTCGTATCGGGCGGGGCCGGCTTCGTGCAGTTGCCGCCCTCGGCGTCGATCGCGTCGCAGTACTCGAAGTGACCGATCTCGTCCGAGAACGCCAGGTTGTTGGCGTGCTGCGCCCACGTGTTGCCGCGCGAGACGGCGGTGTTGTACATGGGGTGGAACGCGTACGGCCGCTCGTGGCACTTGGCCGAGTTCGGCTGGAACAGGACCTGGCCGAAGCCGTTGCGCTTGCTGGCCGTCATCGACCCGCTCTTGCCCGTCGTGAGGTCGTGCATGTCGACCCGCACGCCGGCAGGCGTGTCGTGGATGTGCACCCGGATCGTGTCGCCGGGGTTCATCATCAGGTCGACCGACGGGTCGGGGTTGAGCGCCTTGGCGACGCCGTCGTCAAGCAGATCGCGTGACGTCGCGAGCGGGTTCGCCGGCGCCTGCGACTTGCCGCTGCGCGTGACGTACGCCCAGTTGATCGGCTCCTCGCCTGCGAGCGGGAAGTTGTTGCAGTCGTTGTTGTTGAACTTGCCCGTGTTCTGGTTGAACGGGAAGCTGTCGATCGTGAGGGCCGCGCAGTACTGCGTCGCCGTGCAGCCGAAGCCGTCGAACTGCGGCACATAGCCGGGCGAGTACCACTGCACCTCCATGAAGGCGTTGCCCGGGTGCTTGCCGATGTAGTTCGGCGAGCTCGGGTGCGGGCTCACCTTGTTGTTCGCGTCGGAGTCCGGCTTGCACTTGTGGGTGAAGTCAGGCGCCGACTGGGAGTCGCACAGCACCATGCCGAGCCAGAACGTCGGCCGCAGCATGAAGTCCCACGTGCCGCCCTTCTGGTTCTGCTGCGGCAGCGTGGGCGGGTTCTTGGGGAGGCGCACCGTGTAGGTGACGTCGTTGCCCGACCCGGGCCGGCTCGACTCGAAGCCGACCGACGGCTCGTCGTGGCCGATGTAGTGGCCGGGCGCCGTTACCACCGGGTCCTGGCACATGACCTTCGCGGCCTCGCACACCTGGCCGTATTCGTCGTGCCCGCTCGAACCGATCGCCGCCTGGCTCGATCCGAGCACGCCGATGGCCGCCGTCAGGAGGACGGCGACGTACCTGCCTCGCATCTCACACCTCCGTGCGTCGTGGCGGCCCGCCCCTCCGGGGCCGCACCCGGCGGCATCTTCACCCGCCAAGTGGCGTTCGCGACGTGGCCTGGATCACCGAACCAGGGCCACGCCCATGATCGAGAGCTCGCGGCCCCATTCGGACGTGGCGGTGCGCAGCGGGCGGCCGCCCATCCGCGTGTAGAACCCGAGGGCGTTCGGCTCCGCCTCCCACTCCATGACCGTCGCACCGAGAGCACGCGCGCGGCCGGCGGCGTGGCGGAAGAGCTGCGACCCCACGCCGCGGCGGATCCGGTCCGGTTCGACCCACAGGTGCTCGAGCACACAGACGCCGACCTCGGGCGGCAGGATCTCGGCCCAGCCGATCGCGCCTCCATCCACCTCGGCGACGAACGCGTGCGCGGCGGCGAGCCGGCCCGGCGAGAGGTCGAGCGCCGCCGCCCACGCGCCCACGCGCGCCGGGTCGTAGCCCCAGAGGCCCTTCGCCGCGGCCGTGATCTCCCGCAGCCGCTCGCCCTCGCCGGAGTGGGCTGGCCGGATGACCATTGGAGCACCCTAACCATGCGGCCCCCGCCCGCGTGGCGGGGACTAGATTCTGGCCGTGGCCACGACCGCGCCGCCGATGGTGCTGCACCTCTCGCTGATCGTCGGCGGCACCCTGCGCGACCGCAACGGCGGGCGGCTGGGCAAGGTCGACGACCTGATCGTGCGGCTGGGCGAGGACTACCCGCCCGTCACCGGCGTCCTCGCGACCGTCGCCGGACGGCAGGTGTTCGTCCCCGCCACCGAGCTCGCGGAGATCGCGCACGCGCGGGTCGACGTGGTCTCCGACAGGCTCGATCTGCAGCCCTTCGAGCGCCGCTCCGGCGAGGTGCTTCTGCGCAAGGACGTGCTCGACCGCCAGCTGATCAACATCGACGGCGCCCGGCTCGTGCGCGCGAACGAGATCGAGATCGCCCGGCTCGAGGGCTGGTACCGGGTCGTCGGCGTCGACACCGGCCTGCGCGGGATCGTCCGCCGGGTCGTGCCGCGACGGGTCGGCACGAACATGCCGCCGGGCGGGTTCCTCGACTGGGCGAGCGTCGAGGCGTTCACCGGGCACGTCCCCACGGTGCGCCTGCGCGTGCCCCATCCCAAGCTGGCGCGGCTCCACCCGGCCCAGCTCGCCGACCTGGTCGAGGCGGCGTCGCACAACGAGGGCCGGGAGATCATGAACGCCGTCGGCGGCGACGGCGAGCTCGAGGCTGACGTGTACGAGGAGCTCGACGCCCAGCACCGGCGCGAGTTCGTCGAGGAGCGGCCCGACGCGGAGGTGGCCCAGCTGCTCGAGCGGATGGAGCCGGACGACGCCGTCGACCTGCTCGGCGACCTGCCCGAGGAGCGCCGCGAGGAGGTCGTTCGGCTGCTCCCGGCCGTCCAGCGCCGGCGCGTGCGCGCCCTGGCCGGCTACGACCCGGCCACGGCCGGCGGGCTCATGAGCCCCGAGTTCGTGTGCCTCTACGCACAGGCGTCGAAGCAGGAGGCGATCGAGCGGATCGAGCGCAGCCGTGCGCCCGCCGACACGCTCGCCTGGGTCTACGTCATGAACCTCGACCGCCGCCTCAAGGGCGCGATCGCGCTCGCCGACCTCCTGCGCGTGGGCGACGACCGGACGATGGGCGACGTCGCCACGTTCCTGCCGCCGCGGGTCTCGGCCGAGGCCGAGCTGGAGGAGGTGGCCCGGCTCATGACCGACTACGACCTCACCGTCGTCCCGGTCGTCGACGAGCGCGAGCAGATCATGGGCGTCGTCAGCGTCGACGACGTGCTCGAGATGGTGCTCCCGCGCGGCTGGCGGCGGCGATTCGACGTGCTGGGCGCGGACTAGAGACCTAGCTGGTATCGTCGCCGCCGTGCCGGCGACGGGGACAGGAACGAGGGTGGATGGCGGGCCGAGTATCGAGGCTCCGGTCGTATCGCGACCGCCTGCTCCGCGGCGGATCCGGCAGGGCTCGTCGCGGCCCGCTTAGCCGCGGCAGCGCCCGCCTGCTCGTCGTCATCGGGTTCCTCGGGCCCGGCCTGATCGCCGCCAACGCCGGCAACGACGCCGGCGGCATCGCCACCTACTCGACGGTCGGCGCGCGCTACGGCTACGACCTGCTGTGGATGATGGTGGTCATCACGGTGTCGCTGATCGTGGTGCAGGAGATGGCGGCGAGGATGGGCGCGGTGACCGGCAAGGGTCTGGCCGAGCTGATCCGGGAGCAGTACGGCGTGCGCTGGTCGCTCTTTGCGACCACGTCGGTCCTGATCGCGAACGTCGGCATCTGCATCTCGGAGTTCGTCGGCATCGGCGCCGCGCTCGGCCTCGCCGGCATCCCTGCCCAGGTGTCGGTGCCGATCGCCGCGGTCGGCGTCTGGCTGCTCCTGATCCGGGGCTCGTACAAGGTGGCCGAGCGGATCTTCGTCCTGATGACGATCCCCTTCTTCGCGTACCCGATCGCGGCCATCCTCGCCCGTCCCGACTGGGGGGCGGTCGGGCACGCGGTGGTCGCGCCGAACATCCACGCCTCGCGCGCCTACCTGTTCCTCTTCATCGCGACCGCGGGCACGACCATCACGCCGTTCATGCAGCTCTACGTGCAGTCTGCCGTCGTCGAGCGCGGGGTCGGCACCGACGAGCTGAACGCCGAGCGGGCCGAGGTGACCTCCGGCTCGATCTTCGCCGACATGGTCGCGAGCTTCATCATCATCGCCACCGGCGCCACCCTCTACCTGCACGGCGAGCACAACATCACGTCGGCGGCCCAGGCCGCCAAGGCGCTCGAGCCGTTCGCCGGGCAGTACGCCGAGGTGCTGTTCGCCGTCGGGCTGCTCGGCGCGAGCCTGCTCGCCGCGGCGATCCTGCCCGTCACCGCCGCCTACGTCGTCTCCGAGACGTTCGGGTTCGAGAAGGGCATCAACCGCCGTATTCACGAGGCGCCGGTGTTCGTGGCCGTCATCACCGTCCTGATCGCGATCGGCACCGTGGTCGCGATCATCCCCGGCATCCCCGTCATCGCCCTGCTCGTCGGCGTGCAGGTCGTGAACGGCGCGCTCCTCCCGGTCCTGCTCATCTTCATCTGGAAGCTCGCGAGCAACCGCGAGCTGATGGGCGACTACCGCAACGGCCGCCTCTTCAACGTCATCGCCGGCCTGACGGTGCTGGCGACGTCGGCGCTCTCGATCACCCTTCTGGCCGTGACCCTGGGGGCGCCGTTCCTGTAGGTTCGATCACGTGAGCGAGGAGCCGTTCACGGTTGCGGTCGGCGACGGCGCGCTCGCCGGCCATCGCGGCGGGGAAGGCCCGCCGGCTCTGATCCTGCACGGCGGCCCGGCGTGGCCGGACTACACGGAGGGCCTCGCGGCGGAGCTCGCGGGCCTCCTGCGCACCCACCGCTACACCCAGCGCGGCACGCGACCCTCGACGGTGGGCGGTCCGTACACCATCGAGGCGCACATGGGCGACGCGATCGCGGTGCTCGACGACCACGAGATCGAGCGCGCGTGGGTGGTCGGCCACTCGTGGGGCGGCCACCTGGCCCTGCACATGCTGGTCGCGCACCCCGACCGTCTGCTCGGCGTCGTCTGCATCGACCCGCTCGGCGTGTTCGACCGCGTCTTCGCGGAGTTCGGTGCGAACCTGCGCAGGACGATGAGCCGTGACGAGGTCGCCCGGATCGAGGAGATCGAGGAGAGCCGCCGGCGCGGGGAGGTCACCGAGAGCGACCTCGTCGAGCGGTCGAAGCTGGTGTGGCCGCGCTACTTCGCCGACCCCGACGCCGCGCCGCCCCATCCGGCCGGGCGCATCGGCGTCGACTGCTCGATCGGGACGAACGCGTCGATCTCCGACCACTTCGGCCGCTTCACGCTCGCCACCGGCCTCCCGTCGGCGCAGCTGCCGGCGCTCTTCGTCCACGGCGAGCGCGATCCGCTGCCCGTCTCCTCGTCGCTCGAGGCGGCCGCGCTCATCCCCGGCGCACGGGTGGAGACGATCCCCGACTGCGGCCACTTCCCGTGGATGGAGCGCCCCGGCGAGACCCGCAAGGCGGTCGAGCGCTTCCTGCCCGGGGCGTGAATAAACGGGGTCTGACCCCGTTTATTCATCGGCCTCCCACTTGGGGTGGTGGCGGCGGGCCCAGTCGCGGCGGACGGTCCCGAGCACCATCCCCCGCAGCGAATGGCGGGTGGAGGGGTTGACGAGCACCAGGTAGAGATGGCCGACGACCAGCGGCACGGCCACCCAGGTGGCGATGTCGTGCACGAGGATCGCGCTCGTGCGCCCGCGGACGGCCGCGTCCGTCTCCTGCAGGTAGATGAGCACGCCACTGACCGAGAACACCACCATGAGGCCGAACACGAACGCCGTGTTCAGCTTCTGCCCGGCGTTGAAGCGGCCCTGCGGCGGCTCGAGACCGCGCCTGGTCACCGCCCAGCCCAGCCAGCGCACATCGTCCTCGTCGAAGCGGTCGACCTCGGACGCGGTGCGGCGCAGACGCCCGTCGGTGTCGCTCACGACGAGGACGACGAGGCCGGCCCAGAACGCGATCGCGGCGCCGAGGTGGATCGACTTCCACAGCCGCCGGTTGGCCGCGAGCTCGGCGAAGACCGGCAGGTAGAGAATGAGGCCGGTCGCGAGCAGGGTCAGGAACGTGACCGCGAGCAGCCAGTGGAGCGAGCGCTCCTCCGGCCAGAAGCGGCGCACGTAGACCGGCCGCGGCCGGCCCCGCTCAGTAGCCGTTCGACCGGCCGACCCAGGCATCGACGTCGTAGCCGTTCTGCTCCCAGAACCCGGGCTCGAGCTTGGAGACGAGCTCGATCCGGTGGAGCCATTTCACGCCCTTGTAGCCGTACATCTCCGGGATCACGAGCCGCATCGGCGACCCGTGCGCCTGCGACAGCGGCTTCCCTTCCATCGTGTGGGCGAGCATGACATCCGGCAGCGTCGACTGCTCCAGCGAGAGATTGTCGACGTACGGCCGCTCCAGCGAGACGAAGTTGACGTAGCGGGCCGTCGGCAGCGGCTCGACCATGTCCCACAGCGTCTGCAGGCGCACCCCGCGCCAGTGCACGTTCGAGACCGTCCACCCGGTCACGCAGTGGAAGGTGGTCGTCTGCGAGACGGCAGGGAGCGCGCGCACCTCCGACCACGTCAGCGTGAGCGGCTTGCGCACCTCGCCGCCGATCTCGAGCCGGTAGCTGGCCGGGTGGAAGGTCGGCCACGGCGGGTTGATCGCGTAGATGCGCCAGCCGGAGGGGAAGACCTCCTTGATCGCGTTCGGGACGATCGAGCCGGCGTCGGCGATCGGCCCGTGCAGGGCGGAGGTGATGCGGTCGCCGAACAGCATGCCGATCGTGCCGGCGCCAACCACCGAGAGGAACGTGGCCCGGCCGATGCGTCGTTCGTCCATCACCCGCAGTATGCGCGTCGCGCCGCGGTGTTACACGCGCGCCCGTCACAGTGTTCCGGTTCTTGCAAGGAACGCGACCCGACGCCTCGCCGGCCGGCGAGCGCCGCCTCACCCGTAACGGGTGAAGCCGCGAGCTCGAGTCTTGGCGACACTCGCGGCGCGGGTGGGGATGACCGCTACGGGAGGAGTGAGAGATGGGGTTGCTTCGAAGGATGGCAGTTGGTGGGCTGATTCTTGGCCTGCTGCTGGTGTCGGCCGGCACGGCCGGCGCGGCGGGTGCAAGTAGGCACTTCGGTCATGTGACCTGTCGAGGTGGGACGATCCGGGCCGGAACGTACAGGTCGCTGACGGTCGCGGGGACGTGCACGTTGACGGCCAAGGGCACGGCGCATGTGAAGGGCAACGTGATCGTGCGCGGACACGCCTTCCTGAACACCCTCACCACCGGGACGTTCAACGTCGACGGCAACGTGTCGGTGCGAAACGACGGCATCGCCGGATTGGGCTGCAATGACGAGGTTGGGTGCCCGACCGAGTCGAACGACCACATCGGCGGGAACCTGACCGGCAACGGTGCCTGGGCGGTCGTCGTCGAGCAGGAGCACGTGGGAGGGAACGTCTCCATCGTCGGCGGCGGCCGGTCGATGGACTGCTCCTCCACGGGGTTGGTCGGCGGCCCGTTCTTCGCGACCGTCCACGACAGCACGGTCGGCGGGAACGTCGTGGTGCGCGGAGTGCACACATGCTGGTTCGGGTTGATCCGAACCCAGGTCGGCGGCAACGTCCAGGTGATCGGCAACCGCTTCGGTGATCCCGACGCGAACGAGATCGTCACCAACGTGGTCGGCGGGAACCTGTCGTGCTTCAACAACGTCCCCGGCGCCCAGATCGGTGACTCCGGCGGCTCGCCAAACATCGTCGCCGGCCACAAGCGCGGGGAGTGCAAGAACCTCTAAGACGCGCCGTACGACACCATGTCCTACTCCGGGGGGCCCGCCATCCGGCGGGCCTCCTGCGCTTCCGGGCGAGTCACGGTCGAAGAACTGCAGCTTCGGCTTGTCTAAGGTCTGCCGGATTGGCAACCGGCGGCAGGGAGGTTCCTGATGCACGCGGTGATCGGGCGGGTCATGATCAAGCCGGGGCGGGAGAACGAGACGCTCGCGATGATCGAGCAACACGGCGTTGCGATGCTGCAAGGCATGGCCGGTTCTGCGGGCGGGTACTGGGCGCGCACGCTCGATGGGGGCGACCTGATCCAGCATTCCTTCTGGCTGTTCGACACCGAGGAGAATGCCCGGGGTGCCGAGGCGACGTTCAACAGCCTCCGCGACATGCCCGAGGCGCCTGCAACGTTCATCAGCGTCGATGTCTGCGAGGTCATCGGAAAGGCCTAGGGCGGCACGAAAGAGTCGGGTTCTTGTAAGGAATGGGCAAGGGGCTGGAAAGACCGGCTCCGTAGCGTGCCTTCCCACGACGCCCGGCCTCCCGCCGGGCCCACCCACCCGGAGGGAGCACGCAGATGAAACGACGATGGTTGATACCGCTCGGGGCGCTCGCCGCCCTGGCCTTTCCGGCCACGGCGGCCGCCCACAGCGGAGGCGCGGCCGTGTTCACGCTCTCGAACCAGACGTCGGGAAGCCGCGTGCTGGCTTTCGCCCGCGCGCACGACGGCACGCTCTCGCCGGCCGGCTCGGTCTCGACGGGCGGCGACGGCACCGGCGTCGCCGCCACGACCCAGGGCTCGCTCGCGCTCAGCCCGGACGGCCGCCGGCTCTATGCCGTGAACGGCGGCTCGGGCACGATCGCGGTCTTCGCGGTGCACGGCGCCCACCTGACCCGTCTGGCCGTCGTGTCGTCCGGCGGCACGGGCCCGGCCAGCCTGACCGCGCGTGACGGCCGCGTCTACGTCGTGAACGCCGGCGGGCTGAACGTCGTCGGCTTCCGCGTCACCGACGGCGGCCTGCGCCGCATCCATCACGGATCCGTGGCGCTCGCCTCCGGCGACGCCGGCCCCGCCGAGATCGCGCTCAACCCGGCCGGCACCGCTCTCGCCGTCACGAACACCACCTCGAACACGATCGACACCATCACGCTGCGGCATGACGGCGCCGTCCGGCACCTGCGCTCGTTCGCGTCCGTGGGCACGACGCCGTTCGGGTTCGGGTTCACCCACAAGGGCGTGCTGGTCGTCTCGGACGCCCACCAGGCGCCGACGAGCGCGGCGAGCTCGTACCGGATCGGGCACACCGGCACGCTCCGGCTCCTGTCCGGGCCGGTGGCGGCGAACCAGCTGGCCGCATGCTGGGTCGCGATCAACGGCCGCATCGCCTACACGGCCAACGCCGGCAGCGGGACGATCTCGGCCTTCCGGGTGGGAGGCGACGGCCGGCTGCACCTGCGCGGTGTCGTCGCGAGCCCCGGTTCGACGAGCAAGCCGCTCGACGAGTCCGTCACGCCCGGCGGCGGCTACCTGGACGTCCTCACGAGCGGCCTGAACAGCATCACCAGCTACCGCATCGGCCCGCACGGCACGCTCGTGCCGGTCGGCTCGGTCGGCGGGCTGCCCGTCGGTGACGTGAGCGTCGCCTCGTCGTAGCCTGATCCGTCCTCCCGGGCGCCGGCCTCCCCGGCGCCCGGGGTAGGCCGGGTCGCTGTCGGGGTAGCCTCGGGCGATGTCGTGGCAGCACAGGGACGGCCGCATCGTCGGAAGCGCCTTCGTCCTCCACGCGGCGCTCGTCGGCACGTGGGCGGGGCGGGTGCCCGCGATCAAGCACGCGCTTCACCTCTCCGACACCGCGCTCGGCGCCGCGCTCTTCGGGATGGCGGCCGGGACGCTGCTCGGCAGCTGGTGGGGTGGCCACCTGGCCCGGCGGCTGGGGCCGGCGACGGTCGTCCGCGGCGGCATCCCGGCGATGGCGGCGGCGCTCGTCGCCTCGGCCGTCGCCGGTGACCTGGCCGCGCTGACCGCCGCCCTCGTCTGCTTCGGGACGCTCGGCGCGATCGTCGACGTGGGCATGAACACCATCGCCGTCGCGGTCGAGCGCGACCGCGGGCGGCCGCAGATGTCGGGCTTCCACGGCGCGTGGAGCGTCGGCCTCCTGCTCGGGGCACTCGGCGCCAGCGCCGCGGCAGCGGCCGGGGTCACGCCCGAGGCGCACTTCGCAACCGTCGCAATCGTCGTCGCCAGCCTGGCGGTCACCGTGCTCGCCGGGCTCCCACGCGAGCAGTCGCCGGCCGCCGCGTCCACCCGCCGCCGCACCGCGTGGTCGGCCGAGCTCGTCGTTCTCGGGGCGATCGCCTTCTGCAGCTTCTTCGCCGAGGGGGCTGCGGCCGACTGGAGCGCCGTCTACATGCACGACCGCGCCGGAGCCGGGGCCGCGGTCGCCGCCGCGGCGTTCGCCGGCTTCTCGCTCGCGATGGCCGCCTCACGCCTGGCAGGCGACCGGATCGTGACGGCGATCGGGCCCGCCGCACTCGCGCGCCGGGCCGGGCTCACGGCCGCGGCGGGGCTCGCGCTCGCCCTGGCCGTCCCGGCGCCGGGCGCGGGCGTCGCCGGGTTCACCCTCATGGGAGCCGGCCTGGCCCCGATCGTGCCGCTCGTCCTGAGCGCCGCGGGCGCGGCCGTGCGCGGGGTCGAGGTGGCGCTCTCGCGCGTGCTCCTGATCGCGTACAGCGGATCCATCGCCGGCCCGGCCGCGATCGGGTTCGCCGCCGGCCGCGTCCAGCTGCGAACGGCGCTCCTGATCCCGCTCGCGCTCATCGTCTGCATCGTCCTCGGCGCCGGCCGCATCGAGCCGGCGCCGAGCGGCGAGCTTGCAAGAACCTGAACAACCCGCCGGGCGAGGCGGACGAGGGTACGCTGGTGGCATGGCGTCGACCGCACCATCGCCGCGCGTGCTCGTCGTCGACGACGAGCCGGTCGTGCGCGACGTCCTCACCCGCTACCTCACGCACGAGGGCTTCGAGGTGGACTCGGCTGCCGACGGCCACGCTGCGCTGAGCGCGATCGAGGCGCAGCCGCCGAGCGTGATCGTGCTCGACCTGATGCTGCCAAAGCTGAGCGGCCTGGAGCTTCTGCGTCTGGTCCGGCTCGAGAGCAGCGTGCCGGTGATCATCCTGTCGGCGAAGGTGAGCGAGCGCGAGCGGATCGCGGGGCTCGAGCTGGGCGCCGACGACTACGTGACCAAGCCGTACTCGCCGGGCGAGGTGGTGGCCCGCGTGCGGGCCGTCCTGCGCCGCGGAAGCGGGGAGCCGCGGTTGCCGCTGGAGTTCGGCGACCTCGTGATCGACCCGGTCCGGCGCGAGGTCAGCCGCGCGGGGGAGGTCGTCCGCACCACCCGCAAGGAGTTCGACCTGCTCCTGCGGCTGGCGTCGAACCCCGGCCGCGTCTACACGCGGGCGGAGCTCGTCGAGTCGGTGTGGGGCTACGTGTGGACCGGGGACACCGAGACCGTGACCGTCCACATCCGGCGGCTGCGGGCGAAGATCGAGGACGACCCCTCGCAGCCGCGCCGGCTCGTGACCGTGCACGGCGTCGGGTACCGGTTCGAGGCATGAGCGAGACCATCCGCCTGGTCGCGCTGCTCGCCCCGATCGCCGTGGCGACGCTCGTCACCTCCCTGATCGCCCGGCGCCTGGCCACCCGCGTCGGCCTCGCGTACACGCTGATCGCGATCGCCGTCATCGCCTCGCTCGTGACCGTGGTCGACCTGCTCGTGCTGAACCACTTCATGCTGATCTCGCCGGGCAATCCGACCGAGCTGGTCTCGGTGGCGCTCTACTCCGTCACGGCGGGCGTGGCCGCGGCGCTCATCGTCAGCCGCTCCAACACGCGCGCCCTGGCCCGGCTGGTCGCCACGGCACGCTCCCTGGGCGAGAACCGCCTCGACGCGCGCGCCGGCGAGCTTCGGGCCGCGCCGGAGCTGCGGCTGCTCGGAGAGACGCTGGACGCCGCCGCCGCGCGGCTCGAAGCGGGCATCGAGGCCGAGCGCGCGGTCGAGGCGCAGCGGCGCGACCTGATGACGTCGCTCTCGCACGACCTGCGCACGCCCATCGCCAACCTGCGCGCGATGGTCGAGGCGATCGACGAGGGCATCGTGCGCGACCCCGAGACGGTGGCGCGCTACACGGCCGAGATGCGCCGCTCGGTGATGGCGCTCGTGACGATGGTCGACGACCTCTTCGAGCTGGCGCAGCTGGACGCGGCCGAGTTCGCACGCGACGCCCGCTCGATGGCGCTCGCCGAGGTGGTGCAGGGCGCGCTCGACCTGTGCCGCCCCGAGGCGGCCGAGAAGCGGATCCGGATCGACGTCGACCTCGGCGGCGCCGGGGCCAGCCTGTGCTCGCCGAAGCTCGCCCGGGTCGTCCACTCGCTGCTCGACAACGCCGTCCGCTACACGCCCGCCGGCGGATGGGTGACCCTGCGCGCGCAGGGTGGCGCCGACGACATCAGCCTGTCGGTGGAGGACAGCGGGCCCGGGATCGCCCCGGACGAGCTGCCGCGCGTCTTCGAGGCGTTCTGGCGCGCCGACCCGGCCCGCTCGAGCCGCGGCGCCGGGCTCGGGCTGACCCTCGCCAAGCGCATCGTCGAGGCCCTCGGCGGCAGGATCGAGGCATCGAGCGGCCCCGAGCGCGGGTCGCGCTTCGACGTCTCGGTGCCGACCCGCGCCTGACCGGCCCGGGCAACACCTGGCTAGGCTTTCGGCCGTGGGCTTCCGCGCGATCCCTCCCGACGAGCCGGCCTGGATCACCCGGCCGCACGAGCCCGGCGAGCCGGCCCGGCACGTGGCCGAGCTGAGCGAGCTCGCGGGCTTCGCCCACTCGCGCGCGAACATCTGGCGCTACGAGCCCGGCGCCCGGGGCCGGCGTCACCGCCACCCGACCCACGAGGAGACGTTCGTCGTCCTCACCGGGACGCTCTCGATGTACCTCGGCGACGATCCGAAGCGGTGCGACATGGTGGCCGGCGGCGTCGTCCACGTCGAGGCGGGGACGGCGCTCCAGGCAGCCAACCACGGCGAGGATGACCTGCTCGTCTACGTCTACGGGGCGCCGCCCGAGACCGAGGACGACCGCGTCGAGCTGCTCGATCCGGCGGTTTAGTACTCCGCCGTGACGGTCGCGTTCGCCGCCCAGGATGTCTCCAAGCGCTACCGGCGCACCGTCGCGCTCGACGGCGTCAGCCTGCAGGTCGACGCCGGCGAGCTCGTCGGGCTGCTCGGCCCGAACGGCGCCGGCAAGTCGACGCTCGTGAAGATCGGCTGCGGCCTCGTGCGCCCGTCGGCAGGCAGCGCGACGGTCTGCGGGGCGCCGGCCGGGTCGGCGGCGGCGCGGGCGAGCCTCGGCTACCTGGCCGAGCTCTTCCGGTTCCCCGGCTGGATGACGGCCGACGAGCTCCTGCGCGTCCACCAGGGCCTGACCCGATCGGAGGGCGGCGGCGGAGAGCGGGGGCGGCTGCTCGAGCTGGTCGGCCTGGCCGACGTGGCCGGGCGCCAGATCGAGTCGATGTCGAAGGGCATGCAGCAGCGGCTCGGGATCGCCCAGGCGCTCGTCGCCGGGCCGCGCATGCTCGTGCTGGACGAGCCGACGAGCGCGCTCGACCCGGCCGGCCGGCGGACGGTGCGCGACATGCTCGAGGAGCTGCGCGCCGGCGGCACCGCCGTGCTCCTGAACTCCCACCTGCTGAGCGAGATCGAGCTCGTGTGCGACCGCGTGGTGATCATCAACCGCGGCCAGGTCGTCGCGCAGGGCACGCCGGACGAGCTGACCGCGGCCGGCGGCGTCGAGATCGAGACCGGCTCGGGCACGCGCCGCTACCAGGCGGGTCGCGACGACGTGCCGGCCCTCGTCGCCGAGCTCGTCGCCGCCGGCGAGCAGGTGTACGAGGTGCGCATGACCCGCTCGACGCTCGAGGAGGCCTACCTGGAGGCGGTCGAGGGGGAGATGGGGTGAGCGCCGCCGGGGTGATCGTGGGGGTGACGCTGCGCGAGTGCCTGCGCCGCCGCGTGCTGGTCGTGGTCGCGGTGCTTACCCTCGCCTTCCTGGCGCTCTACGCGATCGCCACCCACCTGGCGTTCGCGACGGTCGGGAGCGCCCAGGTGCGACAGAACGGCTCCCTCGTCGACGCGAACACCCTCGCCGGCGCCAGCCTGCTCGGGCTGGCGATGTTCGCCACGCTCTTCCTCGGCGCCGTGCTCGCGGTGTTCCTCACGTTCAACGCCATCCGCGGAGACGCCGAGCAGGGCCTGCTCCAGCCGATCGTCGTCCGCCCGATCGGCCGGACGGTCTTCGTCGCCGCCCGCTTCGGCGCCGCCTGCGGGATCTGCGCCTCCTACACCGTGCTCGTGTACGCCGCGAGCGTCGTGATCACCGGGCTCGAGGGCGGCTGGTGGCCGGACAGCATCGTCGTGCCCGGCTTCGCGCTCGCGGCCGCCGTCTGCGTGATCGCGGCCATCTCGCTGCTGGGCTCGGTGTACATGTCGACGATCGCGAACGGGATCGCCGTGCTCATGATCTACGGCGCGGGCCTCGTCTCGGGCCTGCTCGGGCAGATCGGCTACGCGCTCCCGTCCGAGCGGTTGCAGCAGATCGGCCGCGACGCCTCGTGGGCGCTGCCGTTCGACGCGCTCTACCAGGCCGGGCTGCACGCGCTCACCGCCGACACGAGCGGCATCACCGGGGTGATCGTCCACCTCGGGCCGCTCGGCGGCGCGCAGGGAGCCGGGCCGCTGCTCGGCGTGTGGGCGCTCGCGTACGTCGCCGTGGTGCTCGCGGCGACGGCGATCGGCCTGCAGCGCCGCGACCTGTAGGTCAGTCGTGCCGGGCGAGCCAGTCGCCGACGACGCGCATGTACCGCTCCCGCTCCTCGACGTGCGGCATGTGCGACGAGTCCTCGAAGACGACCCACTCGGAGCCCGGGATCCCGGCCTGAAGCGTCTCCTGCAGGGCGGGCGTCGCCTCGTCGTGGCGGCCCGAGACGAGCAGCGTCGGCACCTTGATCGTGCCGAGCCGGTCCTTCGACTGCCAGTCGCGGATCGAACCGACGACGTGGAACTCGCTCGGCCCGTTCATCGTGTGGTAGACGGTGGGATCGCGCTCGAGCCACGAGAACGCCTCGACCACCTCGGGCGGCATCGGGTCGAGCCGGCACACGTGGCGGCCGTAGAAGACCTGGCACGCCTCCATGTACGCGGGATCGTCGGTCGTGCCCTCGTCCTCGTGCCGGCGCAGCGTCGCCTCGACGTCGGGCGGCAGGTCGGCGCGCAGGCGGTTCGCCTCGGCGACGAAATCGGGGAACGAGGCGGCGGTGTCGGCCAGCACCAGCGAGCGCAGGCCGGGCGGGCTCGTGAAGGCGTACTCCTGGGCGAGGAAGCCGCCCCACGACTGACCCAGCACGTGGTGGCGATCGGCGATCCCGAGCGCGGCGACCAGGCCGTGCAGCTCGCGCACGAAGAGGTCGACCGTCCAGAAGTCGGCGCCCCGCTCCGGGTAGTGCGTGCTGCGGCCGTTGCCGAGCTGGTCGTAGTGGACGACGGCGCGGTCGGCGGCGAGGTCGGTCATCGACAGGAGGTAGTCGTGGGTCGCGCCCGGCCCGCCGTGCAGCGCGACGAGGGGCGTGGCGCCGGCCTCGACGTCGCCCGTGATCCGGAACCAGGTCTCGCCGACCTCGCCGTTTCCGAGGTCGAACGGGACCGTGCCCTCGCGCGTCTCCTTCGCCGTCTCCGCCACGCCGCGATCCTACCTGGCGGCCGCCAAGGCGGGGACGGTCCCCATGCGCTTTCCGCGCAGGAGACCCGATACACTGGCACGCTGACGCGCCCGTAGCTCAGGGGATAGAGCGCTGCCCTGCGGAGGCAGAGGCCGCACGTTCGAATCGTGCCGGGCGCATGGCTCAACCACCCGGTTGGAGATGGCCGAAACCGCGAAACCTGCACGATCAGTACGACTCGTCCACCCGGACGCCCACAGGACGAGCGGAAGCGCGATGCCGACGACGCCGACCGTGATCCGAAGCCCACGAACGAGCGGACGAGGCGAACGTCGTTCGGGGAGAGCGCCCTGGCGTCGCGCCGTCAGTGGGCGGCGCGGTGGATGGTGGATTCCGAGCGGTTCCAGGTCAACCACAGCCATGCTGCGAAGCCGAGTGCGATGGCCGCAGCCGCCAGAAGGATCCATTCGACCGGTGCAGAGGCGTTCGTCGCAGACACCTGCCGTGTTACGTGCGGGAGCGGGCCGGACAGTGTCGGGCTGATGTTCGGATGGTTCGTGGAGGTGGACAGTCCGATCCGCGGCTCCCCGGTGATGAGCAGGACCGCCGCGACGACGAGCGTCAGCGCCGCCGCAGCGGTGAAGGCGAGGAGCACGAGCGGCTTGCGACGGTGGGGTTCTCGGCCGGACGGTGCGGGGATGGTGCCCCGCTCAAAGGCCCACGAGGCCGCGAACGCTTGTGGATCCGCTGCGCTGGCTCCCAGATACTCCTCGGTGGACATCCCCGCGGCCTCAGCGTCCCGAAGGTCGGCCGTGAGTTCTGTCGCCATCTCCTGCGCGACCGCGTCGGGGACACCAAGCCGATTCCACTCTCGTTGGCACTGTTGGACGAACTCGCTCATGAAGCCACCTCGACTTTGACCGGGGCAAGCACCGCGTCGACCGCGTCGCGGACCTCTCGCCATTCGAGCACACCCGCCCCCAGCGCCACCTTGCCCGCCCTCGACGGCCGGTAGTACTTCCTGGGAGGGCCACCGTTGCTCGCGGCCCGATACGTGTCGACGAGCCCATCGCGCTCCAGCCGTCCGAGGAGCGGGTAGATCGAGCCCTCACCGACGATCGCAAGGCCACGCTCGCGCAACCGCTGGGTCATCTCGTAGCCGTACGCCGGCCCCTCATCCATCACGGCCAGGAGACAGAGATCAAGCACGCCCCGAAGCAGTTCGGTGCGGCGCTGGGGAAGCGGTGCCATGCGTCGCATGATAGCTGCCAGACCCTTGCGTCGCAAGGTGTGGGCGCGACAAAGAGCTGGTCGATGCGGGCGTGGTTTCCGGTGCGAGAACCTGTAGAGTTGGCCACTGGCTCTCGGATCTTCTAGGGGCGCAGGTCGAAAGGTGGGGTCGATTATGCGTTTTCTCGTTCGCGGCGGCGAGCCGGCGGAAGGTCGTCACCGCTTGCTTGCGGTTCGGCGCTGCAGGAATCTTCTGGTCGCGGCAGCCGCACTCTGCGCGTGGGTGGTGGCTGCTCCGGCCGGCGCGCTGTCAGCTGCGCCCGGCGTATCGGGCGCGACCGCCGCGGCCGCGTCCGATCCGGTCGTCGCCACCGCCGGCGATATCGCCTGCGACCCCGCCAGCTCCAAGTTCAACGGGGGTAAGGGGACGAGCAGCGCCTGTCGCGAGCTCGCGACGTCCAACCTGATCGCTGCCGATTCGAGCATTGGCGCCGTGCTTCCGTTGGGCGACAACCAGTACGGGTGCGGCGGCTATCAGGCCTACCTCAAGTCGTACGACCCGTCGTGGGGCCGCTTTCTTGCGATGACCCATCCGGTCGCCGGGAATCACGAGTACCAAACGAGCGGCGGCACGGACTGCGCGTCGAGCGCGGGAGGCTACTTCAAGTACTTCGGCGCCGCGGCCGGCGACTCGCGCGGCGACTATGCGTGGAACCTCGGCGCATGGCACCTGATCGCGCTGAACGGCAACTGCGGCAAGGTCGGAGGCTGCGGCTCCGGCTCGCCGCAGGAGAATTTCCTGCAGCAGAACCTCGGCTCGGCCACGTGCACGCTGGCCTACTGGCACCAGCCTTACTACAACGGCACCAGCACGCCCGTCAGCAATTACAAGTACTTCTGGCAGACCCTTTACAACGCCGGGGCGGACGTCATCCTGGCCGGGCACCTGCACACGTATGGCCGGTTCGCGCCCCAGGACGCCGGCGGCCATGTGGACTCGAGCCGGGGAATCCGGCAGTTCATCGTCGGCACCGGCGGCGAGGACCTGTTCTCGCTCAACGGCAGCCACAACGTCGAGAAGACGACCAAGACGTTCGGCATCCTCAACCTCACGCTTCACCCCACCAGCTACGACTGGCGGTTCGTGAACGCGAGCGGGGGCACCGTCGACTCCGGATCGGCGCCGTGCCACTGACCGCCGCGTCGCACTGAACGGCAGCCCCGGATTCTGCAAAGCGGTGCGGGGCTGTGGATGCGACTGCACCGGCGCTGAGAAACGCCCCTGCGAGCCACGATCGACACCCCGACGCCGAGCGTGGCGCGGTCATGCGTGCAGGCCGGGCGGACCCCTTCGCCGGGCGTGACCATCGGCGACCGGAACTGAAGCGAGAACTCGGCGGAGAGTCCATCCGACCGCGCATCATCGCCCGGCGCCCACCGACTATTGGCCCCATCGCCACACAAACAGAGGCCGCACGTTCGAATCGTGCCGGGCGCATGGCTCAACCAAGCCATTTTTGAGAGTCCGAAATGCCGAAAAGTGCACCGCTCGTACCTCGTGCCCTGCCTCCGCTGCCGCCGGAGAAGCTGAAGAGCCGCGCGCAGCGGGATCGTGAGCGAAGGCACTCGCTGACTGAGGCCCAGGAGGTCTGGGCACTTCGGAAGATGGGTTACTTCAAGATCGGGCAGTCCAGAGAGCCGCGATCTTCATCTGCCCCAACACACCTACTGCACGAACTGGATCACCGAGAAGGGCGACACCGAGCACAGCATGGAACGCCTGTCACGACAGGTAGGCACGTCTGTTGCCGTCCTCAGAGCCACCGACGTCGACGTCCAGTTCGCCGACGCCGACTGGGAGCACATCCGCGAGCTGGGCGTTCGGCCAGAAGAAGCCAGTTAGCCTGCGTGGCCGACCGCGCGCGCGCCCGCCTAGCCATCAGCCCGGCGGACGCGAGAGACGTCAGATCGGCGTCGTGTCCTCCGGCGCCGGGGTGAAGTCGATGTTCTCGTCAAGAGGCGGTACACCGTGGTGCTGAGCGGCGTAGGCCGCCGCGTTAGCCACCTCCGCCGGACGTAGTAGCCGCACGGCTGCAAACCAGACGACCGAAAGCACCACAACCCCAAGCGCCCAGTACAGCGCGAGCCAGTTGAGGTTCGTCGTGTCGTGGGGATCCGGGTTGAGCGCACCCCAGAAGCCGAGCACCGGCGTGGCGACCGCGACCAGCACCACGAGGTACTGCCACCACACGGCGTTCGTCCGCACCAGCAAGCCGATGGCTGCGACGGCCAGGATCAGGTAAACCAGCTCGACGGCGAACGAGCCGGCCGTGGCCGCCACGAAGAACGCCGCGAAATCCCGCGGCAGGCCGAACCGATCGAGCGTGTGGCTGTAGAGCCCAACCAGGATCAGTCCGCCACCGCCGATGGCGATCACGAGGTTCCCGACCCATGGCGTGTTGTGCCGCGACGTCTTTGCGAAGAACGAGGGCAGCAGGCCGTCACGCCCGAGCGCGAAGTAGCCACGGCCGATCGTGACGCAGATCGCCAGCGCGAGCGCGGTCGCGTCGAGGATCACGACCAGGTCGATGATCGTCGCGAACCACGAGCCGATGTATTGGGTGGCGAGGTTGTCGAGCGCGGCCGGGTCGAGCCATGCGCCCTTCTCGACCGCCGTCTGCCCGAGGCCGATCGAGATCGCGTACGACATGATCACGTAGAACAGCGCCGAGGCGCCCACGGTGCCGATCAACGCCCGTGGGATCGACTTGGCCGGGTCGTGGCTCTCCTCGCCGAGTGACGCGGCCGCCTCGAAGCCCACGAACAGCAGGATGCCGAGCATCACGCCGTTGAAGACGGTGTGAACCGACGTCGTCGAGGGGTTGAAGACTGCAAGCGTGTTGTTGGCCTGGAAGATGATCGCGACGGCCAGGATCAGCATCGGGGTGAACGAGAGTGCGGCGAACGTGAGCATCGCGCCGATCGCGATCCGCACGCCGATGTAGTTCAGCACCAGCACCAGCGCCATGAACAGCAGCGCCAGCAGCCACCAGGCGGGCACGTTCGACTTCGAGATGTGCTCCGTCCAGAAGCCGTTCGTGAGGATGCCCAGGCCGAGATAGATGCCGCCGCCGCCCAGGAATAGCGTGCCCATGAAGAAGACGCCAGCCGTGAGGATGCCGACCGCCGGGTGGGCGCCCCGCACGAGGTACTCATAGACGGCACCCGCACCCTGGTATTGGCGGGCGAAGATCGAGATCGCATACGCGATCGCCAGCACGCCGAGCCCGGCGACCAGCACGGCGACCGCGGTATTGAAACCAGCCCCCGTGACCGGGGCCGAGACAAAGCCGAGAACGACCGCCGTCGAGAACATCGGGCCGATCGCAAGTGCCTGCGCGACGGCGTGGATCGTGCCGAGCCGTCGCTCGCCCAGCTGCCCTCCCGTGGTTGTCGCGGAAGCCACGTCTGACATGGAACTCCCTCCTCAGTCGGAACGATGGAAACAATCACACGCAACTGCGTCGACGTCAAGCACGCTGCGGCCTCCTCGAGGAGTCGCACAGTGCCATACTGCGGGCAACAACCGTGGCTGCGCCCAGATCGCCCATCCCTGCCACACCGCTCCACATCGGGACCGTGGTCGACCACGTCTACGCTGCGCTTCGAGAGGGCATCCTTGACGGCACATGGGCCCATGGAACCCGACTGCCCCAGGGCTCACTGGCGCAAGACTTCGGCGTCTCACGGACGCCACTGAGGGAGGCGCTGAGGCGATTGGCCACCGAGGGCCTAGTTGTGTTCTCGCCGAACCGGGGAGCGACTGTCTCGGACTTTGATTTCGGAGACAGACGTCAGGTGTGGGCAGCGCGAGCGATAGTCGAGCCGGGGGCGGCGCGGCTTGCCGCGGATACTCGTGACCCTGCGATGATCGGTCGGGTGCGCGACGCGATAGCGCGGCAACGAGAGGTGGGAAACGACCCGGACGCCTGTTGCTCCGCGAACCGTGAGTTTCATCTGGCATTAGCGGCCGCCTCCGGCAATCCCCATCTGATGCGGTCCGTCGAGATGCTGTGGGTGCCGGGCATCGGTGTCACTGACGACGAGATTCCGACTGGCCAGCCATCGCACGAGATGCTGAGTCCAGCCGGTGATCATGAGCGCATCCTTGACGCGGTCTGTGCCGGTGACGCGACCCTCGCCGAACATCTCACCCGAAACCATGTGGCCGCATACCCGCCCTTGCCGCCGGCGCCGGGATGAGAGCACGGATATGTCGAGGCGCGCTGGTGGCATCAGTCGCCTAGGTCAAGCAGTCGCGCGGGGTTGTCGCGCACCGCATCACGTACGGCGCCCAGCGGAAGATCCCGTGCTGCCCGTAAGACTCCGTCGCCTCGGCCGCAGCCGTCACGACCACGGTGAGCAGGGGCGCGAGGTAGACGGGCAGAATGCCGGTGGCGCCGACCCGGCCAGCCGAAATACGTGACGGCGTCGATCAGCGTCGGGCCCGGCGACGGGGTCGGCACGTCGCGCCGCCGGACGATCGCCAGCGTGCACGGCTCGGCGTCGACGAGCGGCACGTAGGCGACTCCGGGCTACGCTTCAGGACGTACGCTCATGGACAGTTTGGCGAGCAACTTGCCCTGTCCGAGCTACGGTCGCCGGCCGCGGGCGCTGCTCGCGCGGTCGGACGCCACCGATGGAGAGCAACTGGGGGGACTTGATGCGGGCACTTATCGCAGGTGGAGGCATGGCGGGGCTGATGACCGCTCTGGCGCTGCGGGAGTCGGGCGTCTTTACGACGATCGACGTCTTCGAGCAGACGCGCACGCCGAGCACCGCGGGAGCGGGGCTGAACATCCCCCCGAACGCCGCACGGCTGGCGCGGTGGGTGGGCGTCGACCTCGACGGCGGGGATCCCAAGGGCCCGCACGGGGCAGTCGACGGCGGCAGGGCGGCGATCCTCAGCGAGACGCGGATGGTCTGGCAGGACGGCTCCATCACGCGGAAGCCGCTCGACCACAAGACGTCGGCGAACGATAACGCCGGCTTCCACCACATGCACCGCCTCGACCTGCTGATGTGCCTCTACAAGCGGGTCCTCGAGTTCGCGCCGGAAACGGGCGTCAACTGCCCGATCCAGGTCCACATGGCCAAGCGCCTGGAGGCCGTCAGCCAGGACGAGGAGTCCGTGACCGTGACGTTCTCCGACGGCACGACGGAGACCGGAGACCTGCTGATCGGTGCCGACGGCGTCGACTCCCAGGTGCTGGAGGCGGTCTGGCCTGGCGTGTCGACCAAGCGCTGGACCGAGGTCGTCGTCTACCGCGGTCTGGTCCCGAGGGACAAGGTCGCCGCGGCGCGCAAGCCCGACGGCAGCCCGCTCGACTACAACCCCATCGAAACGATGTCGATGGACACGCGCGAGACCCCAACGGCGCAGCATCTCACGTACTGGGTCCGCGGCGGCGAGCTGCTCAACGTGTGGCTCGCCTATTACGAGCCCAACGCCGAGGAGTTCGAGCGTCAAGAGGGCGACTGGTTCCCCGCCGACCGCGATGAGATGGTCGGCAACATGAGCAAGGCGTTCGAGGGCGACCCCCGTCACGACGACGTCGTCGCACTCACGAGCCTGATGGAGAAGCCGACGAAGTGGGGGCTCTACGACCGGGACGCGCTCGAGAACTGGACGGAGGGTCGCGTGGGCCTGGTGGGTGACGCCGCTCACCCGATGCTGCCGACCTTCGGCCAGGGTGCCGCGCAGGCCTTCGAGGACGCCGCGGCACTGGGCAAGTGCTTCGAGCTCCACGGCACGGACATCTACCGCGCGCTGTTGCACTACGAGCGCGTGCGCTACTACCGCGCGACGCGCTTCCAGTTCGCGTCGAAGTTCCTCTTCAAGCACCTTGAGCCGGAGGACTCACCTCAGCGCCGGAAGATCCTCGCTGCGGTCAACGAGCGGGACTACCCCGTCTTCGACCACACGGAGCGTGCGGGCAGCGACGACTCCTGGATCTACGCGTTCGACGCGCGCGAGATCGGCGACAAGCTTCCGATCAGGAAGCTCGGGCCGTGGCACTTCCGCTCGCGGAACGAGGCGCTCAAAGGCGCCCGCAGGGAGGTCGCCACCAGCCTCTGGAAGCCGGCGAAGCCATGGACCGGCGACCGGCCCGTCACGCGCGAGGAACTCGCACAACACGCGACGTTCGACGACTGCTGGGTCGTCATCCGCGGCAAAGTCTACGACTTCACCGAGTGGAAGGACCACCACCCGGGCGGGCCCTTCGTCGCGCGCATGTACGGCGGCAAGGACGCCACGGCGGAGTTCGGCGACTACCACAGCCGGCTCGCCGAGCGGCACATGCAGTACTTCTGCGTCGGGCCGCTCGTCGGAGCCCCCGCCGAGCGCGCCGGCGACGCGTCGGAGGTCGAGCCGTCCACGACTTGACCGGGCGACGCCCTAACAGGGACACAGGATCGCCGGCGGCAAGCTGACCCTCGACAAGGTCCTCTACGCCAGACGACTTGTAGATGGCGCCACGCGTGGCCAAACGGGCAAGGACCGGGACGGTTAATGGGGGGAAGAAAGGCTGAAGGGGCTCGACCCCGTCAGCCGCGTTCCCACCTCCTGAGATGCAGGACATCTCCCGCCCCCGATCGAACCGCTGCTCGGCCCCATCCCAGTCGCGCAGGATGAGCCATTGGCCGTGGAGCGAGGGAGCCTCCTGCCCGACTGGCGCTCAAACTCGCCCTCAATCCGTGCAAAGACCGATGGTCTCGGCCGGCTGCCGCCGACCGCAACGACTACAAACCTGCAATCCATGCTTCACGCGGTCAGCGACGGGACCGAGGTCGGTTCGCGGGATGAAGCTCACCCTTCGCAATCGGCAGGCTGACGAGCCGCCTTGAGGGAACTGGAGTCGAACGCCGCACCGTCACGCAGCCCCCTGGGCCTGACGTCAAGAACGGCGTTGTCAGTACGGATAACTAATGCGGAGACTGGCGCAGCGTGAACGCATGCCTTGCGACCAACCCCGCCGGCAGGCAGAGCTCGCACGTTCGAATCGTGCCGGACGCATGGCTCAACCAAGCCGTTCCCCAAGGGGCTGACACCGCGAAACGCGCTCAGACGCCTCCCCCTGCCTGATCGAGCCGTCCAGCTCGGGACGGCGTTCCACGCGCGCAGATAGAGTCGTGGTATCGACCTGTCCATCGAGCCGGTACCCGCTGCCACCAAGGAAATCGCCGAGCTGCTGGGGGAATTGGATCGTGATCTGAGCGGTCCGTACTTGCCCTCCCAACGGCACGCGCTGTCCCTCGGCCAACTGTTCGATACCAACGTCCGGTTTTTTGCGGCCTACGCCGGGGGCGATGTCGTCGGTTGTGGCGGCATCGCGCTCTACGACGCGTTCGCCGAAGTAAAGCGAATGTTCACTCGGCCGGCATACCGCCGACTGGGCGTCGCTGTCGCGCTGCTCACTCATCTCGAGGCCGAGGCAAAGCGGGCCGGATACACCACCCTCCGGCTTGAGACTGGGTGCTACCAGACCGCCGCGATGGCGTTCTACGAGCGCGCCGGCTTCAGGGTGTGCGCCGCCTTCGGCGAGTACGCGGCGATGCAGCCCGCGACGATCAAGACCAGCGTGTTCTACGAGAAGACGCTGTGACCTGGCTCGCGACCTTGTGGGGTGAGGACACGCACACGGGCAGTGAGCGGCGCGCAGGGTGCGCGCCGCTCACGTGCATGCCCGCTCAGCGGAGTGACCTGAACGCCTCTCGCAGCTCCGCTGAGAAGGTCTCCGGCTCTTCCCACGCAGCGAAGTGGCCGCCCTGGTCGACCTCGTTGAAGTAGATGACGTTCGGGTAGCTCGCCTCGACCCAGCTGCGCGGAGTCCGCCAGATCTCGCCGGGGAACGTCGTGAAGCCGAACGGGATCGCCGGCGGCGGCAGAGGCTCGCTGCCCGCGGCCGGGGCGTCAGGCCCGTAGGCCTCCCAGTACGACCGGGCGGCGGAGGCGCCGGTGCCCGTCAGCCAGTACGCCGTGATGTTGTCCAGGACGTTGTCTCGGGTGAGGTTGCCCGAGGGCTGTCCGTCGACGAAGGCGCGCGCGATCTTGTCGTAGGCGTCCGTGTCGTGGTCTGTCATCCAGGCGGCCAGGGCGACCGGGGAGTCGAGCAGGGCGTAGCCGATCGTCTGCGGTCGGGTGGCCATCTCGACGAAGTAGCCGTTTCCGGACTGCCCGAAGGTGGCGATCTGCGCGGCCGCGGCGCGTTCCTCGTCCGTGCCCGTCGGCATCGCGCCGCCGAGCGCCGGCACGAGCAGGTTCGTGTGGATTCCGATCAGCCCCTCGGGTGCCTGGCGGGCCATCGCGTCGGTGACGCCGGCGCCCACGTCGCCGCCCTGGGCCACGTAGCGGGTGTAGCCGAGACGGCGCATGAGCTCGGCCCAGGCCCGTGCAGTCCGGCCCAGGTCCCAGCCGACCTCGACCGGCTCGCCCGAGAAGCCGTAACCAGGCAGGGAGGGCAGCACGAGGTGGAAGGCATCCCCGGCCTTGCCGCCGTGCGCGGTCGGGTCCGTCAGCGGGCCGACGGAGTCGATCAACTCGATCACGGAGCCCGGCCAGCCGTGGGTCATGATCAGCGGCAGCGCGCTCTCATGCTCGGACCTGACGTGGATGAAGTGGACCTCCACGCCGTCGATCTCGGTGACGGACTGCGGCAACGCGTTCAGCCGCGCCTGGACGCGCCCGAAGTCGTAGTCCGTCGTCCAGTAGCGCGCCAGCTCCTGGATCGCCGCCAGCTGCACGCCCTGCGACCGATCTCCGACGAGTTCTCTGCTGGGCCAGCGCGTCGCCGCGATGCGTCGACGGAGGTCGTCCAAGGCCTCGTTCGGAATCTCAACCTGGAAGGGGTGGACGTCTGTGCCGGTCTGAACGGTGCTACTCATGAAGCAACCTCTCTTCGGGTTGGATGGGGTTTCCGGCTACCTCCTCTCGGGTTAGCGAAGCGCCGATACTACTCCTGGCTGTCGGGCCGGCCCGTTCACACCATCCACCAGA
>CAVSVU010000012.1:0-56133 GCA_963731515.1 uncultured Actinomycetes bacterium | reverse complement strand
CCGTCCCCTTTCTCTGGGACTGCCATAGTTCGACCGCGACTCGCTGGCGAGCCTGCTCCTCGGCATGGAGGATGGCGGCGAGCAGCGCCTTTCGGTGCTCCTCGCTCGCCCGCAGTCGCGCCTCGGCGAGGCGGTGCTCGGCGGTCGCTGCGCTGAGCGCAAATCCGGTGACGGCCGCCACCGCCATGAACAGGTCGAGCAGGACGAGCCGCTCGTCGACGGATCCGGCGGCGAACGGCCGTGGCGGCATGTCCGCATCCGCAACCGCCGAGACCCCCAGCACCAGCGTTGCGCTCACACGCTGCCCCAACCGAAGCGACGCCCAGATGATGAACGGGAACACCGCGTATTCCAGCTGGTAGTGCGATCCCGGCACGAAGAGCACGCTCGAGAAGGCCACGACGCTCACACACAGGCACGACCCGACGAGGATGAGGAGTTCCACGGGCCTCTGCTCTGGCGCGCAGTGACCCTGGAGCGGCGTACCCATGTGAGCAGGACCGGGCACACCAGCAAGATGCCGAGCGCGTCGCCGACCCACCATACCCGCCACACCTCCCAAAACCCTGGACCAGGAAACCACGCCGTGCAGTGCCAGTGTGGCGACGCCGTTCGTCGCGCTCACCAGCGGCGTCACCGCCGCGACGGCGACCAGCGCATACCCGTCGCGGGCGCGTCCAAGCGTCTCGTCGAACGCGAATACGTGCTCAACCCGTACCAGCCCACGAGAGCGGCCGCCGTGTCGCCAACTGCGATCCCCATCGCAGTTGCCACGGCCTCACTGCTGGTCGCGTTGGCCGCAAACGCGCCGAGGA
Organism: uncultured Actinomycetes bacterium; assembly: GCA_963731515.1. Classification (GTDB taxonomy): domain Bacteria; phylum Actinomycetota; class Thermoleophilia; order Gaiellales; family JAICJC01; genus JAICJC01. The sequence continues at coordinate 55,318 of CAVSVU010000012.1, read as the reverse complement.
ACACCCCTGGCCAAACGCGCGGGCCGAAGAGGAGCAGGGCGGCCAGGGCAATGCCCGTCGGCGGAAAGACAGCCGTCACCTGCCTCGTCTCGGAGGCGAGCGAGAGGCCAAACTTGGCCGCGGCGAAATACACAACCGCCACGATCGCAGCCCGGCCCAGCCACGGACGCACGACACGGGAGGAACGCCCCAGCAGCGCCATAACGCGGGAATTTATCCCTGGGCCCGACACCCGGCATCCCCCGATTGGCGTATTGGTGCACGCCGCTCTGGCCGTGCCCGCCAGGACGAATCAGACGGCTATTGCACGCTGCGATGAGTTTGCGGGTCGCCGTGGGTCTCGTCTTGTGATCCTGTAACGACCAAGGGGGACGGGATGCCTACGCACGAGACGGGAACCCGCGAGCAGTGGCTGGCCGCCCGCACAGCGCTGCTGGCCGACGAGAAGGAGCTGACCCGGCGAAGCGACCAGCTCGCCCAAAAGCGGCAGGCGCTGCCGTGGGTCGCGGTCGAGAAGGACTACTGCTTCGAGACAGAGGCGGGGACATTGACGCTGGCCGACCTCTTCGACGGGCGCTCGCAGCTGCTGGTCTACCACTTCATGTTCGGCCCGACCGTCGACGGCTGGCCCGATGCCGGCTGCGTCGGTTGCACGTACACCGCCGACACCCTCGACGGCGCCGCCGTCCATCTCCCACCGCGCGGCGTGACGTTCGTCGCAGTCTCGAGCGCTCCGCTCGAGAAGCTGCTCGCATACCGGCACCGCATGGGCTGGAGCTTTCCATGGGCCTCGCAGCGCGGGAAGCGACTTCAACCTCGACTTCTCCGTGTTCACGGAGGAGGGCCGGAGGACCGGCACGGGCTTCAACTTCGACACGCCGAAGCACGCCGACGAGATCGACGTGCGCCGGGACGAACTCCACGGTCTGAGCGCCTTCGCGCTCAGGGAGGCGTCGTCTACCACACGTACTCGTGCTACGACCGCGGCACCGACGTTCTGTGCGCGACCTGGCAGCTGCTCGACCGAACGCCGGAGGGGCGCGGCGGCGACCCCGAAGGCTGGCCGCGACGACACGACGAATACGAGCGGATCGCGGGCTAGCCGAGCTCGCGAAACGCCGGCTCGTCCCGAGGGGGTCGAGGTCGGTGTCTTCCGTCGAGCCGGCGCTAACGGCTTCCAACCTGCGACGTTAACCGGTTTGCCCCGGGGGTTCGAGGCAACTACCGTGAATACTCCACTGAATCACTGGAGAACACTTGGAGGGCGCGCCAATGCATCACCCCATCCTCAACCTCACACTCGACCCGTAGTCGCGTGCAGAGCACGCTCCTTCTGATCACAGGCGTCGTCGCCGGATTGACCAGCATTCCGCTCACCTACTTCGCGGTGCACAGCCACCGGGAGATCCGGCATCTGCGCCATTCCCACCACACCCTTCGCCGGCTGATCATCGAGGTGCACGGCGAGGGAGGCGCCGCTGCCCACGGGCCGCAGAGCCCTCACCCCGCCGAGCAGCGCCGGCCGGCGGCGTAACGGCGTCCTCGATGCCTCCTGCGGGATTCCCTTGGCAGCACGCGCCGAACGCGCGCGGCATCCGCGTCGCTCAGGAAGGGCTCTTTCCGATTGCACACTCGAACCGAAGACGCTGGCTGCCGCCCGAACCCACACGCCGACACTGGCGGGGGAGGCGCCCGTACACTCGGGTCGATGGACATTGACGATCCGCCTTCCACGGCCGGCGTAAAACGGCCTTCTGGTCGAGCAGCGGTCTGCGTCGTGGTGACGGCACTGGTCGTGATCGTCGCAGGGGCGGCGATCTACCGCCATGAGCGTCCGGCGCCGGTGCCACAACTGTCGGAGACGGCGTGTCGATGGGCGGGGCACGATGTCGTCGTCGCGGGAACCGTCTCGAACCCCAACGGGTTGGCCTACCCAAGTCGCGATCAAGCCGTCCGTCCGGTTCACGTTCTCGACAGCTCGTGGCGTGTATTACTCGTGGGTCGGTGACGTTCGCGCGCATACCTCCCGCCAATGGTCACTCCGGTGGACCCCGAAGCCAGCCAATCCGGGTGATCCAATCGCTCGCTGCGACGCTGTCGCTCGGCATGACGCAGGAGCTCGTGAGAGCGACTGACGTGGCTGGACCAACGGCCGTCCGAGCCGATCCGTCCCGCCGAGCGGTCAGGCCAGATCCTGCTCCCACCGAGAGAGCTCGTACGGCCGCTCCGGGCTTGCCGCCGACCGCGAGGATCGAGGTGCCGTCGGCGGTCGCCCGGGCGCTGCGGATGAGCCCCGGGTCGCGCACGAAGACCAGCGTGCCGGCGGGAGCGTCGACGTCCTCCCCGTCCACCGTGAAGACGGCGTGGCCGCTCATCACCGCGAACAGCTCCTCGTGGCCGTCAGTGCGATTGACCTCGTCGTCGCGCTCGTGATGCGGCTCCACCATCTCGTCGCCGGCGTCCCCCGTGATCCCGTTCACCCCGAACGAACGGATGTCGAAGTGGCGGCGGACGAGATGGAAGTCCCCGTCCGTCGCGTCCGGATAGTTCGGGTCGATGTCGGTGACCACGGTGACGTCCGCAAGGCGCACGGCGCCGAACGGCGCATTGCGTGGGTCGGCCATGCGGGCGACTCTACCCGCGACACGCGAAGACGTCCGATTCGTTCAAGCGCCCACTGCGACCGGCGGGCCTAGCCTCCGCCTTTGAGAACACACGATCGGAGGTCCCCATGAACATCGAGTTCATCGCCGGCTTCGCCGTCATCACACCCGACCCGGCCCGGAGCCGCGGGCTCTACGTCGACGCGCTCGGCCTGCCCCTCGAGGCAAGCGAGGGCAGCGACTACTTCCACAGCGAGCGCGTCGACGGCGCCAGGCACTTCGGCGTGTGGCCACTCGCCGAGGCGGCCCAGGCGTGCTTCGGGAACCCGGAGTGGCCGCAGGACGTGACCGTGCCGCAGGCGTCGGTCGAGTTCGAGGTGGCGGACCCGGGCGCGGTCGCAGCCGCCGCCGCAGAGCTTCGCGGCGCCGGCTTCGAGCTGGTGCACGACGCCCGCGAGGAGCCGTGGGGTCAGACCGTCGCCCGGCTGCTTTCCGCGGAGGGGCTGATCGTCGGCATCTCATACGCCCCGTGGTTCCACGGAACGACGTAGCTAGCGGTCCTTCGGCTTCCGCTTCCCCGGCGACCACTGGAACGCCCGCTCCAGAGTGTCGGCGATCTGGTCGTTCAGGCGCTGCTCGAACGACTCGGCGGCGCGCTCGATGCGCTGGTCGAAGTCGCCGCGGTCGGGCTCCGGCTCCGCGGGCGGCGGCTGGGCGTTCGTGCGCAGCGGCGGGAACTCCTCGCCGAGCCCGTCATCGACCAGCTGGTGCACGACCGACGGCGGCTCGATGTCGGGGAGCGCGGCGGGGCCAAGGCTGATCGTGTCGGCGCCGGAAATCAGCCGGGCCGGCTCGCTCAGGAGCACCTGGCCACCGTGGCCCGCCGCGCACAGCCGGGCGGCGTGGGAGACGTCGACCCCCGCGTAGCCGCCGTCGACCGTCTGTGCCGGCTCGCCGGTGTGGACGCCGATGCGGACGCGCACGGCGACACCGTCCGGCCACCGCTCGGCCGCCATGCGCCGCTGGGCCTCGGACGCGGCCCGGACGCCGGCCGAGGCCGCGACGAAGACCGCGAACATCGAGTCGCCCTGGCAGTCGACGACGGTCCCGCCCTCTGATTCGACCACCTCGCGGAGCACCTTGCGGTGGCGGGCGAGCAGATCGGGCCACCGGTCCCCGAGCGCGCGGGCGAGCCGCGTCGATCCCTCCATATCGGAGAAGAAGAGCGTCAGGGTTCCCGTGGGTCGATCGCCGCCGGTCATCGCTGCTCCCGGTCGCGAGCGTACCAGAGCCGCGCCCGGGCAGCCGCGCAGCCGCCGCCTATGCTGCGCCGGTGCCGTCGGCCGAGACACTCGCGGTCTTCCTGCTGGTCGCCACCGGGGTGATCGTCGTGCCCGGCCCGAGCAATCTCTACGTGCTCGGGCGCGGCCTCCAGAGCGGGCCCCGAGCCGCCGTGGCCGGGGCCTGCGGTTGTGCCACGGCCGCGCTCACCTACGTGGTCGCAACCGCAGTCGGGCTCTCGGCGCTGATCGCCTCGTCGGAGGTCCTCTTCTCCGCGATCCACTACGCAGGCGCCGCCTACCTGTGCGCGATCGGGGTGGTCGCGCTGCGAAGGGCCCATGACACGCTCACGCCCGAAACCCCCGGAGGAGCGCCGGCGAGCGTCTGGCCCGCCTACCGGCAGGGCGTGCTGGTCGAGCTCGGCAATCCGAAGGTGGCGCTCTTCTTCCTCGCGCTGTTCCCGCAGTTCATCCACCGCGGCGCGGGCCCGGCCTGGCTCCAGGTGCTGATCCTGGGCGCCGCGTTCACGGCAATCGGGCTTCTGTCGGACTCCGCCTACGCGATCGGGTCGGGGCGACTGCGGGCGCGACTGCTCGCCCGGCGCCGCCGCCGGCTGCCCTGGCAGCGGATGACCGGCCTGCTCTACATCGGCCTCGGCCTGTGGGCGGCGTTCGGCGGCGCCGACCGGCGCGCCCCGGCCGCCTCGCGCTGATTCAGCGGGACGCCGCCGTCAGCGCCGCCCACCGCCCGGGCGTGAGGCCGTACGTGCGCGTGAAGTGGCGGGTCATGTGGCTCTGGTCGGCGAAGCCGCCGTCTCCGCGGCACCCTGGCCAGCGGCGCGCCCGCGGCGATCGCGAGTCGCGGGCCGAGCGCGAGGCGGCGCATGCGCCGGTAGCGGTCGGGGCTCGTGCCGAACGCCGTCCGGAAGTGGCGGGCGATCGCTCCAGCGGTCGATGCCCGGCGATCCGCTCGAGGTCCGTGCGCCCGGCGTCGCCTCGGTCAGGATGGGCCGACAGGTGCTCGCGGACGCGCCGTCACGGCCGCCAGCGTCGATCGCGCCGCCGCCTCGGTGCGTCCGGCGGCCGCCTCGAGCGCGTCGGCGACCGCTGCGTCGCCGCCACCGGCCGGCGAGCTCGTCGAGCGGCTCGTCGATGTCCGCGAGCAGCCCGACCAGCCCGCCGGTCGCGGCGACACGGGTCGCGCACCGGCTCGGCCGACGAACGGCAGCGGCCGCCCGCCGAGCGCCGCCTGCACGAGCGCGGGCTCGACGTAGAGGATCCGGTAGGCGAAGCCGTCCGCGGTCGCCGGTCCGCCGTCGTGCAGCTCGTCGGGGTGCAGCAGATGGAGCTGCCCGGGCAGGCAGATCCGCGCCGGGCGCCGCGATAGCGTGAACTGCTGCACCCCGGCGGTCGTCACCCCGATGCGCGTAGGTGTCGTGCCGGTGCGGCGAGAACGCCCGGCCGCCGAAGAACGCCTCGACGCGCTCGATCCCGGCGGCGCCCGCGCCGACGCGGATCGAGTCGCCGTCGCGGACCGCACGATCGTTCAAGACGGCCGGTGTCGGATGGCCGGATAGCGTCTCCGGCACCGACCCAGTCTAAAGACGCATGACCCTCGCACTGCTCCATCGCATCCGTCGCTGGTCGGCGCTCTGCGCGCTCGTGCTCACATCGCTCGCGATCATGGGCAGCCCCGGCCCGGCGACGATCAGCCTCACCGGCGACCGGTGTCGCGTTCGGCGTGCGCCGCTCCGCCCGCTACCTGGTCGGGATCATCGCGGGCACGACGGTCGTGCTGCTCGCCGTCGCGGCCGGGCGTCACCGGGGCGCTGCTCGCGCGTCCCCGGCGCAGCGCCCGGTTCTGATCGCGCGTCGCCGTCGCGTACATCCTGTACCTCGCCTACCACATCGCGACGGCGCCACCGCTCGCAGGCGGGCCGGCCACGGCGCCGCCGCACCGTCGCTCGCCGGCGGGCTGCTGCTCGGCGTCGCCAACCCGAAGGCGTGGGTCGCGATCGGCGCGGTCTTCGTCAGCGTCCGGCTCGCGAGCGCCGCGCCGTCGCACGCCGGCACCAAGATGGCCGTCCTCGCCGTGATGATCGTCGTCATCAACACCGCCTGGCTGGCTCGCCGGCGCATCGCTCGCCCCGATGCTGCGCGATCCGGCCGGTCGCGGCGGGCGAACCTCGCGCTCGCGGTCGCCCTCGTCGTGTCGACCGCGGCGGCCCTCGTGCACTGAGCCTCTCGGCGCGCTGGCGATCGTGCCGATCGTTTCGATAGTCTCTGCAACGGCAGATGAGCGTTGACGCCGAGAGCCCGGTGCTGGAGAGGCTGGACGACGACGACCGCACCGCGGTGGCCGCTGCGCTGCGGCGCCGGTCGTACCCGCCGGGCAGCGCGATCGTCACCCAGGGCGAGCTCGGCACCGACTTCTTCCTCATCCTCCAGGGCACGGTCGTCGTCGCTCCGTGACGGCGAGCCGGTCGCGGAGCTCGGCCACGGCGAGTTCTTCGGCGAGCTGGCGGCGATCGACCCCGGTCCCGGCTACGCGCTCGCCCGCAACGCCACGGTGCGCGCCCGGACGTCGGTCGACGTCGGCGTCGTCGACGAGGCCGGGTTCGGAGAGCTCCTGCGCACGCGCCCGGCGTTCCGTGCAGCGATCTACGCGACGTCCAAAGAGCGCGAGCGCCACCCCTAGATGGCCGATCTGGTTCGGCTGATCGGCGGCCGACGGCGACCACGAGGTCGTCGGCGACGGCGAGCCACTGCTGATGCTCATGGCGGTCCGGGGCGCGCGTATGCCGGCACCGCGTACCGGGCACCTGCGCACGCCGGACGGGCGCCGCCTGACCTACCGCGACAACGGCGACCCGGGCGCGACGCCCGTCGTGAGCCACCATGGGACGCCGGGATCGCGCCTCGACCGGCACCCGGACGAGGACGGCATGCTCGCCGAGCTGGGCCTGCGGATGATCACGTACGACCGGCCCGGCTACGGCGAGTCCGACCCGCAGCCCGGCAGGCGGGTGATCGATGCCGCGGCCGACGTCGCCGCCCTGACGGATCACCTCGGGATCGAGCGGTTCGCGGTGGTGGGCACATCCGGCGGCGGCCCGCACGCGCTCGCCTGCTCGGCCCGCCTCGGCAGGCGCGTCTCCCGGGTCGGCATCGTGGTCGGCGTCGCCCCGTCGGACGATCCGGACTTCGACTTCCTCACGGGCATGGATCAGATCAACCTGGACGAGTTCGCGGCGGCGCGCGAGTCCGAGGAGGCGCTGGCCGCCTACCTGCAGCCGTTTGTCGACCAGGTGCGACGCGACCCGGATGCGCTCCTCGAGGAGCTCGCCGCCCACCTGCCGCCCGCCGACCAGGAGGTGTTCCGCCGCCCAGAGCAACGCGCGCTGGGCCGGGAGTCGGTCGTCGAGTCGGTGCGCCAGGGATCGCGCGGCTGGGCCGACGACGACCGGGCATTCGCGACGGGCTGGGGCTTCCCGCTCTCAGACGCGACCTGTGAGACGCGGCTCTGGCAGGGCGAGCTCGACGTCCTCGTCCCGCGGGCGCACTGCGCCTACCTCGGGGAGCGGCTCCCGAACGCCCGCTTCGAGCTCGTACCCGGCGCCGGTCACGCGCTCGCCGACCACTGGCGCGGCATCCTGGCCTGGGTCGGCGGTCAGTAGAGGGGGCCGCGCAGATACAGGTGCGCGAGCGCGCTCGCCGGAGCCACCAGATTGGTCGACGGCGACACGAAGGCGACCCAGCGGGCGCCAGGCGTCATCGCCACGCCGATGTCCCCCGCGTTGCCCACGCCGTGGTTCGCCTGCCCGCCCGCGGCGGTCAGGTCGACGCGGACCGTCCGCCCGGTCCGGCGGTCGCGGACGAAGAGGTCGGCCGCGTGGTTCGTGTCGCCGGGGACGATGTTCGTCGCCCACGACTCGAACAGGCGGTAGCGCCCGCCCGCCGACATCGCGAGCGCAAACGAGTCGCCGTTCGTCTGCTGGCCGTGCATGCCGACGTCGATTCGGCGCGTGGTTCCGCGCCGGCGATCGCGCACGAAGACGTCCGCGTGGCCGTTCGTGTCGCCCCCGACCAGGTTCCGCGCCTGCGAGGTGAAGAAGACGTACCGCCCGCCGGGCGACATCGCTCCCCCGAGGCTGGCGGCGTCGCCCGGCACGCCGGCGTCGCTCTTGCTGATGAGCGTCGTCGTGTGGCGGGCGATGTTCCGCACGTACACCTGGAACACACCGGAATGGGCGGGGTCCGACGGCCCGGCGTCGAGCGCGAACGCGACCAGGTTGGCGTTCTGCGACATGCCGTCGAACTCGAGGTTCTTGAGGTCGCTGCCGAGGCCGCAGCAGCTGACGACGACGGCCGTGTTCGTGTGCAGGTCGATCCGCTCGAGCGGCGTCACGAGGCCGGCGGCCACCAGGTAGCGGCCGTGCTCGGACAACGCCAGGATCCCCGGGTTCGGAATGCGCTTGACGACCCGGGTCGTGTGGTGCAGCCGGTCGCGGATGAAGAGGCAGTCGGGGGCCTGGCCCGGCGTGCAGCCGCTGCCGGCCGCGAGGTTGGACGAGTCGGACTCGAACGCGACGAAACGCCCGTCGCCGGAGATGGCGAGCGGGCCGAAGCTGTCGCCGTTGGCCTGGACGCCGCCGGGCCCGACGTCGACCCGCGAGGTCGTGCCGGTGCGCAGGTTGCGCACGAAGACGTCGCGCATGCCGTTCGTGTCGCCCGGGACGAGGTTCGAGGCCGACGAGGCGAACGCGATCAGATTCCCGTTCGCGGATATCGCGATCCCGCCCTCGTCGACGGCCGTGTTCCCGAGCACCCCGCCGCTGGAGAGGTCCACCCGGCTCGTGTGCGCGGGCGCCCCAGAGGCGCTCGCCACCATCGGGCCGATGGTGGCCAGGAGCACCGCGACCCATCCAACTGCTCGTCCGACGCGCATCCGCCGCCTCCTCGCCGCGAGCGAGAATACCAACCGCCCGGCGCCGGATTGCTAAGCGTGTGTTACGCCGCGCGCGGACCCTCGTCGAGCCGGTAGGCCCACCAGAGGACGGTCAGCTGCATCGCCGCGCCGATCGCGTCGCAGACGATCAGCGGCATGTTGCCGAGGGAGAGGCCGTAGATGAACCAGATCATGTAGCCCCCGGCGCCGATCATGACGTAGCTGCGCGACAGGCTGTCGGCCGAGCCGGCCCGGCGCATGCGGACGATCTGGAGCATGGGAGAGAGCGAGGAGATGACGCCGTAGACGGCGGCGATGAGGGCGAGCTGGTTCGTGAGGCTGGTGAGCATGGTTCCGTCGTTCGCGTTCAGGGGCACGTGTTCTCTCCGTCGATATCGGCACCCAGCCGGACGTTTCACAGGTGTTCGCTCCTCACACAACACAAACGCAATATTCCGGGGGCGCCGGCGCATGAGCCGGCGCCCCCATGGGCCGCGTCAGGCGGCGATGCCCTCGTGCAGCGGATGGGCGACCGGGCGGTCTTCGTCCTCGGCGTCGAGCGCCGCCTCCTCGCCGACCGCGGTCGCCGGCAGCGCCAGGCAGAGCACGGCCGCGACGACGAACACCGCTACCAGGTACGGCGTCGTGGCCAGGTAGGCCGCCTTGAACGAGCCGCGGTCGAGGGCGCCGAAGAAGATCGTCCCCATCACGGCGACCCCGACCGCGCCGCCGATCTGCTGGGCGGTGCCGAAGAGGCCCGACGCGCCTCCGGCGGCGTGCGCCGGCACGGCGGCGAGGACGACGTTCACGAGCGGGATGACGAGCAGGGCCAGCCCCAGGCCGGACACGAGCAGGCCGGGGACGAGCGGCCACGGGCCGTTCCCGGTGCCGACGTGGTGAGCGCCGACGGCGATCCCGGCCGTGCCCGACCGCCATCAGCAGCGCACCGGCCGCCAGCACCAGCCGCCCCCACCGCTGTGCGAGCGGGATCGCAAACGGCGCGGCGACGAAGCTGCCGACGCTGAACGCGACCATCGTCAGGCCGGCCCGGAGGGGCGAGTAGCCCTGTCCGAGCTGGAGCCACAGGGCGAACACGATCGCGAACCCCTGCATGCCGATCGAGAACGCCAGCTGCACGATCAGCCCGGCGGTGAACGCCGGCCTCCGCAGCAGCTGCGGCCGTAGCAGCGGCGCCACCCCGGGCCGCGGCAGCCGCTGCTCGCGGACTGCCAGGGCGACGAGCGCGACGACGCCCGCCGCCAGCATCCCCACCCCCACGCCGGCCACCCCAGCCGCCGGCCCTCGAGGATCGGATAGACGACCGCCACGAGCGCGGCGGTCAGGACGGCAGCGCCGGCCAGGTCGGGCCGCCGGTTGGAGCGCGCCCGCGTCTCGGGGACGACGATCGCCGCGGCGATCAGCGATCCGACGACGATCGGGATGTTCACGAGGAACACGGTGCGCCATCCCCAGCCGAACAGGTTCGCCTGGGTGAGCACGCCGCCGAGGATGAGCCCGACCGCCGAGGCGAACCCCAGGGTCGCCCCGTAGACGCCGAACGCGGCGCCGCGCTCCTTGCCGGCGAACATCGCCCGGAACGTGGCGAGCACCTGCGGCGACATCGTCGCCGCCGCGGCGCCCTGGACGACGCGTGCGGCGATCAGCTCGTTGGCGGTCTGGGCCACGCCCGCCCCGAGGCTGGCGGCGCCGAAGACCGCGGTGCCGAGCAGGAACAGGCGCTTGCGCCCGAGCAGGTCGCCCAGGCTACCGGCCGTGATCAGCGCGGCCGCGAACGCGAGCATGTACGCCGAGACGACCCACTCGAGCTGGGCGCCGGACGCGCCCAGGTCGCGGCGGATCGTGGGCAGAGCGACGTTCACGATGGTGCCGTCGATCAGGTCGACGGTCGAGGCCACGATCATCACGGCGGCTGCGAGCCAGCGCCGCGGATAGGCGGCGTCAGGCGGATGCGATGTTGCGGGTTGCATGGGATTTTCTCCAGTGGAAGGAAGTCTTAACGAACAGTGTTCTATCATGGTACGACGTTCTATGCAAACAGTGTTCGAATACTGATAGGGTGTCAATGCGTGACCGACGAACCGGCCATTCCCCCGCCCCCGTGGCAGCGGCTTCCGCCCGACCGAGGACGGCGGCGACGGCGCGACCCGATCACCCGCGAGGCGATCGTGCGCAAGGCGCTCGAGCTGCTCGACCGCGACGGCCTCGACGCGCTCAGCATGCGCCGTGTGGCTGACGAGCTCGGCACCGGGGCCGCATCGCTCTACTGGCACGTGGGCAGCAAGGACGGCCTTCTCGACCTCGTCCTCGACGAGGTGATCGGCGAGCAGCACGTCCCCGACCCGGAGCCGGAGCGGTGGGCGGAGCAGCTGAAGGAGGTCGCCCACGACATGCGGCGGACGATCCTGCGCCACCGCGACATCGTCCGCATCTCGATCGGGCGCATCCCGATGGGGCCGAACGCGCTGCGCTACAGCGAGCGCATCCTCGCGGTCCTGCGCGAGGGCGGCGTGCCGGACGAGCTCGCGGTGCTCGGGCACCACCTGCTGTTCTCGGTCGTGAACGGTTTCACGCTGGACGAGACCGGCGAGCCGGACGGCGAGGCGGCTGCCGCGGCCCTCGCCGAGGGTGCGAAGATGGCGCGCGACTACATCGCCTCGCTTCCCACCGACCGCTTCCCCCACATGGTCGCCGTCGCCGACTACTACGCCATCACCGATGCCGATCGCCGGTTCTCGCTCCTGATCGACCTCTACGTCGACGGCCTGGCCGCGCGGGTGCGGGCAGCCACAGCATGAGGCTGCTGCCGTCCGAGCAGGAGCGGCTGAGCCTCTTCCTGGCCGCCGAGCTCGCCAGGCGCCGGCGCGGCCGCGGCCTGCGGCTGAGCCAGGCCGAGGCGGCGGCGCTGATCGCCGACGAGACGATGGAGCTCGCCCGCGACGGGCACCCGTACGCCGAGGTCGAGCGGCGCGCCTACGGCCTGCTCGGCCCGGATGACGTGTTGGACGGGGTGGCCGATCTGGTCGACCGCATCGAGCTCGAGCCGGTGTTCGCCGATGGGCCGCGCCTCGTCGTCCTCGTCCACCCGATCAGCCGTGGCGGGCCGACCGACCTGACCGGCGATCCCGCGCCGGCCTGGCTCGCCGCGGACGGCGGCACTTCGCGTCGAGAACCTGGCCCCGGTGGCTATCGCGGTCACGTCGCACTTTCACTTCTTCGAGACGAATCGGGAGCTGCGCTTCGACCGCCGCGCCGCCTGGGGCATGCGGCTGGCCGTCGCGCCGGGGGCGAAGGTCGTCTTCCCGCCGGGCGAGGCCCGCGAGGTGCGGCTGGTGCCGTTCGGCGGGGCGCGCGTGATCCGCGGCCACGGCGGCCTGGTCGACGGGGCGCTGGACGCGCCCGGTGCGATCGATGCGGCGCTCGAGCTGGCCCGCGAGCGAGGGTATGCCGATGCCGGCCGATGAGCGGGTCGCGCTCGGCGACGGCGACCTCTGGGTGACGCCGGAGCGCGACGATGCCGGCGGCCCGGACGAGATCGTGCCCGGGTGGGGCGGCACCCACCGCGACGGCCTGGGCGTGAGGGCCGAGCGCGGCGGCGTCGACATCGCGGTCGTCGGCGGCCTGGTGCTCGACCCGGCACTCGGCATCCGCCGGACGTCGCTCGGCATCCGGGGCGGGCGCGTATGCGCGATCGGCCGGGCCGGCAACCCCGACACGATGGACGGGATCGACGTCGTCCTCGACTCGCAGACCGCGCTCCTCGACGCCCGCGGGATGGTGATCACGCCGGGCGCGGTCGACTGCCACATGCACTGGCTCTCGCCACAGCTCGGCGAGGCGGCCCTCGCCGGCGGCGTCACGACCCTTGTCGCGCAGGACTACGGACCCATCTGGAACCTGGGCGCGAACCCGGCCGCCGGCCTGCGTGTCGCCTGGGCGGCGCTCGAGGAGACGCCGCTGAACGTCGCCTTCCTGGTGCGGGCGTCGGCGTCGCGGCCGGAGGGCGTCGAGGAGTCGCTCGCCGCCGGCGGGGCCGGGCTCAAGATCCACGAGGACGTCGCCGCCGGGCCCGAGCAGCTGCGCTGCGCCCTCGACGTCGCCGATCGCCACGACGTCCAGCTCGCCATCCACACCGACGGCCTGAACGAGGCCCTGCGCGCGGCCGACACCGCCCGCGTGCTCGAGGGCCGGACGGCGCACCTCTACCACATCGAAGGCGTCGGCGGCGGCCACGCGCCCGACCTGCTCAGCCTGGCGGGCCGGGAGCGCCTCCTGACCTCGTCCACCAATCCGACGGTGCCGTTCGGGGTCGGCGCCGAGGCCGAGCACCTGGCGATGGTCGCAGCCGTGCACCTGCTCGAGCCCGGCGCCCGGGCCGGCGACGCCGCCATCCTGCGGGCCCGGGTGCGGGCGTGGACGATGGCCGCCGAGACCGTGCTGCACGACCTCGGCGTGATCCCGATCCTCTCGTCCGACTCCCAGGGCATGGGCCGGATCAGCGAGACGGTCCGGCGGGCGTTCCAGTGCGCCGCCGCGATGAAGGCCCAGCGCGGCGGCGGGGCGCGCGGACGACAACGAGCGGGTGCTGCGCTACCTGGCGAAGGTGACCGTGAACCCGGCGATCGCGCACGGCCTGGCGGCGCACGTCGGCTCGCTGCGCGAGGGCTGCCTCGCCGACCTCGTCATGTGGCGCCCGACCTCTTCCCGGTGCGGCCCGAGCTCGTCCTCAAGGCCGGGATGCCGGCCTGGGGCGCGTCGGGCGCCGGCGGCGCGACGACGATGATGACCGAGCCCGTCCGGGTCGGGCCCCAGATCGCGGGGACGGGCGCGGCGCCGGGACAGGTCTCGCTCGCGTTCCTGGCCGGCGCGGCCATGGCCGCCGACCTGCCCACGACCCGCGAGCGGGCACGGGTGTCGGACTGCCGCGAGCTCACCGCGGCAGACATGGTCGGCAACAGCCGCATCGGCACGATCGTCGTCGACCCGGCGGCGGAGACCGTGACGCTCGACGGCGAGCCGGTCACCTGCGCGCCTGTCGCCGAGGTCGCCTACTCGCGGCGATATCTCCTGTAATGTCGCCGCGATGAGGATCGAGGAGGCCGAGGAGCGGCGCGTCGAGGTCACGGGCGGGAGCGTCTGGACCGCCAGGCTCGGGCCCAGCGAGGGCCCGCCCGTCCTGCTCCTGCACGGCGGCCCGGGCGCCGCCAGCTACTACATGATCCCGCTCGCCGAGCGGCTCGCCGACCACCGGCCGGTGGTCGTGTACGACCAGCTCGGCTGCGGCCGCTCGGATCGCCCCGACGACGCGTCCCTGTGGACGGTCGACCGGGCGGTCGAGGAGGTCGACCAGGTGCGCGCGGCCCTCGGGCTCGGGCGCTGCCACCTGCTCGGCCAGTCGTGGGGCGGATGGCTCTCGATCGAGTACATGACGCGGGGCACGACCGGCGTCGAGCGGCTCGTGCTCGCGAGCACCTCGGCGAGCATCCCCGAGTTCATGGCCGGCGCCCGCGGCCTGATCGAGCAGCTGCCCGAGCCGCACCGCACGACGCTGATCGAGCTCGGCGCGAAGGAGGAATACGACCACCCCGACTACCAGGCCGCCGTCGAGGTCTTCTACCACCGCCACCTGTGCCGGCTCGACCCGTGGCCGGAGGCCCTGGTGCTCTCGGGCGAGCAGATGGAGGGCAACCAGGTCTACCTGACCATGAACGGCCCGACCGAGTTCGACGTCATCGGCCGGCTGCGGGAGTGGGACCGCACCGGCCGACCTGGGCCGCATCGACGTCCCGACGCTCGTGACGTGCGGCCGCTACGACGAGATCACCCCGTCGTGCTCCGAGACGATCACCCGCGGGATCCAGGACGCGCGCATGCACGTGTTCGAGCAGAGCGCACACTGCGCCCACCTCGAGGAGCCGGACGACTACGCGCGGCTCGTCGAGGAGTTCCTGAGCGAGTAGTCTTGGCGTCAGCGCCGCGGCGAGAGCGCGAGCAACGTCTCGGGCAGGTGCGCCGCGAGATGCCCGGCCGCGAGCCGCAGGCCGCCGATCGCGACCGCGAGCGCCGCGACGAGCCCGACGACGGCGCCCGGCAGGGTGCCGACGCCGAGCGCGTCCTTGCCGATCACCACGATCGAGGGCGAGCACGCCGATCACGACCGCCTCGAACACGAGCGCGACGACTCCGACTCCCGCGCTTCCGCTCCCGCGCGGGCGGCGGGCACGGCCGAACGTCGGAGTGGTCATGTCGACCGCGTACGGCGAGCGCACCGACACGAACATCCCGGTCCCCGCCGCCACGAGGATCACCGCCGCCGTTACGAGAAGCGCGCTCGCGAGCTCGCACCCACGCGCCCGACACGGCGGCCCCGGCGACGCAGGCGACCACGGCGATCGCTCCCACCACCGTCGCGACGGCCAGGGCCTTCGACCGCAGGAGTGTCCGCGGGTCGACGCCGGTCAGCACGTAGGCCCCGAATCCCTCGCCGTCGACCCCGAACAGATTCGCGGACAGGTTGGACATGAGGAAGAACGGCCACCGCAGCCCCGGCGAACGGGAGGAGGTCCGACCTGCGCCGTCAGCAGCGGCAGCATCACGAAGCCCGAGGTGACGACGCCCGTGATCACGTTCGCGCGCTGCACCGGGGTCCGCCACAGGTAGCGCAGATCCTTCAGCCACACCGCCGCCGCCCGGTGTGCTCAAGCGCCTGCGCGGTGTACGCGCGGAGCGGCGCTCGCCTCCACGGGGCGCGGTCGCGGCCGGGTTGGTCAGCTGGCGCCCGAGGGCGTGCGCCCACAGCCACCCCACCACGACGAGCGTCGCGATCCCGTAGGCCAGCCGGCCGGTTGCGGCCGGAAGCGCGCCGGCGTGCGCGTCGACCATCGATCGTGCGAGCGCGCCCGGCGGCGTCCACGAGAGCGCGTCGGTGAGGCGGGACGGCCGGAGGCTGTCCACCTCGGCGGCGAGCGCCGCCGAAGCCCGCCAGGCGATGTACCCGCCAGCCGAGACGACCGCGAGCACGACGGAGGCGAGGTCGCGCCCCCGCCGGGAGTGCACCGCGGCGGCGAGGCCGGCCGAGACGGCGCGCCCGCCCGCGATCGCGAGTGCCGTCATGACGACCACGTCGGCGGCCGCGAGCACCGTCGCGGCCGCGCCGTGCCCGTACGCGAAGACCGCGCCGGACAGGAAGACGAGCGTCGCGAGCGGCGGCGCACCCACGAGCGACGCCGCGAAGAGGCCGAGCACCAGGTCGCGCCGCCGCAGCGGTAGCGACGCGAGCCGGTCGACGGCCAGCGTGCGGTCTGACCCCATGAGCAGCGGGAGCATGATCCAGGCGACGGCGACCGCGACGAAGACCGCGACGAGCCCGGCGCCGCCGTGGCGGGGCGCGGTCGCGAGGTCGCCCGCGCCGACCACGGCGAGCAGCAGGCCGATGGCACGCGCGAGCCAGCCGAGCGCCTCCTCGCGGCCTGACGCGCCCGCGTTCGCGAGCAGCCGCCACTTCAGTCGGACGAAGACCCAAGCCATCCGAGCTCCGCCAGGCCGACATCCTCGCGCGCACCGACGAGCTTGAAGAACGCCGTGCGCAGGTCGTCGCCTGCCGCGACCTCGTCCTGCGTTCCCGCCGCGACGATCCGGCCGCGCACGATCACCGCGACGCGGTCGCACAGCCGCTCGACCACGTCCATCACGTGACTCGAGAACACGATCGTGCCGCCGCCCGCCACGAAGCGCTGCAGTAGCTGCTCGATCACGTTCGTCGAGACCGGGTCGATCGCCCCGAACGGCTCGTCCAGGAAGAGGACGCGCGGGGAGTGCAGCAGCGCCGCGGCGAGCGCGAGCTTCTTGGTCATTCCGAGGCTGTAGTCGACGACGAGCCGGTCGGCGTCGACGGCCAGGTCGAGCACCCGCAGAAGCTCCTCGCTGCGCTCCCGCGTGGTGGCGGGATCGAGTCGCCGCAGCGCGCCGTAGAAGGCGAGCAGCTCGCTCCCGGTCAGGCGGTCGAAGAGCGCCGGCGTGTCCTGCACGACGCCGATCCGCGCCTTCGCCGCCGCCGGATCGTTCCAGACCTCGACTCCGGCGACCTCGATGCTGCCCGCGTCGGGGCGCAACAGGCCGGTCGTCATCGAGAGCAGGGTCGTCTTCCCGGCCCCGTTCGGTCCGACGAGACCGAAGAACGAGCCGTGCGGCACATCGAGGTCGACGCCCGCCACCGCGACCTTGTCGCCGAACCGCCGCATGACCCCGCGCAGCCGCACGGCCGAGCCCGCCCCCACCCCCGGCTCGTCCGCGCTCGGCATGCCTCGAGCATACGTTCGCGCCCGGTCAATTGACATGAGGCCGTCGAGGACTCCCTGAGCGAGCGGCGCCAATCCCGCTCGTATGATTGCGCCTGTTCTGGGAGGTTCCAATGATTGAAGAAGCACGACTCGAGCAGGTCGAGTCCGGTCTTACGCCCGTGACGGCGGGGTGGTTCGTCGTCAACGCCGGGACGCCGCCTGGATGAACAACGATCGACGCAGTCCTGCTGCATCTTCGAGTCCGACGACTTCGTCTTGCGCGGTCGACCGGATCTCACCGAGTACGTCAAGCCTGGCGCGGGATTCGTCCTCCGCGTCCTTCGGCCGGGACGGCCCGCCGACATGTACCACGCGGAGTCGGTGCAGGAGGACTTTCTCGTCGTGATGGGCGAATGCATCCTGATCATCGAGGACCAGGAACGTCACCTGCGCCCCTGGGACTTCGTGCACTGCCCGCCCGGCGCAGCGCACACGTTCGTCGGAGCGGGCGATGGTCCGTGCGTCCTCGTCTGCGCCGGGAACCGCGACCTCAACGACGACACCTTCTGGCGCGTCTACAAGCGCTCCGACGTCGCCCTGCGCTACGGCGCGAGTGTCGAGCGGGACACGAGCTCGGGCGCCGAGGCAAACGCGCCGTTGCGAGGCCGCTGGCGCGTCGAGCGCCCGGAATCCTGGAGCGAGCTCCCGTGGAGCTCGGGCTCGTGACCGCCGGCACCGCGCCCGGCATCCCATCGAACCCCAATGGGGAGTAGCCGACCGCGCCGTCCCGCACGTATCGTGGGGTAATGGCCCTGGAAGCGACCACCGAGCCGGACGGCGCGGGCGCGCCCGCGCGGTGGTGGCTGCTCGTCGCGGCCGCCGCGGCGTGCGTGGTGCTCTACCTGGCGTCGCAGGTGTCGGCGTTTCTGCTGGCCGAGATCGGCGGCCGGACCCTCGTCATGGCAGTGGTCGCCATCGCGGCGAACGTCACACTCTGCGTGGGCACGATCGCGCTGTCCGGGAGGATCGCGTTCCCCCGCGGGGGCGTGCCCGGGGCCGTGATCGGCCGCGCCCGGTCGAGCCGCGTCGGCATCGCGGTGCTCGCACAGCTCGGCTTCATCATCCTGCTCCTGCCGCTCCTGACGGCGCTCGGCGACGCCCTCGGCGCGCGCGGCACGACGAACGTGTCGCTGCACCATCGCCACACGTATGCGGTCCTCCTCCTCACCTGGATGGCGGTCGTCGCGGCGCCCTGGATGGAGGAGCTTTCGATGCGCGGGTTCCTGCTCTCCGGCCTGTGGCAGCGCTTCGGCTTCTGGCCGGCGGCGGTGATCTCGTCGCTCGTGTGGGCCTCCCTCCACGGCGTGTCCGGCGTGCTCATCCCGTTCGCCTGCGAGGGCGTCATGCTGTGCTGGATCCGCCGCCGGACCGGGTCGGTACGCACCGGCATCGCGCTCCACGCAGCCAGAACACGGCCGCGTCCCTCTTCTCGGGGGCCGGATTCCTGGTCGCGCCGGCGCTCGCGGCCGTCGTCCTCAGCCTCGTGGTCACCCGCGAGGGGTCGGCCGTCGCCGCCCGGCAACGGCGGCCCGAGGGCGCTCGCGCGGGCGGCCCGCGCCGCCGACGTGCTGTCCGCAAGGTTCGCGCGCGGCGACGCCCATCCCGCGACCTGGGTGCTCACCGGCTGTGCGTTTGCGGCCGGCCTCGTCATCGAGTCCGCGCCCCTCGGGCTCGGTATCGGCGGCACGGGGCTCCTCACCGCCGGCAGGATCGTGATCATCGCCTTCGCCCTGCCCCTGCTGGCGTGGCTGCTCCTCGGCGCCCCGCGGGCCTGGAAGAGCTCGGCGGTGACGTCGCTGGCCGGCGCGGCCGGATGCGCGCTCGTCATCGCCGCCCGCCTCGGCGTCCTGCTCGACAGCTCGGCCCTCGTCCCGCTCGTCGGGCTCGGGTACACGCTGATCGGATTCGGCCTGGTCGGCCTGGCGATCGGAGGGCTCGACCAGCGTCCCCGCCTCGCGGCGGGCACGGCCGGCCTGCTCATGGTGGCGACGCTGACGCCACTGCCCTACCTGACCACGACGACGCAGGCGATCGTCGACCAGGGGCTGCTCACGTTGCTCGGAGCCTCCGCCGCCCTCGTCGCGGTGGGGCTCACGCTGCGCCGCGCGGCGCCCGTGGTCATCGGCCCGGCCGATCGGCGTCCGCAGGTCGGCGGCCTCACCGCGGTGCGTTAGGACTACGGGCGTGCCCACGTCACGCTGGTCGATCCGCTCCGACCGCTCGCTGCTCTCGATCGCATCGACCGGCTCTGTACTCTCGATCGGGTCGGTCGGCTCGGTGCTCTCCGTCGGGTCGATCGGAAGCGCGTGCTCGGCCTGGTCGGTCGGCTCCTTCGCCTCCTTGGGGTCGATGCTCTCGGCCCGGTCGCGCTGGTCGCTTCTCTCCGACCGCTCCTACGGCGCGGTGCTCGCGTCCCGCGAGGCGCACACGCGCGCAGGCGGTCTCAGCCCCGCGCAGCTCGCGGCCGCGGCCGTCGCGATCGCGATCATCGGCCGGCGGCTCGAAGCCCGCCGCCGCGCCGCCGCCGGCTGACGCTCACCCGGTCTGCAGGTCGCGCCGGGCGAAGCGCTCGACGGCCGCCGCCGCGGCCACCGCGGCGACGATCAGCATGACGGCCGTGCCGCGGCGGTCGACCGCGACGAGCGGCGCCTGCGTGACGTGATGGAAGGGCGAGATCGTGAGCAGCCACCACGGCGCGCCCACCAGCGCGCCGACGAGCTCCCACAGGAACGCGACGCCCACGAGCGCGAACGCCGCGCCGGGACTCGGCCGCGGCGCCCATGCGAACACGAGCGCCCCGAGCGTGAGGAAGAGCACGGAGACGGCGATGCAGTTCGCGCCCGCCGTCACCATCGCGCCGAACCCGACGCCCCCGCTCGTGACGGCTGCGCCGGCCCAGGCAAGCACGCCGACCGCCAGGGAGAGCAGGGCCGTCGCCGCGGCCGCGACGAGCAGCCTCCCGCCGAACCACGAGCGCCGGGCGACCGGCAGCGCGAACATCGTCTCGAAGCGCCCCGACGACTCCTCGTCGCGGAGGCCGCCGACGTGGCTGACCGCGTAGAGCGCGACCACCATCGCGAAGATCCCGAAGACGGCAGGCGAGGTATCCCGCCGCCGTGGTGATGTCGAGCCCGTACGTCCGGATCGTGACCTTGCGCATCTCCTCAGCGACGCTGTGGGCGAACGCCCCCAGCGCGAACGCGAAGAGGCCCGTGCCGGCGACCCACGCCGCCAGCGATGGCAGCTCACCCCGCAGAGCGGCCTGCGCCGGAGAGCCGAGGAGGCCCGTCCGCGACCGGGCGGTCGCCCGCCGCGAGAGCACGCTCGCGCCCAGGTCGCGGTTGCGCGCGACGAGCACGGCGACGGCGGCGAGGAGCGGCGCGGCGGCCGCGAACAGAAGCAGGACGGCCGGGCGCGCGCCGGTGACCGGCCGCACCTGCTCCACCCACCCGATGGGCGAGATCCAGCGCACCCAGCCGATGCCGTGGCCGATGTCGGCCGCGATGCGGAAGAAGACCGCAACGGCGAGCGCGAGCCCGCCCCGGCCTGGGCGGCGCGCCGCGTGGGCGCGAGCTGGGAGGCGAGCGCTCCGGCGGCGGCGAATACGGCGGCCGGCCCGGCGATGGCCGCGCAGACCATCGCCGACTGGGCAGCCGTCATGTCGCCGGAGCCGACGGCGAAGACGAGCAGGACGACCCAGAGCAGCGCGAACAGGGCCGCAGCACTCGAGCGCAAGGGCAGCCAGAACGGCGACCACCGTACCGCCGCGCCCGATCGCCCCGGCCAGGATCAGCTCGTAGCAGCCGGCGTCCTCCTCGCCCCGCAGGGCGCGCACGGCCGCGAACACCGCCCAGCCCGACGCCAGGATGGCCAGCATCCCCATCGCCCGGAACTCGAAGAAGCCGCCCACGCTGGCCAGGTCGTGGGGGACGCCGTAGAACAGGCGCAGGGCGATGTTGTCCGAGAACGCCCGCGCGAACTGCTCCCGCGCGGCATGGGTCGGGTAGGCCTGGCGGTATCCGACCACGTTCGCGAGCGTGTAGAGCACCGCGATCAGCCCGATCACGCCCAGGCGCACCCGCTCGCCGCGCAGCGCGTGCCGGACGACGGCGCTAGCGGGCGATCCCTGCATGCTCGCCGCCGCGGTCGTAGTGGGCCAGGAAGAGCTCCTCGAGCGTCGGCTCCCGGCTGACCAGCGCGATCAGCCCCGTGCCGGCCAGGCGGTCGATCAGCGGGCCGACCGGGCCGCGCACGTCGAAGCGCACCGCGCTCTCGCCCGACGGGCGTCGACGTGACGCCATCCGGCAGGACCGAGGTCGGGCGGAGGCCCGTCGAACGTCGCCTCGACGACGCGCGCGGACAGGTGGCGCAGGTCGGCGAGCGTGCCCTCCTCGACCAGCCGCCCCTCGCGGAGGATGCCGACACGGTCGCACAGCGCCTCGACCTCGCTCAGGATGTGCGACGAGAGGAACACGGCCTGTCCGGCCGCCTTGGCCTCGGCGACCGTGTCGCGGAAGGCCGCCTCCATCAACGGGTCGAGGCCGCTCGTCGGCTCGTCCAGGACGAGCAGGTCGGGGCGGGCCGCGAACGCGGCGATCAGCTGGATCTTCTGCCGGTTGCCCTTGGAGTAGTCGCGCACGCGCTTGCGCGGGTCGAACTCGAACCGGTCGATCAGCGTCCGGCGGTACGCCTCGTCGACGCCTCCGCGCAGGCGGCTCAGGAACTCGAGGCTCTCGAGGCCGGTGAGCGCCGGCCAGAGCATCGGCTCGCCGGCCACGAAGGCGACCCGCCGATGCGCCTCGACCGGGTCGCGCCAGGCGTCGATCCCGAAGATCGCCGCGTCCCCCTCGCTCGGGCGTTGCAGCCCGAGGACGAGCCGGATCGTGGTGGTCTTCCCCGCGCCGTTCGGCCCCAGGTATCCGTACACCTCGCCGGCGGAGACGGCGAGGTCGAGCCCGGCGAGCGCGACGGTCGCGCCGTAGCGCTTGCCGAGCCCGGACGTGCGGATGGCGACGTCGTCGCCATGGCCGGAGGCGCGACCCATGCGTCCGGAGGGTATCGCCTGCGCGGTCATCGCTCGTGGGTTCGCGCCCGGACGCGCGGGGCGCCGGCCGCCGTCTCGGCGAACCCGGAGCGCCAGCTCGGATGCGCCGGCTCCCAGCCCAGCTCGCGGCGCGCCTTCGCGTTCGACGAGCCGCGCGACCCGGTCATCATGACGACGCCGACCTCCCCGGCGGCGAGCCGCCCGATCCACGCGGGAACGTGCCGGGGCGGCTTCGCGCCCAGCACGGCCGCGAAGTACGGAAGCCACTCCGAGACCGGGGCCGGATCGTTGTCGACGATGTTGTAGACGCCGGGCCCGCCGTGGTCGAGCGCGGCCACCGTCGCGGCCGCGGCGTCCGCGACGTGGACGAACGACCACACGGCGGCACCGTCGCCGATGACCGGGAACTTCCGCCGCCGGATCAGTGCCGCGTACTCCTCGGCCATCGACGTCCCCGGCCCGTACAGCGCCCCGTAGCGGAGCGCGAGCCCCTCGATCCCCTGTGCGCCGGCCACGACCTGTTCGAGGTGGCGAATCGCCGCGAACGACTCCCGCATGCCTCCGGCGGTGTCGGGTCGAGCGGATCCTCCTCGGTCTTCACCGGCCCGCCCTCGCGGGGTTCGGCCAGCCGGTGTAGCTCTGCGCCAGGAACCGGGTCGCCCCGACCGCCCGCGCGGCCTCCAGCAGGAGGTCCGTCCCGCGGGTGCGCAGCTCGTTCGTCTCCGCGAACGAGCGGTCGAACCGGCGCAGGTCGGCCGGCCGCGAAGCGCCGTCAGCTCGTGACGACGACATCGGGCCGGCTCGCATCACCGCGGTCATCACCTCGGAGCGGTCGAGCGGATCGATCACGGCCGCCTCGGCGCCCGCTTCCGCAGCCACGCCGCCTGCGCGACCGTCGACCGCGTGGTTCCGACGACGGTGTGGCCCGCCTCCACCAGCTGGGGGACGAGCTGCCTGCCGACAACGCCGGTCGCTCCTGCAACAAAGACTCGCATTGTCGTACCTCCATCTCATCTCGGTTCTTTCCCCCAAGACGAGACGGATGCCCGGCTGTGACAGCCCGCGGTGTGAGCGAGGTCTAGGCGGCGTGCTCGCGGTCGAGCGCGAGCTCGTCCGGGTCGTAGAAGCGCTGGGCGATGGGCCGGGCCTTGTGGATCACCGCGGCGGCCTCGGCCGGCGGCAGCCGGTCGCGCCAGGCCCAGGCGTTGGCGCTGCTCTCCATCGGCTGGAAGGCGGTCTTCGCCAGCCCCACCCGGCCCCACGGATTTCGGCGCGCGGCCGGGCCGGCCATGCTGCCGGCCTCGACAGCCTTCTGGGCGCGCTCGTCGAACGGCAGGTCGAGCCGCTCGTACAGATCGCGGAAGCCGGCCAGCGGGTTCGTCGCGAGATCCTCGTAGCGGACGACGATGAATTCCGGGTGGCGATCGACCTGCTGCGCGATCGCCGAGTGGATCAGGAGCCACAGCAGGGCGCCGTGGGCGATCGGGTCGAGCGGCTGTCCGGCCGCCGCGCTCGAGCTCGGCGGCGTAGGCGCCCAGGTAGCGATCGACCAGCTCCGGCTGGGAGGCGATGTCGGGCAGGTTGTCGCTCCAGCCGGTGCCGATCCGCTTCAGGCTCGACACGATCCCGGCCGGGTGGCGCACGAGCATGACGACGCGGCAGTCGAGCCGCTCGGCCAGCCACTCCGCGGCGAAGACCATGTAGGGGTCGTCGATCAGGGGCCGCAGCCCGCGGGCGCGGCCGTACGTGAACGCGGTCATGTACTTGGCGGCCTTCGCCAGGTCGTAGACCCCGCGGTTCGCGCGCAGCTCGGCGGGCAGGTCGTAACGCAGCTGCAGCATGTCGCGGAAGCCGGGCAGGTACTCGGCCTCGTTGTGGGGCCCGACGTACTGGTAGGCCCGCGGCGGCGGCACGCGCAGGATGCCGGGAGTGAGCCCGGGAGGGTGACGGCGGTTGAACGGCTCGTTCACGTGCACGACGTCGCCGCCGCCCTCGATCATCTTGGCAACCCAGCTCCCGCCGGAGCGGTGCATGCCCGTGATCAGAATCGGTGACCTCATGCGCCCGTACGCCCTTGGCATGCTCGCCCTCCATCGGCCTCGGAACGAGCTGACATTGAGCCCCAGCTTGTTCGTCCATTGGACACGGCCCTCGATCGTGCGTTCCGGATCAACCGAACATGGCCGATGCCATGGGTCGACCGGCCCGGGTGGGGTAGGCTCCTCGAAGCGTCCCGGGCCGGGTTCGCGCGGCATCGTAGCGGGACAGGGCAGAAGGGGGTAGCGACCGATGGGTGTCAGTCCAACCCGGTTTGCCGTGATCGTCTCGGCGGTTCTGGCATGTCTCATGCTCGGCCTGCTCGTGCGGGTGCGAGCCGGGCACGAGCCAACGGGCCACGTGCTCCGGTGGAGACGGTGACGACGACCGCCGGCGCCCACCGGCTCGACCGACGCCGCGGCGCACACGACGTCACCGAGACGGTCACGCACACCGTCACGAACGCCGTCGTGCGCACAGTGACCGGCCTCACGGACGGTCACCGACCCGGTCACCGTGACGAGACGCAGACGGTCGCCGCACCGCCGCCACCCGGCCCCGGCCCAAAGCCGGGTCACGGCCACGGCCCCAAGCCCGGTCACGGCCACGGCGGGGGTGACGGCGGCCCGGGCGGTGACGGCGGCGGCGACGGCCCGGGCGTGACGGCCCGGGCCGGCTGAGCAACCTCTGGATCTACGCGGTCGTGGCGAGCCTGCATGGCCGGGGATCGCCATCCTCGTGCTGCTCCTGCGCGACCTCGCCGAGACGGATCCGCCGGAGTCCGCCGACTCCGGGCCTCCCGGCGGCGGGCCGCCGCCCGGGTGGCGCTGGCACCGGCGACCGCGCCCCGGGGGCGGGCGCAGGGCTGCACGCAAGGGCGTCCTGGCCCACCACTAGTGTTCCCCCGTGAACGCCCCCGCGGCAGGCCGTGCGGCGATCAGGGGCCGCGTCGTCACGATGGACGGCGCGGGCACCGGTCCTTCCCGACGGCGTCGTCTACATCGCGGCAGCGACATCGCCGCCGTCGCCCCGGCCGGCGAGCCGTCGCCCGGCGGGCTTCGAGGCGGTCGCCGCGTGCGCACGGCGGGCACGATCTACCCGGGCCTGATCGAGCTGCACAACCACCTGAGCTACAACTGCCTGCAGCTCTGGCAGGTGCCGCGCGCCGTTCGACAACCGCGGCCAGTGGTCGGCCGGACCGGACTACCGCCGCCTGATCAGCGGGCCGATGCAGGTGATCGGCAAGACGCCCAGCCTCGTGCCGGCGCTCGTGCGCTACGTCGAGGCGAAGTGCCTCGTCGCCGGGGTGACGACCAGCCAGGGCATCGCGCTCTACTCGCAACGCCGGCATCGCCGCCTTCTACCGCGGCGTCGTGCGCAACGTCGAGGAGCCGGACGACCCCGCCCTGCCGCGACGCCGACGCCGGATCCCCGACGTCGCCGCCGCCGGACGTCACCGCGTTCGCGGCCGAGCTCGAGCGCGACCACCGGCTGCTGCTGCACCTCGCCGAGGGCACCGACGACCCGCCCGCCGCCACTTCCAGGAGCTGCAGCTCCCCGACGGGACGTGGGCGATCTCCGACCACCTGATCGGGATCCACAGCGTCGGCCTGCACGGCGAGGACATCGCCGATCTTCGCCGCGCACGGCGGCGGCGATGGTGTGGTCGCCGCTCTCGAACCTGCTGCTCTACGGCAGCCACCGCGAAGGTCGCCGAGATGAAGGCCAGCGGCGTGCGCGATCGGCCTCGGCTCGCGACTGGTCGCCGTCGGGCAGCAAGAACCTGCTCGGCGAGCTGAAGGTCGCCCGGCTCGTACAGCGCGCAACGCAGCGCCGGCGGCCCGATCTTCACCGACCGCGAGCTCGTGGCGATGGCGACGTCGACGGCCGCGCAGATGCTCGGCTGGGACCGGCGATCGGGATCGATCGAGGCCGGGCAAGCGCGCCGACCTGATCGCGGTCGGCGGCACGGCGGCCGACTCCTACACGGGGCTGATCGCCGCCACGGAGCGCGACCTCGTCCTGGTGATGATCGGCGGGGTCGCCTGCGCGGGCCAGCCCGCACCTGGTGGCGCCGTACACGCAGAACGGCGAGCCGTCACGCGTGGGAGGCCGCACACGCCTGCTCAACTTCGCCGCCGCCGGAGCCGATCCCGAGGTGGCGCTCGTCAGCCTCGCACAGGCGCGGTCGCGCTCGACGATGCGCTCGCGCAACCTGCCCGAGCTGGCCCGCGCGCTCGAGCCGGCGGTCGTCGCGGCCGTCCCGGGCCTCGTCGCACCGGAACCGCGCCTGCCCGGCCCGAGGCTCGCACTGGACGAGATCGAGCACACCCACAGCGCCTGCGCACCGACCCCGCCGGCGGGATCGCGGTGCTCGCCGAGCGAGCGGATGCTGGCGGCACAGCCGCCGCTCTCGACGGTGCTCGGCCCGCTCGACGCTCGACGGCCTGACGGCCGTCGACGACCGCGGCTTCCTGGCGACGCTCGCGGGCGAGCAGAACCTGCCCGCCTACCTGGCGCCCGCGCTCGCCGCCGCGTACGCACGGCGCCGGCGCGGCGGTGAGCGGCGGGTGCGGCTCGACCCCGGCGAGGCGCGGGCGCTCTTTGCCACGGCCGACGTGGCCCGGCTCGCCACCGTGCGCAGCGACGGCGCGCCGCACGTCGTCCCCGTCTGCTTCGCGATCGCCTTCGGCATCGTCTACACCGCCGTCGACGCCAAACCGAAGCGCACCCTCGCCCTGGCCCGGCTCGCGCACATCGCCTCCGAGCCCCGGGTCGCGCTCCTGGCCGACCGCTACGACGACGATTGGACGCGCCTGTGGTGGGTGCGCATCGACGGCGAGGCCCGTGTCGTGGTCGATGCCGACGAACGTGGCCGGGCGCTCGCAGCGCTTGCGCAGGCCTACACCCAGTACGCCGAGGCGCCCGCCGCAGGGCGCGGTGATCGCGATCGAGCCGCGCCGATTCAGCGGTTGGAGAGCCTGACGCAGGTGCCGGGAGATTTGACACGGACGTGACAAGGGCTTCACCACGGCCGAGATTTTCGGGTACCGTTCCGTGGACACGAGTCGGGGTAGGTGGCGCTGTGGGTATCTTCGCGAAGGTCGTTCTGGCCATCGCCATTCTGGTGGCGAACGGTGTGCTGCTGTTCGTCGTCCTGCGCTTCCTGCTGTGGCTGGCGTTTCCCGGCACCGTCGCCGACGCCGAACCGACCGCCGCCGGCAAGGTCCGGCGCCGGTGCAGTCGCCGCTGCCGCCACCGGGCCGAGGTGGTCGCACGTCCGCCGCCGAGCCCGGCCACCGCCCGCGCCGCAGCCTCCCCGGCGCCCACAACAGGTGCCCCACCGGTTTTCGCGGCGCTCACCGGCCCGCGACCGCGCGCCTACCCGCACCGGCTCCTGATCGGGCTGCCCGTCATCCTGGCCCTGTTCGCCGGCGGAGTCTGGCTGGGCAGCGTCGTCGGCGGCTCCGGCGGCGGCCGCCGCGGCCACCCGCACGCTCCACGTGACCGGCAACGGTGATCACCGTGAACACACGGCCGTGGTGCGCGTCCCGGCACAGACCGTCCTCGTCAAGGGCAGCGTCGTCTCCGTACCGGCGACGACCGTGCATCTTCCCGCCCGGATCCGGACGACCGTCGTCCAAACGACGCACACGACCACCATCCAGCTGCCCGGGAAGACCCGCACCGACACGACCACGATCGCGATCCCGACCACCATCACCGACCCGGGCACGACACTCACCGTCACCGAGACGACGACCGAGACGGTCACGACGACCGGCACCACCTCGACGTCGTCGACGACGTAGGACGTGCTGCGATGAGCGTGCTCGTCCTCGTGCACATGCGAGGGAAGACCGAGCGGTTGCTGGAGGCGTCCGACCGGCTGGCCGAGGTATTCGGCATGCCCGACGGACTGACCGCCCAGGTCACGGCGCCGACCGAAGGGGGCATCGTGCTCATGCAGATCTGGGAGTCCGACGAGCAGCGCCAGATCGCCAACGACGATCCCGCCAACCGGGACGCGCTGCAGTCGAGCGGGCTCCTGCGCGAGACGCTCTCAGGCTCGGCCGAGGTCTACGAGACCACCCGAGTCGCGTTCGCAGATGTGGTCGCGGCGCCGCGTGCGCGCCGCCGCCGGCCGGCCCGGCCAAAGGCCGCCGCCACGCCCGGCGATAGCATGTGACCCCACGCGGGCGTAGCTCAATGGCAGAGCAAGAGCCTTCCAAGCTCCAGACGAGGGTTCGATTCCCCTCGCCCGCTCTCGGACGCATTCATGCACAGGTACAGCCACATGCTCGTTCCGCAGGCGTGAGGTCCGGCGCAACTTCCCAACCGGTCAGGCTTGAGGACGCGATTTCGGCGTCCGCCGGTCGGAGGGCTTACTCCCGCCGGCCTTGTTCGCCCTCCCAGTAGCTCACGCCGCTCGTTTGTTTGACGATGAGGTCGTCGGCGTCGTTGCCGGTCCAGATCGCGATCTTCGCGCTGTCGGGATACACGGTTGCTGCGACGGTGCTCCTGTCGGAGAACATCAGCACGCGGGTGGTCGAGTCCGTGTCGTTTCGCACGGCATGGGCGCCGGCAGGCCCTGACGGGAAGAACACGACGTCCCACGGTTGCAGTTCATCCTCGCCGCCCGGGTGGCGCAGCGTCGGTCGCCCGTCCAGCACCAGGAGCCACTCTTCCTCGGGGTTCTCGTAGTGGTAGGGGCAGACGGCCTGTCCGGGTGGTAGCTCGTACACGCTCATCCCGGTGGTGGCCGCGCCGACGAGTGCGCCGATCCGCGCGCTGCGGGGCCGAAAGCCATCGGGGTTGTCGGGAGAGGATCTGAACTCTGGCGATGCGATGTTGACTCGCCGAGGGGGGTCAGCGCTCATCGAGCTCCCTTTCTACGGTTTCCCGGAGACTAGGTCAGTGCCTGCCCGTTCCCTCGACGCTGAGCCGTACTGGCCTCATGAAGCTCGCTCGTCCCTGTGGGCCAGGCGTGCCACTGTCCGTCCTCGCACCGGATCACCCCTGCGGCGGATAACTCATCGAGAGCGATCGACTCGAAACCGGCGCGTAGGCCGCGGTCAGCCCAGATATTGCAGCGTCCACGTGACGCCGGCGTTGCCGGTGTGCGCGATGCGGGTGATGCGCCCGTTTGCCTCGGCCACCCATCCCCGTCGCCGGTCCACGAACATGACGGCGTAGTCGCCCACCCCGCGCGGCACGGACATCCGGCGGTGCACCCACACCCGCCCGTGCGTGGCCGTGGCGGTGAGGGACGGCCGGCCGCGGCCGCAGGCGACGCACAGGCCGATGAACTTCGCGATCTGCGGGGACACGACGTCGAACGGCCCGGGATAGTCGTCGATGCGCGGTACCTTGCGGGGGGTGTGGATGAACTGGGCCAGCTCGGCAAGCCAGTGCGCGCCGCCGTCGAAGCTGGCGTAGACGGCATACGCTTGGTGGCTGGTCGCTGCGCCGTCGGTGAACAGTGCCCAGACGCTCCCACCGTGCGTGCAGTGCACGACGGCCTGGCCGGCCCTGTGGGCGAGCGTGAACTGCAGCTGCCAGGTGGCGCCGCCGTCGTGGGTGAAGAGCACCTTCCTGCCCTTCCCGATCCAGCCGACCGTCGCGGTCGTGAAGCACACCGAGTGGGCCTGCTCGCCCCGCTCCTTCCAGGTGCGGCCGCCGTCGCGCGTGCGCACGACCTGCAGCCCGGCCGCGGTCTCAGCGAGGCCCCAGCCGACCCGGCGGTTCAGGAAGTCCACCTCCGCCAGCGTGGTGCGCAGCCCGCGGTGGGTCCAGCGGACGCCGCCGTCTGTCGTGGCCAGCACGCCCCGCCGCGAGAGCGCGAAGCCGATCTGCGCCGTCGGGAACTGCACCTCGTGAACACGGTGGCTCGTGTAGTGCTCCAGGCGCCACGTGCGGCCGCCGTCCACGGTGGCGATGATGCCGCGCGCGACGCCGACGTGCCCGCGCAGGCGGCCGACGAAGGCGATCGCGCCGAGCGGGGAGTCGGCCAGCGCGGGCGTCGCGCCCGCGGCCAGGACAAGGCCGCAGACGGCGGTCAGGACCGCCGCCGCCAGCCGCGGCCGGCTCAGTCCGGCGTTGCCGACGGGTCGGGCAGCACGCCCTAGGCGATGAGCCAGCAGCGCCCGGCGTCCATGTACGCCTTGGACTGCTCGACGTGGGCCATGTCGGCCGCCTTCTCGATCACGACCAGGTCGGAGCCCTTCACCTCGCGGTGGATCTCCTCCGACCGAGCGAGCGTGCACGTCCGGTCGAAGCGGCCGCCGATCACGAGCATCGGCTTGCGGATCCAGCGCAGGTGGTCGAGCCACTCGAAGTCTCCGTACCCCTGGGCGGCGAAATGGGCGAGAACGTCGGGAGCGTACACCGAAGGACGCTGCGGGGTCGCGCGAAGAACAACGAGCCTTTACCCGCGGACGAATCCAGTACTTTCTCGGCGCCGCGCGTACCGCGGAGCCCGACGCTCTCAGCCGCCTGGAGCACCGGGTCATGTTGAATCAAGAGGCGGTCCACCGCCTGCAAGAGGGCCTCGATCGACCGTGCCGCCGTGTTACGTCTTTTCCACCTCATTCATACTCTCGTCGAGGAGCTCGCGCCCGACATGCAGGTCATCGTCTGTGACCACGCGAACCTCCCTGACAGCTGGTTCGAGGAAGCCGTGGGTCAGAACAATTGGCGCGAGGGGCGAAAGCTCATCCCGGATGCCTGGATCAAAAATACGCAACCCGGCCAGTGGGATGGGCCGCGGTCATGACTCCCGCGTGCCAACCGGGCGGCATGACGAGGCCGTACGGCGCCATTCCTGGATGCGCGCCCCCTCTCTCTCGGAGGGCGGTGATGTGGGCAGGCATGCCGTCGGCGCCAGGCGTGTGTGCGCCCGCCGATGTGCTCCGATCGCGTGCTCCGCCTCGGGCACCCGGACGACGAACGCGGTCTCCATTCAGAACGCCGGCGGGTGCCGGAGCGCCCACGGCCGCAGCCGCTCCAGGAACGCCTGCCGGGCCGGGTCGCGCCCCGCCTCGACCGCCCGCGAGGCCTCGACAACCTCCGCGGCCAACGCGTCCATGTCGACATGGACGGGCGCGCCGTCGCGCACCAGCACCCGGCCGCCGACCACGACCTCGCGCACGTGCCCGCGGCCGGCGCGCGCGACCACCAGATCCTCGTACGCCAGGCGCGGCGAGCCGAAGACGCCGCGGACGGCGGCCAGGTCCAGCACGACCGCGTCCGCGAGGTAGCCCGGCTCGAGCCGGCCCACCGATCCCTCCAGGCCCGCGATGCGGGCGCCGCCCTCCCACGCGAGCCGCAGGACGTCGCGCGCGCCGAGCGGCGGCTCGGGGCCGTCCCAGATCCGCTGGGCGACGTGCGCCATCCGCACCTCGGCCAGCATGTCCTCGTCGTCGTCGACCGCCATGTCGTCGGAGCCGAGACCGACGGTGACGCCCCTCGCCACCAGCCGCCGCACCGGCGCGATCCCGCACGCCAGCCGCAGGTTCGACGAGCAGTTGTGCGCCACCATCGCCCGCCGCTCGGCGAGCAGGTCGATGTCGGCGTCGCGCAGATACACGCCGTGGGCGATCGTCGTGCCCTCGCCGAGCACGCCGCGCTCGGCCAGGTGGTGGAGCTCACGCCCGCCGTGTGCCGCGTCGCCCCAGTCGCGCTGCCGACGGCTCTCGAGCGCGTGCATGTGGATCTGAAGGCCGAGGTCGGACGCCGCGGCTCCGATCGCATCGAGCAGGTCGTCGGAGGCCCACTGCGGCGCCGCGATCGAGAGCTGGACCCCGATCAGCGGGTCGCCGTCGAGCCGGCGGGCCAGCTCCGTGATCGCCTCGATGTAGATCGCGTTCGAGATCGGCGTGCCGGTCAGACGCCGCACCTCGCCCGCCAGGTCGCCGGGCAGCGCCGCCGCAAAGCGGTCGTCGTCGTCGTACGCGAACGTGGCCCGGTCGCGCCAGTACGGCGCGAAGGCCGTCCGCAGGCCCGCCTCGCGGTGGGCCCGCAACGAGTGCTCGAGCTCGTCCAGATACGCCTCCGAGCCCTCATAGCCGCCCTTTGCCGGAAAGTGGCTGTGCACGTGGGTCGTGACGCCGCTCGTCAGCATCAGCATCGACTTGTAGAGCGTCGTCAGGTACGGCTCAACCGTGGGCAGCGAGTGCATCAGCACCATCCAGGGCTCGAACGGCTCGTCCGGGAACCCCAGCTGGGCCGTCGAGACGCCCTCGGCGTGCTGGTGGGCGTTCACGAGGCCGGGCATCACGAGGCGGTCGGCGCCGCCGGCCCGCTCGGCGTCCGGGTTGCTTCGGCGGAGCTCGTCCGCCGGCCCCAGCTCGGCGACCCGGCCCTGGCGCACCAGCACCGCCGCGGACTCGAGCCAGTCGGCGCCGGCCGCGGGCAGCACGGCCGCGCCCTCGAGCAGGAGCTCGTCCACCGCGCCAGTATCGCTCGCCCCGGCCGCTCGCGGCGGACGAACCGGCCCCGGCCGGGCTCCGCGTGCAACTCGCCGCCGGAGACGACGACCTCGCCGCGCGCGATCGTCTGACGACCGGCTCGGTGTCGTTGCCCGGGGCTACGGGTGGCACGAGCCCGAGTCATGGGACATGGCCAGGGCAATCCTTGCTTCGCAACGGAATCGGCCTCGAGGATGACTCATCCGCTGCAGGTGGCCGTGTTCCCACTGGCGGTGCCGTACCTGTGCAATCCTGCCGGGATCGTCGCGCTCGTGACCCTGTCGGCTGACGCCGTCTCGCTCGGCATGTTCGCGGTCGTCGTCGGCAATCTCGCGGTGGTGCTCGCCCTCGACGCGGCCGTCTTTCGCTGGGCAAACAAGGTCAGCGATCGGTTGGACGAATCACGTTGCTCGTGACCGAGAAGGTGTTCGGATTCCTGCTCGCGGATCACCCTGACGAGCCACTGGGCCGCACGGCGAGACCGCGAGCTCAACTCGCCGACACGGCCACAGGTCTTCATGCGATCCGGGTGATGCCCGTGCTGCCCCGCTGCATGAGGGTTGGCCGTTCCCGTCAAGCGAGGTAGACATGCTGCTCGATTCGCTCTTCGGTTCAGTGATTCTCGGAATCCTGTTCTTCGCGATCTGGATCGCGATCGCGTTTTGGCCGGCTCGCGTGGCCGCCCGCAAGGGGCACAGCTTCCTGGGATACTTCATCCTGAGCCTGTTCTTCTTCCCGCTCGCGCTGATTGCGGCGTACATGGTTTCCGACCGCACCCGCGTCGCTTAGCCGACCAGACCCCAGGCGCGGCTGGACACTCTAGATCAGCGTCCTCGGCCGAGCGGTTAGCTGCACTTCGAGTCCGTCGCATCCGCGAAGCTCTTGACCGACTTTGCCACGTTTGTAGTGTCGGCCGCGACCACGGCGATCTGGCTGGCCGTTGGATTCGCCGGGAGGGTATCGATGGCGCTCGAGAGTGTGTCGACCGACGACTTGATGGCATCGGTCTGATCCGGGAAGTCGGACTTCGCGGAGTTCACGACCGATTTCGTGTCGCTCTGGACGGTCTTCAGCTGCGACTCGAGACCGCTGGCGCCACCGCTTGAGACGGAACCCTGAAGCCCGTTGACAGAGTCTTGGAGGCTGCTCACGTCAGAGCAGTACGCCGGCTTGCTGCTCCCACCGCAGCCGGATGCCGTGACCAGCGCGAATGCGGCGATCACGGCTATCGACGCGGGTACCCAGACACCACGCACGTGGTCTCGTGAGCCGAATCGCCGAATCCCGCCGAGGTTTGGTGTACGCATTTGAACTCCTTCACTGTCGAAGAACCGCTCGCCACCGGCCCGCCGCGGGCGGTAAGTCGGTTGAGACTCATGACGGCGCGGCGGCGGGCGCCGTTTCATCTGTCTGCGGTACCACCGGTCCGGTGCCGACGCGAGCGTCGACGAACGCGGTCAGCGTCTCGCTGGTGAGATACGCGACCGCGACCGCAACGACGATCAGCGGGGCGACGGCGAGTCCGGCTTTGGCCGAAAGCAGGGTCGCGATCATCACCGAAGCGAGCGGCAGTCGCAGTGCGGAGACGACCGCGGCGCCGGTGAGCGCGGCCACCGCCTGTGTCTCGGCGTAGCCGGGCAAGTGCTGCGCCGCGAGCCCGGCGACGACGCCGAGGAAGAGCGCTGGGAAGACGGACCCCCCGCGGAAGTTCCCCAACGAGATCGACCAGGCAAGTCCTTTGAAGAGGAGCAGCAACATGATCGTCGAGAGCGAGAGGGCCGTAGCCTGGCCGAACACCGAGCCCAGCGCCTCCTGGCCCGAGAACAGCACCGCGTCAGGCGACTGGCTCGTCGTCTCTGCGAAGGCGATTGCGAGGCCGCCGACACAGACTCCCGCCGCGATCGTGAACGTGAAACGGACGCTGATCGACCAATCGCTTCAGCCAGCGAGCCAGTTCCATCATCGCGAACACCGCGACGGCAACGGCGACGGCCAGCACGATCGTCCAGCCGAAGTCCGCCCAGCCGGGCCCTCCGAACGCCGGCAGCGGGAACGGGCTCAACGACCAGGCGGCCGTGCTGAGGCCCGAGAACGAGCCCAGCCCGATGAAAACCAGCGAACCGACTCCGGCGGCCAAGAGGCCGGGCAGAAGCACAAGCGGCAGCGTCGGCCCGCCGAGCCCCGCCGCCTCGATCACCAGCACCGCGCCGATCACCGGCGACCCGAAGATCGACGAGACCGCCGCAAAGCTCCCCGCAGCGCCCATCAGGCCCACCGCCTGGTCGGGTGCGTCGCGCTTGACGAGGCGCATCGCGAGGGAGCCCAGTCCGATCCCGAGCGCGATCAAAGGCGCCTCCGGCCCCAGAACGAGTCCAAGGCCGAGGGTTGCGACCGCCGCAAGCAGGACACCCGGCAGGTCGATCGGACGGGTCTGCGGGCCGGCCGCCTTGAGTCCGTCGGCGGGGATGTGGCCGCCATGACCGGGCAGCCGCACAACCGCGAATGCCGTAAGCAGTCCCGCAAGAGCCACCCACGGAAGCGGCCACCATACCGGCGCTGTGTGATATCCGAGGTCGCCCGGCAGATGTTCATACACCCACACCTGCAGCGCGTGAACACCCTCGAGGAAGCACCACGACGCCGCCGACACCAGCAGCCCGACCACCGTCGCCAGCACGAGCAGAACTCGGTACTGCCGACTTCGGATGACAGCACCGGGATCGGACGAATCCGGCATCGCGTTCACGACTGTGCGCCGCCTACGAGAATCGCACACGCCAGTGGGTGGTTAGCCGCGTGACTCCCCCCTGCGTCTCGTTCGGGCATCACGCCTGTCTACGGGAGCGAAGACCTGCCCGCTTCATCCCGACGAGATGAGTTTCTGGAGATTTCTCGCCGTGGCCGCCCAGAACTGCCCTCCGACACGCGCGGCCATTCCGACGAAGGCGAGCGGAAGCAGGGGATAGCCGTGCTTGGGCGCCGCTATGCGCCGTGCACGAGGAGAATGCCGATCGCGTCGATCACGAGCAGCGCTGCCACGCCTCGGAGCGCGTAGATGGTGACAGCCGGCTGATTTCGGCTGGCGGCGTCTTGTGCAGCCTTCATGAGCGCCTCAGTCTTGGCGCGACGAACGAGAGAGAACACCACTGGCATCCACACGAGCGCGGTTGCGAGCGCGACATATACGACGACCAGCTCCGCTTCGGCGGATCCAGGCACGCCGGAGGCGGTGATCAGTACACCCGCAAGGATTGTGAGCACGAGGCGCTTGGGTCCGCCGATGCCGAGCAGCGCTCCCGAGGCGAGCGTGGCGAGGAATCCGAGCCGGCTGAGCCGACCGAGCAGGGCGTGTGCGCGCGAGTTGGAGTCGTCCTGCGTCCTCGGTGGCCGCGGCCGCCGATCAACCCGGCCGGCGAGCCAGATCAGCACAGCTGCGACTGCCAGCGCAAGCGGTGGACGGACACCGGGGTAGGCCCTGCTGGTCGAGCCGACGGCGGCGAAGTCGAGGCTCACTACCAGCGAGCAGGTCAGCAACTGCGCTGCAACGAATCCAATCCCGAACCCGAGCGCCTGTCGGCGTCCGGAGTGGATCACAGTCATGGTGGCGGCGAAGGCAAGCGGGCTGAACGCCGCCAGCAATGCGTACAGGACGAGCTGCACCAGATCTCGCGGCATCGCCCCACCGTACTCGCCTGGGATGCCCCCCACGCCATGCCACCCAGCGGATTGGCGAGGGCCGCGCGTTGCCGCCAGGGGGCTATGGATTGCTGCGGCGGCGGCCGACCCCGTGATATCAGCTCAACAGCCGCCGGCGGCTGTAACTCGACCACGCGAGTCCGTAGGCCGCCGGCACCTTCCACGCCGACCAGGCTTCATCCTCACCGGGTGATGCCCGCTACGACGATGCCGTGTGATCGTGCACGCGATTTCGTTCCCCTCACCAAGGAGTGGGCATGCTTCTCGCTTCGGTTCTTGGCTCGGCGATCCTGTGGAGTGCGTTCCTGGTGATATGGATCGCGATCGCGTGCTGGCAGGCCCTGGTAGCCGCGCGCACGGGCAACAGCCTGTTCCGCTTCTCTCATCGTCAGCCTGAGCTTCTTCCCGTCCGCGCCGATACTGGCCTGCGTGGCCGACGAGCGCACCCGCCTCGCCTCAGAGCCGACGCGCTCGACCCCCAGGGTCAGTAGCAAGACACACGGTCCTAGCCTGCGATCATGCCAGAAGGTCTTTCCAGCTCGGAGGTCGGCAAGGAGATCGGCGAGCACGCCGGGCACGCCGAGGACCGGCACGACCGCGTCATCGCCATCATCGAGGCGGTGCTGCTCTCCGTGGTGGCGCTGGTTGCCGGCTGGTCGGGCTACTCGGCGGCCAAGTGGGGGACCGAGTCTTCCCTCAACCTGGCAAAGGCGTCGTCGACCCGAAGCAAGGCCAACCGCGCCTATCAGGAGTCGCTCACCTACCGGGTGGGCGACGCGATCACGTTCAACGCGTGGCTGGGCGCCTACTACAGCGGGAACCGCTCAGCCGAACGCATCACGCAAAAGCGCTTCCTTCCCGAGCTGCAGACCGCATTCACCGCCTGGATCGCGACCCGCCCGTTCACGAACCCGGACGCGCCGGCCGGGCCACAAGCGATGCCGCAGTATCACGCGCCGGGGGCGGCGCAGTCGGCCCAGCTCGGCTCAAGCGCAGATGCGTACTTCGCCGCCGGCGAGAAGGCCGCCGGCAACCAAGACGATTACGTCCGCACCACCGTCATCCTCGCCAGCGTGCTGTTCCTGGTCGGCATCAGCACCCACTTCCCGCGACGAGGCATCCGCATCGGCCTCGTCTCGGTGGGCGGGGTGCTGCTGATCACGGGGCTCGTCGCGATCCTCGAGCTTCCCGGTCCGCCATCCTGACCTCGCGCCGCTGACATGACCAGTGCGCCGAGGGTGCGGTGCCATCGCTTCCCGTCGACGCTCCGTAGACCTGGCGCGCCCTCCTGGCGCCTCACGACCTGGGAGCAGGGGATCGGCGTGCATTCCCAATATCCGCCCATGCATACCGATCGAACGGCGTCGGGCCCGGCAACGTGCAGGCGCCACTGAACGCTCGAATCAAGAGCGAGCCCGGCTCGCGTGAGATCGGCTCAACCACGCCGTACAGCGGCATTCTTGGATGCGCGCCTCCCCCCTCCTTTCTTCTTCCGCGCCCTGCCGTCGTCTATGCGGCTGGGCGCCGGTGCGACCGCGCGTGGCGCGCTCGATTGCCAGGGCGATTGCCCGCCGAGGTTGCGTTGAGCGACGCGCCGTGGGAGTGTGTGCCGATGTCGGCTCAGCCGGCGTGGTCGCCGGCGCGGACGAGGAGTTGATGAATGACGGTTCTCTCGAGCTACCCACCGTTCCTGTCTGTCCTTTGGACGATGGCGGTGTTCTTTGCGTGGATCATCTGGTTCTGGCTGCTGATCACGGTTTTCTCCGACCTTTTCCGGAGGCACGACGCCGGCGGCGGCACCAAGGTGCTTTGGATCATTCTCGTGATCGTCCTTCCCTACCTGGGCGTGTTCGTCTATCTGATCGCCAATCACGACGGCATGACGAAGCGCGCGTTGAAGCAGCAGGAGGCACAGCAGCGGCAGATGGACGAGCGCATACGTTCCGCCTCGCCGTCGAGCCCTGCGGCAGACATCGAGAAGGCCAAGCAACTGCTTGACAGCGGCGCGATCACCCAGGCGGAGTACGACGCGCTCAAGGCCAAGGCGCTGGCGTCGGCCTGAACCACCAAAGGCATCGAGCGCGGCGGATCGCTCAGTGCACAGCGAAGGTGAGCGCCGGGGACGTCGCCGATGCCCACCTGTGCGGCGCGCGCTTGCCGCCGTGATACGCCCACCGTAGATACCAGCGGCCCGGCTTCGAGAAGTGGACGTGGAGGACGGCCCGGCCGCGCGTATTTGTCTTCGCC
Source organism: uncultured Actinomycetes bacterium (assembly GCA_963731515.1). Lineage (GTDB taxonomy): Bacteria > Actinomycetota > Thermoleophilia > Gaiellales > JAICJC01 > JAICJC01. Next base: position 16,638 of record CAVSVU010000012.1, on the reverse strand, counting down.
GTCGTGGTCGTTCGCCACACGCCGCCACGCCGCCGAGCCTGGAGGACGATCGGCGCCTTCGCCATCGCAGGAGAGGAGACGACGTAGACTGCGAACGACTTCCTGGCGGTCGCGTGGTAGATGCCGCTGACACGTTTCAGGCCGGCGCTGGCCGAGAGTTTCGGGATGACCGCAATCGCCCTTGTCGGCGTCCACGACGTCCGGCTCCCCGCTTCCCCCTGATACTGGGCGTACCAGGAGAACCGCTGGTTGATCGCACGCGAGAGGGTGAGTCTCCAGGCGCCGCTCGAATTGGTGTGCGTGCTCCAGTAGCGGTAGCCGGCGCCGGTGTGACCGACGAGCCAGATGAGTCCGTTCTGGATCGGCGTGCCGCCCTGGGTGACCGTGCCGGTCAACGTCACCGTCTTCCCATACCGGATCAGGGACGCGGATGCCTGCCCATGCGTCACGGTCGGTGTCGTGGTGGAGTTGAGAGCGTCGATTCCGAGCTCGGTCGCGTCCGGCGATCCGAGGCCGCTGGCGACGTCGTATCCGCTTGCGGCGCTCCATGTCGAGCCGCCGCTGATGTCGTTGTTCCCGCTCGTGATGTCGCGGAAGAGGAAGCCGTCGGTCTGCGATTCGGAGTAGAGGAGCGGGTTAGCGAATCCGAGCGGATCACCGCCGTTCTCGGTGGAGTACTCGTTGATGTCCGCGGTGTAGCCGGCCATCAGCGGTGCCGCTCCGCTCGTGCCGCCCCAGGCAGACCAGCCGCTGGCACCGCAGAACGCACCAGTCTGGCAGGTGTAGATCACGAACGGCGACTTGTACACGTCCGCGTTCAGGGCGATGTCGGGCGCGGCGCGGCAGGATGAGGAGCCGCACGGGAGATAGGTGCCGGGGGAGAGCACCGCCGACTGGTATCCAGGCATCGTCCACGCTTGCGAAACCCCGCCGCCGCCGGCCCAGCGCTGGCCGAGGTTGAGGTCGTTCCAGACCGTCTCGCGGGACGCGCCGGACGCGCCCAGGTTCAAGTGCGTCCCGCCGACAGCGGTCGCGTAGGGCTGCGATCCGGGATCGTCGACGGCGAGCATTCCCAGGTTCGTCGAGTTGTGGCCGGTGTCGCAGTCGGCGGATCCCGAGTCGCCGGCGGCGACGTAGACGCTGATGCCGCTCGCCGCTGCGAGCTGGAGCGCGCTATCTTCGGCGTTCAACTCGCCGACGGATGCGGCCGGCTCGCACAGGCCCCAGCTGATCGAGAGGACGTGGACATCCGTGGCCGGCTGGTCGGCGACGACCTGGTTGATGATGTCGGCGATCGACGACGACTGCTGCGCGGTGTACATGTAGGCGGCGGCCAGATGCGGCGCCGCCCCCAGCGCCTCCTCGACGTCGAGCTCGTCCTCGGCGTTGTTCGAATAGTCGCTCGTTCCGCCGTTGACGGGGACGTTGTAGACCGGGGTGGAGATCCCGAAGCACTTCTTGAACGTGTTCACGTCCGACGGGTAGTAGTTGCTGTACTCGAGGAACGCGATCGTCTGGTCATAGCCGCCATACCCGGCGGCCACGAGCGGCTGGGCGTCGTAGCCGCCCGTGGAGGCGAGCTGGACCGGAAGCAGGGCGTTGTACGCCAACTTGGTGTTGGTCGCTCCGAGGCAGTGCGCCGCCGCCGCATTCGGCGAGACCGCCCTCGGCCGCGTACTGACGTGAGCGACGGTCGGGGCCGTGCTGCGCGGAGTGGCGCGGGCCGGGGCGATGCTGGCCGGTGCCTGCTGTGACAGCGGCCGTGCTTCAGTGGCGGTCGAGAGCCCGCCGATCGACTCAAGCCACGGCGCGATCTCGGCAGGCACACTCGCCGCCTGACCCGCCGAATAGAACGTCCGGCCGTTCAGCGCGCGGTACCGGTCGAGCGACACTCCGAGCGCCGAATGAACCGCATCAGACGTTGCGGTGAACGAGACTGCCAGCCCGCTGGAGCCTTGGAACGAGAAGCCGCGAGCTTCGAAATAGCTGCGCACCGCGGCGATCTGCGCGGCCGTCGGAGCAAACAACGACCGAGCCGACGCCGGCGAAAGCGGCGACTGGGAGCGCGCCGCGACGCCGGCGAGCAGCTCCGGATGGCGAGGCTTGAACAGGAACGTGATCGGAAGCCGGGCTCCCGCCGAGACGGCCCCCAGCAGATGCGCGCCGTTCGGCACATGAGACCGGGTCGCCGGCAGCAGCGAGAGCGGCCGCCCTGTGGCAGCAGCCGCCTGACCCCCGCCTGCGGCCACGACACAGAGCAGGACCGGAAGCACGAGCATCGACACGCGATGGGCGCGGGGGACCATCGTCTCAACATGCGCGGTGGACGATGCGGCGTCAAGCGGATGTCGGCACGACCGCCCAGACGCCGGTCGTCAACAGCCGCGAGCTCCCGATCGGCCTCGCGTGAGGGATCGGGAGCTCGCGGACGGATGGGTCAGGCGGCCGGTTGTGGGCCGTCGTCGCCGATCAGGCGGGCCAGCTCTGCGCGCACGCGATCGGCCTCGCGCACGTGCTCCTCGACCTCCGCTGCGGAGGCGCCTCGCTGTTCCAGCACCTTGCCCACCAGCACCAGGCCGCGGAGCTGCAGCAGCAGGTCGTCGATCGTGCGGTCGAGCAGCATGCCCTGGTGCTCGAAACGGCTGGGGTCGTTCATCGTCATGGTCATCAGGCAGCCTCCTCGAGGTGCGTGGTGGACGGGGATGCCAGGGACTCGACCTCGGCGCCCTCGGGGCGGGGCCGCAGCATCGAGGCGGCGATCAGGGCTCCGATGACGGCGGCGCCTGCCAGAACGGCGAACCCGGCCTGGAAGCCGTCGGTGAGGCCGCCGTCGACCGCTGCCACCCGAGCGAGCCCGGTGGCACCGGAGCCCGTGGCGGCATACGACGCCGCGATGGTGGTGACCGCCGCCAGACCCACTGCTCCGCCGACCTGGCGGCTGGTGTTGATCAGGCCCGAAGCGACGCCCGCATCAGCCCTCTGGACGCCCGCCAGCCCGGCGATCGTCACCGGCACGAACGAGAGCGCCAGCCCGACTCCGCTGATCAGGAAGGCAGGGAACAGATCCCAGAAGTAGTGCCCGTGCACCGGCAGCTGGGTGAACAACACCAGTGCGACGGCGTCCAGCGTCAGCCCGGCCGTGAGCACCGAACGCACGCCCAGGCGCGTGACCAGCGTCTGAGCCACATTCGAGAACACGATGATCGTGAACGTGACCGCGACGAAGCCGACGCCTGTCTCGATTGCCGAGTACCCGAGTACCTGCTGCATGTAGAGCGTCAGCAGGAAGAACTCCGAGAACGCGATCGCGCCGATCATGGCGGCCGTCGCATTCGCACCTGACAGCATCCGGTTGCGGAAGATCCGCATCGGCAGGAGCGGCGCAGGCGAGCGCATCTCGATGACGACGAATGCGACGAGCAGGACGGCCGACGCGAACAGGAGCGAAACCGTGACGGCGCTGCCCCAACCCGCCTGCGTGGCGCGGGTCATCGCATACACCAGCAGCATCACACCGGAGGTCACCGAGGTGGCCCCCGCGACGTCGAAGTGGCGATGCTCCTGCCCGCGGCTCTCGGCCAGCACCACGGGCGCGGCGGCGATCACCGCGATCCCGACCGGCACGTTGATGAAGAACACCCACGACCAGCTCAGGTACGAGGTCAGGAACCCGCCGAGCAGTACGCCCGCCGCCCCGCCGGATCCGGACGCCGCGCCCCAGATGCCCAGCGCGCGGTTGCGCTCGGAGCCCTCGGCGAAGGTGGTCATGAGAATCGACAGGCCGGCCGGTGCGAACAGTGCGCCGCCCAGCCCCTGCATCGCACGGAAGCCGATCAGCGAGCCCTCGGACCAGGAAAGCGCCGCACAGCAGCGAGCTGATCGAGAACAGCCCGAGGCCCGCCATGAACACGCGACGGCGGCCGAACACGTCGGCCAGCCGCCCGCCCAGAAGCAGGACTCCGCCGAACAGGATGGCGTAGGCGCTGATCACCCACTGCAGGTTTTCCTGCGCGAAGTGCAGGTCGCCCTTGATCGCGGGCAGCGCGACATTCACGATGGCGATGTCCAGCACAACCATGAACTGCGCCGCCACGATCACCGCCAGGGCGAGCCCCTTGCGGCGGGACTGGCCTTGTGTAATCGATGGCTGCAACATTCATTTTCTCCAAGAATCGTTGACGAGCACCACGATAGCACACAAAAACAATCGGGTGCGCTACACTTCGTACGGAGATGGACGTGACCGACACCCAGAATCCGGCTCCACGAGCGCTTCCCGGCCCTCCCAAGGAGCTGCTCACGAGCAGTGTCTTCCTGCTCAAACGGCTCGGGTTTGCGGCCAAGGACCGCTCGCACGCCGCCTTCGAGGGCTCCGGACTGTCCGCGTTCCACTACGCCGTCCTGGCCCTGCTCGAGGAGGATCCGCGCGAGACGCAGGCCCAGATCGCCGACGCGCTCGGCTACGACCGCAGCCTCATCGTGCGGCTGCTGGACGAGCTGGAGGAGCGCGAGCTCGTGATCCGCAAGCGCGACCCCGACGATCGCCGCCGGCACGTGGTCAAGCTGACGCCCGCGGGCCACTCCATGCTGCTCGACCTGCGGGCAATCGTGCAACGCCTGGAGGACGACTTCCTCTCGTCGCTGGACGCGGACGAGCAGGAGACCCTGCACGTGCTGCTGACCAAGGTGGCCAGCCACCACGATCCGCGCTGCATACTGCGCGGCCCGGCGCCACAGCACCAGGGATAACTCCACTCATCGGTCCGTGCTCGCGCCCGCATGACCCGGCGCTCGTGGTCATCCCTTCGGCTCCCCGGTCGCTCGTGACCGGTTCGGGTCCAGCGCCTCCGCGACCGGTAGATCCGCGACCACCGTCGTACCGCGGCCGGCGGGGCTGACGACGCGAAGGCGCCCGCCAAGCGCACTGACCCGATCGGCGAGGCCGCTCAGCCCGCTCCCCAGCTTGCGATCGGCACCTCCGACGCCGTCGTCGGCCACCTCGACCGTGAGCTGCGCATCATTGCAGTACACACTCACGCGGGCGCTCTGGGCATCTGCATACTTCGCGATGTTCGTGAGAGCCTCGGCGACGACGTAGTACACCGTCGCCTCGACCTGCGCCGGAACATGGTCCGGCACGTCGATCGACAGCTCGATCGGCACAGGACAGCGCCCGGCCAGCGCCTTGACTGCAGGACGCAGACCCTGGTCGGTGAGGATGGCGGGGTGGATTCCTCGCGCGAGCTCTCGCAGCTCGGCGAGTGCTTGCATCAGCTGGTCGCTTGCGCTGTCGAGCATGCCCGCGGTCTCGCTCTCGTCGTCGAGCGTCGAGCGTGCCATGCGCAATGCGAGCGAGAGCGTCACCAGCTGCTGCTGGGCCCCGTCATGGAGGTTGCGCTCGAGTCGGCGACGCTCGGCGTCCCCGGCAGCGACTACGCGAGCCCGTGAAGCGGCCACTTCCGCGCGCGCTTCGGCGTTCGCCAGCCCGAGCGCGGCCAGCTCGGCGAACTGCTCGATGCGTGCTTCGGCGTCCGAGGCAAGCGGTGCGTCGCGGGTTGTCGACACGACGACCGCGCCCCAGAGCTCACCGCCGACGCTGATCGGCGCCGCCACCGACGCGTCGATTCCGAGGCTCCGGATCAGCGCAGCGAACTCACCGGTGACATTCGAGTAGTCATCGACGCGAGCGGAGTGCCTGCTCCGTTTCACCTGTCCCACTGCAGTCGGACCGTCGAACACGACCCGGGAGCCGATCGGGAGGGGGCGGAAGCCGCGGCTCCAACCGCCCACCATCATGCCCGCGTTGGCCTCGGGCTCGAACCGGACGACGTTGGCCGAGCGTCCGCCGAGCAGGCGCGCGACCTCCTCGGCCACGATGTCGAAGACGCGGGAAGGATCGACCTCCGACGCGACGCAGGTGGCTACCCGGCGAAGGGCCGCCTGCTCCTGAGCGAGCCGGCGCAGATCGGCGACTGCGCGGTTCCGCTCCGTCACGTCCTGCCCGATCCCGGTGGCACCGGTGATCTTGCCGTCCGCATCACGGTCGAGAGTCGTGCTCCACGAGATCTCGCGAAGCTCGCCCGATCGGGTGGCGAGCGGAGCCTCCTCATGATCGGCCACCTTGCCCGCCGCGGTCTGCTCGACGATCGTGCTCTGGGGGTTGAATGTTTCTGCCCAGAAACGGCCGAGGAGCTCCTGCCGCGTCCACCCCGTGAGCTCGCACATGTACCGGTTGCAGAACGTGACACGACCGTCGAGGTCAGTGCTCACCGCGAGCAGGTCCACGCCTTCGAGTACGTCGCGCAGGCGCCGCTCATACGCGCTCGCCTCCTGGATCTGCGCGCGCAGCTCCGCCTGGAGCCGCTCGGCCTCGACAGCCCGACGTCCGCTCATCCTCCGAGCACCTCCAGCGCAGCCACGACCCGGGCGCCGCCGAGGTCAGAAGCCATCTGCGAGGCGAGCGAGAACCCATCCGTATCTGGCAGCTGGACGTCGATGAGGACGATCTCCGGTCTCCGGGCGCACCGAGATGGGACGTGTCGGGCGCAACGTGAAGTCTACGCCTGCCGGACCCTCCGTCCGTCGAGGCCGAACCCCGAGGCCCAGCGACCAACGACGCGCCCAATCGTCGCCTACGGTTCGGCCGTGCGCGAGAGCTCGATCCCGGCCGTGGTGCTCCGGAACGGCGTTCAGCATCGATGATCCCCTGAGCGTCGTGCTCGGCTTCCTCGAGGCGTACGGGCACCTCACCGTTCCCGACGTCTCGTCGGCGTCGTTCGGCGAGCCCGATCTCAGGGCGGCGAACCGGGGCGGCGCACGAATCTCGACGGCGGAGATCACCGCGATCCTGGATCGGCGCCGCACGATCGAACGAGCGCTGGGGGCGATCGCTCCCGGTGCATCCCTCGCCGGACCGACGAGCTCGGTGCCCTGGGTGCCGCTGGGTCAGCTCCTCGATGCGTTCGCGGACATCCGCGGCGTTGGCCTCTCGAAGACGACGAAGACGCTTCACCGCAAGCGCCCCGCCCTGGTCCCGATGCTCGACAGCGTCGTCCAGAGCTACCTGACGGACGACGACCTCGGAGCGCCGGCTCCCTTCGCGGAGCGCGGGCTCGCGCTCGCTCGCGGCTACAAGCGCGACCTGGACGAGAATGCGGTGCCGCTGCGGGCGGTCCGGCGAGCCCTCGCGCGTCGCGGGGACGTGGTCACCGAGGTGAGAATCCTCGATCTGCTCATCTGGTCGGTCGAGGCCCCGGCGCGGGCATAGAGGGGCGATTTAGACTCGCGCGTATGCGCGACGAGGCGCCGCATCGGCGCAAGACGGTCACCGTGGTGTTCTGCGACCTGAGCGGCTCGACGGCCCTGGGCGAGCGGCTCGATCCCGAGGCGCTGCGCGAGCTGCTGCGGCGGTACTTCGACGACATGCGCGGGATCGTCGAGCGCCACGGCGGGACTGTCGAGAAGTTCATCGGGGACGCCGTGATGGCGGTGTTCGGCGATCCCACCGTCCATGAGGACGACGCCCTGCGCGCGGTGCGCGCTGCCGCCGAGATGCGCGACGCCATCCCGGCGCTCGGCCTCCAGGGCCGCATCGGCGTGATGACGGGCGAGGTCGTGACCGGGACGGCCGAGCGGCTGGCCACCGGCGACGCCGTGAACGTTGCGGCCCGGCTGGAGCAGGCGGCGGCGCCCGGCGAGGTGCTGATCGGCGCTCCGACGCTCGAACTGGCCGGCGGCGCGGCGGCGGTGGAGGCGGTCGAGCCGCTCGTGCTCAAGGGCAAGTCGGACCCCGTCCCCGCGTACCGGCTGCTGTCGGTGGGCGAGCCCGCCGGCCGCAGCGACGCCGCACCGTTCGTCGGCCGCGAGCGGGAGCTGGAGTGGCTCGATCGAACGTGGCGCCGGGTCAAGGACGAGCGCCGGTGTGAGCTGGTGACCGTGGTCGGCGAGCCCGGTGTGGGCAAGTCCCGCCTTGCCGGGGAGTTCGTCGCCGCCGTCGATGCCCGCGTCGTTCGGGGCCGCTGCCTCCCCTACGGCGAAGGGATCACCTACGTCCCGGTGGTCGAGGTGCTCAGGGAGCTGGGCGTGCGACCGCCCGACGCCTCCGCAGCCCGGGCCGTCGCCGTCCTCCTCGGCGAGGTTTCCGACGCGACGTCGCCGGATGAGCTGGCGTGGGCCTTTCGCAAGACGCTCGAGCAGGCGGCCGCCGAGAACCCGCTCCTGGTGCTGCTGGAGGACATCCAGTGGGCGGAGGAGACGCTCCTCGACCTGATCGAGCATGTCGGGCTGCTCTCCTCCGGCGCACCGATCCTGCTCCTGTGCCTCGCCCGGCCCGAGCTCACCGACAGTCGTCCGGCGTGGCCGGTCTCGCTGCGGGTCGACGTGCTCCCTCCCGAGCGCGTGCGCGAGCTGATGGCCGGCCGGGCAGGCTCCGAGCTCGGCGACCGGATCGCACACGCCGCCGGTGGCAACCCGCTGTTCGTCGAGGAGATGCTCGCCGTCGCGGAGGCGTCAGGCGATCAGGTGCGGGTGCCGCCGACGCTGCAGGCGCTGCTCGCCGCGCGGCTGGACGGCCTCCCTCCGGAGGAGCGGCGCGTGCTCGAGCGCGGCGCGGTCGAGGGCGAGCTGTTCCACCGCGGGGTCGTACAGGCGCTCGAGCCCGACGACGATCGCGTCACGCCGCGCCTCGCCTCGCTCGTGCGCAAGGGGCTGATCGCGCCGCACACCGCGCAGATCGCGGGCGACGACGGCTTCCAGTTTCACCACCTGCTGATCCGCGACGCGGCGTACGAGGCGCTGGCCAAGTCGGCCCGCGCCGACCTGCACGAGCGTCTGGCGGCGTGGCTCGAGCTGCGTGGCGGCGACCTCGTGGAGCGGGACGAGCTCGTCGGACATCACGTCGAGCAGTCCTGCCTCTACCGCGCACAGCTCGGACTGCCGGACGACCCGCAGCTTGCGGAACGAGGGCGGCAGCACCTCGCCGCCGCCGGCCGCCGGGCGCTGCACCGGTCGGACAACGCGGCCGCCGCCCGCCTGCTGGGGCGGGCAGCCGCGCTGGAGCGCCAGGGTGATCCCGACATCAGGCTGCACACGGAGTTGCTCGACGCGCTCTACTGGACGGGTGACCGCGAGGAGGCGCTGCGGAGCTCCGAGTCGATCGCAGAGCGGGCCGCCGGCGCGGGTGACCGGGTTGCGGAGCTGACCGCGTTGCTCCAGGGGGACATCTTCCGGCTTGCGTTCCAGCCGGACGGCGCCGCGGAGGCGCTCGAGGCCCGGCTCGAAGACGCACTGCCGCTGCTCGAGGCGTGCGGACAGGACGTGCCGCTCTACGTCGCCCGGCACGCCCTCGCCGAGCTCGCGTTCAACGGTGGGAAGCTCGACGCCGCCCTGGAGGCCTTCGACCGCGCCGCGCACCACGCCGCCCGGGCCGGTCTCAGCCAGCGGTTCGTCGACTGGCGCTCGAGCTGCTGCTTCTACGGAACGATGGCCGCACCGGCCGTGCTCGACTGGCTCGACCGGCAGGGTCCCGAGGCCGAGCGTGACCACTGGCTGCGCATGTATCGCGCCGGGACGCTCACCATGATGGGCAGCATCGAGCAGGGTCGCAGCATGATGGCCGAGATCCGCCGTGAGCTCCGCGATCGCGGCGGCGGCATCAAGCTGGCGGTGACGACCGGCATCGAGGCGGCCGAGTTCGAGCTGCTCGCCGGCGACCCCGACGCCGCGGCGCGACTGGCGGAGGAAGGTTGCGCCGAGCTCGAGCGGCTCGGCGACAGGGGGTTCCTGTCCACCGCGACCGCTGTACGGGCCCATGCCCTCCTCGCGATCGGCAGGCTCGACGAGGCGCACGCGTGTGCACGCCGCTCCGCCGAGCTCGGCGGTGACGGGGATGCGTTCACCCAGTTCGCCTGGCGCCGCGCCGCCGCGCTCGTGCTGGCGCAACGAGGCGACCACTCCGACGCCGTGGCCCTTGCCCGCGAGGCGGTCGCGATCGCGGATCGCACCGACTTCCTGAACGGGCAGGCGGACGCGAGGGCGGATCTCGCCGAAGTGCTTGACCTGGCAGGCCTGCGCGACCAGGCGGCCGCCGAGCGCAGGACGGCGGTCTCGCTCTACGAGCGGAAGGGCAACATCGTCTCGGCCGACCGCCTCCGCGCCCGACCTACCGGATCGGCTTGACGATCATGACCGGGCAGTGGGCGTGGTGGGCGACGCGGTCGGCGGTGGAGCCGAGCAGGTAGTCGTTGAGGAAGTGGCCCTTGTGGCCAACGACGACCAGGTCGGCGTCCATGTCGCGGGCGTAGCGGGTGATCAGCTCGGCCGCGTGACCGGGGCGGACATCGACGTCGAGCGCGACGCCCGCGGCGTCTGCCTGCTCGCGGGCCGAGGCGGCGACCGCGCCGAAGAAGCGGTCCTTCTCGCGCTTGACGTCGTCCACCTCACCGATGGTGGCCGCGTACGCGGGGAGCGGCCCCTCGACGGCGAGCGCGGTGACCGACGCCCCGGTGAGCTCGGCAAGCTCGATCGCTGTTCTCAGGGCGTGCTGCCCGCCCTGGGAGCCGTCGATCGCCACCAGGATCCGGTCAAACGGCATTTGCGTCCCTCCTTCCTGCGGCCGGCCGGGCCGGCGACGGTGCCGTGGCGGCAAAGATGCGCCGGTACGAGTCCTCGCCATGGCTGGTCGGTCGCGGCTCGCCGGGAACGATGCGGAACGTGCGGGTGCCGTCGTCGCGCCGCTCGGCGCGCAGGAACGTGGTCGACGCCGCCGCGGCGTCCTGCATGCTCGCCGCGAAGTCGTAGAGGTGCGTCACGAACCCGACACGCACGCCGGCGTCGATCAGCGCGCCGGTGACCTGGCGTGCGATCTCGGAGCCTTCGCGTTCGTTGGTCGCCGAGAACGACTCGTTGCAGAGAAGGAGCGCGCCCGGCCGGATCTCGTCGGCTATCCGGCTCATCCGCTCGAGCTCCTCCTCCAGCCGGCCGCGGGTCATCGTCCGGTCCTCCTCGCGTTTGAAGTGGGTGAAGATGCCGGTGCAGACGCTCGCCCGGTACGACTCGGCGCACACGAACATCCCCGCCTGCATCATCATCTGCGCCAGGCCCACGCTCCGCAGGAACGTCGACTTCCCTCCCTGGTTGGCGCCGGTGACGAGCAGCATGCGGCTGCCGTCGGCTTCCACATCATTCGCGACGGGTGGCTCGGGCAGATGAAACGGGAGTGCCGCATCGCGCAGTCCGCGCGCAGCGAGCGCCGATTCGACGGGCGGACGTGCGTCCGGCAGCGCCGTTGCGACGCCGCGCGCAGCGAGCTGGCCGCTGAGGTTCAGGCAGCCGAGGTAGAAGCCGAGCTCGGCGCGAAGCGCCGCGAAGAAGCCGAGCACATGATCGGTCGATTGGCCGAGCGCGTCGGCGGCTCGGGCCGTGCCTCGGTCGCGGATCTCCGCGAGCGTCTGCATGCCCGCCTCGTCGCGGTCGGCGACCGTGAAGCTCTCGCCGTGCGCCGCCGGGTTCAGTCGCTCGAGCAGCCGCTGCGGCCGGGAGCGGCGAAGGACGTACCCGGCGCCGCGGTTGCCGCGGCCGAGCGCTCCCCGGAGCAGGGCGCCGCGGCCGAATCCGAGGTCTCTCAGCTGCCGGGCGACCGTGTCGAGATAGACGTCGTCGAGGTCTCGCCGCAGCGTGTCGAACAGCCGCGTGAACCCCTCCGATGCGAAGCCGTCACCCTCCTGCTCGACCAGCCGGCGGACGTCGCGCAGGATCGCGATCAGGACGCGGAGCATGCCCAGCGACTTCTGCCTGATCGAGTCCGGCGAGTCGCGAAACCAGAAGAAGCGGGAGTCGCGCCGGGTCTCGACGCCGCGAGCTGCCAGCGCATAGAGCTGCCGCACCATCGGCTCGTATGCGAGCGCGTCGGCCAGGACGTCCTGCCGGTAGCGAATGTCCTCGGGATCGCGGAGGTGCGAGAGCAGCGCATGGCGTCCGACATCGCGCAGGAACGCATCGCCCTGCGCCATCGCGTCGAGGAGCGTGGCGAGCTCCAGATCCTGCTCGAGCGCCTCCAGGTGATCCGGCAGGGGCGTCCCCCAGGGAGCGTCGCGATCTCGGTGCATCAGGCGCGGGTTCATGCGTGCACGCGCCGTCTCAGCACGTCGTAGGAGATCCCGTACTTCCCGGCGATCGCCCAGGCGTACGCGCGCCCGTCCGCAGGCCGACGGGCGATCGCAAACGTCCGGGCGGTGGGATCGTCCGGTTCGACGCCCGCCACCATGCTGACCGTCCGCTCGCCGAAGCTCGCGAGCTCGTCCACGAACGTCACCCAGACCGCTGCACACCCAAGCCCGGTGATCCGGCCGAGGATCTCGCGGCCCAGGAAGACGGCGTCGGCGACGCTCGTCGAGGCAAACACCTCGTTCAGGAGGATCAGGCTGCGCCCGGTCGCCCCCTCGAGGATCGTCCTCAGCTGCCCGAGCTCCTCGTCGAGGCGGCCGCGGAGGGTCGCGATGTCCTCACGCCGGCCGAACACCGTGAAGAGACCGTCGGTCAGGACCAGGGTCGCGTCGGCGGCGGGCACGGGCACGCCGAGCGACGCCAGGTAGTGCAGCTGGCCGACCATCCGCGCGAACGTCGTCTTGCCGCCCTGGTTGGGGCCCGTCACCACCAGGACGCGCTCCGGCCCCTCGAGCGCGAAGCCGTTCGGGACGATCGGCGAGGACGTGCCCGAACGAGTCGCGCCGGCCAGGGCGATGTCCCAGCCGCCCTCCACCAGGGTCTCGTCCCACTCCTCGACCAGGGTCGGGTACGTGAGGGGAAGATCGCCAATCCTCTCCACGTGCTCGAGGTAGGCGAGGTAGAACTGCACCTCCCGATCGAAGCGCGTGATCACGGGATCGAGGAACTCGGCGTCGTCGGTGCAGAATCCCTCCAGCGCGCCGAACTGCTCCGGAAACAGTCGCGCGACGCGCTCGGCGATCTGTGCCTCGACGTGGCCCATCGAACCCGAGTCGGGCGTCTTCACGAGGTGGCTCTCGGCCGCGCCCTCGCGGAAGCGGGCGAAGGTTCGCTCCACCTCCACCGTGAGGTCGTCCTCACCGGCAGACGCGGCCACGGTCACCCGGCCGCCCCTGATCCGAACCGTGTACCGGACGCCGTCCAGGGCCGCCGCGACGCGCCGGGCCTCGCCGGCCAGCCGGGAAAACCGATCCGAGGCGATGTACCGGCGCAGGTACAGGCGGACCGATCGCAACCCGCGGGAGCGGGTGTCGAGCTCGGCGAGGGCGTCTCGGAGCGCCGTCGCGGCGGCGCAGTAGGCGAGCGCGGCGTCCAGCAGCCATCGCTGCTTCTCGAGCCGGTATTGCTGCTTCTCGGCCAGCGCGAGATAGGCGCGCACCCTGCGCATCGCCTCTGCGAAGGCGTACACCGCTCGCCGGAGCGGCCCGGCTGCGAGGTCGCGAAACACGTCCTGGCGGTAGCCGACCTCGTCGAACGAGGTCAGCGGCGTGTGGAAGTACGTCGCCAGGCCGTACTCGTCGCGCCCGGCGACCACGGCCGCAACCACCTGATCCAGGTTGAGATCCCGGAAACAGTCCGGTGGCTCGACCCGGAGATCCGGATCCCCGACGGGAAAGAGGATGCTCCGAAACTGGGAGTTCGTCGTCGTGGGTGGCCTCCACCGGTTGGTGCTCGGTAGAAGCCATCAGCCCGGGAGAGGGCGGTTCAGGCGGGCCTCATCGCCTACCGGCACCTTACCTGAGCGCCGCGTGGCGCCTGCTCCTGGAAGACATTGTCACTTCGTCCTGTGCGGGTGATGCCGGGGCCACGCGCGGATGGCTACGCTCCGTCGCGGAACGGGAAGCGTGGCGTGATCCGAGGTTGGGACGGGTCGGAAAAGCCTGTGAGGGCCCCGTCGGCGTGGTCAAGCCCCTGCCCCGAGCTCTGCTGCGTGCGACCCAGGGAGGGAGATACATGCAGAGAAGGACGATTGCGATCGCGGTCGCGCTGTTCGCGACGGCGGTGCTTGCCACCGCCGCATTGGCGAGCACGAAGAACGCGATCCAGCCGGGAAAGACGTACTTCAACACCGTCGTCTCGGGACAGCATCCGACGCGCACACTTGTGCTTCGTAACGGGACGGGGAAGACACAGATGCTGGGCGCGATCCATATCCGCGGTGGGCATGGACACGCGTTCAACGTGCAGGGCGGCTCGTGCATCCAGGAGACCGGGGCCGGTCCGCCGCAGACGATCTCGCAGCTGGCGGCGGGGGCGACGTGTACGATCGTCGTCCGCGTCAAGACAACTGTCGAGGGGTGGTGGCGCACGGTGATCTCGGTGGACCACGGGCCGCCGGCGCCATGGACGGCGAGCCTTTCCGCCCACGTCGTCGTCGCCGGATAGTGATCGAGCGTGTGGAGCGGGAGACGGCCGTCGCATCGGCGGCCGTCTCCCGACGTCTCCGAAGCGAGGTGGAAACGATGACCGCGAAAGCACGAACCGGGGAGGCTGCGTCCCTGTCGGCGACGCTCGCCGCCGGGCCCGACGTCGTCTCGGCGCGTGACGAGCCGCGCCGGCTGGCCGGGATGCTGCGCGCGGGTGTCGGGTTCCGCGTCGACGGCCCGGACGGGCGCGTGGGCGTGCTGAGCGCGGTCACGCCCGACTACGGCGATGGACCGCCTGACCGCATCAAGATCACCACCGGGCTCTTCCTCGTCACGTCCGTGGACGTCCCGTTCGGGCACGTGGCGGGCGTCGACCCATTCTCGCGCCGGGTGGATATCGCCGCCGTCCCGGAGCCTCGCAGCCAGACCCGCCAACAGGTCGCGCGTGCCGTCCGCCGGTTCCGTCGCGCGGGCGGCCGGTAGCCGCCGCGGCGACCGGATCGCGAAGTGCGGCGCTCATCCCGTTTGGGGGACGTCCGCCGCGCCCGAGCCGCTAGCGTGACCCGACTCGACCCGACGCGAGGAGGTCACGATGGAGCGAAACGCCTGGAGTGGATGGATCGGGTTCGCCGGCTGGCTGATGATCATCATCGGCGTGGTGGACATGTTCGAAGGCATTGTCGCCATCATCCGCGAGCACTATTACGTCTTCACGGCCAACCAGATCATCCTGTTCAACGTCAAGACGTGGGGCTGGATCATGCTGATCTGGGGCGCCATTCTGGCGCTGACCGGCGCCGGTCTGTTGTCCGGCGCGAGCTGGGCGCGGTGGGTCGCGATCGTGGTCGCGAGCCTGAGCATCCTCCTGCAGCTCGGATTCCTCGGCAGTTCCGGATACCCGTTGTGGTCGCTGACCGTGATCGGGCTGACGGCGGTCGTGCTGTACGCGCTGATGGTGCGCTGGCATGACGCCACCGGGACGTCGTAGGAGCTCCGCCGTGGGCGTTGTCCGACCCGTGCACGTGGCCTGGGTGGTGCTGGCCGTCGCGACCGCGACCGTCGGCTTCGCGTCCGCGAGCTGCGGGTCGGGCAACGGCCAGGCGGGATCGGCCCTCTCGAGCGCCATCGGCTCCGGCGGAAGCGGCCTCACGCCGCCCTCGACGTCGACCGTCACGACCACCACGCCGCCGGTCACGACCACCACGACGTCGCCCGGAACCACGGTGCTGGGCCTGGCTCCCGGGACGCCGAGCACGGAGCCGACCGAGACGGACAGCGGTGCCTCGGGGTGGGTCTACGCGCTCATCGGAGCGGTGATCGTGGCGCTGATCGCCGGCATGATCTGGTTGTTCCGGCGTGGCAAGTCGAGCCCGGCGGTGCCCGTGGCGACCCCGAAGTCGCTGCCCGAGCGCCAGGCCATCCTGCTGGCCGAGGTCGAGCAGCGTCTGCGGTCCGGGTGGACGGTGGTTTCGCAGACCGCGGATACCGCGACGCTGGAACGATCCGGCCAGGTCACTCGGGTCACCGTCGACGAGTACGGCACGTTGCACGAGATACCGACGCCTCCGGGCGAGGTCCGGTAGCTACGGCGCCGGTCCCGGGCCGACGATCCCGGGGAAGGCCATCCAGCCCCGGCCGGGGTGCGAGCGCGACCCCGCGTCTGCGCCGTCGTCCGGGCGGACTCCGAGGAGGGCCCTCGTCAGCGCGCCGGTGTGCGCGAACAGCTCGTCCAACGCCGAGCCGACGTCCGCGTCGGTGACGTTCGACCGGCCGTCCGCGACTGCCGTGAGCGCCGCCTTGCGGAGCAGCTCCTTGATGAAGGATGCGGTCACCCCTTCGGTGCGCTCGACGATCGCGGAGCGGTCGGCGACCTCGAAGTCCAGGCCGCGCGCGTAGAGCTCGATCAGCTTCTCTCGCGCCGCACCGTCCGGAAGCGGGATCTCGACCGCGAGATCGACCCGGCCCGGACGCGCGGCCAGCGCCGGCTCGAGCACGTCGGGCCTGTTCGTCGTCAGCACGAACGCGATGTCTGCGTCCTCGGCCAGCCCGCTCATCTCGTTCATGAGCTCGAAGAGCACGGGGCTCGCGCCGCCGCCCGGGCCGTACGACCGCTCCTCGGCAACGAGGTCGACGTCTTCGAGGACGACCACGGCGGGGGCGAGCCGGCGGCCGAGCGTCGCGAACGCGCCGATCATGCCGAGCGTACCGGCGGAGAGGAGGATGATCGTGGCGTCCGTCAGGCGGCTGGTGAGGTAGCGGACGGTGTGCG